>NZ_JAOCAV010000007.1:0-85125 GCF_029839665.1 Stenotrophomonas sp. GD03930 | reverse complement strand
CTGGCGGAACCCGGAGTGCTGCAGCGAATCAAGCATCTTCGGGGTCAGGCCGCCGGTCAGGAACACGCCGTCCCAGGCGCCCTGGGTCAGCACCAGGTCACCGGCGATCGCGCCGAACACGGCGCAGAACACGTCCACGGTGCGCATCGCCTGCGGGTCGCCATGCAGCGCACGTGCGGTCACGTCCACCGGCTGCAGCTGGCCCGGATCGATGCCGGCCATCTCGCACACGGCGCGATGGATGTTGACCAGGCCAGGGCCGCAGATCAGCCGTTCGTTGGAGACGCGCCCAAACTGCTCGGACAGGATCTCCAGGATGCGGATCTCCTCCGGCGTTCCCGGCGGGAAACTGACATGGCCGCCTTCGGTTTCCAGCGGATAGCAGCGGCCATGGCGAAGGATCAGGCCGCCGACGCCGAGTCCGGTGCCGGGTCCGATCACCGCGTAGTTGCGCGGCTGTCCGGGTTTGCCTGGTACCCATGCCGCGCCACCGACCTGGATCACGTCTTCCGGCTGCAGCAGCGAGATTGCCATCGCCTGTGCGGCGAAGTCGTTGATCAGGTGCAGTTCGTCGAAGCCGAGCATCGCCGCGGTGCGGCTGCGCGAGATCACCCACGGGTGGTTGGTGATGCGTGCCTCGTCACCATCGACACGGCCCGCCACCGCGAACACGCCACGGCCCGCGCTGGCACCGATCTGTTCGAGGTGATGACGTGCGGCGTCGCCCAGCGACGGGAACTCCGCCACTGCGTATTCGCGGATGCTGTCCTTCAGCAGCGGCGCGTCCAGCGAGGTATCGGCCAGTGCGAAACGGGCATTGGTGCCCCCGATGTCGGCGACCAGCACCGGCTGCGAGCCGACACTCATGCCGAGGCTCCACTGTCCGGCGCATCCACGCCCTGCGGCAGGAACTCCGTTGCGTTGCCCGGGCCCCACTGGCCGGCGGGGTAGGGTTCCAGCGGCAGCCTGGCTTCCTTCCAGGCATCGGCGACGCTGTCGATCCATGCCCAGGCCGCGCGGACTTCGTCGTCGCGCACGAACAGCGTGTGGTTGCCGTTGAAGGCATCCAGGAACAGGCGTTCGTAGGCGATGCGGCGGTGCAGGCCGGTCGGCACCGACAGTTCCAGTTCCAGCGGATGCAGTTCCAGCGCGCCCCATTCCGGGCCGGCCAGGCTGCTCATCAGGCCCAGCTCGATGTTCTCCTGCGGCTGCAGCTGGAACACCAGGCGGTTCGGTGCGGCCTGCGCACGCTGCGGGCGCTCGAACAGCCAGTGGGTGACCGGCTTCAGCGTGACCACCACGCGGGTGGTGCGCTCGGGCAGGCGCTTGCCGGTGACCAGGTGGAACGGCACGCCGCTCCAGCGCCAGTTGTCGATATGCGCGGTGACGCCGGCGAAGGTTTCCACGTCGCTGCCTTCCGGCGGCTGGTAGGCCTGGGCCGGCTGGCCGTTGATGGTGCCGGCGGTGTAGCGGCCACGGATGCTGTCACGCGCGGCGTGCTTGGCATCGAGCGGGCGCAGGGCGCGCAGCACCTTGACCTTCTCGTCGCGGATGCGGTCGGCTTCCAGCGAGGCCGGCGGCTCCATCGCCACCATGCACAGCAGCTGCAGGATATGGCTCTGGACCATGTCACGCAGCGCACCGGAACGGGCGTAGTAGGCGTCGCGGCCATCCACGCCTTCGCTTTCGGCGACCAGGATGTGCACCGATTCAATGTAGTTGCGGTTCCACACTGCTTCCAGCAGCGTGTTGCCGAAGCGCAGCGCGATCAGGTTCTGCACCGCCGCCTTGCCCAGGTAGTGGTCGAGGCGGAACACGCGGTCCTCGTCGATCCACTGGCCGATGGTGGAGATGATCTCTTCAGCGCTTTCGCTGTCGCTGCCGATCGGCTTTTCCAGCATCAGCCGTGCCGGCGCGGCGAGGGCGCCGCCCTTGGCCAGGCCTTCGCAGGTGGAGATGTACAGGCCCGGCGGGATGGCCAGGTAGCTGACGCACTTGCGGTGCACCAGGTCGGAGACCGCGGCGGCGACCGAGTCGACGTCGCGCAGGTCCACCGAGCGGTAGTCGATGCGGCGCAGCAGCCCGGCGATGTCGTCCTGCGTAGCCATCGGCATGGCCTGCTGCAGGCGCGGCCGCAGGATGTCATGGAAGGCTTCGGTGTCATGCCCGGACAGGGCCAGTGCGCGGATGCGGAAGTCCTCCGGCAGCAGGCCGTCGCCGAGCAGGCGAAGCAGCGAAGGGAACAGGTAGCGCTGGGCCAGATCACCTGTGGCACCGAACAGGAAGAGGGTGTCGTGCATCGCTCGAGTTTCAGATCCGGGTGACATCGTTGTCAATCGCTTCATGGCTGGGTTCGGGGGACATCCGCGCAACTGCCTGTCCGAGGTTCGTCGGGCGGGTTTCCCGGGGCTCCGGAAGACCGTTCCAATCGAAACCACTACCTCGGCGGAACCTTCGTTCAATCGCCGACGCAGATCGGTGCGCACCGATCATCGGATAGTGCCACGTGAAAACGTTTACATGGCAGAATGCGCAACTGTATTCGATTGCAGTGCTCGCCGCCATGCGGTGGGCGCGCAATCATCACTGCCATCGGGAGGGCCGAGGCAGTCCCAAAAGACAGCCCGGCTTCGGGCGGACCGGATTAGGTGATATGGCAAAAGTGCAGTTGCAGGGTGTGCGCAAGGTCTATGACAACGGCCAGGTCGCGGTGAAGGACGCCAGCTTCGAGGTCGCCGATGGCGAGCTGATGGTGCTGGTCGGCCCGTCCGGCTGTGGCAAGTCGACCCTGCTGCGGATGGTGGCTGGGCTGGAAGAGATCAGCGGCGGCACGCTGACCATCGGCGATCGCGTGGTCAACGACGTGGCGCCGAAGGATCGCGACATCGCGATGGTGTTCCAGAGCTACGCGCTGTACCCGCACATGACCGTGGCCGAGAACCTGGCCTTCGGCCTGAAGCTGCGCGGCCATGACAAGGCGACGATCGACAGGCGCATCGCCGAGGCGGCGCAGACGCTGGGCCTGACCGAGATGATGGACAAGCTGCCCAAGGCGATGTCCGGCGGCCAGCGCCAGCGTGTTGCGCTGGGCCGCGCGCTGGTGCGCGAGCCGGCGGTGTTCCTGCTCGACGAGCCGCTGTCGAACCTGGATGCCAAGCTGCGCCACAGTGTGCGGACCGAGATCGCGCAGCTGCACCGCAAGCTGGGCACCACCATGATCTACGTGACCCATGACCAGGTCGAAGCGATGACCCTGGGCCAGCGCATCGTGGTGCTGAAGGACGGCGTCATCCAGCAGATCGACACGCCGATGGCGCTGTACGACCGCCCGGCCAATCTGTTCGTGGCCGGCTTCCTTGGCAGCCCGGCGATGAACGTGCTGCGTGGCACGCTGCAGGGCGATGCCGGTGGCGTGACCGTGGTTGACGGCGAATGGCGCGCGCCGCTGGGCCAGGCCACGATCGATCCGGCGTGGCTGCAGAAGCCGATCGCGGTGGGCGTGCGCCCCGAGCACCTGCAGCCGGCGACCGCCGACGATGCGCATGCGTTCAACGCGCGCATCGAAGGCATCGAACCGGTCGGCAACGAGATCTTCGTCAACCTGAGCAGTGGCCAGCATGCGCTGACCATGCGCGTAGCGCCGCAGGTACTGCCGGCGGTGGGTGAGCAGATCCGCGTGGCGATCCACCCGCAGGGGCTGCATTTCTTCAACCCGGAAACCGGCGAGCGCCTGTAACGGGTAGTGCCGGCCAGCGGCCGGCACTACCATTCATTCGCCGAAGGCGTGCGGACCAACGGTCCGCACCCACCGAAGCGTCGGGTGGATTCAGCGCGCCAATCCGTCCAGCAACGGCATGCGCTGCGCGACGGCATCGCCGACCTGCAGATCGGCGTCACTGGCCTCCAACGGCAACACCGCCAGCGCCAGGTCACCGGCTACGCTGGCGATCGTGCCCAGCGTCGCGCTGTCCTGCTGCACGCCATCACCGGCCTGCGCCGGCGCCGCGGCATGCAGCAGCTGCACCGCGCGCTTGGCCTTGCCGAGGAAGTGGGTGCGGGCGACGATCTCCTGGCCCGGGTAGCAGCCCTTCTTCACGCTGTAGCCGTTCAGGCGATCCAGCCCCAGTTGCTGCGGAGTCCACACCTCGCGCTGGCTTTCCTCAAGCCGGGGCAGGCCGTAGCGCAGGTCGGCCTGGCGCCAGGCCAGGGCGAAGGCCGCCTCATCGGCCTCGCTGCCGGCGGCGAAGGCGTCGGTAGCGCCGATGCGCAGGGTGCGCGGCAGGGCATCGCTGCCCAGGTCCAGTTCCCAGCCGTCACCTGCGGCGTGCGCAATGGCGGCGCCACTGGCGGCCTCGGGCGCGGTGAAGGCGCCGGCCACCGCCAGTTCGCTGCGCACCAGCACCTTCACCTTGCGGCGGAACACGAAGCGCTGCAGTTGCGACGCAATCGCATCGGCATCGCCGTCGGCCAGCACCAGCATCACATGGTCTTCGGCCAGCCGAAGCAGCTGGAACACCGCCAGGGTGCGGCCCTTGGCACTCAGCCAGGCACTCCACTGCCAGTGCAGCAGGGGCAGGGCAGTGACATCGCTGCTGAACTGGGCGTGGGCGAAAACGGCCGCATCGACACCCTGCAGGCTCAGCAGCTGGTGGCCGGGAAGGCGCGGATATCCGACGAAAGCAGGGGGCAGGTTGTCAGGCACGTGAACGAGGTCTAAAATTTGTGCGTTGCGAGACCGAACATGATAGGCCAAACAACCCCCACTCCCGACGACGAATCTGAAGCCCCGCTGGTCCCCGCGGCACCCGTGCCCGTGGAACAGGAAAAAGCAGAGGAATTCGGCGGCCGCGGCGGACTTGATCCGGTGCGGTACGGCGATTGGGAGAAAAACGGACGCTGCATCGATTTCTGATCAGCATTGAGCCAACGCGGCCGCGTGCCGCCCAGCCGAGACAACGAGCCCAGCGAATGGCGACCAGACAACGCCCACTTTCCCCGCACCTTCAGGTGTATCGCTGGCAGATTCAGATGGCCACCTCGATCCTGCATCGAGCCACTGGCGTCTTTCTGTCTGTTGGTGCCCTCATCATCGCCGCGGGCCTGCTGGCCCTGATGATGGGGCCCGAGTCCTGGAACTGCTTCACCGGCCATGCCGGGGCCTGGTATGGCCGCGTGTTCCTGTTCGCGTGGACATGGTCGTTCGCCTATCACCTGTGCAATGGCATCCGCCATGTGGTGCAGGACTTCGCCATCGGCTTCAGCATTCCCGCCTTCATCCGCAGCAGCTGGCTGTCGGTCACCGGCAGCCTGGTGATCACCCTGCTGGTGTGGGCCTATGTGATGTTCGGAGGTGCCGCGTGAGCAGGTTCCGTACCCCGTTGAAGAGCGTGCGCGGCCTTGGTTCGGCCAAGACCGGCACCGAACACTTCGTGCACCAGCGCCTGACCGCCGCCGCCCTGGTGGTGCTGGGCATCTGGTTCCTGGTCTTCGTGCTGAGCCTGCTGGGTTCGGACTACGCGACCGCCGCCGCCGCCGTGGCCAAGCCGTGGAATGCCGTGCCGCTGATCGGCCTGCTGATCGCCATGTTCTGGCACGCGCAGCTCGGCATGCAGGTCGTGCTGGAAGATTACATCCACGAATCGCTGCTGGCCCTGGTGCTGCAGACCGCGGTGAAGTTCGTCGCCGTGCTCGGCATGATCGTCAGTGTGTTTGCGGTGGGCCGCATCGCCCTCGGCGTTGCCTGAGCCCAGGCACCAACACAGGAATCCAGATTAGATGTCCGCTTACAAGATCACCGAACACAAGTACGACATGGTCGTGGTCGGCGCCGGCGGCGCCGGCCTGCGCGCCACGTTCGGCCTGGCCGCCAAGGGCCTGCAGACCGTGTGCCTGACCAAGGTCTTCCCGACCCGTTCGCACACCGTTGCCGCCCAGGGCGGTATTTCGGCCGCACTCGCCAACATGGGCGAGGACGACTGGCGCTACCACTTCTTCGACACCATCAAGGGTTCGGACTGGCTGGGCGACCAGGACGCCATCGAATACATGTGCCGTGAGGCCATCCCGGCCATCATCGAGCTCGAACACTACGGTGTGCCGTTCTCGCGCACCGCCGAAGGCAAGATCTACCAGCGTCCGTTCGGTGGCATGACCACCAAGTACGGCGAAGGCCCGGCGGCGCAGCGTACCTGCGCGGCGGCCGACCGTACCGGCCACGCGATGCTGCACACCCTGTACCAGCAGTCGCTGAAGCACGACGCTCGCTTCATGATCGAGTACTTCGCGCTCGACCTGATCTTCGATGAAGAGGGCGCCTGCCGCGGTGTGCTGGCCCTGGACATGTCCGATGGCACCCTGCACCTGTTCCGCGCCCAGGGCGTGGTGCTGGCCACCGGCGGTTACGGCCGTGCCTACTTCAGCGCCACCTCGGCGCACACCTGCACCGGCGACGGTGGCGGCCTGGCCATGCGTGCCGGCATCGCCATGCAGGACATGGAGTTCGTGCAGTTCCATCCGACCGGCATCTACGGCGCCGGCTGCCTGATCACCGAGGGTGTCCGCGGTGAAGGCGGCATCCTGCGCAACAGCAGCGGCGAGCGCTTCATGGAGCGCTACGCACCGCACTACAAGGACCTGGCCTCGCGCGACGTGGTCAGCCGTTCGATGACCATCGAGATCCGCGAAGGCCGCGGCGTCGGCGAGCACAAGGACCACATCCTGCTCGACCTGACCCACCTCGGCCCGGGCGTGATCGACGAGAAGCTGCCGGGTATTGCCGAGAGCGCCCGCATCTTCGCCGGCGTCGACGTGCACAAGCAGCCGATCCCGGTCATCCCGACCGTGCACTACAACATGGGCGGCATCCCGACCAACTACCACGGCGAAGTCGTGCGCAAGGTCGGCGACAACCCCGATGCGGTGGTGCCGGGCCTGTACGCCATCGGCGAAGCGGCCTGCGTGTCCGTGCATGGCGCCAATCGCCTGGGCTCGAACTCGCTGCTGGACCTGGTGGTGTTCGGTCGTGCGGTGGCCAACCGCTGCGCCGAGACCATCAAGCCGGGCGCATCGCACAAGCCGCTGCCGGCCGATGCCTGCGACAAGGCACTGGGCCTGCTGGACAAGCTGCGCCACGCCAACGGCGATACCCCGACCTCGGTCATCCGCGATCGCATGCAGCGCACCATGCAGGCCGACGCGGCCGTCTTCCGCACCAGCCAGACGCTGAAGGAAGGCTGCGAGAAGATGGACAAGATCTTCGACTCGTTCCAGGACGTGAAGGTCTCCGACCGTTCGCTGGTGTGGAACTCGGACCTGATCGAGACCTACGAGCTGAACAACCTGCTGCTCAACGCGGTGGCGACGATCAACTCGGCCGAACAGCGCAAGGAAAGCCGCGGCGCGCATGCGCACGAGGACTTCCCGGACCGCGACGACGTCAACTGGCAGAAGCACACCCTGGTCAGCGTCGACGAGAAGGGCAAGTGCAGCTTCGACTACCGTCCGGTGCACATGTACACGTTGACCGACGACGTGTCCGTAGTGCCGCCGAAGCCGCGCGTGTACTGATCCGACCCCGCCTACCATGCAATCCGCGCCCACGGGCGCGGGCCGCCTGAGCCAACGAGAGCAGCCATGGCCGAGTTTTCACTCCCCAAGAATTCCAAGATCACGAAGGGCAAGCACTTCCCCGTCAAGAACGGCGGCAAGAACGTGCGCACCTTCAAGATCTACCGCTGGAGTCCGGACGACGACAGCAACCCGCGCACCGATACCTATGAAGTCGATCTGGACGCCTGTGGCCCGATGGTCCTGGACGCCCTGATCAAGATCAAGAACGAGATCGACCCGACCCTGACCTTCCGCCGCTCCTGCCGCGAAGGTATCTGTGGCTCGTGCGCGATGAACATCGACGGCACCAACACCCTGGCCTGCACCCGAGCCATCTCGGACTGCGGCAAGAAGGAAGTGCCGATCTATCCGCTGCCGCACATGAACGTGGTCAAGGACCTGGTTCCGGACCTGACCCACTTCTACGCGCAGTACGCCTCGATCAAGCCGTGGATCCGCACCCAGACCCCGGCACCGCCGGACCGTGAGCGCCTGCAGTCGCCGGAAGACCGCAAGAAGCTGGATGGCCTGTACGAGTGCATCCTGTGCGCCTGCTGCTCGACCAGCTGCCCGAGCTACTGGTGGAACGGCGAGCGCTACCTGGGCCCGGCGATCCTGCTGCAGGCCTACCGCTGGATCATCGACTCGCGCGATGAGGACACCGGTGCGCGCCTGGACGATCTGGAAGATCCGTTCAAGCTGTACCGCTGCCACACCATCATGAACTGCGCCCGGACCTGCCCGAAGGGCCTGAACCCGGCGCTGGCGATCGCCGAGATCAAGAAGCTGATGATGGAACGCCGCGCCTGATACGGCGCCGGGTAGTTGCATGACCCCAGCAGAGCCACGCCATGCGTGGCTTTGCTGTATCTGGAGAAGCACGATGGAAGAAGATGTTCTGCTGAAGAAGCTGCGCTGGCGTTGCCGCCGCGGCATGCGCGAACTGGACCAGTTGTTCGGCCGTTACCTGGACCACGAATGGAGCACTGCGCCGACCGAAGAGCGCGAGGTTTTCCTGTTCCTGCTCGATTGCGAGGACGATAAGTTGTGGCGCTGGTTCATGGGCTATGAGGCCTGCCCGCATGCGCACGCGATCCCTCTCATGCAGAAGATCCTCGCCCTCAAGCCTTGAGTGGCGTCCCTCGCGGCTGCAGGCCGCCGCCCAGCTGGCGGTGCTGCTGGCCGCGCCCTGGCTGCTGCGCGCCTCGGAGCTGCCGCCGCGCCTGCTGATCCCTGCCGTGCTGCTGGCCTGGGGCCTTGGCCTGGCCGAGCTGGCCTGGCGGCTGCGCAGGCCGCGCCTGCGGGTGCGGCTGCCGCCGCTTCCCGAGCCGCTGCAGGTGGCTGGGCAGGACATTGATGTGCCACGGCTGGTGGTGCGTGGTGCCTGGCTGTTGTTGTCCTGGCGTGAGGGCCGACGCCGCCGGCACCTGTTGTTCTGGCCGGATGTGCTCGATTCCGGGCAGCGACGTGAACTGCGACTGGCCGTGGCCGCACGTGCCGTTTCCCGTCGGCCGCGTACGATGGCACCATAAGCTGAATTGACTGGCGTGCCTGCATGTTCAAACCCATCCCCGTGGCGATCGGCCTGCGCTACCTGCGCGCCAAGCGCCGCAACGGCTTCATCTCCTTCATCTCGATGGCATCGATCCTGGGCATCGCGCTCGGCGTCACGGTGCTGATCACTACCCTGGCCGTGATGAGCGGTTTCCAGAAGGAAATCCGCAGCCGCCTGCTGCAGATGACCGCGCACACCACCATCAGTCGCGACGGCGAGCCGATGCCGGACTGGATGCGTGTGGTCGACATCGCCAGCAAGGACCCGCGCGTGGCGGGTGCCGCGCCGTACATCGAGATCCAGTCGATGATCAGTGGCCCGCGCGTCCAGGGCGCGATCATCCAGGGCATCGACCCGGCGCTGGAGCCGAAGGTGTCGGTGATCGACAAGAAGGTCACCAAGGGCAGCTATGACAGCCTCAAGCCGGGCAGCTTCAACCTGCTGCTGGGCAAGGAGCTGGCGATCTGGCTGGGCGTGGACGTCGGCGACCAGGTACTGGTGACCTTCGCCGAAGTGCAGGGCACGCCTGCCGGCGCAGTGCCGCGGATGAAGCGTTTCACCGTCAGCGGCATCTTCGAAGCCGGCTATAACGAGGTCGACCGTGGCGTCGGCTTCGCCAACATGCAGGACCTGGAGCGCGTGCTGCGCAGTGACGGTGCCACCGGCGTGCGGCTGAAGCTGCACGACATGGACCGCTCGCTGGAGGTGGGCGTGGACCTGGCGCAGAGCCTCGGTGGCGCCTACCGTGTGAGTGACTGGACCCAGCAGAATGCCAACCTCTACCACTCGCTGCGCATGGAGAAGGTGGTGATGGGCATCCTGCTGTCGCTGATCATCGCGATGGGTGCGTTCAACCTGGTGTCCTCGCAGGTGATGCTGGTCACCGACAAGCAGGCCGATATCGCGATCCTGCGCACCCTCGGCCTTACCCCGGGCGGGGTGATGCAGGTGTTCATGGTGCAGGGTTCGCTGATCGGCATCTTCGGCACCCTGGCCGGGCTGATCGGCGGCATCACCCTGACCCTCAACCTCGAACGCATCCTCGGTGCCATCGAGGCGGTGTTCAACGTCAAGCTGATGCCTGAGGACGTGTACTACATCACCGGCCTGCCGACCGACATGCAGACCGGCGACGTGGTGGCGATCACCGTGGTCGCGCTGCTGATGAGCTTCCTGGCCACCCTGTATCCCGCCTGGCGGGCAGCACGCACCCAGCCGGCGGAGGCCCTGCGCTATGAATAAGGTCTTCAACCGCGGCGATGAAGTGATCCGCGCCGAAGCACTGGGCAAGACCTACGCCGAAGGGCGCATGCAGACCCCGGTGTTCGATGGCCTGGACCTGACCGTGACCGCTGGCGAGACGGTGGCGATCATCGGTGCGTCCGGCGCCGGCAAGAGCACGCTGCTGCACCTGCTGGGTGGGTTGGATGTTCCAACCGCCGGCGAAGTCTATGTGACCGGCCAGCGCATGTCGGCGCTGTCGGATACCGCGCGCGGCCTGCTGCGCAACCAGGCGCTGGGCTTTGTCTATCAGTTCCATCACCTGCTGCCGGAATTCACCGCGCTGGAAAACGTGATGATGCCGGTACTGCTGGCCGGTACCGCCGTGGCCGAGGCGTCCAGCCGGGCAACGGCCCTGCTGGAGGCGGTCGGTCTCGGCCATCGCCTGGACCACAAGCCGGGCGAGCTGTCCGGTGGCGAACGCCAGCGTGCCGCCGTGGCGCGTGCACTGGTCAACCACCCGGCCTGCGTGCTTGGCGACGAGCCGACCGGCAACCTGGATGACCGCACCGCCGGCACCGTGTTCGAGCTGATGCTGGAACTCAACCGCGCCCGCCACACCAGCCTGGTGCTGGTCACCCACGACCGCAGCCTGGCGCGTCGCCTTGATCGGGTGCTGGAACTGCGCGAAGGGCGGCTGCACGCATTGGCCCACGCTGACGTCTGAGCCGCTGGTCCCGCTTGGGTGGAAGCCGACCTTGGTCGGCTGCTCCTGCGGGGCAAGCGCCAACCAAGGTTGGCGACTACCGGATTCCGGAGTCCTGGGCCTGCCTTGATGGAGGTCGACCTTGGTCGACCGCCGACCGCCGCCTGAATGGGGCTCCCGGTCGTCGCACGGGCGCCACTCTGGCAGGCGCATGATGGCGACAGTACCCCGAGGAGATCGCCATGAAGACCCCGATCCTGATGGCCGGCCTCTGCCTGGCCCTGGCCGCCTGTGCGACCACCGGCCGGCTCAGCAGTGCCGAGAAGCTGGACCTGTACCGTGCGCATGCCGGTGCGCAGCAGAACGACATGCAGTTCTTCGGCAGCCTCAATGGCTGGACCGAACTGGGAGACAGCGCGCTGGCGGTATGGACCCGCCCCAGCGAAGCCTATCTGCTGGAGTTGAACGGCCCCTGCCAGGACCTGACGTTTGCCACCGCCATCGGCCTGACCAGCCAGATGAATCGCGTTTCGACGCGCTTCGACAAGGTGCTGGTGCGCGACCCCACGGGCGGCCCACGCATGCCGTGCTTCATCAAGAGCATCCGCAAGCTGGACGTGAAGGCGTTGCGCGCGTCCGAGCAGGAGCTGCGCCAGGCGCAGGTGCAGGATCGCGAGGAAGACACGAAATAGCGGGGTAGTGCCGGTCGCTGGCCGGCTCCGGGCAGATGCCGTGTTGCCGGCCAGCGGCCGGCACTACCGGTGTATCAGGCTTCGGGGGTGAAGCCGGCCGGCTTTTCTGCGTCCCTCTCGAACAGGAACTTGACCAGTTCGCCTTCCAGGAACGCGCGGTGCTCCGGCGTGCGGGGCGAAAGGCGGTTTTCGTTGATCAGCATGGTCTGGTGCGCCAGCCAAGCCGCCCAGGCTTGCTTGCCGATGTTGTTGAAGATGCGCTGGCCCAGTTCGCCGGGGTAGGGCACGAAGTCCAGGCCCTCGGCATCGCGTTGTTCGTACTGGCAGAAGACGGTTCGGGACATGGCACTCACTCGTGGTTGCGGGGTTTCTTGGAATTTCGTTTTGGCGCTTTGATGGTGGCGCCATCGAGCAGCTTGCGGATCGGCGCGGGCAGGCCCAGCGCGGGAAGTTCGTCGGCGGCGACCCAGCGCAGCGTGGGTTCCTCCACGCGCAGCCCGTGTACCTGCCGCGACAGTATCTGCAGATGCAGCTTGTAGTGGCTGAAGGTGTGCTGCAGCACCGGCAGTTCCTCGGCATCTTCCAGTGAGCCGTCGACGTGCGCATCGAACCAGTCCTGCAGCACGCTGCCGGCCTCCGCCTGTGGCAGGGTCCACAGCTGTGCCCAGATGCCGGTGTCCGGCCGCTTTTGCAGCAGTACGCGCTGCCGGGCGTCGCGCAGCAGCAGCGCCACCGCTTCGCGTTCGGGCAGCGTCTTGCCGGGCTTGGGCGTGGGCAGTTCGGCAGTGCGGCCTTCGCGGCGCGCAATGCAGTCGTCGTGCAGCGGGCAGATCACGCAGGCCGGTTTCGCGCGGCTGCAGACGGTCGCGCCCAGGTCCATCTGCGCCTGGGTGTAGTCGGCCATGCGTCCGGCTGGGACCTGCGCCACATGTGCCTCGGCGATCGCCCACAGCTGCTTCTCGATGGCCGGCAGGCCGGGGAAGCCGTCGATGCCGTGGTAGCGGCTGAGTACGCGCTTGACGTTGCCGTCGAGGATTGCGAACGGGTCGTTCCAGGCCTGGCTGAGGATCGCGCCAGCGGTGCTGCGGCCGATGCCGGGCAGCGCGTGCAGTGCATCGAAATCGCGCGGCAGGTCGCCGCCGTGCAGTTCCACGCAGCGCTTGGCCGCGGCGTGCAGGTTGCGTGCGCGGGCGTAGTAGCCGAGCCCGGCCCACTGCGCCATCAGCGCGTCGTTGCTGGCCGCGGCAAGGTCGGGCAGGGTCGGGAAGTGCTGCAGGAACCGCTGGAAATACGGGATGACCGTGGCCACCTGGGTCTGCTGCAGCATGATCTCCGACAGCCAGACCCGGTACGGGCTGCGCGGGTGCTGCCAGGGCAGGTCGTGGCGGCCGTGGCCGTCGAACCAGTGCAGCAGGCGGGCAACGAAGCCGTCTTGCTGGGCAGTGTCGGCGCTGGCGTGCGGCTGGCGTGGCATCGGTGTTCCGGAGGAGGGCAGCCACCTTGGAGTGGCTCTACCGGTTCCAGTAGAACCACCCCACGGGTGGCTGCGCGGTGTATCAGCCGCCCAGCGCTTCAGGCAGCAGGGCGTCGACGAAGGCTTCCGGATCGAACACGCGCAGATCTTCCGGGCGCTCGCCGATGCCGGCGAAGCGGATCGGGATGCCGAACTCGCGGGCCAGCGCGAACACCACGCCGCCCTTGGCGGTGCCGTCCAGCTTGGTCACCACCAGGCCGGTCACGTTCACCGCGGCATTGAACTGGCGCAGCTGCGACAGCGCGTTCTGGCCGGTGGTGCCATCGATCACCATCAGCACTTCGTGCGGGGCGGTGGGGTCGATCTTGCCGAGCACGCGGCGGATCTTGCCCAGTTCGTTCATCAGCCCGGACTGGGTGTGCAGGCGGCCGGCGGTGTCGGCGATCAGCACCGAGGTGCCGCGGGCCTTGCCGGCCTGCAGCGCATCGAATGCCACCGATGCGGCATCGGCGTTCTGCCCCTGGGCGACCACGGCCACGCCGTTGCGCTCGCCCCAGGCCTGCAGCTGGGCCACGGCGGCGGCGCGGAAGGTATCGCCGGCGGCCAGCATCAGGCTGTGGCCGTCGTCCTTGAAGCGTTTGGCCAGCTTGCCGATGGTGGTGGTCTTGCCGACGCCGTTGACACCGACGGTGAGCACCACGAAGGGCTTGGCGTTGCGATCGATCACCAGCGGCTTGGCCACCGGCTGCAGGATCGCGATCAGTTCGCTGCGCAGCGCGGCCAGCAGCGCATTGGCGTCGGCGAATTCGCGCGACTTCATGCGCTTGCGCAGGCCCTCTACCAGGTCGGTGGTGGCACCCACGCCGACGTCGGCGGTGATCAGCGCGGTTTCCAGCTCGTCCAGCAGGTCGTCGTCGAGCTTGGGGTTGCGCGAGAACAGGCCGCCGAAGCTGCGTGCGATGACGCTGTTGCGCAGGCGTTCGCGCCAGCCCGGCTTGCCGGCCGGAGCCGGGGCGGCGTCGACCAGCACCGGCAGATCAGCGGCGGGCGCAGCCGGTGCTTCGGCCGGGGTGACCGGCGCCAGCGGCGCGAGCACGGCAGCAGCGGCCAGGGCTTCGGCTTCGAAGTCCTCTGCGGCGATGACGCGTTCCGCAGCCGGCGGTGCCGGTGCGGCGGCCGGCGCTTCGGGCACTGCGACGGGCGCAGGTGCAGGCGTCGGCGCGGCTAGCGGAGCGGCCGGGGCTTCGTCGACCGGGGCAGCGGACGGGAATGCCGCCGCCAGCTCTTCAGCCGAGTAGTGCTGGGTCTTGGGCGCCTCCGTTGCGGGGGCGTCCTGGGGCTTCTTGCGACGGAAAAAACTGAGCATTGGCAAAAGGCGCTGAAATCAGAGGGATATGCTACCACTCGGGCCTGTCGGGCCGATGTGGACTCAAGGACGCGGCCTGCCGGCCGTTAACCGGTCCGGAGGGCCGCGCAGGCTGGCCCGGAGACCGCCATGAACAATGTGATGGGAATGGCCCTCGGCGGAATGCGCGCGGCCCAGCAGGGCGTGCAGGTGGCCGCGCACAACGTGGCCAACCTGGCGGCCCCCGATGCCCAGCGCCTGCAGCTGCAGCGTGGTGCGGTGGAGCAGGGCGGAGTGCAGGCTGTGGTGACGACCATCGGCACCGCATCCGGCGCGCCGCTGGGTGACCTGCTGGCGGCCCGGGCCGATGTGGTGGCGTTCGCCGCCAACGCCACGGTGATCCGCCGCCAGGACCAGATGCTGGGCTCGCTGCTGGATTGGGAAGCCTGAGGCGACCGGCTTTGGTGGGTGTCAACCTTGGTTGACACGCTCGACCCGCGTTGGTGGGTGCCAACCTTGGTTGGCACGCCTTTGGAGCGCCAACCAAGGTTGGCATCCACCAGAGCAGGAGCGCCAACCAAGGTTGGCATCTACCAGAGCAGGAGCGCCAACCAAGGTTGGGATCTACCAGAGCAGGAATGCCAACCAAGGTTGGCATCCACCAGCGCCCGGTAGCGCCGGGCCATGCCCGGCGACCACCCTGTCGGTCAGGCCGACAGTTCCAGCAGCAGCTTGTTCAGGCGCGCCACATAGGCGCCCGGGTCCTTCAGGCTGTCACCGGCGGCCAGTGCGGCCTGGTCGAACAGCACTCGGCCCAGGTCGTCGAAGCGCGTGCCATCGGCTTCGGCATCCAGCTTGGCGATCAGCGGGTGGCCCGGGTTGATCTCCAGCACCGGCTTGCTGTCCGGCACCTTCTGCCCGCTGGCTTCCAGGATCTGGCGCATCTGCAGGCCCAGGTCCTGTTCGCCGATGGCCAGCACCGCCGGCGAATCGGTCAGGCGATGCGACACGCGCACTTCGGCCACATCGTCGCCCAGCACCGTCTTCAGGCGCTCCACCAGGCCCTGCTTGTCCTTGGCCGCCGCTTCCTGCTCCTGCTTGTCCGCTTCGGTTTCCAGCGCGCCCAGGTCGAGGTCGCCACGGGCGATGTCGACGAAGCCCTTGCCGTCGAAATCGGTCAGGTAGCCCATCAGCCACTCGTCGATGCGGTCGGTCAGCAGCAGCACTTCCACGCCCTTCTTGCGGAACACTTCCAGGTGCGGGCTGTTGCGTACCTGGCTGTAGCTCTCGCCGGTCAGGTAGTAGATCTTGTCCTGGCCTTCGGTCATGCGGCCGAGGTAGTCGGCCAGCGACACGCTCTGCGCGTCGCCGTCGCCACGGGTGGAGGCGAAGCGCAGCAGGCCGGCCACCTTCTCGCGGTTGTTGTAGTCCTCGGCCGGGCCTTCCTTCAGTACCTGGCCGAATTCCTTCCAGAACGTGGCGTACTGCTCGGGCTTGTCGGCGGCCAGCTTTTCCAGCATGTCCAGCGAGCGCTTGGTGAGCGCGGCCTTCATCGAATCGATGACCGGGCCGGACTGCAGGATCTCACGCGAGACGTTCAGCGACAGGTCGTTGGAATCGACAACGCCCTTGATGAAGCGCAGGTACAGCGGCAGGAACTGCTCGGCCTGGTCCATCACGAACACGCGCTGCACGTACAGCTTCAGGCCCTTGGGCGCATCGCGGTGGTACAGGTCGAACGGCGCGCGGCCGGGCACGTACAGCAGCGAGGTGTACTCCAGCTTGCCCTCAACCTTGTTGTGGCTCCAGGCCAGCGGGTCGCTGTGGTCGTGCGCCACGTGCTTGTAGAACTCGGTGTACTCGGCGTCGCTGATCTCGGTGCGCGGGCGGGTCCACAGCGCGCTGGCGCGGTTGACGGTTTCCCACTCGACTGCTGCACCTTCTTCGCCACCTTCCTTCGGCATCTGGATCGGCAGGCCGATGTGGTCCGAATACTTCTTGAGGATGCTGCGCAGGCGCCAGCCGTCGGCGAAGTCATGCTCGCCGTCCTTCAGGTGCAGCACGATGCGGGTGCCACGCTCGGCCTTGTCGACGGTGGCGACGTCGAAATCGCCTTCGCCGCGCGAACTCCAGCGCACGCCTTCGCCGGCAGCCAGGCCGGCGCGGCGCGAGGTGACTTCCACTTCATCGGCAACGATGAAGGCGCTGTAGAAGCCGACGCCGAACTGGCCGATCAGCTGCGAATCCTTCTTCTGGTCGCCGGACAGCTGGCGCAGGAAGTCACCGGTGCCGGACTTGGCGATGGTGCCGAGGTGGGCGATCGCTTCGGCGCGGCTCATGCCGATGCCGTTGTCTTCGATGGTGATGGTGTGGGCGGCGGGGTCGAAGCTGACGCGCACGCGCAGTTCGCTGTCGCCTTCCAGCAGGGCCGGCTGGGTCAGGGCCTCGAAGCGCAGCTTGTCGGCGGCGTCGGCGGCGTTGGAGACCAGCTCGCGGAGGAAGATTTCCTTGTTGGAATACAGCGAGTGGATCATCAGCTGCAGCAGCTGCTTGACTTCGGTCTGGAAGCCAAGGGTTTCGGTCTGGGGGGTCTCGGTCATCGATAAGGCTCCATGTGCAATGCCGCGCCAGCGCGTGCGGCCTCGCCAAGGGGTATGGCTGATTGTCCCGAAATCAAGGGGTTGGTCTGGCAGGGCTTGCAGCCCTGCACCTGCCGAGGCCGAAGCAACAGCAACAGCAACAGCAACAGCGGGCATTCCGTGGGATGGCGGGGCGGTGTGGGTTGGCAGGACACGCCGTAAACCCCCAGACCGGCCCAGCCGCTGGCGGCTGTGCGTTCGGGCGCTTGCGAAGCAGTGCTTCGCAAGCAAAGCGCCCTCACCCCTGGGGGCTCGATGGCGCCATCCATGGCGCCAACGGTCCTGCCAACCCACACCGCCCCACCTCTGACCGATTCCAGTCGCCGTTGGTAGGTGTCGACCTTGGTCGACACGGTAGATCCACGCCATGCGTGGATGAATCTCCATCGAATTCGAATATTTCGAGAATTGATCGAAGAGCATCCACGCTTGGCGTGGATCCACTGCAGATCGCGGAAATCTGTCGAAGGCGGGGTGGGTCCGGTTGCGGGGGCGTGAGCCGCATGGATGCGGCGACCGAGCTTACATGGACGTATTTGCAGCGGCCCCCGCAACCGGACCCACCCCGCCATTCCCCAGTAGACCCGCTGTTGCTCTGGCTGTTGCTGTCGCTCTGGCCTCTGCGGGTGCAGGGCGCCGCCCTGCCGAACTAAACTACCCGCCGTTGTCCCTGCAGGATTGCCCATGTTCGATACCTCGCCCCAGCTCGATTGCGCCGGCCGCATCCTGCGCCTCGACCGTGCCCGGGTCATGGGCATCGTCAACGTCACCCCGGACTCGTTCTCCGACGGCGGCGCGCACGACACCACCGAGGCTGCGGTCGCACATGGCCTGAAGCTGGTCGAGGAAGGCGCCGATCTGCTCGACGTCGGTGGCGAATCCACCCGCCCGGGTGCTGCCCCGGTATCGATCGAGGAAGAACTGCGACGTGTGATTCCGGTAATCGAGCAGCTGGCCGCCCGCACCACGGTGCCGATCAGCATCGACACCTTCAAGCCGGAGGTGATGCGCGCGGCGGTGGCCGCCGGTGCCGGCATGATCAACGACATCTTCGGCCTGCGCCAGGACGGCGCACTCGATGCCGCTGCCGAGGCGGGCGTGCCGGTGATACTGATGCACATGCAGGGCGAGCCGGGTCATATGCAGGCCGATCCGCACTATGACGACGTGGTCGCCGAGGTGCACGGGTTCCTCGTGCAGCGCCTGTTCGCTGCGGAAATGGCCGGCATTCCCAAGAAGAACCTGCTGGTCGATCTCGGCTTCGGTTTCGGCAAGACCACCGCGCACAACATGACCCTGCTGGCGCGCTCGGAGCGCTTCCTGGAAATGGGTGTGCCGATGCTGGCCGGCCTGTCGCGCAAGCGCAGTCTCGGTGAACTGACCGGTCGCGACACACCGTCCGAGCGGGTGGCGGCTTCGGTGGCTGCGCACCTGATCGCGGTGCAGCGCGGCGCGCGCATCGTGCGCGTGCATGACGTGGCGGCCACGGTCGATGCCCTGAAGATCTGGCGGGCCGTGGAAGCCGTGCCGACGCCGCGTACCGACGCCGCACCGTCGATCCGCTGGCCGGACGAAGACTGATGGGCATCGACCGGCGGCCATTGGCGATCGCCGTGATGGGGCCGACGGCCAGTGGCAAGACGGCCACGGCCATTGCCCTGGCCCGGCAGCTGGATGGCGAGATCGTCAGTGTCGATTCGGCGCTGGTGTACCGCCACCTGGACATCGGTTCGGCCAAGCCCGATGCCGCCGAACGCGCGCAGGCCCCGCATCACCTGCTGGACCTGCGCGAGCCCTGGCAGACCTATTCGGCGGCCGAGTTTGCCGCCGATGCCGGCCGTGTCGTGGCCGATATCGTGGGGCGCGGCAAAACGCCGATCCTGGCTGGTGGCACCGGCCTGTACTTCCGTGCCCTGCTGCAGGGCTTGTCGCCGATGCCCGAAGCCGACCCGGCAATGCGCGAAGTGCTCAGTGCCGAAGCGGCCGAGCGTGGCTGGGCGGCGCTGCATGCCGAGCTGGCCAAGGTCGATCCGGCCGCGGCTGCCCGCATCCATGCCACCGACCCGCAACGCATCCAGCGGGCGCTGGAGGTCTATCGCCTGACCGGTACCCCCATCTCGGAATGGCAGCGCCGGCCGGGCGTGGCGCCGTTGCCGGTGCGCACCCTCAAGCTGATCCTGGCCCCGCGTGACCGCGCGGTCCTGCACCAGCGCATCGAGGCCCGCTTCGATCTCATGCTGGCACAGGGCTTCCTCGACGAGGTGCGGGCACTGCGCGCGATGCCGGAAATGGCCAGGGTGCAGGCGCCCCTGGACCTGCCTGCGGTACGTGCAGTCGGCTACCGCCAGGCCTGGGAATACCTGGACGGGGAGGGGGATGCCGCCCGTTTCCGTGACAAGGCGATCTTCGCCACCCGCCAGCTGGCCAAGCGCCAGCTGACCTGGCTGCGTGGCGAGCTTGATGCGCGCTGGTTCGACCCCCATATCGACAGCGAGCGACTGGCCGGCGCGGTGTCGACCTTCGTCGCACGCTGAACCCCCGCCAGCCGTGTAACATCATTGGACGGCGGGCGGCTCGGGGGCCGTGGCAACCGTCGGCAACCCAATAAGAACAATAATCAGGAGTGTGCAATGTCCAAGGGGCAATCGCTGCAGGATCCTTTCTTGAATGCACTGCGGCGCGAACGCGTGCCGGTTTCGGTGTACCTGGTGAACGGCATCAAGCTGCAGGGCACGATCGAGTCGTTCGACCAGTTCGTGGTCCTGCTGCGCAACACGGTCAGCCAGATGGTCTACAAGCACGCCATTTCCACGGTCGTCCCGGCACGCAATGTGAAGGTCGGTCCGGGCGGTGGTTACGTGCAATCGGGTGAAGGTGGTCAGGCAGGTGATGAAGCAGACGAGTAATACCGGAGCGGTGAATGTTTGACCGCTCGAAGAAGGGCGAACACGCCCTGTTGATCCAGCCGCATTTCGGCAAGCTGGAAGATGATGTGCTGGAAGAGTTCGGTGATCTGGCCCGCTCGGCTGGGGCCAGCATCGCCGCGACGATCACCGCACGCCTGGACCGTCCCAACCCGTCGACCCTGATCGGCAGCGGCAAGCTGGACGAGATCAAGGCGGCGGCCGATGCCAGCGGCGCCGACCTGATCCTGGTCAACCATGCGTTGAGCCCGGGCCAGGAGCGCAACCTGGAACGCTTCCTCGAGCGCCGGGTGATCGACCGGACCGGCCTGATCCTGGACATCTTTGCCCAGCGTGCGCACAGCCACGAAGGCAAGCTGCAGGTCGAGCTGGCGCAGCTGCGTCACCTGGCCACGCGGCTGGTGCGCGGCTGGACCCACCTTGAGCGCCAGCGCGGCGGCTCGATCGGCCTGCGTGGCCCGGGTGAAACCCAGCTGGAAACCGACCGCCGCCTGTTGCAGAAGCGGGTGGAGCAGCTGCAGAAGCGCCTGGAGAAGGTGGAAGTGCAGCGCACCCAGATGCGCCGTGCGCGCGTGCGCAGCGAACTGCCGCGCGTGGCCCTGGTGGGCTACACCAACGCCGGCAAGTCGACCCTGTTCAACGCCATGACCGGCGCCGAGGCCTACGCCGCCGACCAGCTGTTTGCCACGCTGGACCCGACCGTGCGCCGCATTGCGGTCCCCGGCGGTAACGTGGTGCTGGCCGATACCGTTGGCTTTGTCCGCGATCTGCCGCATGACCTGGTTGCCGCGTTCCGCTCGACCCTGTCTGAGGCGCGCGAAGCCGATTTCCTGCTGCACGTGGTGGATGCCGCCGATCCGCATCGCGAGGAGCGCATCGCCCAGGTCGACGAGGTGCTGACCGCGGTAGGTGCTGGTGATCTGCCGCAGCTGCTGGTGTTCAACAAGATCGACCGCATCGACGGTGCCGACGTCCGTCACGATGGCCAGGACGGTATTCCTGATGAATCGCGACGCGAGCGGGTATGGATTTCCGCGCGTGACGGGCGGGGCCTGGACCTGCTGCAGACAGTGCTGGGCAAGCGCCTGGGCCTGCAGCACGTGACCGGTGAACTGCGCCTGCCGCCCGATGCGGGCCGCCTGCGCGCGCGCTTGCATCAGCTGGAAGTGATCCGCAGCGAGCAGGCCGATGAAGAGGGCTGGCTGCTGCAGGTGGACCTGCCGATCGCCGAAGCCGAGAAGCTGGCTGCCAGTGCCGACGGCGCGCCGATCCGCGCCCTGTTGCCGGAAAAGCTGCCGGAGTGGTGAGGTAGCGACCAAGGCCCGGTAGTGCCGGCCGCTGGCCGGCAGCGCAACCGTGCCGCCGGCCCGCGACATCAACCTGTCATCTGCGGTACAACGTGCAGGTTCTTCACCCCACCGTCATGCCGATGTCCATCCCCACCGACGCCGATCTCAACGCCCAGTCCGCCGCGCTAGGGCAGCGCCTGCAGCAGGCCTCGCTGCAGCTGGTGACCGCTGAAAGCTGCAGCGGTGGCTGGATCGCCAAGTGCATGACCGATATCGCCGGGTCGTCGGCGTTCTTCGACTGCGGCATGGTGGTCTACAGCTATGAAGCCAAGCAGCGCCTGCTTGGCGTGCGCGCGCAGACCCTGGAGCAGTTCGGTGCGGTCAGCCGCGAGACGGTGCTGGAAATGGTCTCCGGTGCCCTGGTCAATTCCGGTGCCGGCGTTGCGGTGGCGGTGACCGGGATCGCCGGCCCCGGCGGTGGCAGCCCGGACAAGCCGGTCGGCAGTGTCTGGATCGGCTGGAAGCGCCGTGGCGGTTACGCCCGCGCCGAGCTGTTCCAGTTCGACGGCGACCGCGAAGCCATCCGCCGGCAAACCGTAGCGGCGGCATTGCGCGGTGTCGACGCCCAGCTGTGACATGCTGCTCCGGTAATCGTCCGGAGCACGCATGATGTGGGAAACGCTGGGCACAGTCCGTGACCTGGGCCGACTGCAGGAAATTGCCGTTGTCCTGATCCGTTATGGCTTCGGCGACGTGGTGCGGCGCATCGGCCTGGCCACCACGCTTGAACGGGCAGGGCGCCTGCTGCACTGGAACGAGGAGCGGCAGGAACTGCTGCGGATGACGGCGCCGGTGCGCGTGCGCAGCGCGATGCAGGATCTTGGCCCGACCTTCGTCAAGCTCGGCCAGGTGCTGGCGACCCGTGTCGACCTGCTGCCTCCGGAATGGATCGCCGAGCTCTCCGAACTGCAGAACGCAGTGCCGGCGTTGCCGTACGCGGACATCCGCGAGCAGCTCGAGGCCGACCTTGGCGCGTCGCCCACGGAGGTATTCGCTTTCCTTGATGAAACCCCGATGGCCGCCGCCTCGCTGGCGCAGGCCCATCGTGCGCGCCTGCATGACGGTCGCGAGGTGGTGTTGAAGGTGCGTCGCCCCGGCATCCGCGATGTGGTCGAGGCCGACCTGCGGCTGCTGGCACGCCTGGCCGAGATCGTCGAAGCCCGCCTGCCGGACCTGCGCCGCTATCGTCCGGCCGAGGTGGTGCAGCAGTTCACCGTGTCACTGCGCCGCGAGCTCGATTTCGCTGCCGAATGCCGCAACGCCGAGCGCATCGCGCGCAATTTCAAGGGCCGCGGCGACATCCTGATTCCCAGCGTGCACTGGCAGTGGACCTGCGAGAGCCTGAACGTGCAGGACTTCGTTGACGGCATCCCCGGCCGCGACCTCGCCGGCGTCGATGCAGCGGGGCTGGACCGCCGCGAACTCGCACGGCGCGGCGCCGACATCGTGTTGAAGATGGTGCTGGAGGACGGAAGCTTCCACGCCGACCCGCACCCCGGCAACATCATCTACCTGCGCGACGGGCGCATCGGCGTGATCGATTTCGGCATGGTCGGCGCGCTGTCGGAAGTGCGTCGCTTCCAGGTCGCACAGTTGCTGCACGGGCTGGTCGAGCAGGACCCGCAGAGCGTGGCCGACGTGCTGCTGGACTGGGCCGGTGGGGTGGAGGTGGATGAGAACCGGCTGCAGCATGACATCAGCCAGTTCGTCGACCAGTACCGCGGTGTGCCGTTGAAGGACCTGCGCATCGGGCTGATGCTGGGCGACATCACCCAGCTGCTGCGCAGCTACAGCCTGACCCTGCCGGCCGACCTGGCGCTGATGATCAAGGCGTTCCTGACCCTGGAAGGCATGGGCCGCCAGCTGGATCCGGATTTCGACATGGCCAGCGCCGCGCGCCCATTCCTGGAGCGGGTGGTGTTGCAGCGCTATGCGCCAAAGGCGCTGCTCAAGCGCGGCCGGCGCAGCCTGCTGGGCCTGGTCGATTTCGCCGGTGAGCTGCCGCGCGACCTGCGCAAGCTGGTGCAGGCCGCCCGCCGTGGCCGCCTCCAGCTGAAGGTGGAAACCACGGCATTGCAGGGTTTCGGCGAACAGGTGAACCGCGCGGCGAACCGGCTGGTGATGGGCATCGTCACCGCCGCCCTGATCATCGGCTCGTCGATCGTGATGCACAGCGTGGGCGGCGTCTCCAGCCGCTGGCTGCTGGCACTGGGCGTGTGCGGCTTCATCGGCGCCGGCTTCTGCGGCGTCTGGATCCTGTTTTCGATATGGAGAAGCGGTAAACACACGTGAGTGTGTTTACCGCAGCGGTTCCCGCCGGGAACCGCGGAATCGCGCAGCGATTCCTGTAGAGCCGAATGTTAGTCGGCTGCACTTGCTTGTGCCTTTGCCAGCCGGGCCAAGCCCGGCGACGGTTGCCGACCACGCCTCGGCCCCGCAGGTAGGCGTCACCCCGTGTAGCACCCGGCACTTGCAGACCTGAGCGTTAGTAGTAATACTACTAACCATGGACCTGACCGACACCCAGCAGGCGATCCTGCAGTTGATCGCCGAGCGTATCGAGAGCGAAGGCGCACCGCCGTCGCAGACTGAAATCGCACGTGCGTTCGGCTTCAAGGGCGTGCGCGCAGCCCAGTACCACCTGGAAGCCTTGGAGCAGGCCGGTGCGATCCGTCGCATCCCGGGCCAGGCCCGTGGCATCCGCCTGGTGCAGGCCCCGCCGGTCGAGAAGCTGGCCGAGCCGGGCCTGCCCGACAGCGTGCTGCGTCTGCCGGTGCTGGGCCGGGTCGCGGCCGGCCTGCCGATCGGTGCCGATATCGGCTCGGACGATTTCGTGGTGCTGGACCGGGTGTTCTTCTCGCCGGCGCCGGACTACCTGCTGAAGGTGCAGGGCGATTCGATGATCGACGAGGGCATCTTCGACGGTGACCTGATCGGCGTGCACCGTACCCGTGACGCCCATTCCGGGCAGATCGTGGTAGCCCGCATCGATGACGAGATCACGGTCAAGCTGCTGAAGATCGCCAAGGACCGCATCCGCCTGCTGCCGCGCAACCCCGATTACAGGCCGATTGAAGTGCTGCCGGATCAGGACTTTGCGATCGAAGGCCTCTATTGCGGCCTGCTGCGCCCCAACCGTTGACCCGTTCCGCATTGCATTTCCCCGCGGTCTTTTGTGGCGATTCTCTGGTTCCACTGAGGTTGGTACGGATGTCCGATAATTCTTTTCAGAGCGCCGGGCAGAATCTCAGCCTGTGCGATACGTCCGACTTAAAGTGAGCCCATGGCAAAGAAGACCCCCAAAGACAGCACCTCCAACGACATCACCTCTGCAAGGACCCAACCGATGGACGAGAACAAGAAGCGCGCCCTCGCTGCAGCTCTGGGCCAGATCGAGAAGCAGTTCGGCAAGGGCTCGGTGATGCGCATGGGCGACCGCGTGGTCGAGCCCGTCGAAGCCATCCCGACCGGCTCGCTGATGCTCGACATCGCACTGGGCATTGGCGGCCTGCCGAAGGGCCGTGTCGTTGAGATCTACGGGCCGGAATCCTCGGGCAAGACCACTCTGACCCTGCAGGCCATCGCCGAATGCCAGAAGCTGGGCGGCACGGCGGCCTTCATCGACGCCGAGCATGCACTGGACCCGATCTACGCCGGCAAGCTGGGCGTGAACGTGGATGACCTGCTGCTGTCGCAGCCGGATACCGGTGAGCAGGCGCTGGAAATCGCCGACATGCTGGTCCGTTCGGGCTCGGTGGACATCCTGGTGATCGACTCGGTCGCCGCGCTGACCCCGAAGGCCGAAATCGAAGGCGAGATGGGCGACCAGCTGCCGGGCCTGCAGGCCCGCCTGATGAGCCAGGCGCTGCGCAAGCTGACCGGCAACATCAAGCGCTCCAATACGCTGGTGATCTTCATCAACCAGTTGCGCATGAAGATCGGCGTGATGATGCCGGGCCAGAGCCCGGAAACCACCACCGGTGGTAACGCGCTGAAGTTCTATGCCTCGGTCCGCCTGGACATCCGCCGCATCGGCGCGATCAAGAAGGGCGACGAGATCATCGGCAACCAGACCAAGATCAAGGTCGTCAAGAACAAGCTGGCACCGCCGTTCAAGCAGGTCATCACCGAGATCCTGTACGGCGAGGGCATCAGCCGCGAAGGCGAACTGATCGACATGGGCGTGGAGGCCAAGTTGGTCGAGAAGGCCGGCGCCTGGTACAGCTACGGTGAGGAACGCATCGGCCAGGGCAAGGACAACGCCCGCGGTTACCTGCGTGACAACCCGACCGTCGCCGCCAAGCTCGAAGCCGAGCTGCGCGAGAAGTTCCAGCCGACTGAAGCCGCCCGCGAGGAAGGCGACGACGACGGCGACGACGAGTAAGGCTTGCTGTGGGGCAGGGCGGCGCCGTCAGTGACGTCGCCCTGCCTCGCAGGTTCGAATCGCCCAGGGATGGGCAGGGCGCCACGGACGGCGCCACCCTTGGAGCACCGATGTCCGACTCCGACGATATTCCCACCGGCCGCAAGCGCCGGCCACGTGAGCAGACGCCCGTGCAACGCGCGCTGGGCCTGCTGGTCCGCCGTGAGCATTCGCGCAGGGAGCTGACCCGCAAGCTGACCGCCCGTGGCATCGAAGACGAAGCCGCGCAGGCTGCCGTGGCCAAGCTGACCGAGGCGGGCTGGCAGGACGACACCCGTTTTGCCGAGAACCTGGTGCGGATGCGCGCCAACACCGGCTACGGGCCGATCCATGTCCGCGCCGAGCTGGGCACCCATGGGCTGGACAGTGCTGCGATTGCGGCGGCGATGGACAGCTATGAGGGTGACTGGCAGGAGAACGCCCGTGACCTGGTCCGCCGCCGCTTCGGCGAGGCTGGCCCGCAGGACCTGACGCAGCGGCGCAAGGCCGCCGATCTGTTGGCCAGACGTGGCTTTGACGGCGACAGCATCCGCCGCGCGACCCGCTACGACCCGGATGACTGAGACTGGCGGCGCCGGGCCTGATACCCTTTAGGTTTTCGGCGGTCCCTTGCGACCCTGGCCAATGTGGCCGGTGGTCCGGGTCCGCCGGCCCGCAGACTGCCAGCCCTCAATGAACGCATCCGCCAAATTCACGACCTCCCAGATCCGCAGCGATTTCCTTGAATTCTTCAAGGGCAAAGGCCACACCATCGTGCCGTCGGCGCCGCTGGTGCCGGGCAACGATCCGACCCTGCTGTTCACCAACTCCGGCATGGTGCAGTTCAAGGACGTGTTCCTTGGCGCGGAGAAGCGCAGCTACGTACGCGCGGCCGACGTCCAGCGCTGCCTGCGGGCGGGCGGCAAGCACAACGACCTCGACCAGGTGGGTTACACCGCACGTCACCACACCTTTTTCGAAATGCTGGGCAACTGGTCATTCGGCGACTACTTCAAGAAGGACGCGATCGCCTGGGCCTGGGAGCTGCTGACCCAGGTCTGGAAGCTGCCGGCCGAGCGCCTGCTGGTCACTGTCTACCAGACCGATGACGAAGCGTACGCGCTGTGGCGCGACATGGTCGGCATTCCGGAAGAGCGCATCGTGCGCATCGGTGACAACAAGGGCGCGCCGTTCGCCTCGGACAACTTCTGGCAGATGGCCGACACGGGTCCGTGCGGCCCGTGCACCGAGATCTTCTACGACCACGGCGACCATATCGCCGGCGGCCCCCCGGGCTCCCCGGATGAGGACGGCGACCGCTTCATCGAAATCTGGAACCTGGTGTTCATGCAGTTCGACCGCCAGCCCGACGGCACCCTGGTGCCGCTGCCGGCGCCGTGCGTGGATACCGGCATGGGCCTGGAGCGCCTGGCGGCGATCCTGCAGCACGTGCATACCAACTATGAGATCGACCTGTTCCAGGCGCTGATCCGCAAGGCGTCGGAGCTGACCGGTACGGCCGACCTGGAGAACAAGTCGCTGCGCGTGATCGCCGATCACATCCGCGCCTGTTCGTTCCTGATCGTCGACGGCGTGCTGCCGTCCAACGAAGGCCGCGGTTACGTGCTGCGCCGTATCATCCGCCGCGCCCTGCGCCATGGCTGGATGCTGGGCGTGCGCCAGCCGTTCTTCAGCAAGCTGGTGCCGACCCTGGTCGAGCAGATGGGCGAGGCCTATCCGGAACTGCCGGCGGCGGTGGACACCGTTACCCGTGCGCTGCAGGCCGAGGAAGAGCGTTTCGCTGAAACCCTCGACGCCGGCATGAAGATCTTCGAGGACGTGGCCGGCAAGGCCAGCAATGGCGTGATCCCGGGCGTTGACGCCTTCCGCCTGTACGACACCTACGGTTTCCCGCTCGACCTGACCCAGGACATCGCCCGCGAACGCGACCTGACCGTCGACATCGGCGGCTTCGATGCCGCGATGGAGCAGCAGCGCGAGACCGCGCGTGCGGCCGGCAAGTTCGGCGGCGGCGTGACCCTGCCGGCGGAGCTGGTAGCCACCCTCAGCCCGACCGTGTTCCTGGGCTATGACCGCCTGCAGGCCGATGGCCTGACCGTGCTGGCGCTGCTCAAGGACGGTCGTCCGGTGCAGTCGGCCGATGCCGGCGATGCGGTCATCGTCATCACCAACCAGACCCCGTTCTACGCCGAATCCGGCGGCCAGGTCGGCGACACCGGCGTGCTGACCGGCAACGGCGTGCGCCTGGCGGTGGAAGATACCCAGAAGTTCGCTGGCCAGTTCCATGGCCACGTCGGCACTCTGTCCGAAGGTGGCCTGAAGGTTGGTGACGTGCTGTCCGGCCAGGTTGACGGCGAGCGTCGCGGCGCCACCATCCTCAACCACTCGGCGACCCACCTGCTGCACGCCGCCCTGCGCGAAGTGCTGGGCACCCATGTGCAGCAGAAGGGCTCGCTGGTCGCGCCGGACCGCCTGCGTTTCGACTTCTCGCACTTCCAGCCGATCAGCGCTGATGAGCTGGCGGTGATCGAGCGCAAGGTCAACCAGCAGGTGCGCGCCAACAATGCCGCCGAAGTGCACACCATGGCCATGCAGGAGGCGCTGGACTTCGGCGCGATGGCCCTGTTCGGCGAGAAGTACGGTGAGCACGTGCGCGTGCTGAAGATGGGTGACTATTCCACCGAGCTGTGTGGTGGTACCCACGTCAACCGTACCGGCGATATCGGCCTGTTCAAGATCACCTCCGAGGGCGGTGTCTCCGCCGGCGTGCGCCGCATCGAGGCGGTCACCGGCCAGGGCGCCCTGGACTACGTGGACGCCGAAGAGGCACGCCTGGCTGAAGCCGCCGAGCTGCTCGGTGGCAGCGCCGGTGACGTGGTCGAGAAGATCCGCGCCCTCGGCCAGCGCCAGAAGCAGCTGGAGCGCGAGCTGGAAGCCGTGAAGGCCAAGGTCGCGGCCGGTGCCACCGCCGACCTGTCCGGCCAGGCCGTCGAGGTCGCCGGTGTGAAGGTGCTGGCCGCCCGCCTGGAAGGCTTCGACGCCAAGGCCCTGCGTGACGCCATGGACCGCCTGAAGCAGCAGCTGGGTGACGCGGTGATCGTGCTGGCCGGCGCCCAGGACGGCAAGGCGGCCCTGGTTGCGGGTGTGAACGGCAGCGCAATGGGCAAGGTCAAGGCCGGGGAACTGTTGTCCCATATCGCCGGTCAGATCGGGGGCAAGGGCGGCGGACGCCCGGACCTCGCCCAGGGTGGTGGCGAGGACGGGCCCGCCCTTGCCACTGCGCTGGCTGCAGTTGTCGAATGGGTCAGCCCCCGCCTGTGATGAACCCGGCCGTCCCCCTCCTTGTAGGAGCGGGACGGCTGACGGTACCATTGCGAATCTTTTCCCTTTGTCGTGGTAGCGCTTCTTGACGGAGCGTCAAGCCGGTGGGGGATACCCTTCCACACGGTTCCATGGAGACTTGCAAAAATGTTGATCCTGACTCGCCGCGTCGGCGAAACCCTGATGATCGGTGACTCGGTGAGCGTCACCGTGCTTGGCGTCAAGGGTAACCAGGTGCGTATCGGCATCACCGCGCCGAAGGACGTCGCTGTGCATCGCGAAGAGATCTATCAGCGCATCCAGCGCGGTGACGAAGCCGGTGGTGCCGGTAGCGAAAATTCTGCCGAATAACGCTTTACCTTCGCACTCGATTAACGTTATGATTCACGCCCCGCTGAGGTGCAACGCACCAGACGCGGTGAATACCCCGGAGTGATGCCCGAGTGGCCGAAGGGGCTCCCCTGCTAAGGGAGTATAGGGTCAAAAGCTCTATCGAGGGTTCGAATCCCTCTCACTCCGCCAGATACAAAGAAGCGCCTGCAGATCCTCGATCTGCAGGCGTTTTTCTTTGTCCGGTGTTCGAAGGTGCAGCCTGCGCGGGGCTGCCTGTCCTTAGTGATCGCTACGGATGGCAGGTACTGCAGCAGGCGTCGTTGCAGGTGCCGGAGCGGCGGCAGCAGGACGCTGTGGCGGCTCGAGATCACGCGGTGGGGTTTCGCGCCACAACAAGGCAAGCGTGCAGTCGTTGGCACGCTCCCTGCACATTCTTTCGGCCTTGCGCTGCGCGGCGTCCGCAGTCTTCTCACCCAGTGCAAAGCCCAATGCAACCGTGCCCGTCGCGATGGCCGAATAGCCTTCGCTGGTCGTGCTGGCAGACTGGCCACAATTGCGCGATCGCAACGCGCAGTAGTGCAGCGACTGCTGCATCGCGGTGGTCAGGGAGTGCTGGTTCATCGAGTAGCCGTAGCGGCCATCCTTGTCGTAGGTGATCGCAGACGCGGCACCTGCCCCCGAGGTGATGGTCAACAACACCCCAAGGGAAATCACTTGCTTCCAGTTCATGGCCATCTCCTTTTCGCCGGATGGTGGATCAACCCGGGTTCGCGACGCAACCCGGCGCGTCGCCGTGCCGGGTGCCTGCAGGTAATCCACCCGCAGGCCGCTTCTCCTTCCGCCCGGGCTCAGAGCCTGACCGTCACACCCACCTGGAAGCCACGTCCCGGCAGCGGGGCGATGTACTTCAACGGCGAGTTGTGCGGGCGCGCTTCCTCGTTGAGCAGGTTGCTGCCGTTGACGAACACTTCCATGCCGGCGATGTAGCTGTTGCGCACCGGCAGTTCGCGGCTGACCTGCAGGTCGACCAGGTTGAACGCGTCCAGCGGAATTTCCTCGCTGACGTTGCGGCCGAGGTACTTCTGCGTGCCGTAGTAGGTACTGGACAGCTGCGCCTTCCAGCCCTGGCGTTGCCATTGCAGGTTGGCGCCGTAGCGGTTGGTCGGCATGTTCGGCAGGTACTCGCCATCATTGTGGGCGCGCAGCGCGTCCGGGTGGTCGGCCTTGTTCTTCACCAGGTCGGCAAAGGCCGAGACATTCAACGTGCCATAGCGGCCGAGATCCAGCGCCTGTGAAGCGTCGATCTCGAAGCCCTTCACCGTGGTGTCGGTCTGCTTCCAGTACTTCAGCGGCAGGCGGTTGGCGGTCTGCAGGCCGGAGTAGCCAAGGTAGAGATAGTTCTGGTACTTCATCCGGTAGGCGGTGGCCGACAGTTCGAACCCCCCCAGGTGGAACAGGCCGGTCAGCTCCAGGTTCTTTGCGCGCTCCGGCTCCAGGTTCTGGTTGCCTTCCTCCTGGGTCATCACCGAATAGTGCGCGTTGCTGGCATACAGCTCGTTGATCTCCGGTGCGCGCTGCGAGGACGAGTAGCGCACCTTGGCGGCAAACAAGGGACCGAGCTCGACGTACGAGCCGAGGCTGTAGCTGTTGAGCCGGTAGTCGCGGTCCTGCAGTTTCGTGTTGGCAGCATTGCGCGCGGTCTTGAAGCGGCTGGGCTGCAGCGTGTGGTCGACACGCTCATGACGGACGCCGGCATCGAAGGTGGCCCAGCCGAAGTCCAGCGTCTCTTTCAGGAACACCGCATTGCTGCGGGTATCGACATCGGGCAGGTAGCGCAGCGAGCCGCTGCCGGTGACATCACGCGACTGGTGGCTGAGGCCGAGCATGCCGCTGAGCGGGCCGACGCGCTGGTGGCTGAGCAGCAGCTCGGCCTGGATGCTTTCGAAGTCGTAGTCGTTGGCCTTGGACGCGCCGAGTCGTTCGCCCGAGGTATTGTCCAGCTTGGAGACACGCAGTTCGGCACGGTCGAAGTAGGGCAGCGGATCGCGCAGCAGCGCTTCCAGCGCGTAGCGCTGCTGCTTGATCACCACGCCCACCGGCAGGCCATCGGCGTAGTTCGAGCCGAATGACAGGTTCTGCATCGAGAAGCCGGGCACGCCGTATTCGCTGTCCTTGGCATCGATGCTGACACCGACGTAGCCGCGGTCGAAGAACAGGGTCGAGCCGGCGGCCACCTGCGAATTGCGTGAGTAGCTGTTGCCCAACCGGTGGTGGTAGTCGGGGGTCACGTCATTGTTGATCTGCTTCTGCACGTACGAGGGCGTGCCGGGCACATAGGCCGGGTTGACCGGGTTGATGTAGGTGCGGCGCTGCCAGACCGAGGTCGGGTTGTTGGTATAGAAGGAGAAGTCACCGTCGGCCCAGTCCGGGTTCTCGGTCATGAACTGGTCGATATAGGGCTGCGAGGCCTTGTTGTAGATCTGCTGGACGCGCGCTTCCTTCTGGCAGCTGTCGGCCAGCGCCGAGTTGACGCCGCCGGTGGCGGGGAACAGCGCGGTGTTGCAGACGCTGGCCTTGCTGTTGCCGGGGATGTCGTAGTGGGAAATGCGCTGGCGCGAGACCTGCAGGTTGGTGGAGATGTTGCGCTGGTTGTTGAAGTTCATGCGGAAGCCCTGCGCGTCGGCGGCGTTGAAGCCCTTGCGCAGGACCAGTTCCATCGACTGGTCCTTGTCTTCCATGCTGCGCGAGATCAGGCCCGAGTCGACCTCCACGCTGCCGCCGATCGCGTTGCCGCCATAGCGCACCGTGTCGGAGGACTTGTTGACGGTGACACTGCGCACGAACAGTGGATCGAAGGGAATGTTGATGTCACCGCTGATCGCATTCATGCCAAGGATGGACTGGCCATCCTGCAGGATCTGAACCCGGTTGCCGCTGAGACTGCGGATGACCGGGGCGCCCGCGTTCGGTCCGAACGCACTGTTCTGCACGCCGGAGACATGCTCGAGCAGGCCGCCCAGGGTGCGGTTCTGCGCCTGTGGATTGTCGACGGTGACCCGGCTGTCGATTCGCGAGGGCTTCGAGGCCTCGACCTGAAGCGTGGGAAGGGTGGGTTCGTCCGCGGCGTGGGCGGTGTGGACGGCGAACAGAATGGCGGCAGCAAGCAGATGGCGACGCATGACACGCTCCGTGAAAATAGTGTGAAATGTTATAACGTAACTATTTGTATCGACAAGGGGCGAATGGGCCTTGCCAGCGGGACTGGAGATGAGAGTGGTTCTCATATGAGAATGGCCGACGTCCGCTCCTCCGTCGGTGACTCCATGCATGCCCTCACCCTTGCCGACCTGGACCGCCTGGGCCGCCGCAGCGGCTTCCGCTATCGACTGCCGGAACCGGCCGCCATCACCGCGGAGCCGTACGTGGTCGAGGGCAGGGTGGAGCAGCGCTGCCTGCGCCCGGGCTTGACCCTGGCGCTGTCGGACGTGGTTGCGCACCAGGCCTTCGAGGCGATCTCGGAAGTGCCGCCGGCGTTCTCGGCCATCGTGATGCTGGAAGGCTGCGCCGGTGCTCGCCTGTCAGGGCAGGCGCAGATCGGAATGCGCCCGGGCGCGGGCGCGAGGATACTGGCCGATGCGGCGCCCATGACCGCGATCCACCCCGCGGGGCAGCGCATGCGCAGCCTGAATGTCTCGCTGGACGCATCGGCGCCGCTGGATGACCCGGTGATCAACGAACTGCTGTCCGCGCACCGCTCCGACGGCCGGCCGTTGCATAGCTGGCAGGTACCCGCGCATCTGGGGCACGCGGCCGACCAGCTGCTGTCGGGTGTCTGGGACGGCGCGATGCATGCGCTGCTGTGCGAGGGCGTGGGCCTGCAGATGCTGGCACTGTCCCTGGGCGCGCCTGTACGCAATGCTGCATTGGAGCTGCGCGTGTCCGCGCGCGATCGCCGCATGCTGCAGCGGGTGATCGATTGCCTGCAGGCAGCGCCGGCCGCCGATCACAGCCTGGACGATCTGGCGCGCGTGGCCTGCATGAGCCCCAGCAGCCTGCGCCTGAAGTTCCTGCAGGTGTATCGATGCTCGGTGTTTGCCTGGCTGCGCGAACATCGGTTGCAGCGGGCCTGCGAGCAGCTCCGGCAGGGCTGCAGCGTGCAGCAGGCCGCACATTTCGCCGGCTACCGGCATGCCACCAATTTCGCGACCGCGTTCCGTGCACGCTATGGCATCGCACCGAGCCGGTTCCGCTGACGTTCGATCATCGCCGGCAGCGCGCAAACACCTGCTGCGTCCGCGCATACGTGCGCTCACGTTCAAATGACAATAATTCTCATCCAGCCTTTCCTTCCCGCTGGACCTTCCATGCCTGCCTGTTTCCGCCCGTGTGCCCTGGCAACCGCCATCGGCACGACCCTGGCGCTGTTCAACGCTGCCCATGCCGCCGAACGCGCACCTGCCGCCACGGCCTCACAACTGCCCACCGTGCAGGTCACCGCCGATCTCGACGGCAGCACCGAATCGTCGCGCTCCTACACCACCAATTCCATGGGCACGGCGACCGGCCTGTCGCTGACCTCGCGGCAGACACCGCAGTCGGTCAGCGTCGTCACCCACCAGCAGATCGAGGACCGCGCGCTGCTGAGTACGGCCGATGCGCTGGCCACCGCGCCAGGCATCTCGGTCACGCGCAGCGATGCCAACCGCTACTCGTTCTCGGCGCGGGGTTTCGAGATCGACAACTACCAGTTCGATGGCGTGGTGATGCCGGTGCTGTCGCCGTGGAATTTCGGCGAGAACAACCTGGACATGGTGGTGTATGACCGCATCGAGATCGTGCGCGGTGCCAACGGCCTGATGACCGGTGCCGGCAATCCTTCGGCAGCGGTGAACTACGTGCGCAAGCGACCGTTGCGCGAGTTCGCTGCCAGTGCTGGCAGCGGCCTCGGTAGCTGGGACGCACGGCGCGCGTGGGCGGATGTATCCAGCCCGTTGAGCAGGGAAGGCCGCATACGCGGTCGCCTGGTGGCAGCCAAAGCAGAGGCCGACAGCTACACCGCCGGCCTGGACAGCACCGCGAAGACGCTCTACGGCGTGGTCAGTGTGGATCTGGGCGAGGACACCGGGTTGATCGCCGGCATCTCCTACCAGGGCAATGACAACCGTGGCTTTGGCAGTGGCTTCGCGCTGTTCAACGCCGATGGCACGCGCACGGCTTTCGATCGCTCGGTATCGGCCACGGCCCCGTGGGCACGGATGAGCACCGATACCCGCAACGGCTTCTTCGATTTCAACCACCGCTTCGGTAACGACTGGCAGGCGCGGGTGTCCTACAGCCGTTCGCATACCGACATGGAGATGAAGCACCTCTATCGCGGCGGCTATCCCGATCCGGTCACCGGCGCCATGCCCAATGGCAACAGCTTCACCCGCTACGATGGACCGGTGCGGCGCGAGGCACTCAGTGCCGGCCTGTCGGGCCCGTTCCAGCTGTTTGGTCGCCAGCACACGGCGTCGATCGGCTGGTCGCGGTCGCGCGACGAGATCGCGCTGGGGCAGTACCGCGCGCTGGCGCCGCTGCCGCCGTTGGCCAGCTATCTGGACTGGCACGGGCCGGGCACGCCGGAACCGGTGTGGGCCAGCAGCAAGACCCAGGCCGATGATCTGGACAACCATCAGAGCGGCGCCTATGCAGTGGCGCGGCTGTCGCTGGCTGACCCGCTGCATGTGATCGTCGGTGCTCGCCTGAGCAACTGGGAGACGGACCAGGTCTACTTCGGCAGCAAGCGCAAGTACCGCTATCGCAACGAGTTCGTGCCGTATGCCGGCTTGGTCTGGGACCTCAACGGGTACAGCAGCGTCTACGCCAGCTACACCGGCATCTTCAAGCCGCAGAACAATCGCGATGCATCCGGGCAGATCCTCGAACCGGTCAGCGGCCGCAGCTATGAGCTGGGCCTCAAGGGCAGCTGGCTGCAGGAGCGCTTGAATGCTTCAGCCGCGCTGTTCCGTACCCGGCAGGACAACCTGGCCGAAGCGACCGGCGGGCTGGTCGAGGGCAGTACGCAGGCCGCGTACCGCGCAGTGAAGGGTGCAACGGTGGATGGACTGGAACTTGAACTGGCCGGTGAGCCATTGCCGGGCTGGAGCCTGGGCACCAGCTTCACCACGTTCATCGCGCAGGACGCACAGGGCAGGGCCATCAATACCGCCAAGCCGCGCAGCCTGTTCAAGCTGTTCACTACCTGGCGCCTGCCCGGTACCTGGGACCGGCTGACCCTTGGCGGTGGCGTGGACTGGCAGAACCGCATGTACCAGACCGCCACGGCACCCGGAAACCGCCGGGTGCCGGTAGAGCAGCCCGGCTACGCGCTGGTCAACCTGATGGCGCGCTACCAGTTCAGTTCCAACCTGTCCGCGGCGGTCAACATCAACAACCTGTTCGACCGCCACTACTACTCGCAGATCGGCTTCTACAACCAGGGCTGGTACGGCGCGCCGCGAAACGTGATGTTCACTGTGAAGGTCGGCTATTAAGGCGCGACGTTGCCCTGTGTTCAGCGCTTCGGCTTGTACCTGGCACGGGTGACGGGCACGATCCGAAGCGCTGCGCCCCACAATGCCCTACGCAGAGCCTTCTTCACTCGAACGGAGCATCGTATGAAGCTGTTGTCCGCTGTGTTGTTGTCCGCGCTGTCACTGCCGGCCGCGTCGGCGCTGGCGATGGAGGCCTCACCCTCACCGCTGCTGGGGCGCTGGTCGCTGGATATCACCACCTCGGCGCTGCCCGAAGCGCAGCGCCCGAAGCAGGTGGTGCTGGAGTTCAAGGACGCCGGCAGCGGCCGTTGGAGTTCGCATGTGGATATCGTCCTGCATGACGGCAAGACCATGAAGTCCGATGGCACGCTGGCCCTGGATGGCACGCCGGGCGCCTTGTCCGGCACCTATGGCGCGGACAAGGCCAACCTGAAGCTGCCGGCGCCGAACACGCTGGTGATGCAGCTGGTGGACCATGGCACGCCCGCCTCGACCCGCATCTACACGGTAGCCGATGACCGCGCGACGATGACCGAGACCAAGGCGTTCTACGGCCATGACGGTACGCCGATCCTGCAGACCAACCTGTTCAAGCGGCTGCCCTAGCGGCACTGCGCGCGCCGCGCCTGCGGGGAAGATCCGCAGGCGTTGCGCCTGCCGCCCTAGACCGCGGCCGGATCTGGCTTGCCGGTGTCGATGCCGTATCGGTCGATGGCCTCCTGCAGCCGCGAGCGCTCGATGCGGCCCTCATCGGCCAGTGCCTTCAGGGCCGCCAGCACGATGAAGTGGCGATCCACCTCGAAGAACGCGCGCAGTGATTCACGCGTGTCGGAGCGGCCGAAGCCGTCGGTGCCCAATGCAGTGAAACGGCGGTCATTGATGAAGGGACGGATCTGGTCGCCGACGATCTTCATGTAGTCGGTGGCCACCACCAGCGGCCCTTCGTGGCCTTGCAGGCACTGCTGCACGTACGGCACACGGGGTTCCGCGGCCGGATGCAGCAGGTTCCAGCGTTCGGCAGCCAGGCCATCGCGGCGCAGTTCGGTCAGGCTGGTCGCGCTCCAGACGTCGCTGGCGATACCGAAGTCCTGTTGCAGCAACTCGGCCGCCGCCTCCACTTCGCGCAGGATCGAACCACTGCCCATCAGCTGCACGCGCAGCTGCGAGGTCCCTCGTTCGGAGGGCGCGGGGTGCAGCAGGTACAGTCCCTTCAGGATGCCGGCCTCGGCGCCCTCGGGAAGGGCTGGATGCGGGTAGTTCTCGTTGAGTACGGTGATGTAGTAGTAGATGTCTTCCTGGTCGACATACATGCGGCGCAGGCCGTCGTGGATGATCACCGCCAGTTCGTAGTTGAAGGTCGGGTCGTAGGACACGCAACTGGGAATCACCGACGACAGCACGTGGCTGTGGCCATCGTCGTGCTGCAGGCCTTCGCCCATCAGCGTGGTGCGGCCGGAGGTGGCGCCCAGCAGGAAACCGCGCGTACGCGCATCGGCCGCGGCCCATGCCAGGTCGCCGACGCGCTGCAGCCCGAACATCGAATAGAAGATGTAGAACGGAATCGTGGCCAGGCCATGGTTGCTGTAGGCGGTGCCGGCGGCGATCCACGAACAGATCGCACCGGATTCGTTGATGCCTTCCTGCAGGATCTGCCCGTCCCTGGCTTCCTTGTAGTAGCTCAACTGGCCGGCGTCCTGCGGGGTGTACAGCTGGCCGAGGTACGAATGGATGCCGATCTGGCGGAACAGGCCCTCCATGCCGAAGGTGCGTGATTCATCGGGCACGATCGGAATCACCAGCCTGCCCAGTTCCGGGTCCTTCAGCAGGCTGGTGAGGATGCGCACGAAGCCCATGGTGGTGGACTGGCCGCGATCGCCGCTGCCCTGCAGCTGGCTGTTGAAGATCGACAACGGTGGCAGCGGCAGCGGATCGACCCGGGCCAGGCGCGCCGGCAGCTGCCCGCCCAGGATGCGGCGACGCTCGGCAAAGTAGATCGCTTCGGCGCTGCCCGGTTCCGGGCGCAGGTAGGGCATCTCCTCCAGTTGTTCGTCGCTGACCGGCAGATTGAAGCGGTCGCGGAACGCACGCACCGCGTCGGCGCTCATCTTCTTCAGCTGGTGGTTGATGTTCTGGCCTTCGCCGGCTTCACCCATGCCAAAGCCCTTGACCGTCTTGGCCAGGATCACGGTGGGCCGGCCGCTGGTGTTCACTGCCTGCTGGTAGGCGGCGTACACCTTCTGCGGATCGTGGCCACCACGCGCCAGCGCCCAGATGTCGTCGTCGCTCATGTGCGAGATCAGGTCCAGCAGTTCGGGATAGCGGCCGAAGAAGTGCTCGCGCACATACGCGCCGTTCTGCGACTTGAAGGTCTGGTAGTCGCCATCCACGCATTCCATCATGCGCTGGCGCAGCAGGCCGCTATGGTCGCGGGCCAGGAGGTCGTCCCAGCCACTGCCCCAGATCAGCTTGATCACGTTCCAGCCGGCCGCGCGGAAGGTGCCTTCCAGCTCCTGGATGACCTTGCCGTTGCCGCGTACCGGACCGTCCAGGCGCTGCAGGTTGCAGTTGACCACGAACACGAGGTTGTCCAGCCGCTCGCGGCCGGCCAGCGAAATCGCCGCCAGTGATTCGGGCTGGTCCATCTCGCCGTCACCGAGGAAGGCCCACACCTTGCGACCCTGGTGTTCCTTCAGGCCGCGGTACTCGAGGTAGCGCATGTAGCGTGCCTGGTAGGCGGCGGTGAGCGGGCCCAGCCCCATCGACACGGTGGGGAACTGCCAGAACTCGGGCATCAGGCGCGGGTGCGGATACGAGGACAGTCCTTCGCGCCCGGCTTCGCGGCGGAAGTTGTCCATCCGCTGCGGATCGATGCGGCCTTCCACATAGGCACGTCCATAGATGCCCGGCGCGGAATGGCCCTGGATGTAGATCATGTCGCCGTCGAAGGTGTCGGTACGGCCACGGAAGAAATGGTCGAAGCCCACGTCGTACAGCACGGCGGCCGACTGGTAGGTGGCGATGTGGCCACCGACGTTGGAATGCCTGCCGGCACGCAGCACCATCACCATCGCGTTCCAGCGGATCATCGCGTTCAAGCGGCGCTCGATGGCCAGGTCGCCCGGATAGGCAGGTTGGCGCTCGGGGGGAATGCTGTTGACGTAGGCGGTCCAGGCGCGGGTGTGCAGGTCGCCGTGCTGCTGGGCATCCAGCTCGCTGAGCTGGTCGATCAGGTAATGCGCGCGTGGCCGGCCACCGGCCTGCATCACCGCTTCCAGCGATTCACGCCACTCCCGCGTTTCCAGCGGGTCGGTATCGAAGGGGATGAGGGCTTGGTTCATGGCGGTCTCCAGAGGGCGCCGGCCGACCGCCTGCCGGGGCGACAACACCGGCAGGGCGCACAGCACTGGAGCGGGGTTGCCACGGCGGGGCCGGGACGCGTGAGGTGGCCTGGCTGGCCACCGAGGAGACAAGCGTAGGTGCGTGCCTGGATCGCGAGTAGATGGGCGCGGCTTGGGTCTGCGCCAATCCAGCGTTGCCTCGCCTGGGTAGAGTCGAGCGATGCCCGACGGCTCTTTCGTTCAATGATCGAAGAGCAGTCGAGCACAGCTGGGCTCTACAACCATGCAGTGGCTCACTCGTGCTCGAAGCGCAGCGGTTCGCTGCCCATCGCCGGGTCGCTGGTGCCGGGACGTCCATCCTCGGCGCGCCCGGCCAGGCGCAGGGTGCTCTCGCCCGCGCTGACCTGCAGGTCATACCAGCCAGCGGTAGGCGTCGCGTCCCACGCCAATGAGGTTTCCGCACGCGCCGGCAGCGCCAGCGCCTGCTCGGGCATGTGCCCGGCGTAGGCGCCGGCCTGCACACGCAGTTGCAGTGCACTGTCGCCGAGATTGCGCAGCTGCAACCGCAACGGGCCGTCCGCGCGCTCGACCGTCGCCTGCAGGGCCGGCGCCTTTGCCGCGCCCTGGAAGTGGCGGTGGAAGCCATTTGGGCCGAGCAGCCACAGGTCGTAGCGCCCCTGGGCATCCAATGGCCAGCGCTCCTGCAGCGGCATCCCCGGCAGCAGCGTGTAGCGGCGCGGAATGGCGCCAAGCCGCAGGCGGTCGTAGACATGCAGTACCGCCGCCGCACCTTCGCAGGACAGCACCAGATCCACGCCCGTTGCATCCAGGCGGGCAATCGACGCCTGCGGCCGATAGGGCAGGGCCCGCGCCGGGCGTATGCCGCTTTCCTGCTTCGCCGGGTTCAACCCCTCCGGCAACGCCGGCACGGTGCGTCCCGGCAGCGCAGCGGCACGTGCGGCCACCGCGCTCACGTCGGGCAGGCCGCGCACGAACGGGCGGGTATCGCGCTGGGCAAAGTCGAAGGCGCCCGTCAGGTCGCCGCAGACCGCACGGCGCCACGGCGAGATGTCCGGCGCGGCCACGCCAAAGCGGCGTTCGATCAGGCGTATGACCGAGGTGTGGTCGTACACCTGTGAATCGACCCAGCCGCCGCGGCTCCACGGCGAAATCACGTACAGCGGCACGCGCGGGCCGAGCCCATACGGGCGGCCGCGCAGCTCGGCGGCATCGTATTTTTCATCACCCGGTGCCGGATGACGGTGATACTCGCCGTCGGTACTGACCGATGAGGCGCCGGCCCAGCCGCCGTCCACGGGCGAAGGCGGTGCCGGTGGCGGCATGTGGTCGAAGAAGCCGTCGTTCTCGTCGAACATCAACAGCAGTGCCGTACGGCTCCAGACCTCCGGGTCGGCGGTCAGCGCGTCCAGCACGCGCGCGGTATAGGCCGCGCCCTGGGCGGGACTGGACGGGCCGGGATGCTCGCTGCCGGCGGCGTCGGCGATGATGAAACTGACCTGCGGCAGGCGCCCATCAAGCACATCCTGGCGCAGCTGCGCCAGCCCACGGGTGCTGACGCCACGCGCGCGCAGCTGTGGGTCATGCCCGGGCGCCGCGCTATAGGCGCGACGGAACGCCTCGAAGCCGGCCAGTGGGTTGTCGGTGAAGTTGTCGGCCATGTCCTGGTAGATCTGCCAGGACACGCCCGCCTGCTGCAGGCGTTCGACATAGCTGGTCCAGCGGTACGACGCCGGATGCCCGCCGTATTCGGGGAAGTTGTCGTGCGAGTTGGCGATCACCGGGCCACCGGCGCGCGCGGCGGCATCGTTGTGCCCGGTCCACAGGAATACCCGGTTCGGGTTGGTGCCGGCCTGCATCGCGCAGTGATAGGCGTCGCAGATCGTGAAGGCGTCGGCCAGCGCGAACTGGAACGGCAGGTCGCTGCGCTGGAAGTAGCCCATCGAGTGATTCTGCTTGGCCTTCGGCCATTGCCCCATGCGGCCGTGGTCCCAGGCGCGCTGCGCATCGGGCCAGGTGTGCGGGGTGCCTTCCACGCGCATGTAGCCGAAGTGCGCGGCGGTATCCAGCGGGAACGGCGCGATCGCGCGCTTGCCGCTGGCGTCGGGTTGCAGCCACAGGCTGCGGGTGCGGCCACCGGCCTCCAGTGCAGCGGCCGGCGCAACGAAGCGATCGCCGAAGCCACGCACGCCCGGCAGGGTGCCGAAGTAGTGATCGAACGAGCGGTTTTCCTGCATCAACACCACGATGTGCTGCAGGTCTTCGAGGCTGCGCGTCTGCGCGGCAGGGGCAATCGCTGCGGCCCGGGCGATGCTGGGCAGCAGCGGGGAAAGGCCGGCGGCAACGCCGGCCTGCAACAACCGGCGTCGGCCGATATCGGTCACGGGCTTACTCACAGGTCCACACGGAAGGAGATGCCGACGGTGCGCGGGGCGCCGATGAAGGCGTTGTCGCGGCCGTCCACCCCTGCAAGATACCGCTTGTCGGTCAGATTGCTCACCACCAGGTTGGCGCCCATGCCCTTCAGGCGCGGGGACAGGCCCTGCAGGTCGAAGCCGATGTTGGCGTTGAACACGGTGGCCGACGGCAGCTTGTTGACGTTGGCGGCGTCCAGGTAGCGGGTGCCCAGGTAGCGGCCGGACAGGCCGAAGTTCCAGTTCGCACCCTGCCAGTCGGCCGACAGCACCAGGGTGTTCTCCGGCTGGCCGATCACCTTGGCGCCGTCGACGATGCCCAGCTGGGTGTCGCGCGCGGCGTTGCCGCTGCCCAGGTACTTGGAGCGGTTGTAGGTGTAGGCCGCATTGATCCGCCAGCCGTTGTCCCAGCCATAGCCGAACGCCGCTTCCAGGCCGTTGCTTTCCACGCCGCCGAAGTTCTCGTAGACGCCGTCGGTCTCGCCCAGGTAGTCGATGCCGCTGACGAAGCCGGCCGGCAGGTAGACGATGCGGTTGTCGAACTTGATGTTGTACAGGGTGACCGAGGCGGTCAGCGGCCAGCGGCTGATGCGCATGCCCACTTCGATGTTGTCGGCGGTTTCCGGCTCGACGTTGCGGAAGCGCTGCGGGTCGGTCTCGCCCAGCACGCCGGAGGGGATGGCGGCGAAGTTCTGCGAGAAGCCGGCGAACAGCTCCATGCCTTCCACGCCCGGCGCCCAGGTGAAGCCGGTGGACAGCAGCGGGTCGGACTTGGAATCGGATTTCACGTGCTCGCTGGCACCGATCACGCGACGGCGTGACTGGTCGACGAAGAACTGCTTCACGCCCAGGCGCGCGCTGAACGGGCCGAAGCGCGCGACGTCCTCGACGTAGTACATCTGCTCGTCAACCTTGTACTTGTCCTCGAACTGCACCCAGTAGGGCTGGTGATCGAAGGCGATGCTCTGGCCGACGTTGAGCAGGCGGTGCCAGTCGCGGCGCGCCGAACGGTCCAGCTTCTCCACCCACAGGCCGCCGCGGATCGTGTTGTCGACCGCGCCGAAGCTCTGCCGCCATTCAACGTCGGCGGTCACGCCCATGCGGTCGTTGTCGTAGTGGGTGTGGCGGTAGGACTGCGCGCCCAGTACGTTGCCGGCGTAGCAGTTCGGGTCGTACTCGGCGGTGAAGCCCAGCCGCGGGGTGCAGCTGGCCAGGCGCTGCGCGGCGCTGCCATCGGGATTGACGAAGAAGATCTGGCCGCGATTGCTGCCGCCGTAGACCGTCTTGCCGCCGATGTATTCCGACTCCGGGCGACCGGCGCCGTCATCGCTGACCTGCGCCAGGTACGGCGGCAGCCAGTCGCCGCGCCCTTCCATCCGGTGCCCGTAGGCCGCCACCGAGGCCTTGAAGCCGTTGCCGCCATCGAAGGCGGCGCGCAGGTAGCCGAAGGTGTTTTCGCGCAGCGCGCGCGAGCCGGAGCGGTAGTTCTGGTCCAGGTACGGAATGCCGGTGAGCGTGCCCACCAGGTTGTCACGGTCCGGGTTGGTGGCGAAACCGGCGGGCGAGACACTGGTGTACTCGGGCTCGTCAGCATCGTTGTAGGACAGGTAGCCGGTCAGCGTCCAGCGGTCCAGTTCGGTGATGAACTTGCCGGCGATATGGTCGTTGCTGGCGTGGCCGGTGCCATCGATCCAATCGTGCACCTTGGACGAGGAAGCGCTGACCCAGGCGCGGGTGTGGCCGCCGAGCAGGCCGGTGTCATAGCGCACGTAGTACTTGCGTGCGTCGTTGTCACCGGCGCCGATCACGAAGCGCAGGCGGCTGTCCTGCAGCGGGTCGCTGGTGAGGAAGTTCAGCGTACCGCCCAGCGCCTCGTTCGAGCGCGAGGAGATGTCGGCGGTGCCCTGGCTGACTTCCACCGTTTCCAGATCGAGGGTGTCGATGTAGCGGTTGGCCAGCGAACCGCCACCGTAGCCGGAGCCACCATTGGGCAGGCCGTCGATGGTGGTGCCGATCTGCTGGGTGTCGCGGTTGGTGACGAAGCCACGCATGCTGATCTGCGTACCCCACACCGACGAGCCGGTGGCGTCGGCCTCGCTGACCACCACGCCCGGCACTTCATTGAGCGCGTCGTTGACACTGCTCATCACCGTCTGCCGGTTCAGCGTCTCCGCGCGTACCGAGGTCTTGGCGTAGCTGGTGGCCTGGCCGATCACCTGCACCTGGTCCAGCGTACGGGCGTCGCTGCTGCGCGCTTCGGCCGTCTCGCCCTGCGGTGCTTCGGCCAGGGCGTCCAGTGCGGGGGCGATCAGCAGGGCAAGCAGCGAAATACGGGGAAAGCGCGCAATCGTTCGCATCGAAACCGGACCTGCAAGGGAGGGAAGCCCCGGAGTGTCGGCAGCGCCAATGACATCGGCATGACGTGGCCACGCAACTACGATGGCACTGTGGGGCCGGTCACGGCCTTCGGGTATGCTCGGCGCTTCAATGGAGCTGAGGTGCTGGCGATGCGGAAGCGGTCGAAGATCTGGCTGGGGGGCGCAGCACTGGTGCTGCTGGCAGCGTGCAACCGGGCGCCTTCAGGCGAACAGGCGGGCGCACAGCCGCCGCCCACCGCCGGTGAGAACGCCGCACCCGAGGCAGCGCCGCCGGCGTCCTCCGCTGCGGCCGATGGCGCCGCACTCACCGACCGCGATGGCAAGCCGGTGCCGCTGGTGCCGTTCGACACCGGCAGCGTGCCGCTGAGCGCTGCTGCGTTGGGCGAACTGCCGTTCTTCAGCCTGCCGCAGGGCTATGCGCCGCAGAACGCACCGCACCCGCGCGCGTGGGCACGTTTTCCGTTCCGCATGGGCGAGGGCGTGCATTGGGTGGAAGGCCCGAGCTGGTCGGCACGCATCGTGGCCGACAGTGAAGCGGCCCCCGACAAGGCGTTCTCCGCACTGGAAGTGCAGCGCAACGTCGACGGTGTGATCACGGCCGCCGGTGGGCGCAAGGTGTTTGAAGGGGCGCTGCTGCGCGATATCTACTATGGCCCGCAGCTGGAAGGCGAGATCGGTGGCGGCTTCATCGATGCGGTGAACGGCGAACAGGACGCGCCCACCACGGTCTACGTGCTGCGCCAGGCCAACCGAACCGTCTGGCTGCAGCTGGCGGTGGACAGCAACAGCGCAGGCCTGGTGGTGGTGGATGAAGTGCCGTTCAAGGCCACTGCGCAGTGGTCGGACAGTTTCCCGCACCTGTCCCTGCCGGCCGGCTATGGCGACCGCAACAAGGCCCAGCAACGTGATTTCGATGCGTTCCCGTTCTGGACCGGCGATCACTTCGAGCAGGTCGAGGGTCGTACCTTCGCCGCCGATTTCGACAAGGGGGAGCGCGAGTACTCGATGCACGAAGTGCGCCGCAACCTGGAAGCGATGATGGCCCAGGTCAACGGCACCAAGGTGTTCGAGGGGCGCATCCCGCGCGAGGCGGCCGAGGGGGTGCCGAAGCCGGTGCAGTCGGCCTACAGCAATGCAGCCAGCTTCAACTGGAACAACTACGACAGCGTGGTCTACCGCGTCGATCTGGCCGATGGCCGCCAGGTGTGGGTGCACGCGCGGCTGGAATACCTCAGTGCCGGCTGGGTGGTGGCCGAACGCAAGGGCTTCACCCAGACCGCGGCGCTGCTGCCGGCCGATGCGTTGAAGAAGAAGCTGGACAGCGACGGTCGGGTGGCGATCCAGGTCAACTTCGCCACCGACAAGGCGCAGATCCTGCCGGCCTCCGAACCGCAGCTGGCGCAGGTGCTGCAGCTCCTGCAGGGTGATCCTGCGTTGAAGCTGTCGATCGAAGGCCACACCGACAACAGCGGCGCCGTGGCGCATAACCGCAGCCTGTCAGAGGATCGCGCACGGTCGGTGGTGGCCGCGCTGACCGCCAAGGGCATCACCGCCGATCGCCTGCAGGCGGCCGGCTTCGGTGCCGACAAGCCGGTGGCCGACAATGGCAGCGAGGAAGGCAAGGCACGCAATCGCCGCGTGGAGCTGGTCAAGCGCTGAGCGGGCGCCTGCTCAGTACCGCGCGTCCTTGGGTTTCGGGTCGCGCGGCCAGTCCTTGCTCTTGTTGGCAAAGTCCGGCCGCGGCTGGTTGATGAAGTAGCTGGCGATGTCCACCGCGTCCTGGTCTGGCATCACCTGCTGCCCCAGCGGCGGCTCGCGGGTTACCGCCGGTGGCATGTTGTGATTGACGAAGCCGGCGGCCTTGTACAGCCGGGCCATGCCAGCGCCGATGTTGAAGCTGTGCTCACCCCACAGCGGCGGGAAGGCGATGTCACCGCTGGCATCACGCCGGCCTTCGCCGTTGTCGCCATGGCAGGCCGCACACTGGGCGGCGTACAGCGCCTGGCCGCGGATCGGGTCCGGGGTCAGCGTGCTGTCGATCGGCCCTTCACTGGGCGCAGCGACGCGGGCGCCCTCGGGCACCGGACTGCTCAGCCATGCCATGTAGTCGAGCATCGCGCGCATCTGCGGCGAGTCCTTCGGTAGCGGCTTGCCGTTCATCGAACGCTGCAGGCAGCCGTTGATGCGCTCGGTCAGTCCGATCACCTTGCCCGGGCGCGGCATGTAGCGCGGATAGGCACCACCACCGGTATTGAAGTAGTGGTTGCCGAAGGGCCGCTTGCCCTCGGCCATGTGGCACGAATTGCAGTTCAGATCGTTGCCGACATTGTCCGGCAGCAGCCGCGCGGTCTCATTGAGAAGGCGGCGTCCGAGCATCACCGACTCGGCGTTGCCGAGCGCGGCGATCTCTTCGGCGCTGGGCGGCTGGTAATGCCCCACCACCTTGCCCTGTGCATCGAGCATGTCGATCGTGCTGGCCGCGGCGGCATCCAGGTCCGGGTAGAGATGGTGATAGGCAAGGGTGCCGGCACCGGCCAGCACCAGGGCGGCGATCGCACTGCCGAACAGCAGGCGGGAATGCTTGCGCGAGTGCTTCATCGTGCGGCCTCCTGCGGAACGTAGTGCACCGGCTTGTCGCGCACCACCCGGCGCATCCGCGCCACGTCGACCTCGCTGACTGCGCTGGCCTGGTTGCCCCAGCTGCTGCGGATGAAGGTCAGGATCTGTGCCAGTTGCGCGTTCGGCAGCTGCTCGAAGCCCGGCATGGTGAATGCCATGCGGTCGTGCGGGGTGTGCGGCGTGCGGCCGCCGATCAGGGTCACCTGCACCAGCGAGCTCGGATCATCGGCGAATACGATCGAGTTGCCGGCCAGCGCCGGGTATACGCGTGGCATGCCGCGGCCATCGGCGCGGTGGCAGGCCTGGCAGTGCTCGGCATAGGCCAGCGAGCCGGCCACGCGGTAGTCGCCATTGCGCAGCGCTGCGGTGGTGGTGTCGGTACCGGCCGACCACTGCGCGCTGCGGCCCTCGCGCGCCGGCAGCTGTTTCAGATAGCGCGCCATCGCCAGCAGGTCTGCGTCGGACAGGTACTGCGTGCTGTGTTCGACCACGTCGGCCATGCCGCCGAAGGCCGCCGAGCGATCGGTGCGGCCGGTGCGCAGGAAGTCGACGATCTCACCTTCACTCCAGCTGGCCAGGCCGGTCGACTCGTTGCGCAGGTTCTTCGCATACCAGCCTTCCAGCACCGAGCCGGACAGGAACTGGCGGCTGCCATCGTCGGCCATCGCCTTTTCCTGGAACGCCAGGCCGCGTGGCGTGTGGCAGGCGCCGCAGTGGGCCAGGCCCTCCACCAGTTCGGCACCGCGCTGCTGGCCGGCATCCAGCGACGGGTCCGGGCTGAAACTGCGCGGGCGTGCGAACAGCAGCTGCCACCACGCCAACGGCCAGCGCATGTTGGCCGGCCACGGAATCGTGCTGTCGGCGTTGTCCTGCCTCACCGGCTGCACCGAGCCCATGAAGTAGGCGTACAGCGCCTTTATCTCGGCGTCGCTGGCGATCACGTACGAGGCATACGGCATCGCCGGATACAGCGGCTGGCCATCGTGGCGGATGCCGCGGCGGACCGCACGCTCGAAGTCGGCATAGTCGTAGGCGCCGATGCCGGTATCCGGATCGGGCGTGATGTTGGTCGAGTAGATCGTGCCCATCGGCGTCTGCATGCCGAGGCCACCGGCGAACGGCTTGCCGCCCGGCGCGGTGTGGCAGGCCGCGCAGTCCGCGGCGCGCGACAGGTACTGTCCCTGCGCGATCAGCGCCGGGTCGTGGATGTCGACCTGCGCCGGCTGTCGCGGTGCGAACCAGGAGGGCGTGGTGCGGGCGATGCCGTAGGCGGCGGCCAGCGTGGCGGCCAGGGCAATGGCGAGCTTGAGCGAGGTGCGCATGGCGGCACTGTCGGCAATCGTGCGCATGCGTTCATTGATCCGGATCAATGACGGCACGGAGACACCCTGTACACCAAGCTGAATCGTTCCTGCGTTGTCATCAAGCCGTCATCCGTGCGCGATAGATGGCCGGGCAGTTGAGGCGTTAACGTCGCAGCCTGTCTGATTTACCCCTACGACGTGATATGAAGCGCCTGCTGCTGCTGTTGCTGGCGTGCGCCGGCCTGTGGCTGGCTGCATGCTCTTCCTCGATCAATGCCTCATCCACCTCGCTCGCCGACAGGCTGATCGCGCCAGGTGGCGTGTCGACCCTGCTCGATCGCCCGCGCATCGCCGCGGCCATCGCCGAACTGCCCAACCGCCACGGCTTCGCACCGGGCCGTGATGGCGTGCCGATCTTCTGGCGCGTGTTCGATCCGGGTGACTACGGTGCGCGCTACCACTACCTGCCGCAGCGCCACGAGAACGGCCTGCCGCTGGATACCGGGCTGAGCCTGGCCGTGCCGCAGCCGTTCCGCGCGCAGGCGCCACGCGGCACCGTGGTGCTGCTGCACGGCTGGATGATGAACGGCGATTCGATGCTGCCGTGGTCGCTGCAGCTGGCCGAATCGGGCTACCGCGTGGTCACCCTCGATCTACGCAACCACGGCCAGTCCGGTGCAGGCCCGTCCGGCTATGGCACGTATGAATCCGACGACGTCGTTGATGTGATCGGCGAACTGCGCGCGCGCGGCGAGATCACTGGACCGCTGTACCTGTTCGGTGTCTCCTACGGCGCCGCCACTGCGGTGTTCACCGCCGACAAGCTGGGTGACCAGGTGGCCGGGGTGGTGGCGATGGAGTCGTTCGCCAATGCCGGCGTGGCGATCCGCAGCATGATCCCGCACTTGATGGGGTTGCAGCCGGAAGGCCTGAAGGCGCAGGCGGTGGCGTCCTACGCGCGCTGGCGCTACGGCGGCCAGGACATCAACCAGGTGATCGCCGCCGCCAGCCGTCGCATCGATGTCGATCTGGATCGGGTGGACGTGGCACGCGCGCTGGCTGATACCCGCGCCTGCGTGCTGCTGCTGCACGGGCAGGGCGACCAGCACATTCCGGTCAGCCAGGGCCGCGAGCTGGCCCTGGCCAATCCGCGCGCGCACTACATCGAGATGCGTGGCGAGGACCACATCACCCTGCCGCTGCGGCTGGACCTGCTGGCCGGCGTGGTCGATGACTGGATGGCCCGTGACGAGCACCACCCGAAGAGCGCGTGCCCGGCCCCGCAGCTGCCGGCCCAGGCCGAGTGGCTGGTGCACGACGCTGCGGATATGCCGGTGAAGGCCCCGACGCGCGGTTGAACAAAAAGGGGACGGAGGGGATTAAGTCGTTTGCAGCACACCCGAGGCAGATACGACTTAATCCCCTCCGTCCCCTTTTTCTGTCAGGGCAGGCGGCGTGCCAGTGAGCGTGCGGACGCGGCCACGCCGAGCAGCAACGCGGCCACGCACAGGAAGGCGAAGCCGAGGCTGGTCACGTGCGCGAGCGCGCCGATCGCGGCCGGACCGGCGAGGATGCCGGCGTAGCCCAGCGTGGTCACCGCCGTGATGGCGATGCTCTCCGGCATCACCCGCTGCTGGCCGGCCATCGAGAACAGCGCCGGCACGATGTTGGCGCAGCCCAGCCCGACCAGGACGTAGCCGGCCAGCGCCACCGGGAACGACGCTACCAGCGTGGCCAGGCCGAAACCGGCGGCCGCGGTGATGCCACCGATGACAATCGTGCGCGTTCGCCCGAGGCGCTCGACGATGCCGTCGCCGAACAGGCGCATCGCGGTCATCGCCAGCGTGAACAATGCGAAGCCGGCTCCCGCCTGGTCGCGCGGCACCTGCCGCACTTCTGCCAGGAACACCGCGCTCCAGTCCAGCATCGAGCCCTCGGCGAGGAACACCACGAACGCCAGCACGCCGATGAACAGCACCACGCCATGCGGCAGTGCCAGCAGGGGGCCTTCATGCAGGATGCGCTGCGGTCGCCAGTGCGGGGCCGCCAAGGCTGCGACCAGCAGCAGTGTGGCAACCGACACCAGCGCGGCCAGCCACAGCGGCGTCCCCAGGATCAGCAGGCCGGTCATGCAGCCGGCACCGACGAAGCCGCCGATGCTGTAGAAGGCGTGGAAGCCGGACATCATCGCGCGCCCGGCATCGCGCTCGACGGCCACCGCCTGCATGTTCATCGCACAGTCCAGTGCCCCTACGCCGGCGCCGAACACGAACAGCGCCGCGCCCAGTGCCATGGGTGAAGGGGCCAGTACCAGCAGCGGCAGCGCGCACAGCATCATGGCGCAGGTGATGACCATCACCCGACGGCAGCCCAGTCGCCCGGTCAGTGCGCCCGCCAAAGGCATCGCCAGCAGCGAGCCCAGGCCCAGGCACAGCAGCACCGCGCCAAGGCTGGCGTCGGACAGCCCGGCCTTGGCCTTGGCGTAGGGCACCATCGGCGCCCACGCGGCGGTGGCGAATCCGGGAATGAAGAAGGCGGCACGGGTAGCGTGCTGCTGGGCAAGCGGGGATGAAGGCGTCATGCGCGGTGCGAAGCTCCAGGGGATCTCCATGGAAACGTTTTCAGGCGGGATCGGCAAGTGCCCTGCATGACATTGGACGACGCATACGATTGCAGTGACCCGATTGCGTCACCAGTGGTTAACGCCGCCCACGGACAGTGGCTGCACGGTCGGCATTCCGCCGGCCGCTGCCGGAGATCCATACATGAGCACGACACCGACCATCCTCCTCGTCCATGGATTCTGGGGCGGGGCCGCACACTGGGCCAAGGTGATCCTGGAACTGCATCGCAACGGCCATGACCGCGTGCAGGCGGTGGAACTGCCACTCACCTCGCTGGCCGACGATGCAGGACGCACCCAGAAGATGATCCGGCAGATCGACGGGCCGGTGCTGCTGGTCGGCCATTCCTATGGTGGCGCAGTGATCAGCCAGGCCGGCAACGAGGCCAACGTGAAGGGGCTGGTCTATATCGCGGCCTTTGCCCCGGATGCCGGCGAAAGCCCGGGCGGCATCACCCAGCAGCACCTGCCGGAAGCCGCGCCGAATCTGGCACCGGACAGCGACGGCTACCTGTGGCTGCGCGCGGACAAATTCCATGAGAGTTTCTGCCAGGACCTGAGCGCCGACGAAGGCCGGGTGATGGCAGTGACCCAGAAGGCGCCGCTGGCCAGCACCTTCGGCGATGCGGTCAGTGACCCGGCCTGGAAGCACCAGCCGAGCTGGTACCAGTTGTCCCGCCATGACCGCATGATCGCGCCGGAGAACCAGAAGGCCATGGCTGGCAGGATGCAGCCCAAGCGCCTGCTGGAACTGGATGCCAGCCATGCCTCGCTGGCCTCGCAGCCGAAGGAAGTAACCGCGCTAATTCTGGAGGCCTGCGCCGCCATCGGCGGCTGAGCCTGCGGCAGCGCGCCGCACGACAGCACATCGCACGACAGCCGGGGCGCAGGGGAGTACACTCCTGCGCCTGCGGCCCCCCGGCCGAGTCCCCATTCCCTCCAGCCGTCGCCAGAGGATCCCACCCGATCGTGGAGGTCCTGTCGTGCTGTACGTGCCCGTTATCCGTCTTCCGTCCTCATTGCCGCGTCGCCGCTTGCTGCCGCAGGCGCTCGCGCAGAGCCTGCTGATCGCCGCACTGGCCAGCAGTGGCATCGCCGCCGCGCAGTCCACCGATGACGGCGACAAGGCCACGCAGACGCCCGCCTCGCAGACCTTGCAGACCGTGCAGGTCATCGCCAACCAGCTGGGTACCATCACCGAAGGCAGCGGCGCCTACACACCTGGCACCATCGCGACCGCCACCCGCCTGGTGCTGACGCCACGGCAGACACCGCAGACCATCAGCGTGATCACCCGTGCGGAGATGGATGACTTTGGCCTGCACGGTATCGACGACGTGATGCGGGTGACCCCGGGCATCAGCATCGTCACCTACGACAGCGAGCGCACCGAGTACTACGCACGTGGTTTCGCCGTGCAGAACTTCCAGTACGACGGTATTCCGATGTCGCGCGATTCGGCCTACTCCGCCGGCAACACGCTCAGCGATACCGCCATCTACGACCGCATCGAAGTGCTCAAGGGCGCCACCGGCCTGTTGACCGGCATGGGCGATCCCGGCGCGACCATCAACCTGGTGCGCAAGAAGCCGGGCAGGGAGTTCGCTGGCAGCGCCTCGCTGGGTGTCGGCCGCTGGGACGACTACCGTGCCGAGCTCGATGTCGGTGGCCCGCTGACTGCCGATGGCCGCGTACGCGGCCGCGCGGTGGGGGCATGGGAAGACAAGCATTCCAACCTCGACCACTACCAGCGCACCAGCAAGGTCGGCTACGCAGTGCTGGAAGCCGATCTGGGCGAGCGCACGCTGCTGACCGTGGGTGGCGATGCGATGGACAGCGATCCGAAGGGTTCGACGTGGGGCGGTATTCCGCTGCTGGACAGTGCCGGCAACTTCAACCGCATGCCGCGCTCGTTCAACAACGGCGCACGCTGGGCCGGCTGGCGTCAGTATGTGCGCACTGGTTTTGCCACGCTGGAGCATACGTTCTCCAACGACTGGGTGGCCAAGCTGCAGCTCAACCACCAGGTCAACGGTTACGACGCTGCGCTGGCCGGTGCCGCCGCGGGCAATCCCGATCCGTTGACCGGAGAAGGCGTCAGCCTGTGGCTCGGCAAGTACGTCGGAAAGACGGTCAGCAACGCCGCCGACTTCTATGTGAGCGGGCATTTCGGCCTGTTCGGCCGCGCGCATGAGCTGGTGATCGGCGGCAGTGCCTCGCGCAGGCGCTGGACCAATACCGGCTACGGCCCACAGGATGGTTTCCCCGATACAGTGCCGGACTATCGCCGCTGGGACGGCGACATCGCCGAGCCGCAATGGCAGCGCAGCTACGACAACAACGAAGTGACCCGTGAGAACGGCCTGTACGTGGTCGGCCGTTTTGACCTGGCCGATCCGCTGAAGGTGATCGTTGGCAGCCGCCTGGCCAGCTACCGCTCGCCGCAGACGCGCGAGACCGGCGTGTTCGTGCCGTACGCCGGCGTGGTCTACGACCTCGGCGAGCACTATTCGGTGTACGCCAGCTACAGCACCATCTTCAAGCCGCAGGGCGAGCGTGACGAGCAGGGCAAGGCGCTGGATCCGCTGGAAGGCCGCAGCTACGAAATGGGCCTGAAGGCCGAGTTCCTCGATGGCCGCTTCAACGCCAGTGCAGCGCTGTTCCAGCTTGACCAGGACAACTTCGCCCAGCCCACCGGTGGCAAGACACCGGATGGGCAGGATGCCTATCGCGCCTTGATGGGCGTGCGGACCAAGGGCTACGAGCTGGAAATGTCGGGCCAGTTGGCCGAGGGCTGGCAGGTGCAGGGTGGGTTCTCGCACAAGATCGCGCGCCAGGCGGGCACCAAGGTGACCACGCTGGAACCGGAGAACCAGTTCAGCCTGCACTCCAGCTACCGCCTGCGCGGTGCCTGGCAGGGACTGACGATGGGCGGTGGTGCGCGCTGGCAGGATTCGACCTTCGGCGAGATCACCAATCCGGCCACGCAGGCCAAGGTGGTGCATCGCACCCAGCCTTACTGGCTGCTCGATGCGATGGCGCGCTATGAATTCAACGATCGCCTGTCGGCCACGCTCAACGTCAACAACCTGCTCGACAAGCGTTACTACACCATCTTCAGCTGGTACAGCACCTACACCTGGGGCGAGCCGCGCAACGTGCGGCTGACCTTGAACTACAGGTTCTGACGCGGATCTACAGCAATGTGCCCGCGATGCCATCCAGCATCGCGGGCGTTGCCGTTACAGCGGCAGGTCGAACACCAGCACTTCGGCGTCGTTGCCGTTTTCCAGGGTCAGCTGCGCTTCGTCGCTGACCTGCAGCGCATCACCGGCTTCAAGGGTGATGCCGTTCACCTGCAACTGGCCACGGGCCACCTGCACGTAGGCGCCACGACCGTTGCCGAGCGCATGGTGCAGCTTCTGGCCGCCATCGAGGATGGTGGCGAAGATGCGGGCATCCTGGTGGATGCGCAGCGAACCGTCGGCACCGTCCGGCGAAGCGATCAGGCGCAGCTGGCCGCGCTTGCTGTCCGGTGTGAAGTGGGTCTCCTCGTAGGACGGGGTGATGTTCTCCGCATCCGGGAAGATCCAGATCTGCAGGAAGTGCACGGTCTCGTCGGCCGAGTGGTTGAACTCGCTGTGGCTGACACCGCTGCCGGCGCTCATGCGCTGCACGTCGCCGTAGCGCAGCACCGAGCCGGTGCCCATCGAGTCCTTGTGCTCCAGCGCGCCGCCCAGCACGTAGGAAACGATCTCCATGTTGCTGTGGCTGTGGGTGCCGAAGCCCTGGCCGCCAATCACCTTGTCTTCGTTGATCACCCGCAGCGGGCCGAAGCTGACGTAGCGGGGGTCGTAGTAGTTGGCGAAGGAGAAGGTATGGCGGGAGGACAGCCAGCCATGCTCGGCCAGGCCACGGGTAGCGCTCTTGCGGATCTGCAGCATGATGGAATTTCCTTGTTCGATGGTTTCGATGGGGCGGGGTGGGGCGGTAGCCGCCGTGTTTCCCCGTTGGAGAGAAGTATCCGCTTGCGCCCGGGGTTTGAAAAACGGATAGTTTTGACAGCCATCATCGAAAAATTCGAATGCTCAAGCTCAGCCTCGATGCCCTGCAGATCCTCGATGCCATTGACCGCCGGGGCTCGTTCGCCGGCGCCGGCAAGGCCCTGCACAAGGTGCCCTCGACCATCTCCTACACCGTGGCCAAGCTGGAGGAAGACCTGGGCGTGCAGCTGTTCGACCGGGTCGGGCCGCGTGCCGAGCCGACCGAGGCCGGTCGCGCGTTGCTGGACGAGGGCCGGCACCTGCTGCGCGCGGCCCGCGAACTGGAATTGCGGGTGCGCCGGGTGGCATCGGGCTGGGAGACCGAGCTGACCCTGGCGGTGGATTCGGTGTTCCCGACCTGGCTGCTGGGCCCTGACATCGCCGCATTCCGTGAGGCCGAGGCGCCGACCCGGCTGCGGCTGATCGGCGAGGCACTGTCCGGCACCTGGGAAGCGCTGCTCGACAGACGTGCCGACCTGCTGGTGGGCGCACCGGGCGAGGGCCCCAGTGGCGGTGGGTATGTGGTCGAGCCGCTGGGCACGGTGGAGTTCGTGTTCGCGGTTGCGCCCAACCATCCCTTGGCCGCGGTGGAGGGCGTGCTGGGTCGCGAGCAACTGGTCGAGCATTGCGCGATCGCCGTTTCCGATTCGGCGCGCCGGCTGCTGCCGCGCACGGTCGGCCTGTTGATGGGGCAGGAGATGCTGACGGTGCCGGACATGGCGAGCAAGCTGAAGCTGCAATGCGAAGGCGTGGGCTTCGGTTTCCTGCCCGAGCCGTGCGCGCGCGCTGCCGTGGCACGCGGGCAGCTGGTGATCCGCGAGGTGGAGGAACACAAGCCGGAAGAGACCTTCTGGCTGGCCTGGCGCACGGGTGAGGATGGCGCGGCACTGCGCTGGTGGCGCGAGCGCCTGCGCAGGCCGGAGCTGCTGTCGCAGTGGTGGCAGGCAATGGCCAGGGGGTAGGGGGTTTGGCAGGGCTGCGCCCTGCACCCCTGGTAGTGCCGGCCGCTGGCCGGCAACCTCAACAGCAAAAGCAAAAGCAGGTTTCCTGATGGATGGCGGGGTGGGTCCGGTTGCGGGAGACGCCGTAAACCCGTCCTTGGGGGCTTGGCCGCGGCATCCATGCCGCGGACACTCCCGCAACCGGACCCACCCCGCCTTCGACAGTTTCCGGCGATCTGTCGGTGCTGGTGCGGTTGGTGGGTGTCGACCTTGGTCGACACGGTAGATCCACGCCATGCGTGGATGCTCTTCGATCAATTGTCGAAATATTCGAATTCGATGGAGATTCATCCACGCATGGCGTGGATCCATCAGATCGCGGGAATCTGTCAGAGGTGGGGCGGTGTCGGAGTGCGGGGTGTCCGCGGCATGGATGCCGCGGCCAAGCCCCCAGGGATGGGTTCACGGCGTCCCCGCACTCCGACACCGCCCCGCCAACCCGCGGAATGCCAGCTTTTGCTGTTGCTGTTGCCGTTGCCGTTGCCTTGGCTTGGCTTGCCTTGGCTTGAAGCATCTGCAGGTGCAGGGCGCAGCCCTGCCGAAAAACACACATAAAAAAACAGCAGGCCGAGGCCTGCTGTTTCGGTGTAATGGTGCGCCCGGAGAGATTCGAACTCCCGACCGCCTGGTTCGTAGCCAGGTACTCTATCCAACTGAGCTACGGGCGCCAATTACATAAACTTGTTGTGCTGACTGTGTATGGTGCGCCCGGAGAGATTCGAACTCCCGACCGCCTGGTTCGTAGCCAGGTACTCTATCCAACTGAGCTACGGGCGCGCGGTACACAATCAACTTACTTCCAAATTTTACTGCATTTCCAGCGGCGGATGCTGGAAACCTGTCGAGTGGTGCGCCCGGAGAGATTCGAACTCCCGACCGCCTGGTTCGTAGCCAGGTACTCTATCCAACTGAGCTACGGGCGCCCTGCGACAGGAGCGGAATTATGCGGATGTCGGCGCGCACCGTCAACAGTTTTGTGAAAATTTTCACCCAACTGAATGAAAAAGCAGTCAGCCACGGCGTCCGGAGCTTTCAGCCAGGCGAAATGATCGGCACGCGTGCCCAGTTCCTGCGCGGACAGCACGCGCAGCTGCGCGTCCACATTCGGCAGCTTCGCCAGCAGCGTGCGCATCGAGCCGGCCGGCGCCAGCCAGTCGTGTTCCATCAGCACCGCCTGCGCACTGCCGTGCACCCGCGCCATCTGCGCATCGAGGTCTTCGCTCATGCCGAAGGCGGCGTAGTGGTTGTTCAGGCCGACGCGCGCCCAGTCGGCGATCAGTCCGCGTGCCTCGGTGCCACCGAAGCCGAGGCGACGGCCATGCAGCACGCCCTGGCGCTGCGCGATCCATGGCAGGAAGCGGTAGACCAACGGCAGCAGCCAGCCGCGCGGTGGGGGGAAGCCGCGCCAGAACGGCGAGCCACTGGCCGCCAGCCATAGCCGGTTGAAGTGTTGCGGAGCGCGGCCGGCATGCACGCAGGCCAGCTGTCCGCCCAGGCTGTGGCCACCGATGATCCAGGGCAGCGGGCCAGTTTCATCATCTGCGGCGGCCAGCACGGCCTGGCTGGCCGGCAGATCCTGTTCGAGTAACTCGCGATAGCCCCAGTCCTGCGTGCGTGACGGGCGCAGCGAACTGCTGCCGTTGCCGCGCCACTCATGCAGGTAGACCACCACCCCCCTGGCGGCCAGTGCCTGTGCCAGCGGCAGGTAGTGGCGCGCGGCCACGCCCAGCGCCGGCAGCCACAGCAGGCGCGCGATGGGCTGCGCAGGCACGCAGGCAATCACCTCGTAGCGATGGCCATCCTCGCACTGCACGGCAAGCGTGTCCGGCGTCAGGCTCATGCGTGCGGTGCCGCGCCGAAGTGATCGAGCACCAGCACCTCGCTGCGGCCGGGGGCGTAGCCCCTCTGCAGCCCGCGCGCGACATAGTCGATGCCGGCCTCGCAGGCATTGGCCAGGCTCAGGCCGTTGCACAGCTGCGCGGCAATGGCAGAGGCCAGCGTGCAGCCAGTGCCGTGCGCATCCAGCGGCAGGCGGGCGTGGATGAATTCTTCGCTGCTGACGCCGTCGAAGTAGCGGTCGATCACGCGGTTGCCCTCATGCAGATGGCCGCCCTTGAGCAGAACGGCACCGGCACCGAGGTCGAGCAGGGCGGAGGCGGCCTGCTCGGCATCGTTACCATTGCCGATGTTCCGCCCGACCAGCAGCTCTGCTTCCGGTGTGTTCGGGGTGATCAGCGTGGCAAGGGGAATCAGGCGCTCACGCATCGCCTGCAGGGCGCTGTCTTCCAGCAGGCGTGCGCCACTGGTGGCGACCATCACCGGGTCCAGCACCACGTGCGGTGGGCGATGGCGCTGCAGTGCGTCGGCAACGACGTTGATCACCTCGGCGTTGGCCAGCATGCCGAGCTTCACCGCGTGGATATCGAAATCATCGAAACAGGCCTCCAGCTGCGCACGCAGGAAGTCGACCGGCGGCACGTGCACGGCGGTCACGCCGCGGGTGTTCTGTGCGGTCAGCGCGGCGATCGCCGACAGGCCATGCACGCGATGTGCGGCGAACGCCTTCAGGTCGGCCTGGATTCCAGCACCACCGCCGGAGTCGGAGCCGGCGATGGTGAGGGCGGATACGGGAGTGGTCGGGCTCATCCAGCGATTGTGCCGTGGTCCCGCTGGGGAAGGTAGCTCCGCGCCATGCGTGGATGTCCTTGACTCAATGCCGCCAGCGCGCCCACTGCTGGTACACCACATAGCCCAGCCCGGTCAGGCCGGTCAGCAGGGCGGGGGCGAGCAGGGCGTCGTACTGCCAGCGCACGAACAACCAGGCGCCGAGGATGCCACCGGCGAGGAAGCCGCTGATGATCAGCCCGCTGAGGGTCAGTCGGCGAACCTGCAGCGGCAGCCCACGCAGCAGGTGTCCGAGGCCGATGCCGAGGTCGGTGAACATGCCGCTGAGGTGGGTGGTGCGCACCACTGCGCCGCTGAAGGTGGTGGCCATCGCATTCTGCAGGCCGCAGGCCATGGCGGCGGCCAGTGCGCCCCAGATCTGGTGCTGTTCGAACAGCGGAATGGCCACCAGCAGCAGCGCCGATTCCAGCGCCAGCGCAACGCCGTAACGACGCCCCAGCTGCAGGGCGCTGTCCTGGATCAACAGGCCGCTGAGCATGGCGCCCAGCGAGAAGGCGATCAGCAGGCCCCACAGATGCCCGACCGCACGCCAGTCGCCCTGGGCCAGCGCCATGCCCAGCTGGCTGGTGCTGCCGGTCATGTGGCTGACCGCCTGGTGCTCGAAACCCAGAAATCCGACCACGTTGACCATGCCGGCCACGCACGAGAGCGCAACCGCACCGATCCAGACCCAGGTGGGCAGGCGTATTCCCATCGGCAGGGCCCCTCAGGGCCCGCCGAAGCCGCCGTTGAACTGCAGCTCGCTGAAGGTGTTGCTGGCCGGGTCGAACACGGCGCCCCAGAACTGTGCACCGCCATCGCAGACGCGGATCGCTTCACGGGCCGGATTGACGCCGCTGTCGTCGGGCAGGTGGAAGGCGTTGATGTAGATCAGCCGCTTGCCGGCACTTTCGATGCCGACGTACTGGCGATCGAAGTCCAGCACCTTCGGCACCTGCGCCTCCAGCGAGGACAGCTTCGCTTCCAGCTGGTCGACCTGTTGCCGGCTGGGCGCCCAGTAGCCACTGACCCGCCCGGCCTCGCGGCCGGGGCTGGGTCGCGAGCAGGTGTCTAGCACCTGCGCGGCGATGATCGGGCGGGTGACCACCCAGGACTGTCCGGTACGCTCGGCGGTCGGCACGCTGGCCGGGCCGCGCATGGTGGTGCAGGCACCCAGCGCGGCTGCGAGGGCGATCGCAGCCGTGGGCAGCAGCAGTCGGGTGCAGCGGCTCACAATACCTCCGAAGCGTAATCGGCCAGGCGCGAACGCTCGCCACGGCGCAGGGTGATGTGCGCGCTGTGCGGCCAGTTCTTGAAGCGATCCACTGCGTAGGTCAGGCCCGAGGTGGTCTCGGTCAGGTACGGGGTGTCGATCTGCTCGACGTTGCCCAGGCAGACGATCTTGGTGCCGGGGCCGGCACGGGTGATCAAGGTCTTCATCTGCTTCGGGGTGAGGTTCTGCGCCTCGTCCAGGATCAGGTAGCGCGACAGGAAGGTGCGGCCGCGCATGAAGTTCATCGAGCGGATCTTGATGCGGCTGGCGAGCAGGTCGTTGGTCGCCTGGCGGCCCCAGGTGCCGCCTTCCTGGTTGTGCGTCAGCACTTCCAGGTTGTCGGTCAGCGCGCCCATCCACGGCGTCATCTTCTCTTCCTCGGTGCCGGGCAGAAAGCCGATGTCCTCGCCGACGCTGACCGTGGCGCGGGTCATGATGATCTCGCGGTAGCGCTGCTGGTCCATCGTCTGCGCCAGGCCTGCAGCCAGTGCCAGCAGGGTCTTGCCGGTGCCGGCGGTGCCGAGCAGGGTGACGAAGTCGATCTCCGGATCCATCAGCGCGTTGAGCGCGAAGTTCTGCTCGCGGTTGCGTGCGCTGATGCCCCACACGGCATGGCTGCCATGGCGGAAATCGTCGACCAGCGACAGCACCACCTTGCCGTCGCCGACCACGCGGCTGACGCGCAGCTCGACTTCATCTTCGCCGGGCAGGTAGACGTACTGGTTCGGATACCACTCTTCGCCGTCCAGTGCCTGGATTTCGTAATGGGTACGGCCCTTGTCGCTCCAGCTGCGCAGGTCTTCGCCATGGCGCTTCCAGAAGTCTTCCGGCAGCTCGGTGGCGCCGGTGTAGAGCAGGCTGAAATCGTCCAGCGCGCGATCGTTCTCGTAGTCCTCGGACACGATGCCGGCGATCGCCGCCTTGATCCGCAGGTTGATGTCCTTGGAAACGAACACCACCGGCAGGTCCGGGGTTTCTTCCTTCAGGGCCAGGATCGCGCCGAGGATGGCGTTGTCCGGGATCACCTGGCCGAAGCTCTTCCCGGCGTCGAAATGGCTGGTCTGGAAGCGCAGCTTGCCGGCGCTCTGCTTGCCGCGCAGCTGCAGCCCATTGGGGCGCTGCAGCGGAATGCCGTCGGCCAGGTTGTCCAGGCCGGACGCCTGCACCAGCTCGTTGAGGAAGCGGCTCACCTGGCGGGCATTGCGGCTCGCTTCGGATGTGCCCTTCTTGCCGTTGTCCAGCTCCTCGATCACCTGCATGGGCAGGTAAACGTCGTGCTCCTCGAATTTGAACAGCGCGGTGGGATCGTGCATCAGCACGTTGGTATCCAGCACGTAGATGCGCTTGCCTCGGGTCATCGTCGATTCCTGGTTACGGACAGGGAAAAACCATCACGGCCTGCCGCAGGGCAGGGTGATGGCAGACACAGTAGGCAGTGGGACTCACTTGGACTGGGAGGCCTTCAGTTCGGCGAGAACGGCATCGGCATGGCCGGCAACCTTGACCTTGCGCCAGGACTGCACGATGCGGCTGTCGGGGGAAATCAGGAAGGTGCTGCGTTCGATGCCACGTACCTGCTTGCCGTACATGTTCTTCATCTTGATCACGTCGAAGGCGCTGCATAGTGCTTCGTCGCCATCACTGACCAGCGGGAAGTTGAAGCCCTGCTTGGCGCAGAAGTTGTCGTGCGACTTCACCGAATCGCGGGAGACACCGAGCACGACCGCACCGGCCTTGCGGAACTTCGGCAGCAGCGCGTTGAAGTCGATGCCTTCGGTGGTGCAGCCGGGGGTGCTGTCCTTGGGATAGAAGTACAGCACCAGCCAGTGGCCGGCGTAATCGCCGAGGGTGGCCTGGTCGCCACCGGACAGGGCCAGCGGCAGGGAGAGGGTGGTGCTGTCCAGGGTGTCGCCGTTGTTCATGAGGTCCTTCTGTCGAGCCTGGGTTCTTTCTACGACAATTGCATGAAACGCCACGCGCCCGTGAGGGACGCGCGAAAAATCAGGAATTCATTCAGAACTTCATCGGGTCCATGATCGCGTCCAGGTTCAGGTGGTCGCAGAATTCAAGGAAATCGTCGCGCAGCGCGGCGATGTGCATGTTGGCCGGCACGCCGATGGTGACCTGCGCGCTGAACATTTCCGCACCGGTCTGCATGGCGCGGTAGCGCGTGCTCTGCAGGTTCTCGATGGTGATGCCCTGGCGGTCGAAGAAATCGGCCAGCTGGAACAGGATGCCCGGCTTGTCGGCGGCGATCACTTCGACGATGTACGGCAGCAGGTTGGACTGCGCCTGCTTGGCAGCGGTGCGGTACCAGACCAGCTTCAGGCCTTCCTCGCGCTCCAGCCGGGTCAGCATCGCTTCCAGCTTGGCCACCGAGTCCCAGGAGCCGGTGGCCAGGGCGGTGACCGAGACATCGCGGCCGACCGTGGCCAGGCGCGCGTCCACCAGATTGCAGCCGCTGTCGGCGATGCGGCGGGTGACGGACAGCAGGGGAGACTCCGGATGCGTCGTATAGGCGTTGATCAGGAGGTGGTTTTCGCTCGGCGCGGGGCGCGGGGTGGTGTCGGTCAAGGCGATTCCGGGTAATGCATGCGTTAGTCTGAATGCCCGCCAGAGGCGGGGATCCACCGGTGTCCAGCATACTTGCCCGTGCTTTCGCGCCGCAAGTAACATTCAGGTCGCCCCCGGCCTTTCGTGGCGGGCGTTTTCCCTTCCCAGCCAAGAGCAGCACGTCCTTGTCCCTTTCCGGCCTCATCACCGCGCTGGCGACCCCGTTCCGGGCCGACGGCGCCCTCGATCCCGACGGTTGGCAGCGCCTGCTGCATCTGCAACTGGAAGGTGGCGTCCATGGCGTTGTCGTAGCCGGCTCGACCGGCGAAGCGGCGACCCTCACCGATGCCGAGTACGACCTGCTGCTGGCCAGCGCGGTCGAGCGCATCGGCGGCCGCATCCCGGTCATGGCCGGTACCGGCCTGTCGGGTACGGCCAAAACCATCGAACAGACCCGCCGCGCCGCCGCGCTGGGTGCCAGCCATGCGCTGGTGGTGACCCCGCCGTACGTGCGGCCGACCCAGGCCGGCCTGATCGCGCACTACCGCGCGGTTGCCGACCAGGGCGGGCTGCCGGTCGTGCTGTACAACGTGCCCGGCCGCACCGGTTGCGACATGCAGCCGGAGACCGTGGCCGAACTGGCCGGCCATCCCAATATCGTCGGCATCAAGGAAGCGGTGGGCGACACCGGCCGGGTGCAGGCGCTGCTGGCGCTGCGCAGCCCGCAGTTCGCGGTGCTCAGTGGCGATGACGGCACGGCCGCACGATCGATCCAGGCCGGTATCGACGGCCTGGTTTCGGTCGGTTCCAACGTGCTGCCCGGCGCCTATCGCCGCATGTGCGAGCTGGCCGCCGCCCATGACCACGAAGCCACCGGGTCGTGGGATGCGCGCCTGCAGCCATTCCACGACTTCTGCGGTGTCGAGCCGAACCCGATTCCGGTCAAGGCGCTGCTGCGCCGCATCGGCATCGGCCACGACCTGCGCCTGCCGCTGCTGCCGCTGTCGGCGGCGCATCATGCGGCTGCCGACCATCTTGCCGGCGACATCGCCGCCCTCGAAGCCCTTTCCAGCCACTGACCTTCCGTCTTGGTCTGACCCAGGAGATTCACATGCGTCAATCCGTTTCCACCGTCCGCGTGCTGTCCTACGCCCTGCTTGCTGTAGCTGTCGCGGCCGGCACCACCGGTTGCTTCAAGCGTGGCGTCAAGGGCGACTACGCCCTGGCCCCGGAAATGCGTCCGCTGGAAGTGCCGCCGGACCTGAACCTGCCCAACGCCACCTCCGACAACAAGGTGCCGACGCTGGCCTCGGCGACCAGGCCGGCGGCGCCGGTGGCTGCGGCCCCGGCGGCGGCGAACACCGGTTTCACCATCGCCGGCGGCAAGGATGAAGCGTTCGCCAAGGTCGGTACAGCGCTGGAAGGCGTGGAAGGCGTGACCATCGCCAGCCGCGCGCAGCTGCTGGGCTCGTACGACGTGGCCTACGAAGGCAGCAACTTCCTGGTCCGCGTGGTTGCGGTCGATGCCGGCGCCTACATCTCCGCGGTCGATCCGCGTGGCCTGCCGGCCACTGCCGAAGCGCCGGTCAAGCTGATTGCCGCACTGAAGGCGAAGCTGGCCCAGTAAGAGCCGGTCGGGTGGGTGCGGGCCCAGGTCCGCACGTGCCCGGGTAGAGGCCGACCTTGGTCGGCGCTTCTGTGCCAACCAAGGTTGGCACCTACCGGATCGGGTGGTTGGCACCTACCGGATCACGCGGTTGGCACCTGCCGAGAACGAAAAAGGGCGCCCGTGGCGCCCTTTTTCGTTGCCGCAGCGGGCGCTTCTCAGCGCTCCAGCAGCTTCAGCTTGTCCGGCTTGCCGTCCCATTCGCCGGCGTCGGCGGGCGGGTCCTTGCGCACGGTCAGCACCGGCCACTCCTTTGCCAGTTCGGCATTGAGGGCGACGAAGCCTTCCTGCCCGGCGGGGACATCGTCCTCCGGGAAGATCGCGTTGACCGGGCACTCCGGCTCGCAGAGGGTGCAGTCGATGCACTCATCCGGGTCGATCACCAGGAAGTTCGGGCCTTCGTGGAAGCAATCCACGGGGCACACTTCCACGCAATCGGTGTGTTTGCACTTGATGCAGTTTTCGGTGACGACAAAGGGCATGGGCTGGGGGTGGATCGATTCCTGAACCTGACAATTCTAGAACAGGTTGGCCCCCGGTGTCGGCGCGGGGCGGAAAACGGGCGTCTGGCAGGCGCGATCGCTGCGGCCATTGGCGGCACGGCCAGGCCTGTGCGACGCTGCGGGCCATCGGCCGCAGGGGTGGCCGAATTCCCTTTCCAGCAGGATCGTCCATGTCCCAAGCCCAGACCGGCACCGCCCCGCACGGCGGTGAGAACACCGCGTTCATCGTCCTGATCAGTTGCGTGGCCACCCTCGGTGGATTCCTGTTCGGTTTTGACAGTGGTGTCATCAATGGCACGGTCGATGGCCTGCGCCAGGCCTTCAACTCCAGCGAAGCGGCACTGGGTTTCGAAGTTGCTTCGATGCTGCTGGGCTGCGCGATCGGCGCCTTCCTGGCCGGCTGGCTGGGGGATCGCCTGGGGCGCCGCGGCGTACTGATCGTCTCGGCGCTGATGTTCCTGGTCTCGGCGCTGGGCGCCGGCGCCGCCCATGCGTCCTGGCTGTTCATCGCCGCGCGCGTGCTCGGCGGCTTTGCCGTGGGTGCGGCCAGCGTGATGTCGCCGGCCTACATTGCCGAAGTGGCCTCGGCACGCTATCGCGGCCGCCTGGCCACGGTGCAGCAGATGGCGATCATCTGCGGGCTGTTCGCCGCCTTCCTCAGCAACTACCTGCTGGCCCGCGCAGCCGGGGCGTCAACCGAGCCGCTGTGGCTGGGCCACGAGGCCTGGCGCTGGATGTTCTGGATGCAGGCGCTACCGTCCGGGCTGTTCCTGCTGCTGTTGCTGGTGATTCCGGAAAGCCCGCGCTTCCTGGTGCTGAAGGGGCGGCAGGCGCATGCGAGGGCGGTGCTGTCGCGGCTGTACGGCGACGGCGCGGCGGCGGCCAAGCAGGCCGAGATCGAAGCCAGCCTGGCGCAGGATCAGCACAAGCCGCGTTTCAGTGATCTGCTCGACAGGGCCACCGGCCGGCTGCGCCCGATCCTCTGGGTCGGCATCGGTCTGGCCATGTTCCAGCAGCTGGTCGGCATCAACGTGGTGTTCTACTACGGGGCAGTGCTGTGGCAGGCGGTCGGTTTCTCGGAAAGCGATGCGCTGCTGATCAACGTGCTGTCGGGTGCACTGAGCATCGGGGCCTGCCTGCTGACCGTGCTGCTGATCGACCGCATCGGCCGCAAGCCGCTGCTGTGGGTCGGTTCAGTCGGTATGTCGGTGGCGCTGGTGCTGATGGTGGTGGCCTTTGCCAGTGGCAGCCTGGCCGAGGGCCGCCTGCAGCTGTCCGACGGTATGGGCCGGCTCGCGTTGGTCGCGGCCAACGTCTACGTGGTGTTCTTCAACATGTCCTGGGGCCCGGTGATGTGGGTGATGCTGGGCGAGATGTTCCCGAACCAGATCCGCGGCCCGGCACTGGCGGTGGCCGGCGCGGCACAGTGGACCTCGAACTTCGCGATCACCGTGACCTTCCCGATGCTGCTGGCCGGCATCGGCCTGGCCGGGGCCTACGGCATCTATACGGTCGCAGCGATCCTCTCGATCTTCTTCGTCGTCCGCCATGTGCGCGAGACCAAGGGCAAGGAACTGGAGCAGATGGAAGGCTGACGGCCGGCCTGTGTTTCAGCGCCTCCTTTCTCCGTGGGGAGGCTGCAGGCCAGCCGATTCAGGACACGCCGTAAACCCATCCATGGGGGCTCGATGGCGCCTTGCTCGAGTGCGCCATCCTGCGCACTCGGCAAGACCGGGGATGGGCGTCCTGCCCAGCCCGTCCGGCGCATGCGCCGAACCCATGGCGCCAACGGTCCTGGAGCGGCTGGTCTGCCACCTCTCGACACATCGCGGGTGGCGGATGCAGGTTGGCGCGTCGGGATGGAGCATGCGGCGGGAGACGAAGAGCGCTTACTGCCGCGGTCGCGGGAAACTGTCAGGAGGGGGCGGGCCACCCTTTTCTGGACCGTTGGCGCCATGGATGGCGCCATCGAGCACCATGGATGGGCTTTTGCGTGTCCAGAAAAGGGTGGCCCGCCCCCTCCCGCGCAGGAACAGGGAGGCGCCAACGCGACCAACCCGACCACAACCATCGGCAATCCCGGAAAACAGAAAAGCCCGCACGAGGCGGGCTTTTTCGGTTCCTGCTGCGGCGACTGGCGCTCCCTAGGGGACTCGAACCCCTGTTTTAGCCTTGAGAGGGCCACGTCCTAACCACTAGACGAAGGGAGCGTAACTGTGTCGCTGCCGAGGCAGGAGCGCTAGTATATGCACCTCGATGCCATTGGGCAATCCCGAAACTTCAACCGGAAGCGCCAACATCATTTCCTCTGCTACATCACCGTTCAGCCTGCGCGTCATCCCGCGCGACCAGCACACGATCTCCCGCAAGGACATCAGCCCGAACGCCCTGCGCGTGCTTTATCGCCTGCGCGATGCCGGCTTCGGCGCCTACCTTGTCGGCGGCGCGGTGCGTGACCTGCTGGTCAATGGCCAACCCAAGGATTTCGACGTGGCCACCGACGCCACGCCCGAACAGGTCAAGCAGCTGTTCCGCAACTGCCGCCTGATCGGCCGCCGCTTCCGCCTGGCCCACGTGGTATTCGGCCGCGAGATCATCGAAGTGGCCACCTTCCGTGCCAACAGCGATGACGGCAGCGGCGACCGCGAGATGGAAAACGGCATGCTCGTGCGCGACAACGTGTACGGCACCATCGAAGACGACGCCGTCCGCCGCGACTTCACCTGCAACGCCCTGTATTACGCCATCGAGGACTTCTCGGTGCGTGACTACACCGGCGGCTTTGAAGACGTGCAGGCGCGCTTGATGAAACTGATCGGCGACCCCGAGCAGCGCTACCGCGAGGACCCGGTACGCATGCTGCGCGCGGTGCGCCTGGCGGCCAAGCTCGGTTTCCAGATCGAAGAGGGCACCGCCGCGCCGATTCCGCATCTGGCTGGCCTGCTCAACGAAGCCGCGCCGGCGCGCCTGTTCGAGGAAGTGCTCAAGCTGTTCCTGTCCGGGCATGGCGTGGCCAGCTTCGAAGGCCTGGAGCGCTACGGCCTGCTGGATGTGCTGTTCCCGGAAAGTGCCAAGGCGCTCAAGTCCAACCGCACCGGTGCGCTGCGCCGCATGCTGGTCGAGGGCCTGGCCAACACCGATGCGCGCGTGGCCAACGACGAGCCGGTCTCGCCGGCATTCCTGTTCGCGCTGCTGCTGTGGCCGGCCTACTGCCGCGCGCAGGCGACCCTGCTCAAGCAGGGCGTGGCACCGGAAGAGGCACAGCGGCGTGCCGCCGACCGTGTGACCGTGCAGCAGCTGAGCACGATCGCACTGCCGCGCCGCTTCTCGCTGCCGATGCAGGAGATCTGGCTGCTGCAGTCGCGTTTCGGCTCGCGCCAGCGCAAGCGCGTGTTCCGCACCCTGACCCATCCGCGTTTCCGTGCTGCGTTCGACTTCCTCAGCCTGCGCCAGGTGGCTTCGGCCGAGCACGCCGCCGATGTCGAGTTCTGGCGCGAGGCGCAGGCGCAGTCCGGCCGCGAACTGGAATCGTCGCTGGATGCGATGCGCGGCGAAGAGGGTGACGACGAAAGCGGAGCACCGCGCAAGCGTCGCCGCCGTCGTCGTCGCCCGGGTGCCCCGGCCGGTGCGGCGGGCGAGTAAGCGATGACCCTTGCCTGGATCGGCCTCGGCGCCAACCTCGGCGACGCGGCTGAGACCGTCGGCGCGGCGATTGCCGCGCTGGACGGGCTGCCCGGGACCCGCCTGCGGCAGGCCTCGCGCCTGTATGCCACGCCGGCCTGGGGCAACCAGGACCAGCCGCCGTTCGTCAATGCGGTGGCCGCGGTCGATACCGCGCTGCCAGCCGATGAGCTGCTGCAGGCGATGCTGGCACTGGAGCAGCGCTTCGGCCGCGTGCGTGATCCGGCGGTGCACTGGGGCCCGCGCGCGCTGGACCTGGACCTGCTGCTGTACGGCGCGCAGGAACTCGACCAGCCCGGGCTGCAGGTGCCGCACCCGTACCTGCACGAGCGTGCCTTCGTATTGGTGCCACTGGCCGAAATCGCACCGGATCTGGCCATTCCCGGCCATGGACGCGTGCGGGATGCAGTGATGCGGGTGGATGCCTGCGAGATCGCGCCGATAGAGTGATAATGCCCGGGTTATCTCCCCCGGTTATCAGCACATGAGCACCCACGCAGACAGCAAGCCCTGGACCGTTCCCGCCCTGGCCGAGGCCAAGCGCAATGGCCAGAAGCTGGTCATGTTGACCGCCTACGACGCCGGCTTTGCCCGCACTTTTGACGCAAACGGCGTTGACCTGATCCTGATCGGCGATTCGCTGGGGATGGTCGTGCAGGGCCATGATTCGACCCTGCCGGTGACCGTGGCCGACATGGTCTACCACACCCGCGCCGTGGCCCGCGTACTGCAGCGTGCGCTGCTGGTGGCCGACCTGCCGTTTGGCGCCGACGCTACGCCCGAACGCGCGCTGGATGCCTCGCTGCAGCTGCTGCAGGCCGGTGCCGAGATGGTCAAGATCGAAGGTGCCGGCTTCAAGGTCGACATCATCCGCTATCTGGTCGAGCGCGAGATCCCGGTCTGCGCGCATCTGGGCCTGACCCCGCAGTCGGTGCTGCGCCTGGGTGGCTTCAAGATCCAGGGCCGAGGCGATGCCGCGCGCCAGCTGGTGGAAGATGCCAGGGCCGTGGCCGCTGCCGGCGCCAGCATCATGGTGCTCGAATGCGTGCCGACCCCGGTCGCTGCCGAGGTCACGGCGGCGGTGGACGTGCCGACCATCGGCATCGGCGCCGGCCCGCAGTGCGATGGCCAGGTGCTGGTACTGCATGACTTCCTCGGCCTGGACAGCGGTCATCGCCGCCCGAAGTTCGTCAAGGATTTCCTTGCCGAAGGCGGTTCGGTGGCCGGTGCCACCCGCGCCTATGCCGACGCCGTGCGCGACGGCAGCTTCCCTGACGAACAGCACGCCTACGCCCAATGATCCAGACCTTCAACGAGCTCGGCGCACTGCGCGAGCAGATCGGCCAGTGGAAGCGCGAAGGCCTGCGCGTGGCATTGGTGCCGACCATGGGCAACCTGCATGGCGGCCATCATTCGCTGGTGACCCTGGCGCGCCAGTACGCCGACAAGGTGGTGGCGAGCATCTTCGTCAACCCGACCCAGTTCGGCCCCAATGAAGACTTCAGTCGCTACCCGCGTACGCCCGAGGCCGATGTGGCCGGGCTGGAGCAGGTCGGCTGCGACGCCGTGTGGCTGCCCAGCGTGGAGGCGATGTACCCGCTGGGCGTGGACAAGACCACGCAGATGCACGCCCCGGGCGTGAGCGAGGTGCTGGAGGGTGCCAGCCGCCCGGGCCACTTCGATGGCGTGTGCACGGTGGTGGCGCGCCTGTTCCTGCAGGTGCAGCCGGACGTGGCGGTGTTCGGCCGCAAGGACTACCAGCAGCTGGCCGTGATCAGGCAGATGGTGGCCGAGTTGTCGTTCCCGATCCAGATCGTGGGGGCGGAGATCGTGCGCGACGAGGATGGCCTGGCCAAGAGTTCGCGCAACCAGTACCTGAGCGCCGAACAGCGTCCGGTCGCGACCGCCCTTCACCGCACCCTGCTGGGCATGCGCGAAGGCTATGTGGCTGGCCAGTCGCGCGCGCAGATCGAGGCCGATGCGACGGCCGCGCTGCAGGCGGCCGGTTTCCAGGTCGACTACGCGGTGCTGCGCACCCCGGAGCTGGCCGAGCCGACTTTCGACGGCGGTGGCCGCGTGGCGCTGATTGCCGCGCGCCTGGGCAGTACCCGGCTGATCGACAACCTGGAATTCTGAGCCGCATGCGGCTCCGGGGCGCCCGCAACGGGCGCCTCCCACCTTCCCACGGATGGGAGACAGGACATGAAGACCCCTGCCACTGACACCGGCCGCCTTGCCCAGGCCTCGATCCTGGCGGTGCTGGCTGCCGGCATGCTGCCGGCCCAGCTGGTGGGTGGACTGTTGTTCGCACTGGCCGCCTGCGGTGCCATTGCCGTGCTGCTGCCGATGGCGCTGTTCCAGCAGTCTCAGCATCGCCTGCGCCGGGGCCGCTTCGTGTGGGTCGGCTTCGGGCTGGCGGCGCTGGTCATGGCCATCTGTACCTGGCCGGGTGAGGACAGCGGTCCGCTGCTGCAGCGCCTGCGTTACGTCGACACCTTCGATGTGGTTGGCTATGGCCTGCTGGCGCTGGCTGCAGGGGGCTTCGGCGGGGTCGCCGGGCTGGCCTTCCACACCGTGTTCCGCCTGTCCATGGGCGGCACCGCCAGTGCGATCCCGGCAACGCCGCCGGGCGAGGACGCCTGAACGGCCTTCAGCGTCCTGCCGCATGCCCCTGACCACGCCCAAGCGGGTGCTAGAATCCGCTCTTTCCTTTGCCGTTGCAGCGCCCCCATGCACCTGTCCCTGCTCAAGACCAAGATCCACCGCGCCACCGTCACCCATTCCGAGCTGAACTACGAAGGCTCGATCGCCATCGACGACAACCTGCTGGCTGCCACCGGCATCCGCGAGTTCGAGCAGGTGCACATCTGGGACGTGACCAACGGTGCGCGCTTCTCGACCTATGCCATCCGCGCCGAAGCCGGCAGCGGCGTTGTCTCGCTCAACGGTGGCGCCGCGCGCCACGTGCAGGTCGGTGACATCATCATCATCGCCGCGTTCGCCAGCATGACCGAGCAGGAAGCCGACAGCTTCAAGCCGAAGCTGGTGTACGTTGATGGCAGCAACCAGATCACCCACACCAACGACACGATCCCGACCCAGGCCGCATGACAACGAACAACGGATTCGACTCGCTGCATTCCCACGCCCAGCGCCTGAAGGGCGCAAGCATTCCCGGCCTGCTCGCCGCCGAACCCGGCCGCATCCAGGACCTGGCGCTGCGGGTCGGGCCGTTGTACGTCAACTTCGCCCGGCAGAAATACGATGCCGCCGCGCTGCAGGCGTTGCTGGCACTGGCCGCCGAGCGTGATGTCGGCGGCGCCATCAATCGCCTGTTCCGCGGCGAACAGGTCAACCTGACCGAAGGCCGCGCCGCGCTGCATACCGCACTGCGTGGCGATGTGGTCGATGCGCCGGTGGCGGCCGAGGCCTATGCCACTGCGCGCGGAATCCGCCAGCGCATGGGCGTGCTGGTGCGCGCGCTGGAAGACAGCGGCGTGACCGACGTGGTCAGCGTCGGCATCGGCGGTTCCGATCTCGGCCCGCGCCTGGTGGCCGATGCGCTGCGCCCGGTCAGCGGCGCGCGCCTGCGCGTGCATTTCGTGTCGAACGTGGACGGCGCCGCCATGCAGCGCACGCTGGCCATGCTGGATCCGGCAAAGACCGCCGGCATCCTGATCTCCAAGACCTTCGGTACCCAGGAAACCCTGCTCAACGGCCAGATCCTGCACGACTGGCTCGGTGGCAGCGAGCGCCTGTACGCGGTCAGCGCCAATCCGGAGCGCGCCGCCAAGGCCTTCGCGATTGCCGCCGAGCGCGTGCTGCCGATGTGGGACTGGGTGGGGGGCCGTTATTCGCTGTGGTCGGCGGTCGGTTTCCCGATCGCGCTGGCGATCGGCTTCGAGCGTTTCGAGCAGCTGCTGGAAGGCGCGGCGCAGATGGATGCGCATGCGCTGGACGCGCCGCTGGAGCGCAACCTGCCGGTGCTGCACGGCCTGACCGACATCTGGAACCGCAACCTGCTGGGCTATGCCACGCATGCGGTGATGACCTACGACCAGCGCCTGGCGCTGCTGCCGGCCTACCTGCAGCAGCTGGTGATGGAGAGCCTGGGCAAGCGCGTGCAGCGTGATGGCCAGCCGGTCACCACCGACACCGTGCCGGTGTGGTGGGGCGGGGCGGGCACCGATGTGCAGCACAGCTTCTTCCAGGCGCTGCACCAGGGCACCAGCATCGTGCCGGCCGATTTCATCGGCTGCGTGCACAACGATGATCCCTACACGATCAATCATCAGGCCCTGCTGGCCAATCTGCTGGCACAGACCGAGGCGCTGGCCAATGGCCAGGGCAGCGACGACCCGCACCGCGATTACCCGGGCGGCCGCCCGAGCACGCTGATCCTGCTTGATGCACTCACCCCGCAGGCATTGGGCGCGCTGATCTCGATGTACGAGCACGCCGTGTACGTGCAATCGGTGATCTGGAACATCAATGCCTTCGACCAGTTCGGTGTCGAGCTGGGCAAGCAGCTGGCCAGTGGCCTGCTGCCGGCGTTGCAGGGTGAGGACGTGGCGATCGCCGATCCGATGACCCGCGAGATTCTTGCGCAGCTGAAGCGCTGAGCCTGTCCCTGGAGGTGCCGGCCACGGGCCGGCCATCCCCTGCATCTCACATTCCCGCCATGCGCGCATCGTGCTGCGTGCCGCGCATCCGCGTGCCTGCCGCAGCGCAGCTTGACGCCACATCGAATGCCGATGCAGTGTGCACGGGCGGCAGTACCTGTCATCCAGTATCGCTCGCAGCATGAAGTTGATGCCAGGGACTGGCCGTATCCGAAGGAACGTGGAATCGATCCACGTTCTCAACGCCTCATGTTGTGAATGACAGGAGATTGCGAATGGATCTGAATGACGATGTTGTGTCCGGCTGGCTCAACGGCTCGGACGATGTGGATGGGTGCGCCAACCCCGCCGGTTCGCTGTTCATCTATGGCGCTGCGGCCACCGAGTCCGCGCTCACGTCGGCCTCCGACACCCTGATCACCGGTGGTGGTACCGAGTGCACCACCACGATGTCGGTGGTCAATCACTGCCTGTGCTGTTGATGTAGCCCGAGCCGGCACGCAGCGGCTTGCGCTGCGTGCCGGCCACTGGAACAGACTCTGGACACTTTGCAGGGGGCGTAATGACCGCTTCTCCGGCTGCGGCCGTGTTTGCGCGCATCACCGAACATTTTCTTGCCGATGCGCGCGCCGCGTTGGCCGCTGGCCTGCATGACCCCGCTCTCGACCTGCGGCCGGACGAACGCGAGCTGCTGCACGGGCAAGGCGATGCGGCGCTTCGTGAGCATGCCCAGCTCAAGCTCAATCGCGTGCTGCTGCTTGAACTGCATGCCGCCGCGCGCGGCGGTGACATCGGCCCGCTTGACAGCGCCGGTGCGCTGGACGAATTCATGGCCCTCGCCACCAGCGAGGGCTTCCAGCAGCATCTGCAGCGACGCTACCCGGTGCTGTTGCCGCGGCTGTCGCGCATGCTCGAAGGGCAATGCGCGGCCGTGGTGGAGCTGGCCGCGCGCATCGGCAGTGATCGCGCGCTGCTGACGGAGCTGCTCGACCGGCCGGCAGGAGCGTTGCGTGCCGTCTCGCTGGGGCGGGGTGACCTGCATGGCGGCGGCCGCACAGTGGCGCGGCTGCAGTTCGACGGCGGCACGCTGATGTACAAGCCGCGCTCGCTGCGCATCGATGCCACGCTCGATGGCCTGCTTGCCGCAGTCTTCGGCGAAGGCGCGGACCGGGTACGCGTGCCCCGCGTGGTTGATCGTGGCAGCCACGGCTGGGCCGCATTCGCGGCGCACCGCTATTGTTCCGGTGACGAAGAGCTGCGTGCCTATTACCGTGGCCTCGGTCACTGGCTGGCGATCCTGCGCCTGGTCGGGGGTACCGACATCCATCTTGAGAACCTGATTGCAGTCGGGCCGGTGCCGGTGGTGGTCGACGCCGAAAGTGTGTTTTCGCGCGTCATCGACGTCGAACCCTCAGGCTTGGGCGATGCCTACGACACGGCCGTCAAACTGATGCGCAATTCCGTGCTGCGCACCGGTATCGTGCCGTTCCGCACCACCGGCCTCGGCATGGAAGGCGTGGACCTGTCCGCGGCCGGCGCGCTGCCGGGCGAGCAGCCACGGGTGCAGGTGCCGGTGATCATCGAAGACGGGACCGCGCCGGCGCGGCTGGGCCTGGTCGAGGCGGAGGTTGCCATCGCACAGAACCATCCGAGCCCGCAGCCGGATGTCTCGTTGTACTGGGACCACATCAGCGAGGGTTTCGTCGATGCCAGTGGGCGCCTGCGCGCGCTGGATGCGAAGGGCGAGCTGATGCCGTTGCTGGCGGGGTTCGAAGGGTGCCAGGTGCGGGACGTGCGGCGGCCGACCATGGCCTATGCCGAGCTCGGGCGGATGCTCTGGCATCCGGCGTCCCTGCACAATGAAGCCCAGGCAGTCGAACGTGCCGTCGACCTGCTGGTGAGGAACGCGGCGGTATCGCCGGCTGCACCTTCGGATCTGGACACCGTGCGCGGCGAGGTGGATGACCTGCGCTACGGAGACATTCCGATCTTCGCATCGCTGCTGGATGCGCCACGCATCCATTCGATCGTTGCCAACTGGCGCGCGATGCGCATCGATCTGGAAGAAGTGACCATCCGCAGCACGCTGGTGGCCACCGACCTGAACCAGCATGCGCTGGCACGTGCAGAGGCCCGCTCCGGCTACAGCTACGCGGCACGGCTGCCGCACGCCGACGAACTGGATGCGCGTCGACGCGCACTCGCAGCGCGCGCGGTGGAGAACCTGCTTCGACTGGCCGTGCACGGTGAAGACGGCTCGATGACCTGGATCACGCCCGAGGTGACCCGCAGCGGCTGGACGGTTCAACCAGTGCAGCCCGACCTGTACTTCGGTCTGGGTGGCATTGCCTTCGCGCTGGCGGCTTACCGCCGTGAAGTGGCGCAGGGGCGTGCAGATCCGGTGGCCGGCCTGGAACCGGCCATCGACGGCGCCATTGCGGTGTTCCAGACCATGTGCGAGCGCCATCCTGCCGAGATCGACGGTGGATTCGTCGGCACCGGTTCGCAGATCTGGACCCTGCTGGCGTTGCACGATCTGTTGCAGCGGCCGGCACTGCTGGCGCTGGCAGAGCACTGTGCGGAAGCCGCCGAACGCCGTGGTTTCCAGGGGCCGGTGAAGTTCGAACTGATTGATGGCGTGTCCGGCATGATCCTGCCGCTGCTGGCGCTGGCCGAGGCCACCGGCAGCGCGCGCTGGCTGGATCTGGCGGCTGCAGCGGGACGACGGATGCAGGATGCGGCGATCGTCGATGCCGACGGTGCGCGCTGGCCGACGCCGCAGTTCCGGGAGCCGATCGGTGGCTTTGGCCATGGTGCGATGGGCATGGGGTGGGCGCTGGCACGGCTGGCACGCTCGCAGGCGGGCAGTGCGGCAGAGCGCGCCGCCTGGCGGCAACTGGCAGAAGAGGCCTTCGCGTTCCAGGCGGCATTGTTCGAGCCGCATACCGGGCACTGGCGCGACATCCATCTGCAGGACGGGCAGAAGAACTTCCCCACCTGGTGCCATGGCAGCGTCGGCATCGGACTGGCGGCCGCCGACCTGTATGCGCGTACCGGCGACCCGGCGCAGTTGCGCGACATGCGCCGGGCGGTGGCCGATGCACGCGGCAAATGGGGTTTCAGCCATACCCTGTGCCACGGCGACGTGTCGACCCGCGAGCTGCTGGTGCTGGCCGCCGCGCTGGACCCGGAGGGCTGCCCCTATGCGCGGGATGATGCAGCCATCGAGATCGTGTCTTCGATCGAGGAGCACCAGGGCATGGTCGGCGGGTTGACCCGTGCGGCCTTCACCCCGGGCCTGATGATCGGGCTGGCCGGCGCGATCTATGGATTCCTGCGCATGCATCCGGCCTGCGTGCTGCCGTCGCCGCTGCTGCAGGAGACGGCATCGGCGCGGGCGGGCGCAATGGAGCCACGATTCAGCAGCGGGCAGGCCGTGCCGGCGGCGCTGGCGGAGGCCTGAGCCGGGAACGTCCCGCGGCGGTCAACGGGTCGGGTCGCGTTCCGGGCTCGGCCGCTTGGCCAGCTTGCGCTGCAGCGAGCGCCGGTGCATGCCGAGCAGGCGCGCGGCTGCCGAGACATTGCCACCGGTCTCGTGCATCGCCTGCTGGATGTGTTCCCACTGCAGGCGGCTGATCGGCGTCATCGCGTCGGGCACTTCCATTTCGCCATCGTCGGCCGGGCCGTCGTCTTCCTCGCCCAATGCGCGCAGGATCATCGGTACGGTCGCCGGCTTGGGCAGGTAGTCGTCGGCACCGAGCTTGATGGCTTCCACCGCGGTAGCGATGCTGGCGTAGCCGGTCACCAGCAGGATCCTCATGTCGGCGCGCAGGGCGCGCAGTGGCTGGATCAGGGCCAGGCCCGAATCGCTGCCCAGCTTCAGGTCGATCAGCGCGAACGCTGGCGGATGCTGGCGGGCCAGTGCCAGCGCGCTGGCGGCATCCTGTGCGGTCTGCGTTTCAAGCCCCTTGCGGGCCAGGCTGCGCTGCAGGGTGCGCAGGTACAGCTCGTCGTCGTCGACCAGCAGGCCCAGGGTGGAGTGGTGAAGGCTCATGGGGTGTCCTCGCGTGGGGCCAGCGGCAGGCGGAAGCCGACGCGGCTGCCGGCCCCCTGGGCCGGGCGCATCCACATCTCGCCGTCGAGGCGTTCGATGGTGGCATGGGACAGGGCCAGGCCGACGCCCATGCCCTCGCTCTTGCTGCTGCCGAACAGCTTGCCCGGCAGCACGGCGGCGCGGGCATCGAAGCCGTGGCCGTAGTCGCGGACTTCGCCGATCAGGTCGTCGCCTTCGATGCGCAGGTCCAGGTCCACGCGCGGCCGGCCGGCCTTCTCGCCGGCATCGGCGGCGTTGTTGAGCAGGACCATCAGCAGGTGGCCCACGCCCGGGTCCAGCGGCAGCCGCAGTGGCGCATCGTCGTTGCGGTGCAGGTCGATGGTCGGGCGCACCAGTCGCCATTGCTCCAGCACCTGCTGGGCGCTGGAGTGACTGCGGCCCGGCGCGTCGGCCGACGCTGGTGCGGCCAGTGCCAGCACCCGCTCACGGCACTGCACCAGCAGCTCGCGCAGGGTTTCCATGTCCTCGCGTACTTCCGGCTCTTCGCTGCGCTCGGCGACGTCGTCGGCGAGCAGGGTCATCGTCGCCAACGGGGTATTCAGTTCATGCGCCACCGAGGCGGCATGGGTGGCCAGCGCGACGATGCCTTCGTTGCGCGCGAAGCGCTCGCGCAGCGCCGACAGCTCCAGCTCGCGCTGGCGCAGTGCCAATGCCAGCCGGGTCGAGAACGCCAGCACCACCGCGGCGGAGATCAGGAAGTTGGCCACCACGCCCCAGCGGTTGAGGTCCTGTGCGCGGAAGTAGCCGTCCGGCAGGGGCTGCCCGAAGATGCCGCTGCTGGCGTAGCCGAGCAGGCAGGCCAGTGCGACCGCCAGCGCCCAGCGCAGGGGAAGGGCGAATGCGGCCAGTGCGATCAGGATCAGGAACAGCGAGCTGAACGGGTTGGCCATGCCGCCGCTCCAGCCCACCATCCAGGTCAGGATGATCACGTCCACCAGGATGTGGCCGAAGGCGGTCAGCGGCGCGGTGTCAGCTGCCTCCGGGCGCAACTGGGTGTAGACGTTGAACAGGGCCAGCACCGCCACGCCGGCCCACAACGGCAGCTGCGGCAACGGCAGGCCCAGCACCCAGGTGGCCACCAGGATGGTCGCGGCCTGGCCGCCCACGGCAAGCCAGCGCAGGCTGCACAGGGTACGGAGAAACGGAGCGTCGGGACCGGTCATTCATGCCCATCGTATGCGTTCGCGGGCGGGCGTGCCTGCGACAATAGGCCGCAGCCGTGCCGCCGGCTGAATGCGAGTCACCCGGAATGCGGGGGCGGGCGGTAGAATGCGCCCATGCACGACGCCGTCACCCGCCCGACTCCGCCCTCCGATGCCACCTCCTGGCCGCGCCGCCAGACCCATGCCGTGCAGATCGGCGGGGTCACCGTAGGCGGAGGCAAGCCGGTGGTGGTGCAGTCGATGACCAACACCGACACCTCCGACGTGGCCTCCAGCGTGAAGCAGGTGGCCGAGTTGTGGCGTGCCGGTTCGGAAATGGTGCGGTTGACCGTCAACACCGTTGAAGCCGCTGCGGCGATTCCGCGTATCGTCGACAAGCTGGCGATGATGGGCATCGACGTACCGCTGATCGGTGACTTCCATTACAACGGCCACCAGCTGCTGACTGCCGAGCCCGCCTGTGCCGAAGCACTGGCCAAGTACCGTATCAACCCGGGCAACGTCGGCTTCGGCAAGAAGAAGGACCTGCAGTTCGCCCAGCTGATCGAGTTTGCGATCCGCTACAACAAGCCGGTGCGCATCGGCGCCAACTGGGGCTCGCTGGACCAGGCCCTGGCGGCGAAGCTGATGGACGAGAACAACCTGCGCGAACAGCCCTGGGATGCCGGCCGCGTGCTGCGCGAGGCGCTGATCCGTTCGGCGCTGGATTCGGCCGAGCAGGCGGTGGAACTCGGCCTGCCGCGCGATCGCATCGTGTTGTCGGCCAAGGTCAGTGGCGTGCAGGAGCTGATCGCGGTGTACCGCGACCTGGCCCAGCGTTCCGACTTCGCCCTGCACCTGGGCCTGACCGAGGCCGGCATCGGCAGCAAGGGCATCGTCGCGTCGTCGGCGGCGCTGGGCGTGCTGCTGCAGGAAGGTATCGGTGACACCATCCGCATTTCGCTGACCCCGGAACCGGGCCAGTCGCGTACGCAGGAAGTGATCGTCGCCCAGGAACTGCTGCAGACCACCGGCCAGCGCGCCTTCACCCCGCTGGTCACGGCCTGCCCGGGCTGCGGTCGCACCACGTCCGAATTCTTCCAGGAACTGGCCAAGGTGGTGCAGAACCACGTGCGCGAGAAGATGCCGCTGTGGAAGATCCACCACCCGGGGGCGGAGAACATGACCCTGGCGGTGATGGGCTGCATCGTCAACGGGCCCGGTGAGTCGCGCCACGCCAACATCGGCATCTCCCTGCCGGGTACCGGTGAGACGCCGGCGGCGCCGGTCTTCGTCGATGGCGAGAAGAAGGTGACCCTGCGTGGCGACAACATTGCCCAGGAGTTCGTCGCCCTGATCGACGATTACGTCGAACACAACTATGTCCGAAGCGCCGGATAAGCCTGCGATCCTCGCTGCACCGGAGTCAGCCTCCGGTTTCCGCCACTGGATGGCGCGCAACGCCTGGCGCCTGCTGCTGCTGTTCGGTGGCGTGCTGCTGCCGTTGGCCGGTTTCGTCGCGCTGGCCGATGAAGTGCACGAATTTGAATCGTTCCATTTCGATGCCCCCCTGCTGTGGCAGATGCATGGCCTGCATTCGCCGCTGCTGGACCGCTTCTTCGTGCTCATCTCCAGGCTGGGCTACGAGTGGTTCCTGATCCCGGCCGATGTGCTGATCATCGGCGTGCTGCTGGGATACCGGCGCTGGCGCGAGGCCACCTTCGTCGGCGTCAGCTTCGTCGGCTCGGCGCTGCTGAACATGGGCAGCAAGCACTTCTTCCAGCGCCAACGCCCCAGCCTGTGGGAATCGATCGCGCCGGAATCGACGTTCAGTTTCCCCAGTGGCCATGCGATGGGGTCGATGACCCTGGCGGTGACCCTGGTACTGCTGGCCTGGAACACCCGCTGGCGCTGGCCGGTGCTGCTGCTGGCCCCGGCGTTCAGCCTGCTGGTCAGCGTGTCCCGGGTCTATCTGGGGGTGCATTACCCCTCCGATATCCTGGCCGGATGGTGTGCCGCGCTGGTTTGGGTGGTAGGGTGCTATCTGGTCATGTTCAGTCGCCGGCACCCATGGCGACGTCACGGCTCGCCGCCAGCGAAGGCCAGCGAAGCATCATCACAGGGGGTTTGACGTGGATGACCCTTCGGGGACGTCTACGTGATAGATCAGTTGTTTCGTTGCAGCAGGTTCTGCAAGACAGGGGGCAAGCACCAGGCGCGGTACTGTGATGCGCAAGGCAGATTGCCATTGCCGCATTACGAACGCGCTTGCAGGGTTACGGCACCCTGCCTAGCTTGACCTGCAATGGCCGCATTCGAAGAGGTACGTGAATGACGATTCGAGTCTACCTGGTGGATGACCACGCACTGGTCCGCACCGGGATGAAGATGATTCTGTCGGGGGAAACCGACATCGAGGTGGTGGGCGAAGCCGAGACCGGCGAAGACGCGCTGCGTGAAGTGCGCCAGCTGCTGCCGGACGTGGTGCTGTGCGATCTGCACCTGCCGGGTGTCAGTGGCATGGAAGTGACCGAGCGCATTGTCCGCAGCCACCGCAATACCCGCGTAGTGATCGTGTCGGTGCTGGAAGACGGCCCGCTGCCGAAGCGCCTGCTTGAAGCCGGTGCCGCCGGCTACATCGGAAAGGGCTGCGATGCGCAGGAGCTGCTGCGTGCGGTGCGCGACGTGGCGGCCGGTCGTCGCTACCTGGGCACCAGCATCGCGCAGAACCTGGCGCTGTCGACGGTGGAGGGCAACGGCTCGCCGTTCGACAGCCTGTCGCCGCGCGAGCTGGAAGTGGCGCTGCTGCTGACCCAGGGCCTGCGCCAGGAAGACATCGCGCGGCGCCTGAGCCTGAGCGCGAAGACGGTGAACACGCACAAGGCGCGGTTGTTCGAGAAGATGGGGATCCACGACAACATCGCGCTGGCGCGCATGGCGAGCCAGTACGGGCTGGTGGATCCGGCACGGCCGTTGTGAGGGTTTCGGCCAACGGCTGAGCCCCTCGCGGTGTGCGGTGCGGTTGAATTCTGAGGGGCCGGGCGGATGGGCTGTGCAGGGGGCGCTGCAAGTACGTCCCTGTAAGCTCGGTCGCCGCATCCATGCGGCTCACGCCCCTGCACAACCCATCCGCCCGGCCACGGAGAGGTTCCGTGCGCGTCCACCGCGGAATGAAGAAGGAAGAGCAGGAGCGGGTCGCGCGCCTTGCGCGCTCGTCGCCCGGGTCGGATCCCTTTCCCGGTGGGAAAGGGCTCTGACCCCTGATGATGCCGGAGCCGAGCGTGGGCTCGGCTCTACACCTTTGTCGGGCTCAGTGGCCGCGCACGCGCTTGATGATCTTCGCCGCGTCGGCGGCGCTGGCGCGGACCTTGTCCCATTCGCCGTCGGCGATCCAGTTGCCCGGTACCATCCACGAACCACCGATGCAGACCACGTTCTTCTGCTCGAGGTATTCGGCGGCGGTGTTCTCGGTGATGCCACCGGTCGGGCACAGCTTGAGATCGGCGACCGGGCCGGCCAGGCCCTTGATCATCGCCAGCCCGCCCACGGCCGTGGCCGGGAACAGCTTGCACACGCGGAAGCCGCGCGCATACAGCGACAGCAGCTCGGTCGGCGTCGCCGCACCCGGCACCACCGGCAGCGGGGCGGCGGCCAGCGCATCGGCCAGTGCCGGCGGCGTACCCGGGGTCACCAGGAAATCCGCACCCGCATCGATGGACTGCTGCATCTGCTGCACGGTCAGCACCGTGCCCGCGCCCACCACCACATCGGGCAGCTCGCGCTTGAGCATCGCCAGCGCTTCCATCGCCACCGGCGTACGCAGGGTCAGCTCGATCGCCGGCAAGCCCCCTTCCAGCAGCGCCGCACTCACCGCACGCGCCTGGTCCAGCGTATGAATCGTCACCACCGGCAGGATGCCCGCCGCATGCAACAGCTCCGCCGCCTTCACCTGATGTTGTTCGATACCCATAGCTCTGCTTCTGCCTTTGCTTCTGCGTTTGAATTTGATTTTCAGTGATCACTTCGCGGCGTATCGGCGCCGGAAACTGTGATGCGGCGGAGGGCAGGCCGTCGCCAGGACCGTTCGCGCCATGGATGGCGCGACCGAGCCTACAGGGACGTATTCACGGCGTGTCCTGGCGACGGGCTGCCCTCTGCCGCCGCCAGCAAACTCACCGCCGCAACAAACCCGCAACGCTCTTCAACCCTCAGGCGTCCTTCGCCTCATGCGGCGCCGCCGCTGCCGCCGCATCGTGCCCCAGCTCATACTCGGCGTCGTAATCCCACGGCCCACCATCCGCCGCTGCCGGCCCGCACGAAATCGAAATCGCGCCCTGGTCGGCCGGGCCCACCACGCGACGGTTGATCGCGAACAGATTGCGGCCCAGGTCATGCGCTGCCGGAGCCGTGTTCGGCGCCAACGACCGCGCCGCCCATTCGGCGGCGTCCACCAGCACTTCCAGCGTGCCGGCTTCACCATCCAGGCGGATCATGTCGCCCTCGCGGACCTTCGCCAGCGGGCCACCGCGCGCCGCTTCCGGCGTCACGTGGATGGCCGCCGGAATCTTGCCCGAGGCGCCGGACAGGCGGCCGTCGGTGACCAGCGCCACGCGCCGGCCCTGGTTCTGCAGCAGGCCCAGCAGCGGCGCCAGCGAATGCAGTTCCGGCATGCCGTTCGCACGCGGGCCCTGGTAACGCACCACCGCCACGAAATGCTCGGGCAGCAAACCGCCGGCGTGCAGCTTGTTCAGCACCTGCGGCGCATCGACCACCACCGCCGGTGCCTCGATGCTGCGGTACTGCGGCTTCACCGCCGACAGCTTGATCAGTGACTTGCCCAGGTTGCCGCGCAGCAGGCGCAGGCCACCCTGGCTTTCGAACGGGTTGTCGACGCTGCGCACCACCTCTTCATCGGCACTGCGTTCCAGGCCCGGCAGGTAGACCAGCTTGCCCTCGCGCAGCTGCGGCTCGCGGGCGTAGTCGGCCATGCCGCCACGCGCCACGCTGACCAGATCGCCGTGCATCAGGCCGGCCTTGATCAGTTCGCCGAACACGAATGCCGGGCCACCGGCGGCGGCGAAGCGGTTCACGTCGGCTTCGCCGTTCGGGTACACACGGGCCAGCAGCGGAATCAGCTGCGAGAGTTCGTCGAAATCATCCCAGGTCAGCACGATGCCGGCGGCCCGCGCCACCGCGATCCAGTGGATGGTGTGGTTGGTCGAGCCGCCCGTGGCCATCAGCGCGATGACCGCGTTGATGATCGCGCGCTCGTCGATGATCCGGCCCAGCGGGCGGAAATCGTCGCCCAGCGCGGTGATGGCCAGTGCGCGCTCGGTGGCTTCGCGGGTCAGTGCATCGCGCAGGGCGGTGTCCGGGTTGACGAACGACGCACCCGGCAGCTGTACGCCCATCGCTTCCAGCAACACCTGGTTGGAATTGGCGGTGCCATAGAAGGTGCAGGTGCCGGCGCCATGGTACGAGGCGGACTCGGCCTCCAGCAGCTCCTCGCGGGTGGCTTCACCGGCGGCGTAGCGCTCGCGCACTTCGGCCTTCTGCTTGTTCGGAATGCCCGGGGTCATCGGGCCGGCCGGCACGAACACCGCCGGCAGGTGGCCGAAGGCCAGCGCACCGATCAGCAGGCCCGGCACGATCTTGTCGCACACACCAAGGTGGACGGTGGTGTCGAACATGTCATGGCTGAGGCCGATGGCCGTCGCCTGGGCGATCACATCGCGCGAGAACAGCGACAGTTCCATGCCGCCACGGCCCTGGGTCACGCCGTCACACATTGCCGGCACCGCGCCAGCCACCTGTGCGGTGGCGCCCAGCTCGCGGGCGATCTTCCGGATCTGTTCGGGGTAGGTCTCGAACGGCTGGTGCGCCGACAGCATGTCGTTGTAGGCGGTGATGATGCCGAGGTTCGGCGTCACGCCGCCGCGCAGCCGGCTCTTGTCAGTACCGCCGCAGGCGGCGAAGCCATGGGCGAGGTTGCCGCAGCTCAGGCGGCTGCGGAAGGGGCCATCGCGCAGGGCGGCGTCGATCGCGGCCAGGTAGGCGGCGCGCGAGGCGGCGCTGCGGCGGATGACGCGCTCAGTGATGGCGTGCAGTTGCGGATGGAGGCTCATTGGCTACCGGCGTTCGTGGTGGCGAGAGGCAAGCGGCGGCAGCGCGCCGCCGCCGACTTCAATCAGCCCAGTGGACGCGCAGGCGCGCGCCTTCCAGGTTGATCGCGTTGAGGATCGGATACTGCTGGGCGTCGTTGCTGTCCAGGGCCTGGCGCAGCACCTGCAGCTTCTGCTTGCCGCGCAGCAGCAGCAGGCGCTGGCGGCACTGGCGCAGGCCGTGCGGGGTCAGCGTGATGCGCAGCGGCCACTGGTTGGCACCGGGGCAGCCGGTGGCATCCAGCGCCGCATAGGGCAGGGTGCTTTCCAGCGCGCGGGCGAGGTCCTTCGAGCCCGGGAACAGCGAGGCGGTGTGGCCGTCATTGCCCATGCCCAGCGCCACCAGGCTCGGCGGCTGGCTGTGCTGGGCCTGCAGATTGACGGTGTAGACGCATTCCGGCAGCGGCTTGCCGACGCGCACCAACGGGTCGAAATGCGCGCCCTCGGCGCGCTTGAGCAGATGCTCGCGCACCAGCCAGGCGTTGCTGTCGCGATCCTGCGGCGACAGCCAGCGTTCGTCGGCCAGGCTGACTTCAACCCGGTCCCAGTGCACGTCCAGCTCGGCCAGTGCCTGGTAGACCGGCGCCGGCGTGGTACCGCCAGACAGCAGGATGCGGGCGCGGCCCACTTCGTTGATGTCGTGGTTGAGGGTCTGTGCCATCTCGGCGGCGACCGCCTCGATCCAGCCATCGGCGTCGCCGTGCTGGATGAACTCGATGCGGTCGTCGTGGAAGGTGGGGCTCATGCGGCAACTCCTGGTGCGTCACGTTCGGCGTCGGCGGCATAGGCGGCGGCGCCCAGCAGCCCAGCGTGGGGATGCATCACCGCCAGCGACGGCACCCGCGCCATGATCGAAGAGAAGCGGCCCTTGTGCTCGAAGCG
>NZ_JAOCAV010000006.1:0-247860 GCF_029839665.1 Stenotrophomonas sp. GD03930 | reverse complement strand
TCCGACACCGCCCCGCCCAACCCACAGAAAACCAGAGCCGCTTTGGCTGTTGCTGTTGCTGTTGCTCTGGCCTGCAGCAGGTGCAGGGCGCAGCCCTGCCGAACCCCTACTTCACCCGACGGCCCGAACGGTCGATGCGGAACCGCTCTCCGCCTTCCATCGGGGTGTGCCCATCCGCATCCGGCGTGCCCCGACGGCATCCGTTGCAGACCTCGGCCACGCCATCGCGGAACGGCCAGCCGAAATCGAAGGTGCCCGGAACCACCTGACGGAACTTCAGATCGAAGTAGCCCACGCGGTTGCCGACGCGGGCCCGCAGCAGGCCCTCCTGCGGTGTCTCCGGCCCGTTGTCCCAGGTCAGCACCGGCAGGCTGCGGCCCTCGCGGTTGACGTAATGGAAACCCTGGTCGGCATACACCACGGCCAGGCCGTGGTCGTCGAAGTTCAGGTCTTTCAGCGTGTCGGGGTGGATCCTGGGCCGGTGATCGACCACCTCGCAGTTGGGCAGCGGCCACAACCCGTGCTCGTCGGTGAGCAGCTTGCAGGCCGGTGCCTGTGCCAGCGCAGTGCTGCTGGCCAGCATGCCGAGCAGGACCAGCGACCGCGCGAGGCGGCCGCTGGCGGGGGCAGGGCGGGCCTGCCGCGCGATCACTTGGCCTCGGCCTTGCGCTCGAAGGCGGTCGGCGCCGGCAGCTGCACCGGCACGCCCTTGTCGTCGCAGGTGCCGGCCTGGCACAGGCGTTCGCGCAGGGCCGGGGTGGCCTGCACGATCATGTGGTAGATCGCGTTCTGTTCCAGCGTGCCGCGGATCGCCTTGCTGCCCGGGCCACGGGCCCAGATGCCGACGTCCTCGCCACCGTGCGATTCGGACTTCATCGGCACCAGCGCTTCCTGCATGTAGTCCGGGTGCTCGGTGTCGACCTCGCGCAGGTTCGGGCGGCCATTGGCCGGTTCGAAACTGCTCGGGTTGTGCGGGTAGCGCTTGGCGCCGGCCGGCTGCTGGTTGCTGGCGCCGGTGTGCCCCGGACCATTGGCGTAGGTCAGGGTGGTGTACGGCTGGCCGCTGCCGTCCAGCGCGTAGTCCAGCTTGCCGGCGCCGTCTTCGCCGCCCTTGTCCTTCACCTTGCCCAGGATCGGGTTGCCGCGTGCCGGGTAGCCGACGAAGTTCAGGGTGTGCGAGTGGTCGGCGGTGACGATGATCAGGGTGTCGTCGGCCGAGGTCAGTTCATTGGCCACGCGCACCGCATCGGACAGCGCCACGGTCTCGGTCAGGGCACGGTAGGCGTTGCCGCTGTGATTGGCGTGGTCGATGCGCGCGCCCTCGATCATCAGCACGTAGCCTTCCTGGTGCTTGGCCAGGTTCTTGATCGCCGCGGCGGTCAGTTCGGCCAGGCTCGGCTCGCCGCCCGGATCCTGCGGACGCTCGTACTCGTAGCGCATGTGGTCCGGCTCGAACAGGCCGAGGATGGCCGGAGCATTGGCGGCGGCGGCCAGCTGCTTGCTGTTCCAGACGTAGGCACCCTGCGGGTGCGCCTGCTGCCATTCCTGCACCAGGCTGCGGCCATCCAGGCGCTGGCCGACCTTGTCGTCATACTCCGGGTCGCGCTCTTCCACGGTGGTGAATTCACCGCGACCGCCGCCGAGGGCGACCAGCGGGCCACGGCCATAGCGCGAGGTCGACAGCAGCTGCTGGGCGATGTCCTTGCAGCCGGCCGCCTTGGCCGCTTCGGTCAGGTCGGTGTCGTTTTCCCAATTGCGCTCGGGCGAGTTCGCGTAGGTGGCGGCGGGGGTGGCGTGGGTCAGGCGTGCGGTGGACACCACGCCGGTGGCCAGGCCGGCGCTGTCGGCCAGCTGCAGCCAGGTCAGCAGGCCCTTGGACAGGCTGTCGGCACAGTCGGTGCGGCTGCCGGCGCTGACGCCGATCGCACCCATGTGGGTCTTCACGCCGGTGGTGATGGCGGTCATGGTGCCGGCCGAATCCGGCGTCTGCGAATCGGTGTTGTAGGTCTTGCTGAACGCCGTGGCCGGGAAGCGCTCCCAGGACAGCAGGTTCTCTTCGCCCGAACCGCCCTTCTGCTGGCCCTCGTAGATGCGCGAGGCGGCCACGGTGGTCAGGCTCATGCCGTCGCCCAGGAACAGGATGACGTTCTTGGCCTTGCCGGACATCGCGCCGTTGGCGGCCGCCTGGGCGGCACCGCTGCGGTACCACCACTGCGGGGTCTCACCGGCCGGGTGGGCGACGGGATCGACGGCGACCTTGAGGCCGGCCGGGGCGGACGCGGGGGCAGTGCTGGCGCAGGCGCCCAGCAGCAGGGTGGTGGCGCAGGCGGCCAACAGGGAGACGGAACGGCGCATGGACGCAGGGATCTCACAAACTGTAACGGGACGTTCATTATGCCCGGCCCCGCAAGGCACGCCGATGACACACTGATTTGCCGGCCGGGCGGTCGTTCTGCCGGCCGCCTTGGGCTATCGTTCCAGCATCCCTTCTTCCCCTCTGGATTGCCTATGAAGCTGGTCTCTGCCTGGCTGCGGATTCCATTCTGGCAGCGCGTGGTCGGTGGCTTCGTGCTCGGTGCGCTCGCCGGCTGGGCGCTGGGCCCGGCCGCAGAAACGTGGTTCGGCCCGCTCGGCGAGCTGTACGTCACCCTGATCAAGATGATCGCGGTACCGCTGGTGTTCTTCGCGGTCATCAATGCGATCTCGTCACTGCACGGCCAGAAGTCGGTTGCCGCGCTCAGTGGCCGCACCTTCCTGTGGTTCGTGATCACCGCCGCGCTGGCGGTGTGCGTGGGCCTGGGTGTAGGTACCGTGCTGCAGCCCGGCGCCGGTGGCCTGCAGCTGTCGATGGCCAGCAACTACGTGCCGCGCGAAGTGCCCAGCGTGGTGCAGGTGCTGCTGGACGTGGTGCCGGCCAATGTCTTCTATGCGCTGTCCGGCATCGGCACCAAGGTCAACGCCGCAGGTGAAACCGTGCTGGCCGCCGGTCGCGGCTCGATCCTGCCGGTGATCTTCTTCGCAGGCCTGGTCGGCTTTGCCATCGTCAAGCTGGGCGAGAAGGTGACCGAGGCGCGCAAGCTGGTCGGCCAGATGAGCGACATCATGATCCAGGTGACCCGTTTCGTGCTGGAAGTCACCCCGATCGGTACCTTCGGCCTGATCGCCGGCCTGGTCGGCAGCTACGGGTTCGAGAAGCTGCTGCCGCTGGGTCATTTCGTACTGGCACTGTACGTGGCCTGTGCCCTGCACATCGTGGTGGTCTACAGCGCGCTGCTGCTGGCGCACGGCCTGAACCCGCTGAAGTTCTTCCGTGGTGCGGCACCGGGCATGCAGGTGGCGTTTGTCAGCTCGTCCAGCTTCGCGGCGATGCCGGTGGCGCTGCGCTCGATCACCCACAACCTGGGCGTTAACAAGGACTACGGTTCGTTCGCGGTGCCGCTGGGCGCCAGTATCAAGATGGATGGCTGCGGCGCGATCTACCCGGCGCTGTGCGCGGTGTTCATCGCGCAATACAGCGGCGTGCCGCTGACTCCGGAGCAGTACGTGGTGGTGCTGATCGCCTCGGTGCTGGGCAGCTTCGGCACCGCCGGCGTGCCGGGCACCGCAGTGATCATGGCCACGGTGGTGCTGAGCGCAGCCAACCTGCCGCTGGAGACCATTGGCTACCTGTATGCCATCGACCGCATCCTGGACATGATGCGCACGATGACCAATGTGACCGGCCAGATGCTGGTGCCGGTGATCGTGGCCAAGGAAACCGGCCTGCTGGATCAGGCGGTGTACGACAATCCGTCCGGCAATGTGGGCGTGGACGACCCCGACCCGACACCACCACGCGGCTGAGGTTGCGTAGCGATGAAAGGCCCGCCCTGACCGGCGGGCCTTTTGTTTGGCAGGCGGCTGATGCGGTACCGACCAACGGTCGGTACCCACCGGGGGTGGCCGGCGCCTATCCGTCATTGCGGGCCCAACAAAAAAAAGCCGCTGCAGGGCAGCGGCTTGCTGGTGTCAGGCGGCGCGGTCGCGCCAACCGGTCAGGTCAGAGATCGACCCGGCGGGCCTGCATGAACTTGTTGCCCCAGTAGCCACTGAGCAGGGTGTCCACGCGCACGTCCTTGCCCGAGCTCGGGGCGTGCAGGAAGCGGCCGTCACCGACGTAGATGCCGACGTGGTCCACGCGGCCCTTGCGGCCGAAGAACACCAGGTCGCCGGCAGCCAGCGCGGTGCGGTCGTTGATCAGTTCGGCGTTGTCATCGTGGGCCATCTCGCGCGAGACGCGCGGCAGCTCGATGCCGAGGGCGGAGCGGAACACGTAGCCGACCAGGCCGCTGCAGTCGAAACCGCTGTCCGGGTTGCTGCCACCCCAACGGTACGGGGTGCCCAGCAGGGTCATCGCACGGCGCAGCAGCGACTGCACCTTGCCGTTGTCGGCGGCGGTACCGACAACGCTGCCATTGGCGGCGCTGCTGGTGTCGTAGTTGGCGAGCAGGCGGCTGAGATCGCCGGCCACCACGGCCGAGCGGTCCATCAGCGGAATGGTGTCGTTGGCGGCCAGGTGCGGCAGCAGGGCGGCCAGGGTCGCGCTGGCGGCGGCATCGACGCGGCTGCGCTGCGGAGCGGCAGCCTCGGCCTTGGCGGCCGGTCGGGCGGGGCTCTCGGCCACCGGGGCCGGCGTCACATCGGAACGATTCGGAGCAGTCTGCGACCATGCCGGAAGGCTGGTCAGACACAGTGCCAAGCCAAGCAACAGCGGGCGGGCACTACGTGAAGATACGGAAGTCTGGCCTTCGCTTTTCAGGTCGTCAGTCGTCACGCGTCGGTCACAGGAAAAAAACGATGGGGCATCATGCCTTGTAAAAGCGTCAATAAGTTAAAAATTCCGTTAGTAATCCGTTAGTTCTATGGTGATGTGCGTCACAGTTTTGAACATATCGCCTGTTCATTTTAGCGAAGGACACGTTTCGCGCCGGTGTAGTGGTCCTTCCAGTAGGGCCCGCTGAGCGAGTCGAGCCGGACGGTGCCGCCGGTGCTCGGCGCGTGCACGAAACGACCTTCGCCGACATAGATGCCGACATGGGTGACGTTGCCGCGGCTGCCAAAGAACACCAGGTCGCCGGTCGCCAGGCGCTGTGGGTCGATCTTCGGGCCCTGTACCGCCGCCAGGTCACGCGAGGTGCGCGGCAGCTTCAGGTCCAGCATCTCGCGGTACACATAGGCCACCAGTCCGCTGCAGTCGAAGCCGGAATCGGGGGTGTTGCCGCCGTAGCGGTAGGGCGTGCCGACCAGGCTGATGGCACGCATCAGCACCGAGTTGGCGGCCTCGGGGTTGTCCGGCACGGTCTTGGGCCAGTGGGCGGTCGGCGGGGGGGCCGAGGGCCGGGTGGCCTTGCCGCCGCCACAGGCGGTCATCAGCAGGGGCAGGGCCAGCAGCAGGGCCGGGGCGAGGAGCCGGCGCAGGCCGGACGAAACTGGCGTGATGTGCATGATCTCCGGATAATGCGCCACCTTGGATTGGCCGTCATGATGGCGGCGTCCCCGCCGGGCGACAACCCGCCCCAACCCGCCTGCCTCCGGCAGATCCAGACAGAGTTGCGCATGAAGATCGAAAAAGACCGCGTTGTCCGCTTCCACTACACCGTTTCCGAAGTCGGCCAGGAGCCGATCGAATCGTCCAAGGACCGCGGCGAGCCGCTGGCGATCCTGATCGGCCACGGCAACATCATTCCGGGCCTGGAAAACGCCATGATGGACAAGGAAGCCGGCGCGACCTTCAGCGTCGACGTCACTGCGGCCGACGCCTACGGCGAGCGCCGCGAGGGCCTGTCCCAGCGCGTGCCGAAGAAGCACTTCGGCAACACCAAGCTGGCCCCGGGCCAGCAGGTCGTGCTGCAGACCAACTTCGGCCCGCGCGCGGTGACCGTGCAGAAGGTCGGCATGAGCGTGGTCGACGTTGACCTGAACCACCCGATGGCCGGCAAGGACCTGCATTTCGACGTGGAAATCGTCGATGTGCGCGAAGCCGGCCAGGAAGAGATCGACCACGGCCACGTCCACGGCGACGGCGGCCACCACCACTGATCGCAGCGCGATCGTGATGGCAGCAGCGGCCCGCTTCGGCGGGCCGTTGCGTTTCTGGAACACGGCGCGGGCCTCCATGGCGCGTGGGCCGGCGGCATAATGGCGGACCTGCCCGACGGATGCCCCGTGAACGCCGCTTCTCCCTCCCTGCAGCCGATGGCTTCCGGCGAACGCATCGCCGTGCTGGACATCCTGCGTGGTGCCGCGTTGCTGGGCATCCTGCTGATGAACATCGAAGCCTTCAGTGGCCCGCTGGACCTGGCGTTCACCGGCATCGACGTGCACTGGCAGGGCATCGACTACTGGGCCGATGCCTTTGTCTATGTGTTCGTGCAGGGCAAGTTCTTCACCCTGTTCTCGCTGCTGTTCGGCGCCGGCTTTGCGGTGATGGCGCAGCGCGCCGACGTGGCCGGACGCAATTTCACTCCGTTCTACCTGCGCCGCAGCGCCGGGCTGCTGCTGATCGGCCTGTGCCACGCGCTGCTGGTCTGGTCCGGCGACATCCTGGTGATGTACGCGCTGATCTCGCTACCGTTGCTGGCCTGCCGCGAGGCACCGCGCAGCTGGCTGCCGTGGATGGGCGTGATCGTCTACCTCGGCGGCGTGGCGATGATGCTGCTGGTCGGCGCGATGGTGTCGATGGCCTCGGCCGAAGAGGTGCAGGGCATGCTCGGCGAAGCGCAGCAGAGCATCGCGCTGCAGCGTCAGGTATACGGGCAGGGCAGCTGGGCGCAGGCCACCGTGCAACGCTTGAGCGAGTTCGGTACCTCGATGGGCGCGCTGCTGATCACCGGCCCGGAAGTGCTGGGCATGTTCCTGATCGGCAGCTGGTTCGCCGGCAGTGGCGCGCTTGCCGCGCCGGAGCGCTTCCCACGCCTGTACGCCTCGCTGCGCTGGATCGCGCTGCCGCTGGGCCTGCTGGTCACGGTGCTGGGTGTTGCCTGGAAACCGTACCTGGCACCGGGTGCTTACGATCTGCCGGTAACAGCCGCAATGGCACTGGTGACGATCGGCGGCCTGCCGATGTGCCTGGGCTACCTGGCGTGGATCGTGCACTGGCGCACGCGGCTGGCATGGCTGGCGCCGGTCGGCCGTATGGCGTTGACCCACTATCTCGGCCAGTCGTTGCTGTGCACCTGGGTCTTCTACCACTACGGACTGGGCAGGTTCGAGATGATGCCGCGCAGTGTGCAGATGCTGTTCGCGCTGCTGCTGTTTGCCGTGCAGGTCGGTATCTCGCACGTGTGGCTGCGCCACTTCCGCTTCGGGCCCATGGAATGGTTGTGGCGTGCGATGACCTACCGGCAGTGGCCGCCGATGCGGCGCGGAGCCGGGCTGGGCTGATCGATGCCGAGGGCGCGCGAGGACGTGATCGTGGTCGGCGCCGGGGCCATCGGCCTGGCCAGTGCGCTCGCGTTGCGCGCGCAGGGCCGGCAGGTGCGCGTGATCGACCGGGGGCGCGTCGGGGGCGCGACGTCGCATGGCAACTGCGGCACCATCACCCCCAGCCACGCACCGCCACTGGCGGCGCCCGGGGTGCCGCTGCGCGCGTTGCGCTGGATGCTCGATCCACGCGCGCCGCTGTACGTGCGTACGCGGCTGGATCCCACGCTGTGGCGCTGGCTGCTGCAGTTCGGCGCACGCTGCAATGCCCGCCACTGGCTGCAGTCCACGCGTGCACGTGGCGCACTGCTGGATGATTCGCGGCGGCGCCTGGCCGAGTGGGTGCAGGCACATGCGCTTGACTGCGAATTTGATGCGCGCGGGCTGGACTACGTGTTCGGCGATGCACGCAACTTCGACCACCATGTGGCTGAATGCGAGGCACTGAACGCGCAGGGCATCGCCACGACCTGCATTGGTGGTGGCGACTATGCGCGCGCGAATCCGGCCTTCCACGATCGCCTGGCCGGCGCGATCCATCTTCCTGGTGACGCGCAGCTGCGGCCGGATCGCTACACCGCCGAGCTGGCACGCGTGCTGCGCGCGCAGGGCGTGGTGATCGACGAGCAGATGGACGTACAGGGATTCAGCGATGACGCACAGGGCGTACGCGTGCAGGCGGATGGGCAGTCGCTGGCCGCGCGCGAGCTGGTACTGGCCACCGGGCCGTGGTCGCGGCACTGGGCCCGGCAGCTGGATCTGCGCGTGCCGATCCAGCCTGGCAAGGGCTACTCGCTGACCTGGTCGCGGCCGGCGCTGGTGCCGCAGCGGCCGGTGGTGCTGAAAGATCATTCCGTGTTCGTGATCGCCTGGCGCGAAGCGCTGCGGCTGGGCGGTACCATGGAATTCGCCGGTGCCGATCCAAGCTTGCGCGCGACCCGCCTGCGCGCGCTGCAGCAGGCCGCCGACCACTACCTGCGCGCGCCACGCGGTGCGCAGCTGCAGGAGCAGTGGTGCGGTTGGCGACCCATGAGCGTGGACGACGTGCCGTTGATCGGCCGTGCGCCCGCGCATCCTCACGTCTGGCTTGCAGCGGGGCATGGCATGCTCGGCATCAGCATGAGCGCCGGCACCGGCCAGCTGATCGCCGATCTCGTCTGCGGCCGCACCCCAGCGATCGATCCTGCCCCTTACCGACCCGAGCGATTCCGATGAGCACTGCACCCTATGATTACGACCTGATCGTCCTTGGCGGCGGCTCCGCCGGCCTGGCCGGTGCGATCCGCGCCGCGCAGCATGGCAAGCGGGTGGCAATGCTGGAGCCGGGCGAACTCGGCGGTACCTGTGTCAATGTCGGCTGCGTGCCGAAGAAGGCGATGTGGCTGGCGGCCGACCTGCACGAACGCATCGGCCTGGCCAGTGCGATGGGCTTCGATGTCGAGGCCCGCCCGGCGCTGTCGTGGAAGGAACTGGTGATCCATCGCCAGGCCTACATCAGCAACATCCACACCAGTTACCACAAGCGCCTGGACGAGACCGGCGTGGTGCGCATTCCGGCGCGCGGCCACCTGCTCGATGCGCATACGGTGGCCTGCAGCGATGGCGTGCGCTACAGCGCCGAACACATCCTGATCGCCACCGGCGCGCATCCGTTGCGGCCGGACATTCCGGGCGCCGAACTGGGCCTGGTGTCTGATGACTTCTTCGATCTGCGTGCGGCACCGGCCGAGGTCGCGATCATCGGCGGTGGCTACATCGCGGTGGAACTGGCGGGTCTGCTGCAGGCGCTGGGCAGCCGCGTGAGCCTGCTGGTGCGCGGCAAGCGCCTGCTGGAACGCTTCGACTACGAGCTGACCGATCAGCTGGCCGAGAACCTGAAGCAGCAGGGCGTAAGGATCCATTTCGATTACCGCCTGCGCGAGCTGCAGCGCGATGGCAAGCGCGTGCGCGCCTTCGGCCACGACGGTCCGCTCGACAGCGTGTTCGATGCGGTGTTCTTCGCCACCGGCCGGCGCGGAAACAGCCGTGATCTGGGACTGGAGGCACTCGGCATCGGCATCGGCGAACACCAGCAGGTGCAGGTGGATGAGTGGCAGACCACCAGCGTGCCGAGCGTGCACGCCGTGGGTGACATCGCCGGCAAGGTCGGCCTGACCCCGGTGGCGGTGGCGGCATCGCGGCGGCTGATGGACCGCCTGTTCGGTGGCCGCCCGCAGTCGAAGATGGACTACGAGAATGTGGCCAGCGTGGTGTTCTCGCACCCGCCGTTGGGTGCGGTGGGCATGAGCGAGGAAGAAGCGCGCGCGCGTTTCGAGCAGGTGAGCGTGTACCACAGTCGTTTCCGCCCGATGCTGCAGGCGCTGGCCAATGGTACCCAGCGCAGCCTGTTCAAGATGGTCTGCGCCGGCCCGGAGGAACGGGTGGTGGGCATCCACCTGCTGGGCGAAGCGGCTGATGAAATCCTGCAGGGCTTCGCGGTGGCGGTGAAGATGGGCGCGACCAAGGCCCAGTTCGATGACACCGTGGCGATCCATCCGACCTCGGCCGAGGAAGTGGTGCTGATGCGCTGAGCCGGGCCGTTGTAGAGCCGAGCCATGCTCGGCTGCCGTGCGAAAGCAGTCGATCATGGCTCGACGCTACAGAAGGCGGCATTCGGGCACGCTCAGCGCTACCGGGGCGGGCACCGGTCGCCCCCATGCGACAATGGCCGCCCCCACGCCTTCCCGGGCCGCCCCGCGCGGCCTGCCGTCGTCCTGATGTCCAGCCCTGCTTCCCGTATCGCCACCGCCTCCCCTCGCATCGCGCTGGGGGGCATTGGCCTGGCCGCGATCGGCGCCATCGCCGCCTCCGGCAAGGCAATCATCGTCAAGCTCGGGCTGCGCCACGGCGTGGATGCCACCACGCTGCTCGCGTTGCGCATGCTGATGGCGCTGCCCTTGTTCGTGCTGATGGCGCTGTGGGCCGCGCGCCGGGCCGAGCCGTTGTCATGGGCCGACCGCGCCCGGGTGCTGTGGCTGGGTTTCACCGGCTACTACCTGTCCAGCCTGCTCGACTTCCAGGGGCTGCAGTACATCAGCGTGACCCTGGAACGGCTGATCCTGTACTTGAACCCGACCCTGGTGCTGCTGATCAATGTGCTGCTGGCGCGCCAGCGACCGGGCCGATGGCAGATCGGCGCGCTGGTGCTGAGCTATCTGGGCGTGCTGCTGGCGTTCGGCCACGACCTGCAGCGCGAGGGCGGGCAGATCATCGTCGGCAGCCTGCTGGTGCTGGGCAGTGCGCTCAGCTACGCGCTGTACCTGTTCGGCAGCGGCCAGGTGGTCGCGCGCATCGGTGCGGTTCGGCTGACCGCCTATGCCAGCTGTGTCGCCAGCGTGCTGGTGCTGCTGCATTTCGCGGTCACCCATCCGCTGCCGCTGCTGTGGCAGGCGCCGGCACCGGTGCAATGGCTGTCGCTGGCCAACGCGACCGTCTGCACCGTGTTGCCGGTGCTGGCGATCATGCTGGCGGTGCAGCGCGTGGGTTCGTCGCTGGCCGCACAGGTCGGTATGCTGGGCCCTGTTTCCACCATCGTGATGAGCCTATGGCTGCTCGACGAACCGATGGGGCCGGCGCAGATCGCCGGCACCGTGCTGGTGCTGATCGGCGTGCTGCTGGTGACCCGCCTGCGGCGCTGACGCCGGAGCAGGCGCGCGCACGCATCCTGGCGGTGATCCGCGCCATCCCGGCGGGGCAGGTGATGGGCTATGGCCAGGTGGCGATGCGTGCCGGCCTGCCCGGGCGGGCACGGCTGACCGCGCGCATCCTCGGCCAGAACGACGACCCGGACCTGCCCTGGCATCGCGTGCTGCGCTCGGATGGGCGCATCGCCATGGAAGAAGGCTCGGCCGGCTGGCACGAACAATCACAGCGGCTGCGCGCCGAAGGCGTGGTGGTGGAGAACGGCCGGGTGCGGATGCCGGCCACCGATCCGGCCGCGGCGCTGGATGCGGCGGTGTGGGGACCCGGCTGAGCGCGGCTGGCGACTGAACAGGCCGTGCCTGGCGGTCGCCAACAAGGCCGGGTGCTGCGGCTATGATGGAGGCCGATCCATGCCGGTGCTCCCATGTTCCCGCGACTGCCAACCGTCACCAAGGCCCTGCTGATCGCCAACGCGATCCTGTTCCTGCTGCAGCAGCCGTTCCTGCTCGGCATGCAGACCTTCGAGCCGTTCATGCTGCAACCGTTGCAGCAGGGCTTCGATGCGTTCTCGCCGGGCGGCAACTTCCAGCCCTGGCAGCTGCTGACCTATGGCTTCCTGCATGGCAGCTTCGGCCATCTGTTCTTCAACATGCTGGCGGTCTTCATGTTCGGCGCGCCGCTGGAGCAGACCTGGGGCGAGAAGCGCTTCCTGCTGTACTACCTGGTCTGCGTGGCCGGCGCCGGTGTCTGCCAGCTGCTGGTGGGGACGCTGCTGGAGAACCCCGCGACGGTGCTGGGCGCCTCCGGCGGCGTATTCGGCCTGCTGCTGGCCTACGGCATGCTGTTCCCCAACCAGCGGGTGATGCTGCTGTTCCCGCCGATCCCGATGAAGGCACGGACCTTCGTGATCCTGTTCGGTGTGGGTGAACTGGTGCTGGGCATGACCGGCTGGCAGCCGGGCGTGGCCCACTTCGCGCACCTGGGCGGCATGCTGTTCGGCTGGTTGCTGATCCGCTACTGGCGCGGGCAGCCGCCGTTCAACAAGCGCCGCCCGCCGGGCCCACCGAATCGACCGAACCACCTGCGCAGCGTCAAATGATCCGAAGGATCATTTGACGCTGTAGGTGCCGACCGTTGGTCGGCACACCTTGTCCCACGCGGGTAGGTGCCAACCTTGGTTGGCACGCTTTGAATGGGATCATTTGACGCGGTAGGTGCCAACCTTGGTTGGCGTTCGCTCTGCCGCTCTGTGCCAACCAAGGTTGGCACCTACCCATCCTGCAACACCACCTGCGCGGCATTGTGCCCCGGTGCACCGGTAACGCCGCCGCCCGGATGGGTGCCCGAACCGCACAGGTAGAGCCCGGGCAGGGCGCCGCGATAGCCGGCCTGGCCGACCATCGGTCGTGCCGAGAACAGTTGGTTGGCACTGAGTGCACCGTGGAAAATGTCGCCACCGATCAGGCCGAAGATCCGTTCAAGATCCAGCGGTGACAGCACCTGGCGGCCCAGCACACTGTCGGCGAAGCCGGGCGCATACCGTTCAACGGTGGCGATCATCAGATCAGCCACGGTGTCCCGATGATCATCCCAGTGGCGGCCGTCGGGCAGCACCGGTGCCACGTGCTGGCAGAACAGGCTGGCCACATGCTGGCCGGGCGGTGCCAGCGAGTCGTCCAGCGTGCTGGGAATGAGCATTTCCACGATCGGTTCGCGCGACCAGCCGTCGCGTCGTGCATCCAGCCAGGCGCGGTCCATGTAGTCCAGGCTGGGCGCCATGATGATGCCGGCGCTGAGGTGATCGCCGGGGCCGGGCAGGGCGCGGAACTCCGGCAGCCGCGACAGCGCCACGTTCATCCGGAACGTGCCGGAACCGCAACGCCAGTTTGCCATGCGTTCGCGTGTGGCTGGCGGTACGTGCGCCGGTTCCAGCAGATGTTCGTAGAGCAGTTTCGGGTTGACGTTGGCGATCACCGCGCGTGCGCGGAGGGTTTCGCCGTTGGCCAGTACCACGCCCACCGCGCGGCCCTGCTCGATCAGCACGCGCTGCACGCCGGCCTGCACGCGCAGTTCCGCACCGGCCGCGCGCGCCGAGGCGGCGATGGCCTGGCTGATCGCACCCATGCCACCGATCGCGTGGCCCCAAGCGCCCTTTACGCCGTTGCACTGGCCGAACACGTGGTGCAGCAGCACGTAGGCACTGCCCGGGGTATACGGGCTGGCGTAGTTGCCGACGATGCCATCGAAACCGAACAGCGCCTTGATCGGCTCGCTCTGGAACCAGCGATCCAGATACTCCGCTGCCGACAGCGTGAACAGGTCCAGCAGTTCCTGCCGCAGCGAGGGATCCAGCGTCGACAGTTCGCGCCCGAGACGACCCATCTGCCACAGGGCGGGCAGGGCACGCCAACCACCTGCAACGCCAATATCCGGCGGTGCGCGCAGGGCCCACGCGCGCAGGACGTCGGCGAAGATCTCCAGACGTGCCTCATATTCAGGCAGGCGCTGCGCATCCCGCTCGGAGAACTTTGCGACCTCGGCCTGGGTGCGGCCCGGTGCCGACAACAGATAGCGGCCATCCGGCAGCGGCAGGAAGTTGTTGGCCGGACGCGCGACGATGCGCAGCCCATGCGCATGCAGTCGCAGGTCGTCGATCACCTTGGGCTGCAGCAATGACACCGTGTACGACGCGACCGAGTTGCGGAAGCCGGGATGGAATTCCTCGGTGACCGCCGCACCGCCGAGAACGCCCCGACGTTCCAGAACCAGCACCTTCTTTCCGGCGCGCGCCAGATAGGCCGCGCAGACCAGGCCGTTGTGGCCACCACCGATGAGGATCGCATCCCATGTCGTCATGCGTTGCGGATCGCCGCTTCGATGGTAGCGATGTCGATCTTCTTCATCGGCATCATCGCGTTGAAGGCGCGCTTGGCCAGCGCCTTGTCCTGGCTGGTCACCGCTTCGATCAGCATGCGCGGGCTGATCTGCCAGGAGATGCCCCAGCGGTCCTTGCACCAGCCGCATTGGCTCTCCTGGCCGCCGTTGCCGACGATCGCGCTCCACAGGCGGTCGGTCTCGGCCTGGTCTTCGGTCTGGATCTGGAAGGAGAACGCTTCGCTGTGCTTGAACGCGGTACCGCCGTTGAGGCCGACGCAGGGAATGCCACAGACGGTGAACTCGACGGTAAGCACATTGCCTTCCTTGCCGTCGGGATAGTCACCGGGCGCGTGATGCACGGCGGTCACCGCGCTGTCGGGCAGGATGCTGGCGTAGAAGGTGGCGGCCTCGAGCGCGCCGTTGTCATACCAGACACAGATCGTGTTCTTGTGTGCCATGTCGGGCTCCTCGATGGACGAAGCAGCAGCGATAGCATGCCCGGTGTTAACCCCGGATCGTGCTGCACCCGCAAAAAAAAGGGTTCTTCACCCAACTCCGGGGAAGGCTGCGCGGATCTTGAGGAAGAAGTAGGCATCGTCCCGGTATCCGTAGGCTACGCGCTTGATGACCTTGATCTTGTTGTTGACCCCCTCGACCAGGTTCGTCCCCAGCGGCCATCGGCAGTGGGCCATAATGCCTGGCAGATAGGGCTGCAGGCGATGGACAAAGGCCCTCAGGGGCTCAAGGCGACTGCGCAGAGCGCGCTGTCGCCAGCTCTTCCATGCTTTTTCTGCCCACGCTTGGCTGCGGTAGCGCCAGAGCTGCTTCAAGTCGTCTTTGAGCAGATAGGTCGTCAGCAGGGCTTTGTTTGCCTCCAGCAATTCCTTGAGCTTGATGCGCTGATCGCCCGGGACATTCTGTCGGTTACGTAGCAGGAGCCAGCGCGAGGTCTTCACCACGCGCCGGGCAGGCTTGTCGTGGCGCAGCCTGTTGGCCTCATTCACGCGGATCCGGTCAATGACCTCCCGCCCGTATTTGGCCACCACATGGAACAGGTCATAGACCACTTCGGCGTTCGGGCATTGGGCCTTCACTTCCAGATCGAATGCCGAGTTCATGTCCATGGCGACCGCTTGGATGCGCTCGCAGCCCTCCTGGCCCAGCAACTCGAAAAAGGGGCGGATATCAGCCCGGCTACGACCTCGCCCAACCCACAGCACGCGTTTGCGGGACGGCTCTACTATCACCGTGGCGTAGCGATGGCCCTTCTGGATCGCAAATTCGTCCATTGCAAGAATACGGACTCCGGAAAGGTCCACCGGTCCCAGCGTCTGCTGCAAGTGCCTGAAATCAAGCGCCTTGACGGTTTTCCAGTTCAGACCATGCCACTTTGCCGTGGCATGGATCGAGGTAGTAGCACACATCCGTGCAACGCTCTTTGCCAGTCGTTGCGTGACCCGGCTGTGCCGATCCAGCCAGTCCAGATGCTCCAGCCTCGGCCCACAACGAGGGCAGGCCACGCGCTGCCGCTGCACCTCCAGCTCGACCGGCTCATCGAACACAGGCAGATCACGGACACGCCGGATCACCTGGTCGTGGATGGAGGTGACCCACTTGGAGCAGCCGCTGCAGCGGCGCCTACGGCGTCCATCGGGGAACAGCGAAAGCACCAGCCACGAGACTCCATCACGGACTTCGCGTCGCCAATCATCCAGGCGATACCCCGCCCAGGCCCCCAACAACGGCATACAATCCAGCTTGGCCACGGCCGGCCCCAGTTTGTAGTCTCGACAACCACAATCTAGCGGGTCGGCCGTGAGCCTCTCCCCTCAGATGGGAGAAGAACCAAAAAAAGGGCGCCCGAAGGCGCCCCTGTGTTACCGGTTCATCAGCAGGCTCAGCGCCAGACCTTGATCTGCTCGGCCTCGCTGCGCTGCATCGGCTGGCCGGCCTTGCAGCTGAAGGTGGCACCGAAGGCCGGCAGGTTGGCCAGCGTGCCATTGCTGCGCCACAGGCCCGGCGCGCGGATGTCGGCGGTCAGGCGGCGCACGGCTTCGTTCGGCGACAGCTGCTGTGCCCACAGCGCCGACCAGGCGCGGAAGAAGCCCTGCTGCTGTGCCTGCTTGGCCTTCGGTTCCTGTGCGGTGTACGCGGCCCAGGCCAGTTCCAGGCCAGCGATGTCGGCCAGGTTCTCTTCCTGGGTGAGCGTGCCGTTGACCTTGGCACCCTTCACGCCGGGGAAGTCGTAGGCGCCGTACTGTGCGGCCACGCGGTTGCCGAGCAGGGTCCAGGCGGTCTTGTCGGCCGGGGTCCACCAGCTGCGCAGCTCGCCCTTGGCATCGACCAGTGCACCCTTGGCATCGATCGCACGGGTCAGCTCGTGGCCGACCAGGCCACCGAAGCTGCCGAACTTGTCGGCGGCGTCAGCCTTGGCGTTGAACACCGGGCCCTGCAGGATCGCGGCGGTAACGATCAGGCGGTTCTGCGCCAGGTCGTAGGCCAGCGACGGCTGCTGCGGCAGCACGTCCCAGCGACGGTCGGCGTTGCCCTTGCCGATGCGCTTCATTTCCTCGCGATGGCGCCAGGTCGAAGCGATCAGCATGTTGCCGCCGAACGAGCCACGGCCCATCGGCTGCACGCTGTAGTCCAGGTCGCGCAGCGGGGTGCCGATCTCGATCTTCAGCGCGGCCAGCTTGGCCTGCGCTTCGGTCTTGGCTTCGGCGCTCATCCAGCTGCTGTTCCTGACCGCCTCGATCTGCACTTCGCGGACCTTGTCGACGATCCACGCCGCCTGGCGACGGTCTTCGGCCGACAGGTAACGCGCGGCGTACTCGCGGCCGACCATCGGGCCGGCGGCCACGTTGATCGCATCCAGCACGTCTTCCCAGCGCTGCGGCGGCAGGGTTTCGCCACGCAGCACGCGGCCGCGGAATTCGAACTCGGCATCGCGGTAGGCCTTGGACAGGTACGGCGCCATCGCGTCACCCACGCGCCAGCGCAGGTAGGCCTTCCACTGGTCCGGCTTGAGCTTGGTGACCATGCCGTCGAGCTGCTTGAACAGGCCCGGGTCGGCCAGCGAGACCAGGTCGTCATCCACGCCCTGGGCCTTCAGGAAGGCATCCAGCTGCAGGTTGCGGTAGCGGCTGTTGAGCTCCTTGGTGGAGATCGGCGCGTAGTTGTTGAACGGATTGTTGATGCCGGCCAGCGACTGCGCGTTGCGCGCCAGCTCGGTTTCCAGCGCGATCACCGACTGCGATTCGGCATCCAGCTTGGCGGCCGGGGTGCCGGTCAGCGCCAGGATCTGCTTGACGTAGGCGCGGTAGCGACCCATCAGCGCCACGGTATCGGCGTCGGTACGGGTATAGAACGCCGGGTCCGGCAGGCCCATGCCGCCCTGCATGAAATAGCCGATGTGACGGTCCAGCGCCTTCAGGTCCACGTCGGGGCCGAAGTTGAAGGCCACCGGGATGCCGACCTGGTGCAGCGCGGCGATCGACGCCGGCACGTCCTTGGCCTTCTTGATGGCGTTGATGCGGGTCAGCAGCGGGGCGATCGGGTTGGAACCGTCGGCTTCCACCGCGGCTTCGTCCAGGCCGCTGGCCCAGAAGTCACCCAGCAGCTTCTGCACGTTGCCCTGCGGCGACTTCATCGCGGCATCGAGCAGTTCGCGCTGCTGCTGGCGGCTGCGATCGACCAGCTGTCCCAGTGCGGTGGTGGCACCGGTCTGCGGTACGGGGTTGGCCTTCAGCCAGCCTGCGTTGGTGGCGTCGTAGAAGTCGCTGCACTGGGCACTGACAGCCGGGGCGCGGGCGGCCTTCTTCTTGGCGGCGGCAAACGCATCGTGGGTCGGGACCAGGGTCGCCAGGCTGATGCCCAGGGCGATGGCAAGCGGACGGAAGTTGGGCATGTGGAACGAATCCGTGATGGATTGAGGGCGCGCGCACTATAGCAAGCCGGGCATCGACGCGGCATGCAGGCATCACGCTGCGTTCGCAGGGCGCCGCCAAAAACAAAGGCCCGGGAAATCCCGGGCCTTTGCAGGTCTGCCGCAGCGTCAGCCGTGGCTTACCAGATCACCACCTGCTGCTCGCCAGCGCGGGCCATCGGCGAACCGGCCTTGCACTGGAACGCAGCGGCGAAGGTCGGCAGGTTCGACGGCGCACCCATGGCGCGGAACTGCGCCGGGGCATGCGGGTCGGTGGCCAGGCGGACCTTGGCGTTTTCCGGGGTGTACTTGGTGCGCCACACGGTGGCCCAGTTGAAGAAGAAGCGCTGGTCGCGGGTGAAGCCGTCGACCTTCGGATCTTCCTTGCCGGCGGTGGCCTTCTGCAGGGCGTCGTAGGCGGTGGCCAGGCCACCCAGGTCGGCGATGTTCTCGCCCAGGGTCAGGTGGCCGTTCACGGCCTGGCCGTCGACCTTGTACTGGTCGAACTGCTTGACCAGCTTGCCGGTCAGGCCTTCGAAGTTCTTCTTGTCGGCCGGGGTCCACCAGTCTTCCATGTTGCCGGTCGGCCCGAAGCGCGCGCCCTGGTCGTCGTAACCATGGGTCATTTCATGGCCGATCACCGCACCGATGCCGCCGTAGTTCAGCGCGTCGTCGGCCTTCGGATCGAAGAACGGCGGCTGCAGGATGGCGGCCGGGAACACGATCTCGTTCTGCAGCGGGTTGTAGTACGCATTGACCGTCTGCGGGGTCATGCCCCACTCGGTCTTGTCGACCGGCTTGCCGATCTTGGACAGGTTGAACTTGTAGTTGAACTCGCTGGCCGCGCGCACGTTGCCCAGGTAGCTGTCGCGCTGGGTCTGCAGGCCCGCCCAGTCACGCCACTTGTCCGGGTAGCCGATCTTCGGGGTGAAGGTTTCCCACTTGGCGATGGCCTTGGCCTTGGTTTCCTCGCTCATCCAGCTCAGGCCCTGGATGCGTTCCTTCAGCGACGCAGCCAGGTTCTTCACCAGTTCTTCCATCTTCGCCTTGGCTTCCGGCGAGAAGGCGACCTTCACATACAGCTGGCCGAAGGCTTCGCCGGCATCGTTCTCGATGGTGCCCAGCACGCGCTTCCAGCGCGGCTTCTGTTCCTTCTGGCCGTTGAGGGTCTTGCCGTAGAACTCGTAGTTCTCCTGCACGAAGGCGTCGGCCAGGTACGGCGAAGCGCTGTCCACGGTGTGGAAGCGCAGGTAGGCGCGCCATACCGACGGATCGGTGTCGCCCAGCGCCTTGCTCACCTCCTCATGGAACGCCGGCATGGCCAGCGAGAACTTCTCCGGCGCGGCCACGCCCTGCGACTTGAAGAACTCGGTCCAGCTGAAGTTCGGGGTCAGCTTGTCGGCGTCGGCCAGGGTGACCGGGTTGTAGAACAGCTCGACGTTGCGCGACAGCTCGACGCGCGACTTGGAGGCCTTGGCCAGGCGGGTTTCGAACTTGACCACGTCCTCGGCCTGCTTGGCCGCATCGGCCGCGGCGACGCCGGACAGTTCCAGCACCTTGGCGACGTGCGCCTGGTAGGCCTTCAGCTTGTCGGCGTTCTTGGCATCGGTGTAATAGGTGGTGTCCGGCAGGCCCAGGCCGCCCTGGCTGGCGTAGGCCATGTTCACGGCCGAGTTCTTGAAGTCGGCTTCGGCGCCGAAGCCGAACAGCACGTTGTCGCCCTTGGCCGCGCTGGTGCGCAGGTAGTTGGCGATGGCGGCCTTGTCCTGCAGGCCGTCGATCGCGGTCAGGTCGGCCTTCAGCGGCTCGATGCCCTGCGCGTTGATCTTGGCTTCGTCCATGCCGGTGGCCCACAGGTCGCCGACGATCTTCTCGATGTGGTTCGGGTTCTTCACCTGCGCGACCTGCTCGGCCAGCTGGTGCTGCACCGCCACCGAACGCTCGTCGAGGATGGTGAAGGCGCCCCAGCTGGTGCGGTCGCCCGGAATTTCATTGGCGGCCAGCCACTTGCTGTTGACGTAGTCGCCGAAGGCGCCACAGGCGTCCTTGCTGGTATCCAGGTCGCTGGGCTGGAAGGCGTTGTAGGCCGGCAGCTTGCTTTCGTCCAGGGTGTACTGGGTGGCCTGGGCGGGGGCCGGCGTGGAGGCAGTGGCGTCCTTGGCCGGGGCCTCAGTCTTGCCGCAGCCGACCAGCGCGGCCGAAACGGCCAGGGTCAGCAGCACGATCTTGGGAGTACGGGTCACTTGAATGGCCTCCAGGCCGAGTGAGTCAGGGAAGGGCCGCAGGGCGGCCGTGGGCCGAACGATACGCCGCCAGCCTGCCCCGCAAGGGTGTCGAAGGTCATGGCGCTTGGCAAGGGTGCCTGTACAGGCACCGGTAGGGCAGCAACCGGGCAGGATCGGCACACTGGCCGCGCCTGCCCGCGCTGGCAGGCGGGTCAGTGTTGTCCCGGGATCGGTTGCGGCTGAGCATCGTCGGTCTTCGGCTCCGGGGCATCCGGCTGCGGAGCCACCTCCGGAATGCGGGACGGGCGGCCGGTTTCCGCAGGCAGCTGTGTCACGCTGCCGACGTCGACACGTGCCACCCGCGGCGTCGACCAGATGGTGTCCTGCCACTGGCGGTACTGCGCGGGATCCCAATAGCGGCTGTCGTAGAACTTGGTGCCATCGATCTGTTCGGTGGTGCCGTTCGGACCGGGCACGAGGATCTTCACATTGCCAGCAAAGCCGGTGCGGCTGCCGGTCATGCGCTTCTGCTCGCGGCGCATGGCCAACGCCAGGCGGGGTTCCGCAGCGGCATCGCCGAAGCGCGCATAGACGGCTTCGCCCTCGGTCACCGCCTGGACCTGCTCGGCCTCGCTGAGTGCGGCCCAGTAGCGTTCACGCAGCTCGAGGAAGCCCTTGTAGCCACGCTCCGCAGCGAGATCCATCCAGGCATAGGCCAGTGGGCGGTTCACCGCGGTGCCCGTGCCGTTCCACAGCATTTCGGCAACCATTGCCTGTGACACCTTGTCGCCGTAGAAGCCCGCACGCTGGAAGAAGCCGAAGGCCGCCTGCAGGTCGTTGGCACGTTGCTTTTCCATGCCCAGCATGCGGAAGCGCAGGTCGGGATGGCCATTGAGGAATCCTGCGCTGATCAGCAGCGGGTCTTCGGTGGGATCGGACGGCAACGCCGAAGGTGCCTGGGTGGCCGGAGGCGCGGCGAGCGACGTGACAGGCACAGCCAGCGCGAGCAGCAGCGGTGCCAGCAGCGAGGAGCGGGATTTCATGTTCATCTTTCCTTGATCGAATCGTAGAGGCCCATGGATGAAAGGTCCTTCCAGTGCGGGACACTCTGCATGCGGCGTTGGTCACTATGCCAAAAGCAAGGGGGAGGGGGCGGGCGGCCCCCTCCTCCCGGTGCGCTAGGGGCTGCTGGCCCCGGCAGCGGCGCCGCTGCCGATATGGCGACCAAAGAAGTCCAGCATCTTCGTATACAGGTTCACGCGTGCCGGCACCTCGTAGAAGCCGTGCATTTCGCCAGACTGGATGATCACGCCCTCCGGGGCATTGCCGACCTCGGTGAGGGCCTTGGCCATCAGCTCGGTCTGCTCGGGCACCGCACGCACATCACGCGCGCCGGCGGCCAGGAACACCGGAATCTTCACTTCTGCGGCGCGGCGGGCCGGAGAGGCCTTGGTCCACTCGGCGACGTCGGTGCCATGGGTTCGACGCAGGTAACGCAGTCCGGATTCGCGCTGCGGAATGTCGCCCTTCTTGAACAGCATGTCCACGTCGTATACGCCGACGTAGCCAAAAGCGCACTTGAACAGGCCAGGCTCACGGATCGGCGCCATCAGCGCCGAGTAACCGCCGAAGCTGCCGCCGTAGATGCACAGTCGATCCTTGTCGGCCACGCCCTGGTCGATCGCCCAGTGGGTCGCATCGAGGATGTCGTTCTGGATGCCGTCGGCCCATTGCTTGTGGCCGGCTTCCTCGAAGGCCTTGCCATAGCCGCCCGAGCCACGGAAATTGACCTGCAGCACCGCGTAGCCGCGGCTGGCCAGCAGCTGCGCTTCGGGATTGAAGCCCCAGTTGTCGCGCGGTCCGATCGGGCCGCCGTGCGGGTTGACGATCATCGGCAGGCGCTTGCCTTCGCTTCCCTTGGGCAGGGTCAGATAGCCGTGCAGCTGGCGACCGTCGCGCGCCTGGACCGTGAACGGTTTGACCGTGGCCATGCGCTTCGGATCGAGCCAGTCGCGTCCCTGCAGCAGGAACCGAGCCTGGCCGCTGGCGCGGTCGAACAGGTACAGCTCGCCCGGATTGGTGTCGCTGTACACCGAGAGCAGGATCTTGGCGCCATCGTCGGTATAGCTGGAAAACTGCACCATCTGCCCGGGGAACGCGTTGGCCAGCGACTGGTACAACGCCGCATCCGGATGGTCGTCCTGGACCAGCGTGACCTTCGGGCTGCCGGCCTGATTGACCACGCCGATCAGCTGCTTGTCGTCGGTGCTCCACATCAGCTGCGAGACTTCGGTGACCGGGTCCTGGAACAGTCGCTTGAACTGGCCGGTGGCCGTATCCAGCGTACCCACGGCGGCCGGTGCCTTGCCATCATCCTGCTCAGCGTAGACCGTGCCGTCCGCGGTGGTGCGCAACACGCGCAGGTGCTGGCCATCGGACTTGGATGCGTTGATCAGCGTCCAGTTGCTGCCATCGCGCCGATAGAGTTCGCTTCGTTCATCGTATTCGCCGCTTTCGTCGCGGCTGGAACTGCACACGGCGAAACGCGGCTCCTTGCCGGCATCCAGTGCGATATCGCAGTTCTCCTTGGGCGCGCGTGCCAACGGGGTACGCCGGCCGCTGATGGTGTCCACGCTGACCACCTGGGTCCCCGCGCCCTCGGACGAGCGCGGGTAGCGCACCTGCATGATCACGTTCTGGTCATCGCCGCGCAGGGTATCGAGCAGCGAGTACGATTCGTTGCCCACGCTCTTGCTGCGTTGGGTGGCATCGCGGGTGCCGTAGAAGATTACCGGCCGTGCCTGGCTGCCGTCGGCGTTGACGGCGAACCATTCGCCGGTGGGGAAGGGCTGCGCATACCCGCCCTGCTTCTTCACGGCATTGAACATCAGCCGCTGGGGAGAGATCCAGTGGAACGCACCGACACTCTTCTTGTCGGGCAGCTGGTTGACCTTCAGTACCTTCAGATCGCTGGTGCGCAGGATGGTCAGCACATCCTGTTCGCCCAGGTCGACGCTGATTGCCAGGTAGTCGCCATTGGGCGAGATCCGGGCGGAATTGAACGTCGCGTGCTTGACGAAGTCTTCGATCGAGTAAGGCGTGGACGACGGCGCGGCAAACGTGGCCGGTGACAGCAGCGCCGCCATGGCAATGGCAAGTGGGGTGAACAGCTTCGACATCTTCTGCATGGGCAGGTTCCTTGTCCGCTGCGGTGATCGCGTTCACCGCATTCAAAAAAAGGAAAGCCCGGTACATGCCCGGGCTTTCCATCCGTGCTTACATCATCAGCAGATGATCAGAACTTGTACTGCAGGCTCATGTAGAAGCGACGGCCCAACGGGTCGGCGCCAATGAACGGGTCATAGAACGGATAGGCGATACGGCTGTTGTCCTTGCGGTACTGGTTGTCGAACACATTGACCACCTGGAAGGTTGCCAGCACGTTCTCGCCGAACTTCTTGCCAACGCTCAGGTTCCACAGGAAGAACGGCGGCAGGCGACGCGGATAGTAGCCACCCGCGCTGTTGGTACCGGAGGTGTCGAGGCTGCTGAATGCCGAGCCGTAGCGGGTACCGAACACGGTGGTTGCCCAGTCACCCTTGGACCAGGTGACGCTGCCGCGGGCGCGGCTGCGTTCCGGGTTCCAGTACTCCGGCGGCAGATCGCGGTAGTCGATCAGCGGCTCTTCCTTCAGCTGCTTGTACTTGTTGGTCAGGGTCAGCGAATAGCCCAGGTCGAAGTTGAAGCGACCCCAGCGATCGGTATCCAGGTTGTACTTGTAGCTGGCATCGATGCCGCTGGTGTCCTGCAGCGCGGTGTTGATGTAAGCATTGTTGATGCGGCTGATGCGGCCGTTGTCCGGAGCGTCCGGCTGGTTGACGCGGGTGATCAGGGTCGACAGCTGCGAGCACAGCGCAGCGCTCGGCATCGGGCGAGACGGGTCGCTGGTGCTGCCCAGGCGGCAGGCGGCGTCGGCGCGCAGCAGGTAGTCGTTGCTGAGCTGCGCAGCGGCGTCTTCCAGGCGGATGCGGTAGTAGTCAACCGTCAGCGACATGCCATCGGTCACGTCCCACACGAAGCCCGCGCCCCACGACTTGCCCTTTTCTTCGGTCAGGTTGGGGTTGCCTGCCACCAGGGTCTGTACCGAGTACTTGGTCGGATCGTTGGCGGTGGCATTACATGCAGCACGGGTACGCGGACCCTGTGCTGCGCCGGCACCGGTACCCGAGCGGCACGCATACTCGTCGAGCTCGGTGGTGTAGGACGCCGCACCCTGTGCGTAGATCAGCTGCATGTCCGGGGCACGGAAGCTGGTGGCGTAGCTGCCGCGCACCAGCAGGTTGCTGAACGGACGCCATTCCAGGCCGAGGTTGTAGGTGGTGGCCGCATCGACCGACGAGATGTCGTCGTACTTGTCATAGCGGGCCGCGGCATTGGCGCTGAGGCTGCTGAAGATCGGCACGCGGAATTCCGCACCAATGGCGTAGCGGTCGCGGGTACCGTGGGTTTCGCCCGAGCTGGTCAGGTTGTAGATGGTCTGGTTGTCGATCGGACGCAACTGATCGGTGCGCGGATCGCTGACCATGTCCATCTTCTGCCGGTTCCATTCCAGCACGCCCGCGAAGCCGAGGGCGCCAGCCGGCAGATCGAACAGATCGCCACTGATGTTGAAGTTGGCGTTGGCGACGCTGGTCTCCGAGCGGTTGATCACGCGCGTGGAGAACGAGCGATAGATGTCCGGCGTGATCGGCGACGTCCAGCGATCCTGGTTCAGCGCGTAGACCGGGTAGATCGCATTGCCGGTGGTACCGCCGGTGGAGTTGACATAGCCCAGGCGCGAACCCAGGAAGTAGTCATGCACGGCCTGTGCGAGCAGGCGCGGACGATCCATCTTGTAGTCGTAGTAGCCGTAACCTGCGCTGGCTTCCCAGTCGAAGCGATCGGCGAGGTTGCCACGGACACCGACGTTGAAGTCGTAGGTGTATTCGTCATACAGGGTGCTGGCTGCTTCGTTGCCGCCCAGCTCCTGCGGAGTGAAGATGCGCTGCAGCGACACCAGGTCCTTCAGGTTGGGATCCCAGAAGTACTGGGTGGCTGCACCGGTACGGGTCTGGTTGAAGCGGTCGCCCGACGTCGCCCAGAACTCGGTACCCGCGCTGGCCTTGGCCTTGGTGGTGTAGTAGTTGACGCTGGCGAAGCCCTGGGTGGTATCGGTGAAGTCGAAGGTGCCGTAACCGTAGGCCGAGTAGAACTGGCGCTTGTTGGAGATAGAACGGGCGGAGTTGCTGGTGTATGAGCCGCAGTACTTGCCGCGGGACGCGGTGGTGACCGTGTCGAACCCCAGTGCTTCACACTTCTCTGCGCCCGGATACAGGGCGTTGTGGTTGAGCGGGCCGTTGGCGTTGGCCACGCCACGAATGACGGCCATCGAAAGGTTCGGGGTCGCCGCACTGCCCAGCGGACCTTCGCGCAGGTCGGACAGCCACTTGCGCTGGCTGGCGAACACCGGCTCGCGGTCGCTGTACTGCAGCGCCCACACCGCGCTCCAGCGGTCACCGGTACGGCCACCGGTCAGTTCCACGTTGACCGTGTCACCGCCGCCTTCGGCAGTCGTGCCGGCGGTCACGCGCACCAGGTTACCGTCGTAGTGCTCACGCAGCACGATGTTGACCACGCCCGCCACGGCGTCGGAGCCGTAAATGGCCGATGCACCACCGGTCAGCACTTCCACGCGCTCGACGATGCTGCTCGGGATCGAGTTGATGTTGGCGACGTTGTTGTCGCGGTTGTACGGCTGCGGGTACTGCGCCGGGCGGCGGCCGTTGACCAGGGTCAGCGTGTAGCCGGGGCCCAGGTTGCGCAGGTTGACCACCTGGGCATTGGGGGTGAAGCCGGTAACGGCCAGGTCGCCGGTGAAGGACGACGTGGTGTTCTGGGTCAGCGTCTGCAGCATGTCACCGACGGTCTGGAAACCTTCGCGGTCGATGTCGGTGCGGGTGATCACGGTCACCGGCGCCGGGCCTTCGACATCAGAGCGCTTGATGCGTGAGCCGACCACCGAGACGCGGTCGAGATTGGTTGCGTTCTTGCCGCCTGCTTCGTTGCCAGCTTCCTGGGCGAAGGCCGGAGCGATGCCGGTGGCCAGCAGGGCCGTGGTGAGCGCAAAGCTCAGCGGGTGGCGGCTGAGCGCCTTGCGGATGGTCATGTGTAGATCCCCTGATGAATCAAACATCGGTCGGCTCCCTGGAGGCTTGCCGCCGTCCCTGATGGGCTGTTGCCCACTTCTCACCGGCTTCACAAGCCGATGAACCAAAGTTAACACAGACTTAACTTGACCTGTCAACTGTTCATGCGGCCGTCATGAAGCCAAGGTAGGCAAAGCCTTGATTTCTCCGCATTTTCTTTGCAACTCATTGATATGAAAGAAGTTGCAAAGACTTCCTGAACGGGCGGCATGGACCGTCGCTTGCTTGGATGCGGGAACGTTTCGTTCAGGGAGCAGCAGGGAAAAAGGGGCCGCTGGCAAGAAGACCCGTGCCTTGGGCAGGGGGGCGGGGCGGGTAGACGGTCTCCGCCACCACCCGGCACGAACAGTGATGCACTGCGCACTTGCCGGGTGCAGGAAAGGGTAGACCCCGCCGAAGCGGGGTCTACCCTGGCACGGCAGGGGGCCTTACTTCGCGCCGAAGTCGTACTGCGCCTGCACGTAGATCGCGCGGCCGTAGGCGTTGTACAGGGAGTTGTTGTACGGAACGTCGATGTTGCCGGCGTAGGAGTGCTGCTGATTGTCCGGCACCTTGTTGAACAGGTTGTTGACCATCAGCGAGAACGTCAGGTTGTCCATCGCGCGGTAGTTCACGCTCAGGTTGTACGTGGTGTACGAGCCCCACTTGCCGGCCTTGTAGCCGGAGGTCGGGTCAACGTAGTCGTAGCCCCGTCCCACGTAGGACATGTAGTTAGGCGTGCGGCCGATGTAGTTGAAGTACAGCGTGGTGGTGAACCTGTCGATTGCCCAGCCCACCGAGCCGTCGGCCCGGACCTTGGCATAGGAGTCGTACACCCACATCGCATACGGGTTGCCCAGCAGGTCCAGGAACGGGTCGTTGAGCTGCGGCTGCAGTTCACGCTTGAGCATGTTGGTGTAGTTGCTGGAGAACTGCAGCGAGCCGAAGCGGCCGATGTCCTGCACGTACTTGAAACTGGCGGTCACCGCTTCCAGGTTCTGCCGTGCCACGTTCAGCTTCGGCGTGTAGATTTCCTCCAGCGCGCCGGTGGCATCACGGGTAACCCAGTTGGCCACATCCTCGCAGGTGGCACCGGCGGTGTTGGACAGGCCGTTGCGGCAGTAGTACTCGGCCAGCAGCAACTGGTCGGAACTGAGGGTGTTGACCTCGTTCTTGATCTTCCAGTTGTAGTAGTCCAGCGACACTGACAGATTGCTGATCGGCGCCCAGACCAGGCCCGCGTTCCAGACGTCGGCAGTGATCGGCTTCAGCTCCGGATTGCCCGACTGGGTGCCGAACACCGACACGCTGCCGTAGCGGCAATCGACCGTGTTGGACGGATCGAAACCGAGCTGGCCGCAGCGGTAGTAATCCTTGGAGCCGTTGGCGTAGTAGCCGCTCTTGCCCTGGAAGGCGTCGGGCAGGGAGGGTGCGCGGAACGCGGTGCCGTACTTGCCGCGGACCAGCAGGCTTTCAAACGGACGGAACTCCAGGCCGATGCTGTAGGTCGGCTTGTCGACGGTATGCCCGGCAATCTTGAAGTTGTCGTAGCGACCGGAGGCGGTGACCGTCAGCATGTCATGCAGGGGCAGGCGCAGTTCGCTGGTGACGGCGTAGTTGCTGCGATGGCCGTTGCCGGCCACCGAGGTGGTACCGAATACCGTGCCGTCGGTCAGGCGTACATCCGGCGTGTAGTCCCAGCCTTCACTGCCGCCCTCGACAACCGCAGCGAAGCCGGCGTCGCCGCCGGGCAGCTTGAACAGCGAACTGTTGGTGAGCTGGGCGCGGGTCTGGGTCTGCCAGGTGCGGCTGCGGCTGGTGGTGAAACCGGTGAAGCTCTGGAAGGCGCCCTCCGGCAGCTTCGAATAGAAGGCACCCCAGTTCGGGTTGTAGATGTTGTAGCCGTCGTCGGTCTCACCCAGCACCGGGCCCAGCACGTTGTCGGCGAACCAGTTGTTGATCGGGTCGTTCCAGCGCGCGTAGCCACGCTCGTTCAGCTTGTACTCGCCGCGGGTGATGCTGGCCTCGTAGTCCCAGTTGCTGCCGATCGCACCGCGTGCGCCCAGCGTGACCTGGTAGGACTTGCTGCGGTCGGTATTCATGATGTCGCGGTAACCGCCACCGCCGATGTCTTCGGGGGCGAACACGCGCTGCAGGCCGAGATAGCGGCCACTGGACTGATCGAAGAACGGACCCATGCTGATGTCCGTGCCCCAGTAGTTGTAGCCGGAACCGGTGTTGTACTTGACGGTCTCGTAGCTGTAGAGCACATCGCCGAACAGCTGCAGGTTGTCATTTACATCGTAGGTCAGCGCCGAATAGAACTGGCTGCTTTCCTTGCTGTTCTTGATCGTCTTGTAGCCGGCGCCGAACGCTGAGCCGCAGGACTGGCCTGCCCGGCGCGTGCCCAGGATGGTGGTGCCATCGAACTGCCCGGCAACGCTGGCGCAGTTGCTCGGATCCATCATCAGGAAGTCATCGGTGTCAGCATCGAAGACCAGGAAGTCGTTCGAGGGCAGCTGGCGGGTATAGCCGCGCGGATTGTTCTGCTTGGTGATGTCGCGCTGGTAGCCCCAGATCGGGTTGGTCTTCTCGTACTGCACGTTGACCAGCGCGCGGAAGCGATCATCGCGGCTGTTGAAGCCATTTGCCCCGCTCACCCGGAAGCTGGCGCCGCCACCATCCGAATAGGCGCCGCCACGGACATTCAGCGTGCCGCCGTCCATGCGCTCCTTCAGGATGATGTTGACTACGCCGGCAATGGCGTCCGAACCGTACAGCGAGGACTGGCCGCCCGGCAGGACTTCGATGCGGTCGACGATATCGATCGGGATGCCGCTGATGTTGTTGAACGCGTCGCTGCCGTTGTACAGCGCCGGGTAGGACAACATCGGGCGGCCATTGATCAGGTACTTGGTGTAGCCCGGGTTGAGGCCGAACATCCCGGCCGCTTCGGCGCCCTGGGTGAACGATGCGGAGGTCTGGCCGCCCTGCAGGCCGCCAGTAGTGAGCGAGGACTGCTGCAGCACTTCGGCAACGCTGGAGAAGCCGCGCGCCTGGATCGCCTCGGCGCTGATGGTCAGCACCGGCGTCTGGTTTTCGATCTGGGTCTGCGGGATCAGCGAACCGGTGACGGTGACCCGGTCGAGGTTGGTGGCTGCACTCTTGCTGTCCTGCGCGAGCGCGCCGGTGCTGGCGCTGGCAAGGAACAGGCCGCTGAGCACGGCGCAGGTGAGCGGATGGCGTGGGAACAAGAAGCGACTGCGAGACATGCGATTACTCCGTGTGATCGTAAGAACGCGTTTCCCCTTCCCGGGGCTCGATTTATGTCCGGCCGCTCTGCAGGCATGCGGGGCGGTGTGCCTGAAACCTAACATGGGCTTAACTTGAAATGCGCAGATGTGTAACCGCATTTGACTGGCTTTGTCACAGTTCTGTGGATGTGTTCTTTGAAAACAACAATTTGCGGATGTTGTCCTGTTTTGCTGAATCTGGCGAAATGAATGAATGCAAAATGATCGGTCATTAACAATCGGGACGCCCTTTCATTTTCTGACCGGTTTTCCCAGGCAAAAAAAAAGGCCCCGCCGAAGCGGGGCCTGGTCCAGACACGAAGTCCGGAAAACGACGGGATCAGAAGTTGTACTTGACCTGGGCCGAGATCTGGCGGCCGTAGACGCTGTAGAAGCCGTCATTGAACGGGGTCGATTCGTTACCCGGGTAGTTGTAGCGCTGGCCTTCCGGCAGCTTGTTGAACACGTTGTTGACCATCAGCGACAGCACCAGATCGTCCTGTGCCTGGTAGTTCATGCTCAGGTTGTAGGTGGTGTACGAACCCCACTTGCCTGCCTTGGCGCCGGAAGAGTGGACGTAGCCGTAGCTGCGGCCGGTGTAGGCCAGGTAGTTCGGGGTGCTGCCGACGTAGTTGGCATACACGGTGGTGGTGAACTTGGCGATGTTCCAGGCCACCGACAGATCGCCACGGACCTTGGCGAAGTTGTCGTAGTACCACATGTTGTACGGATCGCTCAGCAGATCGAGCTTGGCGGCGCCCGGCATCGGCTGCACTTCACGCTTGAGCATGTTGGTGTAGTTGCCGGAGAACATCAGCGAGCCGAAGCGGCCGATATCCTGCTGGTACTTCGCCGCCACGGTCACCGCTTCCAGGTTCTGGCTGGCAACGTTCAGCTTCGGCGTGTACACGCGGGTCAGGTTGCCACCGGCATCGCGGGACACCCAGTCGGTCACGTTCTGGCAGCTGGCCGAGGTGTTGTTCGGCAGGCCGTTGCGGCACTGGTACTCGGCCAGCAGCAGCTGGTCGGTGCTCAGGGTCTTGACCTCGTTCTTGATCTTCCAGTTGTAGTAGTCGGCCGACAGCGAGAAGTTGCTCACCGGGGCCCACACCACGCCTGCGCTCCACACGTCGGCGGTGATCGGCTTCAGGTCCGGGTTGCCGGACTTTTCGCTGTACACCGAGGTGGTCTTGTAGAAGGAGCAGGCCTCGTCACGCAGCGCGTAGCCCAGCTGGCTGCAACGGTAGTAATCGTTCTGGCCGGACGAGTACGAGCCGCTCATGCCCTGGAACGCATCGGACAGGGTCGGTGCACGGAAGGCGGTGCCGTACTTGCCGCGCAGCAGCAGGCTTTCGATCGGACGGAATTCCAGGCCGATGCTGTAGGTGGCCTTGTCGACGGTCTTGTCGGCAATCTTGAACGCGTCATAGCGGCCCGAGGCGCTGACGGTCAGCTTCTCGAACAGCGGCATGCGCAGTTCGCTGGTGACCGCGTAGTTGCTGCGGTGACCGGCGCCGGCGACGGCGGTGGTGCCCCACACGTTGCCATCGATGAAGGCCTGGTCCGGCGAGTAGTCCCAACCTTCGCTGCCACCTTCCAGGACGACGGCCAGGCCGGCGTCACCGCCCGGCAGGCTGAACAGCGAGCCGTTGGTCACCTGCACGCGACCCAGGTTCTGCCAGGTCTTGCTGCGGTGGGTGCCGTAGCCGGTGAAGCTGGCGAACTGGTCCGGGGTGATCGGCGAGTAGAACGCAGCGTAGTTCGGGTTGTAGATGCCGAACGTGGCGGTCGGGTCCTTCGGATCGGTGTAGGTGCCCAGGCGCGGGCCCAGCACGGTCTGGCCGAAGAAGTCCTCGATCTTGTCCTTGAAGCGCACGAAGCGGTTCTGGTCCAGGCGGTATTCGCCGCGGGTGAAGCTGGCGCTGTAATCCCAGTCGCCGACCATGCCCTTGCCGCCCAGGGTGACCTGGTAGGCGCGGCTCTCATCGGAGTTCAGGATGTTGTTGTAGTGGCCCGGGCCGATTTCTTCCGGTGCGAAGGCGCGCTGCAGGTTGACGACCTTGCCGATGCCCTGGTCATAGAAGCCACCCATGACCGACTTGGTGCCCCACCACAGGGCGCTGGAGCCGGAGGTGAACTCGGTCTTTTCCTTGCTGTACAGCACGTCGGCGAACAGCTGGAAGTTGTCGTTCACGTCGAAGGTCATCGACGAGTAGAACTGGCCGCTGTTCTTGCCGTTCTTCAGGGTCTTGTAGCCGGCGCTGTACACCGAACCGCAGGACTCGCCCGAGGTGCGCTTGCCGACAACGGTGGTGCCGTCGTACAGGCCTGCGACGTTGGCGCAGCGGCTCGGATCCATCATCAGCAGCTTGTTGTCTGCGTTGGTGATGACGGCGAAGTCGTTCGACGGCACCTGTGCGGTGTAGCCGACCGGGTTGTTCTGCTTGGTGATGTCACGCTGGTAGCCCCAGATCGGGCTGCCGTTTTCGATCTGCACGTTGACCAGCGCGTGGAAGCGGTCGTCGAACGCGTTGAAGCCCTTGGCTGCGCTGAAGCGGATGTTGCTGCCGCCGCCTTCGGTGTAGGTGCCGCCACGGACGGTCATCGTGCCGCCGTCCATGCGCTCCTTCAGGATGATGTTGACCACACCGGCGATGGCGTCCGAGCCGTACAGCGAGGACTGGCCACCCGGCAGCACTTCGATGCGCTCGACGATGTCGATCGGAATGCCGCTGATGTTGTTGAAGGTGTCGCTGCCGTTGTACAGCGCCGGATACGAGAGCATCGGGCGGCCGTTGATCAGGTACTTGGTGTAGCCCGGGTTCAGGCCGAACATGCCGGCTGCTTCGGCGCCCTGGGTGAACGAACCCGAGGTCTGGCCGCCCTGCAGGCCGCCGGTGGTCAGCGACGACTGCTGCAGCACTTCAGCAACGCTGCTGAAGCCGCGGGTCTGGATGTCTTCGGCGGTGATGGACATCACCGGGGTCTGGGTTTCAACCTGGGTCTGCGGGATCAGCGAACCGGTGACGGTGATCTTGTCCAGGTTGGTCGCCTTGTCCTGGGCCATTGCCGGGGCGGCGGCCATCAGAGCGGAAATCAGGGCGACGGCGAGCGTGTTGCGACGTGCGGTGTTGCTTACGTATTTCATGTAGTTCCAATAGAGAGCAGAAACAAAAATCGGCACTGCGCATGCGCCATCGTGCGTGCTGGAGACCAGCCCCGCAGCCCAAAACAGTGCTTCAGGAACGTAACATGAACTTAACAATCTGTGCACGAATCCGTAGCAATCCTGAATTTCAGTCAGGCTACGTCCAGCTTGTATGATGTTGGGTTATCCCCCCTGATTCCGCTGGTGCCCGTTGTGAACAGTTCTCTCCGCCGTCCCCATGCCAGCCAGGTCCAGAAGGGGCTGACGCCGCATGCCCGCATCCGCAACGTGATCGCGGTTGGTTCGGGCAAGGGCGGCGTCGGCAAGTCGACGACCGCGGTCAACCTGGCCGTTGCGCTGCAGCAGTTGGGTGCGCGTGTAGGCGTGCTGGATGCGGACATCTACGGTCCCAGCGTACCGGCCATGCTGGGCCTGTCCGGCCGTCCGGAAAGCCCTGACAACAAGAGCATCGAGCCGCTGCGCGCGTTCGGCGTGGATACCATGTCGATCGGCTACCTGATCGAAGAGGACACGCCAATGATCTGGCGTGGCCCGATGGCCACCTCGGCGATGACCCAGCTGTTCAACGACACCCTGTGGGATGACCTGGACTTCCTGCTGATCGACCTGCCGCCGGGCACCGGTGACATCCAGCTGACCCTGACCCAGAAGATCCCGCTGGCCGGTGCGGTGATCGTCACCACGCCGCAGGACATCGCCACGCTGGATGCGAAGAAGGCGCTGAAGATGTTCGAGAAGGTCGAAGTACCGGTGCTGGGCATCGTCGAGAACATGGCCGTGCATACCTGCAGCAACTGCGGGCACGTCGAGCACCTGTTCGGCGAAGGCGGTGGCGAGCGCATGGCGGCGCAATACGGCGTGCCGCTGCTGGGCTCGCTGCCGCTGCAGATCGGCATCCGCGAGCAGGGCGACGCCGGTACCCCGATCACCGTCGCCCAGCCCGATTCGGTGCCGGCCCAGGCCTATCGCCATGCCGCACAGCGCCTGGTCGAGGAAGTCGGCAAGCGCCCGCGCGCGTCGATCCCGATCCTGTCTTCGCTGCTGTAAGTGCCTGCGCAGGGGCCGCCGGCCACGCCCGGCCCCCTGCTAGAATCCTCGCGCCCCCTCGCATTCCCAGGACAAAGCATGAGCATCAAGAGTGACCGTTGGATCCGCCGCATGTCCGAGCAGCACGGCATGATCGAGCCGTTCGAGGCCGGGCAGGTCAAGCAGGCCAACGGCGAGCGCATCGTCAGCTATGGCACGTCCAGCTATGGCTACGACGTGCGCTGCTCGCGCGAGTTCAAGGTGTTCACCAACATCAACTCGACGATTGTTGACCCCAAGCACTTCGACCCGGGCAGCTTCGTGGATATCGTCGGCGACGAGTGCATCATCCCGCCGAACAGCTTCGCGCTGGCCAGGACCGTCGAGTACTTCCGCATCCCGCGCGACACCCTGGTGGTGTGCCTGGGCAAGAGCACCTACGCGCGCTGCGGCATCATCGTCAACGTGACCCCGCTGGAGCCGGAATGGGAAGGCCACGTGACCCTGGAATTCAGCAACACCACGCCGTTGCCGGCGCGCATCTACGCCAACGAGGGCGTGGCCCAGATGCTGTTCTTCCAGGCGGCATCCGATGACGTCTGCGAAACGTCGTACAAGGATCGTGGCGGCAAGTACCAGGGCCAGACCGGCGTGACCCTGCCGCGGACCTGATGACGGTGGGCCGTTTGTGGAGCCGAGCCATGCTCGGCTCTACATGAAAGAAGGCGGCGCAATGCGCCGCCTTCGTCATTTTCCGCGACCGAACAGCATGGCGATGCCGACGCCCACCAGCGCCACCGGCCACCAGGTCAGCAGCAGCTTGGACAGGTTCAGGTGCGTCCAGCCGAGGTTGCTGGCAAGCATGAACAGGCCGATCAGGATCAGCAGGATGGCGGCAACGAGGTTGAATCGCATCGGGTCGGCGAAGGCTCAGGAGTGGGCCGGATATCCTAGCCGGTCCTTCCAGTAGGCGACATGCTGGTCCAGTGCCGACGGCTCGTAGCGGTGTGCCGGGCCGCTGCCCCAGACCGGGCCCGGCCAGGCCGGATCGCCGTCATGGCGGCCGATCACGTGGAAATGCAGCTGGCGCACGATGTTGCCCAGCGCGCCGATGTTGATCTTCTCCACGCCGTCGGCGCCCTTCAGGGCCTTGCAGGCGCGGTTGAGCTCGGTGCGCAGCTTGTCCTGCTGCTCGCCGTCCAGCTCGATCCACTCGGTCACCCCGGCCAGGCGCGGTACCAGCACCAGCCAGGGGAATCGTTCGTCGTTCATCAGCCGCACTTGCGACAACGGTCCTTCGGCCACCAGCACGCTATCGGTGGCCAGGCGTGAATCGAGTTCGAATTCGCTCATCCAAGATGCTCCGAGAAGAAGTCCAGGGTGCGTTGCAGCGCCAGGGCGGCGCTGTCTGGATCATACGCATGTCCGACCTCGCGGTTGAAGGCATGATCGGCCGGATAGACGAAGGTGGCCATCTGCGGCAGCTTCTCGCGGTGGGCCTGGACCGCCTCCGGCGGGATGCTCTTGTCCTGGGCACCGAAGTGAAAGATCACCGGGGCCTTGGGCGTCTCATCGAGGAACTGCACGTTGCGCGCACCGTAGTAGCTGACCGAGGGCAGACCCAGGCGCACTGCCGACAGCATCGCCACGGTACCGCCCCAGCAGTAGCCGACCGTGCCGACCTTGCCGTAGGGAGCAAGCCGGGTTGCCGCGGCGCGGACCACTTCCAGTGCCTTCTCCATGCCCAGCGCGGTAACCCGTTCCAGGCCGACCTTCACGCCCTCGGGGCTGTAGGGGAGGGCATCGGGGTCGGCATCGGGGCCGTCGACCAGGTCGAAGAACGACGGCGCCAGCACCGCGTAGCCCTCGGCGGCGAAGCGCTCGGCCACGCTGCGGATGTGCGGGTTGGCGCCGAAGATTTCCTGCACCACCACCAGCCCGCCACGCGGGGTGCCTTCCGGCAGGGCCTGCCAGGCCCGTACCGGGCCGTGATGGGTATCCAGGGTGATCCACTCGGCCATCGTCATCTTCCTCGTTGCAGGGAACAGGACTGCATTGTCGGCGCTGCGCGGGTTAGCGGCGTGTCAGCGGCTGTGCGGGATCGGGCGGCTGGCCGTTCAGAGCGAGGTCGCCAAGCGCGATGCTGGAAGCGGCATCGGCGGCAGTGACTTCCCATGACACTCAGAACTTGCGAAACCCCGCATGGACCAGCGCCTTGCCAAGGATGCTGACCTTGCCGGGCTCGGGGCGATAGGGCGGGAAGTCTGTATTCACGCTCACCACGTAGAGGCCATCGCCCCGCTTCTGCAGCATCTTGATCTGCGTTTCGCCGCCAAGGGTGATGAGGTAGTAATCGTCACCGTCAAAGTGATCGAAGCTGGTATCGATCCAGACGATGTCGCCATCTTCCAATTTTGGCCGCATCGAGGGGCCGCGACCGGTGATGATCTGGATGCGTCCAGGCGGTGGCAGGAAGCCCAGCTTCCGTCGCACTTCCCATTCGGCAACCTCGATCGTTCTCATGACCTCGGGTGTGTCGTAGTTGGCACCCGTGTCTGCTTCCAGGACGTTGAAACGAACGTATCCCGGAGACGGTTCCATCTCGCCAATCGCCGGCTTGCCATCTGCAATGGAGCCTGTGGGCAGCATCGTGCCGTTACCGGTAGCAAGCCAGGATTCACTGACACCCAGCACCTTGGCCGCCGCCAAGAGGTTCGCGCCACGCAGAAATTTTGCCTTTCCACTGAACCAGTTGTGGACGCTCGGTGCGGAAACGCCGACCTCTCGAGCCAAATGGGCCTGGGTGATCTGGGCATGTCCGAGTGCACGGACCAAACGTTCAGAAAGAGTGCTCATTAGGAAAGACTAATTCTTAACTAATTAGGAGTAGCTATTGACGAGAAAATTAGATGTGTCTAATTTTCGGGTTATGAAAAATCCTAGTGCTTCTACCGTCATCGATCGCCTGGGAGGGACCGGCAGCGTGGCCCGCCTATGCGAGGTGAGCTCCGCTTCCGTGAGCCAATGGCGCTTGAATGGCATACCGCCTGCAAGGCGACAGTTCCTGCAATTGTTGAGGCCCGAAGCCTTCCGCGAAGAAGACGATGGTGACCGTCGTTCCATACCGCCGGACGACGCGTGGTACACGCTCAGGCGGTAGGGTGCCGAACGGGCAGGGAATCAGCCCTCGTGTCGTTCAGAGGTGGCACAACAACCCCGGTATACTGGCGCCCTTTCAGGCCCCGGCCCCCAGGAACCCCTGCCACGCCGGCAGGGGCCCAGGCCCCCAGAGTCCCGCGATTCCATGTCCCAGCTGAACCCCAAAGTCGGCTTCGTCAGCCTTGGCTGCCCGAAGGCCCTCGTCGATTCCGAGCGCATCCTCACCCAGCTCCGCTCGGAGGGCTACGACATCGTCCCGTCCTACGATTCGGCCGACGTGGTGGTGGTCAACACCTGCGGCTTCATCGATTCGGCAGTGACCGAGTCGCTGGACGCGATCGGCGAGGCGATGAACCAGAACGGCAAGGTCATCGTCACCGGCTGCCTGGGCAAGCGCCCGGAGCAGATCCGCGAGGCGTACCCGAACGTGCTGGCGGTGTCCGGCCCGCAGGACTACCAGAGCGTGATGGAAGCGGTGCACGAAGCGCTGCCGCCCAAGCACGATCCGTTCGTGGACCTGGTGCCCGACTATGGCATCAAGCTGACCCCGCGCCACTATGCCTACCTGAAGATTTCCGAGGGCTGCAACCACAAGTGCAGCTTCTGCATCATCCCGTCGATGCGCGGCAAGCTGGTCTCGCGCCCGGTCGACGAGGTGCTGCGCGAAGCCGAGCGCCTGGTGCGTGGCGGCGTGCGTGAACTGCTGGTGGTGTCGCAGGACACCTCGGCCTACGGCGTGGACGTGAAGTACGCCGAGAAGATGTGGCGCGACAAGGCCTACCAGACCCGCCTGAAGGCGCTGTGCGAAGGCCTGTCCGAGCTGGATGCGTGGGTGCGCATGCACTACGTCTACCCGTATCCGCACGTGGACGAAGTCGTGCCGCTGATGGCCGAGAACCGCATCCTGCCGTACCTGGACATCCCGTTCCAGCACGCCAGCCCGCGCATCCTGCGCCTGATGAAGCGTCCGGGCGCGGTCGAGAAGACCCTTGAGCGCGTGCAGAACTGGCGCCGCATCGCGCCGGACATCACCGTGCGTTCGACCTTCATCGTCGGCTTCCCGGGCGAGACCGAGGCCGAGTTCGAAGAGCTGCTGTCGTTCCTCGACGAAGCACAGCTGGACCGCGTGGGTGCGTTCGCCTACTCGCCGGTCGAGGGGGCCACTGCCAACGATCTGCCCGACGCCGTGCCAGAGGAAGTGAAGCAGGAACGCCTGGCCCGCTTCATGGAGAAGCAGGCGCAGATTTCCGCCGCGCGCCTGGAAGCCAAGATCGGCACGGTGCAGCAGTGCCTGGTCGATGCCATCGAAGGCGACATCGCCGTGGCCCGTTCCAAGGCCGATGCGCCGGAGATCGACGGCCTGGTGCACATCCAGAACGCCGACCAGGTGCCGCTGCGCGTAGGCGAGTTCGTCGATGTGGAGATCACCGAGAGCGACGAGCACGACCTGTACGGTGATGCGCTGGCGGCCGCCACCCGCCCGGCGTTCGATCTCAAGATGTTGTGACCGCCGCCGCCGGTGGCAACGGCGGTCCCCGGCGCTTCGTGCCGCCGCCGCGTGCGGCGGTCGATCCGCAGGCATTCAGGCATCCGCTGTTTGGCGGGCTGCATGACTTCCGTGATCTGCTGGACGGCACTGCATGGCCGCCCATCGCTGCGCTTGATGCGCGGCTGGAATTGCCCGGCAAACGCCTGGTTGAACAGGATGCCGCGTTGCTGGCCGACGGTCTGCACTACGAGGTGCGTATCGCGCAGGGGCGCATCGCCACCCGCGCCGACAACTGGCATGACCTGTTCAATGCACTGGTGTGGGCCCGTTTCCCGCAGCTCAAGCAGGCACTCAACGCGCAGCAATGCCGGCATATCGAGACAATGCCGCCGGGCCAGCGCAACCGCGCGCAGGCAGCACTGACCCAGTTCGATGAAACCGGCGTGATCGTGCGTGTGTGCGATGACACGTTGCTTGCGGCATGGGATGGGCATGACTGGCCTGCATTGTTCGAGCCAACACGCTGGCACAGCGGTGACATGGCCATCGCTGCGGTATTCGGCCATGCGCTGATGGAACAGGCACTGCTGCCGGGCCGCCTGCTGGTGGGCAAGTGCGTGGTGGTGCAGGGGGATGATGATGATCGCTGCATCGCCGAGGTGGCCGCGGCCATCGGCGAGGGCAGGGCGATCACCGATCCAGCGCAGCTGCGGCCGCTGCCGTTGGCGGGCATTCCCGACTGGCATGAAAGGCAGGATGCCGCCTTCTACGCCGACGCCGACTACTTCCGTCCGCTGCGTGCCGGCCGCGCGTACCCGCCGCCGTTGCACGCGGCCCAGTAGAGTCGAGCTCGCTCGACTGCCCCGTTGCGTAGCGTCGAGCTTGCTCGACTGGCTGCAGGTGTAGTCGAGCAAGCTCGACTCTACAACGGCAACGCAGTCGAGCATGGCTCGACTCTACAACGGTGCGTATTCCACCCCGATCACCGCGAAGGTGAACTGCCCGCCGGGCAGCTCCACCGAAAATTCATCATCCAGCCGCTTTTTCAGCAGCGCCCGCGCCAGCGGCGAATCGATGCTGATCCAGCCCAGGCCGGCGTCGGTCTCGTCCGGGCCGACGATGCGATAGCGGCTGGTGTCGCCGCTGTCGACATTCTCCAGCTCCACCCAGGCGCCGAAGAACACCGCCTGCGGATCGGTCGGGGTGGTGTCGACCACGCGCAACGCTTCCAGCCGCTTGGTCAGGTAGCGCACGCGGCGGTCGATCTCGCCCAGCTGCTTCTTGCGGTAGGTGTACTCGGCGTTTTCCGAGCGGTCGCCTTCTGCAGCGGCTGCCGCCAGTGCCTTGACCACCTCCGGCCGTCGCACCCGCCATAGCTCGTCCAGTTCGGCCTTCAGCCGGGCGTGGCCGGCGGCGGTGATCAGCGCGGTGCTCTTTTCTGCGGGGGGACGCCAGCGGGACATGCAGTACGACTTCTCTTGCGATGGGGAACGGGCGCGTCGCACCAGGCCTGGCGCGACGCGCGGAAACAGCAGGTGATCCTCAGCGCTTGCCGCCGAAGATGCCGCCCAGGATGCCACGCACGATCTGGTTGCCCAGCTTGGTGCCGACGGTGCGCGTGGTCTGCTTGGCCATGGTCTCGATCATGCCCTGGCGGCGCTTGGTGCCGAAGATCGCGTCCTTGATCGACTGGCCGAAGCCTCCTTCCTGCGCCTCGTCCTGCTCGCGGCTGCGTGCGGCAGGGGCCTGCGCCTGCTCGGTCGCCTTCTGCGCGCGCTGCGCCAGCAGCTCCGCTGCCGACTCACGGTTGATCGCGGTGTCGTAGCGGCTGCCGACCGGGCTGCCGGCGCGCACCTGGGCGCGTTCGGCGTCGGTGATCGGCCCCATCCGGCAGCGCGGCGGCGCGATCATCGTCTGCTGCACCGGCATCGGTATGCCCTTGTCCTGCAGCGTGGAGACCAGCGCTTCACCGGTACCAAGCTGGCTGAGCACCTTGGCCACGTCCAGTTTGGGATTGGGTACGAAGGTTTCGGCCGCGGTCTTCACCGCCTTCTGGTCACGCGGGGTGAACGCACGCAGCGCGTGCTGCACCCGGTTGCCGAGCTGGCCGAGGATGTTGCCCGGCACGTCATCGGGGAACTGCGAGCAGAAATACACGCCCACGCCCTTGGAACGGATCAGGCGCACGACCTGCTCGATGCGCTGTACCAGCGACGGCGGCGCATCGTCGAACAGCAGGTGCGCCTCGTCGAAGATGAAGACCAGCTTCGGCTTGTCCAGGTCGCCCACTTCCGGCAGCTGCTCGAACAGTTCCGACAACAGCCACAGCAGGAAGGTGGAATACAGCTTGGGCTTGAGCACCAGCTGGTCGGCGGCGAGGATGCCGATCATGCCGCGGCCGTCGTGATTGACCCGCATGATGTCGGCCAGCTCCAGCGCCGGTTCGCCGAAGAAGTGCTCGCCGCCATCCTGGGCCAAGCGCAGCACCGAGCGCTGGATCGCGGCGATCGACTGTGCGCTGACCAGCCCGTATTCGGTGGAAATGTCCTTGCGTTCCTCGGCCACCAGGCCGAGCAGGGCACGCAGGTCGTCCATGTCCAGCAGCAGCAGGCCACGGTCGTCGGCCAGCTTGAACACGATGTCGAGCACGCCGGCCTGGGTGTCGTTCAATTCGAGGATGCGCGACAGCAGGGTCGGGCCCATTTCGCTGACGGTGGTGCGCACCGGATGGCCGAGCTTGCCGTAGAGATCCCAGAAAATGGTCGGGCTGGCGGCCGGGGCATAGTCGGCCACGCCGATCTCTGCGGCACGCTGCAGCAGGTTTTCGGCACCGGTGCCGGGCACGGCCAGGCCGGATACATCGCCCTTCACATCGGCCAGGAACACCGGCACTCCCAGCCGCGAGAAGCCTTCGGCCAGGGTCATCAGGGTCACCGTCTTGCCGGTGCCGGTGGCGCCGGCCACCAGACCGTGGCGGTTGCCGAGTTTCGGCAGCAGGGTGACGGCAATATCGTCGGTAATGCCTTTGCCGAGCAGAATCGGATCCATGGTCCAGCCCTTAGTAGTGAATAGCCCAATGTTAACGGGCAGGGATGACGGTCCGAAGGTCCGGCTTGCCCCGACCTTGGCGGCGCCGCTACTCTGCCTGCCTGTTTCGCACACAGTGCCATCAATGCCCGTTTCTGTCCTGATTTCCCGCGGTTGGCCGCTGCTGGCCCTGGCCGGCCTGGTTTCCCTGGCGCCTGACGCCCATGCGCAACGGGTCTCGGCCCGGGACAAGGTGAAGGTCGATGCGCTGCAGCAGCGCATGACAGCCGCCGAGAAGCGCTACAGCGACGCGCTGCTGCTGGTCGCCAATGCCGACCCCAAGGGCAGCAACGAGGCCGACGCCGCGCTGGAGGACATGGAAGATGTCCTCAACGACTGCGTGAAGCAGAAGGGCTGCCAGATGGGCACGCTGCTGGCCAGCTACAAGCGCCTGCTCAAACATGACGCCGATGCGGCGGCCAGCGATGACGTGGCCGATGAGGGCGGCGACCGCCTGGAAGCCGACCCCGACCATATCGGTCCGCTCACCGCAGACGTACCCGAGGCGGCCCGCGCCGCCGCACTGCTGAACGACAAGCGGCACGCCTTCGACACGATGGTCGAGTACAACCCGGCGGTACAGGCCGGCATCCGCCGCTGGCTGACCGACATGCGCCCGGCGCTGCTGACCAGTTACGAGAACTACCAGAACCTGCGCGCGGTGATGTGGCCGGAGTGGGAAAAGCGCGGGCTGCCCGAGGCGCTGCTGTTCGGCATCATGGCCAAGGAATCCAACGGCCGCGTGCATGCCTCCTCGCGCGCGGGTGCCGCCGGCCTGATGCAGTTCATGCCGGCCACCGGCCGACGCTTCGGCCTGGGCCCGGACGGCACCGGTTTCGACACGCGCTTCGATGCGCGCAGCGCTGCCGAAGCCAGTGCCAGTTACCTCAACGAGCGCCTGCGCGAGCTCAACAACAACGTGGAAATGTCGGTGGCCGCCTATAACGGTGGCGAAGGCCGCGCCGCGCGGGTGTTCAAGCAGAGCGGCGGCCAGAGTTTCTGGACCGACAGCGTCTACAACCAGTTCCCCGGCGAGACCAAGGACTATGTGCCGATGGTGATCGCGGCGGCCTGGATCTTCCTGCACCCGCAGCAGTACGGCGTGGAGTTCCCGAAGATCAGCGCGCAGCCGGCCACGCTGCGGCTGGCCAAGTCCACCACCATCTACGAACTGACCATCTGCCTGGGCAGCCACGGCACCCGCGATGGCTACATGCGCGCGCTGCGCAATCTCAATCCGCGCTATGAAGCCGATGGCTGGATTCCGGCCGGCACGCTGATCAACGCCACTACCCGCATCGCCGGCCTGTACCAGCGCAACTGCGTCAGTGGCCCGCGTGCGGACCTGGCCCGCACCCTGATCACCGCCGACCTGAACGCGGCGATCAAGCGCCCGATCGCGGCCAGCTACACCGGCAGCGTGGCGGTGGGTGGTGTGGTGCCGGTGGCCGATGCCGCAGCCTCGACCAGCGTGCCGACGACACCCGTGGCGGCGGTGGCGACCCCGCGCCCGGCGCCCGCCCGGGCAAAGCCGGTGCGCAGCCACAAGGTAGGCAAGGGCGAGACCCTGGGCGCCATCGCGGCGAAGTTCCAGTGCGACGTGCCGACCCTGGCCCGCGCCAACGGCCTGAAAGCCCCCGCCTACAGCCTGCGCCACGGCCAGACGCTGAAGCTGCAGGGCTGCGACAAGTAATCCCACGACCCCTGGAACCCGCATGGACCTCGAAGACACCCGCAACCTGTTCGCCAACCTCCGCGAGAACACTGACTGGGACATCAGCGGCCCGTTGCTGTGGGGCTATTTCTTCGTTCACTCGACCGCCGAGCCGCTGCAGGCCCTGGCCGACCACCTGCAGGCGCAGGGCTACAACTTCGTCGAACTGTTCGAGCAGGAGCCGGAAGAAGGCGACGCGCCGTTCCATGTGCTGCACGTGGAGCGCGTGGAGATCCACGACGAAGCTTCGCTGGACCGCCGCAACCAGGAATTCGCGGCCCTGGCCACCGAAAAGGGCGTGGAAGACTACGACGGCATGGACGTCGGCCCGGCCCCGGCCCTGCAGTAACGCGCGTACGGTAGTGCCGGCCGCTGGCCGGCAATGCTCGACGCGTTGGATCAACGGAGATGCCGGCCGGCGGCCGGCACTACCGAAGCCTCAGCGCAGCGTGGCCAGCGCCTGGCCCAGCTGCACCGGGCTTTCAGCGCCCAGCTGCGGGGCGAACTCGGCCACGCCGGGCGGCAGCAGCACGATCACGGTCGAGCCATAGTTGAAGCGCGCCATCTCGGCGAAACGCTCCAGCCTGATGCCCTGGCCGCGGTAGTCCTTGCGGGTGATGCGGTCGCCATAGGCCGGGATCTCTTCGCCGCTCCATACAGTTTCCACGCCGGACACCAGCAGCGCACCGACCATCACGCTGACCATCGGGCCGAAGCTGGTGTCGAAGTGGCAGACCAGGCGCTCGTTGCGCGCGAACAGGCGTGGCACGCCGTTCACTGCGGCCGGGCCGACGCTGAACAGGCGGCCCGGCACGTGCACGGTTTCACGCAGGGTGCCGGTCCAGGGCATGTGCACGCGGTGGTAGTCGCGCGGCGACAGATAGACGGTGGCATATAGCCCGTCGTTGTAAGGCTTGGCATCCTCGTCGCTGCCCAGCAGCTCGGCCGCGGTGAACGACTGGCCCTTGGCCTGGAAGATGCGGCCGGCCTCGATCTTTCCCAGCTGGCTGATGCGGCCGTCGGCCGGCATCACCAGGCTGCGCGGATCGGCATCGGCCACCCGCGCGCCCGGCTTCAGCGCACGGGTGAAGAACTGGTTGAAGGTGGCATAGCTGCGCGGGTCCGGGTTGGCCGCCTCATCCAGGTTGACGTTGAACTTGCGGGTGACCGTGTCGATCAGCCAGCGTGACACGCGCGGGTCGTCCGAGTACGCCAGCGAACGCGCCATCGAGGACAGCAGACGGTGGGGCAGGACGTACGTCAGGGCGGTGGTGAGACTCATGGGGCGGTTTTCTCGGTCAGCTTCTGCAGGTCGCGGGCGATCGCCGGCGCGTTGAACGGGGGGCGCACCAGGCCGGCGAGGCGGCCCTGCGGGTCGAGCACGGCCAGGCTGGCCGAATGCTCGACGGTGTAATCCTCGGGGTTCTCGTCGAAGTGCTTGCCCGGCACCTTCTGGAACACAAAGCCCAGCGAGGTGGCGAAGCGCTCCAGCGAGGGAACGTCGGCGGTGGCGGCCAGGGTGTCCTTGTGGAAGCCGTGCACGTATTCGCCCAGGCGGATGGCGCTGTCGCGGTCGGGGTCGACCGAGATGAACAGCACGCGCGGGCGCAGGCTGTCGGGCAGGGCCTCCCACTGGTTCTGCGCGCCGGCCAGCTCGGCCAGGGTGGTCGGGCAGACGTCGGGGCAGAAGGTGAAGCCCAGGAACACCAGGGTCCAGTGGCCCTTCAGCTCGCCGGGAATGAGCCGGGTGCCGTCGGATTGGGCCAGGTTGAAGTCAGGCAGTTCACGCGGTTGCGGATACAGGGTGATCGCTTCGGTAGCCGGGGCGTTGGCCGGCGGCTTCGGCGCGAACACCTGCTGGGCGGCCAGCAGGCCGAGCCCCGCCGCCAGGGCGATCAGCAGGATGATGCCGGCGTTGCGATTGAACATGGGGGCTCCCGCGCGAAATGGGCTCCATCATACCGGCTGCGGCCCGATCGTTTCCGCCGCAACGGATGCCGCCGCGGGCGCCAGCCCCTATAATCGGGGGCCACTTTGCCCGCAGTACCGCCATGACCGCTGAAACGGCCGCCGAACTCCACACGATCATCGATCTGATCCGCTACGGCACCAGCCGTTTCAACGAAGCCGGGCTGACCTTCGGGCACAGCTATGACAACGCGCTGGACGAGGCCACCCAGCTGGTGCTGCACAGCCTGCACCTGCCGCACGACCTCGGCCCGGCGTACGGCCAGGCGCGGCTGCTGCAGGCCGAGAAGCTGCGCGTGCTGGAGCTGTTCCAGCGCCGCATCGACGAACGCATCCCGGCCGCCTACCTGACGGGTGAAGCCTGGTTTGCAGGCTTGAGCTTCAAGAGCGACAAGCGCGCGCTGGTGCCGCGCTCGCCGATCGCTGAACTGATCGAATGCGGCTTCGAGCCGTGGCTCGCCGGCCGCGACGTGTACCGTGCGCTGGACCTGTGCACCGGTTCGGGCTGCATCGCTATCGCCATGGGCCACTACTATCCGAACTGGCAGGTGGACGGCGTCGACCTGAGCGACGACGCGCTGTCGCTGGCTGAAGAAAACCGGGAGCGGCTGCAGGCATACAACGTCAACCTGGTGAAGTCGGACCTGTTCAATGGCCTGTCCGGCCGCCACTACGACCTGATCGTCACCAATCCGCCGTACGTCACCAACGACGAGACCGATGCGCTGCCGAAGGAATACTCCTACGAGCCGGACATGGGCCTGCGTGCCGGCGACGACGGCCTGGATCTGGTGCTGAAGATCCTGCGTGACGCGCCGCTGCACCTGAGCGAAGACGGCCTGCTGATCTGTGAAGTGGGCGAGTCCGAACAGCATCTGATCAAGCTGCTGCCGGAAGTCGATTTCGCCTGGATCGAATTCAAGGTCGGCCAGATGGGCATCTTCGCGGTCGAATGCCGCGAGCTGATCGCCCACAGCGCGCGCATCACCGAACTGGCGGCGCAGCGCCCGTGAGTTCCAATTCGTTCGGCAAGCTGTTCACCGTCACCACGTTCGGCGAGTCGCACGGGCCGGCCATCGGCTGCGTGATCGATGGCTGCCCGCCGGGGCTGGCGCTGGACGCGGCCGAATTCGCCCACGACCTGCAGCGCCGCGCCACCGGCAAGAGCCGGCACACCTCGGCGCGCCGCGAGGCCGATGAGGTCGAGATCCTGTCCGGCGTGTACGAGGGCCTGACCACAGGCACTCCGATCGCGCTGCTGATCCGCAACACCGACCAGCGCAGCAAGGACTACGCCAACATCGGCCAGCAGTTCCGGCCGGGCCATGCCGACTACAGCTACTGGCACAAGTACGGCATCCGCGACCCGCGCGGTGGCGGCCGTTCCTCGGCGCGCGAGACCACCATGCGCGTGGCCGCCGGCGTGGTGGCCAAGAAGTGGCTGGCCGAGCGTTTCGGCGTCACCGTGCGTGGCTACCTGTCGCAGCTGGGCGACATCACCCCGGCCGGCTTCGACTGGTCGGCGGTGGAAGACAACCCGTTCTTCTGGCCGCACGCCGCGCAGGTGCCCGAGCTGGAGGCGTACATGGATGCGCTGCGCAAGTCCGGTGATTCGGTCGGCGCCTGCGTGGACGTGGTCGCCGACAACGTTCCGCCGGGTTGGGGCGAGCCCATCTACGGCAAGCTCGACGGCGAACTCGCCGCCGCGCTGATGAGCATCAACGCGGTGAAGGGCGTGGAGATCGGCGACGGTTTCGCCAGCGCCGCGCAGAAGGGCACCGAGCATCGTGACCTGCTGACCCCGCAGGGCTTTGCCAGCAACCATGCCGGCGGCATCCTCGGCGGTATTTCCACCGGCCAGCCGGTGGTCGCTTCGATCGTGTTGAAGCCAACCTCCAGCCTGCGCCTGCCGGGCCCGTCGCTGGACACCGCGGGCAACGTGGTGGAAGTGGTCACCACCGGCCGCCACGATCCCTGCGTCGGCATCCGTGCCACCCCGATCGCCGAGGCGATGGTGGCGATGGTGCTGATGGACCAGGCGCTGCGCCATCGTGCGCAGTGTGGCGATGTCGGCACGATCACCCCGCGCATCCCCGGGCAGATCGATGGCTGACACGCGGCCGACGGTGTGGGTGAGCCAGCCGCTGATCGATGCGGCCATCGCGCCGCTGCGCGATCGCGTGCAGCTGCGCGTCACCGACACCGTTACCGCCTGGTCGCCGCAGCAGATCACCGAGCGGCTGGCCTCAGTCGACGGCGCGATCATCACCCTCAACGAGCGCATCGGCGCGGCCCAGGTGGCCGATGCCGCGCAGTTGCAGGTGATCGCCAACGTCGGCGTCGGCTACAACAACCTGGATGTCGACGCGCTCAGCGCGGCCGGCATCCTCGCCAGCAACACCCCGGACGTGCTCACCGAGACCACGGCCGACCTCGGTTTCGCCCTGCTGATGGCCACCGCGCGCCGCATCACCGAATCCGAGCGCTGGCTGCGTGAAGGCCAGTGGCAGCAGTGGTCGTTCCAGACCATGCTCGGTGCCGACATCCACGGCAGCACGCTCGGCATTCTCGGCATGGGCCGCATCGGCCAGGGCATCGCCCGCCGCGGCGCACTCGGTTTCGGCATGAAGGTGCTCTACCACAACCGCTCGCAGCTGCCGGCCGACACCGAAGCGGCGCTGGGTGCCACCTACGTGGACCTGGATACGCTGCTTGCGCAGTCCGACCACCTGCTGCTGGTGCTGCCGTACACCCCGGCGTCGCATCACCTGATCGATGCCGCCGCGCTGGCGAAGATGAAGCCGTCGGCCACGCTGGTGAACATCGCCCGTGGCGGCCTGGTCGATGAACCCGCATTGGCCGACGCACTGGCCAATGGCCGCCTGGCGGCGGCTGGCCTGGATGTATATGAGGGTGAGCCGACGGTGCGCCCGGAACTGCTGGCGCTGCGCAACGTGGTGCTGACCCCGCACATCGGCAGCGCCTCGCTGGCCACGCGAACGGCGATGGTACAGCTGGCCGTGGATAATCTGGTTGCCGGGCTCGGCCTGGACGGCGATCCGTCGCGCATGCCGAGCGCGATCAACGCTGACGCGGCGATGGCCGCGCGCGTGACTCTGGGCAAAAAAACCGGGAAACGATAGGGAACCTCCGCGCGCCCCGCTTGAGGAGGTTCCCCGAACCCTGCTGTCGTGCGTGATTTTTCCCATCCCCGTTTTCGTGAGAGTTTCCCCCCATGAGCAATGCACAGCGCAGTTTCCACGTCGCCGTCGTCGGTGCCACCGGCGCGGTTGGCGAGACCATGTTGTCGATCCTTGAAGAACGTGATTTCCCGGTTGGTACCCTGAGCGTCCTGGCCTCCGAGCGTTCGGCCGGTGGCGAGATCGAGTTCAACGGCCAGAAGGTCACGGTGCAGGACCTGGCCACTTTCGACCCGACCGGCGTCGAGATCGCCCTGTTCTCGGCCGGTGGCAGCGTGTCGAAGGAATACGCGCCGAAGTTCGCTGCCGCCGGTGCGGTGGTGATCGACAATTCTTCGGCCTTCCGTTACGACGACGACGTGCCGCTGGTGGTGTCCGAGGTCAACCCGGAACAGGTTGCCAACCGTCCGCGCGGCATCATCGCCAATCCGAACTGCTCGACCATGCAGATGCTGGTGGCGCTGGCGCCGCTGCACCGCAAGTACGGCATCGAGCGCATCAACGTGTCCACCTACCAGTCGGTGTCCGGTGGTGGCCGTTCGGCGATGGAAGAGCTGGGCAAGCAGACCGGCCAGCTGCTCAGCTTCCAGGAAATCGATCCGCAGCGCTTCCCGGTGCAGATCGCCTTCAACCTGATCCCGCACATCGACGACTTCCAGGACAACGGCTTCACCAAGGAAGAGATGAAGCTGGTCTGGGAAACGCGCAAGATCCTCGGCGACGACAGCATCCTGGTGAACCCGACCGCAGTGCGCGTGCCGGTGTTCTACGGCCACTCCGAATCGGTGGCGATCGAGACCCGCGACAAGGTGACCGTGGCCGAAGCGCGTGCGCTGCTGGAGCAGTCGCCGGGCATCGAAGTGGTGGATCGCCACGAAGCGGGTGGCTACCCGACCCCGGTGACCCACGCTTCGGGCACCGACGCGGTGTACGTCGGTCGCATCCGTGAGGACCTGTCGCACCCGCGCGGCCTGAACCTGTGGATCGTCTCGGACAACGTGCGCAAGGGCGCGGCACTGAATGCCGTGCAGCTGGCCGAGCTGGTCGCCGCCGAACAGCGCTGAGCAGCGCGGTTGCTTCACCGGTAGTGCCGGCCGCTGGCCGGCATTGCCGTGATCCATGGGTTGAAGCGATTGCCGGCCAGCGGCCGGCACTACCTCAAGGATCTTTGCGGTGGGTGCGGACCTTGGTCCGCACGCTTTATAGTGTCGCCCATGAATAAACGGGCCAGGGGCGCAACGCGCCCGCTCAGCTATCTTTCCGCCGCGCTGCTGGCCCTGGCCAGCAGTTCGGCGCTCGCCCTGGGGTTGGGCGACATCCGTGTCCTGTCCAAGCCGGGCCAGCCCTTGCTGGCCGAGATCCCGGTAGTCTCGGCCGACCCGTCCGAGCTGGAAAACCTGCGTGTGGCGCTGGCTTCGCCGGTCACCTTCGAGCGCGTCGGCCTGCAACGGCCGACCGGCCTGGTCAGCGAACTGCAGTTCGAACTGACCCGCAACGCGCAGGGCAGGGCGGTGGTGCGGGTGACCTCGCAGGCGCCGGTCGAGACGCCGTCGCTGAGCTTCCTGATCGAGGCCGACTGGGGCCAGGGCCGGCTGGTCCGCGAATACTCGGCGCTGGTCGATGCGCCGTCCAGCGCACTGGCCGTGGCCGAGCCGGAGATCGTCGCACCGGCTGGCACCCTGTCCAATACCATTGCCCGCGAGCCGGCAGCGGCACCTGTGGCAGAGGCGCCGGGCACGCCACCGTCCGCGCCGGCGCCCACGCCGGCACCCGCACCAGCACGGTCGCGTGCGGTGCCTCCACCGGTTGCGGCCATACCTGCCGATGGCAGCGTCACCGTGCAGCGCGGCCAGACCTTGTCGCAGATTGCCAGCGCGGTGGCGCGTGGCAACCAGGTCAGTCGTGATCGCGCGATGATCGCCCTGCTGCGCGCCAATCCCGAAGCCTTCATCCGTGGCAACGTGAACCTGCTCAAGCAGGGCGCAGTGCTGCGCATGCCAGGCAGCGATGCGCTGGCGGCGGTCGATGCTGCCGAAGCGGCTGCGCTGGTGCGCGAACACGCGGCGCAATGGCGCCAGGCACGCACCGTGCCGCAGCCGGCGGGTACCGTCGCAGCAGTGGCCAAGGCACAAACCACGAACGCAGCGTCCCCGTCGGGGGCCAGCGGCGCGCGGCTTGAAATCGCTCCGGCGCTGGCGTCCGACGCCGCGAAAGCGGGCACAACCACCGGCACCGCTGCCGGCAGCGAGGGTGACATGATGGGCAACGAGCAACTGCGCCAGGCGCGTGAGGACATCGCTACCCGCGATGCCGAGATCGGCGAGCTGAAGCAGCGCGTGGCCGACCTGGAGAAGCTGAAGGAACAGCAGCAGTCGCTGATCGCGATGAAGGACAACGACCTGGCTGCCGCGCAGCAACGCCTGGCCCAGGCGCCAGGCAGCCGCGACGCGGCAACACCGTGGTACTGGCTGGGCCTGCCCGTGCTGCTGCTCGCCGCGGCGGCAGCTTGGCTGCTGCGCCGGCGCAAGCCGTCACCGTTGCCGCCGCTGCGCGAAGAAGGCGATGCGGCTGGCCTGGCCGCGGCGGTGCCGGCGGGTGCGGCGCTGGATACGCTGGCCGAGCAGTCCTCGTGGTCGTCGGTGGTGTCCGACAGTGGCCGCCAGGAGCCCGCGATGCCGGCCTGGGCGACCGCAACCGAGGTGCAGGATGACGTGGCTGCCGAACCGATCGCCGACGTCGCCGCCCAGGCTGACTGGCAGGCGCAGACGCTGCGCGATGACGAAGTGGGGGAGCTGCCCGAGGCCGTGACCGATCTGCCGCGCTGGGACGAGCCGGTGCCCACGCAGGACGCCCCCGTGCCGGATGAGCCGGTCGCGCAGGCGGTCGCTGACGAGATCGCGGTGCCGGACTATGCGCTGCACGCCGAACAGCAGCCGCAGTTCCGCGGCGTGTTCGACCTGCCGGCCGAGCACCATGACAACGGTGATTCCAGCGGTGCGCCACACGACGCGATGGCCACGGCCGCGCACGAAGAACACACCGCGGCACCGGCCGGTGATGCCGGCTGGGCACCGCGTGCCGGCCAGGAGCGGCTGGAGCTGGCCATTGCCTATCTGGACCTGGGCGACGCGCAGACCGCGCGTACCCTGCTGCAGGAAGTCGCCGAGGGCGGCGATCTGCACAGCCAGGCGCAGGCGCGCGAGCTGTTGGCGCGCCTGCCGTGACCGAACCCGCTGACAAGGACCGTGCCATGAGCCGCGAGCGCCGCATCGATTACGTTGAATTCGCCTCCGCTGATCCGGCGGCCAGCCGCGCCTTCTTCGAGAAGGTGTTCGGCTGGTCGTTCGTCGACTATGGCGGCGACTACACCGCCTTCGACGATGGCCGCCTGCAGGGCGGCTTCTTCCGTGGCCAGCCGCAGCGCGCCAGCGATACCGGCGCACCGCTGCTGGTGCTGTATGCCGACCGCCTGGCGCCGATCGAGGCAGCGGTGCGTGACGCCGGCGGCGAGATCGTGCGCCCGGTGTTTTCCTTCCCCGGGGGCAGCCGCTTCCAGTTCGTCGAGCCCGGTGGCAACGAACTGGCGGTGTGGTCCGAACGCGACCCGGCCTGAGCGCCGCCCCACACGCAGCATCGAGGTAGCACATGCGTTACGCGCTTGGCGTCGAGTACGACGGCAGCGATTTCAGGGGCTGGCAGAACCTGGGCGAAGGTGGCCCCAGCGTGCAGGCCAGCCTTGAACTGGCCCTGTCGTCGGTCGCCGATGCGCCGTTGCAGGTGGTCTGCGCCGGCCGCACCGATGCTGGGGTGCACGGCCAGTGCCAGGTCGTGCATTTCGACACCGAGGTGGTGCGCGATCCGCGCGCCTGGATGCTCGGCACCACCACCCGCCTGCCGCGCTCGATCGCGGTGCGCTGGTGCGTGCCGGTGGCCGATGATTTCCACGCCCGTTTTTCCGCGCGCGCGCGCCGCTACCGCTATCGGCTGCTCAACCGCGAAGTGCGGCCGGCGCTGGGCCGGCAGACCCTGAGCTGGGAGCGGCGGGCGCTGGACGAGACCCTGATGCATGCCGCCGGCCAGGCCCTGCTTGGCGAGAACGACTTCAGTGCGTTCCGATCGGTGCAGTGCCAGGCGTTGCATGCGCGGCGTGAACTGCAGTCGCTGCAGGTCAGCCGCCAGGGCGAGGTGATTGAAGTGGCCGTGCAGGGCAATGCATTCCTTCATCACATGGTCCGCAATATCGTCGGTTCGTTGATCCTGGTGGGCAGCGGCGAAAAACCGGTGGAATGGATCGCCGAACTGCTGGCCGGGCGCGATCGCACCGTAGCCGGTCCCACCGCACCGCCGCAGGGCCTGGTGTTCCTTGGGCCCCTGTACCCCGACAACTGGCATCTGCCCGCCGAGGTCACGCTATGAGCCGCTCCTACTACCGCACACGCATCAAGTTCTGTGGCATGACCCGCGCCGGCGACGTCCGCCTGGCCGGTGAGCTGGGCGTGGACGCAGTGGGTTTCATCTTTGCCCGCGAGAGCAGCCGTCGGGTTGCTCCGGCCGAGGCGCGCGCGATGCGCCAGGCGATCGCGCCGATGGTCGACGTGGTGGCGCTGTTCCGCAACAACAGCAAGGAAGAGGTGCGCGAGGTGCTGCGCACGGTGCGGCCGACCCTGCTGCAGTTCCATGGAGAGGAAGACGAGAGCTTCTGCCGCAGTTTCAACATGCCGTACCTGAAGGCGATCGCCATGGGCGGGCGCGAAGAGGTCAACGCCCGTACCCTGCAGCTGCGCTACCCCAGCGCGGCGGGATTCCTGTTCGACAGCCACGCGCCCGGCGGCGGTGGCGGCACGGGTGTCGCCTTCGACTGGGGGCGCATCCCGACCGGCCTGCACCGCCCGTTCCTGCTGGCCGGCGGCCTGAACCCGGACAACGTCTACGATGCTGTGCTGGCCACGTTGCCGTGGGGCGTGGATGTCTCCAGCGGCATCGAACTGGAGCCGGGCATCAAGGATGGCTACAAGATGCGCACCTTCGTCGAGGAAGTGCGCCGTGCGGACTGCACAGTCCTGGAGTAACCGGAAACACTGCCTGCACCAGGTAACGCAGCTGGGCTGATCCCTGTCAGCCCAGCTGAGAACTGACCCATTCCGCCAGCGCACCCACCCGCGCATCGGCCGGGCCATCCGGCCATGCCAGCACCCAGAAGCCGCCGGTGGCGGTAAACCCCCACGGCGCGATCAACCGCCCCGCCGCCAGGTCCTCGGCCACCAGTGGCTCCGGTGCGATTGCCGGGCCCAGCCCTGCCACCGCTGCCTCCAGCAGGTAATACAGATGCTCGAAGGCGGTGCCCAGCTGCAGCTTCGAGGTGTCCAGATCATGTGCCCGCGCCCAGGCCGGCCATGCCTGCGGTCGTGAGCTGGTGTGCAGCAAGGTTTCCTGCAGCAGTGCCGAGGGTGGAACATGCCGCAGGCGTTGCGCCGCGGGGTGGGAGGGGGCCACCACCACGCCGACCCGTTCCGGCGCCAGTTCGCGTACCTGCCAGCCGCGTGGCCAAGGCCCTTGCGCCAGCAGCAGGACCGCATCCAGCGCCGCCTGCGCCTCGGTGAAGCTGCCATCCAGCGCCGACCACTGCAGGCGCACGCCGGGCAGGGCGGCCTGCAGCGCAGGCAGGCGCGGGATCATCCAGCGCGCCAGCACGCTGCCACTGCAGCCCAATACCAGAGCAGGAGATGCCGTTGGCCGCCGCAGTTCACGCACGCAGTCTTCAATGCCGGTGAACGCCTCGCTGCATGCCACCTGCAGGCGGCTGCCTGCGGCGGTCAGGCGCAGGCCGCGACCGGCACGCTGGAACAAGGCCATGCCCAGATGATCCTCCAGCAGCTTCAGCTGCCGGCTGACCGCACCGTGGGTGACATGCAGGTCCTGCGCGGCGCGGCCGACCCCGCCCAGGCGGGCGGTGGCCTCGAACGCGCGCAGCGCATTGAGCGGCGGAAGCGATGAGCTGCTCATGTGAGATTTCCTGACGGTATGCGCCAGATAATATCCATTTTCCGGTCATGACCCGTGCGCTAGAGTATCCACCTGTCTTGAACCACCGGTCGTATCCATGTCTGCCTCCCCCATTGCCGACTATCACGCCTTCCCGGATGCCCAGGGCCACTTCGGCCGCTATGGCGGCAGCTTCGTCGCCGAAACCCTGGTCGGCCCGCTGCAGGAACTGGCCCAGGCCTATGACCAGGCCCGCCAGGACCCGGCATTCCAGGCCGCCTACGACCGCGACCTGGCCCATTACGTGGGTCGGCCGAGCCCGATCTACCACGCCCAGCGCCTGAGCGACCATGTCGGTGGCGCGCAGATCCTGCTCAAGCGCGAGGACCTGAACCACACCGGCGCGCACAAGATCAACAACACCATCGGCCAGGCCCTGCTGGCCGCGCGGATGGGCAAGAAGCGCATCATCGCCGAGACCGGCGCCGGCCAGCATGGCGTGGCCAGCGCCACGGTGGCCGCACGGCTGGGCCTGGAATGCGTGGTGTACATGGGCGCCACCGACATCGAGCGGCAGAAGATCAACGTCTACCGGATGAAGCTGCTCGGCGCGACGGTGGTGCCGGTCACCTCCGGCTCGGCCACCCTGAAGGATGCGCTCAACGAAGCGATGCGCGACTGGGTGACCAACGTGCAGGACACCTTCTACATCATCGGTACCGTCGCCGGTCCGGACCCGTACCCGCGCATGGTGCGCGATTTCAACGCCATCGTCGGGCGCGAGGCACGCGAACAGATGCTGGCCGAGTACGGCCGCCTGCCCGATGCGATCACCGCCTGCGTCGGCGGCGGCAGCAATGCCATCGGCCTGTTCCATGCCTTCCTCAACGACCGACAGGTCGAGATCGTCGGCGCCGAAGCGGCAGGTGATGGCATCGGCACCGGTCGCCATGCGGCGTCGATCGCCGCCGGTCGCCCGGGCGTGCTGCATGGCAACCGCACCTACGTGCTGTGCGACGACGACGGCCAGATCATCGAAACCCATTCGGTCTCGGCCGGCCTGGACTATCCGGGCGTCGGCCCGGAGCATGCGTTCCTGGCCGATACCGGCCGCGCGCGCTACCTCGGCATCACCGATGAAGAGGCCCTGCAGGCGTTCCATCTGCTGGCGCACACCGAGGGCATCCTGCCCGCAATGGAATCCAGCCACGCGCTGGCGCAGGCGATCAAGCTGGCGCGCGAGCGTCCGCGCGACCAGATCGTGCTGTGCAACCTGTCCGGCCGCGGCGACAAGGACGTGCATACCATCGCCGCGCGCGAAGGCCTGGTGCTGTGAATTGCATGCTGCGCCACGGCGGGGCGTGGGTGCTGGCGGTCGGCCTGGGTGGTTGCGCGCCGCCCGATCCGCCGGTGCTGGCGCCGGCGCCGGCGTCCCCGGCGGCGATCGCCCCGGCACGCCAGATTGCCAGCAACGACGATGCTGCAGCACATCGTCCGATCGAAGACGCACCGTTGCCAGGCGCAGACGATGCCGCCGATGACGACAGTGCTCCGGCGGTGGTTTCGGTGGCCCTGGACCATGCCGGCGAGGTGCTGATCGGCCAGCCTTTCAGTGAACTGCAGAGCGAGGGGCAGTGGCACTCGGCCGGGCTGAGCGAGGCGACCTCCGGGCGCTGCGAGTATTACGAGCGCGGCACGCTGCCTGAAGGCGTGGCGATGATGGTGCAGGACGGTGACGTGGTGCGTTTCGACCTGGCGCCCATCGACGATTCGGGCCAGGTGGTGGTTCAGCCGGGGCCGTTCGGCCTGCACCTGGACATGCCGCGCGCGCAGGCCCTGCAGCTGCTGCCCAAGGGCGTCTCCGCCCAGCCTTATGGCAAGGATGTGGAGGCCGGCGAGACTCTGCTGTGGCAGGACCCCGGTTCCGACCTGGCGATCCGCGTGGAGATCGTCGACGGCACCGTATCCCGAATGTACTGGGGCGCCAGCGGCGCCGTTGACCTGATCGAAGGATGTACCTGACATGTCCGTATCCCGACTTGATGCCTGTTTCCAGCGCCTGCGCGAGCAGCAGCGCAAGGCGTTGATCCCCTTCATCACTGCCGGCGATCCCTCGCTGGAGGCTACCGTGCCGGTCATGCACGCACTGGTCGAGGCCGGCGCCGATGTGATCGAACTGGGCGTTCCGTTCTCCGATCCGATGGCGGACGGACCCACCATCCAGCGCAGCTCCGAGCGCGCGCTGGCGCGCGGTGCCGGCAGCCGTTACGTGCTGCAGGCCGTGGCGCAGTTCCGGGAGCGTGATGCGCAGACCCCGGTGGTGCTGATGGGCTACCTGAATCCGGTCGAGATCCATGGCTACGCAGCGTTCGCCGACGCCGCGGTGAAGGCCGGCGTGGACGGTGTGCTGCTGGTCGATCTGCCGCCTGAAGAAGCCGGTGATGCACAGCAGGCGTTCGAGGCCGCTGGCCTGGCGCTGGTCCTGCTGGCGTCGCCGACCACCAGTGAAGCGCGTGCCGACAAGCTGCTGGCCCTGGCGCGTGGCTACCTGTACTACGTCAGCTTTGCCGGTGTCACCGGTGCGTCCGAGCGGCTGGACAGCGATGCTGCCAGCGCCCGCCTGCAGGCACTGCGCGAGCGTGCCTCGGTGCCGGTCGTGGCGGGCTTCGGCATCAAGGACGCCGCCAGTGCCGCGGCAATGGCGCGGCAGGCCGACGGCGTGGTGGTAGGCAGCGCACTGGTGGCGGTGCTGGCAGAGGCGGGCTCGGCGGAAGACGCCGCGCAGCGCGCCGCAGCCTTCCTCGCACCGTTGCGGCAGGCGCTGGACGCGTGACGGTCGTGCCGGCCACGGGCCGGCATCCTCCGCACCCGCCTGCGTGCAGGGGCTGCCGGCCGGCGGCGGGCGCGCCCCGGACCTAAACGTACGTCCCAGCATGGTTTTTTCCAGCTGGCCCGGGCACCGCAAGGGGTGCACGGGCGGGGGCAGCGGAGCTAGACTGTCCGCCTTTGCGGCCCCCGGGCCGCCCTGAACGGAAGTGTCCTCCCGCATGAGTTGGCTCAGCAAGTTGATGCCGTCCGGCATCCGCACCGACAACACCCCCAGCAAGAAGCGCAGCGTCCCCGAGGGCCTGTGGGAAAAGTGCAGCAACTGCGGCAGCGCGTTGTACCGTCCTGAGCTGGAAGAGAACCTGGAGGTCTGCCCGAAGTGCGGCCATCACATGGCGATCCGTGCGCGCGCGCGGCTGGCGGCGCTGTTCGACGCCGACAGCACCACCGAGATCGGTGCGCGCCTGGGGCCGACCGACCTGCTCAAGTTCAAGGACCAGAAGAAATACAGCGAGCGCATCAAGATCGCGCAGAAGAACACCGGCGAGTACGACGCGCTGATCGCCATGCGCGGCCTGCTCAAGGGGCGTGCGCTGGTGGCTTCGTCGTTCGACTTCGCCTTCATGGGCGGCTCGATGGGCTCGGTGGTCGGTGAGCGCTTCGCGCTGGCTGCCGAAACCGCAGTCGAGATCGGCGCCCCTTACGTATGCTTCTCGCAGAGCGGCGGCGCACGCATGCAGGAAGGCCTGTTCTCGCTGATGCAGATGGCCAAGACCTCGGCCGCGCTGGGCAAGCTGCGCGAAGCCGGCCTGCCGTACATCTCGGTACTGACCCATCCGACCACCGGTGGCGTGTCGGCGTCGTTCGCGATGCTGGGCGACATCAACATCGCCGAGCCGCAGGCGCTGATCGGCTTTGCCGGCCCGCGCGTAATCGAGCAGACCGTGCGTGAGAAGCTTCCGGAAGGTTTCCAGCGCTCGGAGTTCCTGCTGGAGCACGGTGCCATTGACCAGATCTGCGACCGCCGCGAAATGCGCGACCGCCTGTCCGACCTGCTGGCGATGCTGGGCCGTCAGCCGGCGCCGGAGGTGGCTTGATGGGAAGCCGCAGGTACTTCGGTACTGACGGCATCCGTGGGCGGGTCGGCCAAGGGGTGATCTCGGCGGACTTCGTGCTGCGCCTGGGCAATGCCCTGGGGCGCGTGCTGGTCGCCCAGCGCGGCCAGGACGGGCGCCGGCCGATCGTGCTGATCGGCAAGGACACCCGCATTTCCGGCTACATGTTCGAAGCGGCACTGGAAGCCGGGCTGGTCGCCGCCGGCGCCGACGTGCAGCTGCTCGGCCCGATGCCGACTCCGGCGGTCGCGTTCCTGACGCGTACCCTGGGCGTGGACGCCGGCATCGTCATCAGTGCTTCGCACAATCCGCACTACGACAACGGCATCAAGTTCTTCTCCGCCCAGGGCGAGAAGCTCGACGACGCCACCGAGCTGGCGCTGGAAGCAGCGCTGGATGTTCCGTTCGCCACTGCCGAATCGGAAAAGCTGGGCAAGGCGTCGCGCGCACGCGAGGCGGTCGGCCGCTACATCGAATTCTGCAAGGCCAGCGTGCCGCGCGCCTTCGACCTGCGCGGGCTGCGCCTGGTGCTGGATTGCGCGCACGGCGCCACCTACCAGATCGCACCGCTGTTGTTCCGTGAGCTGGGGGCCGAGGTGATCGGCATCGGCGCCGAACCCAATGGCATCAACATCAACGCCGGGGTCGGTTCCACCCATATCGACAACCTGGCGGCCAAGGTCCGCGAGACCCGCGCCGATCTCGGCATCGCCTTTGATGGTGACGGTGACCGCGTGCTGATGGCCGACGACCAGGGCAATCCGGTTGACGGCGATGACCTGCTGTACATCCTGGCGCGCGCGTGGAAGGCCGAAGGTCGCCTGCATGGCCCGGTGGTCGGTACGCTGATGAGCAACTACGGCGTTGAGAAAGCCTTCGCCGACCTGCAGATTCCGTTCGTGCGCAGCAACGTCGGTGACCGCTACGTGCACCAGGCGCTGATCGAAGGCGGTGGCGTGCTGGGTGGTGAAGCCTCCGGCCACCTGCTGTGCCTGGACCGGGCAACCACTGGCGATGGCATCATCAGCGCCCTGCAGGTACTGGTGGCGCTGCGCAGCAGCGGGCAGACCCTGCGCCAGGCGCTGAAGGGGCTGGTGCGGGTACCGCAGAAGACGGTCAACGTGCGGCTGGGCAATGTCTCGGCCAAGGCCACGGTGCAGGCCGACCGCGTGCAGGCCGCGCTGGCCGTCGCGCAGCAGTCGGTGGCTGGTCGTGGCCGTGCGTTCCTGCGCCCGTCCGGTACCGAGCCGGTGGTACGGGTCACGGTGGAAGCCGATGACGCAGCACTGATGCAGGAAACGCTGGACCGCCTGTCCGCGGCGGTCCGTGAAGCCGCTGCCTGAAGCCGGCGACCGTACAACGTGATGCCACGACATGGCCGCTTTTGCGGCCATGTTGTTTTCCAGCGAGGGTGACTGAACCGATCACGACCGGCGACCACATTCAGCTGCGGCTGTGCGCTTTGTGACATCGCGTGAACGATACGCGGCGTATTCCCGGGATCAGGATCTCGTGCCTGCATGCAGGCAGGCGCTACGCAGGCCGGGACCCGGTCGGAGCCGTTCGTGCTCCATCCTTTCACTGTTGTTGCAAGGACCATGACCATGAACACTTCATTGCGCTGCAGCCGCTGCCTGCTGGCAGGTGCGCTGCTGGTGCTGCCGTTGCTGGGTGGCGTCTCCATTGCCAGCGCCGAACGTCGCCCCGAAGGTGGGCCGCATATGTCCGCTCCGCGCGAGGAGCCGATGCGCGCGCCGTGGGGCTACCCAAGGATGGAGCGCCCGCGCGAGCTGGGTAATGCACGGCCGGCATTCCGCGAGGAGTACCGGCACAACTTCCGCGCCGACCATGCGTTCCGCATCGGGCCCTACCATCCGCCGGTGGGCTATGCGTACCAGCGCTGGCACTACGGCCAGTTCCTGCCGCGTCCGTACTGGATCGGCGACTACATCCTCAACGACTTCTGGCTGTTCGGCCTGGACATGCCGCCGATGGGCTACGAATGGGTGCGCTACGGGCCGGATGCGCTGCTGATCAACACCGGCAACGGCGAGATCGTGCAAGCCGTGTACGGGCGCTTCTTCTGAGACCGACATGGGCCTCCCGCGCCGCAGCGGGCGGGGGAGGCCCTTGCGCTCAGGGCCCCGGCACCATCTTCTTCTGGCGCGCCTTGAAGCCATTGAACAGCGGTGCGATCAGCGGGTTGTAGCTCTGCGCGATGCGCTTGCGCAGCCAGCTGGCGGGGCGGTTGCGGATCGCAAACCGGTAGATGCGTTCCGGATCGCCGCCCACCACGTTGCGGCCGAACGGATGGGTGGTGTGCAGGTAACGGAAACCCTGCTCGCGTGCCACTTCAATGTGGTCCTGGTCGAAATCGCCGTAGGGCCAGCACAGCGTGTCGGACACTTCGCCCAGCTTTTCCTGCAGCACGTCGCGCGAGATCGCCAGGTCGTGGCTCAGGCCGGCGCGGCGCTGCGCACGGTCCAGGTCGTCGCGACGCAGCCAACGGGTGTGGGTGTGGGTGTGGCAGTGCACTTCGAAGGTGCCGGCGGCGATGGCTGCACGCGCTTCGCTCCAGCGCATCATCACATCATCGCTGCGGTTCTGTTCGTAGATCGCCACTTCGCAGCCGCGGTGGTCCGGGGTGGCGGGCAGCGACGCTCCGGCGATGCCGGCGTGCGGCCGCTCCGGGCCTTCGCCCATCCAGCCGGTGACCACGAACACCACGGCGTGCATGCCGTACTTCTGCAGGATCGGGTGTGCGTAGACCCAGTTGTCCAGGTAGCCATCGTCGAAGGTGATCACGATCGACTTGCGTGGCACCGGCCTGCCGGCCAGGAAGCCGGCGTACTGGTCCAGCGTCAGCGAGGTCCAGCCGTTGCCGGCCAGCCAGGCGATCTGGCTTTCGAAATTCTCCGGTGACACGGTGATCATGCCCGGCGATGGACTCACGTGGTGGTGCATCAGCACCGGAACAGTTCGCGCGTCAGCCATGTCCCAGCTCCTTCAGCCACTGGTGGTAATAGTGTTCGGTGGCCTCGCCATGGCCAGCCGGGGTGAAGCGGTGCGCGCCGTGCATCCAGTCCCAGCCGGCGCGACCCATCTGCCGTCGCCGTTCGGGATCGTCCACCAGCAGGCGCAGGGCGCCGGTCAGGGCTGCATTGTCGCCCAGCCGGGTGAGGATCGCATTGCTGCCGTCGACCACCATCTCCGGTACGCCACCGACGCGGGTGGCCACGACCGGCACGCCGACATAGGCCGCTTCCAGGAACACGGTACCGGCGGCCTCCTTGTGCGAGGCCAGCGCGAAGATGTCGAAACCGGCCATCAGCCGGCAGGCACCATCGCGGTAGCCGAGCAGATGCACCTGCGCCTGCAGCCCATGCGCGTCGCGCATCGCCTGCAGTCGATCCATCACCACCTGGCCGTCGCCCACCACCACCAGATGCAGGTGGGGGTTGGTCTTGCACAGTGGCACCATCGCCTGCAGCAGATCGGCATGGCCCTTGGCCTCGCGGAGTACCGCCACGCACCCCACCACCACGTCCTGTTCGCCGAAGCCCAGTTCGGCGCGGACTTCGGCGCGGACTTCCTGCAGTCGCTGCCACGGGTTGTCCAGGTGGATGTCGCTCCAGCGCGGCGGAACCGCGATCGGCGGCACGATGCCGATGTGCTCGGCTGGAATGCCGCGGTCGGCCAGCAACTGCTTGACGAAGCTGCTCACGGTCAGCACCCGGTGCGGGAGCCGGGTATAGGTCAGCAGTGAATTGACCGGGCTCATCAGGTGGCGCGAGCGCACCACCAGTGGAGTTCCTCCCAGTCGTGCACCGGCGGCGGCAATCAGCGCATCGCGGCGGCTGGTCGTGTTGACCACGTCGTAACGTTCGCGGCGCACCAGCCGCGACACCGACCAGATGCCGCGCAGCAGCCGGGCCAGGCCGCCCATGCGCAGGGTGTGCACGGTGAAGCCATCATCGCGTGCCAGGGTGGCCAGGCGAGCATCGGGCTGGCACAACAGCGATACGTCATGGCCGCGCGCCCGCATCACCTGCATGTGGCGGAAGATGTAGATCTCCTGCCCGCCCATGCCTTTGGCGGCTTCGGTGTGCAGGATGCGCAGCGGACGGTTCATGCGGTTCGGTCCTTGAGGCTCAGCGGTTGCGGAAGCGGGTCAGCGCTTCCCATGCAGTGCGGACAGCGGCCGCATCGGGGGTCTGCTGTGGCAGCGGGCGGTAATGCAGGTCCAGCGCGGTTGCGTTGCCGAACTTGTCGAACACGTAGATGGCATCGCCATCGCGCACCGCGCGCTGCGACCAGCTTTCGACCACCAGCGCGCGCCTGCCCTGCGGTTCGGCCAGCAGGTCGTGGCCGGTGCTGTAGTCGGTCAATGCGTTCTCGCAGCCCAGTGCATGGCGCATCAGGGTCGGCACCCAGTCCTCGTGTGAACTGGTGCGCGATTCATGGCCGCTGGCCTGGCCCGGCCAATGCAGCACGAAGGGCACCTGCAACTGGTAGTCGGAGAAGTTGCCGTTGTGACCCCAGTAGTTCAGCTTGAGGTCGTTGAATTCCTCGGCGTGGTCACCGGTGACCAGCACGATGGTGTCCTGCTCCAGGCCCTGTGCGCGCAGATCGTCCAACAGCGTGCCAACCAGGCTGTCGGCGTAGTGCACGGCAGTCCGGTAGCGGTTCAACTCGGGGGTCGGGTCGTGGTCCGGGCCGAATTTCAGGAAGTCGATTTCCCGCGCCATCGGGGTGGCCAGCGGCGGATAGCCCTTGGGGATGTGGTACGGGGCATGGGTCGAATCGAGGAAGACGAAGCCGAACCACGGCGTATGCGCGGCCTGGCTGGCGCGGATGTCCTTCCGCAGCGAGGCCACGATGTGGCTGTCGCGCGCTTCCGACCCCAGCCCCGCCGGCCCCTGGTGAAGCTGCTCGCGAACGTCGGCGAAGGCGGTGCGGTCGAATTCAGGGCTGTACAGCGGCGCGCTGCCGTACAGGTGCAGGTCGTAGCCCTGCTGGCCAAGCACCTTGAACAGCTGTGAGCCTCGCTGCTCATCCAGCATGCTCGGCCAATAGCCCCCCGGAAGGCCGTACAGCAGCCCGAACAGTCCATAGCGGGTGGCGTTGCCGGTGCTGAAGTGACGCTCGTACACGCGTGCGGACTTGGCCAGTGCCGCCGTGTTCGGCATGACCTGCGGGGTGAGAGCGTCGTGGCGCAGCGATTCCAGCACCACCATGAGCACGTTGGGCCGGTGCGGGTTCTGGCAGCGCAGCGGCTGCAGCGGATAGACAAGCTGGGCATGGCGCGGATCAGGCAGGCCCACCTGCTGTTCGCTGACCACGCCCAGCCTGCGCATGAAACTCTTGGCGGTGATCGGCTGTGCCCACGGCAGGTAGTTCCACTGCGCGATCACATCGCGGTCGCCGCGGGCGTCGTAGTAGGCCGTGGCGACCTGGCCCCCCCCCATCAGCAGCGCCACCACCGCCCAGGCCTGCAGCACCCGGCGCCGGCGTGGCACGGCCGGCAGCAGTTTCCAGCACGCCCAGGCCAGCAGGCCCTCGGCGGTGAACACCGCGGCAGCCAGCAGCGCGACCTGCAGCCAGGTCTTCCAGGACAGGGCCACCTGGTCCTGCAGGGCACCGCCGAACACCATGTTCACGACCATGGCATTGAGATGGAAGCGGTACAGGGTGAAGACCTTGGCGTCGACCAGCAGCAGGCACAGCCACAAGCCCTGCAGCAGTACGGCGCTGATGCTCAGCGTACGCGCACTGCGCGGCCACAGGCCCAGCAGCAACGGCAGCAGGCCGGCCAGCGCGCCGAACGCGAGCAGGTGGCCGGGCAGGGCGATGGCCAGATAGGCCAGGCCGGCGCCGCCGCCCGGATTGTCACGCAGCGGTACATTGCCCAGCGCGATCGCGGCGGCCAGTACCGCATTGCCGGCGACGAACAGCGACCACCACGCCAGCCGGCGCCAACGCCGGGCGGAACCTTCAATGGCGGGGGTGGCAGGAGCAGCTGCGGGCATGGCGGGACAGGTTCAGGGCGCGCGGGAAAGGGGTGGGGCCCACGTGACGGACGCGTTGCTCCGCGTGCGGGTCGCGCATTGTATCGGTTTGTTTCTTCGTATCGAGTGGCGTCGCCCGGGCGATCTGTCACAATGTTCAGGCGGGCCATGAATGCGCTGGCCCCCCAGACCCAACGACAAGCCAGGAACCGCTGTGAGCCAGATCCCCACCCTCGACATCACCCGTTTCGACAGCGACCGCGAGGCCTTCGTGGCCGAGCTGGGCGCGGCCTACCGCCAATGGGGATTCGCGGGCATCCGCAACCATGGCATCCCGCAGGCCGACATCGACGCGGCCTACGATGCCTTCAAGGCCTTCTTCGCCCTGCCGGAAGAGGTCAAGCGCAAGTACCACGTGGCCGGCAGCGGCGGCGCCCGCGGCTATACCCCGTTCGGCGTGGAGACCGCCAAGGGCTCCAAGCATTTCGACCTGAAGGAGTTCTGGCACATCGGCCGTGAAATCGCCGACGACTCCAAGTACCGCGACGTGATGGCGCCGAACCTGTGGCCGACCGAGGTCGAGGGCTTCCGTGAGCGCGGTTACGGTCTGTATCAGGCGCTGGACAACCTGGGTTCGCGCGTGCTGTCGGCGCTGGCCCTGCACATCGGCCTGCCGGAGGACTTCTTCGCCGACAAGACCAACTTCGGCAACTCGATCCTGCGTCCGATCCACTACCCGCCGATCACCACCGACGACATTCCGAACGTGCGCGCCGGTGCCCACGGCGACATCAACTTCATCACCCTGCTGGTCGGCGCCAGCGCCGCCGGCCTGGAAGTGCAGTCGCACGAAGGCGAGTGGGTGCCGTTTACGTCAGACGCGGACACCATCGTGGTCAACATCGGCGACATGCTGCAGCGCCTGACCAACCATGTGTATCCGTCGACCATCCACCGCGTGGTCAATCCCCCGGGTGAACTGGCGCGCCAGCCGCGCTACTCGGTGCCGTTCTTCCTGCACCCGAACCCGGACTTCCTGATCGACGTGCTGCCTTCGTGCATCAGCCCGGAGAACCCGAGCCGCTACCCGGAGGCAATCACCGCCCACGGCTTCCTTGAGGAACGCCTGCGCGAGATCAAGCTGAAGTAACAGGAAGTGAAGGCCGCCGAAAGGCGGCCTTGTTCTTTGCAGGGCTGCGCCCTGCACCCGCGGTAGTGCCGGCCGCTGGCCGGCAACGTCAACGTCGAAAGCGGCTCTGGGTTTCTGCGGGTTGGGCGGGGCGGTGTGGGTTGGCAGGACACGCCGTAAACCCATCCCTGGGGGCTCGATGGCGCCATCCATGGCGCCATCCATGGCGCCAACGGTCCTGCCAACCCACGCCGCCCCACCCCTGACAGTTTCCCGGTGACGGTGGGTAAATCGGGATTTCCGGTAGGTGTCGACCTTGGTCGACACGGTAGATCCACGCCATGCGTGGATGAGATCTGTCAGGGATCGAGGGAGGGGAGGGGCCCGGCTTCTGCTTTTGCTCTTCTTATTTCTTTCTGTGGCGGGCGGAACCGCCGGAATGTGTCAGAGGCCGGGCGGGTGGGGCTGCGCAGGGGCGTGAGCCGCATGGGACCGAGGCATGCCTCGGGCGGGTTGGGCAGGACGCCCAACCCCGGTCTTGCCGTGTGCGCAGGACAGCGCACACGCGCAAGCGGCGACCGAGCTTACAGGGACGTACTTGCAGCGACCCCTGCGCAGTCCCACCCGCCCGGCCAAGCTCCAAATCCAACCGGGCTCTCCGCGACCTACCCACCCCAAACCCGCCACGAGGGGCTGCGCCGTTGGCTGAAAATCCATGTAACCGCTTACACGGAAACGGATTTTTGCCGTAGCGGGTATCATGACCGGCTGACTTCACACAGGAGCCACCCGCTCATGCGCCGCAAGATCGTCGCCGGAAACTGGAAGCTGCATGGCAGCCGTCAATTCGCCAATGAACTGCTGGGGCAGGTCGCCGCCGGGCTGCCGCTGGAGGGGGTGGACGTGGTGATCCTGCCGCCGCTGCCGTACCTGGGCGAGCTGGTCGAGGATTTCGGCGAAACCGGCCTGGCCTTCGGCGCACAGGACGTGAGCAGCAACGAAAAGGGCGCCTACACCGGCGAGGTCTGCGCCGCCATGCTGCACGAGGTGGGTGCCCGCTATGGCCTGGTCGGCCATTCCGAGCGCCGCCAGTACCACCACGAAAGCAGCGAGCTGGTCGCGCGCAAGTTCGCCGCGGCCCTGCATGCTGGCCTGGTGCCGGTGCTGTGCGTGGGTGAAACCCTGGAGCAGCGCGAGGCGGGCCAGACCGAAGCGGTCATCGCCAGCCAGCTGGCGCCGGTGCTCGAGCTGGTCGGCGCGGCCGGTTTCGCCCAGGCCGTGGTGGCCTACGAGCCGGTCTGGGCAATCGGCACCGGCCGTACCGCCAGCAAGGAGCAGGCGCAGCAGGTGCACGCGTTCATCCGTGGCGAAGTCGCGCGCATCGATGCTAGAATCGCTGATTCACTGCCCATTGTTTACGGCGGTAGCGTGAAGCCCGACAATGCCGGGGAACTGTTCGCGCAGCCGGATGTCGATGGTGGGCTGGTCGGCGGCGCCTCCCTGGTGGCCGCGGACTTCCTGGCCATCGCAAGGGCGGCGGCCGCGAACTAATCCTAGAAGTATTGTCCGAGGGCGGTTTCCAATGCTGATGTTGATCCTCAATGTCGTCTACGTGCTGGTCGCTGTGGCCATGATCGCGCTGATCCTGATGCAGCGTGGCTCGGGTGCGGCGGCGGGTTCGGGCTTTGGTGCCGGTGCCTCGGGTACGGTGTTCGGTGCGCGCGGCGCCTCGAACTTCCTGTCCAAGTCGACCAAGTGGCTGGCCGTGGTGTTCTTCGGTATCAGCCTCTTCATGGCCTGGTATGCCGGTCACGGCACCCGCCCGGCGGCCGACCAGGATCTTGGCCTGATGTCCACTCCGGCGGCCAGTGCCCCGGCGGCTCCGGCCGGCGAACTGCCGGCCGTTCCGAAGGCCGATGCGGTCCCGGCTGCCCCGGTTCCGGCCGCGAATGTGCCGGCCAAGGCGGAATCTTCGAATTCTGGTGAAGAAAAGCCTTCGGAAGGCTCCCAGAAAGACTGAAGCCGGTTACAATACGCGGCGCATCGGGAAGATAGTCTGATGTGATCGTTTGCCCAGGTGGCGGAATTGGTAGACGCACTACCTTGAGGTGGTAGCGACGCAAGTCGTAGGGGTTCGAGTCCCCTCTTGGGCACCATTTGTAAGTAAAGCGGGTTGGTCTGGCGCGCAAGGCGCCAGGCAGATTCCCGTCCACTCCCCCATGCCAAAGCGCCTGCAGGCGCGGCGGCAGAGGCAAGAGAGAATCGCTGTGCTGGCCGAATATTTGCCGTCTCTGCTGTTTCTGATCGTTGCCACCGGTATCGGCATTACGCTGATGCTGGTTGGTCGATTCCTCGGTCCCCGCCGCCCCGATCTGGAAAAGCTGTCGCCGTACGAGTGCGGCTTCGAGGCCTTCGAAGACGCGCGCATGAAGTTCGACGTGCGCTACTACCTGATCGCGATCCAGTTCATCGTCTTCGACCTGGAAATCATCTTCATCGTGCCGTGGACCCAGGTCTTCATGGAGCTGGGCGCCCGTTCGCTCATCACCATGGGCCTGTTCGTCGGCATGCTGTTCCTCGGTTTCATTTACGTCTGGAAGAAGGGAGCGCTGGAATGGGAGTGATTCAGACTCTCGATGGCCTCATGAACAACCCCACGCCGGAAGGCCGGGTTGATGACATCCTGCGGCCGGAAGGCGACAACCCGCTGCTGGAAAAGGGCTTCGTCACCACCAGCGTCGACGCACTGCTGAACTGGGCACGCACCGGTTCGATGTGGCCGATGACCTTCGGCCTTGCCTGCTGTGCGGTCGAGATGATGCACGCCGGCGCCGCGCGCCTGGACCTTGACCGCTACGGCGTGGTGTTCCGCCCGTCGCCGCGTCAGTCCGACGTGATGATCGTGGCCGGTACCCTGGTCAACAAGATGGCCCCGGCGCTGCGCAAGGTCTACGACCAGATGCCGGACCCGAAGTGGGTCATCTCGATGGGTAGCTGCGCCAACGGCGGCGGCTATTACCACTACTCCTATTCTGTCGTGCGCGGCTGTGATCGCGTGGTGCCGGTGGACGTCTACGTCCCGGGCTGCCCGCCGACCGCCGAGGCGCTGGTGTACGGGATCCTGCAGCTGCAGAAGAAGATCTGGCGTACACAGACCATCGCCCGCTGACCCCTTCACCTGACAAGAGCGCGCCAAGCCCCCATGGCAGAGCAAGCATCCTTCATCGACCGACTCTCCGCACGTTTCGCAGGTGCGAAGGTCATCGTGGTCGAACCCCGCGGCGAAGTGACGCTGGAAGTGCCTGCCGCCGAGTGGCACGCCACCGCCCTGGCGCTGCGTGACGAGTTTGGTTTCGAGCAGGCCGTGGATCTCTGCGGCGTCGACTACCTCGGTTATGGCTCCGACGAATGGGACACCGCCGACGTGTCCTCGCAGGGCTTCAGCCGTGGCGTCGAAGGCAAGGCCCAGGGCCGCTTCGCGTGGGGCGAGTTCCCCACCGAGGAGAACGGTGCCGACGGTGCCCGCCCGCAGCACATGCCGACCCAGCGTTTCGCCGTGGTCGCCCAGCTGCGTTCGTACCAGCACAACCTGATGATGCACCTGCGCTGCTTCGCCCCTGACGAAGCGCTGCCGGTGGTGTCCTCGCTGACCGGCATCTGGCCGGGCCTGAACTGGTTCGAGCGCGAAGCGTTCGACCTGTACGGCGTGATCTTCGAAGGCCACCCGGACCTGCGCCGGATCCTGACCGATTACGGTTTCGTCGGCCATCCGTTCCGCAAGGACTTCCCGCTGATCGGCAATGTCGAAGTCCGCTACGACGAAGAAAAGAAGCGCGTGATCTACGAACCGGTCACCTCGGTGGAGCCGCGTGTCGGCGTGCCGCGCGTGATCCGTGACGACGCCCGTCTGCAGACCGCAGAAGGTGAGCGCGCGCAGGAGGCAGTGAAGTGAGCCACGTACACCAGGCCGGCGAAGCCTTCGCCAGCAACGCCGCCGAAAGCCGGCAGGAAATCCGCAACTACACCATGAACTTCGGCCCGCAGCATCCGGCCGCTCACGGTGTGCTGCGCCTGATCCTGGAAATGGACGGCGAAACCATCATGCGCGCCGACCCGCACGTGGGTCTGCTGCACCGTGGTACCGAGAAGCTGGCCGAGTCCAAGCCGTTCAACCAGTCGATCGGCTACATGGATCGCCTGGACTACGTGTCGATGATGTGCAACGAGCACGCCTACGTGCGCGCGATCGAGACCCTGATGGGCATCGAGGCGCCGGAGCGTGCGCAGTACATCCGCACCATGTACGACGAAATCACCCGCATCCTCAACCACCTGATGTGGCTGGGCTCCAACGCACTCGACCTGGGTGCGATGGCGGTGATGCTGTACGCCTTCCGCGAGCGCGAAGAGCTGATGGACTGCTACGAAGCAGTCTCCGGCGCGCGCATGCACGCGGCCTACTACCGACCGGGCGGTGTCTACCGCGACCTGCCGGACCACATGCCGAAGTACAAGGAGTCGCGCTGGCACAAGGGCAAGGCGCTGAAGCAGCTCAATGCTTCGCGTGAAGGCTCGCTGCTGGACTTCCTGGAAAACTTCACCAACGAATTCCCGGGTCGTGTCGACGAATACGAGACCCTGCTGACCGACAACCGTATCTGGAAGCAGCGTACCGTCGGCATCGGCGTCGTCACTCCGGAACTGGCCCACCAGTGGGGCATGACCGGTGTGATGCTGCGCGGCTCGGGCGTCGCCTGGGACCTGCGCAAGAAGCGTCCGTACGCCAAGTACGATGCCGTCGATTTCGACATCCCGCTGGGCAAGGAAGGCGACTGCTACGACCGCTACCTGGTCCGCGTTGCCGAGATGCGCGAGTCCAACCGCATCATCAAGCAGTGCGTGGCGTGGCTGAAGGCCAACCCCGGCCCGGTCATGGTCAAGAACTTCAAGGTCGCTCCGCCCAGGCGCGAGGACATGAAGGACGACATGGAAGCGCTGATCCACCACTTCAAGCTGTTCAGCGAAGGCTATTGCGTGCCGGCCGGCGAAACCTACGCGGCAGTGGAAGCGCCGAAGGGCGAGTTCGGCTGCTACCTGGTCTCCGATGGCGCCAACAAGCCGTTCCGCGTGCACCTGCGCGCACCGGGCTTCGCCCACCTGTCCTCGATCGATTCGATCGTGCGCGGCCACATGCTGGCCGACGTGGTGGCGATGATCGGTACCTACGACCTGGTGTTCGGCGAGGTTGACCGGTAATGCCGTCCGCCACGCCAACGCCCGCTGCAGGCAGCCGGCGCAAGCCGGCGCCGCAGTTTCTGGAATTTCACGTTATGCATTTCGCTGAGGTCGGCCGATGAAGGCGACAGGTAATTTCGAGGCGGCGCGCGACGTCGACCCGATGGTGGTGCTGAGCGACAAGACCCGCGCTCACATCGATCACTGGCTGTCCAAGTTCCCGCCGGACCGCAAGCGCTCTGCCGTGCTGCAGGGGCTGCATGCGGCCCAGGAGCAGAACGAGGGTTGGCTGACCGACGAGCTGATCGCCGGCGTGGCCAAGTACCTTGATCTGCCGCCGGTGTGGGCCTACGAGGTCGCCAGCTTCTACTCGATGTTCGAGACCGAGAAGGTGGGCCGCAACAACGTGGCCATCTGCACCAACATCAGCTGCTGGCTCAATGGCGCCGAGGACATCGTGCGCCATTGCGAGAAGAAGCTGGGCATCAAGCACGGTGAATCGACCCCGGACGGCCGCGTCTACCTCAAGCGCGAGGAAGAGTGCCTGGCCGGCTGTGGTGGCGCGCCGATGATGGTCATCAACGGTCACTACCATGAGCGTCTGACCCTGGAAAAGGTCGACGAGCTGCTGGACGGGCTGGAGTAAGGGCATGGCACATCACCACGAATCCAAGGGTCCGGTCGGCCCCGCGCCGCTGCCGCACCAGGTGGTCTACACCACCCTGCATTACGACACCCCGTGGTCGTACGAAAGCTACCTGAAGACCGGTGGCTACGCTGCCCTGCGCAAGATCCTCGAAGAGAAGATCCCGCCGGAGCAGGTCATCGAGATGGTCAAGGCCTCGGGCCTGCGCGGCCGCGGTGGCGCCGGCTTCCCGACCGGCCTGAAGTGGTCCTTCATGCCCAAGGGCAACATGCAGAAGTACATCCTCTGCAACTCGGACGAATCCGAGCCGGGCACCTGCAAGGACCGCGACATCCTGCGCTACAACCCGCATTCGGTGGTGGAAGGCATGGCGATCGCCTGCTACGCCACCGGTTCGACCGTGGGTTACAACTACCTGCGCGGTGAGTTCCACCACGAGCCGTTCGAGCACTTCGAGCAGGCCCTGGCCGACGCCTATGCAAATGGCTGGCTGGGCAAGAACGTGATGGGCTCGGGCGTGGACATCGACATCTATGGTGCGCTGGGCGCCGGCGCGTACATCTGCGGCGAAGAAACCGCGCTGATGGAATCGCTGGAAGGCAAGAAGGGCCAGCCGCGCTACAAGCCGCCGTTCCCGGCGAACTTCGGCCTGTACGGCAAGCCGTCGACGATCAACAACACCGAAACCTACGGTTCGGTGCCGGCGATCATCCGCAACGGCCCGGAGTGGTTCAAGGGCCTGAGCCTGACCGCCAACGGCGGCCCGAAGTGCTTCTCGGTGTCCGGTTGCGTGCAGAACGGCGGCAACTTCGAAGTGCCGTTGGGCACCACCTTCGACGACCTGCTGGAAATGGCCGGTGGCCTGCGTCCGGGCCGCACCCTGAAGGGCGCGATTCCGGGTGGCGTGTCGATGCCGGTGCTGACCGCGGCCGAGCTGAAGGGCCTGCCGATGGACTACGACACCATCCGTGCACTGGGCTCGGGCCTGGGTTCGGGCGCCGTCGTGGTGCTCGATGACAGCGTCTGCTGCGTCAAGTTCGCCTGCCGCATCAGCCAGTTCTTCCACAAGGAATCCTGCGGCCAGTGCACCCCGTGCCGTGAAGGCACCGGCTGGATGCACCGCGTGCTGGAGCGCATCGTTGCCGGCAAGGCCACGATGGAAGACCTGCACCAGCTGAAGGCAGTGGCCGGCCAGATCGAAGGCCACACCATCTGCGCGTTCGGCGAAGCGGCTGCATGGCCCATCCAGGGCTTCCTGCGCCAGTTCTGGGACGAGTTCGAGTACTACATCGTCAACGGTCATTCGATGGTTGACGGCAAGAAGGTGGAGGCAGCCGCTGCATGAGCGCGCAACCCGTAAATCCGAGCGTCCCACCCGATCACGTCACCATCGAGATCGATGGCAAGTCGCTGGTCGTGCCCAAGGGCTCGATGATCATCCAGGCCGCCGACAAGGCCGGCATCTCCATTCCGCGCTTCTGCTACCACGAGAAGCTGCCGATCGCCGCCAACTGCCGCATGTGCCTGGTGGACGTGGAGAAGTCGCCGAAGCCGGCGCCGGCCTGCGCCACTCCGGTGATGGACGGCATGAAGGTCGCCACCCGCAGCGAGAAAGCACTGAAGTTCCAGCGCTCGGTGATGGAGTTCCTGCTCATCAACCACCCGCTGGACTGCCCGATCTGTGATCAGGGCGGCGAGTGCGAGCTGCAGGACGTGTCGCTGGGCTATGGCCGTTCGGTCAGCCGCTTCAACGAGCGCAAGCGCGTGGTGCCGGACGAGGACATGGGTCCGCTGGTCGCCACCGAGATGACCCGCTGCATCCAGTGCACGCGCTGCGTGCGCTTCACCGCCGACGTGGCTGGCACCTATGAACTGGGTGGCATGTACCGCGGCGAGAACCTGCAGATCGGTACCTACGACGGCAAGCCGCTGACCACTGAACTGTCCGGCAACGTCGTCGACGTCTGCCCGGTCGGTGCGCTGACCAACAAGGTGTTCCAGTTCCGCGCCCGTCCGTGGGAACTGACCGCACGCGAGTCGCTGGGTTACCACGACGCGATGGGTTCGAACCTGTTCCTGCACGTGCGTCGCGGCGAAGTGCTGCGCACCGTGCCGCGCGACAACGAAGCCGTCAACGAATGCTGGCTGTCCGACCGTGACCGCTACTCGCACCAGGGCCTGTACAGCGAAGACCGTGCGGTCAAGCCGCTGCGCAAGGTCAATGGCGAGTGGAAGGAAGTGAGCTGGGCCGAAGGCCTGGCCGCGGCCGCCGAGATCCTCAAGGCCAACCAGGGCGACAACCTGGGCGTGCTGGTGCATCCGGCGACCTCGAACGAGGAGGGCGCGCTGCTGGCCCGCCTGGCCAAGGGCCTGGGTTCGAGCAACATCGACCACCGCATCAACAACCGCGATTTCTCCGACGCCGCGACCGCCGAAGTGTTCGGCCTGCCGCTGGCCGAGATCGAAGGCGCCGACCGCATCGTCGTTCTGGGCAGCAACATCCGCCACGAACTGCCGCTGCTGCACGCCCGCCTGCGCAAGGCGCAGACCACTAATGGCGCCAAGATCCACGTCGTCAACCCGGTGGACTTCGACTTCGCCTTCAGCATCGCCGGCAAGCAGATCGTCGCGCCGTCGAAGTTCGCCGACGCGCTGGCCAACGCCGAGCTGCGTTCGGCAGTGCAGGGCGGCAACAACACCGTGCTGATCGTCGGTGGCATCGCCGAGAACCACCCGCAGGCTGCCGCGATCCGCGCCGCTGCGCGTGACTTCGCAGCCGCCACCGGTGCCAAGCTGTGCCGCATCCCGCAGGGCGCCAACGCCGTTGGCCTGACCCGCGCCGGCGTGCTGCCGGCCGGTAAGGACGTCGCCGCGATGCTGGCGCAGCCGCGCCAGGCCTACGTGGTGTACGGCCTGGAGCCGGGCCTGGACTTCGCCGATGCTCCGGCGGCGCGCAAGGCGCTGGTCGGTGCCAAGGTGGTGGCCTTCAGCCAGTTCGCCTGTGTCTCCACCCGCGACGTCGCCGATGTGATCCTGCCGATCGGCGCGCTGCCGGAAATCGACGCCACCCTGACCAACCTCGATGGTCGCGAGCAGTCGGCCCGTGCCGGCGGCAAGCTGCCGGGCGAGGCGCGTGAAGGCTGGCGCGTGCTGCGCGCACTGGGCGGCGACATGGCGCTGGCCGGTTTCGACTTCACCGACCTGGCCGGCCTGCGCGCCAGCCTGGCCCCGGTGTCGGTCAGCGTTGCCGCTTCGGCGCAGCCGGCCGTAGCCGGCGAGGGCCTGGAAGTGGCTTCGACCGCCGCGATCTACCGCACCGACGCGGTGGTCCGTCGCGCCCCGGCGCTGCAGTCGCATCCGCTCAACAACGCCCCGCGCATCGTGCTGAACGCTGAAGATGCCGCTCGCCTGCAGCTGCAGGAAGGGCAGATGGCCAAGGTCGGCACCGATGCCGGCAAGGCCACCCTGCCGGTGGTGGTCGACGCCCGCGTCGCTGCGGGCTCGGTCTGGATTGAATCGGGCCACGGCGCGACCGCGCCGCTGGGTGCCGCTCGCGTAACGGTGGTGGCTGCATGAACGAATTGCTGTTGAACGCGGTCGACCCGCTGCACCAGTGGCTGCTTGGCCTCGGTGACATCGGCGCGCTGATCTGGATCATCCTGAAGATCCTGGTGATCGCCGTTCCGGTGATCATCTCGGTGGCCTTCTACGTGGTCTGGGAACGCAAGCTGATCGGCTGGATGCATGTCCGCCACGGCCCGATGTACGTGGGCATGGGCATCTTCCAGGCCTTCGCCGACGTCTTCAAGCTGCTGTTCAAGGAAGTGGTGCAGCCGAGCAGCGCCAACAAGGCGATCTACCTGCTGGCCCCGCTGATCACCCTGGCCCCGGCCTTCGCGGCCTGGTCGGTGGTGCCCTTCGATTCGCAGATCGTGCTGTCCAACGCCAACGCCGGCCTGCTGTACCTGCTGGCGATGACCTCGCTGGGCATCTACGGCATCATCCTTGCCGGTTGGGCGTCCAACTCGAAGTACGCGTTCCTGGGTGCCATGCGCGCCTCGGCGCAGATGATCAGCTACGAAATCGCGATGGGCTTCGCCCTGGTCGGCGTGATGATCGCTTCGGGCAGCCTGAACCTGAGCAACATCGTGATGGCGCAGGCCGGCAGCTCCGGCTTCTTCGACTGGTTCCTGCTGCCGCTGTTCCCGCTGTTCGTCATCTACTGGGTGTCGGGTGTGGCGGAAACCAACCGCGCACCGTTCGACGTGGTGGAAGGCGAGTCGGAAATCGTCGCCGGCCACATGGTCGAGTACTCCGGCGGCGCGTTCGCGCTGTTCTTCCTGGCCGAATACGCGAACATGATCCTGATCAGCTTCCTGATCTCGATCTTCTTCCTCGGCGGCTGGCTGAGCCCGGTCCAGGGCTGGGTCAACTTCGGCGATGTCTCGCCGCTGGTCGACTGGATCTGGAAGGGCGGTGCACCGTGGCTGTTCGTCAAGGTGTTCTTCTTCGCCAGTGCCTACATCTGGTTCCGTGCCAGCTTCCCGCGCTTCCGCTATGACCAGATCATGCGCCTGGGCTGGAAGGTCTTCATCCCGCTGGCCATTCTGTGGATCGCGGTTACCGCCGTCATGGTGTTCTTCGGCGTGATTCAAAAGGGCGTCTAAAGTGATGAACAGGATTACCCATTACTTCAAGAGCCTGCTGCTGCTCGAACTGCTGGCGGGCCTCTGGCTGACGCTGAAGTACAGCTTCAAGCCGAAGTACACGATGATGTACCCGATGGAGAAGTTCCCGCAGTCGCCGCGCTTCCGTGGCCTGCACGCCCTGCGCCGTTATCCCAACGGTGAAGAGCGCTGCATCGCCTGCAAGCTGTGCGAAGCGGTGTGCCCGGCGCTGGCCATCACCATCGACTCGGCCAAGCGCGAAGACGGCACCCGCCGTACCACGCGCTACGACATCGACCTGTTCAAGTGCATCTTCTGCGGCTTCTGCGAAGAAAGCTGCCCGGTGGACTCGATCGTCGAAACCCACATCCTCGAGTACCACTTCGAGAATCGTGGCGAAAACATCGTTACCAAGCCGCAGCTGCTGGCCCTGGGCGACCGTCTCGAATCCGAGATCGCCGAGCGTCGCGCCGCCGATGCCGCTTACCGCTGAGGTCGAGAGATGGATTGGGTAAATATCGCTTTCTGGGTGTTCGCCATCGCAGCAACGGTTTCGGCCGGTGCGGTGATCAGCGTGCGCAACCCGGTTCACGCCGTGCTCTGCCTGGTGCTGACCTTCTTCTCCATCGCCTGCGTGTGGCTGCTGGTGGGCGCCGAATTCCTCGGTGTGGCCCTGGTGCTGGTCTACGTCGGCGCGGTGATGGTGCTGTTCCTGTTCGTGGTGATGATGCTGGACATCGACCCCACCAAGCTGCGTGAGGGCTGGGTGCGCTACCTGCCGGTCGGCCTGATCGTCGCGGTCGCGATGCTGGTGCAGATGTTGATCCTGATCGGCGTCAAGGCCCGCTCGGTCACCCCGTTCCCGGCCGACAACGCCGCCGCGGTCGCCGCCGACAGCTCCAACGTCACCTGGCTGGCGCGCACGCTGTTCACCGAGTACCTGCTGCCGTTCGAGTTCGCTGCCGTCATCCTGACCGTGGCCGTGGTTGCCGCCGTGATGCTGACCCTGCGCCGCCGTACCGGCGTGAAGAGCCAGAACCCGGGCGAGCAGACCATGGTCAAGGCCGGCCAGCGCCTGCGCATGGTCAAGATGGGCGCCGAGGCACCGGTCGTGCACAGCAACAGCAAGCCGGCCGCCGGCGAGGAGACCCAGCCGTGATTACCCTTGGCCACATGCTTGCGCTCGGCGCGGTGCTGTTCGCCATCAGCCTGGCCGGTATCTTCCTCAACCGGAAGAACGTCATCGTCCTGCTGATGTCGATCGAACTGATGCTGCTGTCGGTGAACATCAATTTCGTCGGCTTCTCGCGTCAGCTGGGCGATCCGTCCGGCCAGCTGTTCGTGTTCTTCATCCTGACCGTCGCCGCCGCGGAAGCCGCCATCGGCCTGGCGATCCTGGTGACCCTGTTCCGTACCCGCCGCACGATCAATGTCGGCGAAGTCGATTCGCTGAAGGGCTGATCCACAGATGGAAATCACTCTCTCCAAGAGTCTGTTGATCGCAGTGGTGCTTGCACCGCTGTTCGGCAGCATCATCGCCGGCCTGTTCGGTCGCCAGGTCAAGCGCTTCGGCGCGCAGACCATCACCATCCTCGGCGTCGCGGTGGCCTGCGGCCTGTCGATGTACACGCTCTACCAGCTGCTGTGGGGCGGTGCGCAGCCGTTCAACCAGAACATCTACACGTTCTTCGAAGTCGGCCAGTATTCGGCCCACGTCGGCTTCATGGTCGACAAGCTGACCGCGATGATGATGGTGGTGGTGACCTTCGTGTCGCTGCTGGTCCACATCTACACGATCGGCTACATGCAGGACGACCCGGGCTACCAGCGGTTCTTCAGCTACATTTCGCTGTTCACCTTCTCGATGCTCACCCTGGTGATGAGCAACAACTTCCTGCAGCTGTTCTTCGGCTGGGAAGCGGTGGGCCTGGTGTCGTACCTGCTGATCGGCTTCTGGTTCAAGCGCCCGACCGCGATCTTCGCCAACATGAAGGCGTTCCTGGTCAACCGCGTCGGTGACTTCGGCTTCCTGCTGGGCATCGCCGGCGTGCTGTGGGTGTTCGGCACCCTGGACTACTCGCAGGTGTTCTCGCAGGCCGGCATGCTGGCCGACCCGCGCGCCCAGCTGCAGATCTGGGACGGCACGATCCTGGGCATGCAGCTGCTGAACGAGCCGGTGATCTGGTCGATCGCCACCGTCATCTGCATCTGCCTGTTCATCGGCGCCATGGGCAAGTCGGCCCAGGTCCCGCTGCACGTGTGGCTGCCGGACTCGATGGAAGGCCCGACCCCGATCTCGGCACTGATCCACGCCGCGACGATGGTGACCGCCGGTATCTTCATGGTTACCCGCATGTCGCCGCTGTTCGAGCTGTCGCAGACCGCGCTGAACTTCATCCTCTTCATCGGCGCCACCACCGCGTTCTTCACCGGCCTGATCGGCATCGTGCAGAACGACATCAAGCGCGTCGTCGCGTACTCCACGCTGTCGCAGCTGGGCTACATGACCGTGGCGCTGGGCGTGTCGGCCTATTCGGCCGCCGTGTTCCACCTGATGACCCATGCGTTCTTCAAGGCCCTGCTGTTCCTGGGTGCCGGCTCGGTCATCATCGCGATGCACCACGAGCAGGACATGCGCAAGATGGGCGGCCTGCGCAAGTACATGCCGATCACCTTCGTCACCATGTGGATCGGTACCCTGGCCCTGGTCGGTACGCCGTTCTTCTCGGGCTTCTACTCGAAGGACACCATCATCGAGGCGGCCGAGATCCACGCGCACATGCAGAACAGCTGGGTGGCCACCTATGGCTACTGGGCGGTGCTGGGTGGCGTGCTGGTGACCAGCTTCTACAGCTTCCGCCTGCTGTTCATGACCTTCCATGGCAAGGAGCGTTTCCGCGACGCGCATGATGACCATGGCCACGGCCATGACGATCACCACGCCGCAGACGCACATCATGCCGATGCCCACCACGGCGATGCCCATGACGACCACGGCCATGGCCACGGTCCGCATGAGCCGCATGAAACTCCGTGGGTGGTGACCCTGCCGCTGATCCTGCTGGCCATCCCGTCGATCGCCATCGGTTTCTTCAGCATCGGTCCGATGCTGCATGGCACCGACTGGGCCGGCCACCACGCCCACGCGGCGATCCAGGGCCAGGTCAACACGTTCTTCACCGGTATCGTGAACTTCTACGATCCGGCCAAGAACACCGTTGCCTTCCTGGGTGAAGAGTTCCACGGGCCGGTGGCGTTCGCGCTGCACGGCATGATGCTGCCGCCGTTCTGGCTGACCCTGGCGGGCTTCCTGCTGGCTGCACTGTTCTACCTGTGGAAGCCGGACCTGTCGGGCAAGGCGCGCAAGACCTTCGCCCCGCTGGTGTCGGTGCTGGAAAACAAGTACGGCTTCGACAAGCTGTGGATCGATGGCTTTGCCGGCGGCAGCGTCAAGCTGGGCAAGGTCTCGCGCTGGATCGACAGCAACATCGTCGACGGCGTGGTCAATCTCTCGGCACGTGTTGTGGACGTCGCAGCCGGCGTGCTGCGTCGTACCCAATCCGGTTTCCTCTATCACTACGCCTTCGCGATGATCATCGGCCTGATTGCCCTGTTGGGCGTGCTGATGCATTACCTGCGTTGATGACCTGTACGGAATAAGAAGACGTGTCGAACTGGCCTCTACTCAGTGTCCTCATCTGGCTGCCGATCCTCGGTGGCGCCCTGATCCTTGCGATCCGTGATGCGCAGACCGCCCGCTGGGCGTCGCTGGGCGTCGCGGTGCTGACCTTCGTGGCGAGCCTCTCGCTGCTGAGCGGCTACAACGCGGGCATCGACGGTCTGCAGTTCGTCGAGACCCATGCCTGGATCCCGGCGTACAAGATCGGCTACAACCTGGGCGTGGACGGCATCGCCGTGGCGCTGATCCTGCTGACCACCCTGGTCAGCGTGCTTGCCCTGATCGGCGCCTGGAGCGCCATCGACAAGCGCGTCAACCAGTACGTGGCCGCCTTCCTGATCCTGGAAGGCGTCACCGTGGGTATCTTCTCGGCCACGGACGCGATGTTGTTCTACGTGTTCTTCGAGGCGATGCTGATCCCGATGTTCCTGATCATCGGTGTCTGGGGTGGCCCGCGCCGCATCTACGCCGCGCTGAAGTTCTTCCTGTACACCTTCCTTGGCTCGGTGCTGATGCTGGTGGCGCTGATCTACCTGTACCTGAAGGGCGGCAGCTTCCAGCTGGCCGACCTGTACGCGCTGCCGCTGTCGGCCAAGGAACAGACCTGGATCTTCTTCGCCTTCCTGATCGCCTTCGCGGTCAAGGTGCCGATGTTCCCGGTCCACACCTGGCTGCCGGATGCCCACGTGGAAGCGCCGACCGCCGGTTCGGTGATCCTGGCCGCCATCGCCCTGAAGATCGGTGGCTACGGCTTCCTGCGCTTCAACCTGCCGATCGTCCCGGACGCATCGCAGGAATGGGCCTGGCTGGTGATCGCGCTGTCGCTGATCGCGGTGATCTACGTCGGCCTGGTCGCCCTGGTGCAGGACGACATGAAGAAGCTGATCGCGTATTCGTCGATCGCGCACATGGGCTTCGTCACCCTCGGTACCTTCATCGCCCTGTGGCTGGTGCGTGAAGCCGGCAACGCCGATGCGGCCCGCCTGGGCCTGCAGGGCGCCATGGTGCAGATGATCTCGCACGGCTTCGTGTCCGGCGCGATGTTCTCCTGCGTCGGCGTGCTGTACGACCGCATGCACAGCCGCCGCATCGCCGATTACGGCGGCGTGGTCAACGTGATGCCGTGGTTCGCCACCTTCGCCATGCTGTTCTTCATGGCCAACGCGGGCCTGCCGGGTACCAGCGGCTTCGTCGGCGAGTTCATGGTCATCCTGTCGGCGTTCCAGCGTAATCCGTGGATCGCGCTGGGCGCGGCCACCACCCTGATCATCGGCGCCGCCTACACCCTGTGGCTGTACAAGCGCATCTTCTTCGGCGAAGTGGCCAACAGCCACGTTGCCGAACTGAAGGACATCAACGGCCGCGAATGGCTGGTGCTGGGCGTGTTCGCCATCGGCGTGCTGGCCCTGGGCATCTACCCCAAGCCGCTGACCGACCTGATGGAGCCCTCGATCGCGAAGCTGGCGATGCAGATCGCATCCAGCAAGCTGCTGTAATTCCAGGATTTGATGATGACCACCTCGCCGCTGCTGCCATTGACCGCCGCTGACCTGCCACCGCTCGCTCCCGAGCTGGTGCTGATCGGCAGCGCCTTCGCCCTGATGATCCTCGACCTGTTCGTCAGCAACCGGAACAAGATCGTCACCCACCTGTTCTCGCTCGCTGCGCTGGCCGTGGTGCTGTTCATGCTGGCCACCGGCGTGGGCGGGCAGGGGGAGGTCTTCCATGGCATGTTCGTGCGCGATACCGCCGCGGACGTGATGAAGACCGGGATCGTGCTGCTCAGCGGCCTGACCCTGGTCTATGGCTGGCGCTACCTGCGTGATCGCAACCTGTTCCAGGGCGAGATCCCGGTGCTGATCCTGTTCGGCACCGCCGGCATGATGATCCTGGTCTCGGCCGGCAGCCTGCTGATGGTCTACCTGGGTCTGGAACTGCTGGCGCTGTGCTCCTACGCGCTGGTGGCCAGCAACCGCGAGAACGGCCTGGCCTCGGAAGCGGCGATGAAGTACATCGTGCTCGGTTCGCTGGCCTCGGGCCTGCTGCTGTACGGCATGTCGCTGATCTACGGCGCCACCGGCAGCCTGCACCTGGACGTCATCCGCGATGCCATCCCGCATTCGGAAGAACGCGTGCTGCTGATCACCGGTGCGGTGTTCATGATCGCCGGCGTCGCCTTCAAGCTGGGTGCCGCGCCGTTCCACATGTGGCTGCCCGACGTGTACCAGGGTGCCCCGGCGCCGATCGCGCTGTTCATCAGCTCGGCGCCGAAGCTGGCCGCCTTCGGCATGGCCTACCGCCTGCTGGAAATGGGCGTGGGCCCGTTGTCGACCGAACTGCAGTTGCTGATCGCCGGCCTGGCTGCGGTGTCGCTGGTCATCGGCAACCTGATGGCCATTGCGCAGAGCAACCTCAAGCGCATGCTGGCGTTCTCCACCGTTTCGCACATCGGCTTCCTGCTGATGGGCATCGCCGGTGGTGGCGCGCAGGGCTATGCCGCCGCGCTGTTCTACGCACTGGCCTACGCCATCATGTCGACCGCCGCCTTCGGCGCGATCATCGCGCTGTCGCGTGCCGGCTTCGAAGCCGAGAACATCGAAGACTTCAAGGGCCTGAACGCCCGCAACCCGTGGATGGCCGGCCTGGTGCTGTGCATCATGGCGTCGCTGGCCGGCATCCCGCCGTTCCTGGGCTTCTGGACCAAGCTGGCCGTGCTCGGCGCGGCGGTCAACGGCGGCCTGCTGTGGCTGGCGATCCTGGGCGTGCTGTGCGCCGTGGTCGGCTGCTTCTACTACCTGCGCGTCATCAAGGTCATGTATTTCGATGAGCCGGTGGGCGAGGCCATGCCGCGCAGCAACGACCGCGTACTGGGCCTGGTGCTGGGCGTGAACGCACTGGCGCTGCTGGCGCTGGGCATTGCCTGGAACCCGATCATGGTCTGGTGCCAGCAGGCATTTGCGCATCTTGCATAAAAGTTGACACAAAGCTGCGCGATTCGTGTAATATGCGCAGCCTGAGTTGTCACTGCAGCGGTTCAGCCAGAACATCGTTGCGGTAGCCCTCCTCGAAAGAGCAGGGCAGCAGTTCAAACACTTCCGGTGCGGGGTGGAGCAGTCTGGCAGCTCGTCGGGCTCATAACCCGAAGGTCGCAGGTTCAAATCCTGCCCCCGCTACCAACATCGAATCGGCGCCAACCGGTTTGATGAATGAGGGAAAGCTTGCATTTTTCGCAGCAATGCCTCATGATTCCGCTTCTGATGCGGGGTGGAGCAGTCTGGCAGCTCGTCGGGCTCATAACCCGAAGGTCGCAGGTTCAAATCCTGCCCCCGCTACCAAGTAAAGAATGCGCCTTCGAAGTCCTGCTTCGAAGGCGTTTTTCTTTGGGTCCTGCGGCGTTTCCGCGCGACCGGGGTCAGATCCCTTTTCCTGCGGAGAGGGATCTGACCCCGGGCTCACACCTTGCACCAGTGCGGTGCAGCCGCTATCATCAGCGGCCTAGCAGTACCCCTGAAGGCGGCCTCCCAGCGGGAGTCCGGATCCGGAAGGAGGGCCGCAACCGGCAGGCACTGCAGGTTGCAACCGGAATCCAGTCACCGGAGTCTTTCCGGAAAAGGGGCCCAGCGGGCCCTTTGTCGTTTCCGGGGCGTCATGTTTCCACGCCGGCCAAGGCCGGCACCCAACCATAGAGATCAAGGCAGGCTGTGAGCGACAAGGCAACCGACATCGCGAATCTGCTCGCCCCGACCGTTGTGTCGCTGGGCCTGGAGCTGCTGGGCGTTGAGTATCTGCCGGCCCCCGGCGGTGCGACCCTGCGCCTTTACATCGACGTGCCGCTGGCTGAACAGCCCGAGCGCATCATCAATGTCGACGACTGCGAGCGCGTCAGCCGCGAAGTGTCGGCGCAGATGGACGTCGAAGACCCGATCAGCGGCAACTACACGCTGGAAGTGTCTTCGCCGGGCGTGGACCGTCCGTTGTTCAACCTGGAGCAGTTCGGCCGTCACCTCGGCGAAATGGCCAAGGTCACCCTGAAGCTGCCGCAGGACAACCGTCGTCGCCTGCAGGGCCGCATCGAAGCAACCGACGAGGCCGCGGACACCATCACCTTCGTTGTCGACAAGACCGAAGTGGTCGTGTCGGCCGACAACATCGACAAGGCACGGATCATGCCCGACTGGGTGGCGCTGGGGCTGGCCCCGAGCAAGCCGACCGGTCCGGCACCGAAGCGTCCGAAGCCGAACAAGAATTCTTCTTCCAACGAGCCGGCGGCAAAGAAGCCGCGCGCGGAGTGAGCCAATGAGCAAGGAACTGTTGCTGGTAGTGGACGCAGTCGCCAACGAGAAGGGCGTGCCGCGTGAAGTGATCTTCGATGCCATCGAGGCCGCCCTGGCCTCGGCGGCGAAGAAGCGCTATCCCGACGAGGAAGTGCTGACCCGCGTGGTCATCGACCACAAGGATGGCAGCTACGAAACCTACCGCCGCTGGGAAGTGGTGGCCGATGACGTGGTGATGGAATCGCCGGACCGCCAGATCCGCCTGATGGATGCCGTCGATGAAGCCGAAGGCGTGGACGTCGGCGACTATATCGAAGAGCAGATCGAGAACCCGGACTTCGGCCGCATCGCCGCCCAGGCCGCCAAGCAGGTCATCGTCCAGCGCGTGCGCGAAGCCGAGCGCCAGCAGGTCGTGGATGCATGGAAGGATCGCGTCGGCGAACTGATCACCGGTGTGGTCAAGCGCGCCGAGCGCGGCAACATCTATGTCGACCTCGGTGGCAACGCCGAAGGCTTCATTCCGAAGGACAAGGGCATTCCGCGCGACGTGCTGCGCGCTGGTGACCGCGTGCGCGGCTACCTGGCCGAAGTGCGCTCGGAGCCGCGTGGCCCGCAGCTGTTCATCAGCCGCGCCGCCCCGGAATTCATGATCGAGCTGTTCAAGCTGGAAGTGCCGGAAGTCGGCCAGGGCCTGGTGGAAATCAAGGCCTGTGCCCGCGATCCGGGCGACCGCGCCAAGATCGCCGTGCTCGCCCACGACCAGCGCACCGATCCGATCGGCGCCTGCATCGGCATGCGCGGTTCGCGCGTGCAGGCCGTGTCCAACGAGCTCAATGGCGAGCGCGTGGACATCGTGCTGTGGAACGACAACCCGGCCAACTTCGTCATCAACGCGATGGCGCCGGCCGAAGTGCAGTCGATCATCGTCGATGAAGACAAGCACTCGATGGACCTGGCCGTGGCTGAAGACCGCCTGGCCCAGGCGATCGGCAAGGGCGGCCAGAACGTGCGCCTGGCCAGCCGCCTGACGGGCTGGCAGCTCAACGTGATGACCCAGGACCAGGTCACCGCCAAGTCGGAGGCCGAGCAGGCTTCGGCCCGCCAGCTGTTCATGGACAAGCTGGAAGTGGACGAAGAGATTGCCGGCATCCTGGTCAGCGAAGGCTTCGGCACCGTCGAGGAAATCGCTTATGTCCCGGTCGGCGAACTGCTGGCCGTGGAAGGTTTCGACGAGGATATCGTCGAAGAGCTGCGCGCTCGTGCCCGCGATGCGCTGCTCAATGAGGCCCTGGCAGTCGAGGAAGGCCTTGAAGACGGCCAGCCGGCGCAGGACCTGCTGTCCCTGAAGGGCATGGACGAAGCCACCGCGTATGCGCTGGCCGGCCACGGCGTGCGTACCAGCGAGGACCTGTCCGACCTGGCCGCCGACGAGGTCATGGACTTCGGCATCGAAGGACTGGATCAGGCGCGCGCCGCTGCGCTGATCCTGGCCGCCCGTGCCGAAGAGATCGCCCGACTGGAACGCGGCGAATGAGCCGGCAATGAACAGGGCCCTGAGCCGCTCAGGGCGTAGAATCCGCGCCACCTCCAGATGCGGGGGGGCGCCCACAAGATCATAGGATCCGAATGTCGCAGCAAACCACCATCCGCAAGCTTGCCGAACTGGTCAACACGCCGGTCGAAAAACTGCTGGAACAGCTGGCCGGTGCCGGCATGAAGTTCAGCGGTCCCGACCAGGTCGTGACCAGCTCCGAGAAGGTGAAGCTCCTGGGCTTCCTTCGTCGTTCGCACGGCAAGCCCGAGCAGGCCCCGGAAGAGACCGATCAGTCTGCAAAGAAGATCACGCTCAACCGCCGGAAGCAGCAGGAAGTGACGGTCAGTTCCGGTCGCAGCAAGACGACCGTGAATGTCGAGGTGCGCCAGAAGCGTACCTACGTCAAGGATGGTGCTCGCGCCATGACGCCGGACGAAGAGCGCGCCGACATCCTGCGCAAGCTGGAAGAGTCGCGTGCGCGCAACCTTGCCGAACAGCAGGCCCTGGCCGAGAAGGATCGTCTGCGCGACGAAGCCATCGTCCGTGCCCGTGAGGAAGAGGTTGCCGCCAAGGAGCGCGCCGAGGCCGAAAAGAAGGCTGCCGAAGAAGCTGCGGCCGCCGCCAAGGCTGCCGAGGCGCTGGCGGCCAGCAAGCCCAAGCGTGCTCCCATCGATGAAACCGCGCCGCGCCCGCCGCGTGCCCCGGCCGCCGCCCCGGCTGCGCCGCGTGGCGCACCGCCGCCGCCGCGCAACGATGACCGCAACAATCGCAGCGCGCCGCGCAACGAGCGTGGCCCGGGCGATCGCTTCGCCGGCCAGATGCACCTGTCGGCCGCTGACCGCGCGCGTCGTGGCAACAGCAACAACAGCAACACCCGGGGTCGTCCGGGCGGCCGCAACCAGTCCGGTGGCCGTCGCGACATGTCGCGCGGTGGCAACAATGCCGGCCCGCACGCCTTCGAGCGTCCGACTGCACCGGTGGTGCGTGAAGTGGCGATCGGCGACACGATCACCGTGGCCGACCTGGCGCAGAAGCTTGCGTTGAAGGGCGGCGAAGTGGTCAAGGCGCTGTTCAAGATGGGCGTGATGGCCACCATCACCCAGTCCATCGACCACGACACCGCCGCACTGGTGACCGAGGAACTCGGCCACAAGGCGATCCGTGCCAACGACAACGACGCCGAAGACGCACTGCTGGCCTCGACCGGTGAAAACCAGGGCGAAGCCACCCAGCGTCCGCCGGTGGTCACCATCATGGGCCACGTCGACCACGGCAAGACCTCGCTGCTGGATTACATCCGCCGCACCAAGGTCGCCACCGGCGAAGCCGGCGGCATCACCCAGCACATCGGTGCCTACCACGTGGATACGCCGAAGGGCGTGATCAGCTTCCTGGATACCCCGGGCCATGCTGCCTTCACCTCGATGCGTGCCCGTGGCGCCAAGCTGACCGACATCGTGGTGCTGGTCGTGGCTGCCGATGACGGTGTCATGCCGCAGACCAAGGAAGCGATCCAGCACGCCCGTTCGGCGGGTGTGCCGCTGATCGTGGCGATCAACAAGATCGACAAGTCCGACGCCGACCCGATGCGGGTCAAGAACGAACTGCTGTCCGAGCAGGTCGTGGCCGAAGACTTCGGTGGTGACACCCAGATGGTGGAGATCTCGGCCAAGACCGGCCTGGGCATCGACGACCTGCTGGACGCCATCTCGATCCAGGCCGAACTGCTTGAACTGAAGGCCGTCGACGAAGGCCGCGCCTCGGGCGTGGTGATCGAATCGTCGCTGGACAAGGGCCGTGGCCCGGTCGCTACCGTGCTGGTGCAGCAGGGCCGCCTGAAGAAGGGCGACTACCTGGTGTGCGGCATCCAGTACGGCCGCGTGCGTGCGCTGTTCGACGAAACCGGCAAGCAGCCGGAGTTCGCCGGCCCGTCCATCCCGGTGCAGGTCCTGGGCCTGTCCGGCGTGCCGGAAGCCGGTGATGACTTCGTGGTGGTCGAGGACGAGCGCCTGGCCAAGGACGTTGCCCAGCAGCGTGAGACCAAGCGCCGTGAATCGCGCCTGGTCGCTACCGCCGGCAGCCGCATGGAAGACATCATGGCGACCCTGGGCAAGGGCGAGGGCCAGCAGGTCCTCAACCTGGTCATCAAGGCCGACGTGCAGGGTTCGGTGCAGGCGCTGAGCCAGGCACTGGTCGCGCTGTCCAACGAAGACATCCGCATCAACGTGATCCACTCCGGCGTGGGCGGCATCACCGAGTCGGACGCCAACTCGGCCGCCGCTTCGAAGGCCACCGTCATCGGCTTCAACGTGCGTGCGGATGCTTCGGCCCGTCGCATCATCGAATCCAACGGCGTGGACCTGCGTTACTTCTCGATCATCTATGACGTGATCGATCAGGTGAAGCAGGTGGCTTCCGGCCTGCTGGGCGTGGAGATCCGCGAAGAGATCATCGGTATCGCCGAGGTCCGCGATGTCTTCCGCAGCTCCAAGCTGGGCGCCGTTGCCGGCTCGATGGTCATCGAGGGCGTGGTCAAGCGCAACAAGCCGATCCGCGTGCTGCGCGACAGCGTGGTGATCTTCGAGGGCGAGCTGGAATCGCTGCGCCGCTTCAAGGAGAACGTCGAGGAAGTCCGCAACGGTACCGAATGCGGTATCGCGGTGAAGGCCTACAACGACGTCAAGCCGGGTGACCAGATCGAGTGCTTCGAGCGTATCGAAGTGCCGCGCACCCTGTAATGCTGCAATGGACCGGCCCTCACGGGCCGGTCCACTCCCTGGTGGGGCCCGACCTTGGTCGGGCCGCTCCTCCTGGTAGGACCCGACCTTGGTCGGGTCACATTTGAATCGAGAGCCCGACCGCGTGCCCAAGACTTTCCATCGAACCGACCGTGTCTCCGCCCAGCTGCGCCGTGAACTCGGCACCCTGGTGCACAACGCCGTGCGCGAGCACGGGTTGCCCTCGGTGAGCGTGTCCGACGTGGAAATCACCCGCGACATGGCCCATGCCAAGGTGTTCGTCACCGCGCTGATGCCGGAACGCTCGGCTGAAGCCGTGGCCGGCCTGAAGGAGCTGGGCTACCGCCTGCGCATGGACCTGGCCCGTGCCATGAAGCTGCGCCACGTGCCGGAGCTGCACTTCCACTACGACGATTCGGTCGACCGTGGTGAGCACATCGACAACATCCTGCGCGACTTGCCCGATACGCTGGCCGCGGAGAAGCGTCGCGAGAGCGACGAAGAATAAGGCAGCGCCGGGCCCGTGCCCGGCGTCTTTCCGTTCCGGCAACGCGATGCCCGTGCGGGCCGCGCTGCGGCAGCCGGGCATGGCCCGGCTCTACAACTTCCTGTCATGACCCGAATTCAGTTCCGCCGCCTGGATGGCATCCTGCTGCTCGACAAGTCGACCGGCATGAGCTCCAACGCCGCCCTGCAGGTGGCCCGTCGCCTGTTCCGCGCCGAGAAGGGCGGTCACACCGGCAGCCTCGACCCGCTGGCCACCGGCCTGCTGCCGCTGTGCTTCGGCGAGGCGACCAAGATCGCCGGCCTGCTGCTGGGCTCGGCCAAGGCCTACGACGCCGAGATCGTGCTTGGACAGACCACCGATACCGACGATTCCGAAGGCCAGGTGCTGCTGCAGCGCCCGGTGCCGGCAGTCAGCGCGCAGGCCCTGCAGGCCGCGCTGGCGCCGCTGACCGGCAGCATCCTGCAGCGGGCGCCGATCTATTCGGCGCTGAAGCAGGGCGGTGAGCCGCTGTATGTGAAGGCCCGCCGTGGCGACGTCATCGAGGCGCCCGAGCGCGAGGTGCAGGTGCACGCCATCGAGGTGCTGGAGCAGCAGCCTGAACGGCTGCGCCTGCGCGTCACCTGCGGCTCGGGCACCTACATCCGCAGCCTGGCCCGTGACCTCGGTGAACGCCTGGGCTGCGGCGCGCATATCAGCGCGCTGCGCCGGCTCTGGGTCGAACCATTCCGCGAGCCGGCGATGGTTACCCTGGACCAGCTGCGGGCGATGGTCGAGGCGGGCGACGAGGCCGCCATGGATGCGCTGCTGCTGCCCCTGGCCGCCGGCCTGGCCGAGTACCCGCGGGTCGACCTCGACGCCGACCAGGCTCACCGGTTCTGTGTCGGCCAGCGCCAGCGCGACCTGTCCTGGCCGCGCGGCCTGGTCGCCGTGTTCGGCCCGGACGATGCTGTCCAGGGGCTGGGCCAGGTCGATGACAGTGGCCTGCTGGCCCCCCAGCGCCGTTTCAACCTCTGACCGGGGCCCGCCCGTTCAGCCCCGGACCTTGTCCCGGAAGCCCCCGGCCGTTACAATTTCGCGGCCGTTTTCCGGCAGCCTGCCTCGCGCAGGTTTCATCCTCGTAGTCCACGGCGAGCCTGGCGGTGCGCGAAGCGCGTTCCTGCCGGCCACGCATCACAGAGAAAAAAGAAAATGTCGATCGACACCCAGAAGGTCATTGAAGACAACAAGCGCAGCGCCGCCGACACCGGCTCCCCGGAAGTCCAGGTGGCCCTGCTGACCGCCCGCATCGAACTGCTGACCGGCCACTTCAAGACCCACAAGAAGGACCACCACAGCCGCCGCGGCCTGCTGCAGATGGTCAACCGCCGTCGCAGCCTGCTCGACTACCTGAAGAAGAAGGACGTCGAGCGTTACAAGGCCCTGATCGAAAAGCTTGGCCTGCGTCGCTAAGCAACGAATCCCCCGCGGCGCAGCGATGCGCCGCGGTTTTGTTTTGTAGCACCGCAATCCCCGATTCAGGCCGGAACGATCCGGCCACCCGCAGGCGGCAAGGGTCGCCGACGGTCCAAATTCGCAGACAGCATCCCCAAGGACACCCTCCGTGGCAAAAATCACCAAAACCTTCCAGTACGGCAAGCACACCGTCACGCTTGAGACCGGCGAAGTCGCCCGCCAGGCCAGCGGTGCCGTCATCGTCAAGATGGACGACACCGTACTGCTGGTCACCGCCGTCGCCGCCAAGAGCGCGCGCGAAGGCCAGGACTTCTTCCCGCTGACCGTCGATTATCAGGAAAAGTTCTACGCCGGCGGCCGTATCCCGGGTGGTTTCTTCAAGCGCGAAGGCCGTGCGACCGAAAAGGAAACCCTGATCTCGCGTCTGATCGACCGTCCGATCCGCCCGCTGTTCCCGGAAGACTACAAGAACGAAGTGCAGATCATCGCCACGGTCATGTCGCTGAACCCGGACGTGGACGGTGACATCCCGGCCCTGATCGGTGCCTCGGCTGCGCTGGCCCTGGCCGGCACCCCGTTCATGGGTCCGATCGGCGCTGCCAAGGTCGGTTACAAGAACGGCGAGTACATCCTGAACCCGACCGTCAGCGAACTGGCTGACTCGCAGCTGGAACTGGTTGTCGCCGGTACCTCCAACGCCGTGCTGATGGTCGAATCCGAAGCCGCGCTGCTGTCCGAAGAAGTGATGCTGGGCGCCGTGACCTTCGGTCACCGCGAAATGCAGAAGGTCATCAACGCGATCAACGAGCTGACCGTCGAAGCCGGCACCAAGCCGTCGACCTGGGAAGCCCCGGCCAAGAACGACGCGCTGATCTCCGCCCTGAAGGAAGCCATCGGCCCGCGCCTGGGCGAAGCCTTCCAGGTGCGCGACAAGCTGCAGCGCCGCGACGCCATCTCGGCGATCAAGAAGGACGTGGTCGAAACCCTGGCCGGCCGTGTGGCCGCCGAGGGCTGGAACCCGGCCGAGCTGTCGAAGGAATTCGGCGAGCTGGAATACCGCACCATGCGTGACTCGGTGCTGGACACCAAGGTCCGCATCGACGGCCGTGCGCTGGACACCGTCCGCCCGATCGCCGTGAAGACCGGCGTGCTGCCGCGTACCCACGGTTCCTCGCTGTTCACCCGCGGCGAAACCCAGGCCATCGTGACCATCACCCTGGGCACCGCCCGTGACGGCCAGGTCATCGACGCCGTTGCCGGTGAGTACAAGGAAAACTTCCTGTTCCACTACAACTTCCCTCCGTTCTCGGTGGGTGAGTGCGGCCGCATGATGGGCCCGAAGCGCCGCGAAATCGGCCACGGTCGCCTGGCCAAGCGCGGCGTGCTGGCTGTCATGCCGTCGCTGGAAGCCTTCCCGTACACCATCCGCGTCGTCTCGGAAATCACCGAGTCGAACGGTTCCTCGTCGATGGCGTCGGTCTGCGGCTCGTCGCTGGCCCTGATGGACGCCGGCGTGCCGGTGAAGGCGCCGGTTGCCGGTATCGCCATGGGCCTGGTCAAGGAAGGCGAGCGTTTCGTCGTCCTGTCCGACATCCTGGGTGACGAAGATCACCTGGGCGACATGGACTTCAAGGTGGCCGGTACCGCTGAGGGCATCTCCGCCCTGCAGATGGACATCAAGATCGAAGGCATCACCGAAGAGATCATGAAGCAGGCCCTGCAGCAGGCCAAGGCTGGCCGTCTGCACATCCTGGGCGAAATGGCCCACGGCCTGACCGCCCCGCGTTCGGAGCTGTCCGACTACGCGCCGCGCCTGCTGACCATCAAGATCCACCCGGACAAGATCCGCGAAGTGATCGGCAAGGGTGGTTCGACCATCCAGGCCATCACCAAGGAAACCGGCACCCAGATCGACATCCAGGATGACGGCACCATCGTCATCGCTTCGGTCAACGCCATCGCTGCCCAGGCCGCCAAGGCCCGCATCGAGCAGATCACCTCGGACGTCGAGCCGGGCCGCATCTACGAAGGCAAGGTCGCCAAGATCATGGACTTCGGTGCGTTCGTCACCATCCTGCCGGGCAAGGACGGCCTGGTCCACGTCTCGCAGATCTCCAGCGACCGCGTCGAGAAGGTCGGCGACGTGCTGAAGGAAGGCGATGTGGTCAAGGTCAAGGTGCTGGAAGTCGACAAGCAGGGCCGTATCCGCCTGTCGATGAAGGCCGTGGAAGAAGGCGACGCCGTCAGCGCCGAGTAATCGACCTCCGGTCGATTACGGTGGGTGTCAACCTTGGTTGACACGCTTCTGGAATCGCTGAAATGAAAAAGCGGGCTTCGGCCCGCTTTTTCTTTGCGTCGACGCAACGAGGAGCCGCTCATACAGGTCGCTGCATGTCCTGCTGCAGTGCATGAGCGCCGCCAGGTGGCCATCGTTCTGTCACGGTTGTGCGGATCGCGCCTGTCCACTGGACGACATGCCGCGACATCCGTACCGCAGGCACATCGGTTTGCTAACGTGGCTGCGCCTTCGAACCGGGAGATCCCATGTTGCGCCAGACCGTGGCTGTCCTTGCCGTGCTGATTGCCGGCGCCCTGCCCATCGCTGCGCACGCCGCTGCGGCTCCGCAGCTACCAATCTTCGGTGCCTACTATCCTGGCGGGTCGGCCGAGCGCTATCCGGTGTCGAGCATTCCGGCCGAACGCCTGACCCACCTGTTCTATGCGTTTTCCACCATTGAAGACGGCCGCTGCACGGTCGGTGCCGAAGCGCCGGCCAACTTCGCTGCGCTGGCCGAACTGAAGAAGGCGCATCCGCACCTGCGCACGCTGATTTCCATCGGCGGCTGGGGCGCGGGCGGTTTCTCCGATGCGGCGCTGAGCGAGGCCAGCCGCAAGCGCCTGGTCGATTCCTGCATGGCGCTGTTCTTCGATCGCCACGCCGGCAGCTTCGATGGCGTGGACATCGACTGGGAATTCCCGGTCAGTGGTGGGCCGAAGGAGCTGGCACATCGCCCGCAGGATCGCGCCAACCTGACCAGGCTCGCGCAGGCGTTCCGCGTGGCACTCGACGCGCGCGGGCGCAAGCAGGGGCAGCCGATGCTGCTGACCGCCGCATTGGCCGCCGGCCGCTTGCAGACCGATGGCCCCTACGATCCGGCGGCCAGCTACGACCTGCCGGCGCTGGCCAGGGTGTTCGATTTCATCAACCTGATGAGCTACGACATGGGCACCGGTTTCTCGGCGGTGTCGACCTTCAACGCCCCGCTGCATGAAGTAGCGACCGATCCGCTGGCGCCGGAACTGCGGCGCTGGAACAACGTGGCCGGCGCGGTGCAGTACTACCGCGACCACGGTGTGCCGGCCCACAAGCTGGTGCTGGGCGTGCCGTTCTATGGCCGTGGCTTCAAGGTCACCGGTGACGCCGCCGATGGGCTGTACCAGGCCTACAGCGCACCGGCCGACGCGGGCGACTGGCGGGTGATCAAGGCGCGCTATCTCGACCAGCCCGGCTGGACGAAGCATTGGCAGCCGCAGGCGCAGAGCCCGTGGCTGTACAACCCGCAGCAGAAGATCTTCATCAGCTACGAAGACCCGCGCTCGATCGGGCTGCGCGCGCAGTTCGCCCGCGAGCAGGGCCTGGCCGGGGTGTTCATGTGGGAGCTGACCGGCGATGACGAACAGGCCAGCCTGCTCAACGCCATGCTTGGCCCGTGGCAGAAGGCCCGCATCGGCGACTGAGCCGCGCGTGGATGCCGGGCGATGCCCGGCGCGATCGGCAACGCCATCGGCCCGAGGCCGCACAGCCAGGCAACGCCCGCAGCGTTAAGCTGCGGGCATGATCCTCATCGACCGCCTCGACCATCTGGTCCTCACCGTTGCCGACATCGAGCGCAGCTGTGACTTCTATCAGCGCGTGCTTGGCATGCAGGTCGTGCGTTTCGGCGCCGGCCGCACTGCGCTGCAGTTCGGCCAGCAGAAGATCAACCTGCACCCGGCCAGTGCACCGCTGCAGCCGCACGCCGCGCAGCCCGCGCCGGGCAGTGCCGATCTGTGCCTGGTCACGGGCACGGCGACTGCCGATGTGCTGGCCCATCTGCGCGCGCAGGCTGTCGTGGTGGAAGAGGGGCCGGTGCCGCGCACAGGTGCATTGGGGCCGATCGAGTCGGTGTACTTCCGCGACCCTGACGGCAATCTGATCGAAGTCAGCCGTTACCCCAGCGGCGCGTGATCCGGCTGCCGTAGAGTCGAGCTTGCTCGACTGCGTGGGGCGAGAAGGCAACGGCAGTCGAGCAAGCTCGACTCTACCGAGGCCGTGTTCCGGGATGCCGTGGCGTCGAGCTTGCTCGACTACGCGGGGCGAGAAGGCAACAGCAGTCGAGCAAGCTCGACTCTACGGAGTGCCGGGCGGGCGCCTCAATTGGCCCAGACGCTGTTGGGATCGCCGTTGCGCGCGCGACGCTGGCTGGCCAGTGCCAGCCGGGCAAAGCCGAATGCCATGGCCAGTGCGATCGCATCGACCCAGAACAGCGGCCAGTGCCCATGCGCGGCCGCGCGCCACAACCAGTCACCGCTGAGGGCGCCGTGCAGCACCGGCACCAGCGCGGTGCTGATCGCGGCGGCCCAGAGCAGCTCGCGTGCCGCCTGGGCCGGGCGGCGCAGTGCCGCCCACAGCGCACAGGCGGCCCAGCTGCCGAAACAGGCCCAGCGGATGCCGTGATCAACGGCGGACGGTGCCACCCGTTCCAGCACCAGGGCGCTGGCGAACGCGACCGAGATCGCCACGCACAGGCCGATGCACACGCCCACCGTGGCCCGTGCCATGTTCACCCCGGAGCGCGGCTGCTGTGGTTGCCGGCGCTTGCGCCGCGATTCGATCCACAGCAGGTTGCCCGAATAGAACAGGAAGGCACCGCCCAGGCCCAGCAGGAAGTACAGCCAGACCACCACGCCATTGCCGAACTCACCGAAATGCAGCGCGTAGGCGGCGCTGAGCGTGGCGTGGTTGGCATCGCGGTGGCCGGGCAGCTGGCTGGCCAGCAGGCGGCCACTGGCGACGTCCAGCGCGACCGAGCCGAGCGGGCCGAGGGTGCCGCTGGATTCACCGGTGATCTCGATGGTGGCATTGGCATCACCGCCGTTGGCCAGTTTCAGGTAGGCCGGTTCGAAATCGGTCACGCCCTGCGCGCGTGCCACTTCCAGCGCGCGCGCATGCAGTTCGCGCAGGCTGCCCGGAGCGGCCGGCACGCCGCTGGCGGCGCGCACGGGCGCGGTGTCCATCGCCGTCGGCACCGCCTGCAGGGCCTTGCCTTCGAAGATGAGCGGGTTGAGCAGGGCGATCTGGATGAACACCAGGCAGAGCAGGGCACCGGTCACCGCGAACATGAGGTGGAACGGCAGGCTGAGCACACCGATCACGTTGTGTGCGTCCTGCCACAGCTGCTTGAGGTTGCGGCCCGGGCGCAGCGCGAACAGGTCGCCGAGCAGTTTCGGCAGGTGGATCACCAGGCCACTGAGCAGGGCCATGCCATACAGCAGGCTGACGATGCCCATCACGTAGATGCCGGCTACCGGCAGGCCCAGGCTGTAGTGCAGCTCGTTGACCAGTTCGGCCAGGCCCGACTGCGGCGGCGTCGGGCTGCCGGCGGTCTGCCCAGGCCAGGCATAGCGCCACCCCCCGTCGTCGGCCTGCCAGTAGGCCAGCGGCTGCGGATGCTCGGCACCGGGGAAGGTCATGCCGACATGCCGGCGTGCTTCCGCATGTGCGGCCAGCACGTCCTCCAGCAGGTACTGCGCGTCATCCAGGCTGGCGGGCAACGCAGTGGCCGCGCCCGGCGTCTGCCACAGCGGCAGGTCGTGGTGGAACAGGGTCAGCGCACCGGCATAGAAGGCCACGAACAGCCCGAAGCCGGCCACCAGGCCGACCCAGGTGTGCAGGGTGGTGAACGTGCGCAGGGTCTGCGAGCTGAACTTCATGCGATTGATCTCATTGCACGGCGCCGGCCATGCGCAGCAGCCCGAGCACACCGAAACCGGCCACCGCGCTGCCGGCCAGGGCCAGCCAGGCATATCCCGCGCGGCGGAAACTGAAGGCCCACAAAGCCGCCAGCATCCACAGCGGCACGAAGGCGATCAGCGCAGGCACCAGGGCGTTCTGCCACGGGCCCGGTGGCAGCCAGGTGACCAGTCCGGTGGCGGCGGCCGCCAGGAAGAAGCCGGCGAAGATGCCGGCAAACGCGCGCGCCCACATCACGGTGTCTCCGCGCCGGGGCGATGCCACGCGGCCAATGCCGGCAGCAGCATCGCCGACAGCATCCAGGTGCACAGCATTGCGACCAGGCCAGCGGCGAAGCCCAGCTCGGCCATCCACAGCCACAGCGATGCGGCGGCGGCAACCAGGCCGATCTGGTGGCCGAGGCGTCCTGCGCGGCGCAGGCGTGGCCAGCGGCAGTGCGGCGAGGCGGCATAGAAGGCCAGCGCCGAGAACATCGCCGCCAGCATGCCCAGGCTGCAGAATCCCAGCGTCGACAGGCCTACCGTGATCATCGCGGGCTCACCATTGGTAGCGCAGGCTGGCGGTGACGGTACGCGGGTAGCCGTAGTAGCACCAGGTCGCGCTGTTGCAGGCCGACACGTACTTCCTGTCGGCGGCGTTGGCGGCATTGACCTGCAGGCGCCACGGGCCGCGGTCGTAATGCACGCTGGCATCGATGAGGGTGAACGACGGCGTGTACCAGTCGTTGTAGATGTCGCCGTAGATGCCGCCGTTGTAGCGCACGCCCGCACCGAAGCCGAACCCGCTCAGCGCGCCGGCGGTGAAGGTGTAGTCGGCGCCCAGCGACGCGCTTTCCTTCGGCACCAGCGCCACCTGCTTGCCTACCGAAGCGGCATCGGTGCTGCGCCGGACCTTGGCGTCGAGGCGGGTGTAGCTGCCGTACACGCTCAGGCCCTGGCCGATGTTCCAGCGCCCTTCCAGCTCGGCACCGCGCACGCGGGTCTGGCCCTGCTGGATCGAGAACAGGGTGTGCTGCGGGTCGACGGTGAGCGTGTTGTCCTGCTCGATCTGGTACGCCGCCGCGGTCAGCAGCAGGCGGCCACCCTCGGGCTGGTACTTCACGCCGGCCTCGAACTGCTCGCCGGTGGTCGGCACGAACGCGCGCCCCGCGTAGTCGGTACCGATGGTGGTCTGGAACGACTGCGACCAGCTCACGTAGGGGCTCACGCCATTGTCGAACAGGTAGTTCACGCCCACCCGGCCGGAGAACCTGTCATCGCTCTGGTGGGCGCGGCTGGCGGTGCCGATGCGCTGCTCGGTATCGGTACCGACCCAGTCCTGGCGGCCGGCCAGCGTGACCAGCCAGCGGTCGATGCGGATCTGGTCCTGCAGGTACAGGCCCAGCGTGCTCTGCGTCTGCACCTGGCGCGAGGTGTAGTCGGGTACCTGCACCGGCGCGCCATACACGGGGTTGTAGGCATCGATGCCGGGCGCGCCGAACAGGAATGCCGAGGCGTAATCGTTGCGCGCGCGACGGTAGTCCAGCCCCGCCAGCACCGTGTGCTCGGCACGGCCGCTGCGGAAGCGGAAGGTCAGGTTGTTGTCGATGGCCACGCTTTCGGACTTGTCCAGGCGCGGGTAGTAGTAGCGCACCAGCTCGGTGCTGTCCGGCGACACCAGGCCGAACAGGCCCAGGCTGCCGCGGCTGGCGTCCACTTCGGCCCAGCTGTAGCGCACGTTCTGGTTGAACACGGTGCCATCGCCGAAGTCATGGCGGAATTCATAGCCGAGCGCGGCGCTTTCCTTGGTGTAGTCGTTCACGCCCGGCTCGCCGCTGAAGAAGTGGCGGGAGATGTAGCGGCCGTTGGCGCCGGGCACCACCGTGCCCTGGTAAGGCAGGAAGCCGCCGGTTTCGACCGTGTCGTTCTTCTGGTAGCGCGCCAGCACGGTCAGCGCGTTGGCATCGTCCGGCGTCCAGGTCAGCGAGGGGGCCAGGTAGTAGCGATCGTCATGGACGTGGTCGATCACGTTGTCGCTGTTGCGGGCCAGGCCGACCAGCCGGTACAGCACGCTGCCGCTGTCATTGAGCGCACCGCCGATGTCGAAGGCGGCCTGCTTCAGGCCGTAGTTGCCGACCTGCAGCTCCACTTCCTGCAACGGGTTGGCGTGCGGCCGCTTGCTGACGAAGTTGATCAGGCCGCCCGGCGGCATCGCACCGTAGTTGACCGAGGCCGGACCCTTCAGCACATCGATGCGCTCCAGGCCATAGGGCTCCAGGCGCGATTCGCCGGTCCAGGTGCCTTCCACCGTGGCCAGGCCATCAAGGTAGCGGGCGGGTTTGAAACCACGGACCAGCAGCCAGTCGCTGCGCGTGTCTTCGCCGTACTGGCCGCCCTGGGCGCCGGCGGTGTACCACACCGCCTCTTCAACGCCATGGATGCCACGGTCGCGCATCTGCCGGTCGGTGATGACCGAGATCGACTGCGGGATCTCGCGCAGCGGGGTATCGGTCTTGGTCGCGCTGCCGCTCTCGGTGGCGATCGGGGCGGTCACCTGCACGGTGTCGAGCGTACGCGCCTCGTCGGCCGCGGCCAGGCCCGGAAGCATGCCGCAGACGGCAAGGGCGAGGGCGGAGAGTGGGGCACGGAGCAGGCCGGCACGGGCCGGCAGCGACAGCGTATACATGGGTGGTTCCAGGGCCAGGAAGGGGCGCGCCACACGCGAGTGAGAAACGCCTGCGTATGGTAATCATTGATATTTGGCCCCGCCAGCGACGGCCATTCAGCCGCGATTGCCGGCGGCAGGCCCCGGCCGGCTTGGGCTTTCCTCCCTGCTGGTTTAAGATCGTCGCAGACCCCTGACTGGAACAAGGTGGCCCGCGCCCAGCGCCGGCCGAGCGTGCGACATGAGCACTACCACCGCCCACGGTTGACCTGCCCCCGAAGGCCCTGCGTTCCAGGCGCCCTCGCGGCGCTTTTTTATTGCCCGGGCCATCGCCCGGGAACGCTTTCCAGCCCGCCCGGCGGGCCCCGCACGAAGCCACTGCGATGATCAATATCACCCTTCCCGACGGCAGCCGCCGCGAGTTCGAAAACCCCGTCAGCGTCATGGACGTCGCCCAGTCGATCGGCGCCGGCCTGGCCAAGGCCACCATCGCCGGCTCGGTCGATGGCGTGCTGGTCGATGCCAGCGATGTCATCGACCACGATGCCAGCCTGCGCATCATCACCGCCAAGGACGAGGAGGGCGTGGAGATCATCCGCCACTCCTGCGCCCACCTGGTCGGCCACGCCGTCAAGCAGCTGTACCCGGACGTCAAGATGGTCATCGGCCCGGTGATCGCCGAGGGCTTCTACTACGACATCTACTCCGAGCGCCCGTTCACCCCGGAAGACATGGCGGCGATCGAGAAGCGCATGGGCGAGCTGATCGCCCAGGACTACGACGTCATCAAGAAGATGACGCCGCGCGCCGAAGTGGTCGAGATCTTCAAGGCCCGCGGCGAGGACTACAAGCTGCGCCTGATCGAGGACATGTCCGACGACATCCAGGCGATGGGCATGTACTACCACCAGGAATACGTGGACATGTGCCGTGGCCCGCACGTGCCGAACACCCGCTTCCTGAAGGCCTTCAAGCTGACCCGCATCTCCGGCGCCTACTGGCGCGGTGACGCGCAGAACGAGCAGCTGCAGCGCATCTACGGCACCGCCTGGGCCGACAAGAAGCAGCTCGAGGCCTACATCAAGCGCATCGAAGAAGCCGAAATGCGCGACCACCGCCGCATCGGCAAGCAGCAGGACCTGTTCCACCTGCAGGAAGAGGCCCCGGGCCTGGTGTTCTGGCACCCCAAGGGCTGGGCGCTGTGGCAGGTGGTCGAGCAGTACATGCGCAAGGTCTATCGCAAGACCGGCTACGGCGAAGTGCGCTGCCCGCAGATCCTGGACGTGAGCCTGTGGCAGAAGTCCGGCCACTGGGACAACTACCAGGACGCGATGTTCTTCACCGAATCGGAGAAGCGCACCTACGCGCTCAAGCCGATGAACTGCCCGGGCCACGTACAGGTGTTCAACCAGGGCCTGCACAGCTACCGCGACCTGCCGATCCGCTATGGCGAGTTCGGTGCCTGCCACCGCAACGAGCCGTCCGGCGCGCTGCACGGCATCCTGCGCGTGCGTGGTTTCACCCAGGACGACGGCCACGTGTTCTGCACCGAAAACCAGGTCGAGGCGGAAGTGACCGCGTTCCACCAGCAGGCGCTGGCGGTCTACCAGCACTTCGGCTTCGATGAGATCCAGGTGAAGATCGCCCTGCGTCCGGAATCGCGCCTGGGCGACGACGCCACCTGGGACAAGGCCGAAGGCGCGCTGCGCTCGGCACTGTCCAGCAATGGGGTGGAATGGCAGGAGCTGCCGGGCGAGGGCGCCTTCTACGGCCCGAAGATCGAGTACCACCTGAAGGACGCCATCGGCCGTACCTGGCAGCTGGGCACCATGCAGGTCGACTTCATGATGCCGGGCCGCCTCGGCGCCGAGTACGTGGACGAGAACAGCCAGAAGAAGCACCCGGTCATGCTGCACCGGGCCATCGTCGGCTCGATGGAGCGCTTCCTGGGCATCCTGATCGAGCACCACGCCGGCCAGTTCCCGGCCTGGCTGGCGCCGACCCAGGTGGTGGTGGCCAACATCACCGACGCCCAGGCTGAATACGTCTCGGGCGTGACCAAAACCCTTGCGGAGCAAGGCTTCCGCGTCAGCTCGGATTTGCGTAACGAGAAGATCGGCTATAAAATCCGCGAGCATACGTTGCAGCGCGTGCCGTACCTGCTGGTCATTGGTGACCGCGAGAAGGAAAACGGCGCTGTAGCGGTGCGTACGCGTTCTGGCGAAGACCTGGGCAGCATGAGCCTGCAGGCCTTCATCGAGCGGCTCCACGCCGAGGGCGCGTAAGCAAAGGTCCGGTCCGGGCGCACAGGCACCCGGACCGGTTCGATACCCTTGGGAGAACGTAATATCAGCACCCCTGACAACAAACAGAACCGCAAGAATCAGGAAATCCGTGTGCCGCGCGTCCGCGTGATCGGCAGTGACGGAGAAATGATCGGCGTGTTGTCGCGCGACGAAGCGCTGTCCATGGCCGAAGATGAAGGCCTGGACCTGGTCGAGATCCAGCCGCAGGCCGATCCGCCGGTCTGCAAGATCATGGACTTCGGCAAGTTCAAGTTCGAAGCGCAGAAGAAGGCCAACGAGGCCAAGAAGAAGAGCAAGCAGGTCGAGATCAAGGAAGTGAAGTTCCGTCCGGTCACGGACGAGGGCGACTACCAGATCAAGCTGCGCAAGATGCGTGAGTTCCTCGAGGATGGTGACAAGATCAAGGTCAACATCCGTTTCCGTGGCCGTGAAATGAGCCACCAGGAACTGGGCCGCGAAATGGCCAACCGGATCGAGGCCGATCTGGGCGAGGACATCGTCATTGAATCCCGTCCGCGCCTGGAAGGGCGTCAGATGGTCATGATGATCGCACCGAAGAAGAAGACCTGAGGCCTGACCGGCCGCCTTTCGGGGCGCCTGGCTGAATGGTTCAGGGTGAAGGGGCGCCGATGGCGTCCCTTTGCTTTTGCGGCACCCCGGTGAATTGCCGGTGAAAGGGTTGCAGGGGCTGGTGACAGGGCGGTTTTGCCTGTATCATGCCCGGCTCGACCCACCCAGGACGGGTCGTACGCCGATCATGGCAGGACGGAAAGAGCGGCCCAGGCCGCCGCCAGATCAGTCAGAAACCAGGGTCAAATCCCATCAAGGACATTGCAATGCCCAAGATCAAGACCAACCGGGCAGCGGCCAAGCGTTTCCGCAAGACCGCCTCGGGCAAGTACAAGTGCGGCCACGCCAACCGTAGCCACATCCTCACGAAGAAAGCGACCAAGCGTAAGCGTAATCTGCGTCAGACGGGCCATGTCCGTGCAGAAGACGCAGGCCGTCTGGACCGCATGCTCCCTTACCTCTGAGGAACTGAAAAATGGCACGAGTTAAGCGTGGCGTACAGGCGCGTCGCCGCCACAAGAAAATCCTGGATCTCGCCAAGGGCTATTACAACGCCCGTCGCAAGGTCTTCCGCGTCGCCAAGCAGGCCGTCATCAAGGCACAGCAGTATGCCTACATCGGCCGTAAGCAGAAGAAGCGCAACTTCCGTTCGCTGTGGATCACCCGTATCAATGCGGCTGCCCGCATCAACGGCCTGAGCTACAGCCGCTTCATGAACGGCCTGCTGAAGGCTGGCATCACCCTGGATCGCAAGGTCCTGGCTGACATCGCCGTGCACGACGCAGCCGGTTTTGCCGCGCTGGCCGAAAAGGCCAAGGGCGCGCTGGCGGCATAAGTCCTTCCCGATGCCGTAACCGTTCACTCGGAACGGTGTCAGGTCAAGGCAATGCATGGGGAAGGGCGCAAGTCCTTCCCCATTTTTTTTTGGATAAAGCGATGAACCACAAACTCGAAAAGCTCGTTAACGCTTCTGCCAAGCTCGGTGAGGTCTCCGATCTTGATACGTGGCAGCGCTTGAATGCCCTTGTCGTAAAGGCGTCAACAGTCAACGTCGCGAACACTGCATTCAATAATTACTTGAAGAGCTATTCGAGTGCAAAGCTGGCATCCTCGCACTCTGGTTCAGCGCCAAAGCCGACTCCGACTCCGACTCCGACTCTCATTAAGCCGCCTTTGGAGAGGGCTCTTATTGAAGCGAAGCAGGCGATTGGTTTGTCTGGGTTGCAAAGTACAATTAATTGGTCGAAGGTCGAAAGCGATGCGTTGAATGCCTTACTGGCTTCCGATCGCGAAAAGCTTCTCTCGGCGTACCTGAATGAGGTCCGATTGGGGTTGCTCGGTAAGGCCGGAATTTTTAATGACTTGATGAAATCACTACGGACTTTGGTTCAGTCCGAGCGTGTTGAGCGAGCAAAGCTCGTTAACGAAGCAAAGGCTGCGGTGGAGGAGTCTGTTAGTGCGCTAACCAGCGAGCTGGAAGACGCGGCACTGGATGCGCGCCTGGCGGCCGAAGCCATCGACATCACCTTGCCGGGCCGCAATGGCGATCGCGCCGGCCTGCACCCGATCACCCGCACCCTGGAGCGCATCACCGGCATCTTCGGCCGCCTGGGCTACGAGCTGTCGGAAGGGCCGGAGATCGAGGATGACTGGCACAACTTCGAGGCGCTGAACTTCCCGCCGCACCATCCGGCGCGCGCGATGCATGACACCTTCTACTTCGGCGACGGCCGCCTGCTGCGCACGCACACCTCGGGTGTGCAGGTGCGCTACATGGGCGACCACGCGCCGCCGCTGCGCATGATCGCCGCGGGCAAGGTGTACCGCAGCGACAGCGACCAGACCCACTCGCCGATGTTCCACCAGGTGGAAGGCCTGCTGGTGGACGAGCATTCGACCTTCGCCGACCTGAAGGGCACGCTGGCCGAGTTCGTGCGCGCCTTCTTCGAGCGCGATTTCGAGATGCGCTTCCGCCCCAGCTATTTCCCGTTCGTTGAACCGGGCGCGGAAGTGGACATCGCCTGGCAGCAGCCCGATGGCAGCACGCGCTGGCTGGAAGTGCTCGGCTGCGGCATGGTGCATCCGAACGTGCTGCGCAACGTCGGCATCGATCCGGAGCGCTACACCGGCTTCGCCTTCGGCATGGGGGTGGAGCGCTTCGCGATGCTGCGCTACGGGGTCAACGACCTGCGCGCGTTCTTCGAGAACGACGTGCGCTTCCTGAAACAGTTCGCGTAAGCGCCGGTCCGTAGCGTCGAGCTTGCTCGACGGCTCTTAAATTCGCAGGCCCAGGCGCATGCGCCGGGCCCACCAGGATGACACCATGAAATTCTCCGAAAACTGGCTGCGCAGCCACGTCCCGACCAGCGCTTCGCGCGATGAACTGAGTGCGGTGCTGACCGCCATCGGCCTGGAAGTGGAAGAGGTGACCGCGCTGGGCGAAGGCCTCGATCACGTGGTCGTGGCACGCATCGTCGAGGCCGTCCGCCATCCGGAAGCCGACCGCCTGCAGGTGTGCAGGGTCGATGCCGGGCAGGGCGAGCTGCTGCAGATCGTCTGCGGTGCGCCGAACGCGCGCCCGGGCCTGGTCGCGCCGCTGGCGATGGTTGGTGCGCAGATCGGCGAGCTGAAGATCAAGCCGGCCAAGCTGCGCGGCGTCGAGTCCAACGGCATGCTGTGCTCGGCCAAGGAACTGGGCCTGGACAACGATGCGTCCGGCCTGCTGGAACTGCCCGATGACGCCCCGGTCGGCCAGGCCCTGGTCGAGTACCTGGGCCTGCCCGATGCCAGCATCGAGATCAAGCTGACCCCGAATCGCGCCGACTGCTTCAGCCTGCGCGGCATCGCCTTCGACGTTGCCGCCGCCACCCGCAGCGAAGTGCTGGATTTCGCCGCCGATCCCATTGCGGCCGTCGGCAGCCGTGAACTGTCGATCCAGCTGGATGCCGGTGCCGAAGCGCCGCGTTACCTCGGTCGTGTCATCGAGGGCGTCAACGCCGCGGCGAAGACCCCGCTGTGGATGGCCGAGCGCCTGCGCCGCAGCGGCGTGCGCCCGGTGTCGCTGCTGGTCGACATCACCCAGTACGTGATGCTGGAGCTGGGCCAGCCGATGCATGCCTATGACCTCGGCACCCTGCAGGGCAGCATCGCCGTGCGCCGTTCGCGTGCCGGCGAGACGCTGAAGCTGCTGGACGGCCGCGATGCTGCGCTGGATGACAGCTTCCTGGTGGTCACCGACGCCGACCGCGCGGTCGGCCTGGCCGGCCTGATGGGCGGCTTCGACACCCGCGTCACTGACGCGACCACCGCCGTGTTCCTGGAAGCCGCACACTTCGCGCCGGCCGCGATCATGGGCCGTGGCCGCAAGCTGGGCTTGCACACCGATGCCGGCCACCGCTTCGAGCGTGGCGTCGATCCGGCACTGCCGCGCACCGCCATCGAATACGCCACCCGACTGGTGCTGGACCTGGCCGGCGGCACGCCGGCAGCGGTCACCGAGGCCGTGCGTGAGGCCGATCTTCCGCAGCCGGCAACCATCGCGCTGCGCCGCGCACGCATCACCCGCGTGCTCGGCATCACCATCGAAGACGCCGAAGTCGAGCGCATCCTGCGCGCGCTGGGCATGGACGTGAGCGCGACGGCCGAGGGCTGGCAGGTGGCCGCGCCGACCCGCCGCTTCGACATCGCCATCGAGGAAGACCTGATCGAGGAGCTGGCCCGCATCCATGGCTACGAGCAGATCCCGACCACGCTGCCGGGCGGTGCCTCGCGCGTGGCGATGCCGAGCGAGACCCAGCTGGACGCGCTGAGCGTGCGTCGCCAGCTGATCGCCCGTGACCAGCAGGAAACGGTCAATTTCGCCTTCGTCGACGACGCACTGCTGACCCAGTGGCAGCTGCGCGACGGCCTGGTGCCGCTGGCCAACCCGCTGTCGGCCGAACTGGCGGTGATGCGCCCGTCGCTGCTGCCGGGCCTGGTCGCCACGCTCGGCCGCAATGCCGCCCGCCAGCTGGGTCGCGTGCGCCTGTTCGAGCTGGGGCGGGTGTTCGCCCAGCAGGCCGGCGACGCGTCGCCCGGCGAAAGCCGGCCGGCGCCGCTGGAAACCCCGCGCGTGGCCGCGGCGGTTTGCGGTGATGCGCAGGCGGTGCAGTGGGGCCTGCCGACCCGCAAGGTCGATTTCCATGACCTGAAGGGCGACCTGGAGTCGCTGGCCGCCGCCAGTGGCGCGCAGCTGGAGTTCCGCCCGTCCGCCCGTGCCTACGGCCACCCGGTACGTTCGGCCGAAGTGCTGCGCGATGGCGTGGCGATCGGCTGGATCGGCCAGATCCACCCGCGCCTGCTCAAGGCGATGGAGATCGAGGCCGATGTCTATGCCTTCGAGCTGGACCTGGAGCCGCTGACCGCCCGCCGCCTGCCGCGTGCCGGCGAGCTGTCGCGCTACCCGGCGGTGCGCCGCGACCTGGCGTTCCTGGTGCCTGAACAGGTGGCCTGGGCCGATCTGGCCGCCACCGTCCGCCAGGCCGCCGGGCCGCTGCTGCGCGACCTGAACCTGTTCGACCGCTATGTCGGCCAGGGCGTCGAGCCGGGATTCAAGAGTCTCGCTATGGGCTTGATTTTGCAGGACAAGTCGCGCACTCTGACGGACCGCGACGTGGATGCGGTGGTGGCCGAGGCGGTCACTGCCATCGAGCGTGAACACCACGCCCGGATCCGCGGCTGAGCGGGCAGCACTCGGGGGTAGCAGGCAATGGCATTGACCAAGGCGGAGATGGCGGAAAAGCTGTTCGACGAAGTCGGTCTGAACAAGCGGGAAGCCAAGGAATTCGTCGACGCGTTTTTCGATGTGCTGCGTGAAGCATTGGAACAGGGACGTCAGGTGAAGCTGTCGGGCTTCGGTAATTTCGATCTGCGGCGCAAGAACCAGCGTCCGGGTCGCAACCCCAAGACCGGCGAGGAAATTCCGATTTCCGCCCGTACGGTGGTCACCTTCCGTCCGGGCCAGAAGCTCAAGGAGAGGGTGGAAGCTTATGCTGGATCCGGGCAGTAACCGCGAACTACCGCCGATCCCGGCCAAGCGCTACTTCACCATCGGTGAAGTCAGCGAGCTGTGCGACGTCAAGCCGCACGTCCTGCGCTACTGGGAAACCGAGTTTCCCAGCCTTGAGCCGGCCAAGCGCCGAGGCAACCGCCGCTACTACCAGCGCCACGACGTGCTGATGGTGCGGCAGATCCGCAGCCTGCTGTACGAACAGGGCTACACCATCGGTGGTGCACGCCTGCGCCTGGACGGCCCTGATGCCCGCGAGGAATCGGCGCTGAGCAACCAGATCATCAAGCAGGTACGCATGGAGCTGGAAGAAGTGCTGCAGTTGCTGCGCCGCTGATCCCATTTCCTTCGTAATCCGCTATACTTCACGGCCCGCCGCACTGGCGGGCACATCGCAGCATCAGTCGGGGCGTAGCGCAGCCTGGTAGCGCATCTGCCTGGGGGGCAGAGGGTCGTCGGTTCGAATCCGGCCGTCCCGACCACTGTGATGAATCAAGAAGCCTGCGCAGCGATGCGTGGGCTTTTTTGTGCACGCGGCGCAGCGTGATCAATCACCCGCGAAGCGGTAGATCCGTTCCGCATCGCCCTCATCCAATCCGTGCACGATGCCGCTGTCGACAAAGCCCGACGCAGCAAGCAGGCGCTGCATGCCGCTGTTGGAGCTGTTGGTGGAGGTGAACAGCTTGCCGCCGCCGCGTCGCGCAATGGCGTGGCGAAGCAGGGCGGCACCGATGCCCTGGCCGCGCCGTGCCGGGCCCACCATCAGCATCTCAACGAAGGCTTCGCCGAAGAAGTGGTGATGGATGACCAGGTAGCCGACAGCCACGCGATCCTGCTCGGCCACGTGCACATGGCCCTGCGCAAGCCACTGGCCGATCTGCGTCGCCCGTCGCGGATCATGTGCCGCCACGCTGTCCAGCGCGATCAGCGCGGCGGCATCGCCGGGGCGGGCGTCGCGGATCTGCAGCGTCGTCGTGGAGGGATCCGGCGGTGTCATCAATCGTTCCTCGGGCGGTTGCATGCAGTCTATCGGTCACGCCGGTTGCGATCACTGATCCGCCGCAGCCAGCGCGTGCTCGGCAGTCAATAGACCCGGAACTCGGCACGGCAGCCGTCGCTGACCCAGATGCCACGGCGGTCCCAGCCCCAGTTGCGGTCCTCGACACAGGCCGTCACCGACTTCTGCTTGACCAGGCGCACTTCGTGGCGCACGCGGATACGGCATTCCTTGTCCTTCTTCTCGTACGACTCGCAGACCAGGCGTTCGCCCTCGTCGTCGCGATCACGACCGCGCCCGGGCCAGCGACCGTACTCGTCGGCGACGAACTCGGCGCGGCAGCCGTCAGTGACCCACAGCATGCGGCGGCGCTGGCCCCAGTTCTGGTTCTCCACGCATCGGGTAACCGACAGCTGCCGGGCCAGCCTCATCGGGCCTTCGATGGCGCACTGCTGGGTCTTGTTGAACTGCGATTCGCAGCGCAGCACTGGAATGTGATCCGTGTCGTAATCCTGGGCGGCCACGGTGGTGGCAGCCAGCAGCAGGACAAGCGCGGCGGCGGTGATCGGTAACAGCAGGCGGTGGGTCATCAGGGGCCTCGGGTGGTGGATCGGGCGGCAAGAATGACCCAGCCCGGGGCCGCCGGAACGCACCGTTCCGGAACGGGCTCAGTGGGGGTTTACTAGTACGCGCGGGCCCATGCAGAGGCTTACATCCCGTATCATCGCTGCACATCCGATCGCATCGGTTTACACCTTCTTACATGTCTTCCACGCCTGTCGGCGCAGCCTGCGGCTGCCGTCACTGGTGTGCGGGCGGCCTGTGGGGGAGGATGCGCGGACCACGACGACCACAGGGGGTTGCGTTGATCAGCAGTACTGTCATTCATCGCTCGGCCGACACCGGCGCCGAGGTGCAGGTCCTGGACACCACGTTCAAGGGCAAGCATGTGTTCATTGCGTGGGGCCTGCGCGGGCCGGAACTGACCCGCAGCGCGGACCCGGCCACGACCGTGGCCGCGCGCAACGCGTTGCATGCCGTGGCCGGGCACAGTGAAGGGCCGCGCAGCCCGGAAGTGTTCATCGCCAACCAGTCGGCGGTGGCGATCACCGTGTATCGCCTGCTCACCGAAGCGCGCTCCGGCGATGCCATCTTTTTCCTGTGCGATTCGCAGGCGGTGGTCGACTGGCTGATCACCGCGCTGGAAGTGCAGGGCGCGGACTGATTCCGCGCCGCATCGCAGGTGGGGTCAGGCCAGTGCCGCGTCCACCGCGGCCCGCGCATGCAGGGTGGTGGTATCGAACAACGGCACGGCGCTGTCCTCCGGCCGCACCAGCAGCATGATCTCGGTACAGCCGAGGATGATCGCCTCTGCGCCGCGCGCGACCAGGCGCGCGATGACCGCGGCATAGACCTGCCGTGACTGCTCGCTGACCACGCCGGCGATCAGCTCCTGGTAGATGATGTCGTGCACGCTGCGACGATCTTCGGCATCGGGCACCAGCACCTCCAGGCCGAAGCGCTCCTGCAGCCGCCCACGGTAGAAGTCCTGCTCCATGGTGAAGGCGGTGCCGAGCAGGCCTACCCTGCGCGCACCCGCCTGCACGATCGCGTTCGCGGTCGGGTCGGCGATATGAAGCAGCGGCAGGGGGCAGGTGGCTTCGATGCGATCGGTCAGCTTGTGCATGGTGTTGGTGCAGATCAGCAGCAGATCGGCGCCGCCGGCCTGCAGGCGCCGTGCGGCATCGGCCATGTGGTCGCCCAGCGCATCCCAGTCGCCGTCGTGCTGCAGCTGCTTGATGCCGGCGAAATCCACCGACCACAGCAGCAGCTGTGCCGAGTGGGCGCCGCCCAGGCGATCACGGATCTCCTCGTTGATGAGCCGGTAGTACTGCGCCGAGCTCTCCCAGCTCATGCCGCCGATCAGGCCAAGGGTCTTCATGCACCGCTCCATGCCAGGGGCCTCCATTGCAGCACAGAAGGCGTGCGGCTGCCGATCCCGGAATCTGTAACCACTGCATCCACGGTGGGCTGTATGTTCCGTGCGTTGCGGGCACGGCCTATGCTGGTGCGGTCTTCTGGAGTGGATGTGCGCGATGGCCCTGCATACCTGGTGGTGGTTCCTGGCCACCGTGTTCGTGCTGTGTGGCACCCCGGGGCCGAACATGCTGCATATCCTGGGCCGCAGCGTCGGGCTCGGCTTCCGTGGCAGCGTGCCGGCAATGGCGGGCTGCCTGCTGGCGATGCTGCTGGTGCTGGCCGCGTCCGCGGCGGGCCTGAGCGCGCTGCTGCATTCCTCGCCGATGCTGTTCGAGGTGCTGCGTTACGTGGGCGTGGCCTACCTGGCCTGGCTGGGGCTGAAGGCATGGCGTGACAGCGGCCGCCCGGCGCCGCCGGTGACCGTGGATGCAGGGCTGGCGGTCGCGCCGGCACTCGGCGCATGGGCAGTGTTCCGCGGGGGACTTCTGGTCGGCCTGAGCAATCCCAAGCTGCTGCTGTTCGCGACGGCGTTCCTGCCACAGTTCGTCGACCCTTCGCGCGGCCAGGCGCTGCAGTACAGCGTGCTGGTGGCTACCTTCGCCGGCTGCGAGCTGTTCTGGTACGTGATGTATGCAGCCGGTGGCCATGGCCTGCGCCGCTGGCTGGCAAAGCCGTTTGCACGGCGCTGGTTCGAGCGGCTGGTGGGCAGCGTGTTCCTGGCGTTCGCGGTGGCCCTGCTGCGTTTCCGCCCGCGCTGATTCACGCCGCGCACGCGGCCTGTTCACGAGTGCCGCATCGGCCACGGCCTAGCCTGATCATCCAGTACGCAGTCCCCGCGGGGAAAGGTTTGACATGATCAAGTGGGCCATCATCTTCGCCATCATCGGCGTCATCGCAGGCGTGCTCGGCTTCGGCGGCATTGCCGGCGCGGCGGTCGGCATCGCCAAGTTCCTGTTCTGGGCCGGCATCATCATCGCCGTGGTGCTGTTCCTGCTGGGCATGACCGTGGCCAGGAAGGTCAGCTAGCGCGTGCCGCGCGGCAGCGTGCTCAGTGTGCGCTGCTGCGCGAGAACAGGTTGATCACCAGCACGCCGGCGCAGATCAGCCCGATGCCGATCAGTGCCGGCGCATCCAGGCGCTGCTTGAACACCACCAGCCCGATCACCGAGATCAGCACGATGCCGATGCCGGACCAGATGGCGTAGGCGATGCCGGTCGGTATCGATTTCATGGTCACCGACAGCAGGTAGAAGCACAGCCCGTAGCCGACCAGCGCACCCAGCGTGGGCAGCAGCCGGCTCATGCCGTCGGAGGCCTTGAGCAGCGACGTGGCGATCACTTCCAGCACGATCGCGGCGGCGAGATAGACGTAGGGATTCATCGCAGGCTCCGGCTTACACAGGGTCACACAGCTTCAGGGCCTGCTCGGCCATGGCCAGGGCATTGATGCGTTCTTCCTCGTCCAGCGGCCGGCCGTAGGCGGTGGCCCAGTAGCCGTCGGCAACACAGCGCGCCGCATACAGGCGGGGATTGGCGGCTTCCTCCGGGAACTCGGCCAGCATGCGCCGCAGCCAGGCGCCCCACTGCGCAAGCAGCGCCGGTTCAAGCATGTTGCCCAGGGTCAGCCCGATATCGTTCACCCGTTCCTGCTGCAGCAGGTGGTCGAAGTTGGCGCGCACATAGGCGCGGGTGAAGCAGCCGTAGTGCGCACTGCCTGCCATCAGGCCACGTACCTGCGCTTCGAACTCCGCGATGAGCGTGGCGATGGCGGCATCGACCAGCGCCTGCTTGCTGGCGAAGTGATGGAACAGCGCGCCCTTGCTGACGCCGGCCGCCTGTGCGATGTCCTGCACGGTCACTGCGGCCAGTCCCTGCCGTGCGATCACGTCGATGGTGGCCTGCAGCAGCGACTGGCGCACGCTGTCGGGCGCCTTGCGGCGCGAGCGGGAGGAGGATGCGGACATGGCGGGAAGAAACCGACTGGACGGTACGATTGTAACGCAGGCCCGGTGCCGGGCAGCCACTGCCGGCCGTGGCCGGCAACGCGGATTCAATCGCCGATACGCGCGAAGCGCGGCTGCGGGCCGTGTTCGCCGGGTACCTGCTCGACGAACATCGGGTAGGGGCGCACCCACAGCCCACCTTCGCCATAGAGCGCCCGGTACAGCACCAGCGGCTCCAGCGTTTCGCTGCTGCGGACGATGTCGATCACTTGGTACTCGCCGCCCTTGAAATGGCGGTAGCGGCCGGGTGCGAGGGCGGGCAGCGGACTGAGCTCAGCCATGGTGCGCGCTGCTCACTTGCGCGCCGGACTGGCCGGCTTCGCGCAGTAGGCATCGATCGCTTCGGCGGTATTGGCCAACCCCTGGGCCTGCGCCAGTTCCCACGGCCGCTCGCAGCGTTGGCTGTGTTCGCACCACTGGTAGCCGGCAGAACCAATGCAGCCGTGGGCGTCGCGATCAGCGCCGACCCTCGGCGTGGCCGGCGAGCTGGCCGCAGCATCGGCGCTGGCGGCCGCCTGACGCTGGTTGGCGCAGGCGGACAGGACCAGCAGCGCTGGAATCAGAAGAAGCACTTTCATCGGGCGAACTCCATGCCTTGAAGCAACAGTTTCTGCTGGCGCCGTGCTGCCAGCAAGCGCTCAATGCATGGCGGCGCGGATCAGTTCTTCGATCAGCACCAGATAGCTGGCCACGAAATAGAACTTGAGCAGCGTCCCGCGCTGCTGCGAGAAGAAGGTGCGCATGTGGAAGGGGCCCCTGTTAGTGACGGTAGTGTGAAGCTGAACCGACTCCGTGACAAGGATCACGGAATGAACAGGCTAAACGGGCTCAGGGATGTGATGAGCGTGGAGTTCTGACACCCGGGCGCGGGTTTTTCGTACTTATCTGATAGGACCGCGCTGATGGGCTGGCTACGGTGACGTCATCAGCAGAGGGTCATGCGCCCCCTGTGCCATTTCCCCACGAGGAGCTTCCCATGGTCATTACCGTCAAGTGCAGTGCCGCACAGTGGTCGCTGCTGGACCCCGCCGCCGGCGTGGCCGAAGCCTTCAGCAGCGGCGCCGCCGCCTTCGACGCCGCGGTTGGCCGGGCCAGCGCCCACCACCGCCGCACCGGCCAGGGCAGCACGGTGCGCGTGGAAGCGCTGGGCAACAGCGTGGAAGCCGTGCATTTCGAGGCGCTGCCCGCCGCCGCCGCGCCGGTCAGCGGGCTGCGTCCTGCGCCAGTGGCGTAACGCCAGTCGATTCATCGCGCAGTGCCTGGCTGATGAAACGGCACAGCCACAGCGGGTTGACCGTCTTCGCATAGACGTGCCTGACCTGCGCTGGCAGGGCGCGATCCTGCAGCAGGCGCAGGGGTTGCTGGGCCAGGACCAGGATGAGCAGGTCCCTGCGCAGGCAGCAGATCTGGCGCAGCAGCGGCATGCCATCGGTCTGGCCTACGGTGGGCATGCACGGATCGATGACCAGCACCTTGCAGTGCGGGTTGGCGATCTGCATCAGAACCTCCGCGGGCGAGCGGGCTTCGCTGAGCACAGTGCCATCCAGATGGGGCTGGACGCTGCGCACCAGTTCACGACGGACCCAAGGATTGGGATCGGCGAGCGCGATGGAGGGGATGTGATCCACGGGTGTTTGCCTCTTGCAGGATGAAACATCCAATACGAATGCGGGGGTGTTGGCGGCGGAAAAAGGATGGCTCAGCAGCCTGCGTGGATCGCATGCTTGCGCGTCAGTCAGTCAGTCAGTCAGTCAGTCAGCCGGGCTGGCACAGCTCGAGCAGAAGGTCGTGGAGAATATGGGGAATGCCGGATTGGAATAGCCGGTCTCCCCAGGGATTTGCATTCCCATATGCACTGTGAAAGAGATTGATGCCGATACTCTTCATGCTGCGAATGAGGATGAAGCCCGAAGTGCGTCATCGCTGACTATGACTGTCACATCCCGCCGCGGAATCCTTGCATCGTAATCGCCAACGCAGCCAGCGAGAGGTCCACTATGGGGACACCATCACCACTTACAGCGGTGAGCCTTGCGTAACTGGCCAGCAGCCGGGTCTTTGGTCGCCCAGCATTGATACGTCGCTACTCTTACTAGCGCTGGGTGCAGCCGGCAGGAAGCCAGCTGGCGTCCCCTGCGTCAATGCGGCATTTCCAAGCCCCATCTACTTGGCGAACAATATCCACGGCGCTGACATTGTAGCGCCCGGAGAACCTCAAGTTGCACCAGATCTCCAGAGCGCCAAAATCGATGGATACTGCAGTGAAAGATGCGCATTGCGAGGTCTGCTGCGGGAGCCCGAATTCTTCTGGTTTCACGGTCTGCCCGGTTGGCAACGCCCGTCCTTCGGCAAGAATGGCCTCAACTACCGGTTTTGCAGCTGAAACCTCGGAGAGCGCGGTTGTAAGCTTGGCGCGGATCGCATATTTCTGATACTGGGGCAGCGCGATCAGTGCCAGAATTGCAATGATTGCCACTGCTACGATCAGCTCGACAAGAGAGAATCCGCGCTGTACCAAGGTGTGGGAGTGAGTGCTGCGTACGATCTTGGGGGGCATGGCAGGTTTCCTGCGGAACGGTGATTTGCACTGAGGTTCGTCAGAAGGCCGGAATGTGCTCCATTACCGGCCTTTGTCTTTGCTGGGATCAGGTTTTGCAACCTTCCGGCAGGACGCTCAAGTCGGAAATTGAACTTGAGCAGGTCCAGATGCCCTCAGCGGTGCGATCCAGACTCAGAGTCTGGGCCGTGCCGTAGTTTGCGTCGTCCTTGAGATTGCAGACCAGGCTCCCCTCGCCGGTGCCACTCATGCTCACATCGAAGTCAGTGCACCTGGAGCTCTTGGCTGGCATCCCGACGTAGGTCGCGTCGGCGCCAGTCATATCCGCACCTTCGGCCAGCAGCGCTTCAACGCCGATTTTCCCACTCGTCAGTTCCGCGAGTGCCGACGTCACCTTCGATTTCGTAGAGAACTTCTGATACTGAGGCAGGGCAATCATCGCCAGGATGCCGATGATCGCCACCACCACCATGAGTTCAATAAGGGAGAAACCCTTTTGCCGGGAGGCACGCATGCCTGTGCGCGATGCTGGGGCGAATTCGATATTCATGATAATCCTTTGTGACATGGGTGATTCGTGGGTGTGGCCGCGAAAGGAGGGTTCGTGGCGCAGCCCTAGAAAATCACGAGTGCTCCAATGTGGATATTCAAGAAATCGTAAAATCTACTTTATGAACTGACTGGTTCTGTGTTTTGAAAATAATCCGATGCCGCGCTTTCATTGCGTGGGGCACTTCACCGGCACAGCGTGCACATCCGGGGCGCGCGCATGGCATCGCCACTCGCCGGAAGCGGTACGCGACCACCTGACGCTGCCGCGCAGGGCGGCCGTTTCGCGCAGCTCGCAGGACAGCACGGCGTGTCCTGTATCCGGCAGCGAGGCGCGCAGATGGCTGCAGTACGCGGCACTGCCGGGCAAGCCCAGGTGCTGGTCGGTCAAGGTGAGATCGCCCTCTGCGTAACTGGCTTCGACGGTGGTGATGGCACGACCCAGCGCGTTGGCCGCATCACGCAGGCGCACGCGGCTGGCATGGCCATCCACGGCGGGAGCAAGCAACAGGATCGCGTAGACGGCGGCCAGCGCGATGGTAATGCCCGCCGCCGCCCAGTGCGGGTAGCGCGGTGGCACGTCGCGTGCTGCGTGCGCTGACGATCCAGCTGGCATGCAAGGAACTCCCGATGGTGAGTGGTGAGTGCGGGGCGCACTCGCAGGCCGGGGCCGCTCTCCCCAGAACAGCCCCGGCGTTTCCATCCCCTGTCTGTCGTTGCCGGGTGTTACAGCGCCAGCGAACTTTCCACGTCCAGCACCATGCGCCGTGCGAGGGCGAGATTTGCCTTCTGCCGGTCCAGTACCACGTAGAAGAACAACCCCTTCTTGGCCGACACCGGGCGCAGCACGTGGTACGCGCGTCCCAGCGTGATCAGGACGTCTTCGATGTTGTCGTTGAGGTTCAGTGCTTCGGCGGTTTTCATTTTGGCGCGCAGCACTTCGGTGTTTCCTGCGGCCGCCAGTTCCATGTCCACGCCCGAGCCGGCCTCACCCAGCAGCATGCCGCTTTCGTAGTCGACCAGGGCAACGGCTTGCGCGCCGTTGATCTGCATGAGCGTGTCCAGGCATTTATTGATGGCGATATTCATTTCAGTGGTCCGTTGCGGGTGTGAGGGGGTGAACAGCCGTCTGAGCAGTGAGAAAGGCATGCATCAGTTCAGACTGTCGGCCAGGGCGCGCACGCACTGCTTGGCATGCCAGAGCACGTTGCCGATGACACAGCGGTGGTCGCAGGCGGTCATCAGCAGGCGCGGTTGCTTTCCGGGAATGGCGAGCATCAGCACCTTGCCGTCGGCGGCGTCGAGGATCAGCGTGTCGAGCTCACCGAAGTGCAGTTCGCGGCCCAATGCACTGGCCAGGCCGAGCATCGAACTGGTCATCGCGGCCAGGCGATCGGCGACATGGCCCTGCGGGCCGGCCTGGGCCAGTGCGAAGCCATCGGTGCTGGCAACGACGAGGGTCTGGATGCCGGTGACGTCGCGTACCAGTGCGTCCAGTGGTGAAGTGCGGCCGATGTCATGCATGGGTGACCGCCATGGCGTTGCATTCGATCTGGCTCATCAGCAGATCCATCGCGGTGATGGCCTGGGCCATGTCGCGTGGGTCCAGTGGCAGCGCCGGCAGGTGCGGTGCATGGTCCTGCAACCAGTCCTGCCAGTGTGGCTGTACCGGATCATCGGTACTGCCGCATCGGGTGAAGCCGATGACCACCGGCAGGCCCGGTGCGCTGTCTGCGATGGCTCTCAGATGCTGCCCAGCCAGCGTGCTGTCCACGCCGGCGCTGCCATCGATCAGGACGATGGCACCTTCGGCACCGGCTAGCAGGATCGGCCAGATGTATGAAAAGCGCTCCTGCCCGGGCGATCCATACAGGCGCAAGCGGTCACCACCAGGCAGGTCGATGTCGCCATAGTCCATGGCCACGGTGGTGTACTGCTTGCCCACGGCGGGGTCGGTATTGCGGGCCTCGGTCACTACGGCCTTGCCCCGGGTCAGGGTCTGCACCAGGGTGGACTTGCCCGCGCCGAGGGGGCCCATCACTACGATCTTGTGCTCACGCACGGTCATGCACTCCAGCGGATGCGAAGTTGTCGCCACAGATTGACGAGGCCGTCGGTGGGCGAGGGGCGCACGGGCGCGTCCTCGCCCACGACGGGAAAGGCGTAGGCGGTGAGGAAGGCCGCATTGAAGAATGACTGCACGCTTCGGCGTGGCAGGTCGAGGATGGCGCAGCACGCCTGCACGGATGCGCCCTGCTTGATCAGCAGCGCACACAGCCGGAAGTGATCGGGACGATGGGCCAGGATGCGGAAGTCCGGCCAGCGCCGAAGGCGCAGCTTGGTGCCGTCATGCAGGGGCTGCATCGGCGTGCCATGCCCGGCGGTGGCCAGGGCAATGTTCCACAGCGTCAGGCGCAGTGGAATGTTGCTGGACACCGTCGCACGCTGCACGAACACGTCCTGCGTCACCGGCACCAGGCTGAGCGCAGGGTCCGCATCGCCCAGCAGCTTCTGCAGCAGCGTCAGCGTGATCGGCGCGGGTGCAGTGGTCATCATCCGGTCGTTCCTGGCATCCAGCCAGCACACGGTGGCGCCGTCATGGATGATCGCGGCATGGGCCGGGCGTCGTTGCAGCGCGCCGTCGCTTGCCAGGTGCAGGCGCAACTGCTGCACGAACGGCAATGCGGCCGTTGGCAGGGCTGCCGGCGCCAGCGGTTCTGCTGCAAAGGGCTCTTGCAGATCCTCAAAAGGTCGACGACGGAAACGGACCATGGGGTGTCCAGTACAGCGAGTGATCGGAGGTGACTATGTAAGCGGCGCTACCGGTTTTATGGAATGAAACTATTGGGAAAATTGCAGTGCCGTCCGTGTTTGTGCAGCTCGCTGCAACTAGTGGAATTGGCCGGTTGATACTGCTGCGATGCCATCAATTGCAGTGCGTGATTGTTAAGTTGACGTAGCCTGGAATGATTACTAGCGTCTTCGCTGCGCACTGCGGCGTGACTATTGACGGGTAATCAGCATGCTCACTCGAATTGCCATTGCGGATGATCATCCACTGGTCCTGCTTGGCACGCGCATCGTGATCGAGGCCGGTGGGCGCCACCGCGTGGTGGCCGAAGCGCGATGCGCGGAAAGCCTGCTGGCGGTGCTGGCCGAAGAACCGGTGGATCTGGTGGTGACTGATTTTTCGATGCCCGATGGCGGGCGCTCGGACGGCCAGGCGATGCTGCAGGCGTTGCGTCGCAATCACCCCAAGGTGCCGGTGATCCTGGCCACGATGGTCACCAATGCCACCACCTTGAACATGGCCATGCGCACCGGAGTGCGTGGGCTGGTGTGCAAGGGCAGTGGCGTGGATGGCATCCGCAGGGCGGTCGATACCGTGTTGAGCGGAGGGATCTATCTGGACCCCGAATTGGCGCACTGCCTGCAGGATGCCGGGCGCGAGCGATCGCTGTCGGTGCTGTCACCGAAGGAACTGGAAGTCCTGCGGCTGTATGTGTCGGGGCCCTCGATCACCGAGATCGCCGCGCAGTTGCGGCGCACGGTCAGTACCATCAGCCGGCAACGCATTTCCGCGATGAGGAAACTGGGCATCAGCAATGACGCCGAGCTGTTCGCCTATGCGTTCGAGGAACGGCTGGGCAATGCCGGTGGCATGGGCAGCGGGGCCGAGAAAGGCGGTCCATGAGTCACGCCGGTCCAGTCAGGTCCGGTTGGGTTGTTTGAATGGGGGAAAAACTGCCGTTACGTTTCCCACTGTGCGGCGCGCCGCGAATCCCGGATGCTTGCGCCATCGTATTCATCTGGAGATCTCGATGGGCAAGGCACTCAGCTGGCGCACCCTGGCCTGCACCCTGTTGCCAATGCTGGCGGCCGCGGGCGGCGCCCAGGCGCAGAGCTATGGCTACGGCTATGACGATGACCGCTATGGCGGCCGCGAGGGCAGCGGCATCGTGCGCTGCGAATCGATCAAGAACCGCAGCAACGAGTGCCGCCTGGAGGGGCGGGCGCGGATGATCCGCCAGCTGTCTGGATCGCCCTGTGTGGAAGGCGAGACCTGGGGCCAATCGCGCAACGGTGTATGGGTCACCCAGGGCTGCCGTGCCGAATTCGTCGGCGAGTACCGGCGGGGCGGCTGGGGTGGCGGCCGAGGCAACGGCTGGGGCAACAATGGCAACGGTTGGGGCGGCGGTGAGGTGATCACCTGCCATTCCAATGGGCACCGCCAGGAATACTGCGATGCGCGCATCCGCCGTGGCGTGCGCCTGGTCCGCCAGGATTCGCGCAGCGCGTGCATTGAAGGCCAGACCTGGGGTTGGGATCGTCGCGGCATCTGGGTGAGCGACGGTTGCCGTGCCCAGTTCCAGGTGAATTGAGCGTTCCTCTCGAAAATCAGAATAATCTGATACAGCTCACATTTTGAACGTCGTATCGTCTGCGATCAGGGGCACCTCCGCGTGCTCCTGATTCGTCGCGACAATGCGCGCCGCAATCGGCATGCCTGTCCCGCCCCCGTCGATACGCTGTCTCAAGGAGTGAGCCGCATGTTGATCCGCCTGCAATGCGAGCAGCGCCAGTGGCGCGTGCTGCACCCGGATCGGCCGGAGCCGATCGATTTCCGCGACGGTGCCCGCGCGTTCGATTTTGCTGAAACCCTCGCACGCCTGCACTTCGTCGACACCGGGCAGCGCGCAGCCGTGCGCGTGGAGGCCAGTGGCGCCTTTGTGGAAGCGGTCAGTTACGGCTGAGCGCGGGGCGCGCCGGATCATTTTCCAGGGGCTGTCATCCACGCATGGCGTGGATTTTTCTCTGCTCCACAATGGATCCACGCCATGCGTGGATCCACCGGGCCTGCAGCGGCTTCAGCCTGCCGCGCTGAGCGGCGGGCTGCCCACGGCCAGCTGCGGCCAGCGCTTCAGTACCGCAGCGCGGATGCCCGCCGCGTCGATGCCGGCTTCGGCCAGCAGGTCCTCACGGCTGGCGTGGTGCTGGTAGCTGTCGGGCAGGCCCAGGTGCAGGATCGGGCGCAGCACGCCTTCGGCATTGAGCAGTTCGCCAACGCCGGAACCGGCACCGCCGGCCACCACGTTGTCCTCGATCGTGACCAGGCCTTCGTGCCCGGCGGCCGTGGCCAGCACCAGTTCGCGGTCCAGCGGCTTGATGAAGCGCATGTTGACCACGCTCAGGCCCAGCTCGCGGCCGACCTGTTCGGCGGCGGACACGGTGCTGCCGAAGGCGAGCAGGGCGATACGGCTGCCCTGCAGGCGCAGCTCGCCCTTGCCGATCGGCAGCGTGGACAGGTCGGTACCGGCGGCAATGCCGGTGCCGGTGCCGCGCGGATAGCGCACCGCGGCCGGGCCCGGATGCTGCAGGCCGGTGCTGAGCATCTGACGGCATTCGGCTTCGTTGGACGGCGCCATCACCACCAGGTTCGGCACGCAGCGCAGGAAGCTCAGGTCGAGGTTGCCGGCATGGGTCGCGCCATCCGGGCCGACCACGCCGGCGCGGTCGATCGCGAACAGCACGTCCAGGTCCTGGATCGCCACGTCATGCACCAGCTGGTCGTACGCGCGCTGCAGGAAGGTTGAATAGATCGCCACCACCGGCTTGCCGCCCTGGGTGGCCATGCCGGCAGCGAGGGTGACCGCGTGCTGTTCGGCGATGGCCACGTCGAAATAGCGCTGCGGGTATTCCTTGCTGAAGCGCACCAGGCCCGAGCCTTCGCGCATCGCCGGGGTGATGCCGAACAGGCGCGGCTCGGCAGCGGCGGCGTCGCACAGCCAGTCGCTGAACACGTCGGTGTAGGTCGGCTTCCGGGCGCCGGACTTGGCCACCAGGCCCTTGTCCGGATCGAACGGGCCGACCGCGTGGTAACCGATCTGGTCGCCCTCGGCCGGCTCGTAACCCTTGCCCTTGGTGGTCATCACGTGCAGCAGCTTCGGACCCTTGGAGGCGCGCAGCGTCTTCAGCGTGGACAGCAGCGCCGGCATGTCGTGGCCATCGATCGGGCCGGTGTAGTGGAAGCCCATTTCCTCGAACATCGTGGACGGCACGAACATGCCTTTCCAGTGTTCTTCCCAGCGCTTCACGAAGCGGGCCGGGTTGTTCTTCTTGTCGCCGAGGATCTTCTTGCCGCCTTCGCGCAGTGCGTTGAGCGTGCGGCTGCCGGTGGCACGGCCGAGCATCTTGGTCAGGCCGCCGACCGCCTCGGAGATCGACATGTTGTTGTCGTTGAGGATCACCAGCAGGTTCGGCTCCGGTTCCATGCCGCCAGCGTGCATCAGCGCCTCGAAGGCCATGCCGGCGGTCATCGCGCCGTCACCGATCACCGCGACGACCTTGCGGTCGTCGCCTTCGGACTGGCGGGCGATGGCCATGCCGAGCGCGGCCGAGATCGAGGTCGAGGAGTGGCCGACGCCGAAGGTGTCGTATTCGCTCTCTTCGCGCTTCGGGAACGGCGCGACGCCGTCCTTCTGCTTCACGGTGTGGATCTCGTCGCGGCGCCCGGTGAGGATCTTGTGCGGGTAGGTCTGGTGACCGACGTCCCAGACCAGCTGGTCCTGCGGCGTCTGGTACAGGTAGTGCAGGGCCACGGTGAGTTCGATCACGCCCAGGCCGGCAGCGAAATGGCCGCCGCTCTTGCCGACCGATTCGATCAGGTAGGCGCGCAGCTCGTCGGCGACCGCCGTCAATTCGGATTCGTCGAACGTGCGCAGGTCATCCGGTGTCTGGATGCGCGCGAGGCGGGGATAGCGGGCAGAGTCGATCATCGTGTTCGCACTTTTTCTGAACGCCCATTTTCGCCCTCAAACGGGGGTGGGGCAAGCAAACGCCGCCGCCCGTGACAGGACGGTGAGGGTTGCATTTTCGGCCGTTCAGGTGCTCAGTTTCGATCGCTTCGGCAATTGCGCCTTCAGGAAGGCCATCTGGTCGGCCAGGATGTTGCGGTTGGACAGGATCAGGTGCTCGATCCAGCTGGGCCGGTAGGGCACGGCCAGCAGGGGCATTCCCGCCTGCTGCGGGGTGCGGTCGCTCTTGCGCGAGTTGCAGTGGAAGCAGGCGGTGACCACGTTTTCCCAGCAGTCCAGGCCACCCTTGGACAGCGGCATGACGTGGTCGCGGGTGAGGGTAGGGCGGTTGAACTGCTGGCCGCAGTACATGCACAGGTGCGCATCGCGGGCGAACAGGGCCGGGTTGGTCAGGTTCGGCGTGGGGTCGATCGCGCGGGAGCGGGCGTGGCCGCGGGCGGCGATGATCGGGTGCAGGTCCATGCCGCTTTGCAGGCCGCTGAAGCGGTTGGTGCCACCGTGGATGTGCAGGCAGGGATCGCCCAGCGTCCAGGCCACGGCTTCACGGGCGTAGAGGCAGGCCGCATCCTGCCAGGTGATCCAGTCCAGTACGCGTCCGTGGGCATCCAGCGAGAGCAGCCGGACCGAACCGGGGCGATGCAGCGGGGTGACGTTGGGCGATGCCTCGGCGCCCGGAGCAGAAATCGGAGCTCCGGCTTCGATCAGACCCAAGCGTGTAGTGTCTGTCTCCATCGGGAGAACAGCTTATACCTGAATTGTTGCGTTTTGGGTATCGCCACTTGGGCGATACCCAAAACGCAACAATTCAGGTCCGCGCATTCCTCCTAATCCCCGCGCCGTTGGCGCGCCCCCTTTAACAAAAGGGGGCTTTTCTCCCGAGGGATTCCGGTGGTTCCCATCCACGCATGGCGTGGATCCAACGTGTCGACCAAGGTCGACACCTACCCACAGCAGCAGAAATCTGTCAGAGGCGGGGTGGGTCCGGTTGCGGGGGCGTGAGCGCCATGGATGGCGCGATCGAGGCTACAGGGACGTACTTGCGCCGTCCCTCGCAATTGGACCCGCCTCGCCATCCCGCAGAAGCCAGCTGTTGCGGTTGCCGGCCAGCGGCCGGCACTACCGCGGGTGCCGGGCGTGGCCCGGCTCAGGCGCCGAAGCGCTCGTCGTCCATCGCCATCAGCGGGGCGGCGCCGGCCTGGATCGCGGCGGCGTGGCTGAGCGTGCGCGGCAGCACCCGGGCGAAGTAGAACCGAGCGGTCTCGCGCTTGCCCTGGGCGAAGGCGGCGCCGTGCGCGCTGGCATCGGCGGCGGCCACGCTGCGGGCCCACCAGTAGGCCAGCACCACGTAACCCGAATAGAACAGGTAGTCGTAGCTGGCCGCACCCAGTTCGTCCGGGTTGGCGGATGCGCGCTTCAGCACGTCCATCGTCAGCGCGCCCCACTCGGCGGCCTTGGCGCGCAGCGGGCCGATGAACTCGGCCAGCGCCTCGTTGCCTTCATGTTCCTTGGCGAAGGCTTCGATCTCGGCCAGCATCAGCTTCAGGCCGGCGCCCTGGCTGGACGCGGTCTTGCGCCCGATCAGGTCCAGCGCCTGGATGCCGGTGGTGCCTTCATACAGCGTGGTGATGCGCGCATCGCGGGCCAGCTGTTCCATGCCGTGTTCGCGGATGTAGCCGTGGCCCCCGAAGCACTGCAGCGCGTTGTAGGTGTTCTCGATGCCCCATTCGGTCTGGCAGGCCTTCGAGATGGGCGTGAGGAAGCTGACCAGGGTGTCGGCGCGCTCGCGCTCGGCGGCGTCTTCGGCGTGGTGGGCCACGTCGATCAGGGTGGCCGCGTGCAGGGCCAGCAGGCGGCTGCCTTCGACCAGCGACTTCACCGTCAGCAACATGCGGCGCACATCCGGGTGGACCAGGATCGGATCGGCCGGCTTGTCCGGGAACTTGGCACCACTGAGCGCACGCGACTGCAGGCGCTCACGGCTGTACTTCAGCGCGTTCTGGTAGGCGCGCTCGGACAGGCCGATGCCCTGCAGGCCGACGCCCAGCCGTGCGGTGTTCATCATGGTGAACATCGCCTGCAGGCCCTTGTGCGGCTGGCCGACCAGGTAGCCCTGCGCGCCATCGAAGTTCATCACGCAGGTGACCGAGCCCTTGATGCCCATCTTGTGCTCGATCGAGCCACAGCGCAGCGCGTTGCGCTCGCCGACGTTGCCGTCGCGGTCGACCTTGAACTTGGGGGTGACGAACAGCGAGATGCCCTTGGCGCCCGCAGGGGCGTCGGGCAGCTTGGCCAGCACCAGGTGCACGATGTTGCCAGTCAGGTCGTGCTCGCCGGCGGTGATGAAGATCTTGGTGCCGGTGATGGCGTAGCTGCCGTCGGCGTTCGGTTCGGCCTTGGTCTTGAGCAGGCCCAGGTCGGTGCCGCAATGCGGTTCGGTCAGGCACATGGTGCCGGTCCAGCGGCCTTCGATCAGCGGCTTGAGGAAGGCCTCGTGCTGCCACGCTTCGCCATGCTGCTTCAGTGCTTCGATGGCGCCGTGCGAGAGCAGCGGGAAGTTGCCCCATGCCAGGTTGGCGGCGTTGATCATTTCGTTGAGCGGTACGCCCAGGGTATGCGGCAGGCCCTGGCCACCCAGGTCCGGCGAAGCGGTCAGGCCGGTCCAGCCGCCATCGACGAACTGGTCGTAGGCCTGCTTGAAGCCGGGCGGCGTGGTCACCTCACCGGTGGCCTGGTCGAGCACGCAGCCGATCTCGTCACCCACGCTGTTGAGCGGGGCCAGCACGGTGGCGCTGAAGCGCCCGGCTTCTTCCAGCACGGCATCGACCACGTCGGCGGTGGCGTCGGTGAAGCCCAGGCGGGCGAACAGGGGTTCGACCTTGAGCACGTCGTGCAGGGCGAAACGGAGGTCGGAAAGCGGGGCGGTGTAGCTGCTCATCGGTACGTCTCGATTTGATCAGGGGCAGGGGAGCGGCGCCGGGCGCCGCGGCGGAAGCGGGGATTCAGCGCAGCACGCCAGGCAGGCCGGGGGCCTGGTTGAGGGTGCTGCGGCTGCTGATGTCGAAGCTGCGCTGCTTCTTTTCCTGCGGCGTGGCGGCCACCGTTCCCTTCAGGCCGTAGGCCAGGGTGCGGTTGCCGGCCAGCGCGTCGGCCACGATCAGGCGCGCGGCCGAGCTGGGCACAAGGTCGACATTGATGACGTCGGCCGAGGTGCCGCCAATGGAAATGCCCGGCCTCGCCTGCAGGGTGCCGGCTTCGCTGTCGCCCACGGTCAATGCCAGCGAAACGTCATCGAAGGTCATCGGCATCGAGCTGAAGTTCTGCAGGCGCAGGGCCACGGTCCAGTTGCCATCGGCGCGCACGGTCAGTTGCTGCAGGCTGGCCGCCGGTTCCGAAACACGCTTGACGATGCCGTTGTTGCAGGCAACAAGGGCGAGGGTGCACAGAACGATCAAGGCGATACGGAAACGGTGGAGCATGGGCGCAAGTCCTCTGGAGGGGGTGCGTTGGGATAAGCATACTACGGCGTATGGTTGTTTGGATCGCCGGTGACGACCCGCCGCAGAGGGTAGCGCGTGAAGATGGCGGCCGGGCGTGCGCGGCGCCGGATCGTCCACGTCGGGTGCGCGGCTCGCGCCGCGGTTCACTTGGCGGGCGATTCCCGCAGCGGTGCCATCTGGCGCAGCGGGCCGAGGTCGTAGCCCATGGATTCGGCCGTTGCCTTGAGCTGTTCGAACCGCGCGCGCTCCATTTCCGGCACGCGCGAGAGAATCCATAGGTACTTGCGGCCGGGTTCGCCGACCAGGGCCCACTGGTAGTCCGGGTCCAGCGCCAGCACCCAGTAATCGGCCCAGACCAGCGGTACCCAGCTCAGCCAGTCCGGCACGAAGCGCACCTGCAGTTGGCCGGGGTGGCCGGGTACCGGGCGCGCCACGCCTTCGGCAACCACGCGCTCGCCTTCGCCGTTGCGGCAGGCATTGGTGACGCTGATCCGGCCGTCGCGGCGCAGCCCGTAGTTGGCGGTGATCTCGCCGACGCATTGCTTCTGGAACGAGACCGGCAGGTGCGCGATCTCGTGCCATTGGCCGGCATAGCGATCGATGTCCAGGGTATCGACCGCGCGCACCGGCTCGACGGCGAGCACCGGGGCGGCGGCCAGCAGCAGGCACGCGAGCAGGGCGGGGCGCAGGTGCATCGACAGGCTCCAGGCAGGAATCTGGAGCGTAGGTGCGGCGGCGCGTGCCGCGTGTAAATGTTTCGTCAATCCGGCGCTGGCGTCCCCATGCGGGCACGTTGCATGGAAGGAAATCGAAGACAAAAAAAGACCTGCATTTCTGCAGGTCTCTGAAAATGGTGGCCGAAGACGGAATCGAACCGCCGACACGGGGATTTTCAATCCCCTGCTCTACCAACTGAGCTACTCGGCCAAATTGTGTGGCAACCGCGATGGATGCGGCTTCCGGAAAAAAAAGACCCGCATTTCTGCAGGCCTTCGAAAGTGGTGGCCGAAGACGGAATCGAACCGCCGACACGGGGATTTTCAATCCCCTGCTCTACCAACTGAGCTACTCGGCCACATGTTTCGTTGCAGCGAGGTCGCTGCCAAGGAGGCGTATATTACGGAGGTCGGTTGTCTTCGGCAAGGGTTTTGCCAAGATTTCTTCACATTGCCGTCTGCGCGCTCGCAAGTGCTTGATCCTCCGTTGTGGGGCGGGGCGGGCCAATCGATCATCGCCTGCGCTGGAATTCAGCAGGTCGCCGCGATCGCCAAAGCTGCAAGGACAAGGGGTGCGCCGGACGCGCGCGGGTCCGGGCAATGGAACGCTGTTTTCGTGGCCGCCACGGGCGGTCGATGCGGCGTAGTGTCGGCAGTCCTTTCCCGAAGCTGGCCACAGCAGAGACCGCCGCCATGTCCGATTCCCCAACCACGTCCCGCATCGTGCTGGCCTCGCGTCCGCAGGGCGCACCGAGCGCGGCGAACTTCCGCCTGGAGCAGGCCGCACTGCCGGCATTGGCGGAAGGAGAGGTGCTGCTGCGCAATCGCTACCTGTCGCTGGACCCATACATGCGTGGACGCATGGACGAGGGTCCTTCGTACGCGGCGCCGGTGGCCGTGGGTGCGGTGATGGAAGGCCAGACTGTGGCGGAGGTGCTGCAGTCCAACGCCGAGGGCGTAGCCACAGGTGAGCTGGTGCTGGCGCCGGGTGGCTGGCAGACCCACGCGGTGCTGCCGGCCCGGGCACTCGGGCGCCGGCTGGATCCGGTCGGGTTACCGTTGAGCACGGCGCTGGGCGTGTACGGCATGCCGGGGTTCACTGCGTATTCCAGCCTGCATGAAATCGCCCGGCTGAAACCGGGTGAGACGCTGGTGGTGGCCGCCGCAACCGGTCCGGTGGGCGCCACCGTGGCCCAGCTGGCCAAGCTGCAGGGCGCGCGCGTGGTCGCCATTGCCGGCGGCGAAGCCAAGCGCGCCTATCTGCAGACGCTGGGCGTGGACGTGGCGCTGGATCATCGCGCCGCTGATTTCGCCGCGCAGCTGCACGCGGCGGTGCCCGCGGGTATTGACGTGTACTTCGAGAACGTGGGCGGGCACGTGCTGGATGCGGTGCTGCCGCTGCTCAATGACTTCGCCCGCATTCCGGTGTGCGGCACCATCGCCACCTACAACGATCGCGGCGTCGAGCAGCCCGGCCCGGACCGGCTGCCGGCACTGTTCAGCCAGATCCTGCGCCAGCGCCTGACCGTGCGGGGTTTCATCGTGCACGACTTCAATCACCTGTGGCCGGACTTCGAACGCGAGATGCCGCAATGGCTGCGTGAGGGCCGTATCCAGTACCGTGAGGATGTGGTGGATGGACTGGAGAATGCGCCGGAAGCGTTCTTCGGACTGCTGAAGGGGCGCAACTTCGGCAAGCTGGTGGTGAAGCTGGATTGAGTGTTCGCCGGGCATGGTCCGGCGCTGTCACAGGGCGTGCCGGCCAGGGTCGGCACCCACGTCAGGCAGTCGAGGCCTTTTCCCGGCGCAGCAGTTCGCGCTTGCGCGCGACGCCCCAGGCGTAGCCGGACAGGTCGCCATCGCGGCGCACCACGCGGTGGCAGGGCACCGCCACCGCCAGTGGATTGCTTGCACAGGCCCTGGCCACTGCGCGGCTTGAGCGCGGTGCGCCGATGCGCGCGGCGATGTCGGCATACGACGCGGTCTGCCCGCGTGGAATCTGCTGCAGCGCCTGCCAGACCCGCTGCTGGAACGCGGTGCCGCGGATATCCAGCGGCAGCGTGGTGCCACGCGTGGGGTCCTCGACCAGGCCCACCACCTGCGCCACCAGTTGTTCATAGCCGCTGTCGGCGCCGACCAGTTCGGCCTGGCGGAAACGCTGCTGCAGCGACTGCAGCAGTGTCTCCGGATCGTCGCCGAGCAGGATTGCGACCACGCCGGTCCCGCTGCTGGCCACCAGCACGCTGCCCAGCGAGCTTTCGGCAAGCGCGAAGTGGATGACTTCGCCGCGACCACCTGAGCGCCACTGCTTCGGGGTCATGCCCAGCAGGCGCGGGGCGTTTTCGTAGAAACGCCCGCTGGAGCCGAAACCGGCGTCGTGGAAGGCATCGGTGATGCGCTCCTGGTGTTCCAGTCCGGTGCGCAGGCGGTCGGCGCGCAGCGCGGCGGCGTACTGCTTGGGGGTCAGCCCGGTCGCCTGCTTGAACAGGCGATGCAGGCGCGTCGGGCTGCAGCCGGCAATGCCGGCCAGTTCCTGCAGCGAGGGTTCGTCGAGGCTGGCCTGCAGGTGGCGGCAGACCCGTTCGACGCGGGCATCGAGGGCGGTAGTGGCGGTGCTGTCCATGACCAGATTCTGGCATGTGCCGGTTCTGCGGAAACTCCGTTTCCTGCACCGATAGACGAAGCCCGGAAACGGAGTGTTGGCGGGCCGAAGGCGCGGCATCGTGGCGGCACCTTCACAACCGATACCGCCACCATGCGCCTGAACAACAAGATCGCTCTCATCACCGGTGCCAGCGCCGGCATTGGCCGCGCCAGCGCGCTGCGGTTCGCCGCCGAAGGCGCGAAACTGGTGCTCAACGCGCGGCGGCTGGAACCGCTGCAGTCGCTGGCCGAGCAGATCCGTGCTGCGGGGGGCGAGGTGGTGGTGCATGCCGCCGACGTGGCCGACCCTGACACCGCGCAGGCGCTGGTCGATCTGGCCCGGCACTCATTCGGCGGCCTGGACATCGCCCTCAACAATGCCGGCATGCTCGGCCCCGGTGTACCGGCCGCGGAATTCCCGGTGGATGCCTGGCGCGAGGTGATGGCAACCAACCTGGATGCCGCCTTCCATGCTGCTCGCGCGCAGCTGCCGGCATTGCTGGCACGTGGCGGCGGCTCTCTGGTGTTCGTCGGCACCTTCGTCGGCCATACCGTGGGCTTCCCGGGCATGGCGGCCTACGCGTCGAGCAAGGCCGGGCTGATCGGCCTGAGCCAGGTGATCGCCGCCGAATATGGTGCACGTGGCGTGCGCAGCAACGTGCTGCTGCCCGGTGGCACCGATACCGAAATGGGCCGGCAGGCCGCGCCCAGTGGCGACGCGCGTGACTTCGTGCGCTCGCTGCACGCGCTCAAGCGCCTGGCCGAGCCGGAGGAGATTGCCAACGCGGCGCTGTTCCTGGCCAGCGATGAAAGCAGCTTCGTGACCGGCACCGCGATGCGCGTGGAGGGTGGGGTGTCGATTACCCGCACCTGAGTGGAGTCATTTGCGGCTGCACGCGCTGTTGGCGCAGGGCTGACCTGCTGATTACCCGGCGATCTCTAGGGTAGGGGTAGCGTCGGTGTCCCGCCGGCGAAGGAGCGATGGATGAGTGAGCGCGAAAAAGACCAGGGCGACCCCAGGCAGGGCGTGCAGGAAAGCCGCCAGGACAGGAAGCAGGACGATGTGGCCAGGCAGCGGCCGGGGCAGCGCGACCAGCAGGTGCGCGATGCACATTCGCGCGACCCGAAGCGCAAGGACGGCGGGCAGGATCCCGCCTGAGCGGGCCACTGAAAAGAAAAAACCCGTAGATCGCAGGATCTACGGGTTCTTTCGAATAGTGGTGGAGCCAAGGAGGATCGAACTCCTGACCTCGTCATTGCGAACGACGCGCTCTCCCAGCTGAGCTATGGCCCCACGGCAGGGCTTCAGTGTAGCGCTGCCCGCCGGGCTTGCCAAGCGCGGGGCCGGGACGGCCGTAACGTTGCGTCTACGGCCGTCCCGGCCTTCAGGACAGCGCCCGGCGCAGCAGCACGCCCGCGCGCTGCACTGCCACCTCGGTGGAGGCGGCCACTCCGCGCAGATGGAGACAGGCGTGGATCATCCCGGATAGCCGCTCAAGCGTGCAGCCGACGCCCGCAGCTTGCAGGCGCCGCGCGTACTGCTCGGCCTCGTCACGCAGCGGGTCGTGCTCGCAGCTGAGCACCGAGGCCGGGGCCAGCCCCTGCAGATCCGTGGCGTGGGCCGGCGAGGCCAGTGCCGGCGGCGCATCCAGATCGCCCAGGTAGGCCTGCCAGCAGCGTTGCATCAACTCGGCGTTGAGGTAGAAGCCATTGGCGTACTCGCGGTAGGAGTCGCTGCCCATGCCGGCATCCAGTGCCGGGTACAGCAGCAGCTGGTGATGCGGCTGCGGCAGGCCGAGATCGCGCAGCAGCAGGCAGCATGCGGCTGCCAGATTGCCGCCAGCGCTGTCGCCACCAATCGCCAGCCGTTGCGGGTCCAGTCCCAGGCGCCCGGCATTGGCCTGCAGCCACTGCCAGGCGTCGGCAACGTCATGCAGCGGAACCGGGAAGGAGTGTTCCGGCGCGAGCCGATAGCCGACGGCGACGATCACGCAGCCACTGCTATTGGCCAAGGCGCGGCAGGGGCCGTCATAGACCGCCAGCGAACACTGGAACCAGCCACCACCATGGGCGAACAGCAGGGCGGGTGCCGGTCCATCGGGCAGCCCATCCGGTGTGTACAGGCGTAGCTCCAGGGCATGACCGTCGCGCGTGGTCAATGTCTGTTCGATCACGTGTGCGACCGCTTGGGGTGCTCCCTGCAGTTGCGGCAGTGTGCTCTCGCTGATCGCGCGCAGCGCTCGCAGATCATCCGGCAGCGGATGCGCGGCAACGGCGTCGACGAACTGCTGCAGTTCCGCTTCAAGCGGCATGGCGTGCCTCCTGCAGGAACGGCAGCAACTGCGCCAGGAACGCCTGCGGCGCTTCCTCCATGATGAAGTGGCCGCAGCCCGGGACGATGCTGCCGCGCACGTCGTCGGCATGTGGCAGCAGGGTCAGCATCGGCGCATCGCCGGTGGCATGTTCGGCGCCGATCGCCAGTACCGGCATCGGCAGCCGGCGCTCGGCGCGGAGCTTGTTCTGGCGGATCGTTTCCGGAATCGCACGGTACCAGGCGAAGCCGGCACGCAATGCGCCTGGACGGCTGTAGGCGGCGATGTAGGTATCTGCAGCGACGGCATCGCGACGGTACGACCAGCGATCGAACATGAATTCCAGGTAGGCGCGCTCGCGGCCGCTGATCAGCGCTTCGGGAAGATCGGACACCTGGTTGAACATGAAATGCCAGAGGAAGATGTTGTCGGCCGGTGCGGCGAAAATGCCCGGTTCCGGGGCCAGGCCCGGAATCACCGCCTCGGTGACCGCCAGTTGGCGCACGGCCTGCGGCTGGTCGCTGGCCAGCGCATAGGCGATCCACATGCCGATGTCATGGCCGACCACCTGGTAGCGGTCGTGGCCCAGCGCCTGCATGGTCTGGTGCAGGACGGCGGCGGCGCTGCCGGTGTCGTAGCCATGGGCGGGCCGATCGGATTCGCCGATACCGGGCGGATCGATAGCGATGGCTTCGAAACCGGCCTCGGCCAGTGCGTGCAGCACGTGGCGCCAGGCGTACCAGGTCTGCGGCCAGCCCGGAATCAGCAGCACCGGCTCACCGTGGCCGGCGGACACGCAATGCACACGCTGGCCGTCGATGCGCAGGTAGTGGTGGCGCAGGGCGTCGTCGCCGGCAGTGCCGGCGGGAAGGGAGGAAGTCATGGGGGAAGGCTCCGTTGGGGTTCAGGCGATGCCGAGCATCTGCTGCATCTGTGCGGTGCTGATCGGCGCACCGGCGAAGTCGTCGAAGATCTTGTCGGTGACCGGGATGATGTGGTCGCGGATGAACGCGGCGCCCTCGCGCGCGCCGGCTTCCTGGTCCTTCAGGCAGCACTCCCATTCCAGCGTGGCCCAGCCCGGGTAGTCGTACTGGGCCAGCTTGGAGAAGATCGACTTGAAGTCGACCTGGCCATCGCCCAGCGAGCGGAAGCGGCCGGCGCGCTCGGTCCAGTCGGCGTAACCGCCATAGGTGCCCTGGCGGCCGCTGGGGCGGAACTCCGCATCCTTGACATGGAACATGCGGATCAGCGGGTGGTAGATGTCCAGGTACTGCAGGTAGTCCAGCTGCTGCAGCACGAAGTGGCTGGGATCGAACAGGATGCGGCAGCGTTCGTGCTGGCCGACGCGTTCAAAGAAGCGCTCGAAGCTGGTGCCGTCGTGCAGGTCCTCGCTGGGATGGATCTCGTAGCAGAGGTTGATGCCGTTGTCCTCGCAGGTGTCGAGGATCGGCCGCCAGCGCCGGGCCAGTTCATCGAACGCCGCATCGATCAGGCCCGGCGGGCGCTGCGGGAACGGGAACAGGTAGGGCCAGGCGAACGAGCCGGAGAAGGTGCCCATGTCCTGCAGGCCGAGCCGGCGCGAGGCGCGGGCGGCCAGGTGCAGCTGCTGCTGCGCCCATTCGGTGCGGGCCTGCGGATTGCCGCGCAGGGCTTCCGGTGCGAAGCCGTCGCACAGTTCATCGTAGGCCGGATGCACGGCCACCAGCTGGCCGAGGATGTGGGTGGTCAGCTCGCTGACCTGCAGGCCGTGTTCGGCCAGGGTGCCGCGGATGTCGTCGCAGTAGTCCTGGCTGTCGGCGGCGGTGGCCAGGTCGAACAGGCGCGCATCCCAGGCCGGAATCTGCAGGGCCTTGAAGCCGTGGCCGGCCGCCCATGCGGCAATGCCGTCGAGGCTGTTGAACGGGGCCTGGTCGCCGGCGAACTGCGCCAGGTGCAGGCTGGGGCCCTTGAGGGTCTGCATGTGTTGCTCCAATTGTTTGTCAGTCGACAAAGAATAGGCGCGACCCTCGCGGTGGTCAACACCCGCGTTACACTGCGCGCCTCACTGGAGCAGGCAGGCAGATGGCAGGGCGACCGCGCGAATTCGACAGGGACCAGGCGTTGCGCAAGGCGATGCTGCTGTTCTGGCAGCACGGCTATGAAGGCACCTCGATGTCGGCGCTGGTCGAAGCACTGGGCATCGCCTCGGCGCGCATCTATGCCGCGTTCGGAAGCAAGGAGCAGCTGTTCCGCGAGGCGGTGGCGCTGTACGAAGAGGGCGAGGGTGGTTTCGCGCCACGCGCGCTGGAGCAGGCATCGCTGCGTGAGGCCATCGGCACGATGCTGCGTGAGGCGGTGCTGACCTACACCCGGCGCGGGCGCCCGCATGGCTGCCTGGTGGTGTCCTCGGCCAGCAGCGTGTCGCCCGACGGCGAAGGCGTGCGTGACTGGCTGGCCAGCCATCGTCGCCAGCGTACGGCGGCGATCATCGCGCGCCTGCAGCAGGCGCAGGCCGAGGGTGAGCTGGCCGACGACGCGGCGGTGCAGGCGCTGGGCGACCATTTCGCCACGGTGCTGCATGGCATTTCGGTGCAGGCCCGCGATGGCATCAGCCGCGAGCGGCTGCTGGCAATGGTCGATGTGGCGCTGAGCCCGCTTCCCTGAGTCAAGCCCGAAAGGCGTGCCAAATGCCGAGTGACTGTGCCGAAACCGCTTGTTTCATCGGGTTCGGAGCTCGCGCAACGAAATCGTAACAATTTGGGGGATAATGACGGCTTGCGCAGTCTTCCTCCCATTTGCCGCCCGGCTCGCGCAGGCCGCACGGACGCCTCCTCAGAGCATTGCATGCCCTCCCATACCGATTCCCGCCGCCTGTCGGGTCTGTCGTCTTCCTTCGTTTCCTTCCGCCGCCACCCGCTGGCCCTGGCCTGTGCCAGCCTGGCCCTGGTCGGCAGCTTCGGCGCCGCCGCGCAGGACAGCGCGCCGACCCCGACCGGGCTGGACACGATCACCGTGACCGCCGAGCACCGCGAGCAGAACCTGCAGGAAGTGCCGGTCTCGGTCGGCGTGGTGCAGGGCGAGCGCATGCGCGACTTCACCGCTGGCGGTGACGACACCCTGCTGGCGCTGTCCGGCCGCGTGCCGAGCCTGTATGCGGAAACCACCACCGGCCGCATCTTCCCGCGCTTCTACATCCGCGGCCTGGGCAACATCGACTTCTACCTGGGTGCCTCGCAGCCGGTGTCGATCATCCAGGACGACGTGGTGCTGGAACACGTGGTGCTGAAGTCCAACCCGGTCTATGACGTGGACCAGGTGGAAGTGCTGCGCGGCCCGCAGGGTTCGCTGTTCGGTCGCAACACCACCGCCGGCATCGTCAAGTTCGACACCCTGAAGCCGACACAGGACTACACCGGCCGCGTCAGCGCCAGCTACGCGACCTACAACAGCGTGTCGATCGATGGCGGCTTCGGTGGCCCGATCAACGACATCGCGTCGTTCCGCGTGTCGGCCCTGTACCAGCATCGCGATGACTACGTCGACAACACCTACAAGGGCCCGAGCGCCGACGGCACCATCAGCCCGAAGAAGAACGCGATGGGCGGCTTCGACGACCGCAACGTGCGCGCGCAGCTGCTGCTGACCCCGAGCGACCAGTTCTCGATCCTGGCCTCGGCCCATGCCCGTGACTACGAAGGCACCTCGACCCTGTTCCTGCGCGGTGCGCTGACCAAGGGCTCGAACAAGACCGACGTGCCGCGCGACAAGGTGGCCTACGACGAAGCCGACAACAACCCGCAGGCCTACAAGACCTACGGCGGCTCGGTGAAGGCACGCTACGACTTCGGTGCGATCGACTTCACCTCGATCACTGCCTACGAGACCACCTCCGGCTACAGCCGTGGCGACACCGACGGCGGCGCTGCGGTGAACTTCCCGGTCAATGGCGTGCCGAACGGCTATGGCCAGTCGATGGGCCGCATCCGCGACCTCGACCAGTGGACCCAGGAGTTCCGCCTGGCCAGCCATGACGACAACGCACTGCAGTGGCAGGCCGGTGCGTTCTACTTCAACGGCAGCGACACCACCGACTTCTACCAGCGTGCGTGGTTCCTGCAGGGTGCGGCCCGCAACCCGAACAACTGGGTGCGCCTGCGCAACAAGAACACCTCGTGGGCCGGCTTCGGACAGCTGAGCTACGCCTTCACCGACAAGTTCACCGTCACCGCCGGCCTGCGCCAGACCAAGGACGAGAAGCACACCCGCCTGCTGAAGACCGCGGACACTGCTGCTGGCGTGGTCACCTACAAGGGCCGCACCGACGTCAAGATGTCCGACACCACCCCGAGCTGGGATCTGAGCGCGATGTACCAGATCACGCCGGACGTGAGCGTCTACGCCAAGGTTGCCCGCGGCTTCCGCGGCCCGACCATCCAGGGCCGCTCGGCCGTGTTCAACGCCGACTTCACCACCGCCGATTCCGAGACCATCCTGTCCTGGGAAGCGGGCGTGAAGAGCAGCCTGTGGGACAACCGCCTGCGCCTGAATGCCACCGCGTTCACCTACACGGTCAATGACATCCAGCTCAACGGCAACGATTCGGACGGCAACGGCGTGCTGTTCAACGCTGACAAGGCCAAGGCCTACGGCTTCGAAGCGGACATGGAGCTGCGCCCGATCCCGAACCTGACCCTGAGCGCCGGCCTGAGCCTGCTGCACAGCGAGATCAAGGACAAGCGCGTCTATGCGCAGGTCTGCGGCCTCAACGGCCAGGTGGTCTGCACCGTCGGTGACCCGACCATCAAGGTCGGTGCCAACACCTTCGCGCAGATCGACGGCAACCCGCTGCCGAATGCGCCGAAGTACAACGTCAACCTGGCCGCCCGCTACGACTTCCCGGTCAGCGATGCCGGCACCATGTTCGTGTCCACCGACTGGAACAAGCAGGGTTACACCAGCTTCGTGCTGTACGACACCAGGGAATTCAATTCCAAGGGTGATTTCGAGGGTGGCCTGAAGATCGGCTACTCGGGCAACTACGGTGCCTACGAAGTGGCGCTGTTCGCGCGCAACATCACCAACGAGAAGAACCTCAAGGGTGTGATCGAGAACTACATGGCGGCGGTCTACAACGAACCGCGCACCGTCGGTGTCTCGCTGAACATGAACTGGTAATGCGCGATTGCGGTTGCGGTGCACGCCGCCGCCATCGCACTGCATGAATGCAAAGGGCGGCCCGGATTACCGGGCCGCCCTTTTCGTTGCTTCAGACCGCGGTGAGGTCGCTTTCCTGGCTGCGCTGGCCGAAGGTCAGGGCCCAGGTTGCGGTGTCCACCTGCTGCCGGTCCTGCGCCTGCTGTTTGCGCGCACGGCTGGCGCCGAACCAGCGCCCTTCGCCGTTGATCAGCGGCGCCATGCGCACCACGTCCACGTACTCCGGATCGATCTCGCTGGCGCGCTGCAGCCAGGTCAGGGCCAGGAACGCGTTGGCCGGCACGCCGTTGCCGAAGTGGTAGATATCGGCCAGGTAGCCGGCCGCCCACAGCTTGTCGTTGTCGTCACCGCGCCACCACAGTGGGATCAGTGCACGTTCGACCGCTTCGCGCTTGTGTGCGTCGTTCCGGCCATCCATCGCCAGGCAGGCCAGGTTACGGCAGGTGGGGCCCCAGACGCGCTCGCCGGCCTCGGACCCGTCCAGGCAGCGCAGGTACAGTTCACGTGCACGCGCTTCGTTGTGCTCGCCTCCGGCCGCCACCAGGCGCACGCCCAGGTTGTAGGTGGCGATCAGGTCGCCGCCTTCCACCGCACGCTCCTGCCAGTAGGCGGCCTTTTCCGCATCGACGAACTGCGGCTGGTCGCGGCCGCCGAGGCGGCCCTTGTACAGGTCGCACAGTGCCGACATCGCGCCAGCGTCGCCGGCTTCGGCCATGCGCTGCAGCAGCGAGAGACCGGCGGACTGCGAGACATCGCAGAACAGGTTGGAGGCGAAGGTGACCGCCGAGGTGTTGTCCTGCGGCGCCAGCGTCAGGGCGCGCTGCAGCAGGGCATCGGCGCGCACGGGGTCGGTGGTCTGGCCGAGCAGTCCATGCTCGACGGCGGTGGCGGCCCAGAGCAGGCCGATCGCGGAGTCGCCTTCGCGTGCAGCGTAGTCCACCACCTGCGCGAACAGTGCCTCGGCGCCTTCCACGCGGGCGAACCAGGTGCAGGCTTCCAGGTTGCTGAAGCCTTCGTGCAGCACCATGTCGCGGTCCAGCGCCCACGCCTGCTGCAGATCCTCGAACACCGCCCGCATGTGCCCGGCGTCCCACTGCACTTGGTCTTCGCTGCCTTCGATCCGGCCGAGCCGGTAGCGCAGCCCCGAACGCTGGGCCAGAACCTCGGCGCGCAGGTTGCGGTCCAGGTGCCAGTCCAGGATCTGTGCATACGCACGCTCGTGCACGCCTACCGCGTCGGCATCTTCGCGGTGTGGCAGGTCGGCCATCCAATCCTGTTCCTTTCGCCAGCGCAGCGCGTTGCTCTGCGCAAGCTCCAGGCCACGGCACCAGCCTCCTTCGATGAAGTCCTCCATAGCTTCATGGCTGCCGCCCCAGCGCGGGTACAGGTAATAGAGGGTGTCTTCCAGCGTGCTCAGGTCGTCGGCGCGCTGTTCCAGCACCAGGCGCATCCAGTAGGCCAACGGTGCATCGAAATCGTCCTGGCTGCGCTCGCGCAGCACGGGCGGCAGGCTGCCGGGCACCGTCCGCAGCGGAGCGCCGAAGCGTGACAGCAGCTGCAATGCCTGCGGCCAGGCTTGCGGATAGTGCTCGGCCAGTGCCACTTCCTCGGGCTCGGGTACCTGGCCGGCCTGCAGCGCGCGCAGCCAGTCCGGCTCGCGCAGGTAGCTGGTGATGCGCTTGATGCCATCCAGCGCCAATGCCGGTCGCGCCGACAGCGGGATTGCCTGCAGGTAGGCATGCACGGCATGGTCGCGCGCCTGCTGTGCGGCCAGCCACTGGCTGTCTTCGACCAGTGCGGCGACGTCGGCGCTGCGCAGTTCGCCGGCGGCGGATTCCCAGCAGGCGCCGAGGCGCAGGTGCGCGTAGTAGCTGTGCGGCGCGGCAGCGACCCATTGCTGCGCCTGCTGAAGGCGCTCGTCCAGGGTCAGTGCCTTGTCATGCAGGTTGCGCAGGCGCCAGCGGATGCCCGGCAGCAGCCTTTCACCATCCAGCCAGGCCTGTTCGTGCGGTGCCAGCAGTGCATCCAGTTCGGCGTAGCGCCGCTCCTGCATTGCGGCGCGCGCTGCTGCACGCCAGGCCAGGTCCTCGGCGGAAAGGCCGTCCTTCGCAGTTCCATCTGTCATCTGTTGCAGTCCAACGATAGCGGGGACGCTATTGGACAGGCGCACGCCCGCGTCGGCAAGCGTGGCAGATGCTCGATTCACCGTGCAGGCGCCGGGGCAATCCCGGCGCCCGGCACCATCAGCGCGCGGGCAGCAGGGCCTGCAGTCGCGATTCCAGTTCCTGCTGGCGCCAGCCGGCCAATGCAGCGGGCCATTGGCGACGTTCCAGATAGCTCTCCAGGTGCTTGCGTGACGCCAGTACCCCATCCGGCAGGCCCAGTTCTCGGCTACGCTCGGCCACCGCATCCTGCAGCTTCTTCAGTGCCTGCTTGTTGCTGTCGTTGGCCGGCAATGCCAGCGGTGCCTCGGCTTCATCGGCCAGCGGCGTCTGCAGGGCCTGCCACACGGCACCGGCCAGCTTGCGCGGTGCCTTGGGGAACTGCTCGAACAGCGCGCCCAGCGCGTCGGCGTCGGCCGGTGGCGTGCGCGCCAGGGTGGCGGCCAGCTCGTTGTCCAGGATCCAGCTGCGCGGACGATCGCTGCTGCGCGCCTGCACGTCGCGCCAACGCAGCAGGCGCAGCAGGCGGCGCTGTGCAGCGGCATCGAGGAACTGCGCCGAGCGCATCGCCAGGTGTGGCCAGCGGTCTTCGTCGTTGGCAACGCTGGCCAGCAGGCGCTCGCCATCGTCGTGCAGCCACTGCTGGCGGCCCAGCGCCTGCAGCCTGGCATCGATGGCGTCATGCAGGGCAAACAGGTGCTCTACATCGTCGGCGGCGTACTGCAGCTGCGACTCCGAAAGTGGGCGGCGCATCCAGTCCGAGCGGGTTTCGCCCTTGGCCAGGGCCACGCCAGTGATTTCCGCCACCAGCTTCTGGTAACCCATGCCACCACCTATGCCGGCCAGCGAGGCACCGATCTGGGTGTCGAACAACGGGCGCGGCAGCACGCCGCAGGCCCACTTGAACGCGACCAGGTCTTCGCTGGCGCTGTGCATCACCTTGGTGATCGATTCATCGGCCAGCCACGGTGCCAGCGCTTCGGTCATGCCGGGAATCAGCGGGTCGATCAGCAGGATGTCCTGCCCGACGGCCATCTGCACCAGCGCCAGCTGCGGCCAGAAGGTGCGTTCACGGATGAATTCGGTGTCGAGGCCGATGCGGCTCGGACGCTGCTGGAAGTACGCATCCAGCTCGGCGGGGGTGGTGATCCAGGTTGCCACGGGTCAGGGCCTACTACTCGGGTTTGCTCAGGCAGGGGAGAATAGCCTAACGTCGGTCCGCGTCCGTGCAGAAGGAGGTCCTGCTTGCGTTTTCCGTTGTCGCCCGCGCTGTGCACCGCCCTGGCCGTTGCCCTGGCCGGCTGCACACCGTCGCCATCGTCGACGCCGGAGCGCGCCGCTGACGAACCGGCGCGGCCACAGGAAGGCGCGGCGGCGGACCTGACAGCGGCGGCCGGGCAGGGCAGCGTGACCATTGCCGGTGAGGATGCCGCCGAGGACGTGCAGTACTGGACGCCGCCGCGGGTGGACCGGGAGGGACGCAGCCTTGCGCAGCTGCGGCGCGCGGCCGAGCAGGCCTTTGCCGAAGGCCGGCTCTACGAGGATGCCGACGCTGCCATTCCCTTGTGGCTGGCGGTACAGGAGGAGAATCCGGATGACCGCCAGGCCCGGCAGGGCCTGCAGCGCGCCCGCCAGGGCCTGCAACAGCAAGCCGATGCGCTGCTGGTACGGCCGCTGAAGCAGCGCGAGGCACTGGCCGAGGCCAGCCGCCAGGCACTGGTGCTGCTCAGCCTGGCGCCGAAGGACGAGAAAGTGCGCGCACTGCAGGGGCGGGTCGAGACCGCGCAGCGCGTGGTGGCGTACAACCGCGCCGGCGAAGAGGACCTGCGCTCGGACCGGATTGGCGAGGATGGTGACGGCGCCATCGGCAACTTCCGTGAGGCGCTGGCGCTGGATGAGCGCAATGGGCGTGCGCGGCAAGGACTGGCGGCCGCCGAGAGCGGGTTGATCCGTCGTGCCGAGGACGCCGCGCGGGCACGGGATTTCGCCGGAGCGGGCACCTGGCTGGCCGAGGCAAGCAAGGTGCGCGATTCGTCGCCGACCATCGCCGATGCGTTCGAGCGCATCGAACAGATCCGTGCCGCCACGCTGCTGCGATTGCGCGACGACGGCCTGCGCGACCTGGCGACACCACAAGGACTGAAGCCGGCGCGTGAAAAGCTGGCCGAGGCCCTGCGCATCGCCCTGCCGGGTGATGCGGTGGTGGGCCAGCTGCGCGAACGCATCGACCTGGCCACCCACTACGGCAGTTTCCGTCCCGGCCAGGTGTTCAGTGACGCGATGCGTGATGGTGGTCGCGGCCCACAGATGGTGGTGGTACCGCATGGCGGTTTCCAGATGGGGGCCGGCGATGCCGAGCCGGGTGCCAGTGATGCCGAGCGTCCGTCGCACTATGTGCGCTTCGATCGCGGCTTCGCGATGGCGATCACCGAGGTCACGGTCAGCGATTTCGAGCGTTACGTGAAGGCGACCAGCGCGCGCCCGCGCGCAACCCGCCGGGGCCATTCGGTGGTCTATGACGAGCGCAGCGGCAACTTCATCCGCCGCAGTGGCGTGGATTGGCGCTCGGACTACGACGGCGGTCGTGCACTGGGCAACTCACCGGTGATGCACGTGAGCGTGCGTGATGCCGAGAACTACGCGGCGTGGCTGTCCGAGCAGACCGGGCGCAGCTACCGCCTGCCCAGCGAGGCCGAGTTCGAATATGCGCTGCGCGCCGGCAGCAGTGGCCGTTACCCCTGGGGGGATGCCGGTACGCCGCCGCCGGGCAGTGGCAACTTCACCGGCAGCAAGGACGTATCGCCGTCGGGGCGGCACTGGCACAACGCGTTCATCGGCTATGGCGATGGCTGGTGGGGACCGGCGCCAGTCGCCACGTTCCAGGCCAATGCCTTCGGCCTGCACGATATGGGCGGCAATCTGAGCGAATGGGTCGCCGACTGCTGGCACGCCAGCTACCGCCGGGCCCCTTCCGATGGCGCGGCCTGGTTCAACCCGGGTTGCCGGTCCCGGGTCATCCGCGGTGGCAACTGGGCCAACGCGCCGGAGCAGACCCGTGCGGCCTGGCGGCAGTCGCAGGATTCGGATACCACCAACGCACGTATCGGTTTCCGGCTGGTGCGCGTTATCTGAGCGGGGTCCGGCTTCACCCGCTGCTGGCGTCGGCACACTAAGATTGCGCCGTGCCCGCCGGCCGGCGGGGCCTGCCGGACGACCACCCGATGCGCAACGATCCCTTTTCCCGCTCGCCCCAAGGCCCGCAGCGGCGTGGCCTGTTCGGCAACATCCGCTGGTGGGTGCTGCTGCTGGCCGCCGGCTACGCGGTGTTCTACTGGTTCTCTAACCGCACGGTCGATCCCTATACCGGCGAGAAGGTGATGATCGACAGCAGCCTGGACGCGCGCCAGGAGACTGCGCTGGGGCTGCAGGCCTACCAGCAGATCCTGTCGCAGGAACGGCCGATGGATCCCAACGCGCCAATCGCACGCGACGTGCGCGACATTGCCCAGCGGCTGATCGCCAAGGTCGATGTGGTGGAGACCGCGCTGGCGCAGGAGCATGGCGTGCAGCCGGCGCATTTCGCACGGGATTTCCAATGGGAAGTGAACGTGATTCCCTCCGACCAGGCCAACGCGTTCTGCCTGCCGGGCGGCAAGATGGCGGTCTATACCGGCCTGGTGCCGGTGGCGCGTACGCGCGATGCGATGGCGGTGGTAATGGGCCACGAGATCGCCCATGCGCTGCTGCGGCATGGCGCCCAGCGCATGGCGCAGCAGAAGCTGACCCAGATCGGCCAGGTGGCCGGTGCCGCCAGCGGCATGGATGCACAGCAGCAACAGATGATGATGTCGGCGATGGGCTACGGTTACCTGTTGCCCTACGCGCGCAGCCACGAGACGCAGGCCGACGAAGTGGGGCTGATGCTGGCCGCAGCGGCATGCTTCGATCCGCGCGAGGCGGTGCCGTTGTGGCAGCGCATGGGACAGGCCAGTGGCGGCCAGGCACCGCCGGAGTTCGCGTCCACCCACCCGAACCCGGGTACGCGCATCCAGAACCTGCAGGCGCTGATGCCGAAGGCGCTCGAATACCGGCAGAAATTCTGCGAGCAGGCGAAGTAGGGGCGGCAGGGCTGCGCCCTGCGCCCGCGGTAGTGCCGGCCGCTGGCCGGCAACCTCAACGGCAACAGCAAGCATTCCGGGGGATGGCGGGGTGGGTCCGGTTGCGGGAGACGCCGTAAACCCCGCTGCTCGGTCCGGCCCAGCCGCTGGCGGCTGTGCGTTCGGGCGCTTGCGAAGCAGTGCTTCGCAAGCAAAGCGCCCTCACCCATGGGGGCTTGGCCGCGGCTTGCTCGTGTGCGCTGTCCTGCGCACACAGCAAGACCGGGGTTGGGCGTCCTGCCCAACCCGCCCGAGGTATACCTCGGGCCCATGCCGCGGACACTCCCGCAACCGGACCCACCCCGCCTTCGACAGATTTCCGCGGTCTGTTGGATCCGACCCCATTTTTACTTTCGATATCTGACAGATGTGTCGACCAAGGTCGACACCCACCGACAGCCGTAGAAATCTGTCAGAGGTGGGGCGGTGTCGGAGTGCGGGGTGTCAGCCGCATGGATGCGGCTGCCAAGCCCCCAGGGATGGGTTCACGGCGTCCCCGCACTCCGGCACCGCCCCGCCATCCCAAGGAATGCACGCTGTTGCTTCGGCTGTTGCTTGAAGCCTCGGCAGGTGCAGGGCGCAGCCCTGCCGAACACCCCTCTACTTGACCTGCACGTCGATCACGCCGTCGCCGACGCGGGCCTGCAACGCGTCCCCCGGCTGCACCTGGCCAACGTGCCGCACCAGGGCGCCATCGTCGCTGCGGGTGAGGATGCTGTAGCCACGCGCCACGGTCGCCAGCGGGCTGACCGCTTCCAGTGAGCGTGCCAGCCCGCGCAGGCGCAGTGCATCGCGTTCCAGCAGGCGCTGCATCGCACTCTGCGGACGCCCGCGCAGGGCGGCCAGGCGGCGCTGCATCGCGTCCAGCTGTCGTTGTGGATGGTGCCCGCGCAGCACCGCCGCGGCATGACGCAGGCGTGCGGCGCGGCGCTCGTGCTGCTGGTTGGATGCCGCATGCAGGCGCCGGCCGAGGTCCAGCTGGCGGCGACGCAGCAGGTCCAGGCGGGCCTGCGGGCTCTGTGCGTTCAGGCGCAGCAGGGCACGGTCGGCGCGCTGCATGGCCTGCTGCATCGCGTGCCGTTGCAGCTGCACCATGCGCGCCGCGGTGCGGCGCAGGCGCAGCGCCAGTTCGCGCTGGTCCGGTACCAGCAGTTCGGCGGCCACCGATGGCGTCGGCGCGCGCAGGTCGGCAGCGAAGTCGCTGAGGCTGAAGTCGGTCTCGTGGCCTACCGCCGATACCACCGGGGTGCGGCTGGCCGCAATCGCGCGAGCCAGCGCTTCATCGTTGAACGCCCACAGGTCCTCCAGTGAACCGCCACCGCGGGTCAGCAGGATCACGTCGTAGCGGCCGCTGGCATCGGCGGCCTGCAGCAGGCGGGTGATCTGCGCCGCGGCACTGCTGCCCTGCACCAGGGTCGGCAGCAGGTCCACTTCCAGCAGCGGGAAGCGGCGGCCCAGCACGCTCAGCACGTCGCGCACGGCGGCGCCGGTGGGCGAGGTGATCACCGCCAGGCGCTGCACATGCGCCGGCATCGGCCGCTTGCGTGCCGGGTCGAACAGGCCCTCGGCCTCCAGGCGTGCCTTCAGTTCCTCGAACGCGCGGCGCAGTGCGCCTTCGCCGGCTTCCTCCATGTGGTCCAGCACCATCTGGTACTCGCCACGGGCGTCGTACAGGGTGACCTTGCCGCGCACCAGCACACGCATGCCTTCGCGCGGCACGAACTTCAGGTACTGCGCTTTCATCCGGAACATGGCTGCACGCAGCTGCGCGCGCGCGTCCTTCAGGGTGAAGTACAGGTGCCCGGAGGCAGGGCGCGCCACGCTGCCCAGTTCGGCCTCCACCCAGATTGCCGGGAAGCTGCCTTCCAGCAGATCGCGGGCCAGGGTGTTGAGCTGGCTGGGGGTGAAAATGTCGTCGTTGCGTGGCTGCATGGGCACGGCATGGGGCGGGTGGAACGGGGGCTCAGGATCGCACGTCAGCGCGCCGCGTGCTGGCCCAGCGCCCACTGCACGTGCTCGCGCACCAGCGGCGAGGGATCGTCGATGCGGGTGTGCAGGGCAGCCAATGCCTCGGCGGACGCAGGCGCATTGCCCAGCGCCACCGCGATGTTGCGCAGCCAGCGCTCATGCCCGCTGCGGCGGATCGGGCTGCCCTCGGTGCGGCGCAGGAATTCGGCCTCGTCCCAGGCGAACAGCTGGTCCAGGCGCGCGGTATCCAGCTGGTTGCGTGCACGGAAATCGGCTTCGTCGGTGCGCATGGCGAACTTGTTCCAGGGGCAGACCAGCTGGCAATCGTCGCAGCCGTAGATGCGGTTGCCGATCAGCGGCCGCATGTCCTCGGGGATGGCGCCGTCGTGCTCGATGGTCAGGTACGAGATGCAGCGCCGCGCATCCAGCCGTTGCGGACCGATGATGGCCTGGGTGGGGCAGACGTCGATGCAGCGCGTGCAGGTGCCACAGTGGGCGGTGGCCGGGGTATCGATCGGCAGCGGGATATCGATGTAGATCTCACCGATGAAGAACCAGGAGCCGCCGTGACGGTCGATCAGGCAGGTGTGCTTGCCGATCCAGCCGAGCCCGGCGTTGCGCGCCAGTGCACGTTCCAGCACCGGCGCCGAATCGACGAAGACGCGGTAGCCCAGCGGAGCCACCTCGTCGTTGATCTGCGTGGCCAGTTTCTGCAGGCGGTTGCGCATCAGCTTGTGGTAGTCGCGGCCCAGCGCATAGCGAGCCACGTAGGCGCGGCCGGGATCAGCCAGGGTCGCCCAGGCCTCGGTGTCGTCCTTGTGGCTGTAATCCATGCCCACCGAGATCACCCGCACGGTGCCGGGCAGCAGCTCGGCCGGACGCGCGCGCAGGGTGCCGTGGCGCGCCATCCAGTCCATCGTGCCGTACAGGCCCTGGCCCAGCCAGTCGGCCAGGTGCGCCTCATCCTCGCCCAGCTCGATGCCGGCGATGCCGCAGCGCTGGAAGCCATGCGCGCGGGCAAGTTCACGGATGCGCTGCACGGCCTGGGCCGGATCGACAGGGGCGGGGACGGGGGACATGTGCACCAGTATAAAATCCCTGCATGCCCGATCTTTCCCTTCTGTTCGATACCGCAGCGGCGCGCGCGCTCGATGGGCGCGCATCGGCGCTGGCCGGTGATGGTGGCTGGAGCCTGATGGCCCAGGCGGGCCTGGCCGGCTGGCAGTGCCTGCTGCAGCAGTGGCCGGAGGCCCTCCAGCTATGCGTGCTGGTCGGTGCCGGCAACAACGGCGGCGACGGCTACGTGCTGGCCAGCCATGCCCTGCGGTCGGGGCGACAGGTTCAGGTGGTCACGCTGCCTGGCAGGTCGCCCGCCACGGTGCTGGCGGCGCAGGCTGCAGCGGAATTTGCGGCGGCTGGTGGCAGTGTCGTCGAGTTCGATGGCCAGTTGCCGGACGCCGAGGTCTATGTGGACGCCCTGTTCGGGCTTGGCCTGGACCGGGCACCGTCCGGCACGGCCCAGGCGCTGATCGACGCCCTCAACGCGGCGCGTGGGCCGGTACTGGCGATGGACGTGCCCAGTGGCGTTGATGCCGACAGCGGATATGTGCCCGGCGTGGCGGTGAAGGCCGATGTCACGTTGCAGTTCATCGCGTGTCACCGAGGCCTGTACACCGGTGATGCGCTGGAGCAGGTCGGCCAGCGCCGGCTGGCGCCACTCGAACTGCCTGATCAGGCCTGGGACGGCATCCAGGCCAGCGCGCAGCGCTGGACCGGCGACCGTTTGAAGGCGCTGCTGCCACCACGACGCGCCAATACCCACAAAGGCGAATCCGGGCACGTGCTGTGCGTTGGCGGCAACCATGGCAGCGGTGGCGCCATCGCGATGGCGGCCGAGGCAGCACTTCGTGCCGGCGCCGGCCTGCTGAGCCTGGGTACCCGTCGCGATCACGTCGGCCCCTTGCTGGCGCGCCTGCCGGAGGCGATGACCCATGCGCTGGAAGACGGCGATGCGCTGCCGGCGCTGCTGGACAGGGCCACGGTGGTGGCGATCGGGCCCGGCCTGGGCCAGGACGAATGGGCGCGCGCGCTGTTTGCGCGGGTGCTGGCGTGTGGCAAGCCGTTGGTGGTCGATGCCGATGCCCTGAACCTGCTGGCGCAGGATCCGCGAGCGTTGCCCGGCGCCATCCTTACCCCGCACCCGGGCGAGGCCGCGCGCCTGCTTGGTTGCAGCAGCGCTGACATCCAGGCCAACCGCTATGCCAGCGCGCAGGCGTTGGCCGAGCGCTTCCACGCCGTGGTCGTGCTGAAGGGGGCGGGCAGCATCGTGGCGGCACCCGCGCAGACACCACGGCTGATCGCTGCGGGCAATCCCGGCATGGCGGTGGGCGGAATGGGCGACCTGCTCACCGGCATCATTGCCAGCCTGCGCGCGCAGGGCCTGGCCGCGTTCGACGCGGCCGCGGCCGGCGCCTTGCTGCACGCACTCGCCGGCGATTCCGCTGCCGCCGATGGCGCGCGTGGCCTGCTTCCTACTGACCTGCTGGCGCCGCTGCGGCGACTGGCCAATCCGGACCTCTCTCCATGACCGAATTCTTCCTTGCCGACAGCGATGCCACCGAACTGCTCGGGCAGTGGCTGGCGGCGACCCGGCCGCCGCAGGCGCTGATCGAGCTGCGCGGCGACCTCGGCGCCGGCAAATCCACCACCGCCCGCGCACTGCTGCGCGCACTGGGCGTGCAGGGCGCCATCCGCAGCCCGACCTACACCCTGGTCGAACGCTACCCGCTGGCCAGTGGCGGCGAGGCATGGCACCTGGACCTGTACCGCATCGGCCAGGCCGGCGAGCTCGATTTCCTCGGTCTGGACGAGGGCAGTGCCGTGTTGTGGCTGGTCGAATGGCCCGAGCGCGGGGCCGGTGCGTTGCCGCCGACCGATCTGGTGGTCGCGCTGGAAATCGAGGGGCAGGGGCGTCGTGTTCGTCTCACTGGGGCCAGCGACGCGGGGCGTGAATGGCTGGAACGGCTCCCTCAAGGGGGTGACTTGCAGGCCATTTCTGTCGGCTGACGAGAACAAACATCGGCAGGTTACGGATTATTAAGGAAAAAGGTGTTGCATTCCGTTCAGCGCGGTGATTGAATCCTGAGCCATGCGCCCGGGGAACCGTCTCATCGCCATCTGTGCCGCCGTCGGACTGGGTCTGGCGAGCGTCAGTGCGTGGGCCGGTGAAGTCCGCCAGGTCCTGCTGAACACCGGCGCCACCGGCACCCGTGCCGAGATCTCGCTGGTCGGCAGTGGCGGCTACAAGACCCTGTCGCTGGCCGGCCCGAACCGCCTGGTGGTCGATTTCCCGGACTCCAGCGCCATACGCAACCTGAAGATGCCGGCCGCGCAGGGCGTGGTCACGGCGGTGCGTACCGGACAGCCGGTTCCGGGCACGTTTCGTGTCGTTTTCGACCTCGCTGAATCGGTGGCGCCGTTCCGCCCGCAGATGCAGCGCGAGGGCAATGAATCCAAGCTGGTGATCGAATGGCCGGGCGATGGCCCGGCCGTGGCCGCCAGCCGGCCGGCGGTGACCCCGGCGGTGCAGCCACAGGCGCCCGCCAGCACGCCCGCGCCGACTCCGGCCGAGAGCGCGCAGTCGCGCAATGACGCCGCGCGCGCCACCGCGCTGCTGACCGCACAGGTGCAGCAGCAGGCCAGCGCCGCTGCAGCGACCCCGGCCACGCCGACGCCGGCACCGTCCACCGCACCGGCGCAGGTCGCTGCGGCAGGTACCGCGGCCAGCAGCACGCCGTCCTCTTCACCGGCCGCGATCCTCGCCGGCCAGCGCACCGCTGCGGTGGTGACCACGCCGCCGGCCACGGTGCCCGCGCCGGCGCCAACGCCAGTGGAACCGCCACGCCCGGCCATGCCCAGCGATGCCTCGCGCATCCGCATGCAGGCTGGCATGCGCCACCTGGTGGTGGCCATCGATCCGGGCCACGGCGGCCAGGACCCGGGTGCGATAGGCCCGACCGGCAAGCGCGAGAAGGACGTCACCCTGGCGGTGGCACGCGAGCTGGCGCGCCAGGTGAACGCGACGCCGGGCCTGAAGGCCTACCTGACCCGCGACAGCGACGTGTTCATTCCGCTGCCGATGCGTGCGCAGAAGGCGCGTGCGAACAAGGCCGACATCTTCATCTCGATCCACGCCGATGCGGCCGAAAACCGCTCGGCCACCGGTTCGTCGGTGTATGTGCTGTCGACCAAGGGGGCTTCCTCGCAGCGTGCGCGCTGGCTGGCAGACAAGGAAAACGCGGCCGATCTGGTCGGTGGCGTGCGCCTGCAGCAGACCGAAGGCACGCTTGCCAACGTGCTGCTGGACCTGGCCCAGAGCGGTTACATGAAGGCGTCCGAGGATGCGGCCGGCCACGTGCTGGGCGGCCTGAAGCGGATCGGCAACAACCACAAGCCGAATATCGAGCGCGCCAACTTCGCGGTGCTGCGCACCTCGGACATGCCGGCGATGCTGGTGGAAACCGCGTTCATCTCCAACCCGGATGAAGAGCGCCGCCTGATCGACCCGGCCTACCAGCGCAAGATCGCCGGTGCGGTGCTCGATGGCGTGCACACCTTCTTCAGCCGCCAGCCACCGCCGGGCACGCTGTATGCCGCCCGCGCGCAGGCCGAGATCGACGCCGCAGGCACCATGGCCGGCGGCAGCAAGTAACCCGCCGAAGGCGGGTTTCTGCTTTCTGTAGAGTCGAGCCGCGCTCGACTGGGCCTTGCCGGTAACCCGCCGGTCGAGCATGGCTCGACTCTACCCAGGGCCGCTCCGCTATCATCCCTGCATGACGTCTGCTACCCATCCGCGCCCGATCCGGCCGTTGCCGGACATCCTGATCAACCAGATCGCCGCTGGCGAAGTGGTCGAACGTCCTGCGTCCGTGGTCAAGGAACTGGTCGAGAATGCGATCGATGCCGGTGCCAGCCGCGTCGACATCGATCTTGAAGAAGGCGGTGTGCGCCTGATCCGCATCCGCGACAACGGCAGCGGCATCGCGCCGGAGCAGTTGCCACTGGCGGTCTCGCGCCATGCCACCAGCAAGATCGCCGACCTGGATGATCTTGAATCGGTGGCCACGCTCGGTTTCCGGGGGGAGGCGCTGCCATCGATCGCCTCGGTCAGCCGCTTCACCCTGGCCTCGCGCCGCGCGCACGACGAGCATGGTTCCGCGCTGCAGATCGAAGGCGGCAAGATCGGTGAAGTCACTCCGCGTGCGCATGCACCGGGTACCACCGTGGAAGTGCGCGAACTGTTCTACAACGTGCCGGCGCGGCGCAAGTTCCTGCGCGCCGAGCGCACCGAACTGGGCCATATCGAAGAGTGGCTGCGTTCGCTCGCACTGGCGCGGCCGGATGTGGAACTGCGCGTGTCGCACAACGGCAAGGCCTCGCGGCGCTACAAGCCGGGCGATCTGTATTCCGATGCGCGGCTGGCCGAAACGCTGGGCGAAGATTTCGCCAACCAGGCCGTGCGCGTGGACCACAGCGGTGCCGGCCTGCGCCTGCATGGGTGGATTGCACAGCCGCATTATTCGCGTGCCAGTGCCGACCAGCAGTACCTGTATGTCAACGGCCGTTCGGTGCGCGATCGTAGCGTCGCCCATGCGGTGAAGATGGCCTATGGCGACGTGCTGTACCACGGTCGCCAACCGGCCTACGTGCTGTTCCTGGAACTGGACCCGACCCGCGTCGACGTCAACGTGCATCCGGCCAAGCACGAGGTGCGCTTCCGTGATTCGCGGCTGGTCCATGATTTCGTCTACCGCACGCTGAAGGACGCGCTGGCCGACACCCGTGCCGGCATGTCGGCTCAGGAGATCGGTGCCGTACCTGCGCATCCGGTGGATGCGACCACGGCGCCGATGGCGTCCACCGCCGGCGCTTCCGGATTCGGGCTGGTGCGCGGTCCCGCGCCCGGCTCCGGCTCAGGTGGCGGAGGCGGATTCTCAGGCTGGCGACCGCAGCAGCCGCTGGGCCTGCAGGTGGCCGACGCCCCGGCCGCCTATGCCGCGTTGTATGCCGCACCGTCCGGTGCCGAACGCGGGGCGACGCTGCCGCCGATGCCGAGCGAGAATGGACTGCCGGTGACCAGCGCCGATGCGGGCGTGCCGCCGTTGGGCTATGCGATCGCGCAGCTGCACGGCATCTACATCCTGGCCGAGAATGCCGAAGGCCTGATCGTGGTCGACATGCATGCGGCGCACGAGCGCATCGGCTACGAGCGCCTGAAGAACGCGCATGATGGCATCGGCCTGCAGTCGCAACCGCTGCTGGTGCCGATCACCCTTGCCGTGGGCGAGCGCGAGGCCGACACCGCTGAAAGCGAAGCCGAAACGCTGGCCGCGCTCGGCTTCGAAGTGACCCGTGCCGGCCCCGGTTCGCTGCATGTGCGCAGCATTCCGGCGCTGCTGGCGCATGCCGAGCCGGAAGGGCTGCTGCGCGACGTGCTGACCGACCTGCGCGAACACGGCCAGAGCCGGCGCGTGGCGAGTGCGCGCGACGAACTGCTGTCGACCATGGCCTGCCATGGCGCGGTGCGTGCCAATCGGCGCCTGACCGTTCCAGAGATGAACGCGCTGTTGCGCGACATGGAAATCACCGAGCGGTCCGGCCAGTGCAACCATGGCCGGCCGACCTGGGCCCGTTTTTCACTGGCGGAGATCGACCGCTGGTTCCTGCGCGGACGTTGAGGGGAGCATCGATGCGTTATCGGGGAATGGGCGGGCTGCTGGCCGCCATGGTGTTGGCTGCCTGCAGCCCGGCGACACCGCCGGCGCCGACGGTCACTGAAGATCCGGCCTTTGCCGCCGCGCAGCAGCAATGGCGCGTGGCGCGCTACCAGGACCTGACCCGGCCCGATGGCTGGACGGCGCTGGTCGGCCTGCATTGGCTGCAGAACAAGTCGCACTTCGTCGGCAGCGGCGCCACCAACGGCATCCGCCTGGCGGTCGGCCCGGGCAAGCTGGGCCTGCTGCGCCGTGAGGGTACCCAGTGGTGGTTCACGCCGGAGGCCGGTGCCGAGGTCAGCCATGAGGGCCAACCGGTACGCGGTCGTATCCGCGTCGACACCGACAAGGATGCACAGCCGACCCTGTTGTCTTTCGATGCCGGCAAGGGCCAGCTCAGCATCATCCGCCGCGGGCCGCGCGATGCACTGCGGGTCAAGCACGCCGATGCGCCGGCACGCCGCGATTTCGCTGGCCTGGAGTACTGGCCGGGTGGCCCCGACTGGCAGGTGCAGGCACGCTTCATCGCGCACCCGCCGGGCAAGACGCTGCCGATCGTCGACATCACCGGCCTGACCACAGAGATGCCCAATGCGGGCGCGGTCGAGTTCCAGCGCGATGGCCGCAACTGGCGTCTGGAAGCGATCGGTGCCCCCGGGCAGCCGCTGTTCCTGATCTTCGCCGACCGCACCAGTGGCCGCGGCAGCTATCCGGCCGGCCGCTACCTGGACACCGATGCACCCGCTGCCGACGGCACGGTGCGCATCGATTTCAACCATGCCTACAACCCGCCGTGTGCATTCACCGCCTACGCGACCTGCCCGCTGGCGCCACCGGAAAACCGGCTGGACCTGCGCGTGGAAGCGGGCGAGAAGGCCTACCACCTGCCTGAAGGAGAAGGCTGAAATGCCGATCAGAGACCTGTTCCGTGCCGCTACCCTGCTGCTGGCCTGCGCGGTCGCACCGCTGGTTGCGGCGCGCAATGCGCCTGCCGTTGACCCGGCCGCTGCCGCCGCTGCCAAGCCACCGGTGCCGCTGCTGTGGAAAGTGACCGGTCCAGGCGATTCGCGCCTCTATCTGCTCGGTTCGTTCCATCTGCTGAAACCGCAGGACTATCCGCTGTCGCCGGATGTCGAACAGGCCTTCGAGGCCTCGCAGCGCATCGTGTTCGAGCTCTCGCCGGAAGACATGCAGTCACCGCAGCTGGCCAGCCGCATGGTGCAGGCGGCGGTCCGCACCGATGGCAGCGAACTCAAGCGCGACCTGGATGCGGCCACCTGGCAGAAGCTGCAGGCGTTCGCGGCGCAGAACGCGCTGCCGCTGGCACAGATGCAGGGCATGAAGCCCTGGTTCGTCGGCCTGAGCATTTCGATCGGGCAGATGCAGAAACTGGGCCTGGACCCGGCGCTGGGCCTGGATCGCCATTTCATGGAGCGCGCGCAGAAGACTGGCCGCAAGACGGCCGGCCTGGAAGACATCGATACGCAGATCGGCATGCTCGATGGCATGACGGTGCAGGAACAGCGGCAGATGCTGTCCGAGGCGCTGGACCAGGCGGGCAAGGGCGATGAGCAGGCGCGCCTGCTGCACGATGCCTGGCGCCGGGGCGACGAGCGCCTGTTGTGGACCAAGATGGCGGCGGAAATGCGCCAGCAGTATCCCCAGCTTTACCAGCGCATCAACACCGGCCGCAATGACGCATGGGTGCCGAAGCTGCTGCCGTACCTGCAGGCTGGGCAGGGCGGAACGCTGGTGGTGGTCGGCACGCTGCACCTGCTCGGCAACGATGGCGTGGTCGAGAAGCTGAAGGCCAAGGGCTACAAGGTCGAGCGCGTGTGCGCGGGGTGCAGGGCCAAGCGCTGAGGCATTGCGGGCGCCATGCAATGAAAAACGGCGTGCCCAGGGCGCGCCGTTTTCGTATCCACCGCGGTGATGGCTCAGCGGCGGGTCTTGCCGCCGGTGCCGCTCCCCGGTTCGTTGGGCTTGTTGCCGGTGCCGGTGCCGGTACCCGTTCCGGTGCCGCCCGGGCGCGGGCCACCGAAACCGCTGCCCATGCTGCGCTGGAATTCCTGCCACAGCTCCAGGTTGCGCTCGGTCAGCTGGTTCATCATCGCCCACGGGGTCTGCCCCAGCAGGTTGCCCATCTGCTGGCGGAACTGCTGCTGCTGGTCGAGGAAGACCTGCATGCTGCGCTCCAGGTAATTGCCCATGAAGCCCTGCAGGGAATCGCCGTAGAAGCGGATCAGCTGGCTCAGCAGCTGGGTGGACAGCATCGGCTCGCCGTCCTGTTCCTGGTCGGCGATGATCTGCAGCAGGACCGATCGAGTGAGGTCGTCGCCGCTCTTGGCGTCGCGGACTTCGAAGTCTTCACCGTCCAGGATCAGCTGGCGCACGTCCTCGATGGTGATGTAGCTGGAGATCTCGGTGTCGTAGAGACGGCGGTTCGGATACTTCTTGATGATGCGGGTCGCAGCCATGAAGCGGTACTCGTCACAGTAGACGCGCAGCATGGCGCAGTGCAGCAGCCGTTGCAACCGCCTCAGCCCCCGCCAGGCTTGGCTTTCGGCGGCGATCATGTTGCGCAGCAAGGGTTTGCGTGCTGCGCAGCATGACTCTTGGCAGGGGCCGGCGGCGTTCGCCGCAACGGCCCGCTGCGCGGCTTACCAGCCCATGTGGTGGCCGCCGTTGATATCCAGGTTGCTGCCGGTAATCCAGGCGGCCTCGTCGGCCACCAGGAAGGACACGCCGTAGGCGATTTCCTCCGGCTTGCCGAGGCGCCCGGTGGGGATGTCGGCGATGATCTTGGCGCGCACGTCCTCCGGCACCGCCATCACCATGTCGGTCGCCACGTAACCGGGCGAAATGGTGTTGACGGTGATGCCGAAGCCCGCGTTCTCGCGGGCCAGCGAGATGGTGAAGCCATGCATGCCGGCCTTGGCGGCGGCGTAGTTGGCCTGGCCGTACTGGCCCTTCAGGCCGTTGATCGAGCTGATCTGGATGACCCGGCCCCAGCCGCGGCGGCGCATGCCCTCGATGACCGGGCGGGTGACGTTGAACACCGAATTGAGGTTGGTGTTGATCACATCGTGCCACTGGTCCACGCGCATGCGATGGAAGGTGGTGTCACGGGTGATGCCGGCGTTGTTGACCAGGATCTCGACCGGGCCCAGTTCGGCCTCGACCGCGCGTACCAGCGCTTCGGCGCTGCCGGGGTCGGAGACATCGCCTGGGAAGATCGACACCGTGTAACCGCGTTCGGTCATCGCCTGCTGCCAGGCGCGCGCCTTGGCTTCGTCGCGGTAATTGGTGGCGACCCGGTGGCCCTGGTCGGCCAGTCGTTGGCAGATGGCGGTACCGATGCCGCCGGTTCCGCCGGTGACCAGTGCGACGCGAGATGTCATGGAATGCTGTCCGGGTATCAGGTGGGGGAAGGGGGATTCTGCAACATCGGCGTGGAAAGTGCGCCGGGCGGCAGCAGGATGTCGGTGCGCGGCAGGCGCGCCGGGTCGAAGGCCCGTTGCGCGGAGGCCAGCAGGGCGTACAGATCGTGTGCCTGCTCCAGCGCCGCAGGTGCCTGGCCGAGCAGCTGCCAGAGCTGGCGCAGCACCGGCAGCGGGCGCGCGGTGTCCACCGGCAGCGCCGCCAGCGACTTCGAGAGTTTGTGGCCTGGCGCGTCCAGCAGCAGCGGCAGGTGCCAGTAGCGTGGCACCGCAAGCCCCAGTGCCTGCTGCAGCAGGATCTGCCGCGCGGTGGAGTCGAGCAGGTCGGCGCCGCGCACCACTTCGGTCACGCCCTGCGCAGCGTCGTCGACCACCACCGCCAGCTGGTAGGCCCAGCAGCCGTCGGCACGGCGCAGCACGAAGTCGCCGACCTCGGCATGCACGTCCTGCTGCTGCGGGCCGCGCAGTCCATCGTCGAACTGCACGACGCTGCCGGCCGGTACACGGAAGCGGACGGCGGGGTCCGGTCGAGCCTGCCGTGCGACGCAGCGATGGTGGATGCCGCCACTGGCGGCCAGTTCGCTGCGGCTGCAGTGGCAGATGAAGGCCAGGTCGCTGGCCAGCAACACATCCAGTGCGGCCTGGTAGGCCCCGCCGCGGGCGCTCTGCCAGAGGATCGGACCATCGTGGACCAGGCCGAACGCGGCCAGTGCCTGCAGTTGCGAATCCGCTGCACCGGGTACGGTGCGCGGCGGGTCGACGTCTTCGATGCGCAGACGCCACAGGCCGCCGTGATGGCGGGCGAGCAACCAGCTGCCGAACGCGGCGAGCAGGGATCCGGGGTGGAGCAGGCCGGTCGGCGAGGGCGCGAAACGCCCGGTGGGAATAGGGGAGGTCATGCTGGCTGAATCGTCGGTCAGGTTGGCGCTTGAATTCAAGCTGACCACACCGCAAATTGACCGATATCGACCCCTTCCGAGCCGGATTTTCCCATGTTCACCCGTATAGCCCTCTTCCTGGCCACGAACTTTGCCGTGCTGATCCTGGCCAGCATCGTGATGTCGCTGTTGGGAACCGATCCCAGCAAGATGAGCGGCCTGCTGATCATGGCCGGCATCTTCGGTTTCGGTGGTTCCTTCATCTCGCTGCTGCTGTCCAAGTGGATGGCCAAGCGTTCCACCGGCGCGGTGGTGATCACCGAGCCGCGCAACCAGACCGAGCGCTGGCTGCTGGCCACCGTCGAGCGCCAGGCCAAGGCGGCCGGCATCGGCATGCCCGAAGTGGCGGTGTATGAGGGCCCGGAGATCAACGCCTTCGCCACCGGTGCCAACCGCAACAACGCGCTGGTGGCGGTGTCCACCGGCCTGCTGCACAACATGAGTGAAGACGAGGCCGAAGCGGTGCTGGGCCACGAGATCGCCCACGTCGCCAACGGTGACATGATCACCATGGCGCTGCTGCAGGGTGTGCTGAACACCTTCGTGATCGTGCTGGCCCGCGTGGTCGGCGGCATCATCGACAGCGCGCTGTCGGGCAACCGCGAAGGTGGCGGCCGCGGCTTTGCGTACTACATCATCGTGTTCGTGCTGGAGATGGTGTTCGGCCTGTTCGCCACCATGATCTCGATGTGGTTCTCGCGCCACCGCGAGTTCCGCGCCGACGCCGGCGGTGCCTCGCTGGCCGGCCGCCAGAAGATGATCGCCGCGCTGGAGCGCCTGCAGCTCAACCACGGTCAGAGCACGCTGCCGACCCAGATTGCCGCGTTCGGTATTGCCGGTTCGACGGCGAAGAAGCTGTTCATGAGCCACCCGCCGCTGGAAGAGCGCATCGCCGCGCTGCGGGCGTCGACGGTGGCGTAAGCCTCCGTACTTTCACGGTAGTGCAGGAACGCCTGGCCCCGCGCCGGGCGTTTTTGTTTGCGCGCCGACGCATGGGTGGCGCCGGGCAGGACCCGGCGAGAGTCATTTCCGCGACTGCGGAGGGGTGTCACTTTCTTTGCTCGTGCAAAGAAAGTAACCAAAGAAACACGCCGCCGGCCGCGAGCCGGTGCTGCGCACCGGTACCCTGCGCTCCTCGGCCCGTCGAGGGACGGTGCGGGAACTCGCTGCGCTCAGACACCCGCACCTCTTCGCCCTCGCCGGACCTGCGGTGCTCGGCTCGCTCAAGGCGGACCCAAGATCAAATGCCACAGCTGCACCCAGTAGATCCACGCCATGCGTGGATGCCGTTGCCGTTGATCTTGACCTTCCAGTCCGCCTTGAGCGAGCCGAGCATCGCAGGTGAATCAGGGGCGAAGAGGCGCCGGTGTTTGAGCGCAGCGAGTTCGGCGCCGTCCCCTGATTCGCCGAGAAGCGCAGGGTACCGGCGCGTAGCGACGGCTCGCGGCTGGCGGAGCGTTTCTTTGGTTACTTTCTTTGCGCGCAAAGAAAGTGACACCCCTCCGCGGTCGCGGAAACGAATCTCCCAGCGCACAAACGAAAACGGCACCTCGCAGGTGCCGTCTCCATGAACCGCAACTATGCGCAGATCAGAACTTCGCGTCGAACTCGGCGGCGTAGCCGGTGTTCACCAGCACCTTCTGCAGCGACTCGGCCACCTTCAGGTTGCCGGCGACGATCTGGTGGGTCTCCGGGCCGCGGTTGTCCATGCGGCCCAGGGTCGCGCCCTTGAAGTCGCAGACCTTGCCGCCCGCTTCGCGGACCAGCAGCAGGCCGGCGGCGATGTCCCATGCCTTCACGCCGGCCTCGAAGTAGGCGTCGGCACGGCCGCAGGCCACGTAGGCCAGGTCGAGCGCGGCCGAACCGGTGCGGCGGATGTCCTCGCCGTGCACCAGCAGGGCGTCGACCGCCTTCAGCTGGGCACTGGCGCGGGCGCGTTCGCGCGGGGCGAAGCCGGTGTGGATCATGGTGCCGTCCAGGTCCTTGCGGTCGGCCACGCGGATGCGGCGGTCGTTCAGCACGGCACCGGCGCCGCGGCTGGCGGTGAACAGCTCATTGCGCAGCGGGTCGAAGATGACCGCATCGGTCGGTTCGCCGTTCTCGACCAGCGCGATCGACACGCAGTAGTGCGGCACGCCACGCAGGTAGTTGCTGGTGCCATCGAGCGGGTCGATGACCCACATCTGGCGACGTTCGCCCTGCACGCCGCCTTCTTCGCCGAAGATGCCGTATTCGGGGTAGGCGCGCTTGAGTTCCTTGACGATGACCTTTTCCGCGTCCGCATCCACTTCGCTGGCGTAGTCCATCCGGCCCTTCTGCACCACGTTCAGTGCCTCGAGCTTGTTGATGTTGCGCAACAGGACGTTGCCGGCGAGGCGGGCGGCCTTGACCATGACGGTGACGGCGGGTTTCTGCATGGCGTGGGCTCCCGGAAAGGCAGAAGAGATGGACTGGCGGGGGAAAAGAGCAGGTCCGGCGCAGTGGCCGGCCGCACAGTTTACCATTGGTCATCGTCCAGCTCGACCTTTTCCCTGTTCATGTCCCAGTTTCCTGCCGCCACCCGCCTCCGATTCGTCCTGGTCGGTACCCAGCACCCCGGCAACATGGGGGCTGCCGCCCGCGCCCTGAAGACCATGGGCCTGGCCCGCCTGGTGCTGGTCGCCCCCGAAAAGCCACTGGACGAGGAGGCCTTCCGCCGCTCGGCCGGTGCCGAAGACGTACTGGGGGACGCCCCGGTGGTGGCCACCCTGGCCGAGGCGGTGGCCGACTGCCGGCTGGTGCTCGGCTGCACCGCCCGGGCCCGACGGGTCCAGCTGGAGGAGTACCTGCCGGCCGACGCCGCTGCGCGCGCAGTGGCCAAAGCGGGCGAGGGTGCCGAAGTGGCGCTGGTGTTCGGCCGCGAGCGCACCGGCCTGACCAACGAGGAACTGCAGCTCTGCCACGCCGCGGTGCACATCCCGTCCGATCCGGAGTTCAGCTCGCTCAACCTGGCCGCGGCCGTGCAGGTGCTGGCCTATGAAACGCGCATGCAGCTGCTGGGCGCACAGCCGGCGGCCGCGGCAGAGCCGGGCTTCCGCGAGCAGGTGGCCAGCCATGAGCAGATGGAGAGCTTCTTCGCCCAGCTTGGCGACACCCTGGACGAGATCGATTTCCACAAGGGCCGCGCCCCGGAATCGGCAATGCGCAAGCTGCGCCGCCTGTTCCTGCGCAGCGAGCCGAGCGAGCAGGAAGTGCGCCTGCTGCGCGGCATCCTCGCCGACACCCAGCGCATGGCGCGACTGGCGCAGGCGGGCAGCAAGGACAGCTGACGACGTTCTCATTTTTTCGGGTAGTCTGTTCGGATACCCAGGGGGGATGAAGCCTGTGTCGGGTCTGCGAAAGGCAATGCAGGGGGGACTGCTGAGCCTGGCCATGGTCCTGCTGGCCGGGACGGTGCGTGCAGCGCCGGACCCGGTGCTGGTGCTGGGCCGGATCAGCGATGATCCCAAGGCCCATTACGAGCAGCTGCAGCCCCTGCTGGATTATGTGGTGGCCCGCATGCACGACGTCGGCATCAGGGAGGGGAGGATCCTGATGGCACGCGATCCGCAGCAGATGGCCAGCTATCTGCGGCGGGGGCGGGTCGACTGGGTCACGGAAACGGCGGGCACGGCGGTGGCGCTGGGCCAGCGCAGCGGCGCAAGGCCCTTGCTGCTGACCGAACGCAATGGCGTGCGCGAGTACCAGACAGTGTTTTTCGTGCGCAACGACAGCCCGATCCAGCGCATGCGGGACCTGCCTGGGCATCGCCTGGCGCTGCAGAACACGGCGTCCACCAGCGCCTACCTCGTGCCGGTGATGACCTTGCTGCAGGAGGGGTTGTCGCCGCAGATCCTGGCCGGCGACTGGGACATGCCGGGGCGGGACAGCGTGGGATATGTGTTCGCGCGCAGCGAGTTGAACATCGCGACGTTCGTGCACAAGGGGGTGGTCGACGTAGGCGCGGTGAGCAGCGTGGACTGGAACGACGAGCGGCGGGTGCCGGCCGCGTTCCGGCGCGACTTCCGCGAGCTGCTGCGCACCGAGCCGTACCCGCGTGCGGTGGAGATGGTCCGCTCCGACCTTGATCCGCGTGTGCGCGATCGCCTGCAGGAAGTGCTGCTGCAGGCGGCCAGCGACCCGCGGGCACAGGGAGCGTTGCATCGGTTTTTTGGCACTTCCGGTTTCCACCGTGTCGATGCGCATGCGCAGCAGCGGTTGGATGAATTGAAACAAGGATTGACGCGCGTGCGGATGGAAGTGGAATGAAGTGGCTTGGCTCTGGAATGCAGGCCCGGTTCCTGCTGGCGATGGGCGGGGCAATGGTCGTGGTGGTCGCGATCCTGGCAGTGCTGCTGGGGCGCCAGACGGCGATGCAGGGCGAGGTGCGCAGCCTCAGTGGCGGTGTCATCCACGAACTGTTCGACCGCAGCGTGCGCAGCCGCGGCGAGGCGATGGCGCGAGAGTTGTCCGACTCGCTGGCCAACCCGTTGTACTACCGCGACCTGGACCAGGTCGGCGCACTGGTGCGCGGTACCGCGCGGCAGCCGGTGGTGCGCTATGTGCTGGTGTTCGACGAACGTGGGCGGTTGGTGCACGACGGCTCGATCGAGGTCGCCGGCTTCGGCCAGCAGATGGCCGACCCGCTGGCGCCCAAGGCTGCTGCCGCACAGGCACTGGTGGTGCAGGAATCGCCCAAGGTGCTCGACAACACGATGCCGATCATGATCGGCAACCAGCGCATCGGCGGAGTCCGCGTCGGCATGGCGCTGGACGAAGTGCAGCAGCGCGAGCAGGCCGCCAATGCCACCCTTGGCGAACGCCTGCAGCAGGCCGGCAGCCGTCATCTGGGCTGGCTGCTGCTGATGCTGGGCCTGCTGGTGGTGATCGGCGTAGTGGTGATCCTGTACGTGCAGCGGACCCTGGTCGCGCCGATCCGTGATCTGGCCGCGGCCGCCCGCCGCATCGAGGCCGGCGACTACCAGACGCCGTTGGCCGAGAACACCCGCGATGACGAAGTAGGCGAACTGGTGCGTGGCTTTGCCCGCATGCGCGATGCGATCGCCCGCCATGACCGTGAAGTGCGGCACATGGCCTACACCGATGCGCTGACCGGATTGACCAATCGCCTGGCCTTCCGCGAGGCACTTGACCATCGGTTGATGGCCGCGCGCGCGTCCAACCATCGGCTGGGCCTGCTGTTCGCCGACATCGACGATTTCAAGCGGGTCAATGACACCCTCGGTCATGAAGCCGGCGATGAAGCATTGCTGCAGTTCGCGCAGCGCATCGGCCGCGCGGTAGCCGAAGCCGGTGGCGACGAGGCCCTGCTGGCGCGCTTTGGTGGCGACGAATTCGTGATCCTGGTTGGTGACGGTGACGTTGCTGCCAACGCGCGGCTGCTGGCCGAAGTGCTGGTGCGCGAACTGGGCAAGCCGCTGGTGGTGCAGGGCCGGGAGCTGTTCCTTGGCACGTCCATCGGCGTGACCCTGTTCCCGGACGATGCGGCGGATGCGACCACGCTGCTGAAGAACGGTGACATCGCCATGTACCAGGCGAAGATGGCCGGCAAGAACTGCTACCGCTACTACAGCCGGGCGATGGACCATGCGGTCGAGCGCCGCGTGCACATGGAGCAGGAACTGCGCGGGGCCTGGGAGCGCGGCGAACTGCGCCTGGCCTACCAGCCGATCTTCCGCATGCGCGACCGCCGCATGGTCGGTGTCGAGGTGCTGCTGCGCTGGCAGCATCCGACCCTGGGTACGATCCCGCCATCGGTGTTCATCGAGGTGGCCGAGCAGAGCGGGCTGATCGAGATCATCGGCCCGAAGGTGTTGCGCGCGGCCTGCATGGAGGCTGCGCAGTGGCCACGCGGGGTGGCCGGGGACGACCTGTTCGTGTCGGTCAACGTGTCGCCGCGGCAGCTGCGGGGCGGCGAACTGCCGGCGCTGGTCGCACAGTGCCTGCATGAGTCCGGGCTGCCGGCGTCGCGCCTGCACCTGGAACTGACCGAGACCGCGGTGATCGGCGATGAAATGGTCGCCGCGCAGCTGCTGGACAAGCTGCACAGGACGGGCGTGAAGGTCTGGCTGGATGATTTCGGCACCGGCTTCTCCGGGCTCAGCCATCTGCGCCAGGTGCCGGTGGACGGGGTGAAGATCGACAAGAGCTTCGTGGCCGACATGCAGCGTGATCCCGACGACCTGGCACTGACCACCGCGATCATCGCGATGGCCCACGCGCTGGGCATCACCGTGGTTGCCGAGGGCATCGAGCAGCAGGCGCAGTTCGAGCTGCTGGCCCAGCGTGGCTGCGACCTCGGCCAGGGCTACTGGCTGAGCCACCCGGTGACCGCCACCGAAGTGGTGCGGATGATCGAGTCGGGCGTCTGACAGATTGACGTTGTGCTGGGGTCAGATCCCTTTTCCACGGGAAAAGCGATCTGACCCCGGTAGTGCTCTTACACCGGGCGCTTGCTCGGATCGCCAGGCAGTTCGCGCACCAGCTTCGGGATCAGGTAGCCGGACAGGCGTGCGGTGAGGCCGGCAATCAGTGCCTTGGCCTGGGTGTCGTCCACTTCGAAGTGGGCCACGCCTTCCACCTTGTCCAGCTGGTGCAGGTAATAGGGCAGCACGCCGGCGGCGAAGCTGCGCTCGCTCAGGTCCTGCAGGGCCTGCACGCTGTCGTTGACCCCGCGCAGCAGCACCGCCTGGTTCAGCAGCTGCGCACCCGTACCACGCAGGCGCGCCATCGCCGCGTCCACGTTGGCATCGAATTCATTGGCATGGTTGGCGTGGACCACGATCGCCAGCGGCCACGGCAGGCTGCCCAGCCAGGCCAGCAGTTCCTCGTCCACGCGTTCGGGCAGCACGATCGGCAGGCGGCTGTGGATGCGCAGGCGGCGGATGTGCGGGATCGCGCGCAGTGCGTCGGTCAGTTCGACCAGCTTGTGCGTGGCCAGCGACAACGGGTCGCCGCCGGACAGGATCACCTCGTCGATGTCCGGATCGGCCGCGATGGCGGCGACTGCTTCCTGCCAGCCGCCCTTGGCCGCATTCTCCGCGCCGTAGTCGAAGTGGCGGCGGAAGCAGTAGCGGCAATTGATCGCGCAGCTGCCGGTGGCGACCAGCAGGGCGCGGCCGCGGTACTTCTGGATGACCCCGGTGGCCTTTTTGGCCGCACCATCACCCACCGCATCGAAGCTGAATCCGGGGGCGGGGCGCATTTCCTCGTCGATTGGCAGCACCTGGCGCAGCAGCGGGTCGGTGGCGTCGCCCGTGCGCATGCGGGCCACGAAGCCCTCCGGCACGCGCAGCGCGAACTGGGCCATGGCCGCCTCCGAGACGCCCAGCGCGGCCGGGTCCAGCTGCAGCCGGGCCAACAGGGCGTGCGGGTCACGCAGCGCCTGGCGCCAGAGCTGCTGCCAGCGCGCGGGCGCGCCTGGCGACTGGGGCCGGGGGAAGGCGGAAAGCTGCATGGAGAGGGGGCCTGCGGTTATCATGGGGGCAGAAAAACAGTCGCCCACCGGCATCCGGTGGGCTTTCCATTCTAACGGCTCGCCGCACCCGCGGCGTTTTTGCCACTCAGGAGTTTACGCATGGCCAGCTACGGCATGAACGACGTCAAGAACGGGATGAAGATCCTGGTCAACAACCAACCGGCTGTCATCATCGACACCGAATACGTCAAGCCGGGCAAGGGCCAGGCCTTCACCCGCGTGAAGTACCGCCTGATCAAGGACGGCCGTACCCAGGAAGTGACCATGAAGTCGACCGACTCGCTGGATGCAGCCGACGTCGTCGATACCGACATGAACTTCATGTACAGCGACGGCGAGTACTGGCACTTCATGGACCCGGAATCCTTCGAGCAGGTCCAGGCCACCAAGGCCGGCATGGGCGGCGCCGAGAAGTGGCTGAAGGGCGAAGAGTCCTGCGTGGTGACCCTGTGGAACGGCGAGCCGATCTTCGTGCAGCCGCCGAACTTCGTCGAACTGAAGATCACCGAAACCGATCCGGGCGTCCGTGGCGACACCTCGGGCGGCGGCGGCAAGCCGGCCACCCTGGAAACCGGCGCCGTGGTCCGCGTGCCGCTGTTCGTCAACCAGGACGAAATCATCAAGGTTGATACCCGTTCGGGCGAATACTCCGCACGCGTCAAATAAGGTTCCGGCCGTAGGCCGACCTTACTGTAGTGCCGGCCGCTGGCCGGCAACCCCGCGGCCTCGAGGGCTGCGGGACGGCGCCGGGCATCGCCCGGCGCCATGACCACGATCCATCCCCGATGGATCGTAGGCCCGCCACCCCCCAGCCAGTGAGCCCGCATGAGCGATAGCCCGCACCTCCCCGAAGCCTGCGACCTGCTCATCGAAGCCGGCTATGTCGTTCCGATCGAGCCACATGCGGTGGTGCTGGAGGACCATGCCGTCGCCGTGCGTGGCAGCGAGATCGTGGCCATCCTGCCGCGCACCGAGGCCCGTGCGCGCTTCCGCGCCGCCCAGGTGGTCAGCCGCCCCGAGGCCGCGCTGATGCCGGGCCTGGTCAACGCGCACACCCACAACCCGATGACCCTGCTGCGCGGCGTCGCCGACGACCTGCCGCTGATGACCTGGCTGCAGCAGCACATCTGGCCGGTGGAAGCGGCGGTGATCGGCCCCGAGTTCGTCGCCGACGGCACCACGCTGGCCATCGCCGAGATGCTGCGTGGCGGTACCACCTGCGCCAATGAGAACTACTTCTTCGGCGACGTGCAGGCCGCGGTCTACAAGAAGCACGGTTTCCGCGCGCTGGTCGGCGCGGTGATCATCGATTTCCCCACCGCTTGGGCCAAGACCGACGACGAGTACTTCGCCAAGGCCGGTGAACTGCATGACCAGTGGCGCACCGATCCGCTGATCGGCACCGCGTTCGCGCCACATGCGCCGTACACCGTCAACGACGCCAACTTCGAGCGGGTGCGGATGCTGTCCGACCAGCTCGACATGCAGGTGCACCTGCACACCCACGAGACCGCGCAGGAGATCACCGATTCGATCAAGCTGCACGGCCAGCGCCCGCTGGCGCGGCTGGATCGGCTTGGCCTGGTCAACGACCGCCTGATCGCGGTGCACATGACCCAGCTGACCGACGCGGAAATCCACCTGTGCGCCGAGCGTGGCGTCAGCGTGGTGCACTGCCCGGAATCGAACCTGAAGCTGGCCTCCGGCTTCTGCCCGGCCTGCGCCCTGCAGCGCGCCGGCGTGAACCTGGCGATCGGCACCGATGGCTGCGCCAGCAACAACGACCTGGACATGTTCAGCGAGAACCGCACCGCGGCGATCCTGGCCAAGGCCGTGGCCGACGATGCCACCGCGCTGGATGCGGCCACCACGCTGCGTGCGTCCACCCTGGGCGGCGCGCGCGCGCTGGGCTTCGGTGACCGCATCGGCTCGATCGAAGTCGGCAAGCAGGCCGACCTGGTCTGCGTCGACCTGTCCGCACTGGAAACCCAGCCGCTGCACAACGTGCTGTCGCAGCTGGTCTACGCCACCGGCCGCCAGCAGGTCAGCGATGTCTGGATCGCCGGCAAGCCCAAGCTGGTGCAGCGCGAGCTGGTCGGCATGGACCTGCCGGGCATCATCGCCAACGCGCGCCAGTGGCGCGAGCGCATCCGTCATATCCGCGCCTGAACCCCGGCGCCGCAAGGACTCCCTCATGACTGCCCCCCACGCTTCCTCCAATTTCGATCAGGCCGAGCTGGACAAGTTCGCCGCGCTGGCCAACCGCTGGTGGGACGCTGACGGCCCGCAGAAGCCGCTGCATGCGCTGAACCCGGTGCGGCTGAAGTACGTGGCCGACCGCGTGCCACTGCGCGGTGCGCGCGTGCTCGACATCGGTTGCGGTGGTGGCCTGCTGAGCGAGGCATTGGCGCAGGCCGGTGCCGACGTCACCGCCATCGACCTGGCCCCGGAACTGGTCAAGGTCGCGCGCCTGCATGCGCTGGAAAGCGGCGCCACGGTCGATTACCGCGTGCAGGCCGCCGAGGACCTGGCCGCCGAGCAGCCGGGCAGCTTCGACGTGGTCACCTGCATGGAAATGCTTGAGCACGTGCCCGACCCGGGCGCGATCATCGAGGCCTGCAAGCGCCTGCTGAAGCCGGGTGGCCATCTGTTCCTGTCGACCATCAACCGCACCGCGGCGGCCTTCGCAGTGGCCATCGTTGGCGCCGAGTACGTGGCACGGTTGCTGCCCAAGGGCACCCACCACTACCAGGAATTCATCAAGCCGGCCGAGCTGGCGCGCTGGCTGCGCGAGGCCGACATGCAGCTGGTGGATGTCAGTGGCATGGCCTACGAGCCGTGGCGCAACCATGCCCGCCTGAGCAGCCGCACCGACATCAACTACCTGGCTTACGCGGTCAAGCCGGCATGACCACGGCCGGCTTCCCGCGCGCGGTGCTGTTCGATCTGGATGGCACCCTGCTGGACAGTGCGCCGGACTTCGTCGCCACCTGCGATGCGATGCTGGCCGAGCGTGGCCGTGCGCCGATCGATCCGGCGATGTTGCGCCCGGTGGTGTCGAAGGGCTCGCGGGCGATGGTGTCGGCGGCCTTCCCGGAACTGGATGCCGCCGCGCGCGATGCGCTGGTCCCGGAATTCCTGCAGCGCTACGAAGCGCTGATCGGCCAGCATGCGGTGCTGTTCGATGGCGTGGCCGGCATGCTGGCGGCACTGGATGAGGCCGGTACGGTGTGGGGCATCGTCACCAACAAGCCGGAGTACCTGGCGCGCCTGATCCTGCCGCAGTACGGCTGGCAGCAGCGCTGCGCGGTGCTGGTCGGCGGTGACACGCTGGCCGAACGCAAGCCGCATCCGCTGCCCCTGCTGCACGCCGCACAGGCCATCGGCATTGCCGCCGAAGACTGCGTGTACGTGGGCGACGACGAGCGCGACATCCTCGCCGCGCGTGCCGCCGCCATGCCCTCGGTGGCGGCGCTGTGGGGCTACCGCCTGCACAGTGACGACCCGCTGGCCTGGCAGGCCGACGTGCTGGTCGAGAACGCCGGACTTCTGCAACTGGCCAGCCTCTGGCCGACCCGGCCGGCAGCACCGGCCCAGCCGTAAGGAATGACGTAGTGAGCAGTACCGCGCTGGACAGTTTCCTCGACAAGTGGCGCAGCCGCTGGCCGGAATGGTCGGTGGCCGCGCCGTTCGTGGCCGAATCGCAACGCGAGATCGCGGTCGCGTGGTTCGCGCTGCTGCAGGAATTCGACGACATGCTCAACACCGGCGGCGATCCGTTGCCGGCCGATGCCAAGCTGGCCTGGTGGGGCGAGGAGCTGCGCAGCTGGGCCGCGCATCGTTCGCGCCACCCGCTGGGCCGCCTGCTGGAGCCGGCGCGTGCACCGTGGGCGCAGCTGGCCGAGGCGCTGCCGGATCTGGTTGAAGCGCGCACGGTCGCGCTGGATGCGGCCGGCGCTGAACGCGCACTGGCCAACTATTCCGACGCGGTGGCGGCGGTGGAAGCGGCGTTGTTCAACGACAAGCCGCGTACCGGTGCCGGGCGTGCGGTGCAGCTGCAGACCCTGGCCCAGCGTCTGCAGGATGCCGGCGTGGCGGGCGTACCGCGCAGCCTGCTGGATGAGGACGCCGGCACGGCCGCGCAGCGTTGGGCGCAGTATCTGCTGAAGGGCTGGGGCACCCGTGTGCCGGGCCCGCGCCCGCGCCGCGTCTGGTCAAGCCTGGCGCGCGCCCGCGTGGCCGCACAGGCTGCGGGCAAGCCGATCGAGGCCACCCCGGTGCGCACGCTGCTGCGTGTGTGGTGGGCCGCGCGCGGTTGATTGATCGCCGCTGGTAGTGCCGGCCGCTGGCCGGCAGCTCCGGCGCTGCGGAATTCATGCAATTGCCGGCCAGCGGCCGGCACTACCGCTACTTCCGTTCCAGCACCAGCAACGGATCGATGCGGGTATCGAACCAGTTCATGCCCCAGTGCAGGTGTGGGCCGGTGGCACGGCCGGTGGCGCCGACGGCGGCGATCACCTGGCCCTGTTCGACACGGTCACCGACCTTCACGTCGATGCGCGACAGGTGCAGGAAGTTGGAGCTGACCCCGAAGCCGTGGTCGAGCAGCAGCGTGCCACCGGTCAGGTACAGGTCCGGACCGGCGAAGGTGACGATGCCGGCGGCCGGCGCCTTCACCGGCGTGCCGGTCGGCACCGCGATGTCCATGCCGGAATGACCTGCACCGGGCTGCCCGTTGTACACGCGCGCATTGCCGAAGCGGCCGCTGATGCGGCCCTGCACCGGCCAGATGAAGGTCTGGGTGAAGTCGGTGCGGTCGTCATCGCGGGCACGCGCGGCAGTCACCTGCGCCTGTTCGCGCTTGATCCGCTCGGCAATCGCCGGTGGCGGGTTGACCGTCTTCGGCGGCACGCCGTTGACCCGTTCGGTGGGCCAGTCGCGTGGCGTCACCGCGATGGTCGCGGTCTCGCTGCCACCATCGGGGCGCTGCACCTGCACGCGCAGCGGGCCCTTCTCGTCGCGGCCGATACCGAACACCACGCTGCCATAGCCGCTCACCCGCAACTGCCGGCCGGCGTACTGCACGCGGCTGCCGGCGGGCACCTTGCCGATCACCAGCGCGCCCTGCGACGCGCTGGCCGGAAACACCACGCGGCTGTCGATCAGGCTGCCGATGCCATCCTGTGCCTGCGCCGGGGGTGCAGAAAACAGGGGCGCGGCCAGCAGCAGCGCCCCGATCATCAGTGCCGGGCGCATCAGCGGTCGTAGGTCATGCGCTGGCCGGCGGGCTCGCCCACCAGCTTGCTGCCGTCCCACACCTGCTGGCCGTTGACCCAGGTGGAGGCAATGCGCGAACGGAAGGTGGTGCCTTCGAACGGCGACCAGCCGCACTTGGACAGCACGTCCTCGCGCTTGACGGTGAACGGCACGTCCTCGACCAGCACCAGGTCGGCGAAGTAGCCCTCGCGCAGGAAGCCGCGCTCCTCGACATCGAACAGCTGTGCCGGGGCGTGGGCGAACTTCTGCACCACCTGCTCGCGGGTCAGCTTGCCTTCGTGCACGCGCTCCAGCGCGGCTACCAGCGCGTACTGCACCAGCGGCAGGCCCGACGGCGCCTGCGCATAGGGCTTCTGCTTCTCTTCCCAGGTATGCGGGGCGTGGTCGGTGGCCAGCACGTCCAGCACGTCATCGGCCAGCGCGGCGGTGATCGCCTCGCGGTCGGACACTTCCTTGATCGCCGGGTTGCATTTGATCAGGTTGCCCTTGGTCGCATAGTCCGGGCGTGCGAAGTGCAGGAAGTGCACGCAGGTTTCGGCGGTGATCTGCTTGCGGCTGCCGTCGGCGCGGATCAGCGGGCCCTTCTCGAACAGCGCCAGCTCGTCGGCGGTGGAGATGTGCAGCACGTGCAGGCGGGTGCCGTGCTTGCGTGCCAGCGACATCGCCAGCCGGGTCGACTTGATGCAGGCTTCGCGCGAACGGATGTCCGGGTGCATGTCCGGGGTCAGTGCGTCGCCGTACTTTTCCTGGAAGGCCTTCAGATTGGCATCGATCATCGGCGTGTCTTCGCAGTGCGTGATGATCGGGGTCGGGCATTCGCGGAAGATCGCGTCCAGCGTTTCCGGGTTGTCCACCAGCATGTTGCCGGTCGAAGCGCCCATGAACACCTTCACGCCGGGTGCCTTCTTCGGGTCCAGCGCACGGATTGCTTCTAGGTTGTCATTGCTGGCGCCGTGGTAGAAGCCGTAGTTGGCCCACGCGCGGCCGCGCGCCAGTTCGTACTTGGCTTCCAGGATGGTCGAATCCAGCGTCGGTGGATTGGTGTTGGGCATGTCCATGAAGCTGGTCAGGCCACCGGCCACGGCGGCAGCCGATTCGCTGGCGATGTCGCCCTTGTGGGTCAGGCCCGGTTCGCGGAAGTGCACCTGGTCGTCGATCATGCCGGGCAGCAGCCAGCGCCCGGCCGCATCCACCACCTGCTCGCCGTCTCGCGGCGTCAACCCGCTGCCGATCTGCGCGATGCGGCCGTTCTCGATGCGCAGGTCACCATCGAAGGTGCGGCCTTCGTTGACCATGCGGGCGTTGGTGATGAGGGTGGAGGACATGTCAGTGTTTTCCTGTGCAACGGCAAGAGGGGGCGTTGGGGGACTCGGGCACGGGGTCGAAGCCGCCGGGATGGAACGGATGGCAGCGTCCCAGGCGGCGCGCAGCCAGCCAGCTGCCGCGCAGCGGGCCATGCAGGGAGATGGCCTCCATCGCGTATTCAGAACAACTGGGCACGAAACGGCAGCGCGGCCCCAGCAGGGGGCTGATGAAGCGCTTGTAGAAGCGCAGCAGGGCAATGAGCAGGCGCGAGATCACCCAGTCATCTTATGCCAGTTGGCATGAAGGCCGCATTTGTGCAGGATGGGCCGTTGGTCGCATGTCGCCGATGGCCTGCGACCGGTACCAGCACCTTCGGGTGCTGGCTAGGTTCCGTACCGCGCAAGGCGGTCCGTGTTCGTCGGACCGCCCCTTGGCTGGCTTGGCTCCAGGACTGAATGGAGCAGGGCCGCTGAGGTTGCTGCTGCGGGTCGGGTAGGCTATAAAGGCCCGCTTTCCCGGGCCCCGGGGAATCCAAGGAAGAGCGTTTCGTGGCTGCTAAAAAAACTGCAAAGAAGGCCGCAACGGCCGCCAAGAAAACCGCCAAGCCTGTTGTGAAGAAGTTGGCGGCAAAGCCCGTTGCCAAGAAGCCGGCCAGCAAGCCGGCGACCAAGGCAGCGTCCTCGCAACCGGCGGCCAGGAAGGCCACCGCAAAGAAAGCGCCGGTCAAGGCAACCAAGCCGGTGGCGAAGAAGGCCGCCGCGCCCGCCAAGGCCAAGCCTGCCGCCGCCAGCAAGAAGGCGCCGGTGGTGAAGAAGGCTGCCGGCAAGGCCGCGCCGGTCAAGAAGGCCGCCGCCAAGCCGGTAGCGAAGAAGGCAGCAGCCAAGCCGGCGCCGAAGGCGGTGGTGAAGAAGGCTGCGGCCAAGCCGGTCGCCAAGCCTGCCGCGAAGAAGGTGGCTGCGGCTAAACCGGCGGCCACGCCTGCCGTTGTAAAGAAGGTCACCAAGAATGTTGCTGCGCCGGCCGTAAAGCCGAGCCCGGCCCCAGTAGTGAAGTCCGCACCGAAGCCGGCTGCCAAGCCGGCTCCGGCCAAGCCTGTCCCGGCCAAGACCGTGGCAGTGGCAGCAGCCCAACCGGCCCCCAAGCCGGCCCCGGCCGCCGCACCTGTTGCTTCGAAGGCCCCGCAATCCAAGAATCCCGTGCCCGTTTCGAAATCGCCTGCCAAAACCGCCGTGAAATCCGATTCCGCCCCGAAGACCGTGTCGCGCCCTGTCGGCAAGGTTGCCGTGGCCGTCGCCGCCCGCTCGGCTGCACCGGCCCCGCGCAGCAAGTACAAGGTGGTCGAGTACAAGACCGACGAGGCCACCGGCCGCCCGATCCTGCCGGCTGGCTACAAGCCGTCCTCGGAAGAGGAATACATGAGCCCGCTGCAGCAGGAGTATTTCCGCCAGCGCCTGCAGAACTGGCGTGCGGACCTGGTGGAAGAGTCCAAGCAGACCATCGAGAACCTGCGCGAGGAAGTGCGTGACATCGGCGATGAAGCCGAGCGCGCGACCCGCGAAACCGAGAACTCGCTGGAACTGCGTACCCGCGACCGCTACCGCAAGCTGATCGGCAAGATCGACAGCACCCTCAAGCGCCTGGAAGCCGGCGACTATGGCTACTGCGTGGATACCGGTGAAGAGATCGGCCTGGAGCGCCTGGAAGCGCGACTGACCGCCGAGCGTACCATCGACGCCCAGGAGCGTTGGGAGCACCTGCAGAAGCAGCAGGGCGACTGATTCCCGGTCGTTGTCTGGTCATGCGAAAAACCCGGCCTCGGCCGGGTTTTTTGTTGGGCTTCCTGGCTTTTGTAGAGTCGAGCCATGCTCGACTGGCGCCTCTGAAAAGCAGTCGAGCATGGCTCGACTCTACAGAACAGCTACTGCAGGTCGCGAAGATTCAACTTCCGCAGCGTCGGGTTCTTCCACGCCGTGATCCCGGCCACGCTCAGCACCGCGAACCCACCCAGCACCACCGCCGGCACCAGGCCCAGCAGCCGCGCCATCGTGCCGGCGTAGAACGCGCCCAGTTCGTTGGACGAACTGATGAAGATGCCGTTGATCGACGACACCCGTCCGCGCATTTCCTCCGGCGTGGCCAGCTGCAGGATGGTCGAGCGGATCACCACCGACACGCCGTCGAACGCCCCGTAGAACAGCAGGATCAGCGCCGACAGCCAGAAGTGCTGCGACAGCCCGAAGCCGATCACGCACAGGCCGAAGCCGGCCACCGCGAACAGCAGCACGCGGCCGGCATTGCGGTGCAGTGGGTGGCGGGCCAGCCACAGCCCCACGCATACCGAACCCAGCGCCGGCATCGCGCGCAGGATGCCCAGCCCTTCCGGGCCGTGGTGCAGGATTTCGTGCAGGAACGCCGGCAGCATCGCCACCACGCCACCCAGCAGCACCGAGAACATGTCCAGCGCCATCGCGCCGACCATGATCCGGTTGCCCACCACGAAGCGCGCGCCTTCGGCGATGCTCCTGAAGATCGGCGCGGCCGGGCCGGTGTGCACCGGTTCTTCCACCTTCAACGTGGCCAGGCACCCCATCGCCACCAGCGCGAAGACGGTGGCCACCGCATAGGACAGGCCCTTGCCTCCGAAGCCGACCAGCACGCCGCCCAGTGCCGGACCGGCCACCATGCCGGCCTGGAACACCACGGCACCGAGGCCGGCGCCACGCGCGAACTGGTCGCGGGCCAGCACGCGGGCGAACAAGGCGTTGTAGATCGGTGACAGGAAGGCGCGCACCATGCCGGTCAGTGCGATGGCCGCATAGATCGGCCACACGCCCTCAAAGGGCAGCCAGCCCTTGGCCACGCTGGTCAGCACCAGCGCGGTGGCGATCAGCCCGGAGCAGGCGACCATGCCCAGCCGGCGCCGCGGCAGATGGTCGACCAGGTAACCGGCGAACGGCGCCACACAGAAGAACGGCAGTACCTCGGCCAGGCCGACCAGGCCCAGCGAGAACGGATTGCGGGTGACTTCGTAGATGTGCCAGCCGACGGTGACCGCGACCACCTGGTAGGACAGCATCGCGAAGATGCGGTATGCCAGCAGCCTGGCGAAACCGGGCCGGGACAGCAGCCCCAGCGCGGTGTCTTCGGCGGTGGCAGGTTCGCTCACGACGGATCGCGCTGCAGCTGGGCCTGCGCGGTCTCGCGGATGAAGGCCAGCATCGCCGCCACGCCGTTGCTGCGGGTGGGCGAGAGGTGGCGGGCCAGGCCGATGTCCTGGATGTAGCTCGGTTCGGTGTCCAGGATCTCCTGGGCCGAGCGCCCGGAATACACGCGCAGGGCCAGGAAGATCAGGCCGGAGACGATGGCCGAGTCACTGATGGCATGGAAGCGCAGCGACTGCGCGTTGCCTTCCGGCACGATCCAGACCATCGACTGGCAGCCGAGCAGGCGGTGCTCCTCGGTCTTCCATTCCTCCGGGAAGGCCGGCAGCTTGCGGCCGAGGTCGATCAGGTACTGGTAGCGCTCGGACCAGTCGCCGAAGAAGCCGAATTCCTCGGCGATGGCGGTCTGGGCCTCGGCGGCGGTGGGTTCAAGCGGGAACGGGGAGTCGGTCACAGCAGTCTCTACAGTGGGGACGTGGCCGGCGGGCCGGCCACGGGGCAGGGCAGGTCAGCCGCGCTTGCGCGACCAGCGCACGCCCTGCGGGGTGTCTTCGAGCACGATGCCTTCGGCGGCCAGCTGGTCGCGGATGGCATCGGAGCGGGCGAAGTCGCGCGCCTGCTTGGCCGCGGCGCGCTCGTCGATCAGGCCCTGGATGCGCGCATCGTCGCCGTCATCGCCGGCGGCAGTGCCGAACCACTGCGCCGGATCGGCCTGCAGCAGGCCCAGCGCCAGGCCCGCGCCGAGCAGTTCGCCCTTCAGGCGCGCCTGTTCGGCCGGATCGGTAGCTCGACGTGCATCGGCGGCGATGCGGGCCACTTCGGCCAGCGCCTGCGGGGTGTTCAGGTCGTCGTCCAGGGTCGCCTCTACGGAGGCCGGGATCACCGCGCTGGCCTCGATCGACGCCAGTTCGCGCAGGGTGCCGTACAGGCGGTCCAGGGTGCGCACCGATTGCTCGATCAGGCCATCGGACCAGTCCAGCGGCTGCCGGTAATGGGCCGACAGCAGGGCCAGGCGCAGCGCCTCCGGCGGATGCTGGCGCACCAGGTCGTGCACGCGCTCGATGTTGCCCAGCGATTTGCTCATCTTGGCGCCGCCGAAGTTGAGCATGCCGTTGTGCAGCCAGAAGCGGGCGAAGATCTTGCCACCATGGGCGCACTCGCTCTGCGCGATCTCGTTCTCGTGGTGCGGGAACTGCAGGTCGACCCCGCCGGCATGGATGTCGATGGTCTCGCCCAGGTGCGCGGCGGCCATCGCCGAGCACTCGATGTGCCAGCCCGGGCGGCCACGGCCCCACGGCGATTCCCAGCCGGGCAGGTCGTCGCTGGACGGCTTCCAAAGCACGAAGTCGCCGGCGTCGCGCTTGTACGGCGCCACGTCGACGCGGGCGCCGGCCAGCATTTCATCCGGATCACGGCGCGAGAGCTTGCCGTAGCCGTCGAAGCTGGCCACCGCGAACAGCACGTGGCCTTCGGCGGCGTAGGCATGGCCGCTGGCGATCAGCTGCTCGATCATGGTGATGATCTGCGGCATGTGCGCGGTCACTTCCGGCTCGATGTCCGGCGGCACCACGCCCAGCGCGGCCATGTCTTCACGGTAGGCGGCGGCGAAGCGGTCGGTGATGGTGCTGATCGGCACCCCCTGTTCGCGCGCGGCGGTGTTGATCTTGTCGTCGACGTCGGTGATGTTGCGGGCGTAGCGCAGTGCGCCGAAGCGCCGCCGCAGCAGGTCGGCCAGCACCCCGAACACCACCGGGCCACGGGCGTTGCCGATGTGCACGTAGTTGTAGACCGTCGGGCCGCACACATACAGGGTCGGACAGGCCGGATCGAGCGGGGTGAACGGTTCGAGCTGGCGAGTCAGGTTGTTGTGCAGGCGCAGGGTCATGGGGCTGTGGCTGGGGGACAAGCCTGCGATTTTAGAACGTGTCGGCCCCTTTGGGGGCACTGGCTGCCACCGGTGGACGCGGGTTCTCCCAAGGTGGGGTGGGCAGGAGCGGCGTGGACGGGTAATGTTCAGCCCCTTGCGCTCGTCACTGCCTACACTATTGCCGTGTCCTTGCTCCCATCGCCAATGAAATCCACCGCGTTGCTGACCCTGGCCTGCCTGTCGGCGCTGCCCGCCGTGGTGCTGGCGCAGGAGGCCGAGCCCCGCAACCGGGTGGTGATCGTGGAGAACGTGAAGTTCGACTATGCCCAGGTGCTGAACGTCGAGCCGGTGTTCCAGACCCTGCGCGCGACCCGCACCGAGGAGCACTGCGAGCCGGTCTCGACCCGGACCCTGGCCCCGGTCAACGTGACCGGCGAGGAGCCGGTCGAGGACAAGGGCCGGATCAGCCGCTTCTGGGACTCGGTGCGCTCGATGTTCAAGCGCAGCGATGAAGAGGCGTCCGAAGAGGTTGCCGCCGAGACGCCGGCCCCGGCGCCGGCCAACAATGGCCCGATGCTGACCCGCGACTGCCGCATCGTGCCGGTGGGGCGTGAATTCCGCCGGCCCATCGCCTACGACGTGGACTACGTCTACAAGGGCACCAAGTACCGCTCGCGGCTGCCGGAAGACCCCGGCAACCGGCTCAAGATCCGGGTGTCGATCACCCCGTGGGTCGGCCCCGAGCAGGGCACCGCCAGCAACCCCTGATTCTGCGACCCCGGCCCCTTGCGTCGGCCCCGGCCGCATGCAAAGATGGTTGACCATGAAGCTCACCGACTTCCAGCACGACAGCAGCGCAGCCCGACAGGCGTCGGGCATGACCTCGCGTGCGCGTCGACCGGAACCCCACATCCTCGCTGGGTAACCGGAGCTTTTTGCTGTTCGTCCGAAAAAACCCAGCCGCCCGGCTGGGTTTTTTCGTTTCTGCGTTCTGAAAGCTGCAACTGCAACCTTTTCGTTCCACCTTTGGTTCCTGCTTTTCCCTTCCACCGCGTCGAACCCGGCGCCGCCACGCAAGGAAAGATGATGTCCCCCAAGCACTTCCTGAACACCCAGGACTGGAGCCACAGCGAGCTCGACGCGCTGCTGACCCAGGCCGCGCTGTTCAAGCGCAACAAGCTCGGCGACCAGCTCAAGGGCAAGTCGATCGCGCTGGTGTTCTTCAACCCGTCCATGCGCACCCGCACCAGCTTCGAACTGGGCGCGTTCCAGCTCGGCGCGCACGCAGTGGTGCTGCAGCCGGGCAAGGATGCGTGGCCGATCGAGTTCAACCTCGGTACGGTGATGGACGGCGATACGGAAGAGCACATCGCGGAAGTGGCCAAGGTGCTGGGCCGTTACTGCGACATCATCGCCGTGCGTGCGTTCCCGAAGTTCCAGGACTGGGCCTACGACCGCCAGGACATCGTCCTCAACAGCTTCGCCAGGTACTCGCCGGTGCCGGTCATCAACATGGAGACCATCACCCACCCGTGCCAGGAACTGGCCCACGTGATGGCCCTGCAGGAGCACTTCGGCACCCAGGACCTGCGCGGCAAGAAGTACGTGCTGACCTGGACCTACCACCCCAAGCCGCTGAACACTGCCGTGGCCAATTCGGCGCTGACCATCGCCACCCGCATGGGCATGGACGTGACCCTGCTGTGCCCGACCGCCGACTACATCCTCGACGAGCGCTACATGGGCTGGGCCGAGCAGAACGTGGCCGAGAGCGGTGGTTCGCTGAAGATCAGCCATGACATCGACAGCGCCTACGCAGGTGCCGACGTGGTGTACGCCAAGAGCTGGGGCGCGCTGCCGTTCTTCGGCAACTGGGAACCGGAAAAGCCGATCCGCGACCAGTTCAAGCACTTCATCGTCGACGAGCGGAAGATGGCGCTGACCAACAACGGTGTGTTCAGCCACTGCCTGCCGCTGCGCCGCAACGTGAAGGCCACCGACGCGGTGATGGATTCGCCGCAGTGCATCGCCATCAACGAAGCCGAGAACCGCCTGCACGTGCAGAAGGCGATCATGGCCGCGGTTGCCGGGCGCTGAGTCAAACACGGGGTAGAGCCGACCGTTGGTCGGCTGCTCCCGCAGCGGCGCATCCAACATTTCAGCCGACCAGCGGTCGGCTCTACCGAAATCTCATCACCAAGTGGACCTGACCCCCATGAGCAACAAAGACGTCGTTCTCGCCTTCTCCGGCGGCCTCGATACCAGCTTCTGCGTGCCGTACCTGCAGGAGCGCGGCTACAACGTGCACACCGTGTTCGCCGACACCGGCGGTGTCGATGATGAAGAGCGTGATTTCATCGAGAAGCGCGCCGCCGAGCTGGGCGTGACCAGCCACGTCACCGTCAACGGTGGCCCCGCCATCTGGGAAGGCTTCGTCAAGCCGTTCGTGTGGGCCGGCGAAGGCTACCAGGGCCAGTACCCGCTGCTGGTCTCGGACCGCTACCTGATCGTCGATGCCGCGCTGAAGCGTGCCGCCGAACTGGGCACCAACATCATCGCCCACGGCTGCACTGGCATGGGCAATGACCAGGTCCGCTTCGACCTGGCGGTGAAGGCGCTGGGCGACTACCAGATCATCGCGCCGATCCGCGAGATCCAGAAGGAACACACCCAGACCCGCGCCTACGAGCAGAAGTATCTGGAAGAGCGCGGCTTCGGCGTGCGCGCCAAGCAGCAGGCCTACACCATCAACGAGAACCTGCTGGGCGTGACCATGTCCGGTGGCGAGATCGATCGTTGGGAAGCCCCGGGTGAAGGCGCGCGTGGCTGGTGCTCGCCGCGCAGCGAATGGCCGGAACAGGCGCTGACCGTGACCCTGAAGTTCGTCGAAGGCGAAGCCGTCGAACTGAACGGCAAGGCGCTGCCGGGCGACCAGATCCTGGCCCAGCTCAACAAGCTGTTCGCGCCGTATGGCGTCGGCCGCGGCGTCTACACCGGCGACACCGTGATCGGCCTGAAGGGCCGAATCGTGTTCGAGGCCCCGGGCCTGGTCTCGCTGCTGGCCGCGCACCGCGCGCTGGAAGACGCCGTGCTGACCAAGCAGCAGAACCGCTTCAAGCCGGACGTGGCGCGCAAGTGGGTGGAGCTGGTGTACGAAGGCTTCTACCACGACCCGCTGAAGACCGACATCGAGGCCTTCCTGAAGTCCTCGCAGGCCAAGGTCAACGGTGAAGTGGTGCTGGAGACCCGTGGCGGCCGCGTCGACGCGGTGGCGGTGAAGTCGCCGCACCTGCTCAACACCAAGGGTGCCACCTACGCGCAGTCGGCCGACTGGGGCGTGGAAGAGGCTGAAGGCTTCATCAAGCTGTTCGGCATGAGTTCCACTGTCTATGCGCAGGTCAATCGCGGTTGACCTGTGACGGTAGTGCCGGCCGCTGGCCGGCATTCACCACCGACATCGTTGCCGGCCAGCGGCCGGCACTACCAGGATTGTTGATTCATGCTTGAACAGACGCTCGATCACCTGCAGGCCCTGGTGTCCTTCGACACCCGCAACCCGCCGCGTGCGATCACCACCGGTGGCATCTTCGATTACCTGCGCGCGAACCTGCCCGGCTTCAACGTCGAGGTGATCGACCACGGCGCGGGTGCGGTCAGCCTGTACGCCGTGCGCGGGACGCCGAAGTACCTGTTCAACGTGCATCTGGACACTGTGCCCGACTCGCCGCACTGGACTGCCGACCCGCACGTGATGCGGCGCCTGGACGACCGCGTGGTCGGCCTTGGCGTGTGTGACATCAAGGGCGCTGCCGCTGCGCTGGTGGCGGCGGCCAACGCCAGCGAGGGCGATGCCGCGTTCCTGTTCTCCAGCGACGAGGAAGCCAACGACCCGCGCTGCATCGCTGCGTTCCTGGCCCGTGGCCTGCCCTATGAAGCGGTGCTGGTGGCCGAGCCGACCATGAGCGAGGCGGTGCTGGCGCACCGTGGCATCAGCTCGGTGCTGATGCAGTTTGCCGGCCGCGCCGGCCATGCCTCGGGCAAGCAGGATGCGGCCGCAAGTGCACTGCACCAGGCCATGCGCTGGGGCAACCGCGCGCTGGACCATGTGGAATCGCTGGCCTCGGCCCGCTTCGGCGGGCTGACCGGCCTGCGCTTCAACATCGGCCGTGTCGAGGGCGGGATCAAGGCCAACATGATTGCGCCGGCCGCTGAAGTGCGGTTCGGTTTCCGTCCGCTGCCGTCGATGGATATCGACGGCCTGCTGGCGACCTTTGCCGGCTTCGCCGAACCGGAAGCCGCACTGTTCACCGAAACCTTCCGTGGCCCCAGCCTGCCGGCCGGTGACATCGCCGAGGCCGAGAACCGCCGCCTGCTGGCACGCGACGTGGCCGATGCGCTGGAACTGCCGATCGGCAACGCGGTGGATTTCTGGACCGAGGCCTCGCTGTTCTCCGCCGCCGGTTACACCACCCTGGTGTTTGGCCCGGGCGACATCGCCCAGGCCCACACCGCCGATGAGTTCGTGACGCTGGACCAGCTGCAGCGCTACACCGACGCCGTGCACCGCATCATCGCCGCCGGCGCCTGATTCTTCCCTTTCCGACGAAACCGAAATGTCTCCTGCCCTCCAGCCTCACCGCCAGACCCGCCAGACCATCGTGCGCCTGCTTTCCAGCATGGCCAGCGCGAAGGAGATCAGCCAGTACCTCAAGCGCTTTTCGCAGCTGGATGCCAAGCGCTTCGCCGTGGTCAAGGTCGGCGGCGCGGTGCTGCGCGATGATCTCGACGCGCTGACCTCCTCGCTGTCGTTCCTGCAGGAAGTCGGGCTGACCCCGATCGTGCTGCACGGCGCTGGCCCGCAGCTGGATGCCGAGCTGTCTGCCGCCGGCATCGAGAAGCAGACCGTCAACGGTCTGCGCGTGACCTCGCCGGAAGCGCTGGCGATCGTGCGCCGGGTGTTCCAGCAGTCCAATCTGCGCCTGGTCGAAGCTCTTCAACAGAACGGCGCGCGCGCCACCTCGATTACCGGTGGCGTGTTCGAGGCCGAATACCTGGACGTGGACACCTACGGCCTGGTCGGCGAGGTGAAGAAGGTCAACCTGGCGCCGATCGAAGCCAGCCTGCGTGCCGGCTCGATTCCGGTCATCACCAGCCTGGGCGAGACCGCCGGTGGCCAGATCCTCAACGTGAATGCCGATTTCGCCGCCAACGAGCTGGTGCAGGAGCTGCAGCCGTACAAGATCATCTTCCTGACCGGTACCGGTGGCCTGCTGGACGAGGCCGGCAACGTGATCGATTCGATCAACCTGTCCACCGAGTACGACCACCTGATCGCGCAGCCGTGGATCCACGGTGGCATGAAGGTGAAGATCGAACAGATCAAGGATCTGCTCGATCGCCTGCCGCTGGAATCGTCGGTGTCGATCACCCGTCCGGCCGACCTGGCCAAGGAACTGTTCACCCACAAGGGCTCGGGCACGCTGGTGCGCAAGGGCGAGAAGGTGCTGCGCGCCACCGCATGGGAGCAACTGGACCTGCCGCGCCTGAAGCAGCTGATCGAATCCAGCTTCGGCCGCACCCTGGTGCCGGACTATTTCGAGAAGACCCGGCTGCTGCGCGCCTACGTCAGCGAGAACTACCGTACTGCGGTCATCCTCACCGATGAAGCCGAAGGCGTGTACCTGGACAAGTTCGCCGTGCTGGACGATGCGCAGGGCGAAGGCCTGGGCCGCGCGGTCTGGAACGTGATGCTGGAAGAAACGCCGCAGCTGTTCTGGCGCTCGCGCCACGGCAATCCGATCAACCACTTCTACTACGCTGAGTCCGACGGCTGCTACAAGCAGGATCACTGGAAGGTGTTCTGGTTCGGCGCCGACGGCATCGACCGCATCAAGACCTATGTCGATCACTGCGCCCAGCGCACCCCGAGCCTGCAGGGCTGAGCGATGAGCAACCCGGCCGCCTGGAACACCGTCCCCACACTGCGCGGGCAGCACGTGCTGCTGCAGCCGCTGCAGCTTGAACACGTCCCCGGCCTGCGTGCCGCGCTGGAAGGCAGCGGCCTGGACCAGCTCTGGTATACCCAGGTGCCGTCGCCGGAGCAGGCCGAGGCCTATGTGCAGGCCGCGCTGCAGGCGCAGGCCGAAGGCAAGGGGCTGCCGTTCGTGATCCGCGATGCCGCCGGTGACATCATCGGCAGCACCCGTTTCTACGACATGGACGCCAGCGTGCCCAAGCTCAGTCTCGGCTACACCTGGTACACGCCGCGCGCGCAGCGCACCGGCGCCAATACCGAAGCCAAGCTGTTGCTGCTGCAGCACGCCTTCGAAGTGCTGGGCTGCATCAGCGTGGTGCTGGAAACCAGCTGGTTCAACGCCACCTCGCGCACCGCCATCGCCCGCCTCGGCGCCAAGCAGGATGGCGTGCTGCGCAACCACAAGCGGCATGCCGATGGCACGCCGCGCGATACCGTCATCTTCTCCATCATCGACGCGGAATGGCAGGGCGTGAAGCGCCACCTGCAGTACCGCCTGGACCGTCACGCATGAACGATTCGACTTTCACCCTGGGCATCGTCGGTGCCCGCGGCCATACCGGCGCCGAGCTGATCAAGCTGGTGGCCGCACACCCGCGCCTGAAACTGGCCTTCGTGTCCTCGCGCGAGCGCGCCGGGCAGCGCCTGTCGGACCATCACCCGGAGTTCCAGGGCGATCTGCAGTACGAGAGCCTGGATGCTGACGCGGTGGCCGCCAAGGGCGTGGACGCGGTGATCCTGGCCCTGCCCAATGGCCTGGCCGCACCGTTCGTGGCTGCGCTGGAAGCGGCCAGGCCGGAGACCGTCATCGTCGATCTCTCGGCCGATTACCGCTTCGACAACAGCTGGTACTACGGTCTGCCGGAGCTGACCCGCAACCGCTACAACGGCCAGAAACACATCAGCAACCCGGGTTGCTATGCCACCGCGATGCAGCTGGCGGTGCATCCGCTGCTGGACCTGCTGGCCGGCCCGCCGCAGTGCTTCGGTGTCTCCGGTTACTCCGGTGCTGGTACCACGCCGTCGGACAAGAACAACGTCGAGCTGCTGGCCGACAACCTGATGCCGTATGCGCTGACCAATCACGTGCACGAGCGCGAGGTGTCGGTACAGCTGGGCGTGGCCGTCGAGTTCATGCCGCACGTCGCGCCGCATTTCCGTGGCATCACGCTCACCGCCAACCTGTGGCTGAACCGCGTGCAGACCCGCGAGCAGATCGTCGAGCGCTTCCAGCAGGCCTATGCGGGCGAGCCGCTGATCGAGGTGGTGGATGAAGCGCCGTGGGTCAGCCGCATTGCCGGTCGTCATGGCGCCCAGGTCGGTGGCTTCACCCTGGCCCCGGGCGGCAAGCGGGTGGTCGTGGTCGCGACCCTGGACAACCTGCTGAAGGGCGCGGCCACCCAGGCCATGCAGAACCTCAACCTCGCGCTGGGCATCGACGAACTGACGTCGATCCCGCACTGAACACGCATTCCGGAGCCCCCATGGCAGACCTTCTTTGGCAGAAGCCCGGCGTCGCCGTCGACGCCCAGATCCAGACCTTCCTCGCCGGCGACGACGTGATCCTCGATCGCGAATTCTTCCTGCACGACATCGCCGCCAGCGCCGCGCACGCGCAGGGCCTGCAGCACATCGGCATCCTCAGCGCCGACGAGCTGGCCGGCCTGCTGCGCGAGCTGGAGGTGCTGGCGCAGGACTTCCGCGACGGCCGTTTCATGCTGGACACGCAGTACGAAGATGGCCATTCGGCGATCGAAGCACGGCTGACGGAGCGCCTTGGCGACGCCGGCCGCAAGATCCACACCGGCCGCAGCCGCAACGACCAGATCCTGGTCGCCACCCGCCTGTGGCTGAAGGAAAAGCTGCAGCGCGTGGCGCGGATCAGCGCCGAAGTAGCCAAGGTCGCGCTGGACCGTGCCCAGGCCGAGAAGGATCTGCCGATCCCCGGCTACACCCACATCCAGCGTGCCGTGGTGTCCTCGGCCGGCATGTGGTGGGCCGGCTGGGCCGAGGCCTTCATCGACAACGCCACCCGTGCCCGCGACACCTTTGCGCTGGTGGATGCCAATCCGCTTGGCACCGCGGCCGGCTACGGCGTGAACCTGCCGCTGGACCGTGAACACACCACCGCCGCGCTGGGCTTTGCGCGCATGCAGATCTCGCCGATCTACGCGCAGCTGTCGCGCGGCAAGTTCGAACTGGCCGCGCTGGAAGCGCTGGGGGGCGCGACGCTGGACCTGCGCCGCATCGCCTGGGACCTGTCGCTGTTCACCAGCGCCGAATTCGGCTTCGTCGCATTGCCGGCGCAGTACACCACCGGCAGTTCGATCATGCCCAACAAGCGCAATCCGGACGTGATCGAGCTGATGCGCGCGACCCACGCCAGCGTCGCCGCCGCGCGTACCGAGATCGAGCAGCTTCTGTCGCTGCCGTCGGGCTATCACCGCGACCTGCAGTCGTCCAAGGGCGCCATCTTCCATGGCTTCGGCCGCGGCCTGTCCGCGCTGGAACTGCTGCCGGCGCTGCTGGCCAACCTGGAATGGCGCGACGACAAGGTTCGCGCGGCGATCGACTCGGGCATGTACGCCACCGACGTTGCCGTGGAAGCGGCGGTGGCCGGCGTGCCGTTCCGCGATGCCTACAAGGCCGCGGCGGCAGGCGCCGACAGTGCAGGGCAGGGCCGTACGCCGGAAGGCAGCCTGGCCGCACGCGTGTCGCCGGGCTCGGCCGCCGACCTGCGCCTGGATGAGCTGCGCGCGCGCTGGCAGGCGCTGGCCTGATGGCAGGCACCGTCTACCTGGTGCTGGCCATGCGCCGGCCCGACTTCAACGCCGAGGCAGTGCAGCCGCACCGTGACTTCCTCGATGCGTTGCAGGCGCAGGGCAAGCTGCAGCTGACCGGCGGCTTCGCCGATGGCAGCGGTGGCGCCTATGTGCTGTGCAATGTCGAGAGCCTGGCGCAGGCGCAGGCCATCGTCGCCACCGATCCGCTGGTGACGATGCAGGCCTCCGACCTGACCGTGCACGAATGGATTACCCGCTGAGGCCCTGACCGATGACCCTGCACGCTGCCGCTGTCGCCTCGCCGTTCCCGGAACAGGCGTTGCCGCCCTGGCGGCGCGCGGTGCTGAAGGTCGGCAGCAGCCTGCTGGCCGCCGATGGCGGCGGCCTGTCGCCACGCCACGCGCTGGGCCTGGCCCAGTTCGTCTCGGCCAACGTGCTGGCCGGGCGCGAGGTGGTGATCGTGTCTTCCGGCGCGGTTGCGGCGGGGCGCGCGATCCTGCCGCGGGCCGATGAACCCGGTGCGGCGATGGCAGCCCGGCAGGCTCTGGCCGCGCTTGGCCAGGCCCAGCTGATCGGGCTCTGGCAGCGCTTCTTCGAACGCCCGGTGGCGCAGGTGCTGTTGACCCACGACGACCTGCGCAACCGCCGCCGTTACCTCAACGCACGCGCCACGCTCAGCGAACTGCTGCGGCTGGGTGCGCTGCCGGTGGTCAACGAGAACGACACCGTGTCGGTGGACGAACTCAAGCTCGGGGACAACGACAACCTGGCCGCCACGGTCGCCGCGCTGGTCGATGCCGATGCACTGTTCATCGCCACCGACATCGATGGCCTGTACAGCGCCGACCCGCGCACGGCCGCCGACGCACGGCCACTGCACGACGTGCCCGAACTGGATGAGGCCGTGCTGGCCATGGCTGGTGGCGCCGGTTCGCGTGCCGGCACCGGTGGCATGCGCACCAAGCTGGAGGCAGCGGCGAAAGCCGGGCGGCTCGGCATCGAGACCTACCTGTTCAATGGCCGCAGCGGTGACGTGGTGCGTGCACTGGCGCAGGATCGCCTGTATGGCACCCGCATCCACGCCGCGCGCAGCCGCGAGGCGGCCCGCAAGCACTGGTTGAGGCATGCGCCGCTGGCCGAGGGCGCGATCATCATCGATGCCGGTGCGGCACAGGCGATGCGCGAGAAGGGCGCTTCGCTGCTGCCCGGTGGCATCACCGGTGCAGAGGGCGCGTTCCGTCGCGGCGACATGGTGCAGGTGTGCTGGAACGCCCCGCAGGGCCGCGTCTGCGTCGCCCGCGGCGTCAGCCAGTACGCGGCCGATGATGTGCGCAGGATCGCCGGCCGCCATTCGCGCGACATCCAGGCCCTGCTCGGCTACAACTACGGTGGCAGCGTTGTTCACCGTGACGACCTGGTGCTGCCATGACCGGATTGAAGGACACCCCGATGAGCGGAATCGAAACGCAGGCGCGCGCCTGCCGTGACGCAGCCCTGGTTGTTGCCGGCCTCGATAGTGCGGCGCGCCGTTCCCTGCTGCTGGCGATGGCCCAGGCACTGGAAGTGAATGCCGGGCTGATCCTGGCCGGTAACGCGCGCGACCTCGCCGCTGCGCGCGAGAAGGGCGTGGGCACTGCCATGCTCGATCGCCTGGCATTGGACCCGCCGCGCCTGTTCGCGATGGCCGAAGCCGTGCGCGAAGTGGCCGGGCTGCCGGACCCGGTCGGCCAGGTGACCCGCGACGACGTGCGCCCGAACGGCATCCGCGTGCAGAAGGTGCGGGTGCCGCTGGGCGTGATCGCGATGATCTACGAGGCACGCCCGAACGTGACCGCCGAAGCCGCCGCCCTGTGCCTGAAGGCCGGCAATGGCGTGATCCTGCGCGGCGGTTCCGAGGCGATCCATTCCAACACCGCCATCGCCCACGCGCTGGCCGGTGCCTTGCAGGCCAACGGCGTACCGCCGGCGGCGGTGACCGTGCTGACCGATCTGCGCCGTGAAGCGATGCTGGAGCTGCTGCAGCTGCATGAGCTGATCGACCTGGCCATTCCGCGTGGCGGCGAAGGCCTGATCCGTTTCGTCGCCGAGCATGCGCGGGTGCCGGTGATCAAGCACTACAAGGGCGTCTGCCATCTGTTCGTGGACGCCAGTGCAGACCTGGACAAGGCCATCGATCTGCTGGTGGATGGCAAGTGCAGCCGCCCGGCCGCCTGCAATTCACTGGAGACGCTGCTGGTGCACGGCGACGTGGCCGATGCATTCCTGCCACGCGTGGCACGGGCGCTGGGCGAGCGCGGTGTGCAACTGCGTGCGGACGAGCGTGCCCAGCCGCAGTTGCCAGGCAGCCGCGCCGCCACCGACGAGGATTACGCCGCCGAGTTCCTCGACCTGGTGCTGGCGGTACGCGTGGTCGACGATCTGGATGCGGCCATTGCCCACATCCGCCGCTATACCTCCGACCACACCGAAGTGATTGCCACCGAAGACAGCGGCAATGCCGAGCGCTTCGTCAACGCGCTGCGCTCGGCGGTGGTGATGGTCAATGCCTCCTCGCGCTTTTCCGACGGCGGCCAGCTCGGCCTGGGCAGCGAAATCGGCATTTCCACCACACGCCTGCATGCCTATGGCCCGATGGGCCTGGAAGCGCTCACCGTCGAGCGTTTCGTCGTGCGCGGCGAAGGGCAGACGCGCAAGTAGATCCACGCCATGCGTGGACGCTCCTCGTGGCGGACATCGGTGCCGACCAAGGTCGGCACCCACCGGAGAGAGCGCCGACCAAGGTCGGCATCTACCAAGGCAGGTGCCCCCCAGGTCGGCGCCTGACGGGCAGGGGGCTACACCACCTCGCGGCGGATGCCGATCGGCCGTGCATGCTCATCCATGTGCAGCGTGGCGGCCTTGCATCCCATCAGGCGTTCGGCCAGGCCGGTGCTGGCGCCCAGATCGGCCGCGACCTCGTTGAGGCTGGCCAGCGGGCGTGGCAGGCGCCGGTCGTGGCCGCGGAAGCGTGCACGGTTGTACTCGGCCCAGCCGATCAGCAGCACGCTGGCGCACAGCAGCATCAGCGGCAACGCCACCAGCACGTACGGATCGAGCTGGTTCTGCCGCTCATACAGCTGCTGCCACGCCAGCTGGCCGCCAATCAGCCACGACAGCAGGGTTACCAGCGGCGCCCACAGGTAGAAGTAGAAGCCCCAGAATGCCAGGGTGACGAAGCCCCAGGCCGTGCGCTGGAAGCGCGGCTGGCGGTGCGGCTTGCGGATCGTCCGCGAGTCGAAGCGGTTGGATGGGCGTTGTGCGTTCATCGGATTCCCCGGTCAGGGCTGGTCCAGGTGGCGCGCTTGCGGCGACGGCGCAGCAGCGTCTTCGGCAGCGCCACCAGGGTGGTGGAAAGGCTGATCAGCCAGTACGCCATCGGGTACCAGATGACCCAGAAATAGTTGCGTCCAATCTGTGTTTCGTAGCGCCGGTCGATGATCAGGCTGCTGGCGAACTGCAGCAGGCAGACCAGCGCCAGGATCACGCCATGCCATTCCGGCAACAGGCTGACGATGTGCAGCTGCGGCGGCAGCTCGATGAACTTTCCCAATGCCCACAGCAGCACGATGAACAGCATGGTGTAGGCCCACACCACGCTCAGCACATACTCCAGCAGCACCCCCCACATGCGCCGTTCCTTCCAGTGCAGCAGCGACCGCGCATGCCGCAGCATCACTTCCACGCCGCCCTGCGCCCAGCGCAGCCGCTGCCGCCACAGGCCCTTCAATGTTTCCGGCATCAGGATGAAGCACAGCGCGTTCGGCTCGTAGCGGATGTCCCAGTGCGCGTGTTGCAGGCGCCAGCTGATGTCGATGTCCTCGGTGACCATGTCATCCGACCACCAGCCGACCTGGTGCAGGGCGGTACGACGGAAGCCGGCGATTACCCCGGAGATGGTGAAGATGCGCCCGTACACGCGCTGTGCGCGCTTGATCATGCCGATGATCGATGAGAATTCGGCCACCTGCAGGCGACCGAGCAGGGTCGAACGGTTGCGGATGCGGGGATTGCCGGTCACTGCACCGACCCGGCTGCCACTGGCAAGGTGCCAGACCATCCAGTGCAACGCGTGCTCTTCCAGCATCGCGTCGCCGTCGATGCACACCAGGTACTCCGAGCGCGCCGCCAGCGCCCCCATGCGCAGCGCATTGGCCTTGCCCAGGTTGCGGTCCAGGTGCAGCACGCGCAGCCGTGGGTGCCGGGCCGCCAGAGCGTCCAGGCGAATGCCGGTGTCGTCGCTGCTGCCGTCGTCGATGGCGATCACCTCATAGTCGGCCGGATAACGCTGTGCAAGCGCCGCGCCGAGCGTGTCGTCCAGGTTCTCCGATTCGTTGTGGCAGGGGATCAGCAGGGTCGCGAACGGATGGTCGACCATCAGGGGTGGATCGTTGCGCGGGCGTGAGTAGCGCTCGCGCCGGAAGTAGTAGTAGAGCCCGCCGGACATCCAGAAGAACGCCATCACCATCGGGTAGTAGAAGGCGAACTGGAACAGGATCAGCAGCATGGGATGCATGTCCATGTCACTTCTCCGGGTACGGGAAGTTGCCGGCGGACATCGCCGCACGGGCATCGTGGGTGGAGGGCTGGTCGGCGATGAAGTCGTCCGGGTACCAGGCGAAGTGGTGCACGCCCTGCGCCTGCAGCTGGCGGATCTGCGCGCGCAGGCGCTCGGCGGGAATCGGCTGGCCGTTGTTCCAGTCGACGGTCTGCAGCTCGAACAGGGTGTGCTGCAGCTGGGGATCGTGGCTGCGTACGGCGGCCAGCAGCTGGTCCAGCCAGCGCTCCGGGTGCTTGCTGCCTTCCATCCACGGCATCGCCATCAGCGCAGTCTGGTCGTAGGCCTTGTTGAACAGGTCCAGGCGTTGCGCGAACCAGGCTTCGCTCTGCGGGCGCAGTACGGGCTCGGCATACAGGTTGCGTACCGTTGCCAGCTTCGGTCGCCAGCGCTGGGCGCTGTCACGCAGGGCCAGGGTGAAGTCGATCAGCGCCTGGGTGCGCGCGCTGCCGCCGTCGCCGGAGGACAGTGCGGGCAGTTCGGTGTTGCGCAGGTAGCCATCGTCGTGGAACAGCAGGCCTTCAAAGTACGAGTTGACCGCCAGGTCCTCGTAGATGTCGAGCATGATCTGGCGCGCTTTTGGATTGGTGAAATCCAACCGGTACATGCCGTCGGCATCGCCGTTGCGGATTGCCAGTGCCTTGCGCAGCACCGGATCGGGTAGCTCGAAGCCGAGCACCGGCAGCCATGCGTAGACCTTCACCCCGGCGCGCGATTTCAGTTGCCACGCGACGCGGCTGAACAGGTCCGCGCGCATTGGCATGTGGCGGTTGGGGAAGTACAGCGCATCGGCGGTGTTGTTGCCGTCCGGGTCGGCAAACGCCTGCAGGTAGACGTGGGTCGGCGCGATGCGCTTGACCCGCTCGATCAGTGCATCGAGATTGCGCGCCTGCTGTGCAGGATCGGGGTCATATACATCGTCCAGGTCGATCTGCAGCGCGCGGATGCCATCCAGCGCGACGTCACGGCGCAGTTCGTAGGCCAGGCCCTCCACGGTCGGATTGTCACTGACCAGGAAGCGTGCCAGCCCGTGCAGGTCGCTGGCCACCGGTGTGCTGCGGCCTTCCAGATCGAATGAAACCGGCATGTCCAGCTGCTCGGCGATGTTGTTGCTCAGCTGGTTGTAGGCGGCATACGGCCAGACAATGGCCCGTGGGCGTACGCCCAGGTGCTGCTCGATACGCTGCACGCTGCGCGAGAGGTCGGCACGCAGGCGTTGTTCGTACTGGGCTTCGCTTTCGTAGCTGTGGGTGGCCGGGCTGTAGACGCGGGTCACCACCGCCGGCGTGGAGTTGCCCTGCGGATTGGCGAGCACGCCGTGATGCAGGTCATCGGTGTGGCTGGCCACTTCGATCAGGCCACTGTCATGCATCTGTTTCAGCTGTGCCCAGGTGACGAAGTCGTCATGCCCGAACGGGCGATAGCCATAGTCGATGGTGCGCCCCGGCGCCATGTCCACGTAGTCGGTGATCACCGCCACCAGCGCCGGATAGCGGTAGGCCTGGAGCAGGGGGAAGGCCTTGTCATAGACACTGCGCAGGCCGTCGTCGAAGGTCAGCAGCACCGGCTTGGGCGGCAGCGTGGCGCGGCCCTGCGAGGCCTCGATCACCTGCGACAGCGAGACCGGGTGGTAGCCGTGCGCGCCCAGCCAGTCCAGGTGCGCGGCGAAGTTCTGCGTACTCACCGCATAGGTATCGGCATCGCCCTTGGCGGCCACCTGGTCGCGGATGTCGTGGTAGCTGAGGATCAGCAGACCATTGTCGATCGCATCGAGATGCAGGGCCCGCTGGGCGAAAGCTGGCGGTGCAACGGCCAGCAACAGCAGCACGATCAGTCGCAGGATGCGGGCCATGTCAGTCTCCCCAGCGCAGTGCGGCTTCGAAGCCGATATGACGCTCGCGATGGCCGTCGTAGACCGGCCGCGACCAGCGCACGCCATACTCGAACACGCGGCCCGGCCCCAGCTGCCATTCGTGCATGTACGACACCGACGGCACCAGCGCGCTGCCGAAGCCATCCTGCCAATAGTCGCCCAGCGAGACCGTCAGCCGGTGCCGGAAATGGCGCTCGTAGTGACGCCACAGCTGCTGGTCGATACGCAGTCCAATCTCGACCATGCGGTCGCGCTTCGGGTTGAAATAGGGCACGTCGTCGCGGCTGCCGCGACTGGCGTACGCACTTGCCAGGCCATCGACCAGCCAGCGTGGACGCGTCAGCAGCCGTTGTTCGAGGCTGGTACTGACCAGCTCGCGATGGTTGCCATCGTCGTAGCGGAAGCGGCTGGCGCCGAACATCCAGTGGGTGAGTTCGCTGCGCCGGTAGTCCACCTGCGCGCTTACGCTGTCGGCGGTGATGCCGGCCACGCGGGCCTGCATCGAGGCTTCCGGATCATTGCGCGCGGCTACCAGCCCGGCGTGCCAGTAATCATTGAACTGCCAGCCGACGCCTACGCGCAGGCCGGTGTCGCCGATGTGGTCATTGGCGCGCAGTGCCGCGGCTTCCGCATCCAGCCGGCCGAAGCGGTAGCGCACGCCAGCCCCCAGCCAGAGCGGGTCGATGCGCTGGTCCTGGAAGTCGATCGAGCGGCGGTCGGCGAAGGCGAACAACCGCCAGCGGTCATCCAGCATCGGCGATTCGACTTCAACGCCGTAATGGCGATCGTTGTTGCCCAGTGGCGACGTGCCGCCGCCTCCCGAGCTGCGGCCGATGTCGGTCCATGCCTTCAGCTGCCAGCCGCGATGAGCGCGCCACGCCTGGTCCATGCGCTCGACCGCGGGTTGGGTGGGGTAGCGCGCGATCAGATCGTCGTGCAGCGGCCGTGCCAGGTCATCACGCTGCAGGGCGACGTAGGCTTCTTCCATGCCCAGGCGGGCTTCGATGTCACGTGGGTCCAGCGCATGTGCCATCTGCTGCCGCTGCAGCGCCCGGCGTGGCCAGCCGCGCATCATGTACACGCTGCCCAGCGCACTCTGCAGCCCACCGTTGCCGGGTGCGATGTCGACCATCGATTCCAGGTCGTGCTGTGCGGTGCGCAGATCGCCACTGTAGGCGCGCACCATCGCCAGGTTCAGGTCGGCCTCGTAGCGTGACCAGTTCGGGTACGGTGATTTGCCATTGCTCCAGCGCCACGCCGGCTCCTTGTCGCGCCAGGCCTGCAGCAGGTCGATGGCCTTTTCCTGCTGTTCGCTTTCCAGGTAGGCATAGGCCAGCTCCGAATGCGAGGCGTCGCGGGTCGGGTCGCCGGCCACTGCGGCCTGCAGCACCGGAATGGCTTCCTGCGGGTGCAGGGTACCCATCAGCGAATCACCCACGGCGGGCAGCACGTAGTCGGGCAGGGTGTGGCCTTCGGCCTGCAGCGCCCGTGCTTCCTCGCGCACCTGCGCATGTCGGCCCAGGCGGTTGAGCAGGATCAGCCGGTCCATGCGGATGCGCAGCGGCGCCTGCGCCGGCAGCGTGCCTTCGCCCCCCAGATAGCGCTGCATGCGGGCCAGGGTTGATTCGGCCTCTTCCAGGCGGCTGTCTTCGCTGCTGCTGTAGGCCAGGCTCCAGACCACCAGCTTGGCCAGGTAGTCCCCTTCCAGGCGCTGCTTCTGGGCAGCGTCGAACAGCTGCGGGCGCTGCTGGTAGAGCTCCCAGGCCCGCCAGGCGTTGCCGATGTCGCCCAGGGTCAGTACGCGCAGCTTGAACAGCAGATCGTCGTTGGGCTGCTGCTGGCTGGCGCGTTCGATCGCACCCAGCGCATCCAGCCAGCGGGCCTGGTCGCGGTAGCGGCCGATCTCGGCCAGCGCCGCCTCGCGGTCAGGCGGGGCAGCGCTGCTGGCCCAGGCCAGCGCGGTGCAGGCAAGGCCGACGCAGAGCGCCAGCCGGCGGTGGACAACCATTGGGGACCCCCTTGGCTTCCGAACCAGACAACCATGAAAACTGTGACGCACATCACATGCCAGCTTTTGGCGTGGCCGTGGCCCGCGTCACTCCCTTCGTGCATGCCGCCCAGCAAGGACGGGTACAACCCGGACAGCGACCTGCAATGTCTTGTCTGAAACGAAAGTCCCCCGCACACCGAGTGGTGGCCCGGGCGGCGGTGCCGCCCCCATGCCCGATGCCGGCACGCGGCAAGGATGGGCATTCGTGGGCACTATCCGCCGGGAATTGTCAGTCCGGCGTCAAATTGCGCGTGAAGGCAGAGCGCCCCCGGTCGGGGCCGGCACGCGGCCCCGCTGCATCACCACAGGTCTTCCAGTTTGCGCGGCTTGCAGGCCACCCAGGACGCGCACAGCATCAGGGTGGCACAGCCGAACAGGAAGCTGAACGGGAGGGTCCAGCCGTCGCTGACGGTGTGCAGCCAACCGACCAGGAAGGGCCCCAGGCAGCTGAAGCTGTAGCCCACGCCCTGCATGAAGCCGGAAAGCGCCGCCGAACCAGTGGGGGTGCGGGTGCGCAGATTGATCAGGGTCAGCGCCAGCGGGAAGGTGGATGGGCCGACGCCCAGCAGGCAGGCCCACAGCAGCGGGGCCTTCATCGGCGCCAGCAGCAGGCCGGTGAAGGCGATCACGAACGAGAAGAAGCCGATCAGCACCAGCGGGAACGGGTTCTGCAGGCGCACCGCCATCGACGGAATCACCAGCGAGGGCAGCAGGCCCAGGGCCGAGAACACCGCCACCATCACGCCACCGAAGGCGGGCGTGCCACCGGCCTCGACCACGATGCGCGGCAGCCAGGTGAACATCGAATAGGTCATCAGCGAGGTCATGCCGAACATCAGCGTCATGCTCCAGCCCAGCGAGGTGCGCCAGACCTTGCCATGCGGCTGCGCGGTCGGATCAGTGGCATCGGCCTGCGGCTTCGGTGCGCGCGTGGCCAGCACCAGCCACGGCAGCGCGGCGGCCAGCGCCAGCAGGGCCCACATGCCCAGCGACACCCGCCAGCCCGCGGCGTTGGCCACCGGCACCGCCAGCAGCGCCGGCAGCATCGTGCCCAGCTGCAGCACGCTGATGTAGAGCGTGCTCATGGTGCCGACCTTGTTGGCGAAGTAGCGCTTCACCAGCGGCGGCACCACCACGTTGCCGATGCCCATGCCGGCCAGTGCCACCACCGAACCGAGCAGCAGCGTGCCGACATTGCCGGCGCTGGAGCGCAGCAGCAGGCCGGCCATCGCCATCACCATCGCCAGCAGCGTGGTGCGCTCCAGGCCCAGGCGTCGCGCCAGGGCCGGCGTGGCTACGCCGAACAGCGCGAACGAGGCGGTCGGCAGCATGCCCAGCACGCCGGTCATGGTGGTGCCGAAGCCGAACTGCTGGCCGAGCACGTCCAGCAGCGGCGTGATCGAGGTGACGGCGGTGCGCAGGTTGATCGCGGCCAGCAGGATCGCGGCGAACGCGAGGACGCGACCGTGCAGCAGCGACGGCGAATCGGAAGGGGAGGAACTCATCGGTGGTCCTTGCAGGTGTCGCATGCCGTGTCTTGGCGTGCAGCGCCGCACCGGGCTGTGCCGGCGCGGTGGGTGGGGGAAGGCCCATTGTACGTGGCTGGCGGGGTGAGGTCCCGTCGGCGCGATCTGTCGCGTTCTGCATAGCCGGGTGAGGGCGGCCAGTGCACCATGGATATGCGCCGTGATCCAGCCAACCCCTTGCGTTGCGGGCCATTGCGCGCGTTTGGCCGCGGCATGCACGCCGTGATGGACGCCGCAATGAAGTGCAGGGGGTGTGGGGCGTTGCTAGGTTCGGGCCACATCCATGGGCGAAGGATTGCAGGGTGGCAAGGACGTTGATTGTGGTGGGTGATGCAACCACGGGCGGTGGCAGGGTCATCTGCGGATCGCCGGTTACCGACATCGAGGGCATGCCGGTTGCGCGGGTGGGCGACAAGGCCACCTGCCCCAAGCACCAGCGCGTGGCCACCATCGTCAGTGGCGACATCACGCTGACGTTTGAAGGCCAGCCCGTCGCACGCCATGGCGACAGGCTCTCGTGCGGCTGCTCGCTGATTGCCGGCAAGCAATCCCGCGTCTATGTGGACATGGGCGGGGGAGGTGGCGGGGCTGACGGTGTGTGGCCCGCCGCTGCTGCCTCGGATCTGGCCCCGTTGCCCGTAGCGCTGCAGGCTGCCAAGGAGCCTGTGTGTGAGGAATGCCTGCTGGCCGCTTCGCGCTCCGGCGCACCGTTCCTGGGGCGCTGAATGAATCGATACGTGATTGTCGACGCAGCGGCGTACGCCGACACGCCCAAGGCGCTGGCCTGGTACGCCCAGGACCTGCCGCACCGGTCCCTGTTTGCGCGCCAGCCCGAGGCTGCGCACGCATCCGTCGGCCCGTGGCTGCTGCAGTTGCCCGCGCAGTCCCACACCCAGGTGGATGGATGGTTGCGGGCGCTGGAACTGGACAAGCCGGTCGTGGCCTGGCTGCGCAGTGAGGCCGGCTTTGAAGCCGTGTTCCAGCACCTGGAAGCCTGCCTGGACCTGCACCGCCCCAACGGCACGCTGGCACTGCTGCGCTACTGGGATGGCCGCGTGTTCCTGCGCTTGCAGCGGGCCTTCACGCTGCAGCAGCGCAGGCAGCTGATGGGCCCGCTGCGGCAATGGTGTTTCCAGATGCTGGGCGAGCGCTACACCCTGGATCGCGAAGCGCTGCATGCAACGGAGGCAGGCTGATGTTTGAGATTACAAAGGAACAGGAAGCCCTGCTGCGCCTGCCTGACCCCTCCACGTTCTTCCCGCTGTTGTGCCGGGAGATCCGCGAGGAGTACCCCCGTCAGGTCGGCCATCTGAGCGATGCGGCGCTGATGGACGACGTGGTGAAGAGCCATGACCACGCGGCCTATGTGCGGCGTATCACCCACCTGCCGGTGCTGGTGCGCTGGGTGAAGGCGGACGTGGCATGGGCGCGCGGTCTGCGGGCCGTCCCGGCAGCGGACATGTGGATGCGCAGCGCAAAGAACCCGAACCTGGCAGCGGCGGATCTGCTGTCGAATCTGGCAGGACACTAGGAGCAACGATGGGCACCAGAATCATCGGCCCGCGGCCTTGGCTTGGGCCCGGCATGGGAGGCGGTAACGGCAACGTGGATGAAGACGGCAACCCGGTGGACCCCTATGGCGGGCCGACCACCGGTGACGTGGCCGATGGCATTTGTGATGTAGTGGGCGATATCCAGCAGCGGGTGCGCGGCAAAGCCAAGCCGGATGCGCGCGCTGAGCCGACGGCCAAGGCGCGGGAAGTGGACTGCTCGCAGATGCCCGACGAGACCGCGTGCAACGAGTGCCTGCTGAAGGAAGGGTTCATTGGTCCACCCCGCAGTGGGCGCTATGTCACCCGGCGCAATCTGATCAACTACGAGTACCAGCTGTACATCGCCAACCTGCGCTCGGCACCGCTGCGCTTTGGATTCATGGTGGCGGACAAGGCCGATCCGGCGCGGACGTTCTTCTCAGTGGATACGTTGTTTGACTATCTGCACCGGAAGGGCTTCTCCCGTACGGTGCAGGAGTGGCACTTCAACGCCTGTGAGTTTGATGGGTTCTGGTTGAAGGACTGCACGGTGGTGGAGGCTAAGGGGAGGTATGACCAGTTTCTGGATGAGAACGGAAAGGCGAAATACAAATTTGTGCGGCCCGGGGTCTTCGAGCCGCTAGGGTTGCAGATGACTCGACAGCGTTCCGCTATCGCGATCGCTGAGCCACAGGGAAAGCTCCTGTGGTTTTTCATGCAGCAAAAGACGATGGCAGCGGCCATGCAAATGGGCAACTTGGATCCTTCTCTCTGCAGATATGAACCCTTTCCTGGAGGTGGTGCATGATTCTTGGAGTGGAAACGAAACTCTGGACAACGCCTGTTTCAAAAACACCGGACGAGCTGCTGCGCATCGCTGTGAATTTGACCGCGCTGCTGGCCGAGGTTCACCCGCTGATGAACCGATGGTACGCGCTGCCTTCAAGTAGTAAGGAGGATTCAATTCCGCTGGATGACGAGAATGGTATCTTGGCGCAAATGGCGCAGAAGATTCAAAAAAATCGAAAGCGTTTTGGTGACTTCGAAGAGCTTGGCGCTTCTGTCATGCTGTCCAATGTTGACAATGATCGTGATTGGAAAAAGCCGGGGGTAGTGGTGCTCGGCTTGAATCCGACAACCGGTTTCAATTTCCTCAGCGTGGATGGAATTGACCCATTTGGAGCGTCACTCCCGTCCCTATTGCGCAATGCACTGACGGAAATGGTGAAAGTGGTAGACCCATTCTTCGCAGCTACGGATGTCAAGGCACGATCGCCGGACAAAGGTTTGGTGGATTACCAGCTGGACCGGCGGCTCTACCAGCACAGGCGGTTCTTTGGCTGGATGGGCTTCGTGCCCGCGCAGATCGCCCACGCGCAGATACGCGACGCGCATGCCGTCCACCCGGTCGATGGCCTGGGTACGGTGATCGTCTCGGTGCCGGGTGTATTTGACCCCACCGACGACGCGCAGGTGGACAAGGTGCACCGCGTCGAAATGGATCTGGCCAGCTATGACCTGTTGCCGGTGACAGATCCTAACCTCAAGGGCTGAACAGACCATCCATCTGCCGGTGCTGGTGCGCTGGGTGAAGGCGGACGTGGCGTGGGCGCGCGGTTTGCGGGCCGTCCCGGCAGCGGACATGTGGATGCGCAGCGCAAAGAACCCGAACCTGGCAGCGGCGGATCTGCTGTCGAATCTGGCAGGACACTAGGAGCAACGATGGGCACCAGAATCATCGGCCCGCGGCCTTGGCTTGGGCCCGGCATGGGAGGCGGTAACGGCAGCGTGGATGAAGACGGCAATCCGGTGGAACCCTATGGCGGGCCGACCACCGGTGACGTGGCCGACGGCATTCGCGATGTAGTGGGCGATATCCAGCAGCGGGTGCGCGGCAAAGCCAAGCCGGATGCGCGCGCTGAGCCGACGGCCAAGGCGCGGGAAGTGGACTGCTCGCAGATGCCCGGCGAGACCGCGTGCAACGAGTGCCTGCTGAAGGAAGGGTTCATTGGTCCACCCCGCACTGGGCGCTATGTCACCCGGCGCAATCTGATCAACTACGAGTACCAGCTGTACATCGCCAACCTGCGCTCGGCACCGCTGCGCTTTGGATTCATGGTGGCGGACAAGGCCGATCCGGCGCGGACGTTCTTCTCAGTGGATACGTTGTTTGACTATCTGCACCGGAAGGGCTTCTCCCGTACCGTGCAGGAGTGGCACTTCAACGCCTGTGAGTTTGATGGGTTCTGGTTGAAGGACTGTACGGTGGTGGAGGCGAAGGGGAGGTATGACCATATTTTGAATGAAGCAGGACTTCCCAAGTATGAGTTTGTGGAGCATGGAGTGTTCAGGCCTTGGGGGGTGCAGATGAACAGGCAGCGCGGCGCTATCGGTGTTGCTGGTCGGCAGGCAAAGCTACTGTGGTGCTTCATGCAGCATCGAACGATGGCGGCAGCCATTGAAACGGAATACGTCGATCCAATGCTTTGCAGGCACATACCATTCCGTGGAGATATTTGATGATTGTCAGTGCTCAAACAAACATGCGAACGGATCCTGTTTCTCGAACACCTGACCAGTTGCTCAGTTTGGCGGTACAGGCGACGCAACGTCTCGCGCCGCTTCACCCGTTGATGGCACGGTGGTATGCGCTGCCATCGAACGCAAAGGAAAAGTCAATACCGTTTGAGAATACTGGTGCGATCCTCGCCAGGATGGAGCGGAATATCGAGAAGGATCGAGACAGATTTGGGGATTTCGATGAGCTGGGCGCTTCACTGTTGCTGGCCAACGTAGACAATGATCGTGATTGGCGCACGCCAGGCCTTGTCGTGCTCGGCTTGGATCCCACACTTGGCTCCCATAAGTTTCGTCTTGTTGGGATTGAACCATTTGGTGAGGCTGCGCCAAATTTAATGCTCAATGCAATGATCGGCTTGGTGGAGGAAGTCAAGCCGCGCTATGCCTGTACGGATGTCAAAGCGATGACGCACGAGAAAGCTTTGGTGACGTACCAACTTGATCGGCGCCTGTACCAACACCGTCGGTACTTTGGCTGGATGGGCTTTGTGCCCGCGCAGATCACCCACGCCCAGATACGAGACGCGCACGCCGTCCACCCAGTTGATGGCCTGGGTACGGTCATTGTCTCGGTGCCGGGCGTGTTTGACCCCACCGATGACGCTCAGGTGGACAAGGTGCACCGCGTCGAAATGGATCTGGCCAGCTACGATCTGTTGCCGGTGGCAGATCCGAACCTCAAGGGTTGAAGGGCCAGCCTATGATCCTTGACGCTCAAATAAATCTACGCACATCGATTGTCTCCCGTACACCGGATGATGTGCTGAGCAAGGCCTTGGATCTGACGGAAAGATTGTCCCGCCTGCACTCTTTGATGAAACGCTGGTATTCGTTGCCATCGCGAAGAAAGGAGAAGTGTATTGCCCTGGAAGATTCTGCTGCAATCCTGTACAGGATGGAGCGGGATATCGAGAAGACGCGTAGGCAATTTGGGGGGGGCGAGGGATTTGGTGCCTCACTGTTGTTGGCCAACGTAGACAATGACCGTGACTGGCGTGAACCCGGGTTGGTTGTGCTCAACGTGAGTCCCGGCGGTGGCTGGACCAGTTTGAGAATTAATGGGCTGGAACCCTTTGGAGAGGACATCTCCTCAATCATGCTTGGCGCGATGATCGAATTGGTCAAGGTAATCCAGCCTGATTTCGCCTGTACCGATGTAAAAGCGCGATCGCCTGAAAGCGAATTGACCTACTACCAGATACACAGACGCCAGTATAAGCATCGGGATTTCTTCGGCTGGATGGGGTATGTCCCGGCTCGGGTTGATCAGACGCAGCTCCCGGATGCGCACGCTGTCCACGCTGTGGACGGCTTGGGCACGGTCATCGTCTCCGTGCCAGGCGTATTTGATCCCTGCGATGATGCGCAGGTGGAGCGCGTTCATCGGCTCGAAAGGGATCTAGCCAGCTACGACCTGTTGCCGGTGACCGATCCTCACTTCAAGGGCTGAGCACGACCACGGCCAGCCCTGTCGCCCCCTCGCGAAGCGCTTCCGTCGCCTATCCATGGAGGAAGCAGATGATCATTCGTGCCCAGGAAAGTCTGTGGACCACCCCCGCCTCACGTTCACCGGATGAGGTGCTGAGCTTGGCCTCGCTAACAGTACAAGGCCTCGCACTACTGCACCCATCGCTGAGAAGATGGTATGCACTGCCTTCAAGTCCTAAGGAAGAGTGTATTTCACTCGACGATTCGAGTGCGCTCCTGTTTCGAATGGAGCAGGATGTTGGCAAAGATCGTAGACGGTTCGGTGATTTTGAAACGTTGGGTGCCTCCCTCACGTTGGCCAACGTGGACAATGATCGGGACTGGCGCAAGCCGGGATTGGCCGTGTTGGATTTGAACCCAACAACAGGATTCAATTCCTTCAGTCTCGTCAGGCCCGAGCCCTTTGGCGAGGCAATTCCTTCCCTGATGGTCAACGCTTTAATTGGGCTGGTGAAGACAATACGGCCCTCGTTCGCGTGCGTTGATGTGAAGTCCCGAACGCCCGAGAAGGGGCTTGTGACCTATCAGATAGACCGCCGCCTGTATCAACACCGGGAATTCTTCGGTTGGATGGGCTTTGTGCCCGCGCAGATCACCCACGCGCAGATCCGCGACGCGCATGCCGTCCATCCGGTTGATGGCCTGGGAACGGTGATCGTCTCGGTGCCGGGTGTGTTTGACCCCGCCGACGACGCGCAGGTGGAGCGCGTTCATCGGCTCGAAAGGGATCTGGCCAGCTACAACCTGTTGCCGGTGACCGATCCTCACTTCAAGGGCTGAGCACAGCCACGACCGGCCCGCACCCACGCGAAGCGCCTCCGCCGCGCGCAGGGTGACGTAATCCGCACGACCCCCATCCTGCCGCGCGCCACAACGGCGCCTGCGGCTTAACACCTGCCAAGCCATTGCGCCCCTAGGTTCTGGACGTCCGCAGGGGCTGTGCAACAATGTCGCGAATCGTACGAATTGTTGCAGTGGCGCGTTTGCCCATTGGCACATCGTACGTTGGCGTTTACACCTTCGCATGCCACCGGAAAAGGGTGGCCGGGACTGCAAACCCGAGCTTCAGCGTGTTTTACGCTTGCCAGCCGGCGTCGCTTCACGCGGCGCCGGCTGGCATTCCGTCCGCGTTCCATGGCGGGCGGTGCGTGGGGGTGTGCGCGAGCACATCCGCCCGAACGCTGAAGCCGGGTTTTTGCAGCCACGTATCGCCCGCCGCCCTTGTTCGGCGGCATCACCGTGTTCCTTGCATGGAGAATGCCCATGAAGACGTCTGATTCTTCCTTCCCGCCTACCGGTCACGCGCCGGCCAATGCCGATGTGGCAGGCGAGCCCATCACCTTCGTCGCGCAGTTGTGTGGCATCGACAGCGGGGGCGCATCGGATGGACGGCCCTGGCCCGAACGCCAGCTCAATCCCGGCCGTTGCATGGCCCTGGCCGATGCCGATTGCGCATTGGCCGGGCTGCGCACCGTACATGCCATTCTGCTGGCTGCCGAGCGGGCGCGGCAGGATGGCGGGCCGGACCAGGATGTGGGCGACCACGTGATCGAGGGTCTGATCCAGGCCAGTCGCGCGCTGGGCCTGTATGCCGGCCTTAACGTGCGGCCCTGCTGACTCCGGGCCGTGTGGCGGGGCAGGGCGGCTGCCTTGTCCCGTTGCTGCCATTCACTGGCAGTTGCCGGGGCGCCAGGCACAAAAAAACCCGGAGGACTGTTGTCTTCCAGGCTTCTTGGTGACCACCGAAGTGGTCGGGGAGACAGGATTCGAACCTGCGACCTCTACGTCCCGAACGTAGCGCTCTACCAGACTGAGCTACACCCCGAAGGGAGCCGCCTATTCTAGCGATCTACCCCGATGGCGGCAAGGGGTAAATGCTGTTTTCTTCACACTGCCGAAGCAGTGCCACTTCAGGGAACAAAAAAGCCTGGACGACTTCACCAGGCTTCAATGCGACCACATGAGTGGTCGGGGAGACAGGATTCGAACCTGCGACCTCTACGTCCCGAACGTAGCGCTCTACCAGACTGAGCTACACCCCGAAGGAGCCGCCTAAGATACCGTGTGAAGGCCAAGGCGGCAAGGCTTTTTTACGACTCAGTGACGATTTTCCTTCTCGATACGGTTCTGCTCGCGGGCTTCGAACCACATGCCGTTGAGGATGGCCACCGTCGAGGCGAGGCCGGCACCGAGAATCCAGGCGAAATACCACATGATCAATCTCCTTTGTCCAGGGGATGTGCCGGCCGTGGGCCGGCACACCGGCCATCAGTAAGCGTTCGGGTTGTTGCCCATCTCTTCGCTGGTGGTCTTGCCCTTCAGCACGCGGTACACCCAGGTGGTGTAGGCGAGGATGATCGGCAGGAACACCGCCGTGGCCAGCAGCATGATCCACAGGGTCAGGTGGCTGGACGAGGCATCCCACACGGTCAGGCTGGAGGTGGGCTGGCTCGAGGACGGCAGCAGGAACGGGAAGATCGCAAAGCCGACGGTCAGGATGATGCCGGCGATCGCTGCACCCGAGGCGATGAAGGCCAGGCCGCCGCGACGGGCACGCAGCAGCACCGCACTGGCCAGCAGTCCGGCCAGGCCGAGCAGCGGGGCCAGGATCGTGGCCGGCATCGCGCTGTAGTTGCGCATCCAGCCACCGGCGGCGCCGAGTTCGGCGGTCTTCAGCAGCGGGTTGGTGGCGCCATCGGTGACCACCTGCGAGGTGATCTGGTAACCCGGCAGGCCGAAGGCCACCCAGGCACCGCCGACCGCGAACAGCACGAAGGCGATGATCGCGGCGATGCTGCCGAAGCGGGCGGCACGTTCGGCCACCGGGCCGTCGGTCTTGATCACCAGCATGGCGGCACCGTGCGCGACCAGCATCGACACGCTGAGCAGGCCGGCCAGCAGTGCGAAGGGCATCAGCAGGCCGAAGAACGAGCCGGTGTAGAAGATGCGCATGCTGTCATCGAAGTGGAACGGCACGCCCAGCACCACGTTGCCCACCGCCACGCCCATGATCAGCGCCGGGATGAAGCCGCCGATGAACAGCGCCCAGTCCCAGGTGTTGCGCCAGCGTTCGCTGGGCATCTTGCTGCGGAACTTGAAACCGACCGGACGCAGGATCAGCGCGAACAGGATCACGAACATCGCCAGGTAGAACCCGGAGAAGCTGACCGCATACAGCGGCGGCCAGGCGGCGAAGATCGCACCGCCACCGAGCACCAGCCACACCTGGTTGCCTTCCCAGACCGGGCCGATGGTGTTGATCACCAACCGGCGCTCGGCATCGTTGCGGGCGACGAAGGGCAGCAGCGTGCCCACGCCCAGGTCGAAACCATCCATCACGGCGAAGCCGATCAGCAGGATGCCGAGCAGCAGCCACCAGATCACGCGCAGCGTGGTGTAGTCCAGAAGAATGAAATCCATCTTGGTTCTCCTGCCTCAGGCCTGGCCGGCGGCCGGCGCCGAGGCATTGTGGGAAGCATGCGGCTGGGGCGACTGCAGCGACGGCAGCACCTCGTCCGGACCCTTGCGGATCGCCTTGAGCATCAGCTTGATCTCGACCACGATCAGCGCGGTGTAGATCGCGGTGAAGCCGGCCAGGGTCAGCACGATTTCGTGCAGGGCCAGGCCTGATGCCGCATAGAAGGTCGGCAGCACGCCATCAACCGCCCACGGCTGGCGACCGTACTCGGCCACGAACCAGCCACACTCGATGGCGATCCACGGCGCCGGCAGCGTCCACAGGGCCACCTTCAGGAACCAGCGCTTGTCCTGGAAGTTGTTGCGGCACGAGTAGTAGAAGGCCAGCGCGAAGAAGGCGATCAGGTAGAAGCCGAGGCCGGCCATCACGCGGAAGGTCCAGAACAGCGGCATCACGCGCGGCACGGTGTCCATCGCCGCCTGCGAGATCTCCTGCGGGGTGGCGTTGAGGATGTCATCGCGGTAGCGCTTGAGCAGCAGGCCGTGGCCCAGGTCCTGCCAGTGGCGATCGAACATCTCGCGCGCTTCCACGTCGTTCTTGTTGGCGCGCAGGCGTTCCAGTGCGCCGTAGGCCAGCTGGCCGCCACGCACGCGGTGCTCGGCACGCTCGACCAGCTCCAGGATGCCCGGAATCGGCTGGTTCAACGAGCGGGTGGCGATCAGGCCCATCAGGTACGGGATCTTCACCGCGTAGTCGTTCTGGTGGGTCTGCTGGTTGGGGATGCCGAAGGCGGTGAAGTCGGCCGGCGCACGCTCGGTCTCCCACATCGCTTCGATCGCAGCCAGCTTCATCTTCTGGTGTTCGCTGGCGGCGTAACCGCTCTCGTCACCCAGCACCACCACCGACAGCGAGGACAGCAGGCCGAACGCTGCGGCCACCGCGAACGAGCGACGGGCCAGGTCCTTGTGCTTGTTGCGCAGCAGGAACAGGGCGCTGATCGCCATCACGAACACCGCACCGGTTACGTAACCGGCGCTGACGGTGTGCACGAACTTGGCCTGTGCCACCGGGTTGAACACCACCGCCATGAAGTCGACGACTTCCATGCGCATGGTTTCCGGATTGAACACCGCACCGGTCGGGTTCTGCATCCAGCCGTTGGCGATCAGGATCCAGATCGCCGACAGGTTGGTGCCCAGCGCCATCAGCCAGGTCACCATCAGGTGCTTGACCTTGCTCAGGCGGTTCCAGCCGAAGAAGAACAGGCCGACGAAGGTGGCTTCCAGGAAGAACGCCATCAGGCCTTCGATGGCCAGCGGCGCACCGAAGATGTCACCCACGTAGTGGCTGTAGTAGGACCAGTTCATGCCGAACTGGAATTCCATCACGATGCCGGTGGCGACGCCCATGGCGAAGTTGATGCCGAACAGGACGCCCCAGAACAGGGTCATCCTGCGCCAGATCTCCTTGCCGGTCATCACGTACACGCTCTCCATGATGGCCACCATGAAGGACAGGCCGAGGGTGAGCGGTACGAATAGGAAGTGGTACATCGCGGTCAGCGCGAATTGCAGCCGCGACAGTTCTACGACTGTCTGATCAATCATGGCCTGGCTACCTCGTTGGATAGTGCCGTTGCAGGTGGCGGGAAGGGTGGTCTACGACGTGAATGATGTGACCGACTACTTCAAACAGCCTTGATCCAGATCAATGTATGAACAGGTGACCCGGTTGATCGTATGCCAACCTGATGAAGACTGCGACTGCCGGCCGCAGGGGCCGGCTATTGCCTGCGCCTACAATGCCGTGTCTCCCCCGCTGCCCGTGAAGACCTCTTGAGCGCTGCCGAAACAACCCCCGACGGCCTTTCCCAGGAAGCCGAAACGACCCGCCAGCGGCGCGCCCGCACTGCATGGCTGGCCGATCTGGCGCGGCCCGCCCGGGGCCGCCAGCGCCTGGCGGCGCTGTGCATCAGCCTGTCCGGGGCGCTGCTGATCGGCCAGGCCGCCGCCATTGCCTGGCTGGTGCAGCAGGTGCTGGTGGAGCGCGCGCCGCTGGCGTCGGGCCTGCCGGTGCTGGGCGGACTGGCGCTGATCCTGGTGCTGCGCACGCTGCTGGGCAGCGCCACCCAGGCCGCAGCCGGTGATGTGGCCGATGCTGCGCGGCTGGCACTGCGCGAACGTGTGTTCGCGCGCCTGCTGGGCCATGGCCCGCTGTGGCTGCGCCAGCGTCGCACCGGCGAGCTGGGCGAACTGGTGCTGCATCACGGCGATGCGATCGAGAATTATTACAGCGGCTTCCTGCCGGTACGCACCGAGGTGGTGGTGGTGCCGCTGCTGATCCTGGCCGCAGTGGCCTGGGTCGACTGGGTGGTGGCGCTGATCCTGTTGTTCACCGCGCCGCTGGTGCCGTTCTTCATGATGCTGGTCGGGTGGGGCGCTGAAGCGGCCGGTCGCGCCCAGCTGGGGGAACTGGCGCGGATGAGCGGCCACTTCGCCGATCGCATCAAGGGCCTGGGCCTGCTGCGCCTGTACGGCCGTGGCGAAGCCGAACTGGCCGGCGTGGAGGCCGCCGCCGAAGGCGTGCGCCTGCGCACGCTGAAGGTGCTGCGGATCGCGTTCCTGTCATCCACGGTGCTGGAATTCTTCGCCTCGGTGAGCGTGGCGATGGTTGCGCTGTACCTCGGCCTGAGCTACCTGGGCATGATGTCGCTGCATGCAGCGGTGCCGACGCTGGGCGCCGGCCTGTTCTGCCTGCTGCTGGCCCCGGAGTTCTACGCACCACTGCGGCGGTTGGCCGCGCACTACCACGACCGTGCCAACGCCCTGGCGGCGGCCGCCGAAGTGGAGCGCCTGCTGCAGTCGCTGCCCGACGAACAGGGCCTGCTCCTCGACAACGAGGGCGCCGCGCTGGCGGTGGAGCCGGCCGAGGCCGCCTTGCCGCCGCTGCGCGCGCAGGGGCTGGTGCTGCGTCCGCTGGGCGCACCGCACGATGTGCTGCAGGATCTGGATGTACTGCTGGAACCGGGCCAGCGGCTGGCCCTGGTGGGCCCCAGCGGGTCTGGCAAGAGCACGCTGCTGGAAGCGCTGGCCGGCTGGTTGCCGCCACGCGCCGGCAAGCTGCAGCTGCGCCCCGGCGTGCAGGTGGCCTATGCCAGCCAGCGTCCCTACCTGTTCCACGGCAGCATTGCCGACAACCTGCGGTTGGCCGACCCCGGTGCCAGCGATGCACGGCTGCGCGCGGTGGCCGAGGCGGCGCAGGTGCTGCAGTTCGCGCAACGACTGCCGCAGGGGCTGGACACGGTGATCGGCGAGCGCGGCTTCGGCCTGTCCGGTGGCGAAGCGCGCCGCATCGGCCTGGCGCGCCTGCTGCTGCGCGACCCGCAGGTGCTGCTGCTGGACGAGCCGACCGCCTTCCTCGATGCCGATACCGAAGCCGCGCTGCTGCGCAGCCTGGCCGCGTATGCGCGGGGCCGCAGCGTGGTGGTCGCCACCCACAGCCCGGCGGTGATCGCCTGGGCCGACCGTTGCCTGCTGCTGCCGGAAGGACGCTTGGTCGAGCCGGCACAGGCGGTGCGCGCATGAGCCGTTCACCCGATTCACTGCGTGCAGTGTTCCTGCGCCATCGTCCGCGTCTGCTGCTGACGATGCTGCTGCTGTGGACCACGATGCTGGCCGGCACCGCGCTGCTGGGCCTGTCCGGTGGTTTCCTTACTGCGGCCGCGCTGGCCGGTGCCGCCGGGCTTGGCCAGGGCTTCAATTTCTTCTCGCCCTCGGCCGGCATCCGCGGCCTGACCATGGCACGCATCGTGTCGCGCTATTTCGAGAAACTGGTTGGACACGACGCCACCCTGCGCATTGCCCGCGACCTGCGCGTGTGGTTCTTCCGCCGCGCGCTGCCACTGGCGCCGGCACGGTTGGGGGCCACGCGTACCGGCGACCTGCTGGCACGCCTGCTCGGTGACATCGGAGAGGTGGATGGCCTGCTGGTGCGTGCCATCGGGCCCTTGGTGGCGCTGGGTGCGTTGTCGCTGGTCGCGGTGGTTTCAGCAGCGCTGATCCTGCCGTCGGCGGCCGTGCTGCTGGCGGTGCTGGCATTGCTGATCGCCGTCGGTGTGCCGTGGCTGGGCGTGCGCGGTCGCGATGATGAAGAAGCAGACCGCGCCGCGCATCGCGCCGCGTTGCGCACCGCTGCATTCGAAGGACTGGAAGGGGCCGGGGATCTGGCCGCGCTGCATGCCGATGCGGCGTGGCAGTTGAAGGTGCGGGTAGCGGCCAAGCAGCTGGCCTCGCGCGACCGTCGCCGGCGCTGGCGCCTGATCGCAGCCTCGACCCTGCATGGCCTGGTGGCTGGGCTCGGCCTGGTGGCGATGCTGGCGTTGGCCCTGCATGCGGCCGAACAGCAGCGCATCGCGCCGGAAATGGCCGCCGGCCTGGTGTTCCTCACCGTGGCGTTGATCGAGTTGTGGGCGGGCATGGGCCTGGCCTGGCAGTCGCTGCAGTCCGGGCGCATCGCCGCCGATCGCTTGCAGGCCATCGTTGAGCAATCGCCAACGGTGGAGGATCCGTCGACGCCGCACGCCGTACCACAGGCGGCGCGCGTGCATTGGGACGATGTGCATTTCCAGTGGCCGGGCGCGGCGCGGCCGGTGCTGTCCGGCCTGCAGCTGACCCTGGCACCGGGCGAGCGCATCGCGATCCGTGGCGACAGCGGCAGCGGCAAGACCACCTTGTCCAGCCTGCTGCTGCGGCTATGGGATCCGCAGCAGGGGCGAATTACCTACGGCGGCCGCGACCTGCGCGATTTCGCCCAGGCCGAGTGGCATCGGCAGCTGGCGTGGCTGCCGCAGAACGCGCCGGTGTTTGCCGGCACGGTGGCCGAGAACCTGCGGCTGGGTGATCCCGACGCCAACGACGTCGAGCTGTGGGCAGTACTACGCCGGGTACGCCTGGCCGAATGGGCCGAGCGCAATGGCGGCCTGCAGGCCTGGGTTGGTGAGAACGGTGCGACGATGTCGGCCGGGCAGGCGCGGCGCCTGGCACTGGCGCGCGCGCTGTTGCGCAATGCGCCGATCCTGTTGCTGGACGAACCGACCGAGGGGCTGGACGTGGATACCGCACGCGCGCTGCTGCAGGACCTGTCCGGACTGCTGGACGGTCGCAGCCTGCTGATGATCACCCATGATGATCTGCCCGACGGCGTGGTCGATGCGCAGTACCGGTTGCGTGACGGGGTTCTGATCCGCGAACCGTGAATGGTAGTGCCGGCCGCTGGCCGGCAACCCCATGATTGCCGGCCCGCGGCCGGCACTACCGATTGCGAGCGTTACCGCGAGAATTCGCGCAGCATCACCGCGATCGAGGCCACGTTGGCCAGCACGCACAGCCAGAACACCCACTGGAACGCGGCCTTGCGATGCTTGTGACGAAACAGGGCCTGGCCCAGCAGCGCGCCTGGCCAGCCTCCGGCGAAGGCCAGCAGCTGCAGGGTGCGCTCGGGAATGCGCCATTGCTTTCGCTGCGCCGCACGCTTGTCATGGCCATACAGCCCGAACGACACCACGCTGGCCAGCAGGCACCAGCCGCCCAGCCACAGTGGCAGCACGCCGCTGACCATCAGCGCGATCAGCGCACCGAAGGCGGCGAGCCCGAGATTGCGCCGCCACGCCACTTACAGCGCGTCGAGGAAGCCGCGCACGGCCGGGCCGAAACGCTCGAAATCAACAAGGAACGCATCGTGGCCCTGCGGCGACTCCAGGCCGACGAAGCGCGCATCGGCACCGCCGGCACGCAGGCCGTCGGCGACCTGTTGCTGCTGCTGCACCGGGAACAGGATGTCGGTGTTGGCGCCGATCGCCAGCGCCTTTTCCACCCGGATCTTTGCCAGGCCAGCCAGCACATCGCCATCGGCGTACTCGGCCAGATCGAACCAGTCCATCGAGCGGCTCAGGTACAGGTAGCAGTTCGGATCGAAGAAGCGCACGAAGCGCCGCGCGTGGCCCTCCAGGTAACTTTCCACCTGGAATTCAAGGCCGAACGGATCATCGTCGGCCTGGTCCGAATCCAGCCGCACGCGGCCGAAACGACCATCCCATTCCAGTGCCGAGCGATACGTGATGACGCCCAGCTTGCGCGCCATGCGCATGCCCGACTCGGGGTACTCGGCATCATCGTAGTGGCCAGCGTTCCAGCGCGGGTCGAGGCGGATCGCCTCGCGCTGCAGCGAGCGGATCGCGATCGAGAACGGCAATGCCTGCGCGCTGCCGGAGATGTTGACATGGCTGCGCGCGATGCCCGGGTGCAGCATCAGCACCGCCAGCGCGGTCATGCCGCCCATCGAGTTGCCGACCACGCAGGCCAGCTGCGTGATGCCCAGCGCGCGCACCACCTCGATGGCAGCGCGCGCGCCGTCTTCGATCGACAGCTCGGGGAAATCGAGGCGGTAGGGTTCACCGGTAGCGGGGTTGAGCGAGGCCGGACCGGTCGAGCCCTTGCAGCTGCCCAGCGAGTTCACGCACACCACGAACCAGCGATCGGTATCGATCGGCTTGCCGGGCCCGACCATCGCCTCCCACCAGCCCGGTGCCGGGTTGGCATCGTTGGCTGCGGCATGCGCGTCCGGTGACAGGCCGGTCACGATCAGGATCGCATTGCTGGCATCGGCGGCCAGCGTTCCCCAGGTTTCGTAGGCCACGCGTGCGCCATGCAGTGCGCCACCGCGCTTGAACGGGAATGGCGAGGGCAGGGCGTGGAAGCGGGTGCCGGGCGGGATGAATTCGGTCATGCAGTCATTCTAGCGGGGCCGCATGTGGAGCTGGCGACACGCTGGTTTCCATCGACGATGCACCCGGTAGTGCCGGCCGCTGGCCGGCAACCCCATGAACGCTGATGCATCTGCGTGGTTGCCGGCCAGCGGCCGGCACTACCCTGGGGTGTGCTACGGGAACCGCAGTTCCACCACGCCCTCATGCGGCAGGCTCACCTTCACCGGTGTGCTCTGCAGGTCGTCCTCGCTGCGGTTGGCGCTGCCGCTGCGCGAAATGCGTGCCAGCACTTCCACTTCGCGATGCGCCGACAGCGGCGCGGTCGGCATCGGGCTGTCGCCGTCGCCGAGCCCGACCGTGGCCGGGAAGTCCGCCAACGGGAGTTTGCGCGCGGCCACCGGCATCGGCGGCCCACCCACGGCGCGGGCCAGCACGAACACCCGGGTGCTGGCCGGCCACTCCGAGCCCTGCAACGCAGGCAGCTGTACGCGCACCTGCAGCAGTGCCGGTGGCGGCGCAGCGGTTGCATCGGGCGCCTGGCCGGCGGCCTCGCGGGCGATGGCGATCTGTGCCTGCAGCGCCTGCGCGGCGCCGGGCTCCAGCCGCGGCAGCAGGCCGCTCCAGATATCGGCGGCCTCGGCATTCCGGCCGCGCTGGCGCAGCGCGATGCCGAGCAGCCAGCTGGCGCGCTCGGCGTCCGGGGCCAGCGTGCGCGCCTGCTGCAACCAGCCGATTGCGGTGTCATCGAACTGTTTCCCGGGGTCGGCCTGGGCACGTGCCTGTGCGGCTTCCACCAGCACGCCGGGGTCGTCCGGAGCCAGTGCGGCAGCACGTGCGAAGGCCTCTGCGGCGGCGACGGCATTGCCCAGCTCGGCCTGCGAACGGCCCAGCAGTGCCCAGCCATCGGCCCGCTGCGGGTCGCGCTTGAGTGCATCCTGCAACGCCTGCACGCCATCGCGCAGCGTCGCGACCGACGGTGCCGGCTGTACCTGCGCGGCGCGCGGGTCGCCCACCAGCAGGTACAGGCAGGCGCCGGCCACACCGAGTGCCAGCACGCCCACGGCGAAACCCCTGCGGCCGTGGCGGCGCAACGGCCACAGCACCAGCGCCGCCATCAGTGCGGCAACCAAGCCGGCCAGCAGCGGCAGCCAATGACTCACCATTCCTCTCCTTGGTCGGCCTGGCTGGCCGGCGTGGCGGCGACCGTGCGGCCACGCCGCCGGACGATGCCGAACACCACCAGCGCACCGGCCCCCAGCACCAGCAGCGGGCCGCCCCACAGCAGCCAGGTACCCGGCTGCAGCGGTGGCTGGTACAGCACGAACTCACCATAGCGAGTCACCAGGAACTGCTTGATCTGCGCGTCGTCGTGGCCCTGCTGCATCAGCTGCAGTACCTCGCGGCGCAGGTCCTGCGCGATCTGCGCGTTGGAATCGGCCAGTGACTGGTTCTGGCACTGCACGCAGCGCAGCTGTGCGGCCAGGTCATGGAAGCGACGCTCCTCGGCGTCATCGCGGAACTGCAGGGGCTGCGGATCGTGCAGCGGCTGCTGGGCCAGCACGGCCAGCGGCAGCAGTAAAAGCAGCATCGTCAGCAGCCAGCGCATCGGCTCAGGGCGCCGTGTGCAGCGTGCTGCCGGCACTGCCCTGGGCCTTCTCGATCTTCTCCAGCGCCGGAATCAGTTTCTCGTCCACCACGCGCTGGGTCATCGCGCCGCTGTACTTCCAGCGCACGATGCCGCTGCCATCGACCAGGAAGGTTTCCGGTGCGGCGGTCACGCCCCAGTCGATCGCGGTGCGGCCTTCAACATCGCTGAGCACCACCATGAAGGGATTGCCCAGCTGTTCCAGCCAGTGCAGCGCGTCGGTCGGATCGTCCTTCCAGTTGTAGCCGATCACGCGCACGCGCTTGCTCTCGGCGAAGCGGGTCAGCACCGGGTGTTCTTCGCGGCAGGCCGCGCACCAGCTGCCCCACACGTTCAGCAGGTAGGGCGCGCCGCGCAGGTCGTCGCTGTGCACGATCATTTCCGGGTCATGCAGCACCGGCAGCGCAAACGCCGGCGCCGGCTTGTCGATCAGGGCCGAGGGCAGCACGTCGCGCTGCGGATCGCCCGATTTCATCACCCCGTAGATCATCAGCCCGAGCAGGCCGAAGAAGAACAGCACGCCGATCACGATGGCTACCGGCGGCAGCGGGCGGGAGGGGCGCGGGGCGGGGGACTCGGACATGGGAACTCCTACGGACGACGGAAACGGCGGTCGGCGGCGGTGATGAATCCGCCCAGGGCCATCAGCAGCGCGCCCAGCCAGATCCAGCGCACGAACGGCTTGATGTGCACCCGTACCGCCCATGCATTGTTGCCCAGCGGCTCGCCCAATGCCACGTAGACATCACCGTCGAAGCGTGCGTCGATGCCGGCCTCGGTCATCACCTGGCCACCGCTGGCGTACTGGCGCTTCTCCGGATGCAGCAGCGCCTGCTCGCGGCCGTTGCGGAACACCCGCAGATGGCCGCGGTCGGAAATGAAATTGGGGCCTTCGCGATGGTCCACGCCTTCGAAGCGCACTTCATGGCGGCCGACCACCAGCTGCTGGCCCGGTGCCAGCGCCACTTCACGCTGCACGTTCAGTGCTTCCACCAGCAAGGCGCCAGCCAGGAACAACGCGATGCCGGCGTGGGCGACGATCATGCCGAGCATCTCGGCGGTGAAGCGGCCGTTGCCGCGCAGCCGCTGCCAGACGAAACGCGCGGTACCGAACCCGACCCAGGCCGCCGCGGCCACGCCGAGGCCGGCCTTCCAGCCATTCTGCGGCGCCTGCCACCAGGCCAGTGCGCCGAGCACGATGGCCAGTGCCAGCCACGGTGCCAGCAGCGCGAAGGCACGCGAGGGCTGGTCGCGCTGCCACTTCACCAGTGGGCCGAACGGCAGCAGCAGGATCATCGGTGCCATCAGCAGCAGGAACAGGCTGCCGAAGTAGGGCGGACCGACCGAGATCTTGCCCAGCGACAGCGCATCGGCCAGCAGCGGGTACAGCGTGCCCAGGAGCACCATCGCGCAGGCGGTGGCCAGCAGCAGGTTGTTGGCCAGCAGCAGGGTTTCGCGCGAGGTGGCGGTGAAGCCACGGCGCGGATCGTCGGCGTCCACGCTCAGCTGGCTGGCGCGCAGCGCATACAGCAACAGGCTGCCACCGACCAGCACTGACAGGAACACCAGGATGAACAGGCCGCGCGACGGATCTGCAGCGAACGAATGCACGCTGGTCAGCACGCCGGAGCGCACCAGGAAGGTGCCGAGCAGGGACAGCGCGAAGGCGGCGATCGCCAGCAGCAGGGTCCAGCTGCCGAAGGTGCCGCGCTTTTCGGTGACCGCCTGCGAGTGGATCAGTGCTGCACCAACCAGCCACGGCATGAAGCTGGCGTTCTCCACCGGGTCCCAGAACCACCAGCCGCCCCAGCCCAGCTCGTAGTACGCCCACCAGCTGCCCAGCGCGATGCCCAGGGTCAGGAAGCCCCAGGCGACGTTGGTCCATGGCCGCGTCCAGCGCAGCCAGCGCGCGTCGACGCGGCCTTCCAGCAGCGCCGCCACCGCGAACGCGAACGGTACCGCGAAGCCGACATAGCCCAGGTACAGCATCGGCGGATGGATGATCAGCCCCGGGTCCTGCAGCAGCGGATTGAGGTCGCGGCCTTCCAGTGGCACCGGATTCAGGCGCAGGAACGGGTTGGAGGTGAAGATCAGGAAGGCGAGGAAGCCGACGCTGACCACACCCATCACCGCCAGTACGCGCGCCTGCACCGGTGCCGGCAGGTGCCGCGAGAACAGCGCTACCGCGCCGGTCCACAGCGCCAATACCAGTGCCCACATCAGCAGCGAGCCTTCGTGCGCGCCCCACACCGCCGAATAGCGGTAGATCATCGGCAGCAGCGAATTGGAGTTCTCGGCCACGTAGCGCACCGAGAAATCCTGCTGCACGAATGCGGCGGTGAGCACGGCGAACGCGCCGGCGACCAGCAGCAGCTGGGCAAAGGCGGCCGGTCGCGCCACCGCCATCCAGGCCGGGTTGTTGCGATGCGCGCCCACCAGCGGCAGGCCAGCCTGCAGCAGCGAGGCCAGCAACGCGCACAACAGCAGGACCTGACCCAGTTCGGGCAGCACTCAGCGCACCTCGGGTGCCGTCACCGGCACGTCGTGCTTGCGATGGGCATCGCCCATCTTGTCGGCCACTTCCTTCGGCACGTACTTCTCATCGTGCTTGGCCAGCACTTCATCGGCGACGAAAATCCCGTCCTGCAGCCGGCCGCTGGCGACCACGGCGGTGCCTTCGGCAAACATGTCCGGCAGGATCCGCGAGGTGGTCACCGGCAGCTGTGCATCGCCGTCGGTCACTTCGAAGCGCGCCTCCAGCGAGCCGACCGGGCGATTGAAGGAGCCTTTCACCACCATGCCACCGAGGCGGAAGCGCGACTGCGCATCGACATCGCCACGCAGCACTTCGGCGGGCGTGTACAGGTAGGCGATGTTGCGCTCCAGCGCCATCGCCACCAGCGCGGTGGCCAGGCCGGACGCGAGCAGGGCAAGCAGTACCCACACCAGGCGGCGACGCTGAACCGGGGTCATCGTTCCAGCTCCGTCGACAGCGGCGCGGCCGCATCCTGCCGGCCGGCACGGGTCTGCTGGCGCTGCTGCCGGGCCAGGGCCAAGCGGCGCGCCACGCGCAGGCGCAGCCACGAGCCGATGGCGTCGGCGCCAAGTACCAGCACGAACACGGCGTAGGCGCCGATCACATAGGGCAGGTGGGTCATGGCTGGGCCTCCCGGGCCGGGTGCGTGGCATCGACGCGACCGCCGACCCAGGCCTTGCCGGCCTCGCGGTCGAGGTTGTCGGCGCGCGCCTTGGCCAGTACCGAACCGGCGAACCAGAACTTGGTGCCGATCACCATCCACCACAGCGGCGCGATCATCGCGCTGCTGATCGCCGATTCACCGAACACGTTGATCGACTGGCGCTGGTGCAGGCCACCCCACCAGTCCACCGAATAGCGGATCACCGGCAGCAGGCTGACGCCGACGATGGCCAGCAGGCCGGCCGCGCGTGCGGCGCTGCGGCGGTCCTCGATGGCGTGGTACAGGCCGATCACGCCCAGGTACAGGAACAGCAGCACCAGCTCGCTGGTCATGCGCGGGTCCCAGTCCCACCAGGTGCCCCAGGTGCCCTTGCCCCAGATGCTGCCGGTCAGCAGGGTGATCAGGGTGAAGCCGGCACCCATCGGCGCACAGGCCATGGCCAGGATCTCACAGACCTTGATCCGCCAGATCAGGGCAATGGCGGCATACAGCGCCATCAGCGCGAATACGAACAGGCTCATCCAGGCACTGGGCACATGGATGTAGAGGATGCGGAAGCTGTCCAGCTGCTTGGCTTCCGGTGGCACCACCAGCAGCGCCTGCCACATGCCGACCAGCAGCACCGGTACCGCGGCGAGATAGAACACCCGCGACCAGCGGGCAGCGAATCGGTCGAACGTGGGGGGCGAACCGAGTTGGTGGAACCAGCGGACAATCGGATTCATGCGTGGCGGCTATCCAGCAGGGGTGGATTGGCTCTCAGCTCGGTCAACTCAGAGAAATGCGTATTGCAGCGGCGGTGGCCAGCGGAGCCAGCACCAGCGCGACCAGCAGGCCGGCGCCCAGCATCAGCAGCGCACCGACCGGATCCTGTCCGCGTCCGGCTGCCGCCAGGCTGCCCGCGCCGAACACCAGCACCGGCACGTACAGCGGCAACGACAGCAACGCCACGAGAATACCAGAGCGTCGGATGCCTACGGTCAGCGCGGCGACCACGCCACCGATCAGGCTCAGCAACGGCGTTCCCAGCAGCAACGATGCCAGCAACATCGGCAGCTGGTCATGCGGCAGATGCAGCATTTCCGCCAGCAACGGGCTGACCACGATCAACGGCAGCGCGGTGGTGGCCCAATGCAGCAGCACGCGCACCAGCACCAGCCACGCCAACGGTACCGGCGCCAGCAGCCATTGCTCCAGCGAGCCGTCTTCGGCATCGGAACGGAACAGCGAATCCAGCGACAGCTGGCCGGCCAGCAGCACCGCCAGCCACAGCACCGCACCGGCGGTGGCGGCCAGCAGTTGCGGCTCGCGGCCCTGGGCCAATGCGAACAACACCACCACCAGCACGGCAAACAGCAGCGGCTGCAGTGCATCGCCGCGACGGCGCCAGAGCAGGCGCAGGTCGCGCTTGAGCAGGGCGCCCGCGGTCTGCCACAGGCCCGGTTCGGTGCCCGGCGCGATCATGCGGCACCGCCGAGGTCGAGCTGGCGGGTGCGTACCGGCGGCGCGGCATAGGCGCCATGGGTGGTGACCAGCGCCGCGCCCCCGGCGCGCAGATGCGCCGAGATCATCCGGTTGACCAGAGTGATGCCCTCCAGGTCGAGGTTGGCGTAGGGTTCGTCGAGCAGCCACAGCGGTGCGGGCGACAGCCAGATGCGCGCCAGCGCCAACCGCCGCTTCTGCCCGGCGGACAGGTGACGGACCAGGGTGTCCTCGTAGCCGGCCAGGCCGACGATGGCCAGCGCGTTGCCGGGCATCTGCCGTGCACGGCGGCCGTGCAGGCCACACAGGAAGTGCAGGTTCTCCAGCGTATCCAGATCCGGCTTCAAGGCCGGCAGATGGCTGAGGTAGGCGACGTAGCGCGCGCGCTCGGCAGTGCTGGCCGGCTTGCCGTCGATCCGCACCTGGCCCGCGCCGGGCCGGGCCAGGCCGGCCAGCACGCGCAGCAGGGTGGTCTTGCCGGCGCCATTGCCGCCCTGCACCAGCAGGGCTTCGCCGGCGTCCACGTGGAAATCCAGCGGGCCGAACACGGGCTCGTCATTGCGGGAGAAGCTCAGGCCGCTGGCGGCCAGCAATGCAGGGGTGTTCAAGGGGCAGGGATCTTCATGCCGGAGTGCGGCGGCAATTGTAGCGGCGAATGCCCGTGGTAGTGCCGGCCGCTGGCCGGCAGTTCGCCCGGCGCCGGTTGTCTGGCCGCTGTTGCCGGCCAGCGGCCGGCACTACGGAAGCACGGATTGCGTAAACTCGCAGGTCTGTTCCCCCACAGCCCAGGCCGATGCAACCGAACACCAAGCTGCCCAAGGTCGGTACCACGATCTTCACCGTGATGTCCCAGCTCGCCGCCGAACACGGCGCGGTCAACCTCGGCCAGGGCTTCCCGGACTTTTCCGCGCCGCAGCGCCTGATCGATGAAACCGCCAGGGCGATGGCCGCCGGGCTGAACCAGTACCCGCCGATGACCGGCGTGGCGCCGCTGCGCCAGGCCATCGCGCAGAAGGCGCTGGACTGCTACGGCGCGCAGGTGGATGCCGACAGCGAGATCACCGTCACCAGCGGCGGCACCGAGGCCATCTTCAACGCCATCCACGCCGTGGTGCGTGCCGGCGAGGAAGTGATCGTGCTCGACCCGGCCTACGACTGCTACGAGCCGGCGATCGACCTGGCCGGCGCCAAGGCCGTGCATGTGTCGCTGGACCCGCAGACCTTCGCCGTCGACTGGGATCGCGTGCGTGCGGCGATCACCCCGCGCACCCGCATGCTGATCGTCAACACCCCGCACAACCCGTCCGGCGCGATGCTGTCGGCGCAGGACATGCAGGCGCTGGCCGAGCTGCTGCGCGGCACGCAGATCTACCTGATCTCCGATGAGGTGTACGAGCACATCATCTATGACGGCCGCCGCCACGAGTCGGCGCTGCGCTACCCGGAACTGCGCGAGCGTGCGTTCGTGATCTCCAGCTTCGGCAAGACCTACCACTGCACCGGCTGGAAGATCGGTTATGCGATCGCGCCGCCGGCGCTGACCGCCGAGTTCCGCAAGGTCCACCAGTACAACACCTTCACCAGCTTCGGCCCGGCACAGTACGGTTTCGCCGCGATGATCCGTGACGAGCCCGAGCATCACCTGGAGCTGGGCGCGTTCTACCAGGCCAAGCGCGATCGCTTCCGCGAGCAACTGGCCGGCACCCGGCTGAAGGCGCTGCCGGTGCCGGGCGGCTATTTCCAGCTGGTCGATTACTCGGCCATCAGCGATCTGCCGGACCATGAGTTCGTGAAGTGGCTGACCATCGAGAAGGGCGTCACCGCCATTCCGCTGTCGCCGTTCTACGAGAACCCGCCGGCCGGCCAGCGCCTGGTGCGGCTGTGCTTCGCCAAGAACGAAGCGACCATGGACGCGGCGATCGAACGCCTGCGTTTGCTGTGAGTGGGGCGCTGAACATGCAGGACCTGCGCATTTCCCTCGTCCAGGGCGACACCCGCTGGCACGACCCGGCCGCCAACCGTGCCTATTACGGTGCGTTGCTGGCGCCGCTGGCCGGCACCACCGACCTGGTGATCCTGCCGGAGACCTTCACCAGTGGCTTCTCCAACGAAGCCATCGCCCAGGCCGAAGGCATGGACGGCCCGACCGTGGCCTGGGTGCGTGAGCAGGCCAAGGCGTTGAACGCGGCAGTGATCGGCAGCGTGCAGCTGCGTGAGGGCGAGGGCGTCTACAACCGCCTGCTGTTCGCCACGCCGGACGGTGCACTGCAGTACTACGACAAGCGTCACCTGTTCCGCTATGGCGGCGAACACGAGCGCTATGCCGCCGGCCGCGAGCGCCTGAGCGTGGAGTGGAAGGGCTGGCGGATCAATCCGCAGGTCTGCTACGACCTGCGCTTCCCGGTGTTCTGCCGCAACCGCTACAACGTCGAGCGCCCCGGGCAGCTGGACTTCGACCTGCAGATCTTCGTCGCCAACTGGCCGTCGGCGCGTGCCTACGCGTGGAAGACGCTGCTGCGTGCGCGGGCCATCGAGAACCTGTGCTTCGTGGCGGCGGTCAACCGCATCGGCGTGGACGGCAACCAGCTGCATTACGCTGGCGACAGTGCCGTGATTGATTTCCTTGGCCAGCCGCAGGTGGAGATCCGCGAGCGCGAGCAGGTGGTGACCACCACGATCTCTGCCGAGGCGCTGGCCGCGCACCGCGCACGCTTCCCTGCGATGCTCGATGCCGATGCCTTCCACCTGGACGAGCGCGCCTGAGTGCTGCCTTCCCGCCGGATGACACCATGAAATTCTCCCTGCTGCTGGCCCTGGGCCTGCTCGCCACCGCGCTGACCGCTCCTGCGGCGCAGGCGGCCGGCAACATCGACTGCGACCTGCGCTACAACCTGTCCGGCTGGTCGCTGTTCTACAAGACCGCCTCGGGTACCGGCACCATCCAGTGCACCAACGGCGCGCGCATTCCGGTGCGCATCAAGGTCACCGGCGGTGGCCTGACCGCTGGCAAATCGAAGATCGTCGACGGCAAGGGCCGCTTCACCGGCGCCTATTCGCTGGACGACCTGCTCGGCAAGTACGTGGCGCTGGGGGCGCACGCCGGCGCGATCCGCTCCGGTGGTGCCGTGGCGATGACCAAGGGCGACGTGTCGCTGGCGCTGGCCGGTAGCGGCCGTGGCTGGGACCTGGGTGTGGACGGCTCCTCGTTCGTGATCCGGCGCCGCTGAACCCGCGAAAAGGGGACGGAGGGAATTAAGTCGTTTTTGCCGTTCGGCGCGCACTGTGGCAAAAACGACTTAATTCCCTCCGTCCCCTTTTTCTTGCGCAACGAAAAACCCCGGCCGGAGCCGGGGTTTCTCATTTCAAGCGTATCGGCGATCAGCCGCCGCGCGGGCCGCTGCGGCGCGGGCCGCCCGGACCGCGGTTGCCGCCGGGGCCACCCGGGCCACGGTTGCCACCCGGACCACCGGGACCACGGTTACCGCCCGGGCCACGGTTGCCGCCGCCCGGACCACGGCCGCCCGGACGTGCACCGTGTGCCGGCTTCGGGCTGCCGTACGGGTTGAAGCCCGGGGTCGCGTGATCGGACGGGAAGCTGGGGGCATTGCCCGGATGGCCGTACGGGTGCTTGTTGCCCTGGCCCTGCGAGCGGTTGCCCGCGCCGGCCGGACGACCCTGGCCGCCTGCGCCGCCACGGCCTTCACCACCGAAACCGCCACGGCCCTGGCCGCCACCGGCGCCTGCGCCCGGACCCTTCGGCTTGCCGTACGGACGGCCCTGGCCGCCTGCACCCGGACCACGGGCACCCGGGCCACGCGCGCCCGGACCGGCGTTGCGATGGCCGCTCGGGCCGGTGCTCACGCCATCCGGCACGTACCAGGTGCGGAATGCCGCCGGATTGCCTTCCGGCAGCGAACGGTCGTTCTTCTGCGCGCGCTGCTTGAACGGCTTCTGCGACTGCTTGGCCGCGGCTTCACCGCTGACCGTCAGGCCGCCCTTGAAACCGCCGCCCTTGCCACCGCGACCACGGCCGCGATCTTCGCGCACGTTGTCGAAGCGACGCAGCTCGCGGCCTTCATCAGCGGTGTTGTGGCCGTTGACGTAGGCATTGCCACGGCCACCCTCGCGCACGCGCACGGTGGTCTTGGCGGCGCGGCGCTGGCCGATCACCGGCTGCAGGGTCAGCGCCGACGGCGCGCCTTCTTCCAGCTTCAGCTGCGCGCGCAGGGCTTCCACCTGGGCGGTACCCAGTTCCACCGAATGGCCGCGGGCCAGTTCGCGCGGCAGGCTGACCTTGCCGTAGCGGGTGCGCTTCAGGCGGCTGACCTGGCAGCCCTGCGATTCCCACAGGCGGCGCACTTCGCGGTTGCGGCCTTCCTTCACCACGACGCGGAACCAGTCGTGCGAATCCGTGCCGCCGATGCGCTCGATCTCGTCGAACTTGGCCGGGCCGTCTTCCAGTGCAACGCCGCGGGAGAGGCGGTCGACGATGGCATCGGAGACCTTTTCCTCGCCTTCCGGGGCACGCACGCGCACCACGTACTCGCGCTCGACCTCGAACGACGGGTGCATCATGGCGTTGGCCAGCTCACCGTCGGTGGTGGCCAGCAGCAGGCCGGTGGTGTTGATGTCGAGGCGGCCGATCGCGATCCAGCGCGCGCCCTTCAGCGGCGGCAGCGATTCGAACACGGTCGGGCGGCCTTCGGGGTCTTCGCGGGTGGTCACTTCGCCTTCCGGCTTGTTGTAGACCAGCACGCGCGACGGCTCGGCCAGGGCGGTGGCGACGAAGCCGCGGCCGTCCAGCTCGATCTTGTCGCCGCTCTTGACCGACATGCCGGTCTGCGCGACTTCACCGTTGACCTTGACCAGGCCTTCGGCGATGCGCTGTTCCAGCGCGCGGCGCGAGCCGAGGCCGGCCTGGGCCAGCACCTTGTGCAGGCGCTCTTCCAGCTTGAACTGTTCGGAGGTGGCTTCGCGCTTCAGCGAGAGCTTGTTACGGGGGGTGTCACTCATCAGTTTTGCTCCGGCCGACGGTTTCGAGGTCGGCCTCTGGTTCGGAATCGGCTTGGTCAACAGCCACGGTCGTCATCGCGACGGCGTTGTCTTCGCGTTCGTTCACTGGCACCGCGCGCTCGCCCGGCGCGGAATCGGGATGCCCATCATCGAAGGGCGAAGGTGCTTGCTCATCGGAGGCCGAGGCAGGGGCTGCATCGGCGGAATCGGGGGTGTCACTGCCGGAACTGCCGGCATCATCGTTTGCGGCAGCGCCATCGGCGCCGGCCGAGATGTCCGGACCGTCAGCACCGGCGGCGGCCGGTACGTGGCGGTCCAGGGCCAGCTGGGGGTCCAGCTCGCCCAGGTCCTTCAGTTCCGACAACGGCGGCAGTTCGTCCAGGCGCTTCAGGCCGAAGTAGTCCAGGAAGCCCTTGGTGGTACCGAACAGGGCCGGCTTGCCGGGTACGTCGCGGTGGCCGACCACGCGGATCCACTCGCGCTCTTCCAGCGCCTGGATGATGTTGCTGCTGACCGCCACGCCACGCACCTGCTCGATCTCGCCGCGGGTGATCGGCTGCCGGTAGGCGATCAGCGCCAGGGTTTCCAGGGTGGCGCGGGTGTAGCGGGTCTTGCGTTCGGTCCACAACCGGCTGATCCAGCCATGCACTTCGCCGGTGACCTGGTAGCGGAAGCCGGAGGCGACCTCGACCAGTTCCACGCCGCGGCCTGCGCAGGCTTCCCGCAGGCGTTCCAGCGCACGTTCGATGCTGCCCGGCGGTGCCGGTTCCTCTTCCGGGAACAGGTCCTTCAGCTGGGCCAGGGTGAGCGGCTGGCTGGAGGCCAGCAGGGCACCCTCGACAATGCGGTCGATCAGCGATTGATCCATCGGCAGTCAGCGCTCACTCGTCCGCATTGGCGGCGTCGTTGTCGTCGAACTCGCTGCTGAACTGCAGCGGGGCATTGGTGTTGCCGGCCGCCAGCGACTTCACGTAGATCGGCGCCAGCGGTTCTTCCTGGACGATGTCCAGCAGCTGTTCCTTGGCCAGTTCCAGCACCGCCAGGAACGTGACCAGCACGCCCAGCTTGCCTTCTTCAGCAGTGAACAGCCCTTCAAAACGATAGAACTTGCCATCTTCAAGCCGGCCGAGCACTTCGCCCATGCGTTGCCGCACGCTCAGTGCCTCGCGCTTGATGGCGTGGCCGCTGAACAGCTCGGCGCGCTTGAGCACGTCGTGCAGCGCCAGCAGCATTTCCTTCAGGTCCACCGGCGGCGGCAGCTTCACCGTAGCGCGTTCGGGCATGAAGGCGTGTGCCAGGCTGGTGTCGCGGTCCTGGCGGGGCAGGGCGTCGATGTCCTCGGCGGCCTGCTTGAAACGTTCGTACTCCTGCAGGCGGCGCACCAGTTCGGCGCGCGGGTCGGCTTCGTCGCCTTCCTCGCTTACCGGGCGCGGCAGCAGCATGCGCGACTTCACCTCGGCCAGGATCGCGGCCATCACAAGGTATTCGGCAGCAAGCTCGAAGCGCAGCTCGCGCATCACGGTGATGTATTCCACGTACTGCCGGGTGATCTCGGCCACGGGGATGTCCAGCACGTCCAGGTTCTGCCGGCGGATCAGGTACAGCAGCAGGTCCAGCGGGCCTTCGAAGGCATCCAGGATGACTTCCAGCGCGTCCGGCGGAATGTACAGGTCCTGCGGAATCTGCAGGACCGGTTGCCCATGCACCACAGCCAGCGGCATTTCCTGCTGCTGGGGGGCGGGCGGCCGGGTTGGCGGGTTCGCGTCGAGCGCGAGTTCGGAAGTCATCTAATGGACATCAGGATTGCAACGGACCAGTCGCGGCACCAGGATCGCCGGGCCATCGCCACGGAGCCCCAAGGCACCAGACACGCCGGGATCGGCGCGATTCCACACATATCAAACAGCAGGACGCGCCGCAGGGAACGGCAGCGACAGAACTACGGGGAGGTCGTCTACGTGGCCCGGCCAGGTGGTCCGGTTTTGAAGCAGCGGGACGGTCGTCGGGGGCTGCGTTGGCCGCAAAAACCGACGGGCTGCTGCATCCAGCCACGTGCAATGGAGTCTAGGGTAAGCCTTTGTCGCGCCAGTGTCCAGCCGGGCCGGGGCAGCGGGCGCATTGGCTAGAATCTGCGCACCCGACAACGCAAGCGAGGAAATGCCGGTGTGGTATGTGATCGAAGGGTATGACGGCCAGGACGTGCTGGCGCAACGGCTGCAGGCGCGGCCGGAACACCTGGCGCGGCTGCACGCGCTGCGTGACGAGGGGCGCCTGCTGCTGGCCGGGCCGTGCCCGGCGGTGGACAGCGAAGACCCCGGCCCGGCCGGTTTCAGTGGTTCGGTGGTGATCGCGCAGTTCGAATCGCTGGTACAGGCCCAGGCCTGGGCCGATGCCGATCCGTACGTGGCCGCAGGCGTCTACACCCGCGTGCAGGTGCGTCCGTTCCGCAAGGTACTGCCGTGAACGCGGAACGGATCGAACGGATGCGTGATGCGCTGCAACAGGCACTGGCGCCGAGCGTGCTCGAGATCGAGGACGACAGCCATCGCCATGCCGGGCATGCCGGCGCGCGCGACGGGCGCGGCCATTTCAACGTGCATGTGGTGAGTGAACGCTTCGCCGGACTGGGCCCGCTGGCCCGGCATCGCGCGGTCTACGCCGCGCTGGGGTCGATGATGGACGCCGATATCCACGCCTTGTCCATCCGCGCACAGACCCCGTCAGAACAGGGCTGAGCCCTTGTCCCGCACTGTCCTGGCCGGTCCCTGCGGGGCCCCGCCATGGACAGATTTCCATGTCCATTTCAGGACATTCGCCTAACGGACTGTTTACAAGCCCAGATGGAAACGCTTACATTCCGCGCCAATGCTGGTAGGTCCAAGCCGTGGAGGGCGGCTTCGTGAACAAGGCAGCTATCACAATCAAAGACGTCGCTCGCGAAGCCCGGGTCTCCGTGGCCACGGTTTCCCGCGCGCTCAACGGGCATGAAAATGTCGCCGAACCGGTCCGCCAGCTTGTGCTGGAGGTGGCCGCACGGCTGCGTTACACCCCGCACGCCGCCGCCCGCAGCCTGAGCAGCCGCCGCACCAATACGGTGGGCGTGGTGCTTCCGGACCTGTACGGCGAATTCTTCTCCGAGCTGATGCGCGGCATCGACAACGTTGCCCGCAACCGCCGCCAGCACCTGCTGGTGTCCAGCTACCACGGTGACCAGGAGCAGCAGGGCGCGGCCCTGCGTGCCATGCGCGGCCGCGTCGACGGCCTGCTGGTGCTGTCGCCCTATGCCGAGAGCCCGGGCTTCCTGACCGACAACCTGCCGCAGTCGCTGCCGACGGTGTTGATCAACACCTATCTGCCCGGGCAGGACCACCCGGTGCTGAGCATCGACGACCATGCCGGCGCGATGGCGATGACCCGCCACCTGCTGGATGCCGGCCACCGCCGCATTGCGTTCATTTCTGGCCCGGACCTCAACTTCGACGCGCGCGAGCGCCTGCGCGGCTTCCGTGACGCGCTGGCCGCATTCGGCAGTGGCGCCGAGGGCATCGAGCTGCCCGGTGATTTCGACGAAGCTTCCGGCCATCGCGCCGGTCAGGAGTTGCTGGCAGCCGGAGCGCTGCCCGATGCCGTGTTCGCCGCCAACGACATGATGGCCCTGGGTTGCCTGTATGCGTTCACCCAGGCAGGGGTCCATGTGCCGTCCGATGTCGCCCTGGCGGGTTTCGATGACATTCCACTGGCGCGTTTCGTCCACCCGTCGCTGACCACCATGCAGGTCAGCATCGCCGAGCTTGGCGATCGGGCCATGACGCGCCTGATGCAGTTGATGGACGGCACCTCCACGGACGGGACAGGGGACAAGCAGACCCTGGTTCCCCGCTTGATAGTTCGCGATTCCACCACTCCGCCATCCGGCCGTTGAAGCCAGAGGCGTTCCTTCTTTTTTGATTGATCGCAGGGACCGCGCAAGCGGTCACCGCCACCCGGAGATTGAGTTGATGATGCACACCACCTTCCGCACGCCGGCACGCCGGCTGCTGAGCACCGCACTGGTCAGCTGCCTGATGCTGGCCGCCGCTCCGAACGTCATGGCGCAGTCGGCCAATGCCAGCCTTCGTGGCCAGGTGGCCGGCGCCCAGGCAGGCACCGAAGTCACCGCCACCAACGTGGCCACCGGCATCGTCCGCCGCGGCACCATCCGTGCCGATGGCAGCTACTCGCTGATGGGCCTGGACCCGGGTACCTATGACGTGGTCGCCAATGGCCAGTCGCAGAAGGTCACCGTCACCGTGGCCTCGACCGCTACCCTGAACTTCGCCGGTGCGGCCAGCAGCACCCCGGGTTCGACCGCAGCGACCAACCTCGACACCGTCAATGTCGTCGCGCCGACCCTGCTGCAGGAAGTGCGCACCTCCGAAGTCGGCAAGACCGTCAGCCTGCAGCAGATCCAGACCACCCCGCAGGTCTCGCGCAACTTCCTGGAGTTCGCCGACGCGGTCCCGGGCATGATCTTCACCCGTGATGCCAAGGGCAACACCTCGCTGCGCGGCGGTGCCACCAATGCCGATGGCACCAATGTCTACATCGATGGCGTGGGCCAGAAGAGTTACGTGAAGGGCGGCGGCGTCGCCGGCCAGTCCGGCAGCGCGGGCAACCCGTTCCCGCAGCTGGCCATCGGCGAGTACAAGGTCATCACCGGCAACTACAAGGCCGAGTATGGCCAGGTCTCCAGTGCCGCCGTCACCGCGGCGACCAAGTCGGGCACCAACGAGTTCAAGGGTGAGGCGTTCTACCGCTACACCGATGAAGACATGCGTGCGATGACCCCGGCCGAGCGCCAGCCGAACAAGTCAAAGATGGTCTCGGCCGAGAAGGAATACGGCTTCGCCCTGGGCGGCCCGATCATCCAGGACAAGGCCCACTTCTTCGTCACCTATGAAGCCAAGCGCTTCGACCTGCCGGTGACCATCGCGCCGCACGGCGCGGTGACCAGCAAGGCCGACCGCGTGCCGGCCGACGCACAGGCGGGCCTGGGCCCGGCCAGCCAGCCGTTCCAGCAGGACCTGATCTTCGGCAAGATCGACTTCGAGCCGACCGACAACGACCGCCTGGAACTGACCTTCCAGGACCGTGACGAAACCCAGCAGCAGTTCTCGGACCAGACCGCGCCGATGCACGGCAAGGAAACCAAGAACACCGACCGTCGTTACGCGTTGCGCTGGAACCACAGCGGTGAGCGTTACTACAACGAGCTGATGGTCACCCACGAGGATTCGTTCAACAATCCCAAGCCGCTGAGCATGGGCAACGGCTTCAACTACACTGCTCCGGACGGCGCCAACGAAGAGCGCCCGATCGTCTCGATCGGCGGCTCGTCGGCGATGTCGTCGCAGGTGAAGGGCCAGAAGGGCTGGTCGATCGAAGACAACCTGACCCTGGATGGCATCCAGTGGGCCGGTGACCACACCATCAAGATGGGTGCCAAGTACAAGCAGATCGACCTGTACGCCTCTGATGCGGCGCAGATCAATCCGCAGTTCTACTACACCATCGACAACCCGACCTTCCCGGACAGCATTCCGTACAAGGCGCAGTTCGTGAAGCCGGTGACCGGCGTGTCCGGCGTGTCCGGCGAAGTGCGCTCGAAGGTCAAGCAGATCGGCCTGTTCATCCAGGACGACTGGCAGGTCAACGACCACCTGCAGCTGAACCTCGGCCTGCGCTGGGACTACGAGAAGAACCCGTCCTACCTGGACTTCGTGACCCCGCCGGAAGTGGTCAATGCGCTGTTCGCGCAGGACCCGCGTGCTGCGGCTGGCCAGAGCTACGCCGATACGCTGGCGCTGAGCGGCCTGAACATCAACGACTACATCAGCAACGGCCACAACCGCAAGGCGTTCAAGGATGCCTGGCAGCCGCGCCTGGGCTTCTCGTATGACATCAATGCCGACGAGCAGCACGTGATCCACGGTGGTGCGGGCCGTTCCTACGACCGCGACCTGTTCGACTACCTGCAGCTGGAAACCACCAAGCTGGCGCTGCCGCAGCCGACCATCTACTTCCGCAACCCGGCCACCGGCCAGTGCTTCCAGGGCAACGCCGCCTGCTATGACTGGAATCCGAACCTGCTCAACGGCATCGGCAACCTGCAGAGCCTGGTCGGTTCGACCAGCAATGCCGGCCTGGAAGTGGACCTGCTGAACAACAACCTGAAGGTGCCTTACGCCGACCAGTTCAGCCTGGGCATGAGCAACCAGATCGGCGAGTGGCTGACCGACGCCACCATCTCGCGCACGCTGACCTACGACGGCTTCGCCTTCACCCTGGGCAACCGCTATCCGACCGGCAACTTCTTCGATGACCCGCGCCTGTGCGGCGGTACCCAGGCGGGCCTGGGCCAGGCCTGGAGCTGCAACGTGCCGGGCTTCGGCAGCCTGATCATCGGCCAGCAGGGCATCAAGACCCGCGCCACCCAGATCCTGCTGTCGGCGCAGAAGCCGTTCACCCAGGAAAGCGGTTGGGGCACCTCGATCGCCTACACCTGGACCACCGCCCGCCACAACCGTGACATCAACGAGCACTACGCGTTCGACCGCGGCGTGATCGGTGACTACCCGACCATCCGCTCCAACGGCGCGCCGCGCCACCGCCTGGTGGTGACCGGATCGTACGCGGGCTTCTGGGGCATCACCTTCGGTGGCAAGCTGACCCTGGCCACCCCGACCGCGATCAACGACTGGTACGGCGTGCCGCAGGCCAACGGCTTCGACCTGCCGACCCCGATGGCGGCGGTTCCGGGTGGCAATGGCCGGTTCCTGCTGGGTGGCAAGATCTTCGGCTACCGCTCGGTCGACCTGCAGGCCACCAAGACGTTCAAGATGCCGGGCGATACCGAGCTGTATGCGCGTATCGACATCATCAACGTGTTCAACTTCGACAACTTCTCGAACTACAACTACTACAAGAACGGCAAGCTGACCGCGAGCTACAACGAGACCGGCGACATCGTCGGTACGCCGCGCCAGGTGAAGGCCGAAGTGGGCTTCCGCTTCTAAGCGGTCCAGCCTGCAGCAGTACTCCGATGCCGCCGGTCCGCCGGCGGCATCGGCAGGATGAACAACGGCAATGGCCGGCCCGGTGCCGGTCCATTGCCCACGCCGCTGCCGGCCAGGGGGCAGCGGCGTGGGCAATGATCGCGGTGTCAAACCACGTTTTTCGTGGTTTTTTCAGCCTGCACCTTGTAAACGATTTCAGATCATTGGACGTTATGCTTTCCCATCGATCAGACCACCGGAGGAACCGCGCCATGCAGGCACGCCATCTGTTGTCCGCCGCAGCGTTGAGCCTGGCCGTGGCCGCCTGCCAGCCGGCCCAGCAGGAGCCTGCCAAGCCGCGGCCGCCGGTGATCCTGATCGAGGCCGATGCACCGCCGCGGCCGATGAAGCCGGAGCTGCCGCCGCTGTTCGACGACATCGAGCGCCGCACCTTCCAGTTCTTCTGGGACACCACCAACGAGATCAACGGCCTGACCCCGGACCGCTATCCGTCGCGGCCGTTTGCCAGCATCGCCTCGGTCGGCTTCGCGCTGACCGCCTATCCGATCGGCATCGAGAACGGCTGGGTCAGCCGCAACCAGGCGATCGACCGCACCCTGACCACGCTGAAGTTCTTCCGCGACGTGCCGATGGGCCCGCAGCGCACCGGCAAGGCCGGCTACAAGGGCTTCTACTACCACTTCCTGGACATGCAGGAAGGCCGTCGCTACGACAGCTGGGTCGAGCTTTCGTCGGTGGATACCGCGTTGCTGATGATGGGCGTGCTGTTCGCGCAGTCGTACTACGATGGCGACGATCCGCGCGAGAAGGAAATCCGCCAGATCGCCGACACGCTGTACAGGAAGATCGACTGGCCGTGGCTGCAGCAGCGTGCACCGCTGATCTCGATGGGCTGGTTCCCCGAAAGCGGCTTCATCGACCATGACTGGATGGGCTACAACGAGGCGATGATGGTCTACATCCTTGCCCTGGGCTCGCCGACGCACCCGGTCAGCCCGGATGCCTGGACGGTATGGACGCGGACCTACGACAACGACTGGGGTGTCTACCAGGGCCAGGAATACCTGTCCTTCGGCCCGCTGTTCGGCCACCAGTACAGCCACGTCTGGATCGACTTCCGCGATATCCAGGACGCGTACATGCGCGAGCGCGGCAGCACCTATTTCCTCAACAGCCGTTCGGCCGCGCTGGCCCAGCGCGAGTACGCCATCGCCAACCCGATGCAGTGGAAGGACTATGGCGAGAACGTGTGGGGCCTGACCGCCAGCGACGGCCCGCAGAACACCACCCAGGAATACCGCGGCGAGCAGCGCCAGTTCCGCCATTACTCTTCGCGCGGCGCCGGCCTGCGCGAGAACTTCGATGACGGCACCATCGCCCCGACCGCCGCGATCGCGTCGGTGGTGTTCGCGCCCGAGCAGGTGATCCCGGCCACGCTGGAGATGCACAAGCGCTATGGCGACTACATCTATTCCAGCTACGGTTTCCTGGATTCGTTCAATCCCAGCTTCAACTACGACATTCCGATCAAGACCGGCCGCCTGGTGCCGGATCGTGGCTGGGTCGCCAGTGACTACATCGCCATCGACCAGGGCCCGATCCTGACCATGATCGCCAACTACCGGAATGATTTCGTGTGGGAAGTGATGAAGAAAAATCCGTACATCCGCAAGGGGCTGGAGCGGGCCGGGTTCAGTGGTGGCTGGCTGGCGCCGGAAGGCTCGTTCCAGCCGCTTGAACTGCAGAAGGACGAAAAGGCCGCGGCGGCACGCGCGGTGGGTATCGCCGAATCACGCGCGGCTGCCGCGCAGGAACAGAAGAACAATGCCAACCGCACCACAGGCCAGGGCAAGTAACCCGATGCCGAACTGGATCGACCGCCTGCGCCGCTGGGCGCTGCCTGCCCTGGCCGCACTGGCCATGGCCGGCTGCGCCCGTACCGAGCCGGGCACCACCACCGTGCGTTTCTGGGCGATGGGCCGTGAAGCCGAGGTGGTCAGCGAGCTGATCCATGAGTTCGAGGCCGAGAACCCCGGCATCAAGGTGGATGTGCAGAACATTCCCTGGACCGCCGCGCACGAGAAGCTGCTGACGGCGTTCGCCGCCGACGGGCTGCCCGACGTATGCCAGCTCGGCAACACCTGGGTGCCCGAGTTCGCCGAACTCGACGCGCTGACGCCGCTGCAGCCGTTCGTGCAGCGTTCGTCCGTGGTGGACCCGAAGGACTACTTCCAGGGCATCTGGGATACCAACGTGATCCATGGCGAGCTGGTCGGCGTGCCGTGGTATGTCGATACCCGCCTGATCTACTACCGCAAGGACCTGCTGGCCAAGGCCGGCTACGACCATCCGCCGCGCACCTGGCAGGAGTGGGACGAGCAGATGGCCGCGATCAAGAAGATGCAGGGGCCGAACCGCTACGCGGTGCTGATGCCGATCAACGAGTTCGAGCAGCAGCTGTCGCTGGCGCTGCAGCAGCCCGATCCGCTGCTGCGCGACGATGACACCCGCGGCAATTTCGCCAGCCCGGGGTTCCGCCGCACGCTGGCCTTCTACGCCAACATGTTCGAGCAGGGCTGGGCGCCGAAGATGTCCGAGACGCAGATTTCCAACGTCTGGGACGAGTTCTTCCGGGGCTTCAACGTGTTCTACATCTCCGGCCCCTGGAACATCCGCGAGTTCAAGAAGCTGCAGCCGAAGGAGCTGGAAGGGCAGTGGGGCACCGCCGCATTGCCGGGCCCGGACGGCCCCGGGGCCGGCATCGCCGGTGGCACCAGCCTGGTGATCTTCCGCAAGTCGCAGCAGAAGGAAGCCTCGTGGAAGCTGATCGAGTTCCTGTCGCGGCCGGAAATCCAGGCGCGCTTCCACTCGATCATCGGTGACCTGCCGCCGCGCCGCAGTACCTGGAATGCGCCGTCGCTGGCCAACGATCCGCTGGCGGTTGCGTTCCGTGACCAGCTGGAGCGGGTCAAGCCGACGCCGAAGGTGCTCGAGTGGGAGCGCATCGTGCAGGAAATGCGCATCGTCACCGAGAAGGTGGTGCGTGGTGGCCTGCCGCAGGACAAGGCGGTGGAAGAGCTGGACCAGCGCGTGGACAAGGTGCTGGCCAAGCGCCGCTGGATGCATGAACAACAACGCCTGCAGCAGCGTGCGCCGTCGCCGCAATCAAGCAGTGCCGTGGCCGCCGGGAGCGCGCAATGAAACGTACTTCACTTGCCGGCTGGATCTTCGCCGGCCCTTCGCTGATCGTGCTGGGGGTGTTCTTCGGCCTGCCGGTGGCCTCGGCGCTGGCGCTGAGCGTGACCGACTTCGACCTCTACGCGCTGGCTGACAGCAGCAACCTGCGCTTCGTCGGCCTGGGCAACTACATCGATCTGCTGCAGACACCGATGTTCTGGAAGTCGTTGTGGAACACCACCTACTTCGTGCTGATCGGCGTGCCGTTGTCGATCGGCGTGTCGCTGGGCGCGGCGATGCTGCTCAATGCACCGGCAGCGCGCTTCAAGGCGCTGTTCCGCACCGCGCTGTTCGCCCCGGTGGTGACCACCCTGGTGGCGGTGGCAGTGATCTGGCGCTACCTGTTCCATACCAGCTACGGGCTGGTGAACTACGGACTGGGCCATCTGGGCATCAGCCCGATCGACTGGCTGGGCGATCCCAACTGGGCGATGCCGACCATCATGCTGTTCGCGGTGTGGAAGAACTTCGGCTACAACATGGTGATCTTCCTGGCCGGCCTGCAGGCGATCCCGCATGACCTTTACGAGGCCGCGCGCATCGACGGCGCCTCGCGCTGGAAGCAGTTCCTGCACATCACCCTGCCGATGCTCGGCCCGGTGCTGCTGGTGGTCGGGGTCATTACCGTGTCCGGCTACTTCCAGCTGTTCGCAGAGCCTTACGTGATGACCCGTGGCGACCCGCTGCAGAGCACCGTCAGCGTGCTGTATTTCATGTTCGAGGAAGGCTTCAAGTGGTGGAACCTGGGACGCGCCTCCGCGGTGGCGTTCCTGCTGTTCCTGATCATCCTGGCGGTGACCACCGTGATGCTGCGTTTCGGCCGCAAGAGGCAGTTGGTATGAGTCGTGAAATCGGCCAGTCGCGCTGGTACCCGTGGATGATCAATGGTGCGTTGCTGGTGCTGGCCCTGGTCAGCCTGGCGCCGCTGCTGTGGATGGTGTCGGTCTCGTTCATGCCGCAGGGCGAGGCCAGCCATTTTCCGCCGCCGCTGCTGCCTTCGAGCATCACCACGCACAACTACCATGAGCTGTTCGCGCGCACCGGCATGGGCGGCAACTTCGCCAACAGCCTGCTGGTGTCGCTGGGCATCACCATCGGTTCGCTGCTGCTCAACACCATGGCCGGCTATGCCTTCGCCAAGCTGAACTTCGTCGGCCGCGAGCGTCTGTTCCAGGTGCTGATGGCCGCGCTGGTTATCCCGGCGCAGGTGGCGATGCTGCCGCTGTTCCTGCTGATGAAGCAGCTGGGCCTGGTCAACAGTTTCGGCGGCGTGATCGTGCCGGCGCTGGCCAGCGTGTTCGGTATCTTCCTGGTCCGCCAGTACGCGCGTTCGATCCCGGACGAGCTGCTGGAAGCGGCGCGCATCGACGGGGCAGGGGAGCTGCGCATCTTCTTCCAGATCGTTCTGCCGATGCTCAAGCCGGTGCTGGTGACCTTGGCGATCTTCACTTTCATGGGCGCGTGGAACGATTTCATGTGGCCGTTGATCGTGTTGACCGACCAGGAGCACTACACTTTGCCGGTGGCACTGGCCACCCTCTCGCGCGAACACATCATGGACGTGGAAATGATGATGGCCGGCGCGGTGGTCACCGTGGTCCCGGTGCTGGCGCTGTTCCTGGTGCTGCAGCGGTATTACATACAAGGTCTGTTGCTGGGGAGCGTCAAAGGATGAAGCGAGCGATCGCCGTTGGACTGGGCCTGTTGTGGACCTCCCTGGCGATCGCCGCGCCGCCGGCGCTGCCGGCACCGAAAGTGCTGGACGATTTCGACGATATCGGCGCCTGGAAACTGGTGCTGTCCGACCAGGTCAGTGGTTCGTTGCGCCCGGTCAGTGGTGCCGGTGGTGGCCGCGCGCTGTGCCTGGACTACGATTTCCACAAGGTTTCCGGCTACGTCGGCATCCGTCGCGCGCTCAACATCGAGTACCCGGTCAACTATCGCTTCGGCTTCCAGCTGCGCGGTGATTCGCCGGGCAATGACCTGCAGTTCAAGCTGATCGACGCCAGCGGCGACAACGTGTGGTGGGTCAACCGTCCCGGCTACAGCTTCCCCAAGGCGTGGACGCCGGTCGAATACCGCCGCCGGCAGATCGACAAGGCATGGGGGCCGTCGCCCGAGAAGGAGATGGCGCGCAGTGCCGCCGTCGAGTTCACGATCTACAGCAAGGTCGGCGGCCGGGGCACGGTGTGCTTCGACAGGCTGACCCTGCAGGGCCTGCCGCCGCAGGATGATTCAGCGCTGGTGCCATCGGTGATCGCCGATACCGCCACCGCGCTGCAGGACCGCATGATCGACGGCAAGAGCGATACGTTCTGGATCAGCGGGGGCGTCAAGCAGCAGACCATCAGCCTGGACCTGCACAAGAGCCGCGAAATCGGCGGTGCGGTGGTCGACTGGCTGCCGGATCTGGAAGCGCGCCGCTATACCGTGCGTACCTCGGAGGATGGCCGCGACTGGCGCACCGTACGCGAAGTGACCAGCGGTGCCGGTGGCCGCGACTGGCTGGCGCTGCCGGATACCGACGCACGCTACGTGCGCTTCGACCTGCAGGATGGCCCGAACTGGCGCTATGGCATCCGTGACATCGCGCTCAAGCCGCTGGCCTTCGCTGCCACTCCGAATGCGTTCCTGTCGTCGGTGGCCGCCGACCTGCCGCGTGGTGCACTGCCGCGCGCCTATGTCGGTGAACAGCCGTACTGGACCCTGCTGGGCCTCGATGGCGGCCAGGAGCAGGCGCTGATCAGTGAGGACGGCGCACTGGAGCCGGCCAAGGGCAGCTTCAGCATCGAACCGTTCATCCGGCTCGATGGCAAGCTGCTGGACTGGTCGAAAGTGGCCATCACCCAGTCGCTGCAGGACCACTATCTGCCGATCGCCAACGTCGACTGGGTACACGAGAAGGTCGGCCTGGCCGTGACCAGCTTCGTGCAGGGCACGCCGGAGCGCGCGCAGCTGATCGGCCGCTACCGGCTGAGCAATCCGGACAAGGTCGCGCACGAGTACACCCTGGCACTGGCGATCCGCCCGTGGCAGGTCAACCCGCCGACCCAGTTCCTCAACACCGTCGGCGGCTTCAGCCGCATCGATGCGCTGGATGTCGGCGAACAGCTGGTGCGGATCAATGGTGAGCCGCGCATCTACCCGCTGCAGGTGCCGGACGCGCGCTTCGCCAGCACGTTCGACGGCAAGCTCGATGCGATGCATCTGGCCAGCGGCAAGTACCCGGCCACCACGGCGGTGAAGGACAGCACCGGCATGGCGTCGGGCGCGCTGATGTATACGATCAAGCTGGAGCCCGGCCAGAGCCGCGAAGTGGCGGTGGTATTGCCGCAGACCGGTGGCTGGGCGCCCAAGGCGCTGGATGTGGCCAAGGCCCAGGCACAGGTGGCCGAGCAGTGGCGACAGAAGCTGGGCGTGGTCTCGCTGCAGGTACCGGCGGCCGGCCAGGCCCTGGTCGACACCCTGCGTACCGCGGTGGCGCACATGCTGATCTCGCGCGTTGGGCCGCGCCTGCAGCCGGGTACGCGTTCCTACGCGCGCAGCTGGATCCGCGATGGCGCGATGATTTCCGAAGGCCTGCTGCGCATGGGCCGTAGCGACGCCGTGCGTGACTACATCAACTGGTATGCGCCGTACCAGTTCGAGAACGGCAAGGTGCCGTGCTGCGTCGATGCGCGCGGCAGCGACCCGGTGCCGGAGAACGACAGCCACGGCGAGCTGATCTACAGCATTGCCGAGTATGGGCGCTACACCGGCGACAGCACCTTCGTCGAACTGATGTGGCCGCACGTGCAGGGCGCCTACACCTACATGGAGCAACTGCGCGCCAGCGAGCGCACCGAGGAAAACCGGGCGCGCAACCCGGCCTTCTACGGCATGATGCCGGCCTCGATCAGCCACGAAGGCTATTCGGCCAAGCCGATGCATTCGTACTGGGACAACTTCTGGGCACTGCGCGGTTACAAGGACGCCGCGCTGCTGGCGACCCAGCTGGGCAAGGTCGAGGCGATGCAGATCGCCGAATCGCGCGACCAGTTCCGCGATGACCTGCAGGCGTCGTTGCTGTCTGCGATGCAGCAGCACAACATCGATTACCTGCCGGGTTCGGCCGAGCTGGGCGATTTCGATGCGACCTCGACCACCATCGCGCTGGCCCCTGGCGGTGAGCAGGGCCGCCTGCCGCAGCAGGCACTGGAAGCAACCTTCGAGCGCTACTGGAAGGAATTCGTGGCCCGCCGCGATGGCAAGCGGGAGTGGAAGGACTACACCCCGTACGAGTGGCGCAACGTGGCCGCGTTCGTGCGCCTGGGCTGGCGCGACCGTGCCTGGCAGGCCACCGGGTTCTTCTTCAAGGACCGTGCGCCGCAGGCCTGGAACCAGTGGGCCGAAGTGGTGTCACGCACGCCGCGCAAGCCGTTCTTCGTGGGTGACCTGCCGCATGCCTGGGTTGCCTCGGACTTCGTGCGCTCGGCGCTGGACATGTTCGCCTACCACCGCGACATGGATGACGCCCTGGTGCTGGCCGCGGGCGTTCCGGCCGCGTGGCTGCAGGGCGAAGGCATCGCCGTGCAGGGCCTGCGAACGCCGCAGGGCCAGCTGAACTACCGCCTGCAGCGCAGTGACAAGCAGCTGGTGCTGGAGCTGCAGCCGGGCCTGGTACCGCCGGTGGGCGGCGTGGTGCTGCCGTGGCCGTATGCCGGTGATCCGGGCGATGCCACCGTCAACGGTGAGGCGGTCGAGTGGATCAACAAGGAACTGCACGTGCACCAGCTGCCGGCGCGGGTCGAGATCGACGTGCCGAGCGCGGTGCGCCGCGCCGAACGCAAGGGACAGTAACGATGAAGCTGCAGCGGGCGAGGGTGCGCACGTCGGTGCGTGCCCTGGGGTTGGCGATTGCAATGGCACTGCCGGGCGTGGTGATGGCGGTCGAGCCCGCGGCCACCGCCGCGTCGGCTGAGGTGAGCAATGCGCCTGGCATGAGCATGGTCACCTTCAACCTGCATCACGACCGCGAAGACTGGCCGAGTCGGCGCCGCACCATCCTGGCCGAGCTCAAGCGTCTGCAGCCGGATGCGGTTGCCCTGCAGGAGGTGATCCAGCGGCGCAATGTCCGCAACCAGGCCCAGTGGCTGGCCAGCCAGCTCGGCTACCGGTATGTGTTCGTGTCCACCGATCCGGTCGGGGCCCCCAAGCGCTACGGCAACGCGTTGCTGACCCGGCGTCCGATCCTGGCTCGCGGCGATCACCTGCTGCAGCCGCTGGACGATTACCGTACCGTCGCCCATCTGCGCATCGACGTCGATGGAACGCCAGTGAATGTCTACGCCACGCATCTCAACGAGCGCAACGACGAGCGTGGCCAGGGCATCCGTCGCAGCCAGGTGGAGGACCTGCTGCGCTACATCACCACGACGTCGGCCGGTGCGCCCGTGGTGATCGCGGGCGATTTCAATGCACTGGTGGATGCCGGCGACCTGAGTGCGCTGCGCAGCCGTTACGGTGACAGCTATGGCAGCGTGCACGTCAATACGGACCTGGCCGGGGTCAGCACCTTGAACCGGCACTATTACCAGGCGCCCTCGCGGATCGACCACATCTTCTTCCAGCAGGACGAGATGGTCGCGCGCGAGGCAAAGCTGCTGTTCGACCAGCCCGACGACAGCGGTCGCTGGGCCTCGGACCACTACGGCGTGTGGACCCGGTTGCAGTTCGCTCCGGCGCGCTGATGTCCCGGTAGGTGCCAACCTTGGTTGGCACGGGCGTGTCCGCGTGCATTCAATCAACGGCGCCAACCCAGGTTGGCCTCTACCAGGGCAGTGACCGTGCGCAGGTGGTGCCCTGGTGGGTGCCAACGTTGGTTGGCACCGGCGTGTCCGCGTACATTCAATCAACGGCGCCAACCAAGGTTGGCCTCTACCAGGGCGAAGCCAGCGCCAATCACACAAACAAAAACGGCGGGGATCATCGATCCCCGCCGTTTCGATTCACACGATCAGGACGCGATCAGTGCGCCGGCGGCGTGCGCTTGGCGGCTTCTTCGTCTTCTTCGTGGGCCTTGGCTTCGGCGGCTTGGGCCGCAGCGTCGGTGTGACCATCGGCAACCGGGTCAATCGACGGTGCCACCACGGCCTCGGCGACCGGGGCAGCGGCTTCCACCGCAGCGGCCTCGACCGCCACCGGGGCGACCGGCTGTTGGGCGACCGACGCGGTCTCGACGACCGGCGTGGCTTCAATCGCCACAGCGGCGTCCACCGCCGGAGCGGTCTCCACCACCGGAGCAGCCTCAACGGCCACCGGCTGGGCTTCCGCCACGGGGGTAGCGTCAACAGCCACCGGCTTCGATTCCACCACCGGCGCAGCCTCGACCATGGTCGGCTTCGCCTCAACCACCGGAGCGGCTTCGACGGCCGGAGCAGCCTCGACCACCGCCGGCGACGTTTCCGTCACCGGAGCCGTAACGGCCACCGGCTGCACCGGGGTCGCAGCGTCGATGGCATCGAGCATGCTGGTCTGCACCGGCGAAGGTGCCGGTTCGGCCTTGGTGGCGGCTTCAATCGGAGCCTGCACCTCGGCCACGACCGGGGCGGCGGCTTCGACCACGGCGCTGCTCACCACGGCAACCGGTGCGGCGGCAACGGCGGCGGCAGCGCGAACCGGCTTTGCGGCGTCGGCAGCGGCGGGCTCGACTTCATCATCGAAATCGAATTCCGGCTGCGAACGGACCGGCTGCGCAGTGGCGGCCGGCGCAATGCCGGCAGCGCTGTCGACGTTCGGCTCGGCGCCATCAGCATCATCACCGTCGTCACCGTCGTCCTGGTCATCGCCCAGGACGTCGCTGCCGGCAGCGTTCTCGGCACCACCGCGACGGCGGCGGCGGCCACCACGACGGCCACGACGACGGCGGGTCGCGCCTTCGCCCGCCTGCTCGCCATTGGCGTCGGCTGCAGCCTCTTCAGCAGCGACCGCAACCAATTCGGCCTCGCTGGCCGCATTGGCAGCGGTCTCGACCGGTGCTGCGGCGTCCACCGGAGCGGCGGACACCGGGACCACCGGCGCCACCGGTGCAGTCGCTTCCTGCGCAGTCACCACGTTGGCGGCGACCGCCGTGGCGGCCACGGCTGCAGCCGCAGTCACGGTTTCGGCCGGGACCTCGGCGGCGTTGCGCTGCGGCTTCTCGGCCGGCTTGTCGCCATCCTGCTGCGGGCGCGGCTGCTTCGGCTGCTTCAGCTTCGGCTGCTGCGGGTTCTGGCCCTGCTGCTCGTTGCGCGGCTTGTTCTGCTGCTGCGGCTGCTGGCCATCCTTCTGCTGTGGCTCCTTCTGCTTGCCCTGCTGCGGCTGCTGCTGGGCATTGCCGTTGTTACCGTTGCGGCCGTCCTTGCGCTGCTCACCGCGGTCCTTGCGGTTACCGCCGTCCTTCTGCTGCTGCGCGTTGCCGTTGCCGCCATTGCCACGGTTGTCGTCGCGGCGGTCCTTGCGGTCCTTGTTGCGATCCTTGTTGCGGTCCTTGCGGCCGCCGTCCTGCTGCTGGCGTGCCGCCGGCGCCGCCGGTGCCGGTGCGGGGGCGGGGGCCGGTTCGCCACCGAACACGCGCTTGAGCCAACCGATCACGCCACCGCTCGGAGCCTGCGCCACCGGCGCGGCCACGACCGGGGCCGGAGCAACTGCCGCCGGTTCCACTTCCTCGCGCACCGGGGCCGGAGAGGTGTGCTTGACCTGGGTCACCGCCGGCGGCGGGATGTTCAGCTGGCCCTTGGTCAGGGCGTGCACCGGCAGCTTGCGCGGGGTGCCGCGCTGGTAGCTGGGCTTGTTGCTCTCTTCACCCAGCTCGTTCTCGCGCAGGCGGGTGACGGTGTAGTGCGGGGTGTGCAGCTGCTCGTCGGCGACGATCACGATCGGCGCTTCGTGGCGCTGCTCGATCTCGCGCAGGGCGCTGCGCTTTTCGTTCAGCAGGTAATTGGCGATCTCCACCGGGGCCTGGACCAGCACCTGCCCGGTGTTCTCCTTCATCGCATGCTCTTCGGCGACGCGGATGATCGACAGCGACAGCGACTCGACGCTGCGCATGCGGCCGTGGCCGTCGCAACGCGGGCAGACGATCTGGCTGGACTCGCCCAGGCTCGGACGCAGGCGCTGGCGGCTCATTTCCAGCAGGCCGAAGCGCGAGATGCGGCCGACCTGCACGCGGGCGCGGTCGTACTTCAGCGCGTTGGCCAGGCGGTTCTCGACCTCGCGCTGGTGCTTGTTGGAGGCCATGTCGATGAAATCGATCACCACCAGGCCGCCGAGGTCGCGCAGGCGCAGCTGGCGGGCCACTTCCTCGGCCGCTTCCAGGTTGGTCTGGAACGCGGTGTCCTCGATGTCGCTGCCCTTGGTGGCGCGAGAGGAGTTGACGTCGACCGCGGTCAGCGCTTCGGTCTGGTCGACCACGATCGAGCCACCCGACGGCAGGCGCACGTTGCGCTCGTAGGCGCCTTCGATCTGCGACTCGATCTGGAAGCGGTTGAACAGCGGGATGTCGTCCTTGTAGTGCTTGAGCTTGCGCAGGGTCTGCGGCATCACCTGCTGCATGAACTCGCGGGCGTGCTCGTACATCTCCTCGGTGTCGACCAGGATCTCGCCGATGTCGGCGCGCAGGTAGTCACGCAGGGCGCGTACGATCAGGCGCGATTCCTGGTAGATCAGGAACGGGGCCGGCTTGCTCAGCGCGGCCTCGGCGATGGCACGCCAGACGTTGAGCAGGTAGTCCAGGTCCCACTGCAGCTCTTCGGCATCGCGGCCGACGCCGGCGGTGCGGATGATCACGCCCATGTCGTCGGGGATGTTCAGCTTGTCCAGGGCGTCCTTCAGTGCGGCCCGGTCTTCGCCTTCGATGCGACGGGAGACACCGCCCGCGCTCGGCGAGTTCGGCATCAGCACCATGTAGCGGCCGGCCAGCGAGATGAACGTGGTCAGGGCGGCGCCCTTGTTGCCGCGCTCTTCCTTGTCCACCTGGACGACGATTTCCTGGCCTTCCCGCAGCAGCTCGCGGATGCCGGCCTTGTTGTGGTCGACACCGGCCTGGAAGTAGTCGCGGGAGATTTCCTTCAGCGGCAGGAAGCCATGGCGGCCACCACCGTATTCGACGAAGGCCGCTTCCAGCGAGGGCTCGATGCGGAAGATCCGGCCCTTGTAGATGTTGGACTTCTTCTGTTCCTTCGACGGCTGTTCGATGTCGATGTCATACAACGACTGGCCATCCACGATGGCAACACGCAGCTCTTCAGCCTGCGTGGCGTTGATCAGCATTCGCTTCATTGTTGCGTTCCTCGCAAGCGGCTACCGCGCGGAACGCCATGGGGTTTCGCCTCTGGACACGGCTCGCCGCCCATTCGCGCAAGCGCGGGGAGGGCGGCTTGGGTTTCCAGCGCTACGACACCACGGCAGGCCGCGGGAGCGCTTCACTCTTATGGGTTTTTGGGTGTTGCAGGGCCGCAGGCAGCTGTCAGCCAGGCTGGAGCGCCACGCGGGACATGTTCAGCACGGTTGCGTGTCAGGCATCCGGCGATGGCCGGGAAGGCCGGTGAGCCGCTAACATGGCCGCCCCGCGGGCGGTGGTCGCGCACTGTGCCGGATTCGTCGGAAGCTGGGCTTCTGGCCCTGAGTAACTTCCAACGAAATCAATCCCTTATCTCGCCCCCCGAGTGTAACAGAATAAACAGCCTGATGACCGCCCAAGACCCCACCAAGCCCGCTGGCGACAAGCCTTCCGTGCGCATGATCACCGTTCCCGCCGACCGCGCCGGCCAGCGCCTGGACAACTTCCTGCTTGGCCAGCTGAAAGGCGCCCCGCGCAGCCTGGTCTACAAGCTGGTGCGCAGCGGACAGGTGCGGGTGAACGGCGGCCGGGCCAAGGCCGAACGCAAGCTGGAGGCCGGAGACGAGGTGCGTGTGCCGCCGGTTCGTCTCACCGAAGAGGGAGACAAGGCAGGTCCGCCGGAGGCGTTCATGCGCCGGCTGGAGCAGGCCATCGTCTTCGAGGACGCCCGCCTGCTGGCCCTGAACAAGCCCACCGGCGTGGCCAGCCACGGTGGCAGCGGCATCAGTTTCGGCGCCATCGAGACCCTGCGTGCGCTGCGCCCGGGGCAGACCCTGGAGCTGGTCCACCGGTTGGATCGCGACACATCGGGCCTGCTGATCGTGGCCAAGAAGCGCTCGGCGCTGAGCGAGCTGCAGGCGCTGCTGCGTGAAGACCACGGCGCCGGCATCCGCAAGCGCTACCTGACCCTGCTGACCGGGCGCATGCCCGACGGCGTGATGACGGTCGATGCGCCGCTGCACGTGGGCCTGCGCCAGGGCGGCGAGCGCCATGTGCAGGTCAACGCGATCGGCAAGGAATCGATCAGCCACTTCCGCGTGCTGGAGCGTCGCGGAGGGCATTCGTACTGCGAGGTCCGCATCGAGACCGGCCGCACCCACCAGATCCGCGTGCATGCCCAGCACCTGGGGCATCCGGTGGCCGGTGACGACAAGTACGGCGATCCGGTCGTCAATAAGCGGCTTCGTGAGCAGATCGGGCTGAAGCGCCTGTTCCTGCACGCAGCCTCGCTGGAGTTCGCGCTGGACGACGGCAAGAGCCCGTACGTGCTGAACGCGCCGCTGGCCGATGAGCTGGTCGAGGCGCTGGATCGGCTGAAGTAGGCAGGACAGGCAGCGCGCCGTATCCCCTTGTAGAGTCGAGCTTGCTCGACTGCTGTTCGGTCGAGGAATGTCAGTCGAGCAAGCTCGACTCTACGGGGCGGGCCTGGAATTGCTCACCACTTGAACAGCACCAGGCTGATTGCCAGCGTGCCCATGCCCGCAACCAACCCGTACACGGTTTCGTGGCCCTTGGCATAGCGCTTGGCCGCCGGCAGCAGCTCGTCCAGTGCCAGGAACACCATCACGCCGGCAATCAGCCCGAACACCCAGCCGAAGGTGGCGTGCGACAGCGATCCGGACAGCAGCCAGTAGCCCAGCGCCGCGCCCACCGGCTCGGCGAGGCCCGACAGCAGGCTGGCGCTGAACGCATAGAGCTTGTTCTGGGTGGCGAAGTACACCGGCACCGCGATCGCGATGCCCTCGGGGATGTTGTGGATGGCGATGGCGAAGGCCAGCGGCATGCCCACCGACGGGCTCTCCAGGGTCGCGAAGAACGTTGCCAGCCCTTCCGGGAAGTTGTGCGCAGTGATGGCGATCGAGGTCAGCAGCGCGACCCGCTTCAGGTACTCGCGGCTGTTCTCGCGGAACGCAGGGTCCTGCTTGTCCAGGCTGTCATGCGGGTTGGGGATGAAGTGGTCGATCAGCACGATCACGATCACGCCCAGCAGGAACGCCAGGGTGCCGTAGGTGAAGCCGGTGCGCTCGCCATAGGCCAGCGCGAAGGATGTAATGGACTTGTTGAGGATCTCCGACAGCGACACATACACCATCGCGCCGCCGGCGAAGGCCAGGCCGAAGGCCAGCAGGCGCGGATTGGGCCGGCGCGAGAACAGCACCAGCAGGCTGCCGATGGCGGTGGCCAGACCGGCCGCGAGGGTGACCGCGAGCGCGATCCAGACGTTTTCCGGGGGAATCTGCAGCATGTACCGACGCGATCCTGGTCAACAGACAACCGCCCTGGGCAAGGCCGGGGCGGCGAGGGCGAGGCGGGCGTCGGCTTGCCTCGTCGGGGCGCGCGCGATCAACCGCCGCGGCGCAAGCGTTCTTCGATGGCGAAGCACTGGTCCGGCTTCGGCTGCGGTGGGTTGAAGCTGACCGGCACCTGGATGGTGGCCGGCACCGGCTGGCCGTTGCGGGTGGCGGCGTTGAACTGCCAGCCCTGCACGGCGGCCTTGGCCAGCTCGTCCAGCTGCGGGTTGCCGGCGCCGGTCAGAAGGGCGACCTCGCTCGGCTTGCCGTCGGTACCGATGGTGACCTTGAAGGTGCTGGTGCCGCCCACGCCCATGCAGGCCAGTTCCAGCGGGTACTGCGGCGGCGGCGTCTTCACCGCGGCCACTTCGGTCGGCGGCGGCGGTGGCGGTGCCGGCGGTTCGGATGCGCCGCAGCCGGCCAGGCCGGTCGCAGCGAACAGGGACAGGCTCAGCAGGCGTACGTTCATGGCAGTTGCTCCGTCAGGGCCGAAGTCTTTGCCGCGCAGATGAAGTCGTTCTCGCTCAGGCCGCCCACGTCGTGGGTGGAGAAGCGCACGACCGCGCGGTCGTAGTGCACGCCCAGGTCCGGATGGTGGTCCTCGCGGTGGGCGATCCAGGCCAGCGCGTTCACGAAGGCCATGGTGGCGTAGTAATCCTTGAAGCGGAAGGTGCGCGACAGGGCCTGGCCACCCTCGCTCAGCTCCCAGCCGGGAACCTGCGGCAGCAGTTCGGCCAGGCGGGCTTCGCCAAGCTTATGGTCGCTGCCTTTGCGCGGCACGCAACGGGCCTGGGCCAGTGGAATCAGGTCGGCCATGGGAATCTCCACCTCGTGTTGACTGAACAATGCGCCGGACGGTGTATAAACCGAATGAGCGGCTGACGCTTACTTGGCTAGAATAGCCTGATGATCCAGATCTCCGACACTGCCCAGACCCATTTCCGCAAGTTGATCGAACGCGAGGGCGTGCCCGGCATGGGCGTGCGTCTCAGCGCGGTCGATCCCGGTACCCCGCGCGCCGATGCCCGGCTGGAATTCGCCGAACCGACCGATCTGCTCGGCGACGAGTGGGCGGTGGACTGCGATGGTTTCACCCTCTATGTCGATGCCAGCAGCGTCGGCTGGCTCGATGGCGCCGAGATCGACATCGTCGCCGGCACCGCCGGTGCCCAGCAGCTGACCATCAAGGCGCCGCGCATCAAGGGCGAAGCGCCCGGCGATGCCGCCTCGCTGGTCGAGCGCGTGCATTGGGTGGTCGAGAACGAAATCAATCCGCAGCTGGCCTCGCATGGCGGCAAGGTGGCCGTGCAGGAAGTCTCGGCCGACGGCGTGGTGCTGCTGCGCTTCGGTGGTGGCTGCCAGGGCTGCGGCATGGCCGACGTGACCCTCAAGCAGGGCATCGAGAAGACCCTGATGGGCCGCGTGCCGGGCGTGACCGCTGTACGTGATGCGACCGACCACGACAGTGGCCACGCGCCGTACATCCCTCGCGGCAACGCCGCCTGATCGCTGACGCGTGCCACTGACCCGGGCCGAGCAGCTCATCGACCTGCTGCTGGCGCGCCAGCAGCCCGGGGCCGTCCTCGAGAAAACCACGCGCCTGCCGTATGGCTGGGCGCTGTGGCTGCGCTCGCTCGGTCCATTGCCGCGGCCGCTGCATGCGCGGGACGTCATCGACGTGCTGCTGCCGCGTCCGTTGCCCGGGCCGCCCGGGCAATCGCCGCGTTTGTCCCCGTGGCAGGCGCTGCGCCGGCTGTTCTGGCAGGACTGGGATGCCGCACCGCGTGATCAGCGCTGGATGCGCTGGACCTCGGCTCTGGCCAGTGCGCTGTTGCATCTGCTGTTCTTCGTGCTGCTGCTGTGGGTGGCGGTGATCCGCACCACGGCGCCGGAGGAAGAGGGCGCTGAAGGCGAGCGCGTGCAGGTGGAATTCGTCGGCCGCGCTACCCAGGAAGGCGGTGGCGACCAGCCGGGCGCCGAAGCCGCTGCCGCCGCGCCGGCAGGGCAGGTGGCGGCCGGCCGCGAGGCGGGAGCCGCCACCGCACCGCAACCGCGTCCCGCCGCAGCGCCGGCGCCGATGCCGGCACCTGCAGCGACCGCCAGCGCGCCAGCACCGCCGGCTGAAGCCGAACCCGCACCGGTCGCGGCGCCGCCGCCGTCGCCGGTGCAGGCCACCGACGTGGCCCAGGCCAGCACCGACTTCGTGGTGCCTCCGGTCAGCGTGCCACGTACCGAGGTCAGCATAGTGCCGCGCGACACCACGCCCACCGTGCGCGAGCGCAGCGTGCAGCCGTTGCAGGCGCCCCCTGTGCCGACGCCGCTGCATGCACCGGCCGTCGCGGTGCGCACGCCGCAGTTGCGTGACATCCAGGTACAGGAGCGCGAAGTCAGTACGGTCGACGCCCCGGTGGCGCCGCAGCCGCTGCGCACCGCGGATGTGCAGGTACGCCTTCCGCAACAGGAACTGCAGGTGCGCGAACGCGAGGTGCAGGCAGTGGTCGATCCGCAGGTGCGGATGGCGACCGTGGCCGGCCGTGAGCCGACTGTACATGCGCCGGCGGGTCGTGATGTGCAGGTGCGCGAACGCGAAGTCGCCTCGGCACCAGCGGCGGCGCCATCACCTTCCAGTGGCAGTGCCCCCGCGGCAACTGCTGCGCCTGCGGCCAGCAGCAGCGCGGCGCAGGCCAGCAGCACGACAGCGCGCACGTCGGCATCCAGTACCGCACCGGCCCAGGCCGGCGCGCGCCCAGCACCCGACCCGGGCAATTGGGCCACGCCTGCCAAGAGCGATGACTGGGGTGCCTCCAGCCGCAACCGCGACGGTGCGAGCAGTGGCGCACACCAGGCCAGTACTTCCGGCAAGGGCAGCGGTCTGTTCAATGCCGATGGCAGCGTGCGGGTGCCGGGGCAGGAGGGCGACGGGCACGCCGAACGGGGCGCACCGGGCGGTGCCAACGATGGCTGGACCAAGGAGCGTATCGCCCAGTCCGGCACCTGGTTGAAGCGGCCGCCGTACGACTACACGCCTACCTCGTTCGACAAGTACTGGGTGCCGCAGGAATCGCTGCTCGCCGAGTGGGTGCGCAAGGGCATCAAGTCGATGGAGATTCCGTTGCCGGGCACCGGCACGAAGATCTCCTGCGTGATCTCGATCCTGCAGGCCGGTGGTGGCTGTGGCCTGACCAACCCGAACATGCAGGACCAGCCCGCGGTGGCGCGTCCGCCGCCGGACATCCCGTTCAAGAAAGAGCTGCAGGAAGACAATGGGAGCCGCTAGCGGCTCCCATTGTCCACGCATGTTTCCTTATCCCCGCGCCGTTGGCGCGCCCCCTTGAACAACAAGGGGGCTCCTCGCCGGAACCATCACGGGATGTGACGGTCGTGCTGACGCGCTTTGGTAGGTGCCAACCTTGGTTGGCACGGAAGCGCCGACCAAGGTCGGCCTCCACCAGGGCATCAGCGCATGCCGACCAAGGTCGGCATCCACCAGGGCAGTGACCTCACGCGCTCTGCGACAGGAACACCCAGAACGGCACGTCACGGCCAACCCAGTCGCGGCTGGTTTCGTCCATCACCTCCAGCAGGGTGTCGAAGTCCTTCTGCGTGGCGGCACGCAGTGCATCGACGTCGGCCAGGAACAGTGCATAGCCGTTGGCCGGCAGCCATTGCAGGTCGCGCAGGTTGTCCGACAGAGCATCCCAGTTGCCGCCGAAGCCTGCCGGGAAATCCAGCTGCGCGGCCAGTCGTGCCAGCAGGGTGCGCTTGTCGGCCACGCCTTCCAGATCGATGCGGATCACCTTCAGGCCGGCATCGCGCATCGCCGCCGCCAGCGCGTCGATGTCGTCGCTGTCGATGGCGTAGACGCCGGCATTGTTGATGTCATGCAGGCCGAGGCCGAAATCATCGTGGCTCATCACTGCGCTCCCTGGGCCGGTACGGTGAAGCTGCGGAACGATTCATAGTGGTCGTCGGTGTAGTACCACGCCTCTGGCGGATCGCCACCGGTGACGATGCGGCGCGTGCCACGGGTGCGTGCGCCAGGCGTGTCGACGGTGTACTCGCGGTAGTAGCCGCGCGCGCGCTGCGGCAGCTGCTGCTCGCGGTTGCCGAAGGTGCTGCCGTCCTGGCGGTGCGGGAACGGACCACCGCGCTGTATCAGCGCGATGGTCTGGCGCGCCTCGGCGGGCAGGAACGCGGGCAACCCGCCATCGGTGCGGGCTGCCGGCGTGGCCGGGGCCTTCGCGGCAGGCGCGCCCTGCAGTTCGGGCGCGAACTGCGGCGCTGGCGCACGCTGCATGAAGTGGTTGGCGACCAGGCCGAGCAGCAGCAGGGCGATGGCGGTGATCAGCAGCCGGGGGTTGCGCATGGGCACGGGCAGGCGAGGGCAAGGCACGCACTGTAACGCCTGCGCGCTGCATGGGGCATGAGGAACGCGCAGCGTCACCGCTGCGTAACAATTGCCGGCATGCTCACCGGCAGGACGCAATTTCCTTTACATCCCCCTTGGTAATCTTGCGGTCTGTCCCCATCATTCACCGCGCACTGCCCGACACCGTCGGGTGCCCTCGCAATCAGGAGATGCATCATGGCCTACACCCTGCCCAAGCTGTCCTACGCCTACGACGCGCTGGAACCGCATATCGATGCGGCGACGATGGAAATCCATCACACCAAGCATCACCAGACCTACATCAACAACGTCAACGCGGCGCTGGAAGGCACCGAGTACGCTGACCTGCCGGTCGAAGAGCTGGTGAAGAAGCTCAAGTCGCTGCCGGAGAACCTGCAGGGCCCGGTGCGCAACAACGGGGGTGGCCATGCCAACCACTCGCTGTTCTGGACTGTGATGGCGCCGAACGCGGGTGGCAACCCGGTGGGCGACGTGGCCAAGGCGATCGACAAGGACCTGGGTGGCTTCGACAAGTTCAAGGATGCCTTCACCAAGGCTGCGCTGACCCGTTTCGGCAGCGGCTGGGCATGGCTGAGCGTCACCCCGGACAAGAAGGTCGTGGTCGAGAGCACCGGCAACCAGGACAGCCCGCTGATGGAAGGCAACACCCCCATCCTCGGCCTGGATGTGTGGGAACACGCGTACTACCTGAAGTACCAGAACCGCCGTCCGGAATACATCGGCGCGTTCTTCAACGTGATCGACTGGAACGAAGTCGAGCGCCGTTACCAGGAAGCGATCGCCTGATCGGCGTCGCGGGTTGAAATGAAAAGGCCGGGGGAAACCCCGGCC
>NZ_JAOCAV010000005.1:0-249917 GCF_029839665.1 Stenotrophomonas sp. GD03930 | reverse complement strand
CGCCTTCGACAGATCTCGGCGATCTGCCCGCTCTTCTGTAGAGCCGAGCCATGCTCGGCTCAGATCTCACAGATATCGAAATATTCGATTTTGATTGGGATTCATCCACACACAGAGTGGATCCATCAGATCGCAGAAATCTGTCAGAGGTGGGGCGGTGTCGGAGTGCGGGGTGTCCGCGGCATGGATGCCGCGGCCAAGCCCCCAGGGATGGGTTCACGGCGTCCCCGCACTCCGGCACCGCCCCGCCATCCCACAGGAAGCTCGCTTCTGCTGTTGCTGTTGCCGGCCAGCGGCCGGCACTACCACGGGTGCAGGGCGCAGCCCTGCCGAACAAACCCTATTCCTCGACCGGGAAGTCCTCGATCGGCTTCAGCACATCGTAGTGCTCGCGATGCAGCTTGCCCTTCAGCTTCGGCAACTCGGGCAACGGCGCATCCACCCGCGTGTCCGGCAACCGGTCCAGCAGGTTGCGCACCAGCGTCAGCCGGCCCAGCCGCTGGTCGTTGAAATCCACCAGCGTCCACGGCGCGCCTTCGCGATGGGTGGCGCGCAGCATCGCCTCGCGCGCTTCGGTGTAGGCGCTGTACTTGCTGCGTGACTTCAGGTCGACCGGCGACAGCTTCCAGCCCTTCAGTGGATCGATGTGGCGCTCGGCAAAGCGCTTTTCCTGCTGCTCCTGGTCCACACACAGCCAGTACTTGAACAACAGGATGCCGTCGTCCACCAGCAGCTGTTCAAACACCGGCGCCTGGCGCAGGAACTGCTGGTACTCGGTCTCGCTGCAGTACCCCATCACCCGCTCGACGCCGGCGCGGTTGTACCAGCTGCGGTCCATCAGCACGATCTCGCCGGCGGCGGGAAGGTGCGATGCATAACGTTGGAAATACCACTGCGTGGCCTCACGGTCGGTGGGCTTGGGCAAGGCCACCACCCGGCACTGGCGGGGGTTGAGATGCTGGCTGATGGCCTGGATCGCGCCACCCTTGCCCGCCGTATCCCTGCCTTCGAACAGCACCAGCAGGCGTTGGCCACTGTGCTGCACCCAGCGCGCCATCGCGGTCAGTTCCAGCTGCAGCGGCAGCAGCAGTTCGTCGTACTCCTTGCGCTTGAGCTTTGCCATCGTCACACCACGCGGGAAGGAAGCCCGAGCGTAGCGCAGGTGGTGCTCAGGTTCTGTCGACGCCGCGCCAGCCGTGCTCACCGGCGAACTGCTGCAGCAGCGCTGACAGGTCGCGGGCGAAGCCGGCCATGTCGAACAGGCCGCTGTGTTCGCGTGCCTGCGCCAGCTCGGCGCGCAGCGCGGCCAGCGCCGCCGGGTCGTTGCCCAACGCACTGGCGGTGGCGATGAACGCTGCATCATCGGCGACGTTCATCCGGGCCAGGCCGAGGTGATGGTTGAGGCTGCCGGCCACCCGCGCGGCGAAGGTGTCGCCGGGGCAGGTCAGCACCGGGCAGCCGGCCCAGAGCGCATCGGAGGCGGTGGTGTGGGCGTTGTACGGATGCGTGTCGAGGAACAGATCGGCCAGCTGATAGCGGGCCAGGTACTGCGGATGCGGCAACTTGGCCATGAACACCAGGCGTGCCGGGTCCAGGCCCGCGTTCTGCGCAGCCGCCCGCAGCCGTGCATCGGCCTGGCCCGGGCCGGACAGCAGCCACAGCACGCTGCCAGGCACCGCCTGCAGTACGGCGAAGGCGCGGCCCATGCTGCGCGGGTTGAGCTTGTAGCTGTTGTTGAAGCAGCAGAACACCACGCCGCGTTCGGGCAGGCCGCACTCGGCACGCGTCGGTGCGGACTCCAGCACACGGGTGTTGTCCGAAGGCTGGAAGGCGCGGGGCAGGCGCAGCACGCGTTCGCTGTAGTGCGGTTGCAGTGATGGCGGAAGGGTGAAGTCATCACCGATCACTGCATCCATCCACGGCGCTCCGGACGTGCCTGGATAGGCCAGCCAGTTCAGCTGCAGCGGGGCAGGGCGCATGGCCAGCACCTCCGGCGTGCCGCCACCACCCCAGCCGCGCAGGTCGAACAACAGGTCGATGCCCTGCCCGCGGATGCGGGTGGCCGTGTCGGCATGACGCAGGCCGGCCACGTCGTGCAGTTGCGTCGCCACCTGCAGTCGTTGGCGGATACGGCTGCCATCGTCGCGGTTCAGCGCGAACAGATGCAGCTGCAGCGCAGGGTCGTCGCGCAGCTGCTCGAACAGGGCCACGGTCAGCAGCCCGGTGGGATGGGCGCCGAATCCGTTGGAGAGGAAACCAACCCGCAGCGGGCCCTGGGTACGCACCGTTACCGGTGGCAGCGGTCGCACCGAAGCGGCTACGGCGGATGCACGCGCGCGCGCACAGGCCAGCTGCTCGGCGGCGGAAGCGTCTTCGCTGAGGAAGGCGAACGGTTCGACCACGCCTTGTCCGGAGGCAAGTGCACTGCGCACCTGCGCGGCCATTGCGTCCACGTCCTGCCAGTCACACAGGCGACGCTGCCAGGCCAGGCGTTGTGCGGCGATGTACGGCTCGGACGGCATCAGTGCGTGCGCGCGTCGATACGCCGCCGCCGCGCCTTCGGCATCATCGGCATCTTCCAGCGCGTGGCCCAGCCACAGCGCGATGCCCGGGTGCTGCGGTGCCAGGGCGGCAGCCTGGCCAAGCAGCGTCGCGGCGTCGGCATGCGCGCCGGCCATCCATGCCACGCGACCCAGGCGCGCCAGCGCTTCGGGATGGTTCGGGCGCAGCTGCAGCGCGCGTCGTGCGGCCTGCTCGCCGGCGGCGATGTCGCCGGCTTCCAGTTCCAGGTCGGCCAGCATCACCCAGGCGACGAAATCGCTGGGCTGGCGCGCGATCGCCTGTTGCAGGTGCTGCCGCTGCTGCCAGGCGGACACGCGACTCAGCCCGCCGACAGCTGGGCCAGGGCGTCGACCTGGTGTTCGTGGCTGAGCCGCTGCAGCAGCGTGTCGAGGTCGCCGGCCAGGATGTTGGGCAGGTCGTACAGGGTCAGGCCTTCCACGCGGTGGTCGGTGATCCGCCCCTGCGGGAAGTTGTAGGTACGGATCCGCTGGCTGCGGTCACCACTGCCGACCTGCAGGCGCCGCGACTCGGCCTGCGCCGCGTCCTGGCGCTGGCGTTCGGCGTCGAGCAGCTGCGCCTTCAGGCGCTTCATCGCCTTGTCGCGGTTGGCGTGCTGGCTGCGTTCGGTCTGGCATTCCACCACCACGCCGGTCGGCACGTGGGTGATGCGGATGGCCGATTCGGTCTTGTTGACGTGCTGGCCACCGGCACCGGAGGAGCGGAAGGTGTCCACCTTCAGGTCGGCCGGGTTGATGACGATGTCATCGACTTCGTCGGCCTCGGGAATGATCGCCACGGTGGCGGCCGAGGTGTGGATGCGGCCCTGCGATTCGGTGGCCGGTACGCGCTGCACGCGGTGCGTGCCCGATTCGAATTTCAGGCGCGAGAACGCACCACGGCCGACCACGCGCGCCACCACTTCCTTGTAGCCGCCGTGTTCACCCGGGTTGTCCGACTCGATCTCGACCTTCCAGCCCTGGCGCTCGGCGTAGCGGGCGTACATGCGGAACAGGTCGCCGGCAAAGATCGCCGCTTCGTCGCCGCCGGTGCCAGCGCGCACTTCCAGGAACAGGTTGCCTTCGTCGCGCGGGTCGCGCGGTACCAGCAGCAGCGCCAGCTCCTGTTCCAGTTGCTGCAGGCGCGTCTGCGCGGCGGCGATTTCCTCGTCGGCCAGCTCGCGCAGGTCGGGGTCGGCGCGCATGCCTTCGGCGGCGGCCAGGTCGGCCTTGGCGCGGGCCTCATCGGCGAGTGCGGCAGCGACCGGTTCAAGTTGGGCGAATTCGCGCGAAAGGTCGCGGAAACGGGTGTTGTCGGCGACCACATCGGGTTCGGCGAGCAGGCGTTCCAGTTCTTCGCGGCGCTCGGCCAGCGCTTCCAGCTTACGGCGCAGGGTCGGCGTCATCGGGTCTCACGGGTGGGTGGCGGTAACCCGGCGTGGCCGGGAACAGGCGCTCGGCGGCGCGGGTCAGGTCGGCATCGCCGCTCAGCGCGGCGGCGCGCAGGGCGGCGGTCGGTGGATGCAGCAAGCGGTTGGTCAGGCCGTGGGCCAGCAGTTCCAGTACTTCGTCGGCCGGCTTGCCGTTGGCCAGCTGCTGGCGGGCACGCTCCAGCAGCTCGGTGCGGGTGGCCTCGCCGAATGCGCGCAGCTGCCGCAGCGGTGCCTGGTGGGCGCTGGCCTGCTGGGTCTCGATGAAGCGCGATACCTGCAGGTCGATGATGGCTTCGGCCTCGGCGGCCGCCTCGCGGCGGCCACGGCGGTTGTCTTCCACCGCGCGTTCGAGGTCGTCGACGGTGTAGAGGAAGGCGTCATTGAGCGTGCCGACCTCGGCCTCGATGTCGCGCGGCACGGCCAGGTCGAACAGCAGCATCGGCTTGTGCCGGCGCGCGCGCAGGGCCTTGGCCACCATCTCGCGATGGATCACCGGTTCGCGTGCGGCGGTGGCCGAGAACACCACATCGGCCTCGCCCAGATGGCGGTCCAGTTCGGTCAGCGGCAGGGCCACCCCGCCATGGCGGGTGGCCAGTTCCTGCGCGTGGGCGAGGGTGCGGTTGGCGATCAGCAGCCGCCGTACCTTGCCCTCGCTCAGGTGCCGCGCGGCCAGTTCGATGGTCTCGCCGGCACCGACCAGCAGCACGGTGGAATCGTCCAGGCGCGCGAACGCGTTCTGCGCCAGGCGCACCGCAGCCGACGCCACCGACACCGGGTTGGCGCCGACCTGGGTATCGGTGCGGGCGCGCTTGGCCACCGAGAAGGTCTGCTGGAACAGGCGGTCCAGGCGCTGGCCGAGCAGGCCGTGGTCACGCGCGGTCGACCAGGCATCCTTCACCTGGCCCAGGATCTGTGGTTCGCCCAGCACCATCGAATCCAGCCCGGTGGCAACCCGGAACAGGTGGCGCACCGCATCGGCGTCGGCATGCTGGTACAGGTAACCCTGCAGGTCGCCGGCCTGGGCATGCAGCCACTGGTCCAGCGCCTGCGCCGAATCGGCCACGGCGTACAGCTCGGTGCGGTTGCAGGTGGACAGCAGCACTGCCTCGGCGATCTGCGGGGTATCGCGCAGCGAACCGAGCGCGCGCGGCAACGCCTCACCGGCGAAGGCCGCGCGCTCGCGCAGCTCTACCGGTGCGGTCTGGTGATTCAGTCCGAGCACCCACAGGGTCATTGTTCAGTTGCTTGCGATAAGCTGCTGGCCATTGGACGACATTTTAAGGCCCCGATGCCGACGATGCCCGCATTGATTCGCATCCCCAGTGTTCTGCTGCTGTCCCTGGCCTGCGGCCAGGCCCTGGCGGCGGTGCCGGCCAAGGCCCCCGTACGGGCCGCGGCCACTGAGGAACTGGCGCTGGAACCGGTGATGGCCGGTGAGTTCGCGCTGCAGGCCGGCAAGCTGGCCGAGGCCGCACGCGGATACCTGCAGGCGGCCCAGCAGACCGACGGCGATGCCGGCCTGGCCGAGCGTGCCACCCGCATTTCCATGCTCGCCAACGACGATGCCAGCGCCGCCAAGGGCCTGGCCCTGTGGCAGCAGCGCGCGCCCAGCTCGCTGACCATGCGCAGTGCCGCCGGTGCGCTGGCCATGCGCCAGGGCGATGTGAAGGCCGCCCGCGCCGAGTTGCAGGCCCTGCTGGCCGACCCTGATGAACGTGGCTGGAAGTTCGCCCTGGCCGCGCTGATCGGCGGTGGCCGCGATCCGGCGGTGCCGGCGCAGGTGCTGGGGGAGCTGGTCGATGCCAACGCCATTCCGCCGAAGATCGAGGCCTGGCAGGAATTTGGCCGCCTGGCCCTGCGCATGGACAAGCCCGAGCTGGCGCGGCGCATGATCGACGAAGTGGTCAAGCGGTTCCCCGAGGAGCCGCGCGTGGCGCTGCTGCGCGCCAGCCAGCTGCAGCAGGCCGGCGAGACCGACAAGGCGTTGTCGCTGCTGCACGACGTCGAGCCGAAGACCCGCCAGGACCCGGAACTGCGCAACGCGGTGGCCATCGCCTACGACAGCCTCGGCCAGCCGTCCGCGGCCGAGCGCGTGCTGGCGTTCGGCCCGCAGGACGTGCAGACCTGGGGCATGCGCGCCTCGCTGCTGGCCAAGCAGGGTGACAAGGCCGCGCTGTCCAACCTGTACAACGAACTGTCGCGGCAGGCGGCGAAGCCGGACCCGGCGCAGCGCCTGCTGCTGGGCAAGATCGCCGAGTACCTGAAGCGCTATCCCGAGGCGGTGCAGTGGTATCACAGCGTGCCCGGTGGCGATGAGCTGAGCGAGGCGCGCCTGCGTGCGGCCAATGCGCAGGCGTTGGCCGGGCGCCTGCCGCTGGCGCTGGATGAAGTGCACGCGATCCAGTCCGACGCCGTGGTCGACGACGATGTGCGCCGCGATGCCTACCTGCTGGAGGCCGAGCTGCGCCAGCGCGCCGACGACAGTGCCGGTGAACTAGACGCGCTGGCCCGCGGCCTGGCCGCCTACCCGGATGACAACGGGCTGCTGTACGCCCGTGCGCTCACCTGGGAGCGTCGTGACGACATTCCGCGTGCCGAGGCTGACCTGCGCAAGATCCTGGTGACCGACCCGGAGAACGTGCCGGCACTGAACGCGCTGGGCTACACCCTGGCCGACCGTACCGGTCGTCTGCAGGAGGCGCTGGAACTTATCGACCGCGCCCGCGTGGCCGAGCCGGACAACGCGGCCATCGTCGACAGCTACGGCTGGGTGCTGTATCGCCTGGGCCGCAAGGAAGAGGCCCTGGTGCAGCTGCGCCGTGCCTGGACCCTGGCCAAGGACCCGGAGATCGCCGCCCATGTCGGTGAGGTGCTGTGGGTGCTGGGCAAGCATGACGAGGCCCGCCACTTCTTCGAGGAAGCGGCCAAGCTCGACCCTGAAAACCGCGCGCTGTTGCGCGCCCGCGAGAAATTCAATCCATGAGTGTTCCCTTTATCCGGCCGCTGCTGTTGGCGGCCGTGACCCTGGCGGTCAGCGCGTGCACGACGGTGGGCACGCAGAAGACGGCGGCCCCGGCCGTGGTCGAGACGGTGTCGGCCGAAGCGGCGCAGGCCGAGGCCGCGCGCGTGGCGGCGCTGCAGGCGCAGCCGGACTGGGCTTTCCAGGGCCGGGTCGCGGTCAGCAAGGGCAAGGACGGTGGCAGCGGCCGCATCGACTGGAAGCAGGACGGGCGCCGCTACGTGGTTGAGCTGAGCGCGCCGGTGACCCGGCAGAGCTGGAAGCTGACCGGCGATACCCATTCCGAGGCCGGCCGCCTGGAAGGACTGGCCGGGGGGCCGCGTGATGGCGAGGACGCCCAGCAGCTGCTGCTGGAAGCGACCGGCTGGGACATCCCGGTCAACCAGTTGCCGGACTGGATCCGTGGCCTGGTGGCCGGGGATGCCGCCGGCCCGGAGAAGGTCGAGCGTGACGGTGAAGGCCGGCCGCGCCGCATGCAGCAGATGGGCTGGCAGGTGCAGTATCTGGACTGGTACCCGGCCGAGGGCGGACGCCCGGCGCTGCCGCGCCGGATCGAGGCCGGCAATGGCGACGCCAAGGTGCGCCTGCTGGTGGACCAGTGGGGACAGGGCGCACCATGAATGGTGCAGCCGACGACGCGGGCTGGTCCTGGTGGCCAGCCCCGGCCAAGCTGAACCTGTTCCTGCACATCACCGGCCGCCGGGCCGATGGCTACCACGAGCTGCAGACCGTGTTCCGCCTGCTGGACTGGGGTGATCGTATCGGGCTGCGCTTGCGTGAAGACGGCCAGGTGCGCCGGCAGGGCGAGGGCCTGGCGGGCGTGGCCGAGGCCGATGACCTGGCGGTGCGTGCCGCCAGGTTGCTGAAAGAGACAGCCAATATCGCGCAAGGCGCGGACATCATCGTCGAAAAGCATGTTTCCGCCGGTGGCGGTTTCGGCGGGGGCTCATCGGATGCGGCCACCGTACTGGTCGTGTTGAACCGGCTCTGGCAGGCCGGCCTGGACGAAGACGCGCTGGCCGCGCTGGGCCTGCGCCTGGGGGCCGACGTGCCGGTATTCGTGCGTGGCCGCAACGCCTGGGCCGACGGGGTAGGCGAGCGGCTGCAGCCGATCACGCTGGCTCCGGCCTGGTATGTGGTGGTCGAGCCGGGCGTTCACGTTCCCACGCCGGCCCTGTTCGCAGACCCGGATTTGACGCGCGACAGCCCAGTGGCGAAAATAGAGGACTTCGCTTCCGGGACCCTGGTCGGGAACGCGTTCGAACCGGTGCTGCGCCGCCGTGAGCCTGCCGTCGAGGCCGCGCTCGCAGCGTTGAGCGGCATCGGCTCCGCGCGGCTGACCGGTTCGGGAAGTGGTTGTTTCGTCGAGTTCGCATCGCAGGCTGCCGCAGAGCAGGGACGGTCGAAGTTGCCGAAGGAGTTGCGGGCAAGGGTGGCAGCGGGCGTTGCGCGTTCGCCACTGCTGGATGCACTCGAGCAACACTGATTTATCAATGCAGGGGCGTCGCCAAGAGGCCCAAGGCACCAGGTTTTGATCCTGGCATTCGTAGGTTCGAATCCTACCGCCCCTGCCAATAGCGGCTGTGTCCGCGCCTTCCAGCGCATCGCCTGCGCGGGACGTGGAAACAACCGCGGTGTTGTCAGCAGCAAGGGTCCATGAGGGTCCTTGCCGACTCCGGATCCCCGCCACTCGTCCCCGCCCGAGACAATCATGATGCAAGAGTCCCCGAACCTGCTGGTCTTTTCCGGCAACGCCAACAAACGTCTGGCGCAGAACATCTGCAAGGAACTGGGGGTTCGCCCGGGCAAGGCGCTGGTCTCGCACTTCTCCGATGGTGAAGTGCAGGTGGAGATCGAAGAGAACGTCCGCAAGCAGGACGTGTTCGTGATCCAGCCGACCTGCGCGCCGAGCGCGGAAAACCTGATGGAACTGCTGGTGCTGATCGACGCGCTCAAGCGCGCATCGGTGGCCAGCGTGACCGCCGTGGTGCCGTACTTCGGCTACTCGCGCCAGGATCGCCGCATGCGTTCCTCGCGCGTGCCGATCACCGCCAAGCTGGCGGCCAAGATGTTCAGCACCGCTGGCGCTGATCGCGTGCTGACCGTCGACCTGCACGCCGACCAGATCCAGGGTTTCTTCGATATTCCGGTCGACAACGTGTACGCCTCTCCGCTGCTGCTGGCCGACATCTGGCGCGCCTACGGCACCGAGAACCTGATCGTTGTGTCGCCGGACGTGGGCGGCGTGGTCCGCGCCCGTGCGGTGGCCAAGCGCCTGGATGACGCCGACCTGGCGATCATCGACAAGCGCCGCCCGCGCGCCAACGTCTCCACCGTGATGAACATCATCGGTGACGTCGAAGGCAAGACCTGCGTGATGGTCGATGACATCGTCGATACCGCCGGCACCCTGTGCGCCGCTGCCGCTGCCCTCAAGGCGCGCGGTGCGCTCAAGGTCGCCGCCTACTGCACCCACGCGGTGCTGTCCGGCCCGGCGGTGGACAACATCACCAATTCCCAGCTCGACGAGCTGGTGGTGACCGACACCATCCCGCTGAAGGACGCCGCGCGGGTGTGCAGCAAGATCCGCCAGCTGAGCGTGGCGGAAATGCTGGCCGAAACGATGCGCCGCATCGCCTTCGGCGAGTCGGTCAGCTCGCTGTACGTCGATTGAGTTTTCGCCCCCGCCGGCAACGGTGGGGGCATACCCCGGATGCTTCTGGTCGCGGAAGCATCTTCAACCGCCACGCCGCAAGGCGCGGCAACAACCTGAGTAGTCGAAAATGTCGAAGACCCATGAAATCAAGGTCACCAAGCGTGAACTGCAGCGTAAGGGTGCGAGCCGCCGCCTGCGTCACGCCGGTGTGATCCCGGCCATCGTGTACGGCGGCAACGCCGAGCCGGTCGCCATCAGCCTGGACCACAACGAAATCTGGCTGGCCCAGCAGAACGAGTGGTTCTATGCCTCGATCCTGGACCTGAACCTGGACGGCCAGGTGCAGAAGGTCCTGCTGCGTGACATGCAGCGCCACCCGTACAAGCAGCTGATCATGCACCTGGACTTCCAGCGCGTGAACGAGAACGAAGCCCTGACCGCTTCGGTCCCGCTGCACTTCATCAACGAAGACACCTCGCCGGCCGGCAAGGCTGCCGACGTCGTGGTCACCCACGAACTGAAGGAAGTGACCATCAGCTGCCTGCCGAAGGACCTGCCGGAGTCGATCGAAGTCGACCTGGCCGACCTGGCCGCTGGCGACGTGGTGTACCTGTCCAACATCAAGCTGCCGAAGGGCGTGGAAATCCCGGCCCTGGCGCTGGGCAAGGACCACGACGACGCGATCGTCACCGCCAAGCACGGCAAGGAAGACGCTGCCGACGCTGAAGCTCCGGCTGCCGAGTAATGCAGTGACGGTGCCTGCCTTCGGGCAGGCACCGTTCTGGAAGGAACCATGGCAGGACTGCGACTGATTGTCGGTCTGGGCAACCCCGGATCGGAACACGCCCGGACCCGGCACAATGCCGGGTTTCATTTCGTTGAGGCCCTGGCTGAAAAGGCCGGTGCGCGATGGAATGTGGACAGCAAGCTGTTCGGTGAGACCGCCAAGGTCGAGATCGCCGGGCAGACGGTGTGGCTGCTCAAGCCCGCCACCTTCATGAACCTCAGTGGCAAGTCGGTCACCGCCGCCCAGCGGTTCTGGAAGATCGAGCCGGAGGAAACCCTGCTGGCCCATGACGAACTGGACCTGGCGCCCGGCGTGGCGCGGCTGAAGTTCGACGGCGGCCATGGTGGCCAGAACGGCCTGCGCGACACCATCCGGTTGCTCGGCCACGGCAAGTTCCATCGCCTGCGCGTGGGCATCGGCCATCCCGGGCACAAGGACCGCGTGGTGGGTTGGGTGCTGGGACGCCCGTCCAAGGACGATGACGTGCTGATCGCACGCGCCATCGACGATGCCATCGACGTGATGCCGCTGGCGGTACAGGGTGATTTCAGCGAAGCGATGAAGCGGCTGCACACCCCGAAATAAAAGGTAGGTACCGACCGTTGGTTGGTACGGAAACAGGCGGCCGGTAGGTACCGACCGTTGGTCGGTACGGAGAATGATTGGAAAAGCAGCACCCATGCCGCTGCTTTCCCAATCACTTTCACCCCAGAGAGCTGTCACCCATGGGTATCAAATGCGGCATCGTCGGCCTGCCCAACGTCGGCAAGTCGACCCTGTTCAACGCGCTGACCAAGGCGGGCATCGCCGCGGCGAACTTCCCGTTCTGCACCATCGAGCCGAACGTCGGCATCGTGCCGGTGCCGGACCCGCGCCTGAACGAACTGGCGGGCATCATCAACCCGCAGAAGGTCATTCCGACCGCGGTCGAGTTCGTCGACATCGCCGGCCTGGTGGCCGGTGCCGCCAGCGGTGAAGGCCTGGGCAACAAGTTCCTGGCGCACATCCGCGAAGTCGATGCGATCACCCACGTGGTGCGCTGCTTCGAGAACGCCGACGTCATCCACGTCAACAACAAGGTCGACCCGATCTCGGACATCGAAACCATCGATACCGAGCTGGCCCTGGCCGACCTGGACAGCGTCGAGAAGGCGCTGAACCGCGCCGAGCGCGCCGCCAAGGGCGGCGACAAGGAAGCGGCCGCGCGCAAGCCGGTGCTGGCCAAGCTGCAGGCGGCGCTGTCCGACGGCAAGTCCGGCCGTTCGGTCGGCCTGGACGAGGAAGAGAAGGCGCTGGTCCGTGACCTGTTCCTGCTGACCCTGAAGCCGGTGATGTACATCGCCAACGTGCTGGAAGATGGTTTCGAGAACAACCCGCACCTGGACGCCGTGCGCGCCCATGCCGCCGCCGAAGGCGCGCAGGTGGTGCCGGTGTCGGCCGCGATTGAAGAAGAGCTGTCCCAGCTCGACGACGAAGACCGCGACACCTTCCTGGCCGACCTCGGCCTGAGCGAGCCGGGCCTGAACCGCGTGATCAACGCGGCCTACAGCCTGCTCGGCCTGCAGACCTACTTCACTGCTGGCGTGAAGGAAGTCCGCGCGTGGACCGTGCGCAGGGGTGCCACCGCCCCGCAGGCCGCCGCGGTCATCCATACCGACTTCGAGAAGGGCTTCATCCGCGCTGAAACCATCGCGTATGACGACTTCATCAAGTACAAGGGCGAAGCCGGCGCCAAGGAAGCCGGCCGCCTGCGCCTGGAAGGCAAGGAGTACCGCGTGCAGGAAGGCGACGTGCTGCACTTCCGCTTCAACGTCTGATCCAGCGGCATCGGATCGACGCCGGACGCCCCGCCTTGTGCGGGGCGTTTGCGTTTCCGGTATCGGTTTCGGGCGTGGACAAAAATTGACCATGCTCCGGAATGGCTGCGGTGCAAGGCTCGCACGCACTTGTCCACACCAAACCCCCACCGCTTTCCACGCCCAATGTGGAAAACCGTGGGGTCGGAGCCCTTTCCGCAGGAAAGGGTTCCGACCCCGATCAGTGCTTTCGAATCGTGGACAAAAATTCGCCACGCCTCAAAATGCCTGCGGCGCAATGCTCGCACCCACTTGTCCACATCAAGTTCCCATCGCTCTCCACGTCCCGTGTGGAAAACAATCACGGTGATGGATAAAAAATCACCACGCGTGGAAACGCCTGCACTGCAAGCCTCGCGGCCACTTGTCCACACCAAGTTCCCATCGCTTTCCACGCGTGGTGTGGAAAACCCACATGCCATGGCAGCCATCAATTTCGGATTCATTGCATGTAGCACTGGATGGTGTTGCTTCAGACTATCGGCTGACCCTTCCACTCATACGGGCGCGCGATGTCATGCCTGCGCGCTATCCGGAGAATCTCCATGGCACCCCGAGCGTACTGGTGGATAGTTGCGATCCTTCTCGTCGGCCTCCTTCTGGCTTATGGATATCGATCCATGGTCGCGCGATCCGAGAAGGTCGGAGGAAGCGCGGCAGCACTGGAGTGCAGTGAGGTCATCATGCTGAGTGCAATGCGCGAATGGCTCCAACCCGAAGCGGATCTCAGCGAGAGCCAGGGTATCTACCTGGACGCCGTCGACGCCGCAGACGAGGAAGCACTGCTCGCCTACGCGGCATTGGCGCGCATCTGCCCTTGGCCATCGGGGCGGGGCGCCAATGAGGAAAGAGCCCTTGCCGAACGGCTCGCCCAGATCGCATCCGGTTTCATCCTGGAGGGCAAGCTTGAGGCTGGCACCTATGTGCTGGCCGAGGCCGCAGGTGGCTCTCGCGGCGACGAAGTGATCACCGTGTCACCGGAGCATCTTTCGCTGCTGCGAGGCATGAACACCCGGGCGCTGGGGCGGGCGGTGATGCTCATGGACAGCAAGCGCCCGTACGGGGATATGTCGTACTTCTACATCGACATGGCCCGCACGCTGGGCGAACCGGTTCCGCTGGACGCAAGCGGCAGAGCATCGTTCCTGCCGGAGGTCATCGCGCGGTATGACGAGCTGCATGGGCAGATGCTGGGCGTGGTGCGTGTTTTCTGGCGCTTTGCAGAACCGGCGCAGTCCGGGGTCTGAGGCGGCTCCGCCAAGAAAGACGGAGGCTTGCGCCTCCGTCCTTCCTGCATCCAGTACGACCGACTGCGCTTACAGCGCGCTGCCGCCGAACTTGTGGGTGTACTGCAGATTGATCGTGCGGCCGACGCTGTCGAACCAGGACACGTCGTAGTACGGGTACGCGGTGTACGTGGCGTCCTTCGGCGGCATCTTGTTGAACACGTTGACCACCGACAGCGACAGGCGCGAATGGTCGTCGAAGCGGTACTGCAGCGACGCGTTGTAGCGGTAGGTCGCCTTCACGTACGGGCTGTCACCGCTGTCCCACTTGAACACCTGGTCGTAGTTGTCCGAGGTCGGCAGCTTGCCCAGGCGCGAGCCGTAGACCGTGGCCGACCAGGCGTCCTTCTCCCAGGTAACGCTCAGGCTGGTCTTGGTGCGCGGGATGTCGAAGCCGCTGTTGACCGCGAACTGGTCCAGGGTCGGGTCGCCCGGGTAGCGCTGGAAATCGTGCTTCTTCACCCAGGTGTGGGTGCCGTTGAGGATGAAGTCGCCGATCCCGGTCTGCAGGCGGTAGCGCAGGCCCACGTCGATGCCGGAGGTGGACTCGCGGGCAACGTTGATCGGGGCCACGCGCACGCCGTACAGGCGGCCATCGCTGGTACGGGTGATGCGGTCGAGCGCATCCACGCAGGTCGGCGAATTGATGTCGGCGCTGCCCAGGCGGCAGTTTGCTTCATTGGCCAGGATCGTGCGCACGTCCATGTCCTGCACCTGCTTGCGCATGTCGATGTCGAACCAGTCCACCGACAGGTCCAGGCCGATCGCCGGCGACCAGACGAAGCCGGCGCTCCACGACGTGCTGGTTTCCGGATCCAGCTGGCGGTTGCCGGTGCGGCTGCGGATCAGGTTGCGCTCGTAATCCGAACAGTCGCTGGCGCCTTCGAGGCGACAGCTGTACAGGTCTTCGGCGCTGGTCTCGTCGTTGCCCGGGCCGGCGAACACGTAGTGCAGGTCCGGTGCACGGAACGCGGTGCCATACGAACCACGCACCAGCAGGGTGTCGATCGGGCGCCATTCCAGGCCGCCGCTCCAGGTGGCCTTGCCGATGGTGTGGCCCGAATAGCGGTACTGGTCGTAGCGACCGGCCACGCTCAGGTTGACCGTCTCGTGCAGCGGCATGCGCAGCTCGGCCGCAGTCGCCCAGCGGTTGCGCGAACCCTGGCCGTCCGAGTCCTTCCAGCTGTAGTAGTAGTACTGGGTGGCCAGCGGATCGGGATTCAGCGCGTAGGCCTGCTGGCCCACTTCCACGGTCGCGGCAAAGCCGGCATCGCCGCCCGGCAGGCCGAACAGTGCCGAGTTGGTCACGGTGAACGCGGCCGTCTCGGTGCGCGACTTCGGCGAATACGTGGTGCGTGCGGCGATCGAATCGTACTCGGCGCGGGTCAGCGGCCGGTACAGGCGCGACGGGTCGGCGTTGTAGATCGGGAAGCCGTCATCGTCCACCCCCAGCTGCGGGCCGAGGAACAGGTCATTGGCCTTGGAAGCGATGATCTGCGCCCAGCTGATCCGCGACTGGTACTGGGAGTGGCTCAGCGCCGCCTCGTAGTCCCAGTTGCCGGCCAGGTTGCCCTTGAAGCCGGTGGTCACGCTGAAGGTCTTCTGCGTGCTGCGCACCATCGCATTGCGCAGGCCGCCCATTTCCTCGGGCGAGAACTGGCGCTGCCAGAATTCGATTTCGCCGGTGGCCTGGTTGTTGAAGTAGCCCGACTCGTCACCGTTGGCATCCATCCGGCCCCACTTGGTGACGTCGCGCATCAGCGACATCGTGTGGTAACCCAGCTGCACGTCGGCGAACCACTGCTGGCCATTGTCGAAGTCGTAGCTCAGCGAGGCGTAGCCGTTGGCGCCGCGGCGCTTGCTGAGGATGGTGCCGTAGCCGATCGACGCGTCGCTGCCACAGTAGTAGCCGTACTTCGGGCGGAAGGCGCGGTAGGTGCTGCCCTGGTTCTGCCCGGCCAACGCCTCGCAGGTCGCGGCGCCCGGGTCCAGGTAGTCGTCGTTGTAGTCGGTGCGCAGGTAGGCGCGGCGCGCGATGCGCGAGCCCTCGGTGGGGCCATCCTGGGTTGAATCCTGGATGTCGCGCTCATAGGCCCACAGCGGGGTCTGCGATTGCAGCTCAACGCTGTACACGGCGTTGAAGTTGCCGCGGCTGAAGCCGCTGGCCAGGCTCATGTCGAACGACTCGCCACCGCCCTCGCTGGTGGTGCCCATGCGCGTGTCGATCGTGGTGCCGTCGGCCTTCTTCTTCAGGATGAAGTTGACCACGCCGGCGATCGCGTCGGAGCCGTAGATGGCCGAGGCGCTGCCGGTCAGCACTTCGATGCGCTCGATCATGCCCAGCGGAATGTTGGAGACGTCGGTGAAGTTGCTGCGGCCCTTGAACGGCATCGGGAAGTCGGCGATGCGACGACCATTGACCAGCACCAGCGTGTGGTTCGGGCCCAGGCCGCGCAGGTCCACCTGCTGGGCGCCCGGCGAGAAGTCGGCGCCGCTGGACGATTGCTGGCTCTGGGTCTCACCGCCGTTCTGGGTCATCGACCGCAGCACGTCCGGCACGGTGGTGAAGCCGCTGGAACGGATCTGCTCGGCGCTGATCACCGTGATCGGGGCGGGACCTTCCACCTGGGCGCGCGGAATGCGCGAACCGGTGACCTGCACCGCATCCAGTTGTTGAACCGAAGAGGAAGCCGGTGCCTGGGCCGCCGCGGAAGCAGCCACGCCCATCAACGCCAGCTGGATCGACCACGCCATCGCCTTTCTACGCATGAGGAATTCTCGAAAATGAAGCCGGCCCGCAGAGGAGGGGCCATGTCCCCCATTCAGATTTCCGGAATGGGCGCGCGCATTTAACGCCTTTTTTATGTCCTTGACTACTGGCTTCCTATCTGGCAAAGAGTGAAAACGCTTGCAAGTCGATTTTGTTCAGGGAGATCAAGATGCGACGCCTCCTCCGCGCCCTGCGAGGGCCTTCCCTCTGGCTGGCCTGCCTGGTTCTGGCGTGGCCGCTCGCCACCCCGGCGCAGGATCTGCAGAGCCCCGGCTTTGCCTACTACGAAGTGGGGGACCTGGAGGCGCCGAGGCCCGGCCCGCGCGCGCCGGCGATGATGCTGATGGGCGGCGGCGAATGGGTGCCGGAGGCATTCCAGTGGTGGCTCAGGCAGGCCGGCAACGGCCGCGTGTTGATTCTGCGTGCCTCCGGCCGCGACGAACTGCAGGACCGCCTGTACCGGGAGATCGGCGGTACCACTGCAGTGCAGACCCTGGTCTTCGACAGCCGCCGCGGCGCCGACGATCCGGCCGTGCTGCGGGTGGTTGCGGCGGCCGATGCCATCTTCATCGCCGGCGGTGACCAGTCGCGTTACATCCGCTTCTGGAAGGGCACCGCGCTCAACCGCGCGCTCAACGCCCACGTACGCGCCGGCAAGCCGATCGCCGGTACCAGCGCAGGCCTGGCCATCCTTGGCGGCTATGCCTATGGCGCGATGGACGGAGGCAGCATCACTTCCGCCGGTGCGATGGCCGACCCGATGGGCAGCGCGGTCACCATGGACAGTGGCTTCCTGCAGATGCCCTACCTGCAGCGGGTGGTCACCGACACCCACTTCGAAAAGCGCGATCGCCTTGGCCGCCTCATCGTGTTCGTGGCCCGTGCCGCGCAGGACAGTGGCGACCCCGACATCGTCGGTATCGGCGTCGACGAGGACACGGCGCTGTGCGTGGAGCCGGATGGCCAGGCCCAGGTCTACAGCGCCGACGGCGAGGGCAAGGTGTGGGTGGTCAGCCCCGGGCGTGATGCCGACCGCCTGGTCGAAGGCGAGCCGCTGCGCTTCCATGCCGTGCCGGTGACGGTGGTCGGCAGTGGCAGCCGCATGCGGCTGGATGACTTCGAGGCCGAGGCCGACTACCAGGCCGTCGCCGACGTCAGCGACGGCGATATTGAGTTCACGCTTCGGTAGCGCCGGCCGCTGGCCGGCAACTCACCTTTCCTGATGCGCCCCTTGCCGGCCAGCGGCCGGCACTACCATGCAATCCATTCATTCGTCCTGCTGGAGACGTACCCGATGAAACTGCGTTTGGCGCTGTCCGCGCTGCTGTCCCTGCCCCTGCTTGCCCAGGCTGCACCGGCCACTTCGCCGCTGCTGGTCATCCATGGCGGCGCCGGTGTCGAGCGCAAGGATCTGTCGCCGGCCGAAGAGAAGGCCGCACGCGAAGCGCTGCGCGCCGCGCTGCTGAAGGGGCACGCCGAGCTGGCGGCCGGGCGCCCGGCATTGGCCGCGGTCACCGCGGCGATCACCGTGCTGGAGGATGACCCGACCTTCAATGCCGGCAAGGGCGCGGTGTTCACCCATGACGGCCACAACGAGCTGGACGCAGCGGTAATGGATGGCGCAAGCCAGGCGGCAGGGGCTGTGGCCGGTGTGCAGCGGGTGCGCAACCCGATCCTGCTGGCGCAGACCGTGATGCAGAAGTCCAGGCACGTGATGATGGTCGGGCAGGGCGCCGAAGCCTTTGCGGTGGAGCAGGGCATGACCCTGGTCGATCCGTCGTACTTCCGCACCGACAAGCGCTGGCAGCAGCTGCAGCGGGCGTTGAAGGAAGAGGCCAGCGGCCAGGCGCATGCCGACCTGGAGACCGCGAAGCACTTTGGAACCGTGGGCGCGGTCGCGCTCGACGCGCAGGGGCACCTGGCCGCCGGCACCTCCACCGGCGGCATGACCAACAAGCGCTACGGGCGTGTGGGCGACTCGCCGATCATCGGCGCCGGCACCTGGGCCGATGCCCGTTGCGCGGTGTCGGGCACCGGCTGGGGCGAGTACTACATCCGCACCGCCGCCGCACATGAGATCTGCTCACGCATGCGCTACCAGGGGCAGACACCGGAGCAGGCCGGCAAGGGCGTGATCAACGAGGCGATTCCGCAGATGGGCGGCGACGGTGGTGCGATCGTGCTGGCCGCAGACGGAAAAATGGCCACGCCGTTCAACACCCAGGGCATGTATCGGGGCTGGATCGGCGCCGATGGTGTACCCCATGTCGCAATTTTCGCCAGCGAGACCCTGCCGGTCCCAGGGCAATAACCTTGCGTATCAATGGGTTTGCGACAACGTGTGAAAAAGATGGAAAAAAGCGTTGACAGGCCCCCGTCCCATCAGCAGAATAAGCGGCTCACCACCACACACCGCAACGCTTCGGCGGCAACGGAATGGGGTGGTAAGGAGGGATACCCAAGCGGCCAACGGGGGCAGACTGTAAATCTGCTGGCTTACGCCTTCGGTGGTTCGAATCCACCTCCCTCCACCAGTTTCACGTTGTGACATTCCCGGCGCGGGAGTAGTTCAATGGTAGAACCTCAGCCTTCCAAGCTGATGGTGCGGGTTCGATTCCCGTCTCCCGCTCCATTGAATGAACTTTGAATATTATCGAGTTCATGTCATAATGCAAAACTCGGCTCACGTAGCTCAGTCGGTAGAGCACTTCCTTGGTAAGGAAGAGGTCGAAGGTTCGATTCCTTTCGTGAGCACCATCTTAAGCATCACCTCTCAGACGAATTCGAGATAAGCAGCCATGGCCAAGGGTAAGTTCGAGCGCACCAAGCCGCACGTCAATGTCGGCACCATCGGTCACGTCGACCACGGCAAGACCACGCTGACCGCCGCACTGACCAAGATCGGTGCCGAGCGCTTCGGTGGCGAGTTCAAGGACTACTCCTCGATCGACGCCGCGCCGGAAGAAAAGGCGCGTGGCATCACGATCTCGACCGCGCACGTCGAATACGAATCCCCGGTCCGTCACTACGCCCACGTCGATTGCCCGGGCCACGCTGACTACGTCAAGAACATGATCACCGGTGCCGCCCAGATGGACGGCGCGATCCTGGTGTGCTCGGCCGCTGACGGCCCGATGCCGCAGACCCGCGAGCACATCCTGCTGTCGCGTCAGGTCGGCGTGCCGTACATCGTCGTGTTCCTGAACAAGGCCGACATGGTCGACGACGCCGAGCTGCTCGAGCTGGTCGAGATGGAAGTGCGCGAGCTGCTGAGCAAGTACGACTTCCCGGGCGACGACACCCCGATCATCGCCGGTTCGGCCCGTCTGGCGCTGGAAGGCGACCAGAGCGACATCGGCGTGCCGGCCATCCTGAAGCTGGTCGACGCCCTGGACAGCTGGATCCCGGAGCCGGAGCGCGCAATCGACAAGCCGTTCCTGATGCCGGTGGAAGACGTGTTCTCGATCTCGGGCCGCGGCACCGTGGTGACCGGTCGTATCGAGCGCGGCGTGATCAAGGTTGGCGACGAAATCGAAATCGTCGGCATCCGTCCGGTGCAGAAGACCACCGTGACCGGCGTTGAAATGTTCCGCAAGCTGCTGGACCAGGGTCAGGCAGGCGACAACGCTGGCCTGCTGCTGCGCGGCACCAAGCGTGACGACGTCGAGCGTGGCCAGGTCCTGGCCAAGCCGGGTTCGATCAAGCCGCACACCAAGTTCGAAGGCGAAGTGTACGTCCTGTCGAAGGACGAAGGCGGCCGCCACACCCCGTTCTTCAACGGCTACCGCCCGCAGTTCTACTTCCGCACCACCGACATCACCGGCGCAGCTGCACTGCCGGAAGGCGTCGAAATGGTGATGCCGGGTGACAACGTCAAGATGGTCGTCACCCTGATCAACCCGGTGGCAATGGACGAAGGCCTGCGCTTCGCCATCCGCGAAGGCGGCCGTACCGTCGGCGCCGGCGTGGTCTCGAAGATCATCGAGTAAGCCTGCAGTACCGGTGGTTGCATAGCGCCGCCGGTTACGCGAATGGCGGGCCGGGAACCTCGGTCCGCCTTCGCCGTCTAAGGGAAGGCAAGTTTTAAACGTACGCCAGTAGCTCAATTGGCAGAGCAGCGGTCTCCAAAACCGCAGGTTGGGGGTTCGAGTCCCTCCTGGCGTGCCATCTGCCCACCTTATCCAGCGGCCTGGGCCGCTAAAGCAGACACAGCCGGATGAATAGCAAGATCGAACACTCCAAGGACAACTCCGCCCACGGTGGAGATATCGTCAAGTATGTCGCCGCATCGCTGCTGGTGCTGGCCGGTCTGTTCGTCTGGTTCTGGTTCTCCGCCGACTCCGGTCGCGCCGCCCAGCTGGGTGCGTGGGCGGGTCAGCTGCGTGCGTTGGCGGTCGTGGTCGGTCTGGTTGGCGGTATCGGCGTGTTCATGCTGACCGGCAAGGGGCGCGACACCCGCGAATTCCTCTCCGAGTCGCGCTTCGAACTGCGCAAGGTGGTCTGGCCGACGCGCCAGGAAGCCATCCGCATGACGTGGGTCGTGATCGTCGTGGTGCTCATCCTCAGCCTGCTGCTGGGTGGCTTCGACTTCCTGATCCAGAAACTGACTCAGTGGTTCCTGAGCCGCTAAGGAGAATTGCATGAAGCGTTGGTACGTCGTTCACGCCTATTCGGGCTTCGAGAAGTCGGTGGCGCAGGCCCTGCGCGATCGCATCGTCCGTGACGGCATGGAAGAGCGCTTCGGCGACGTCCTGGTCCCGACCGAAGAAGTGGTCGAGATGCGCGCTGGCCAGAAGCGCCGTTCCGAGCGCAAGTTCTTCCCGGGTTACGTGCTGGTCCAGATCGAGACCCACGAAGAAGCCGGTATTCCGCGCATCGACAACGAAAGCTGGCACCTGGTCAAGGAGACCCCGCGCGTGATGGGCTTCATCGGCGGTACCGCCGATCGTCCGCTGCCGATCGCCGATTCCGAGGCCGAAGCCATCCTGAATCGCGTTCAGGAAGGTGTCGAGAAGCCGCGTCCGAAGGTGCTGTTCGAGCCGGGCCAGATGGTCCGCGTTACCGATGGCCCGTTCAACGATTTCAATGGCGTCGTCGAAGAGGTCAACTACGAGAAGAGCCGTCTGCGCGTCTCGGTGCTGATCTTCGGTCGTGCCACCCCGGTCGAGCTCGAGTTCGGCCAGGTCGAGAAGGCCGTCTGACCTGATATGTAGAGTCGAGCTTGCTCGACTTTCCGTTCAGTCGAGCAGGGTCGACTCTGCAGATGGAAACCGGGCTTGGCCCGGTTTCTTCCGTTTACGTGCCGCTTCAGGCATGTGAAGAAAAAACCTGATATAGTGCGCGGCTCCCCGCTGGGAAGCCAGCAGGACGAGGCCACCGCAAGGTGGCCTTCGGCGTGATTTCAAAACGCGATGCCGGGACGCGTGATTCCCGGTCCGATGGGGAGCCTGTTGTCGAAAGGCGCTAGCACCCGGAGAGCACTCACATGGCAAAGAAAGTTGTCGGTTACATCAAGCTGCAGGTGAAGGCCGGTCAGGCCAACCCCTCGCCGCCGGTCGGTCCTGCGCTGGGTCAGCGTGGTCTGAACATCATGGAATTCTGCAAGGCGTTCAACGCTGCCACGCAGAAGCTCGAGCCGGGTCTGCCGGTTCCGGTGATCATCACGGCCTACTCGGACCGTACGTTCACCTTCATCACCAAGAGCACCCCGGCTACCACCCTGCTGAAGAAGGCCGCTGGCATCTCGTCGGGCTCCAAGCGCCCGAACACCGAGAAGGTCGGCAAGGTCACCCGTAAGCAGCTGGAAGAGATCGCCAAGGCGAAGGAACCGGATCTGACTGCCGCCGACCTGGACGCCGCCGTGCGTACCATCGCTGGCTCTGCCCGTTCCATGGGCCTCGTGGTGGAGGGTTAATAAGATGGCACAGACCAAGCGTGAGAAGGCCATCAAGGCCGCCGTCGTTCCGGGCAAGGCATACGCCTTCGAGGACGCGATCAACATCCTGAAGAGCGCCACCAAGGCCAAGTTCGTCGAGTCGATCGACGTTGCCGTGCGCCTGGGCGTCGATGCGAAGAAGTCCGACCAGCAGGTCCGCGGCTCCACCGTGCTGCCGGCCGGTACCGGCAAGTCGGTCCGCGTCGCCGTGTTCGCTCCGGCCGGTGCCAAGGCTGACGAAGCCCTGGCCGCTGGCGCCGAAGCCGTCGGCATGGATGACCTGGCCGAGAAGATGCAGGCCGGCGATCTGAACTACGACGTCGTCATCGCGACCCCGGACGCCATGCGCGTCGTCGGTAAGCTGGGCACCGTGCTGGGCCCGCGCGGCCTGATGCCGAACCCGAAGGTCGGCACCGTTTCCCCGAACCCGGGTGAAGCCGTGAAGAACGCCAAGTCGGGTCAGGTCCGTTACCGCACCGACAAGGCCGGCATCATCCACTGCACCATCGGCAAGGCCGACTTCGCCGAAGACGCGCTGAAGTCGAACCTGACCGCGCTGCTGCTGGACCTGATCAAGGCCAAGCCGGCTACCTCGAAGGGCACCTACCTGCAGAAGGTTTCGGTCAGCTCGACGATGGGCCCGGGCGTCACCGTCGACCAGTCGTCGCTGACCCTGAAGTAATTGTTTGAAGCGGTCACGGTGCCCTGGGTGCCGTGACCGTGACATTTGAAGGCATCGCTGGCAGTGCATCGCCCGCGGTAGCCGTCAAAGACCGCAGGCGCGGTCGTGGCAATACCGGCGACGGGCACGGAAGCTCGATCTGGCAAGGAGTCGCCGCCGGAGCAGTCATGAGCGCTTAATCGATTCCCCGGAATCACCCTGCGTAGATGGTGCCCTTCTGGAGTTTTTCTGGTTCACGCATGTCTGGGATTTCCCTGATTGCCTCCAGGTCTGGAACGGCCCACCCCCCGGAACATCATCCCGATGTTCCCGGCGTCCAGGACGGATGCCGCACAGGACCGCACACGGCAGGAGCCGTAAGCGGAGTTCAATAGGAGGAGTGCAATGGCTCTCAATCTGTCCCAGAAGCAAGAAGTAGTCGCCGAGCTGGCAGACGTCGCCGCCAAGGCCCACTCCTTGATCGCAGCCGAATACGCTGGCACCACGGTCGCCCAGATGACCGCGATGCGCAAGCAGGCTCGTGAAACCGGTGTTTTCTTGAAGGTTGTCAAGAACACCCTGGCTTCGCGCGCCGTTGAAGGCACCGAGTTCGCAGTCGCCCAGGACCAGATGGTTGGTCCGCTGCTGTACGCGTTCTCGCTCGAGGAGCCCGGCGCTGCCGGTCGCCTGATCAAGGAAGCCGCCAAGGGCAACGACAAGCTGAAGGCTAAGGTCGTCGCCATCGGTGGCGAAGTGTTCCCGGCAAGCCACGTCGACGTGCTGGCCTCGCTGCCGACCCGCGATCAGGCCCTGGCCATGCTGGCCCGCGTCCTGACCGAGCCGGTCACGATGTTTGCCCGCGCCATCAAGGCCGTTGGCGAGAAGCAGGGTGGTGGCGATGTCGCCGCCGACGCTGCCGAGCCGGCCGCCGAGACCGCCTGAGTTTCGACTTACCGTGGTTCCTGACGGAACCTCAACCCAGAAAATCATCCAAAGGTATTTATCATGTCCCTTACCAACGAACAGATCGTCGACGCCATCGCCGAGAAGTCCCTGATGGAAGTGATGGAGCTGGTCAAGGCCATCGAAGAAAAGTTCGGCGTCTCCGCCGCCGCTCCGGTTGCCGTGGCTGCTGCCGCTGGCCCGGCCGCTGCTGTTGAAGAGCAGACCGAGTTCGTCGTCACCCTGAAGTCGGCCGGCGACAAGAAGGTCGAAGTCATCAAGGCCGTCCGCGCCATCACCGGCCTGGGCCTGAAGGAAGCGAAGGACCTGGCCGAAGCCGGCGGCGTCCTGAAGGACAACGCTTCGAAGGACGAAGCCGAGAAGATGAAGAAGGACCTGGAAGCTGCTGGCGCGACTGTCGAAGTCAAGTAAGCACTTCCTTTGCATCGTCATCGATTCACGGCGATGCAGCCAAGGCTGGGGGCGTAAGCCCCCGGCCTTTGGTCGTTTCATGCAATACAGGTTGTAACTGCGGCAAAAAGCCCAACACGGGCTGCGGTCAGACCCCGGCAGGCCAGCGCACGGCGCGGCAGCGGGGAGTGGTAGCAGACGAGTTGGCAGTTGGAAGTAGCGGGAGAAGGCGTGCTGGTGCCGGCAATACCAGCGACTTCCAACTGACAATTTCAAGTTCCCTTCAGGGTCGTGGACGCACGGCCCGCACAACAAGGTGGAAGACCTCATGACGTCCTATTCGTTCACCGAAAAAAAGCGTATCCGCAAGGATTTCGGCAAGCAGCGCTCGATCCTCGAAGTGCCGTTCCTGCTCGCCATCCAGGTGGATTCCTATCGTGAATTCCTGCAGGAAAACGTCGATCCGGCCAAGCGCACGGACCACGGCCTGCACGCTGCGCTGAAGTCGGTCTTCCCGATCGCCAGCTACAGCGGCAATGCCGCCCTGGAATACGTCGGCTACAAGCTGGGCGAACCGGTGTTCGACGAGCGCGAGTGCCGCCAGCGCGGCATGAGCTACGGCGCCCCGCTGCGCGTGACCGTGCGCCTGGTGATCTACGACCGTGAGTCGTCGACCAAGGCCATCAAGTACGTGAAGGAGCAGGAGGTCTATCTGGGCGAAATCCCGCTGATGACCGAGAACGGCACCTTCATCGTCAACGGCACCGAGCGCGTCATCGTCTCGCAGCTGCACCGCTCGCCGGGCGTGTTCTTCGACCACGACCGTGGCAAGACCCACAGCTCGGGCAAGCTGCTGTACAGCGCCCGCATCATTCCTTACCGCGGTTCCTGGCTGGACTTCGAGTTCGACCCGAAGGACGCGCTGTTCACCCGTATCGACCGCCGCCGCAAGTTGCCGGTGTCGATCCTGCTGCGCGCGCTTGGCTACAGCAACGAAGAGATGCTGGCCGAGTTCTTCGAGATCAACACCTTCCACATCAACCCGGATGAAGGCGTCCAGCTGGAGCTGGTGCCCGAGCGCCTGCGTGGCGAAACCCTGGGCTTCGACCTCGCCGACGGCGACAAGGTCATCGTGGAAGCCGGCAAGCGCATCACCGCGCGCCACATCAAGCAGCTGGAAGCCTCGGGCATCGCTGCCCTGGCCGTGCCGGACGACTACATCGTCGGCCGCATCCTGTCGCACGACGTGGTCGATGCCTCGACCGGCGAACTGCTGGCCCAGGCCAACGACGAAATCACCGACGAGCAGCTGCAGAGCTTCCGCAAGGCCGGTGTCGATGCCGTGGGCACCCTGTGGGTGAACGACCTGGATCGTGGCCCGTACCTGTCCAACACCCTGCGCATCGACCCGACCAAGACCCAGCTGGAAGCCCTGGTCGAGATCTACCGCATGATGCGTCCGGGCGAGCCGCCGACCAAGGATGCCGCGCAGAACCTGTTCCACAACCTGTTCTTCACCTTCGAGCGCTACGACCTGTCCGCGGTCGGCCGCATGAAGTTCAACCGTCGCGTGGGCCGCAAGGAAACCACCGGCGAAGCCGTGCTGTACGACCGCAAGTACTACGGCGAGCGCAACGACGAAGAGTCCAAGCGCCTGGTCGCCGCCCACGGCGACAGCTCCGACATCCTGGACGTGATCAAGGTCCTGACCGAGATCCGCAACGGTCGCGGCGTGGTCGATGACATCGACCACCTGGGCAACCGTCGCGTGCGTTCGGTCGGCGAAATGGCCGAGAACGTGTTCCGCGTGGGCCTGGTCCGCGTCGAGCGCGCGGTCAAGGAGCGCCTGTCGATGGCCGAGTCCGAAGGCCTGACCCCGCAGGAGCTGATCAACGCCAAGCCGGTCGCCGCTGCCATCAAGGAGTTCTTCGGCTCCTCGCAGCTGTCGCAGTTCATGGACCAGAACAACCCGCTGTCGGAAGTCACGCACAAGCGTCGCGTCTCGGCCCTGGGCCCGGGCGGCCTGACCCGTGAGCGCGCCGGCTTCGAAGTGCGCGACGTGCACCCGACCCATTACGGCCGCGTCTGCACCATCGAAACGCCGGAAGGCCCGAACATCGGCCTGATCAACTCGCTGGCCGTGTACGCCCGCACCAACCAGTACGGTTTCCTCGAGACCCCGTACCGCAAGGTCGTGGACGGCAAGGTCTACGACGAAGTCGAGTTCCTGTCGGCCATCGAAGAAAACGAGTACGTCATTGCGCAGGCCAACGCGCTGACCAATGCCGACAGCGTGCTGACCGAGCAGTTCGTTCCGTGCCGCTTCCAGGGCGAATCGCTGCTGAAGCCGCCGGCGGAAGTCCACTTCATGGACGTCTCGCCGATGCAGACCGTGTCGATCGCGGCCGCGCTGGTTCCGTTCCTGGAGCACGATGACGCGAACCGTGCACTGATGGGCGCCAACATGCAGCGTCAGGCCGTGCCGACCCTGCGTGCGCAGAAGCCGCTGGTCGGTACCGGCATCGAGCGCGCCGTGGCGCGTGACTCCGGTGTAACCGTGAACGCCCGCCGTGGTGGCGAGATCGTGCAGATCGACGCAGCCCGCATCGTGGTCAAGGTCAACGAGGAAGAGATCGTTGGCGCCACCGATGCAGGCGTGGACATCTACAACCTGGTCAAGTACACCCGTTCGAACCAGAACACCTGCATCAACCAGCGTCCGCTGGTCCAGGTGGGTGACGTCATCGCCCGCGGCGACGTGCTGGCCGACGGTCCGTCCACCGACATCGGCGAACTGGCCCTGGGCCAGAACATGCTGATCGCGTTCATGCCGTGGAACGGCTACAACTTCGAAGACTCCATCCTGCTCTCCGAGCGCGTGGTGGAAGAGGATCGCTACACCACGATCCACATCGAAGAGCTGACCTGCGTTGCGCGTGATACCAAGCTGGGGCCGGAGGAAATCTCCGCCGACATCCCGAACGTCTCCGAGCAGGCGCTGAACCGCCTGGACGAGAGCGGCGTGGTGTACATCGGTGCCGAAGTCCGCGCCGGCGACATCATGGTCGGCAAGGTCACCCCGAAGGGCGAAAGCCAGCTGACCCCGGAAGAGAAGCTGCTGCGCGCGATCTTCGGCGAGAAGGCTTCGGACGTTAAGGACAGCTCGCTGCGCGTTCCGCCGGGCATGGACGGCACCGTCATCGACGTGCAGGTCTTCACCCGCGACGGCATCGAGAAGGACAAGCGCGCCCGCCAGATCGAAGAGTCTGAAATCAAGCGCGTCAAGAAGGACTTCGACGACCAGTTCCGCATCCTGGAAGCCGCCATCTACATGCGTCTGCGTTCGCAGATCGTGGGCAAGGTGGTCAACGGCGGTGCTGGCCTGAAGAAGGGCGACGTCATCAGCGACGCGTTCCTGGACGGCCTGAAGAAGGCTGACTGGTTCGCGCTGCGCATGAAGGACGAGGACGCCTCTGAAGCCATCGAACGCGCGCAGAAGCAGATCCAGGCGCACGAGAAGGAATTCGAGCGTCGCTTCGCCGACAAGCGCGGCAAGATCACTGCCGGTGACGACCTCGCTCCGGGCGTGCTGAAGATGGTCAAGGTGTTCCTGGCCGTGAAGCGCCGCATCCAGCCGGGCGACAAGATGGCAGGCCGCCACGGCAACAAGGGTGTGGTCTCCAACGTGGTGCCGGTCGAGGACATGCCGTACATGGCCTCGGGCGAAACCGTGGACATCGTGCTGAACCCGCTGGGCGTGCCGTCGCGTATGAACATCGGCCAGATCCTGGAAGTGCACCTGGGCTGGGCCGCCAAGGGTCTGGGCCGCAAGATCCAGGCGATGATGGAAGCCCAGGCGGCCGTTGCCGACCTGCGCAAGTTCCTGGACGACATCTACAACCACGACGACACCAACGTGGCCAACCGTGTCGACCTGTCGCAGTTCAGCGACGAGGAACTGCTGCGCCTGGCCCGCAACCTGACCGACGGCGTGCCGATGGCCACCCCGGTCTTCGACGGCGCCACCGAAGCGGAAATCAAGCGCATGCTGGAACTGGCCGACCTGCCGAGCAGTGGCCAGACCCAGCTGTACGACGGCCGCACCGGTGAAGCCTTCGATCGCCACACCACCGTCGGTTACATGCACTACCTGAAGCTGAACCACCTGGTCGACGACAAGATGCACGCCCGTTCGACCGGTCCGTACTCGCTCGTCACCCAGCAGCCGCTGGGCGGCAAGGCGCAGTTCGGCGGCCAGCGCTTCGGTGAAATGGAAGTCTGGGCGCTGGAAGCCTACGGCGCGGCCTACACCCTGCAGGAAATGCTGACGGTGAAGTCCGATGACGTGCAGGGCCGCAACCAGATGTACAAGAACATCGTCGACGGTGAGCACGAGATGGTCGCGGGCATGCCGGAATCCTTCAACGTGCTCGTGAAGGAAATCCGCTCGCTGGCCATCAACATGGAACTGGAAGACAACTGATCCATGCCGGCGCGGCGGTCCGCCGCCGCGCCGCTGGCAGTCAACTGAAAGCCCATCGACACAGCATTCCTCCTTCTGGAGAACACCATGAAAGACCTGCTCAACCTCTTCAACCAGCAGCGCCAGACGCTGGACTTCGACGCGATCAAGATCGCGCTGGCCTCGCCGGACCTGATCCGTTCGTGGTCCTTCGGCGAAGTGAAGAAGCCGGAAACCATCAACTACCGTACCTTCAAGCCGGAACGTGACGGCCTGTTCTGCGCCGCCATCTTCGGCCCGGTGAAGGACTACGAGTGCCTGTGCGGCAAGTACAAGCGCATGAAGCACCGCGGCGTGGTCTGCGAGAAGTGCGGCACCGAAGTGACCCTGGCCAAGGTGCGCCGCGAGCGCATGGGCCACATCGACCTGGCCTCGCCGGTCGCGCACATCTGGTTCCTGAAGTCGCTGCCGTCGCGCATCGGCCTGATGCTGGACATGACCCTGCGCGACATCGAGCGCGTGCTGTACTTCGAAGCGTACGTGGTGACCGAGCCGGGCCTGACCGCCCTGGAACGCCGCCAGCTGCTGACCGAAGAGCAGTACCTGCAGGCCCGCCAGGAGCACGGTGACGACTTCGACGCCGCGATGGGCGCCGAGGCCGTGTACGAACTGCTGCGCACGATCGACCTGCAGTCGGAAATGACCCGCCTGCGCGAAGAAATCGCCGCCACCGGTTCGGAAACCAAGCTCAAGCGACTGACCAAGCGCATCAAGCTGATCGAAGCCTTCCTGGAATCGGGCAACCGTCCGGAATGGATGGTCATGACCGTGCTGCCGGTGCTGCCGCCGGACCTGCGTCCGCTGGTTCCGCTGGACGGCGGCCGCTTCGCGACCTCCGACCTGAACGACCTGTACCGCCGCGTCATCAACCGTAACAACCGCCTGCGCCGCCTGCTCGAACTGAGCGCGCCGGACATCATCGTGCGCAATGAAAAGCGCATGCTGCAGGAATCGGTCGATGCGCTGCTGGACAACGGCCGTCGCGGTCGTGCCATCACCGGCACCAACAAGCGCCCGCTGAAGTCGCTGGCCGACATGATCAAGGGCAAGCAGGGCCGCTTCCGCCAGAACCTGCTCGGCAAGCGCGTCGACTACTCGGGCCGTTCGGTCATCGTGGTCGGCCCGTACCTGCGCCTGCACCAGTGCGGCCTGCCGAAGAAGATGGCGCTGGAGCTGTTCAAGCCGTTCGTGTTCGCCAAGCTGCAGCGTCGTGGCCTGGCCACCACCATCAAGGCCGCCAAGAAGCTGGTCGAGCGCGAAGAAGCCGAAGTCTGGGACATCCTGGAAGAGGTCATCCGCGAGCACCCGGTGATGCTGAACCGTGCGCCGACCCTGCACCGCCTGGGCATCCAGGCGTTCGAGCCGGTGCTGATCGAAGGCAAGGCCATCCAGCTGCACCCGCTGGTCTGCACCGCGTTCAACGCCGACTTCGACGGTGACCAGATGGCCGTCCACGTGCCGCTCTCGCTGGAAGCCCAGCTGGAAGCGCGTGCGCTGATGATGTCGACCAACAACATCCTGTCGCCGGCCAACGGCGAGCCGATCATCGTGCCGTCGCAGGACGTCGTGCTGGGTCTGTACTACATGACCCGCTCGCTGGAAAACAAGAAGGGCGAGGGCATGGCCTTCGCCAACATCGCCGAAGTCAAGCGTGCCTACGACAACCGCGTGGTGGAACTGCACGCGCGCGTCAAGGTCCGCATCACCGAGGTGGTGACCGACGAAGACGGCGTGAAGCAGAACAAGACCTCGATCGTGGACACCACGATCGGTCGCGCCCTGCTGGCTGAAATCCTGCCGGAAGGCCTGCCGTTCGCGCTGGCCAACACCGAGCTGACCAAGAAGAACATCAGCCGCCTGATCAACTCCAGCTACCGCCAGCTGGGTCTGAAGGACACGGTCGTGTTCGCCGACAAGCTGATGTACACCGGCTTCGCCTACGCGACCCGCGCCGGCGTGTCGATCGGCATCGACGACATGCTGATCCCGGACGAGAAGAAGGGCATCCTCACCGAGGCCGAAGCCGAAGTGCTGGAAATCCAGGAGCAGTACCAGTCGGGCCTGGTCACCGCCGGCGAGCGCTACAACAAGGTGGTCGACATCTGGTCGCGCACCAACGAGCGCATCGCCAAGGCGATGATGGACACCATCGGTACCGAGAAGGTGGTCAATGCCAAGGGCGAGACCATCGACCAGAAGTCGATGAACTCGCTGTACATCATGGCCGACTCCGGTGCGCGTGGTTCGCAGGCGCAGATCCGTCAGCTGGCCGGCATGCGTGGCCTGATGGCCCGCCCGGACGGCTCGATCATCGAGACGCCCATCAAGGCGAACTTCCGCGAAGGCCTGAACGTGCAGGAGTACTTCAACTCCACCCACGGTGCCCGTAAGGGTCTGGCCGATACCGCGCTGAAGACCGCGAACTCGGGTTACCTGACCCGTCGTCTGGTCGACGTCGCGCAGGACGTGGTGATCACCGAGGTGGATTGCGGTACCACCGAAGGCCTGATCATGACCCCGATCGTGGAAGGCGGCGACGTGGTCGAGCCGCTGAAGGATCGCGTGCTGGGTCGCGTGGTGGCCGAGGACGTGTTCCTGCCGGGCAACGACGAAGATCCGATCGTTACCCGCAACACCCTGCTGGACGAAGCCTGGGTCGCCAAGCTGGAAGACGCCGGCGTGCAGAGCATCAAGGTGCGTTCGACGATCTCGTGCGAATCGGCCTTCGGTGTCTGCGGTCGCTGCTACGGCCGCGATCTGGCCCGCGGCCACTTGGTCAACATCGGTGAAGCGGTCGGCGTCATCGCCGCGCAGTCGATCGGTGAGCCGGGTACCCAGCTGACCATGCGTACGTTCCACATCGGTGGTGCGGCGTCGCGAGCTGCTGCGGTCGACAACATCACCGTCAAGACCACCGGCTCGGTCAAGTTCAGCAACCTCAAGTCGGTCGAGCACGCCAACGGCTCGCTGGTGGCGGTGTCGCGCTCGGGTGAAATCTCGGTGCTCGATGCCCACGGCCGTGAGCGTGAGCGTTACAAGCTGCCGTACGGTGCGACCATCACGTCCAAGGACGGTGATGCGATCAAGGCTGGCCAGACCGTGGCCAACTGGGATCCGCATAACCACCCGATCGTGTCGGAAGTGGCCGGCTTCATCCGCTTCATCGACTTCGTCGACGGCATCACCGTTATCGAGAAGACCGACGAGCTGACCGGCCTCGCTTCGCGCGAAATCACCGATCCGAAGCGTCGTGGTACCCAGGCCAAGGACCTGCGCCCGATCGTGCGCATCGTCGACGCCAAGGGCAACGACCTGTCGATCCCGGGCACCGACCTGCCGGCGCAGTACCTGCTGCCGCCGCGTTCGATCGTCAACCTGCAGGATGGCGCCCCGGTGGGCGTGGGCGACGTCGTCGCCAAGATCCCGCAGGAAGCGTCGAAGACCCGCGACATCACCGGTGGTCTGCCGCGCGTGGCCGACCTGTTCGAAGCGCGCAAGCCGAAGGATCCGGCGGTGCTGGCCGAGCGTTCGGGCATCATCAGCTTCGGCAAGGACACCAAGGGCAAGCAGCGCCTGATCATCAAGGACACCGATGGTTCGGAGCACGAAGAGCTGATCCCGAAGTACCGCCAGGTCATCGTGTTCGAAGGCGAGCATGTCACCAAGGGTGAAACCATCGTGGACGGCGAGCCGAGCCCGCAGGACATCCTGCGTCTGCTGGGTGTCGAACCGCTGGCGGCCTACCTGGTGAAGGAAATCCAGGACGTGTACCGCCTGCAGGGCGTGAAGATCAACGACAAGCACATCGAGGTGATCACCCGCCAGATGCTGCGCAAGGTCGAGATCACCGACCAGGGCAGCAGCAAGTTCCTGAACGGCGAACAGGTGGAGCGCCAGCGCGTTATCGAGGAGAATGCGCGCCTGTCGACCCGCAACGAGCTGCCGGCGCACTTCGATCCGGTCCTGCTGGGTATCACCAAGGCGTCGCTGGCGACCGAGTCGTTCATCTCGGCCGCGTCGTTCCAGGAAACCACCCGCGTGCTGACCGAAGCGGCCGTCCGCGGCACCTCGGACAACCTGCGTGGCCTGAAGGAAAACGTCATCGTCGGTCGCCTGATTCCGGCCGGTACCGGCCTGGCGTACCACAGCAACCGCCGCCGCGGCGCTTCCGGTCTCACCGAGTCGGAGATGCAGACCCTGGCCGGTACCCCGGCCGCGGTCGAGGCGCCGGTGGTTGAAGCCGAAGCTGAACAGGCCTCGGGCGAAGAATGAGGTATCCGGTCCGGCCGCAAGGCCGGACCACCCCATCGGTCCATCGATGGGATTGGGAAAGGGCAGGGGAGATCGTCCGCGGTCGACCCTGTCAACCTGAACGGGGTACATGGAGGCCCCCCAGTAACGTTCCGGGATCAGGAACGGGCTTGACAGGAGGCGTTTGACTGCTTTCCTGGCAGGTTGCTACAATCGTCTGTCTCAGCAGGCCAAAATTTCGGCCTGCTTTAACATTTCCGCATCTCTGGTCGGATTTTCCGGCCACCAATCAGAAGAACCTACTGATGGCGACGATCAACCAGCTGGTCCGCAAGCCGCGGCAAGCGACCACCTACAAGAGTGCCTCGCCGGCGCTCGACAAGTGCCCGCAGCGCCGTGGCGTCTGCACCCGTGTCTACACCACCACTCCGAAGAAGCCGAACTCGGCTCTGCGCAAGGTTGCCAAGGTCCGCCTGACCAACCAGGAAGAAGTGATTTCCTACATCGGTGGTGAAGGCCACAACCTGCAGGAGCACTCCGTGGTCCTGATCCGCGGCGGTCGCGTCAAGGACCTGCCGGGTGTGCGTTACCACACCGTTCGTGGCTCGCTCGACGCCGCCGGCGTTGCCAAGCGTCGCCAGGCCCGTTCCAAGTACGGCGCCAAGCGTCCGAAGGCATAAGGAGAGAGCACTATGTCGCGTAAGGGTAATACTCCGCAGCGTTCCGTCCTGCCCGATCCGAAGCACGGAAGCGAAACCATCGCCCGCTTCATCAACATGGTCATGCAGAGCGGCAAGAAGTCCGTCGCCGAAAAGATCGTGTACGGCGCCATGGACGTGATCACCGAGAAGAACAGCAGCGCCAACGCCATTGAACTGGTGCAGAAGGCTCTGGACAACGTCGCTCCGGCGGTGGAAGTCAAGTCGCGCCGCGTCGGTGGTGCCACCTACCAGGTGCCGGTCGAAGTGCGTTCGTCGCGCAAGATGGCCCTGGCCATGCGCTGGCTGATCGACTCCGCGCGCAAGCGTGGTGAGAACACCATGCCGAAGAAGCTGGCTGCTGAACTGATCGACGCCTCGGAAAACCGTGGCGGCGCCATCAAGAAGCGCGAAGAAACCCACCGCATGGCCGAAGCCAACAAGGCATTCGCCCACTACCGCTGGTGAGTTTGACGGCCTTGTAAAACAGGCAGGGCAGCACCACGTTGGTGCGTGCTGCCTCGCGGTCCCGGAAGGACTGCGCCAATCCGAAGGCCGCCGAAAGGCGGCGTTCGGCCATCCGAAATCCAAGAAATCTGAGAGGCTCCCGTGGCCCGTTCCACTCCCATCGAGCGTTACCGTAACTTCGGCATCATGGCTCACATCGATGCCGGCAAGACCACCACGTCCGAGCGCATCCTGTTCTACACCGGCAAGAGCCACAAGATCGGTGAAGTGCACGACGGCGCCGCCACCATGGACTGGATGGAGCAGGAGCAGGAGCGTGGCATCACGATCCAGTCCGCTGCCACCACCGCGTTCTGGAAGGGCATGGACAAGTCCCTGCCGGAGCACCGCTTCAACATCATCGACACCCCCGGGCACGTCGACTTCACCATCGAAGTGGAGCGCTCGCTGCGCGTGCTCGACGGTGCCGTCTTCGTCCTGTGTGCCGTCGGTGGCGTGCAGCCGCAGTCGGAAACCGTGTGGCGCCAGGCCAACCGCTACAAGGTGCCGCGCATCGCGTTCGTCAACAAGATGGACCGCACCGGTGCCAACTTCTACAAGGTCCGTGACCAGCTGAAGGCCAAGCTCGGCGCCGTCGCCGTGCCGATGCAGCTGCCGATCGGCGCCGAAGACGGCTTCAAGGGCGTCGTCGACCTGCTGAAGATGAAGGCCATCCATTGGGATGAAGCCTCGCAGGGCATGAAGTTCGAGTACGGCGAAATCCCGGCCGACCTGCAGGAAAAGGCTGAAGAAGCCCGCACCTACATGATCGAAACCGCGGCTGAAGCCAGCGAAGAGCTGATGGAAAAGTACCTGGGCGGCGAAGAGCTGGCCGAGGCTGAAATCATCAACGCGCTGCGTACCCGCACCCTGGCCACCGAAATCGTCCCGATGTACTGCGGTTCGGCGTTCAAGAACAAGGGCGTGCAGGCCATGCTGGACGGCGTGATCCAGCTGCTGCCGTCGCCGGTCGATGTGCCGGACGTGACCGGTACCGACGTGGACGACGAAAACGTCGCCATGACCCGCAAGTCCGACGACAAGGCTCCGTTCTCGTCGCTGGCCTTCAAGATCATCACCGATCCGTTCGTCGGCGCGCTGACCTTCTTCCGTGTCTACTCGGGCACCCTGAACGGTGGTGACACCGTCCTGAACTCGGTGAAGGGCAAGAAGGAGCGCATCGGCCGCATCCTGCAGATGCACTCGAACAACCGCGAAGAAATCAAGGAAGTTCTGGCCGGTGACATCGCCGCTGCCGTGGGCCTGAAGGACACCACCACCGGTGACACCCTGTGCTCGATCGACCAGCCGATCATCCTGGAGCGCATGACGTTCCCGGAGCCGGTGATCTCGATGGCCGTCGAACCGAAGACCAAGTCGGACCAGGAAAAGATGGGCCTGGCCCTGGGGCGCCTGGCGCAGGAAGATCCGTCGTTCCGCGTCAAGACCGACGAAGAATCCGGCCAGACGATCATCTCGGGCATGGGTGAGCTGCACCTGGACATCATCGTCGACCGCCTGAAGCGCGAGTTCAACGTTGAAGCCAACGTCGGCGCGCCGCAGGTTGCGTACCGCGAAACCATCACCCTGGCTGACGTCAAGTCGGACTACAAGCACGCCAAGCAGTCCGGTGGTAAGGGTCAGTACGGTCACGTCGTGATCGAGCTGTCGCCGATCACCGCTGAAGATCGTGCCGATGCCAAGATCGCTCCGCTGATCAAGGACGACTTCCTGTTCATCAACGACATCACCGGCGGCGTGATCCCGAAGGAATTCATTCCGTCGGTCGAAAAGGGCCTGCGCGAAACCATCACCAGCGGCCCGCTGGCCGGCTTCCCGGTCGTGGACGTCAAGGTGAAGCTGGTGTTCGGTTCGTACCACGACGTCGACTCCTCGGAAATGGCGTTCAAGCTGGCTTCGTCGATGGCCTTCAAGCAGGGCTTCGCCAAGGCCAAGCCGGTGCTGCTGGAGCCGATCATGAAGGTCGAGATCGTGACCCCGGAGGATTACCAGGGTGACGTGATGGGCGACGTCAGCCGTCGTCGCGGCGTGCTGCAGGGTTCCGACACCACCGGTGACGGCTCCGCTTCGATCATCAACGCGATGATCCCGCTGGGTGAAATGTTCGGCTACGCCACTGCGCTGCGTTCGCAGACCCAGGGCCGCGCCACCTTCACCATGGAATTCGACCACTACGAGCCGGCGCCGAACAACATCGCCGAAGCCGTCATGAAGAAGGGCTGAGCCTCGCTCAGCCTCTCCTGAAAACCACTTACAAAATCAAGGTATAGAACAATGGCAAAGGGTAAGTTCGAGCGCACCAAGCCGCACGTCAACGTCGGCACCATCGGTCACGTCGACCACGGCAAGACCACGCTGACCGCCGCACTGACCAAGATCGGTGCCGAGCGCTTCGGTGGCGAGTTCAAGGACTACTCCTCGATCGACGCCGCGCCGGAAGAAAAGGCGCGTGGCATCACGATCTCGACCGCGCACGTCGAATACGAATCCCCGGTCCGTCACTACGCCCACGTCGATTGCCCGGGCCACGCTGACTACGTCAAGAACATGATCACCGGTGCCGCCCAGATGGACGGCGCGATCCTGGTGTGCTCGGCCGCTGACGGCCCGATGCCGCAGACCCGCGAGCACATCCTGCTGTCGCGTCAGGTCGGCGTGCCGTACATCGTCGTGTTCCTGAACAAGGCCGACATGGTCGACGACGCCGAGCTGCTCGAGCTGGTCGAGATGGAAGTGCGCGAGCTGCTGAGCAAGTACGACTTCCCGGGCGACGACACCCCGATCATCGCCGGTTCGGCCCGTCTGGCGCTGGAAGGCGACCAGAGCGACATCGGCGTGCCGGCCATCCTGAAGCTGGTCGACGCCCTGGACAGCTGGATCCCGGAGCCGGAGCGCGCAATCGACAAGCCGTTCCTGATGCCGGTGGAAGACGTGTTCTCGATCTCGGGCCGCGGCACCGTGGTGACCGGTCGTATCGAGCGCGGCGTGATCAAGGTTGGCGACGAAATCGAAATCGTCGGCATCCGTCCGGTGCAGAAGACCACCGTGACCGGCGTTGAAATGTTCCGCAAGCTGCTGGACCAGGGTCAGGCAGGCGACAACGCTGGCCTGCTGCTGCGCGGCACCAAGCGTGACGACGTCGAGCGTGGCCAGGTCCTGGCCAAGCCGGGTTCGATCAAGCCGCACACCAAGTTCGAAGGCGAAGTGTACGTCCTGTCGAAGGACGAAGGCGGCCGCCACACCCCGTTCTTCAACGGCTACCGCCCGCAGTTCTACTTCCGCACCACCGACATCACCGGCGCAGCTGCACTGCCGGAAGGCGTCGAAATGGTGATGCCGGGTGACAACGTCAAGATGGTCGTCACCCTGATCAACCCGGTGGCAATGGACGAAGGCCTGCGCTTCGCCATCCGCGAAGGCGGCCGTACCGTCGGCGCCGGCGTGGTCTCGAAGATCATCGAGTAATCTGGTAGTATCTGCGCCCCGATGTTGCCTGGGTAGGGCATCGGGGCGTATCAAATGGGAAAGCAGGCACAGGATGTGCCTTGTGTTCCCCGGACCAGGAAGGGTCAATGCCATTCAGGCGGCGTCAACAGGCGACTGTTGACAGCTGCCTTGCGTGCCATTATGCTTCTACGTCTGGGCAGGCCGGGAAACTGGTCTGCCTACGTTTTTGAGGTCTATGGAGTGACCTTGGCTGCCTGCAGGAGTGCGGGCCGTCCGTATTCAGGAATTTCATGGGGCAAAGCAACCCAGAGGCTTTGTCTGTCGCTCTTTTAACGAAGGAACCTACCGCCATGGCGGACCAAAAGATCCGGATCCGGCTGAAAGCGTTCGATCATCGTCTGATCGACCGTTCGGCCAGCGAGATCGTTGAAACGGCAAAGCGGACCGGCGCGCAAGTGCGTGGCCCGATCCCGCTGCCGACCAAGATCGAGCGTTACACCGTTCTCGTCTCCCCGCACGTCGACAAGGACGCGCGTGACCAGTACGAGACCCGCACGCACAAGCGCGTGCTCGATATCGTTGACCCGAATGACAAGACCGTGGACGCGCTGATGAAGCTCGAACTGGCTGCCGGCGTCGACGTTCAGATCAAGCTGACCTGAGGACTACGACCATGACGAAGAAGTATTCGTTGGGCTTCGTGGGCCGCAAGGCTGGCATGAGCCGCGTGTTCACTGAAGATGGCCGCTCCATCCCGGTGACCCTGATCGAAGCAACCCCGAACCGCATCGCGCAGATCAAGACCGTCGAAACCGACGGCTACAGCGCCGTGCAGGTGACCGTCGGCGCACGTCGCGCTGCCCTGGTCAACAAGCCGGAAGCCGGCCACTTCGCCAAGGCGAAGGTGGAAGCGGGTCGTGGCCTGTGGGAATTCCGCGTTGAAGACGCGCAGCTCGGCGATTTCGCCGTTGGCGGCGAAGTCAAGGCGGACATCTTCGAAGTCGGCCAGATCGTCGACGTCCAGGGTGTCACCAAGGGTAAGGGCTTCCAGGGCACCATCAAGCGCCACAACTTCCGTATGGGCGATGCAACCCACGGTAACTCGCTGTCGCATCGCGCGCCGGGTTCGCTGGGTCAGCGCCAGACCCCGGGTCGTGTTTTCCCGGGCAAGAAGATGTCGGGCCACATGGGCGCGGTGCAGCAGAGCACCCAGAACCTGGAAGTGGTCAAGGTCGACGTCGAGCGCGGTCTGATCGCGGTTCGCGGCGCCGTTCCGGGCGCGGCGGGTGGCGACGTGATCGTCCGTCCGGCGAGCAAGGCATAAGGAGAGATGACGATGGAACTCGTTATCACGGGTAGCAACAACAAGGTCTCGGTCTCCGACGCCGTGTTCGGTCGCGATTTCAGCGAAGATCTGGTCCACCAGGTCGTCGTTGCCTACCGCAACGCCGGCCGCGCCGGCACCAAGGCACAGAAGACTCGCTCTGAAGTGGCTGGTACCACCAAGAAGTCGAAGAAGCAGAAGGGCGGCGGCGCGCGTCATGGCGCACTGACGGCTCCGATCTTCGTCGGCGGCGGTGTCACCTTCGCGGCCAAGCCGCGCAGCTTCGAGCAGAAGGTCAATCGTAAGCAGTACCGTGCCGCCATGTGCGCGATCCTGTCCGAGCTGAACCGTCAGGGCCGTCTGACCATCGTGGAGTCCTTCGATGTCGAAGTGACCAACACGAAGGGTCTGATCGCCAAGCTGGCCGGCCTGGAAGTGGGCAAGCGCCCGCTGATCGTCACTGAAGAAGCCTCCGAGCACCTGTACCTGTCCGCCCGCAATCTGCCGTACGTGCAGGTGCGTGACGTGCAGGGTCTGGACCCGGTGTCGCTGGTCGGTGCCGACACGGTCGTCATCACCGCTGACGCGGTCAAGAAGGTCGAGGAGTGGCTGGCATGAACAGCAACGAAAAAATCTTCAGCGTGCTGCGTGCCCCGCGTGTCTCCGAAAAGACCGCGCGCCTGCAGGAACTCTCCAACCAGTATGTCTTCGAAGTTTCGAACGAAGCCACCAAGGCCGATGTAAAGGCCGCGGTTGAGCAGCTGTTCGACGTCAAGGTCGAAGCCGTCAACGTGGTCAACGTCAAGGGCAAGAACAAGTCCTTCCGTAACCGTGCTGGCCGCCGCGGCGATTGGCGCAAGGCGTACGTTCGCCTGGCCGATGGCCAGTCGATCGATGTAACGGCCAAGGCCTGAGGTACATCCCATGCCATTGATGAAATTCAAGCCCACCTCCCCCGGCCGCCGTTCGGCCGTGCGCGTGGTCACCCCCGACCTGCACAAGGGTGCTCCGCACGCCGCACTGGTCGAGTCGCAGAGCCGCTCGGGTGGTCGTAACCACCATGGCCGCATCACCGTGCGTCACGTCGGTGGTGGTGCCAAGCAGCACTACCGCATCATCGACTTCAAGCGCAACAAGCTGGGCATCCCGGCGCGCGTGGAACGCATCGAATACGATCCGAACCGCACCGCCCACATCGCCCTGCTGTGCTACGTCGACGGTGAGCGTCGCTACATCATCGCCCCGAAGGGCCTGAAGGCGGGTGATCAGGTGATCGCCGGTTCGGATGCCCCGATCAAGTCGGGCAACACCCTGCCGCTGCGCAACATCCCGGTCGGTACCACCATCCACTGCATCGAACTGAAGCCGGGCAAGGGCGCTCAGATCGCTCGCGCCGCCGGTGCGGCCGTGCAGCTGGTGGCTCGCGAAGGCATCTACGCCACCCTGCGCCTGCGCTCGGGTGAAATGCGCAAGGTTCCGGTCGAGTGCTGCGCCACCATCGGTGAAGTCGGCAACGACGAGCACAGCCTGGAAAAGCTGGGCAAGGCCGGTGCCAAGCGTTGGCGCGGCGTCCGCCCGACCGTTCGTGGTGCTGCCATGAACCCGGTTGACCATCCGCACGGTGGTGGTGAGGCCAAGGCCGGCCAGGGTAACCCGCATCCGGTCACCCCGTGGGGTGTCCCGACCAAGGGTTACAAGACGCGCCATAACAAGCGCACTCAGCAGTTCATCGTCCGCGATCGTAGGGGCTAATCGACCATGGCACGTTCACTCAAGAAGGGCCCGTTCGTCGATCACCACCTCGTCAAGAAGGTGGAGGCCGCTGCGGGCAGCAAGAAGCCGATCAAGACCTGGTCGCGCCGTTCGATGATCCTGCCTGACATGGTAGGCGTCACCATTGCCGTGCATAACGGCAAGAACCACATCCCGGTTCTCGTCAACGAGAACATGGTCGGCCACAAGCTCGGCGAATTTGCCATCACCCGGACCTTCAAGGGTCACGGTGGTGACAAGAAGTCGGGCAAGTAAGGAGAGATGACAATGGAAGCGAAAGCCATCCTGCGCACTGCGCGCATCTCCCCGCAGAAGGCTCGTCTGGTCGCTGACCAGGTGCGCGGTCTGCCGGCCGAGCGTGCGGTCAACCTGCTGAAGTTCTCGGACAAGAAGGCTGCCCACCTGATCAAGAAGGTGGTGGAGTCGGCAATTGCCAACGCCGAGAACAACCAGGGCGCCGACGTCGACGAGCTGAAGGTTCAGACCATCATGGTTGATGAAGGTCCGACCCTGAAGCGTTTCATGGCGCGGGCGAAAGGCCGCGGTACCCGCATCCTCAAGCGCACCAGCCACATCACTGTGGTTGTGGGCGCCGCCAAGTAAGCGGATAAGGAAAAGACCATGGGTCATAAAGTTCATCCGATTGGTATCCGCCTCGGCATTTCCAAGGACTGGAACTCCAAGTGGTACGCCAACAAGGCCGAGTTCGCTGGTTACCTGGCAGCCGACCTGAAAGTGCGCGAAATGCTGCGCAAGAAGCTGGCTCAGGCCGGCATCAGCAAGATCCTGATCGAGCGTCCGGCCAAGACCGCTCGCGTGACGATCCACACCGCCCGTCCGGGCGTGGTGATCGGCAAGCGCGGTGAGGACATCGAGAAGCTGCGCAAGGAAGTGAGCGAGATGATGGGCGTCCCGGCGCACATCAACGTCACCGAAGTGCGCAAGCCGGAACTGGACGCGCAGCTCGTTGCCGAGTCGATCGCCCAGCAGCTGGAGCGTCGCATCATGTTCCGCCGCGCGATGAAGCGCTCGGTCGGCAACGCGATGCGCCTGGGTGCCCTGGGCATCAAGGTCAACGTCGGTGGCCGCCTCAACGGTGCAGAAATCGCCCGTTCGGAGTGGTACCGCGAAGGCCGCGTGCCGCTGCACACCCTGCGTGCCGACATCGACTATGGCTTCGCTGAAGCCAAGACGACCTACGGCATCATCGGCATCAAGGTCTGGATCTACAAGGGCGAGGTCTTCGATTTCTCCCAGGTTGGCCAGGAAAAGCAGGACGACACCCCGTCGCGCAACGATCGTCACGATCGCGGCGACCGTGGTGACCGTCAGCGCCCGGCCCGTGAAGCGAGGTAACGACAATGTTGCAACCCAAGCGAACCAAGTACCGCAAGGTACACAAGGGCCGTAACGATGGCCTGAGCTGGAGCGCCAACGCTGTCAGCTTCGGCGAATACGGCCTGAAGGCAACCGCACACGGTCAGCTGACCGCGCGTCAGATCGAAGCGGCCCGCCGCTCGATCAGCCGCTACGTCAAGCGCGGCGGCAAGATGTGGATCCGCGTGTTCCCCGACAAGCCCATCACCAAGAAGCCCATCGAAGTCCGAATGGGTTCTGGTAAGGGTAACGTGGAATACTGGGTGGCCCAGATCCAGCCCGGCCGCATGATCTATGAAATCGAGGGTGTTTCCGAGGAAGTGGCTCGCGAGGCGTTCCGCCTGGCCGCCGCCAAGCTCTCGGTCACCACCACTTTCGTGACCCGTACGGTGCGCTGATGGATATCAAAACTCTCCGTGAAAAGTCGGCTGACGAACTCAAGGCCCACCTGATCGACCTGCGTAAGGAACAGTTCTCTGTCCGTATGCAGCAGGTCACCGGCCAGCTGCCGAAGACCCACGACATTCGCCGGGTCCGTCGCGAGATTGCTCGCGTCAAGACCCTGCTCGGCAGCACGAAGTAAGGATGGCCGCTATGAGCGACAATACTGAAAAGAAGACGCTGCGCACGGTCGAAGGCCGTGTCGTCAGCAACAAGATGGACAAGACGGTTACCGTCCTGGTTGAGCGTCAGGTCAAGCACGCGCTGTACGGCAAGTACATCAAGCGCTCGACCAAGCTGCACGCCCACGATGCCGACAACGCCTGCAAGGAAGGCGATGTCGTCCGCGTGACCGAGATTGCTCCGATGTCCAAGACCAAGAACTGGCGCGTGGTGGAAGTCATCACGCGTGCGGCTGAATAAGGAGTCTGAATCATGATCCAGATGCAGAGCTACCTTGACGTCGCGGACAATTCGGGTGCCAAGCAGGTGATGTGCTTCAAGGTGCTGGGTGGTTCCAAGCGCCGTTACGCCGGCATCGGCGACATCATCAAGGTCACCGTGAAGGATGCGATTCCGCGCGGCAAGGTCAAGAAGGGTGAAGTGTATGACGCCGTCGTGGTGCGTACCCGCAAGGGTGTGCGTCGCGCCGATGGCTCGCTGATCCGCTTCGACGGCAACGCTGCCGTTCTGCTGAACAGCAAGCAGGAGCCGATCGGTACCCGTATCTTCGGGCCGGTGACCCGTGAACTTCGTTCGGAGAAGTTCATGAAGATCGTCTCGCTCGCTCCCGAAGTGCTGTGAGCGACAGGAGATAATCATGGCTAACCGTATCAAGAAGGGCGACCAGGTTGTCGTCAACGCTGGCAAGGACAAGGGCAAGCAGGGCGAAGTCGTCCGCGTCGACGGCGACCGTGTGGTCGTCGCCAACGTGAACATCGTCAAGCGCCACACCAAGCCGAACCCGCAGGCAGGTGTTGCCGGCGGCGTGGTCGAGCGCGAAGCTTCGATCCATATCTCCAACGTGAATGTTCTGAACCCGGCTTCGGGCAAGGGCGAACGCGTTGGCTTCAAGGTGCTGGAGGATGGACGCAAACTGCGTGTGTTCCGCTCCAGCGGTGAGGCGCTCGACGCCTGAGGAATGAGAAGATGAGTTCCCGTCTCGAAAAGTTCTACAAGGACGAAGTGGTGCCGGCGCTGATGAAGCAGTTCGGCTACACCAATCCGATGGAAGTGCCGAAGCTGGTCAAGGTCACCCTGAACATGGGTGTCGGCGAAGCGGCCACCAACAAGAAGATCCTGGAAAACGCCGTCGGCGACATGACCAAGATTTCCGGCCAGAAGCCGGTTGTCACCAAGTCGCGTGTGTCGGTTGCGTCGTTCAAGATCCGCGATGGTTGGCCGATCGGCTGCAAGACCACGCTGCGTCGCCACAAGATGTACGAGTTCCTGGATCGCCTGATCAACATCTCGCTGCCGCGCGTGCGCGACTTCCGTGGTGTTTCCGGTCGTTCCTTCGACGGCCGCGGCAACTTCAACATGGGTGTGAAGGAGCAGATCATCTTCCCGGAAATCGACTTCGACGCCGTCGACGCGATCCGCGGTATGGATATCGCCATCACCACCACTGCGAAGACCGACGCGGAAGCGAAGGCGCTGCTGGCAGCGTTCAAGTTCCCGTTCCGTAACTGATCCGTCGAGGAAACCGAAATGGCAAAGACCTCCATGGTCAACCGCGACATCAAGCGGGAAAAGCTGGCAAAGAAGTACGCTGAAAAGCGTGCGGCTCTGAAGAAGATCGTGTCCTCCGTGGACGCGACCTACGAAGAGAAGATCGACGCCGCAACCAAGCTGGCCAAGCTGCCGCGCGATTCGTCGCCGAGCCGCCAGCGCAACCGTTGCGAGCTGTCGGGTCGTCCGCGTGGCGTGTACAGCAAGTTCGGCCTCGGCCGCAACAAGCTGCGCGAAGCCACCATGCGCGGCGACGTCCCGGGTCTGCGCAAGGCCAGCTGGTAATCCCAGCCGGCCCTGCGATCAGGAGCCCCTTCGGGGGTTCCTGAACCGGGGCAGGGGAGGCGTTCAGCCTTCCCTGAGCAAAAAAACCGAAGAGCCCGGCGCAAGCCGGGCTCTTTTGGCGTATAATCCCGCGTCTTGCCCTGTGCAAACGGGGTAGCTGGGCAGGCCGCTGGCCTGCTGCAAGAGGGGACCTGGCCCGTTTCCAGGAGACAACAGATTTTCGCGAAAGCGGATATCGGTGCACTCAAAGGTACTCATATGAGCATGACTGATCCCATCGCCGACCTGCTGGTCCGCATCAAGAATGCGGCTGCGGTTGGCAAGCAGACGGTGAAAGCCCCGTCGTCCAAGATCAAGGTTGCGATCGCCCAGGTCCTGAAGGACGAGGGTTACATCACCGACCTGCGCGTGACCCAGCTGGAAAACAACAAGTCCGAGCTGGAAATCGTGCTGAAGTATTTCGAAGGCAAGCCGGTCATCGCGACCCTGAAGCGCTTCTCGCGTTCGGGCCTGCGCCAGTACCGCGGCAAGAGCGAGCTGCCGAAGGTCATGAACGGCCTGGGTATCTCCATCATTTCCACCTCCAAGGGCATCATGACTGATGCGCAGGCGCGCCAGCTGGGCGTCGGCGGCGAAGTCCTGTGCTTCGTGGCCTAAGGCGAAAGGAGTAGAACTATGTCCCGCGTAGCCAAGAAGCCCGTCACCCTGGGTAAGGTTGAACTGAACGTCCAGGCCGAATCGGTCACCGTCAAGGGCCCGAAGGGCACCCTGTCGCTGCCGAAGCCGGCTGGCATTGCCATCAACGTCGACAATGGCGTTGCCACCCTGAGCGCCGAGAGCGCTGATCTGGTCCCGCTGACCGGCACCGTCCGCGCGATCCTGTCCAACATGGTCAAGGGTGTTTCCGAAGGCTTCGAGCGCAAGCTTGAGCTGGTCGGCGTGGGTTACCGTGCTGCCATGCAGGGCAAGGATCTGAGCCTGTCGCTCGGTTTCTCGCACCCGGTCGTGTTCGTGGCGCCGGAAGGCATCACCATCACCACCCCGACCCAGACCGAGATCCTGGTGCAGGGCGCTGACAAGCAGGTCGTCGGTGAAGTCGCCGCCAAGATCCGTGCGTTCCGCAAGCCGGAGCCGTACAAGGGCAAGGGCGTGAAGTACTCCGACGAAGTCATCATCCGTAAGGAAGCCAAGAAGGCGTAAGCGCGAGTCCCTCGCAAGAGCCCGCACATCCCTGTGCGGACTCCTCAGGGAAAAGCCCAACCTTCAGCTTTCAAGGAATAATCAAAATGAACAAGAACATCGCCCGCCTGCGTCGCGCCAAGTCGACCCGCGCCCACATCCGTGAGCTCGGCGTCGCCCGCCTGTCGGTGCTGCGCACCGGCCAGCACCTGTACGCCCAGGTCTTCACCGCCGACGGTTCCAAGGTGCTGGCTGCCGCCAACACCACCCAGACCGACGTCATGGAAGGCCTGAAGAACGGCAAGAACGCCGATGCCGCCGCCAAGGTTGGCCGCATCGTCGCTGAGCGTGCCAAGGCCGCCGGCGTCGAGAAGGTTGCCTTCGATCGTTCGGGCTACCGCTACCACGGCCGCATCAAGGCCCTGGCAGAAGCCGCCCGCGAAGCCGGCCTGCAGTTCTAAGGGATAAGGGCAGGGGGCCTAGGGTCCTCTGCCCGCCTGCTCGCCAGCCTGAGTGAGGCTGGGCGACGCCGCTCTTCTGCAGCGGCTCACCGCAACAACGCAGCACTCCACAACCATAAGCGGCCCCGAGCCGTACATACCCAAACTACCAAGGAATCAAAATGGCAGAAGAGCGTCAGCAGCGGGGTCGCGATCGCGACCGTAACCGCGAAGAGAAAGTCGACGACGGCATGATCGAAAAGCTGGTCGCGGTCAACCGCGTCAGCAAGACCGTCAAGGGTGGCCGCCAGTTCACCTTCACCGCCCTGACCGTGGTCGGCGACGGCGAAGGCAAGGTCGGTTTCGGCTATGGCAAGGCGCGCGAAGTGCCGGTCGCCATCCAGAAGTCGATGGAGCAGGCCCGCAAGAACCTGGTCAGCGTTGACCTGAACAACGGCACCTTGTGGCACACCATCAAGGATGGTCACGGCGCAGCCCGCGTGTTCATGCAGCCGGCTTCTGAAGGTACCGGCGTCATCGCCGGCGGTGCCATGCGCGCCGTGCTGGAAGCGGTTGGCGTGAAGAACGTGCTGGCCAAGGCCACCGGTTCGCGCAACCCGATCAACCTGGTGCGTGCCACCGTGAAGGGCCTGACTGCAGCGCAGTCGCCGGCTCGCATCGCGGCCAAGCGCGGCAAGAAGGTGGAGGAACTCAACCATGGCTAATGAGTCCAACAAGACTGTGAAGGTGCGCCTGGTGCGCGGCCTGCGTGGTACCCAGTCGCGTCACCGCCTGTCGGTGCGTGCGCTGGGCCTGAACAAGCTCAACGATGTGCGTGAACTGAAGGACAGCCCGCAGGTTCGCGGTCTGATCAACACCGTTCACTACCTCGTCAAGGTTGAGGAGTAATCGATCATGACTCTGCGTCTCAATGAACTGAGCCCGGCACCGGGCGCCCGCACCGAGCGCACCCGCGTCGGTCGCGGTATCGGCTCGGGCCTGGGCAAGACTGCCGGCCGCGGCCACAAGGGTTCGTTCGCCCGTAAGGGTGGCGGCAAGATCAAGGCTGGCTTCGAAGGCGGCCAGACCCCCATGCAGCGTCGTCTGCCGAAGATCGGCTTCCGTTCGCCGATCGCCAAGGACACCGCTGAAGTGCTGCTGTACGCGCTGGACAAGCTGCCGGCCGGCGAGATCGACTTCGCCGCCCTGCGTGCTGCCAAGCTGGTCCCGAGCACCGCAAAGAAGGCCAAGGTCGTCGTCAAGGGCGAAGTGACCAAGGCGTTCACCCTGAAGGGTATTGCTGCCACGGCTGGTGCCAAGGCCGCGATCGAAGCTGCCGGCGGCAGCGTGACGGAGTAAGAAAATCATGGCGCAAGCTGGCATCGGTAACCTCGCGGGCGGAATGGGCAAGTTCACTGAACTTCGCCAACGTTTGCTGTTCGTCGTCGGGGCTTTGATCGTCTATCGCATCGGCTGCTACGTGCCGGTGCCGGGCGTCAATCCCGATGCCATGCTTGCCATGATGCAACAGCAGGGCGGCGGCATCGTGGACATGTTCAACATGTTCTCGGGCGGCGCCCTGCACCGTTTCAGCATCTTCGCGCTGAACGTGATGCCGTACATCTCGGCATCGATCGTGATGCAGCTGGCCGTGCACATCTTCCCCGCCCTGAAGGCGATGCAGAAGGAAGGTGAGTCCGGCCGCCGCAAGATCACCCAGTATTCGCGCATCGGCGCCGTGCTGCTGGCAGTGGTGCAGGGCGGCTCGATCGCACTGGCCCTGCAGGGCCAGGTCTCGCCGTCGGGCGCTCCGGTCGTGTACGCGCCGGGCATGGGCTTCGTGCTCACCGCCGTGGTCGCGCTGACCGCCGGCACCATGTTCCTGATGTGGGTCGGTGAGCAGGTCACCGAGCGCGGCATCGGCAACGGCGTGTCGCTGATCATCTTCGCCGGTATCGTGGCCGGCCTGCCGGGTGCGGTCATCCACACCTTCGACGCCTACCGCGACGGCAACATCCAGTTCATCCAGCTGCTGCTGATCGCCATCGTCGTGCTCGCCTTCACCTTCTTCGTGGTGTTCGTCGAGCGTGGCCAGCGCCGGATCACGGTCAACTACGCGCGCCGCCAGGGCGGTCGCAACGCGTACATGAACCAGACCTCGTTCCTGCCGCTGAAGCTCAACATGGCCGGCGTCATCCCGGCGATCTTCGCCTCGAGCCTGCTGGCCTTCCCGGCCACCCTGGCCATGTGGTCCGGCCAGGCCGCCAACCAGAGCAGCTTCGGCCAGATCCTGCAGAAGGTCGCCAACGCGCTCGGCCCGGGCGAGCCGCTGCACATGATCGTGTTCGCTGCGCTGATCACCGGTTTCGCGTTCTTCTATACCGCGCTGGTGTTCAACTCGCAGGAAACCGCCGACAACCTGAAGAAGTCGGGCGCGCTGATCCCGGGCATCCGTCCGGGCAAGGCCACCGCCGACTACATCGACGGCGTGCTGACCCGCCTGACCGCAGCCGGCTCGGCGTACCTGGTGATCGTCTGCCTGCTGCCGGAACTGATGCGCACGCAGCTGAACGCCTCGTTCTACTTCGGCGGTACTTCGCTGCTGATCGTGGTGGTGGTGGTGATGGACTTCATCGCCCAGGTGCAGGCGCACCTGATGTCGCACCAGTACGAGAGCCTGCTGAAGAAGGCCAACCTGAAGGGCGGCAGCCGCGGCGGTTTTGCCCGCGGCTGATAGGCCTGTTATACTTTCGTCTTCCTGACGTGATGGTCCCTCCGCTTCGCGGACTCCGGCCACACAAACGAAGGGCGGCCCCCGCAGCGGTTCCGGGTGGGGGTGTGGTGAGGTGGTCCCGCGCTGGAGTAGCGCGGGCGGCCCCGGGGGAAACCCCAGGTCCAACCCCATCCGGCGCCGGAGCCTGGGCACACTCCCCAGGCCGGGTTCATGAAACCAATGGTTTCACGGGCTTCCATGTAAACCGGAACCTTGTTAGTATCGCTAGTTCACTTTTTTGATCCATCCTGCCGGATTGGCGTGCCCGAGGCGCGCTGTCGGCCATCACTCAGCTGGAGAACCGCGTCATGGCGCGTATTGCAGGCGTCAACCTGCCAGCCCAGAAGCACGTCTGGGTCGGGTTGCAAAGCATTTACGGCATCGGCCGTACCCGTTCGAAGAAGGTCTGCGAAGTCGCAGGCGTTGCTTCGACCACCAAGATCCGCGATCTGTCGGAGCCGGAAATCGAGCGCCTGCGCGCCGAAGTCGGCAAGTACATCGTGGAAGGCGATCTGCGCCGTGAAATCGGTATCGCGATCAAGCGCCTGATGGACCTGGGCTGCTACCGCGGCCTGCGTCACCGTCGTGGCCTCCCGCTGCGTGGCCAGCGCACCCGTACCAACGCCCGCACCCGCAAGGGTCCGCGCAAGGCGATCAAGAAGTAAGGGACTGAGAAATGGCTAAGCCCGCTGCTAAGACCAAGAAGAAGATCAAGCGCGTCGTCACCGACGGCGTTGCCCACGTCCACGCTTCGTTCAACAACACCATCGTCACCATCACCGACCGCCAGGGCAACGCTCTGTCGTGGGCGACCTCCGGTGGCGCTGGCTTCCGCGGTTCGCGCAAGTCGACCCCGTTCGCTGCCCAGGTGGCTGCTGAAAAGGCCGGTCGTGCTGCGCTGGACTACGGCGTGAAGTCGCTGGAAGTCCGCATCAAGGGCCCGGGTCCGGGCCGTGAGTCGGCCGTGCGTTCGTTGAACAACGTCGGCTACAAGATCACCAACATCATCGACGTGACGCCTATCCCGCACAACGGGTGCCGTCCGCCGAAGAAGCGTCGCGTCTAAAGGGAGCGATAAGAAATGGCTCGTTATATCGGTCCTACCTGTAAGCTCGCCCGTCGCGAAGGCGCCGACCTGTCCCTGAAGAGCCCGGCGCGTGCGCTGGACTCGAAGTGCAAGCTGGAGCAGAAGCCCGGCCAGCACGGCGCCACTGCCCGCAAGGGCAAGCTGTCCGACTACGCCACCCAGCTGCGTGAAAAGCAGAAGGTCAAGCGTATCTACGGCCTGCTGGAGCGTCAGTTCCGCAACTACTACAAGAAGGCCTCGACCAAGAAGGGCAACACCGGCGAGAACCTGCTGCAGCTGCTGGAAACCCGCCTGGACAACGTCGTCTACCGCATGGGCTTCGCCGTGACCCGTCCGGCTGCCCGTCAGCTGGTGTCGCACCGGGGCGTCACCGTGAATGGCAAGTCGGTCAACCTGGCTTCGTACCAGGTCAAGGCTGGCGACGCCATCGCTCTGTCTGAAAAGGCTGCCAAGCAGCTGCGCGTCCAGGAAGCCCTGACCGTCGCCGCCCAGCATGACCTGAGCCCGTCGTGGGTTGAAGTGGATTCCGGCAAGTTCACCGGCATCTTCAAGGCTGTTCCGGATCGTTCGGATCTGCCTGCGGACATCAACGAAGCGCTGATCGTCGAGCTGTATTCGAAGTAATTCATCATTGGAGAGCCCCCGGCGACGGCCGGGGGTTCACTAGGAGAACCCGCAACATGACGGTTACCGCCAACCAGGTTCTGCGTCCTCGCGGTCCGCAGATCGAACGCCTTACCGACACCCGTGCAAAGGTCGTTATCGAACCTTTGGAGCGGGGTTACGGGCATACGCTGGGCAATGCCCTGCGTCGCGTGCTGCTGTCGTCCATCCCGGGCTTCGCCATCACGGAAGTCGAAATCGACGGCGTGTTGCATGAGTACACCACGGTCGAAGGTCTGCAGGAGGACGTGCTCGAAGTCCTGCTGAACCTGAAGGACGTGGCCATCCGTATGCACTCCGGCGACAGCGCCACCCTGTCCCTGTCCAAGCAGGGCCCGGGCGTTGTCACCGCTGCCGACATCAAGGTCGACCACAATGTGGAGATCCTGAACGGCGACCATGTGATCTGCCACCTGACCAAGGACACGGCAGTGAACATGCGTCTGAAGATCGAACGTGGTTTCGGCTACCAGCCGGCTGCCGCGCGTCGTCGTCCGGACGAAGAAACCCGTGCCATCGGCCGCCTGGTCCTGGATGCCTCGTTCTCGCCGGTCCGCCGCGTCGCCTATGCCGTGGAAGCGGCCCGCGTCGAACAGCGTACCGACCTGGACAAGCTGGTCATCGATATTGAGACCAACGGCACCATCGACGCCGAGGAAGCCGTGCGCACCGCCGCCGACATCCTCAGCGACCAGCTGTCGGTGTTCGGCGACTTCACCCACCGCGACCGCGGTGCGGCCAAGCCGGCCAACAACGGCGTGGATCCGGTGCTGCTGCGCCCGATCGACGATCTGGAGCTGACCGTGCGTTCGGCCAACTGCCTGAAGGCTGAAAGCATCTACTACATCGGCGATCTGATCCAGAAGACCGAAGTGGAGCTGCTGAAGACCCCGAACCTGGGCAAGAAGTCGCTCACCGAGATCAAGGAAGTGCTGGCTCAGCGCGGCCTGTCCCTCGGCATGAAGCTGGAGAACTGGCCGCCGGCCGGCGTCGCCAGCCACGGCATGCTGGGCTGATATCGGTAATGCCTGGAGGCTCCACCGGCAACGGTGGAGCCTTCAACGCAACACAACATGCCACGACGAACCGCAGGTTCGCGCGGCAGGTCGTCCAGGACGGGCGGCCAGGACCATCCGCAGTCCGCGCAGCAACGCCAGGATGGCGACAACGATCCGCACAGCCTCATCATTAACCAAGGAATATCACCATGCGTCACCAGAAGTCTGGCCGTAAGTTCAGCCGTACCAGCGCCCACCGCGAAGCGATGTTCAAGAACATGGCCGCCTCGCTGTTCAAGCACGAGCTGATCAAGACCACCCTGCCGAAGGCCAAGGAACTGCGCCGCGTTGCCGAGCCGCTGATCACCCTGGCCAAGGTCGACTCCGTCGCCAACCGCCGTCTGGCCTTCGCCCGCCTGCGCGACAACGAAGCCGTGGGCAACCTGTTCACCATCCTGGGCCCGCGCTACGCGAACCGTCCGGGCGGCTACCTGCGCCTGCTGAAGTGCGGCTTCCGCGCCGGCGACAACGCACCGATGGCCTACGTCGAGCTGGTTGACCGTCCGGTCGTGGCCGAGGAAGTGGCCGAGTAATCGGACCGCTCCAACGCGACACAGCGAAAGCCCGGCCTCTGCCGGGCTTTTGCGTTTCCGGGCTTGCCGGACGCTACACGGCGAGCCGCGCAAGCCACACCGTTCCGACAGGCGTCACCTGTGGCGGTTCGAATGGCGCGCACTGTCGGTTACGCTTGACGCCTGATCCATTCGAGCGTTGACGATGAATCCACTGCGCTGGCCCTTCCGCGCCCAGTTCTTCCTGGGCTTCCTGATCTGTGCGGGCCTGCTGGGCTACGCGATCTTCCTGCAGTTGAAGATGGGCCTGGAGCCGTGCCCGCTGTGCATCTTCCAGCGCCTGGCATTCGCCGCGCTCGGCCTGCTGTTCCTGATCGGCGCGCTGCACGGGCCGTCCAACCGACCTGGCCGCGCGACCTATGGCGTACTGGCCTTCATCGCCGCCGCGGTGGGTGTCGGCATCGCCGCGCGCCACGTCTACGTGCAGATGCTGCCGCCGGAGATGGGCGCGACCTGCGGCCCACCGCTGAGCTTCCTGCGCGAGACCATGGGGCCACTGGAAGTGTTCCGCACGGTGCTGACCGGTACCGGCAACTGCGGCAACATCGACTGGACGTTCCTGGGCCTGACCATGCCAATGTGGTCGGGGGTGTGGTTCGTGCTGCTGGCGCTGTGGGCGCTGCTGGTGTCGCTGCGCAAGGTCAAGCGCTGAAGCAAGGTAGTGCCGGCCGCTGGCCGGCAACCATCATGAGCGATGGCGGGTGTCCCGTAGTTGCCGGCCAGCGGCCGGCACTACCACGGTAAGTCTTCAGAAGTCCTGCTGCAGGCTCAGGTAGGCGCCGCGGCGCGGGCCCCACTGTGGGGCGAACACGCCGACACCGCCGCCATCGCGCAGCTGGTAGCTGCGATCCAGTGCGTTTATCAGCGCCAGCTGCACATGCAGCGGATGGCCGCTGTCGGCGTTGAAGTCGTGGCCTGCGCTGAGATTGACCTGCAGGTACGACGGCAGCTCGCCGCCATTGGGCACGCCCTCGATGTCCGAACGCAGGCCGCTGCCGAACACGTAGTTGGCACCGATCCGGTTGTGGCCCGCGAAGGCGTAGCTGAAGCCGCCCGACGACGTCAGCTTCTGGTCGTGATCCAGGTGGATCCAGTGGTTGGCCACGTAGGCCAGGGCTTCCGGGTCCAGGTTGTACTGCCCGGTGATGACGTCGGTACCGATGGCCTTGTTCAGGGCGGCATTGAGGTAGGCGCTGAACGGGCCGTTGCTGTAGTCGGCACTGAATTCCAGGCCGCGGATGTGGCCGCGGCGATAGTTGAACGTCGAATAGATGTAGGCGGCGCCGAACTGGCCTTCATCCTGCAGCCGCGCAACGCGGCGGTCATACGCATCCAGGCCCAGTGTGAGGTGTTCACCCAGCTGCTGCGAGACGCCGATGTCGTAGTAGTCGCTGCGTTCGGCCAGCGGAATGTTGTTGCCGCCGCTGGGCTGCTGGTTGGTGGTGCCGTCGTAGAGGGCGATGTCGCTGCTGGCGATCAGCTCGCTGGCCGGTGGCGTGAAGTAGCGCGAGTAGCCGGCGTGCACGGTGGTGCTGTCGCTGGCATTCCAGACCACGCCCACGCGCGGGCTGAGCTGGCCTTCGGTGCGCCCAAAGGCCTTGTAACGGTCACCGCGCAGGCCGTAGTTGACGGTCCAGTCGTCGCCGATCTTCCATTCGTCCTGCACGTACAGCGCCAGGGTGCTGGCGTGGAAGGCGCTGCGATCGGGAATCAGCAGCGGCGTGGTGCTGGACTGCTGGCCGGCGTCGTCGACCGGGAACACCCAGCTGTTGTTGCTGGCCCGCGCGTTCTCGTAGTTGCCGTACAGGCCGTAGCGCAGCGTGTGGTCGTTGCCCAGCGGCGTGGAGAAGTCGGCCTGCAGGGTATTGGCGCGGTTGCTGCGCTGGACCTGTGAAGCGACGCCACTGAACACCAGGTCGCCGACCACGTCCGGGTTGAATCCCACATCGCTGTAACGCTGCCCGGCCGAAAGCTGGTAAGCGGTGCTGCCCAGCGTGCCCTGCAGCACCAGCATGCCGAAGCGGGTGGTCTCGCGCTGGGTCTCATCCAGCTGGCTGGAGTCGAAGGTGGTGGTGTCGAGATAGCCGAACTGCGTTGTCTGGCCCGGATTGACCGGGATCTGGAAGCGGTTGTTGGCGAAGCCGGCGAATACGCTCAGGCGGGTGTTGTCGTTGACCAGATAGGTCAGGTCGGCGAAGGCCTTGCCCTGGTGGGTGTCGTCGTGCAGCGGTTTGCGCGAGGGGGTCGGATTTTCCAGGCCGACCTCGTTCTGGTCGTAGTTGCCGGTCAGGAACCAGCTCCAACGGCCCTGGTTGCCCCACCATGAGGCATTCGGATTGAGCTTGCCGAACGAGCCGGCAGTGAGGCCCGCGCTGCCACCAATGCCAAGTTCGGCGCCATTGCGCGTAGTGATGTCGACCACCGCAGCGGTGCGCTCGCCGAACTGCGCCGGCAGAGCGCCATCCATCAGGCGGATGCTCTTGATGGTGCGTGCATCCAGGGTCTGGCCAAAGCCGGAGATCGATTCGGGCAGCAGCACGCCGTTGATGCGGTACTGCAGGTTGGCGTGGTCGCCGCGCACATGCACGCCGCCGTACGAATCCTGGACCACGCCCGGCGCCTGCAGCAGCACCTGGCTGAGTGGCGCAGACGCACCCAGCGGCTGCTTCTGGATGTCCTCGGCCGTGATCTGGTACTGGCTGCTGCCGATGTCCGGCGACAGCATGTTGCGGGCCTGGTCGAGCTGGGCGTGGACGGTCACAGCGTCCAGGTCCTTGACCGGCGCGGAGGTGTCGTCGGCAGCTGCGGCGAAGGCGGGCAGGCTGGCCAGAGCCAGGGCGAGGGTGATGCCGGTAGCGAGCAGGGAGGGCTTCATGGCGATGGGCTGTGGAAGGGGCCGGTCGGGGAATGTGGGGTGTTACTTCGTAACAGTGCGTGGCGAATCATGCGCCTGCCGGGACGGCCATGGCCATGCGGTTTGTGGCCGATCGCGATGCCCTTTCCCCGGCGTTCAGCCATGTGCAGACCACGCCCGGCCCTTTGCGACAGCGGTTGGCTCTGCGACCATGAACGTCCCCCACCTCCGGAAGTCTGCAATGAGCCTGTCCGCCGTTTCGCCTGTCCCCGATCCTGCCGCGACCGCCGCTGGCGCTGCCTGGTCGCCGGAGAGCTGGCGTGGCAAGACCGCGCTGCAGATGCCGACCTACCCGGACCCGGTGGCGCTGGATGCGGCCCTGCATGAGCTGAAGCGGCTGCCGCCGCTGGTCACCTCGTGGGAGATCCTGGCGTTGAAGCAGCAGCTGGCCGAGGCGCAGGAGGGCAAGCGCTTCCTGCTGCAGGGCGGTGACTGCGCGGAGAATTTCAGCGACTGCGAATCGGGCACCATTTCCAACCGGTTGAAGGTGCTGCTGCAGATGAGCCTGGTGCTGGTGCACGGCCTGCGCCAACCGGTGATCCGCGTTGGGCGCTTTGCCGGCCAGTACGCCAAGCCGCGTTCGGCCGATACCGAAACCCGCGATGGCGTGACCCTGCCCAGCTACCGTGGTGACGTGATCAATGCGCCGGCGTTCACCGAAGCGGCGCGCCTGCCCGACCCGAAGCGGATGCTGCAGGCCCACGCGCATTCGGCGATGACGATGAACTTCGTGCGTGCGCTGATCGATGGCGGCTTCGCCGACCTGCATCACCCCGAGTACTGGAACCTGGAGTGGGTAAGCCACTCGCCGCTGGCCGCCGAGTACCAGAAGATGGTGGCCTCGATCGGCGATGCGGTGCACTTCATGGAGACCCTGGCCGGGGCCCGCGTGCACAACCTCAATCGCATCGATTTCTACACCTCGCACGAAGCGCTGCTGCTGCCCTACGAACAGGCGCTGACGCGGCAGGTGCCGCGTCAGCAGGGCTGGTTGAACCTGAGCACGCATTACCCGTGGATCGGCATGCGCACCGCTGCGCTCAATGGCGCGCACGTGGAGTACCTGCGCGGCGTGCGCAACCCGATCGCAATCAAGGTCGGCCCGTCGGTGACGCCGGACCAGCTGCTGCGCCTGATCGATGTGCTCAACCCGCATGATGAACCTGGCCGCCTGAGCTTCATCCATCGCATGGGTGCGGCGCAGATTGCCGAGAAGCTGCCGCCGCTGCTGGATGCGGTCAAGCGTGATGGTCGCCGTGTGCTGTGGGTATGCGATGCGATGCATGGCAATACCGAGAGCACTGCCAATGGTTTCAAGACCCGTCGTTTCGACAATGTGCGCGGCGAGGTTGAGATGTCGTTCGACCTGCATGCGGCCGCGGGCACGCGCCTGGGCGGCGTGCATCTGGAGCTGACCGGCGAGGATGTCACCGAGTGCACCGGTGGCGCGCGCGAGTTGACCGAGCGCGATCTGGAGCGTGCGTATCGTTCGACGGTGGACCCGCGGTTGAACTACGAGCAGTCGCTGGAGATCGCGATGGCGATCGTGCGCAAGCAGGAGCAGGTGCGGTAAGGGTTTTTCGGCAGGGCTTGCAGCCCTGCACCTGCTGCAATCAACGGCAACGTCAAAAGCTGCAGCGGCATTCCGTGGGATGGCGGGGCGGTGTGGATGGTCAGGACACGCCGTAAACCCATCCATGGGGGCTCGATGGCGCCATCCATGGCGCCAACGGTCCTGCCCACCCACACCGCCCCGCCTCTGACAGATCCCTGCGATCTGTCGGTGGGTGCCGACCGTTGGTCGGCACATCTGTCAGATAGCGATACACACAAATGGGGTCAGATCTGTTCCAGCAGATCGCGGGAAACTGTCGAAGGCGGGGTGGGTCCGGTTGCGGGAGTGTCCGCGGCATGGATGCCGCGGACACTCCCGCAACCGGACCCTTCCCGCCATCCCTCGGAATGCACGTTTTTGCTGTTGCTGTTGAGGTTGCCGGCCAGCGGCCGGCACTACCGCAGGTGCAGGGCTGCAAGCCCTGCCGATCAACACCCTCCTTACGAACGACTGACGTGACGCTCATGCGCCATGCGCGAGGCTGTCCGCTTGCTGTTCGAGTGGAGGTGGCGACCGTGCACTGGGAAAGCGCACAGGCCTATGCATGGCCGTTGGGGGCGGCGGTGCTGGTGGGGGGCATCGGCGCGTGGTTGATCCTGTGGATCTACCACCGGTTGAAAGGGCGCGATCGGCGGCGTGCGCGCATCGGTCGCGTGCTCGGGCTGCCGCTGGCCACCGCTTGGCCGCTGCTGCTGTTGATTCCCGCGCTGCAGGCGACGCCGCTGCAGGATCCGCTGCTGGGCAACCTGCAGCACGTGCTGCACATCGCGCTGACCGCGTGCTTCATCTGGTTGCTGGTACGGGCGGTGGCCGCCGGCGAGCGTGCGATCCTGCGCAGCCATCCCATCGATGTCTCCGACAACCTGGAAGCGCGCCGCATCCAGACCCAGACGCGGGTGCTCAGCCGCGTGCTGATGGGCGGCATCATCGTGCTGGGCGCATCGCTGGTGCTGCTCACGTTCCCGATGGTGCAGAAGATCGGCACTGCTTTGCTGGCATCGGCCGGCCTGATCGGTCTGGTCGCCGGTATCGCCGCCAAGCCGGTGTTCGGCAACCTGATTGCTGGCCTGCAGATCGCGGTGACGCAGCCGATCAGGCTGGACGACGTGGTGATCGTTGAAGGCGAATGGGGCCGCATCGAGGAGATCGGCAGCAGCTATGTGGTGGTACGCATCTGGGATGAGCGGCGGATGGTGGTGCCGCTGACCTGGTTCATCGAGAACCCGTTCCAGAATTGGACGCGACGCAGTGCCGACCTGCTTGGCACGGCCTTCCTGTGGCTGGACTACCGGGCGCCGATCGCAGCGATCCGCACCGAGCTGGAGCGGATCTGCCGCGGTGAAGCGCTGTGGGATGGCCGGGTCTGCGTGACCCAGGTGACCGAGACCAGCGAGCGTGCGATCCAGGTGCGGCTGCTGGTCAGCGCGCGCAGCTCCGGCGATGCCTTCGACCTGCGCTGCCTGGTGCGCGAACGCATGCTCGATTTCCTCGCGCGCGAACATCCGCAGTCGTTGCCGCAGGTGCGCGCACGCGTACAGCACGATGATGAGCTGGACATGCCACGAGTACCGCGTACGCGTACTGCAGATGTGCGTTCGCCGGGCGCGGAGGATGGCGAGGCGGCGATCGTGCCGGTGGAATCCCTGGACCGGTAGTGCCGGGCGCTGGCCGGCATCTGCGGGATGATGGGTTGCCGGCCAGCGGCCGGCACGACCGGATCACGGCTCGCCGGCGTCGATCAGCGCGTCGGTATCGAAGTGCGGTGGCCGCCGCGCGCGGGTGCGCTGTTCATAGGCGTAGGCCATCTCGATCAGCTTGGGCTCGCTCCAGGCGGTGCCCATGAACAGCAGGCCGACCGGCAGGCCGTCGATCTGGCCCATCGGCACGCTGAGGCTGGGATAGCCCGCCACGGCCGCGGCGCTGTAGCTCTCGCCCGGGAAGTCGTCGCCTTCGCTGCGGATCGGCCATGCCACACCGGTGGTCGGTGCCACCAGGGCATCGAGCTGCTGTGCGGCGAGGGCGGCATCGATGCCTTCCGGGCCGGCCAGCCGGCGCGCATCACTGCGTGCACGGATATAAGCCGGGTCGGCCAGCCCGGCGGTAGCATCGGCTTCCACCAGCAGCTCCTGGCCGAACAGGCCCAGCTCCTGCCTGGCGTGTGCCTGGTTGAAGGCGATCAGGTCGGCAAGGCTGCGCAGCGGCGCGTGGTGGGTGCTGAAGTAGCGCTCCAGCCCTGCCTTGAATTCGTACAGCAGCACGAGGCGTTCGGCCTCGGCCCAGGCGCCCTGGTTGGGCAGCTCCACCGGCACCACAACGGCACCGGCACGGCGTAGCTCTGCGGCGGCCTGGTCGATCAGCGGCGGCATGCCGCGGTACTTCAGCAGGGGCGTCTGCAGCAGGCCGATGCGCTTGCCGCGCAGGCCCTGCGGGTCCAGCCGCGCGGTGTAGTCATAGACCGCGCGGCCGGGCATGGTCGCAGTAGCCGGGTCGGCGTCGTCGCGGCCGGCGATCGCGGTCAGCACGGCCGCGGCATCGGCGACGCTGCGTGCCATCGGCCCGGCGGTGTCCTGGCTGAACGAGATCGGGATGATGCCGTCGCGGCTGACCAGTCCAACCGTCGGCTTCAGGCCGACCACGCCGTTGATCGCCGCCGGGCAGACGATGCTGCCGTCGGTCTCGGTGCCGATCGCCACGCTGGCCAGGTTGGCGGCCACGGCCACCGCACTGCCGCTGCTGGAGCCGCAGGGCGAGTGGCTGAGTCGATAGGGATTGCGGGTCTGGCCACCGCGCGCGCTCCAGCCCGAGATCGAGTCGTTGCCGCGGAAGTTGGCCCACTCGCTGAGATTGGTCTTGCCCAGCACCACCGCGCCGGCGTCGCGCAGCCGACGCACCAGGTAGGCGTCGTCCGGGCGGAAACCCTGCAGGGCCAGTGAGCCGGCACTGGTGGCCATCGGCGCGGCGTTGATGTTGTCCTTCAGCAGCAGCGGAATGCCATGCAGGGGCCCGCGCAGGCGGCCATCGCGGCGCTCGCGGTCGCGCGCTGCGGCTTCCTTCAGTGCATCCGGGTTGAGCTCGATCACCGCGCGCAGGCGCGGCCCGGTGCGGTCCAGGGCCGCAATGCGCTGCAGGTAGGCCTGGGTCAGGGTGGTGCTGTCCAGCTCACCGGCGGTCATCCGCGCCTGCAGATCGGCGACATCGGTTTCGGCGTACGGGAACGGCACGTTGCGGCTCGCGGGTTCGGCCGCATGCGCGCTGGACGTGGCCGGGCTGCAGCCAGCCGAAAGCAGCGCAGGCAGCGCGGCGAGCAGGCAGGTCAGCAGAGGCGGCAAGGACGGGCGCATGGGGCGGCTTGGTCGGCTCCAATCCCCAGTGTAGCCGCTGCTCAGCGATGGCGCTTGCGCAGGTCGCGGGCGAGGACGTAGACCACGATCAGGTTGATCGCCAGGATCGTCCACGACGGCCAACCCGGGTGCCGGATGATCGCGAAGATGTCGAAGGGCAGGTACAGCGAGGCGGTCAGGCAGCCCAGCCAGGAGGCCCAGGCCTTGGCCCGCCACAGTCCCCAGGCTTCGACCAGGTGCAGCAGGCCGTAGCCGATCATCCCCGCCGCGGCCAGGTGCACCGCGTCGGGGCTGATCATGTGCAGCAGCGAGGGCAGGGTGCCATGGTCCGGATCCAGGCTGAAACGCCGGATCAGGACCATGATGCCGTGCCGCAGCGGCTGCGGTCCGAGCACTTCCAGCCCGGTGGCGGCCAACAGCGCCAGCATCGCCTTGCTCGCTTCGAGCAGGGCGATGACGTGGAGACCCGGATGCCGGTGCGGATCCGGGTTGTAGCCGCTCTGGTTCACGGGGTGCTGGCTCAGCCGCCGCGCGAAGCCTTCTTGCGGTCGCTTTCGGTCAGGAACTTCTTGCGCAGGCGGATCTCCTTCGGGGTGATCTCGACCAGCTCGTCGTCTTCGATGAAGTCCAGGGCCTGTTCCAGCGAGTACTTGATCGCCGGGGTCAGCTGGATCGCATCGTCCTTGCCCGAAGCGCGCATGTTGGTCAGCGGCTTGGTCTTGATCGCGTTGACGGTCAGGTCGTTGTCCTTGGAGTGGATGCCGACCAGCTGACCTTCATACACGTTGTCGCCTTCAGCAGCGAACAGCTTGCCGCGTTCCTGCAGCGGGCCCAGCGAGTAGGCCGGCGTGGTGCCCGGCGCATTGGCGATCATCACGCCGTTGATGCGCTTGGCAATCGCGCCCTGTTCCTTCGGACCGTAATGGTCGAACACGTGGAACAGCAGGCCCGAACCCTGGGTGAGGGTCTTGAACTCGTTCTGGAAACCGATCAGGCCACGGGCCGGGATCGAGTATTCCAGGCGCACGCGGCCCTTGCCGTCCGGCTCCATGTTCTTCAGCTGGCCCTTGCGGGTGCCCAGCTTTTCCATCACGCCGCCCTGGTGGATTTCTTCGATGTCCACCACCAGCTGCTCGATCGGCTCCATCATCTGGCCGTCGATTTCCTTGATGATCACTTCCGGGCGCGACACGGCCAGCTCGTAGCCTTCGCGACGCATGTTCTCGATCAGCACCGACAGGTGCAGCTCGCCACGGCCGGAGACCAGGAACTTGTCGGCATCTTCCAGCTGTTCGACCTTCAGGGCCACGTTGTGGACCTTTTCACGGTCCAGGCGGTCCTTGATCTGGCGGCTGGTCAGGAACTTGCCACCGGACAGGTCCTTGTTGCCGGCGAACGGCGAGTTGTTGACCTGGAAGGTCATCGAGATGGTCGGCTCGTCGACGGTCAGTGCCGGCAGCGCTTCCGGGGTGTCCGGGTGGCACAGGGTGTCGGAGATGGTCAGCTCCGGAATACCGGAGATGGCGACGATGTCACCAGCTTCGGCGGTGTCCTGCTCGATGCGCTCCAGGCCCAGGAAGCCCAGCACCTGCGCGACCTTGCCGTTGCGCTTCTTGCCTTCGCGGTCGATCACCGCGACCTGCATGTTCTTCTTCAGGGTGCCGCGCTGGATGCGGCCGATGCCGATCACGCCCACGAAGTTGTTGTAGTCCAGCTGGCTGATGCGCATCTGGAAGGCGCCTTCCGGATCGACTTCCGGCTTCGGCGCGTGCTGCATGATGGCTTCGTACAGCGGGGTCATGTCGCCGTCGCGCACGGTGTCTTCCAGGCCGGCATAGCCGTTCAGGGCCGAGGCGTAGACGATCGGGAAGTCCAGCTGCTCATTGGTGGCGCCGAGCTTGTCGAACAGGTCGAAGACCTGGTCGATCACCCACTCCGGACGCGAGCCCGGGCGGTCGACCTTGTTGACCACCACGATCGGCTTGAAGCCCATCGCGAAGGCCTTCTGGGTCACGAAGCGGGTCTGCGGCATCGGGCCGTCCATCGCGTCGACCAGGATCAGCACGGTGTCGACCATCGACAGCACGCGCTCGACCTCACCACCGAAGTCGGCGTGGCCGGGGGTGTCGACGATGTTGATCCGGTTCTTGATGCCGGTCTTCTTGTCTTCCCAGGTGATGGCGGTGTTCTTGGCCAGGATGGTGATGCCGCGTTCCTTTTCCTGGTCGTTGCTGTCCATCACGCGCTCGGCGAGGACGGTGCGCTCGGACAGGGTGCCGGACTGCTTCAGCAGCTGGTCGACCAGGGTGGTCTTGCCATGGTCGACGTGGGCGACGATGGCGATGTTGCGAAGATTTTCGATGGACATACGAAAGGGGGCCAGTCGGCGCCGGATTTGGAAAAAGAAGTCCAACATTATACGTCGAACTTGACGATTCGCGAAAAGGTGGATTTCACGCCGGTCATGGGGCCCATTCAGCTGGGTCCCGCCGCTGCGGTCGAGGCTGCCTGGCGCCGGTGGCTGGGCTGCCCATCCGGCGGCTGAAGCCGGGATCTGCGCCCATGGTCGAAGCCGCCGCCGCCACGAGGCAGGTGTAAACTAGGTGGCTAGACGCGTTCCCCTCTGCATCAAGGATCTTCATGTCCCTCATCGCCACTTTCGACACCACCCAGGGCCCGATCAAGGTCGAGCTGTTCGCCGACAAGGCGCCGCTGACCGTGGCCAACTTCGTGAACCTGGTCAAGCACGGTTTCTATGACGGCCTGATCTTCCACCGCGTGATCGCCGACTTCATGATCCAGGGCGGCTGCCCGCAGGGTCGTGGCACCGGTGGCCCGGGCTACAAGTTCGAAGACGAGAAGAACGGCGTGAAGCACGAGGTCGGCTCGCTGTCGATGGCCAACGCCGGCCCGAACACCAACGGCAGCCAGTTCTTCATCACCCACATCAAGACCGATTGGCTGGACGGCCGCCACACCGTGTTCGGCAAGGTCCTGGAAGGCCAGGCCATCGTCGATTCGGTCAAGCAGGGCGACGTGATCCATTCGATCACCCTGGAAGGCGACGTCGACGCCGTGCTGGCCGCCCAGGCCGAGCGCGTGGCGGAGTGGAACAAGCACCTCGCCGCCTGATCCCCCTTCGAAACGGCCACCCATGGGTGGCCGTTTCCCTGTTCCCCGCCGCCCGCCAGGCCTGCGTGGCCACGCCCGCGGCGTCCCATCAAACGCTTGCAAGCAAGAGGAAACCCCCATGAAAGCACCCGTTCGTGTTGCCGTGACCGGCGCCGCCGGCCAGATCGGTTATGCCCTGCTGTTCCGCATCGCCTCCGGCGAAATGCTGGGCAAGGACCAGCCGGTCATCCTGCAGCTGCTGGAACTGCCGGTCGACAAGGCCCAGGCCGCCCTGAAGGGCGTGATGATGGAACTGGAAGACTGCGCCTTCCCGCTGCTGGCCGGCATGGTCGGCACCGACGACGCCGAAGTCGCGTTCAAGGACGCCGACATCGCCCTGCTGGTCGGCGCGCGTCCGCGCGGCCCGGGCATGGAGCGCAAGGACCTGCTGCTGGAAAACGCCAAGATCTTCACCGCCCAGGGCGCGGCGCTGAACAAGGTGGCCAGCCGTGACGTGAAGGTGCTGGTGGTCGGCAACCCGGCCAACACCAATGCCTACATCGCCATGAAGTCGGCCCCGGACCTGAAGCCGGAAAACTTCACCGCCATGCTGCGCCTGGACCACAACCGCGCGCTGAGCCAGCTGTCGACCAAGCTCGGCAAGCCGGTCGGTGGCATGGAGAAGCTGGTGGTGTGGGGCAACCACAGCCCGACCATGTACCCGGACTACCGTTTCGCCACCGCCGATGGTGCGTCGATCGCCGATGCGATCAACGACCAGGAGTGGAACGCCAACACCTTCATCCCGACCGTCGGCAAGCGCGGCGCGGCGATCATCGAAGCCCGTGGCTCGTCCTCGGCTGCTTCGGCCGCCAACGCTGCCATCGACCACGTGCGTGACTGGGTGCTGGGCAGCAACGGCAAGTGGGTCACCATGGGCGTGCCGTCCGATGGCTCCTACGGCATTCCGGAAGGCGTGATCTTCGGCTTCGCGGTGACCACCGAAAACGGCAAGTACACCCTGGTGAAGGATCTGCCGATCGACGACTTCAGCCAGAAGTACATCGACAAGACCCTGGCCGAGCTGGAAGAAGAGCGCGCCGGCGTCGCCCACCTGCTGGGCTGATGCAGGCGGTACCGGCTCCGGTCGGTACGCAGAAGACGGGGAAGCTTCGGCTTCCCCGTTTTTGTTTGGACGGATACGGAACCCCATGATCCACCTGCACTACTCCGATGACGCGCTGCTGGTGGCCGAGAAGCCGGCCGGCCTGCTGTCCGTGCCCGGCCGCAGCGCCGAGAACCAGGACTGCGTGGTCGCGCGCCTGCAGGCGCTGTACCCGGATGCATTGACCGTGCACCGGTTGGACCAGGTGACCTCCGGCCTGCTGCTGCATGCGCGTGGCAAGGAGATGCAGGCGGCGTTGTCGATGCAGTTCGAGCAGCGCCAGGTCAGCAAGCGGTATGAAGCGGTGGTGCAGGGGCTGCTCGAAGGCGAGGCCGGCGAAGTGGACCTGCCGTTGATCGTGGACTGGCCGAACCGGCCGAAGCAGATGGTCGATCACGAACGCGGCAAGCCGGCGCTGACGCGCTGGCGCGTGCTGGCACGTGATGTTGAAGCGCAGCGCACCCGCATGGAGTTGGAACCGGTCACCGGTCGCAGCCACCAGTTGCGGCTGCACATGGCCAGCATTGGCCATCCCATCGTGGGTGACGTGCTGTATGACGCCGCGCCTGCGCAGCGGGTGCATCTGCATGCGAGCAGCCTGCGGTTCACCCATCCGGTGACAGGCGAAGCACTCGCGTTCGAGTCCCCGGTTCCGTTCTAGGGGTTCGGCAGGGCTTGCAGCCCTGCGCCCGCAGAATCAACGTCAACGTCAAAAGCGGGCTATCCGTGGGTTGGCGGGACGGTGTCGGAGTGCGGGGACGCCGTGAACCCATCCCTGGGGGCTTGGCAGCCGCTTGCTCGTGTGCGCGTTCCTGCGCACACGGCAAGACCGGGGTTGGGCGTCCTGCCCAACCCGCCCGAGGCATGCCTCGGGCCCATGCGGCTGACACCCCGCACTCCGACACCGTCCCACCTTCGACAGGTTCACGCGGCTGTTGGTAACGTTGGCCGTGGTTCCGCGCGGCTGTTGGTAGGTGTCGACCTTGGTCGACACGATTTTCCGTCAGATATCGAATGAATCATCCACGCATGGCGTGGATCTACCGTGTCGACCAAGGTCGACACCCACCGGAGCAGAATGCCGTTCCGACAGATCGCGGAAAACTGTCGAAGGCGGGGTGGGTCCGGTTGCGGGAGTGTCCGCGGCATGGATGCCGCGGCCAAGCCCCCAAGGACGGGTTTACGGCGTCTCCCGCAACCGGGCCCACCCCGCCATCCCCCAGTAGCCCAGCTTCTGACGTTGACGTTGACGTTGATTCTGCAGGTGCAGGGCTGCAAGCCCTGCAGGACAAAACCCACCCCCTACCAAGGTAGGGCGGCCCGCGCGGCAGCGCCGGACTATCCTCGAACCCATGACTTTGTCTGGGAGGGCTGCGTCATGAACTACGAGGAAACCTACCGTCGCTCGATCGACGAGCCGGAGGCCTTCTGGGGCGAAGAAGCCAAGCGCATCCATTGGCACAAACCGCCGCAGCAGGTGCTCGATTACAGCAACCCGCCGTTCCGGCGCTGGTTCGTCGGCGGCGAAACCAATCTCTGCTACAACGCCGTCGATCGGCACCTGGCCGAGCGCGCCGACCAGCTTGCGCTGGTGGCCATTTCCACCGAAACCAACAGCACCCGCGAGATCACCTATCGCCAGCTGTATCGCGAGGTGAATGACTTCGCTGCCGTACTCAGGCACCTCGGCGTCGGTCATGGTGACCGCGTGGTGATCTACATGCCGAACATGGCCGAAGCCGTGTTCGCGATGCTCGCCTGCGCGCGCATCGGTGCGGTGCACTCGGTGGTGTTCGGCGGCTTTGCAGCGCATAACCTGGCGCTGCGCATCGACGATGCGAAACCGAAACTGCTGATTGCCGCCGATGCCGGCATGCGCGGTGGCAAGCTGATTCCGTACAAGGCGATGGTCGATGCGGCCTGCGCCGAGGCCAGTGCACCGCCACCGCACGTGCTGATCGTTTCGCGCGGGCTGGACGCCGCCGAACCGCGGGTGCCGGGCCGCGATGTGGAGTACGCCACGCTGCGCGCGCAGATCGGTGAGGTCGATGTGCCGGTGCAGTGGCTGGAGTCCAGTGAGCCGAGCTACCTGCTGTATACCTCCGGTACCACCGGCAAGCCGAAAGGCGTACAGCGCGATGTCGGCGGCTACGCGGTGGCGATGGCGCAGTCGATGGAGACGGTGTTCGACTGCAAGCCGGGCCAGGTGATGTTCTCCACCTCCGATGTCGGTTGGGCGGTAGGCCATTCCTACAACGTGTACGGCCCGCTGATCGGCGGCTGCACCTCGCTGTTGTACGAAGGATTGCCGACCAACCCGGACCCGGGCATCTGGTGGGCGCTGTGCGAGCAGTACAACGTGCGCACGATGTTCTCCTCGCCCACCGCCATCCGCGTGCTGAAGAAGCACGATGCAGACTTCATCCATCGCCACGACCTGCGTGCGCTGAAGTACCTGTTCCTGGCCGGTGAGCCGCTGGACGAACCGACCGCGCACTGGATCAGCGATGCACTGGGCAAGCCGATCATCGACAACTACTGGCAGACCGAAACCGGTTGGCCGGCGCTGACGCTGTTGCCGGGGCTGGACATGAAGCCGGTGCGCTTCGGTTCGCCGGGCTTCCCCAACCTCGGCTACCGCATGAAGGTGATCGACGAGAACACCGGCGAGGAAGTCGCTGCGGGGCAGAAGGGCGTGCTGGTGGTCACCCCGCCGTTGCCGCCGGGCTGCATGAGCACGGTATGGAACGACGACGGCCGTTTCCTGCAGAGCTACTTCAGCCACTTCAAGGAACTGCTGTACAGCTCGCTGGACTGGGCCATCCGTGATGACGATGGCTACACCTTCATCCTTGGTCGCACCGACGATGTGATCAACGTGGCCGGGCATCGCTTGGGCACGCGCGAGATCGAGGAGGCCATCTCCAGTCATCCGCGCGTGGCCGAGGCGGCCGTGATCGGGGTCAAGGATGAACTGAAGGGGCAGGTGCCGCTGGTGTTCGTCACCCTGAAACAGGGCCTTGGCGGCGAGGATCCGGCGCCGGTGGTGGCCGAGATGATGGCGACGGTGACCACTTCGCTGGGCGCGGTGGCGCGTCCGGCGCACGTGCATGTGGTCAACGCATTGCCCAAGACCCGCTCCGGCAAGCTGCTGCGGCGCTCATTGCAGGCGCTCGCCGAGCAGCGCGATCCCGGCGACCTGTCGACGCTGGACGACCCCGGCGCGCTGGAGGAGATCCGCCGGGCGCTGGGGCGCTGACCCGGTAGTGCCGGCCGCTGGCCGGCAACCTCGGCATGCAGGATTGCCGGCCAGCGGCCGGCACTACCCAAGTCTGCCAGGACTTGCGCTAAGCTCGCCCTGTCATCGGTCTGCAACAGAGCCTGCGCTTCGGGGAAGCTGCGCAGGCTCCGACGGTGGCAACCAGGGGGTGTGCCCGGCACGGGCGCGCTGGCTTTGCGCATCGAGGATTGGGGGGATGCATGGCATTGCTGCACGCCAAGACGGCCGCTGGCCGTCAGGAAATCGAAGACCGCGGCCGGCGCCTGCCGGCGGCACTGCGTTCGATCCTGTTGATGGTCGATGGCCATCGCGATGACAACGAACTGCGTGGCTTGTTCGAAGGGCTGCGCGCACCACCGGATGCACTGGAACAACTGGTCGCGCAGGGCCTGATCGAAGCCATCGGTGGCAGTGCCGACGCTGTGCCGACGCGTGCGATCAGCACAGGCCGCGAACAGGACCCGGCGTTGTACCAGCAGCTGTACGACGCGATGAGCGAAGCGGTGCGTCGCCATCTCGGCCTGAAGGGCTACTTCATCCAGTTGAAGATCGAGCGTTGCACCGATGCGCTGGCGCTGGAACGCCTGTGCCCGGAACTGCTGGCCGCAGTGGGCAAGGCGCGCAGCCCGGCGTTGGCGCAGCGCTGGTGGCAGGAAACGCAGGCGGCCTTGGTGAATGGTGGCAATGAGGTCGTACAGGCCTGAACCACCGCGTAAAGTGACCGGTTCACTTCCCCACAAGGAGTCCCGCGTGCAGGACGACCACGACGACACCGATACCCCGGGCTGGGACGCGATCAACGCCGCGCTGGCGCCGTTGTATGCAGGCCAGGAACCGCGTCATTACGGCACTGCGCTGCCGTATACGCTGGGCGGGCAGGATCCGCTGGATGGCATCAGTGTGTACTGGGCGGATGCGCCGGTGCCGCACTGGCACTACATCACCTACGGTTTCTCCGAGCTGTACGCCAAAGAGAGCAGTGATGCCGACGCCAGTGGCTACGGGTTCGAGCTCACCTTCCGCCTGGCGGCCGTAGACGGTGAGAGCGCAGGCAGCACGCCGCCGGCGTGGCCGATGAACCTGCTGCAGAACCTGGCGCGCTATGTGTTCGGCAGCGGCAACGTGTTCGAGGATGGCCACCACCTCAACGCCAACGGTCCGATCGCGCTGGAGACCGGCACCCGGCTGTGCCACCTGGCCTTCATTGCCGATCCGCAGTTGCCGGCACGTGATACCACCAACGGCCACCTGCAGTTCCTGCAGCTGGTCGGCTTGACCGATGAAGAGATGGAGGCGGTCAAGCGCTGGTCCACGCGCGGGGTGCTGCAGGCGCTGCAGCCGGCGATGCCGCTGTGGATCAGTGACCTGCAGCGCGGCAATCTGCTGGACGATCCGGCGCTGGCCGCGCAGGTGCAGGCCGGCAGCGAGCGCGAGGGCTCCAGCACCGGCATGTTGTTCATCGAAACGCTTGATTGGCGACAGGAGGCCGGCATCACCACCCTGGTGCTGGGCGCCGGCCAGGTCGCCAGCGTGTGCGAACTGCTGCCGCTGCGCCTGCGCCATGGCAAATCGCTGGAACTGGTCAGCCGCGAACGGCAGTGGGAGTTCATTGCGGCCGGGGGCGGTGAAGCCAGCGAGGTGTCTGCCGACAGCGCGCGCTGGGCGCTGGATGCGGCCGGATTGCAGGCGTTGGCGAGCGTGCGTGCCGAACGCGGGATCTATCCGCTGGCAGGCGCGCTGCGCATTGAAGTGGTGCCGACCTACCTGCGCGATGCGAAGGGCGAGGTGATCCGCCAGATCGGCTGAGATCCCGTTCCCCTCGAGTCAGTTCGGAGCCGCTCGCATCGCGAGCGGCTCCCCCCTCATGCAGGGTCAGGCCAGGCCCTCTGCCTTCAGTGCGGCCTGCACGCCGGCGTCGGCGTCCATGCGCGCCTTGTAGGCGGCCAGGTTGTCCAGGCCGGACAGGTCGACCTTGGTGCCAGCGGCCCAGCGCAGGGTGATGTAGAAGTACGGATCGGCGTAACTGCGGAAACCGGCCAGCCACGGCTTGTCTGCCAGCTGCTTGTCAGCGGTTTCGAACAGGCCACGCAGGCGCTTGTGCGCAGCGGCGCGGATGGCGTCGAACTGGCTTTCGTCGGCGATGAACTTGCCCGGTGCGAACAGCGGCGAGAAGGCCGGATGCACGTCCGAATTGACGAAGGCCAGCCAGCGGGTGGCTTCGGCGCGCTGGCGCGGGCTGCCGTCACCGCCGAGGCCGGCCTGCGGGTAGCTGTCGGCGATATAGCCCATGATGGCGGCGTTCTGCAGCAGCACGAAGTCGCCGTCGACCAGCGCGGGTACCGCACCGGCCGGATTGATCTTGAGGAATTCCGGACCCTTCAGGGTGTCCTTGTTCAGCAGTTCAACCTCGAACGGCTGGCCGGTCCACTGCAGGGCGATGTGGTCGGCGGTGGAACAGGCACCGGGCTTGCTGTACAGCTTCATGGGAACTCCAGGTGATGCGGGCGGGAAGCGCCCACTATCCCAGAGCCTGCCGGCGGGCGGCAACGCTGCCGCCAGCACGGATCGTTACGACTGCCGTGGCTTGAGGTTCTGCACCTTATAGAAGGTGTGATCGCCGATGGTGGCCACCTGGTAGGCGTTGCGCCAGTTCGGGCTGGCGATCGACAGCGCGGCGAAGTGGCTGGCACCGGGCACGATCTCGCGGCGCTCGCCGGCCGGCAGCGCCCAGTTGCGCTCTGCGTCGAAAGCGACGTTCATCGCCTCGCTCCACGCGGCGTCATTGCCCAGCTGGGTGCCGGGGGAGACGATGGTCGGCGCGAACTGCTTGCGCGCGGTGACCACCTGGCACATCGAGTCGCCCCACAGGCCACTGTCGAGGCGGCGCAGGGCCACCTCGGCGACGGCCTGCTGGCCGCGCAGGGTCTGGTCGCGGGCTTCCAGGTACACGGTGGTGCTCAAACACAATGAATCAGCGGCCGGCTGCGGCAACAACTGCGACAGCCAGAGAATCCAGGCCAGTTTCATATAACTCCTTGCTCCGTATGGGCCGCACCTCTTGGTTCCCGCAGCGGGGGCTGCGGGCCGGGGTACGACTTGGCGTCATGGGGAGGCGGCCATCGGGGCCGCCCCGTGGGCGGCCCCAAAAGAAACGATCAATACCGATCGAGGGGGCCGCGCCGGCTCACCGGAAACTGGCTGGTGAGCGGAAAGATGGCGCAAGGTAGGGGGGCATAGCCGAACGCATCATGAATCGACCGGCTTGACATTCAGGTTCGACAGGGGTGACGAAAATCACATTCCGCCCCCCATTCAGGCACGCATCAGAGCGCGGCGGCAACCCGGCTGCCCTGGTCGATGGCCCGTTTCGCATCCAGTTCGGCGGCCACGTCGGCGCCGCCAATCAGCTGTGCGCTGATGCCGGCGGCCTGCAGTTCGGCCTGCAGTGCGCGGTTCGGCTCCTGCCCGGCGCAGATCACCACATGGTCGACCGGCAGCAGCTGCTCGCTGCCTTCGACGCGGATGCGCAGGCCCTGGTCGTCCACGCCGAGGTACTCGACGCCACCCAGCATGCGTACGCCCTTGGCTTTCAACGTGGCGCGGTGGATCCAGCCGGTGGTCTTGCCCAGCCGCGCCCCCGGTTTGCCGGCGCTCCGCTGCAGCAGCCACAGCCGGCGCGGCGAGGCCTCGGGCTGCGGCCGGGCCAACGCGCCGCGGGCCTCGAAGGTGGCATCCACGCCCCACTCGGCCATCCAGCGCTGCGGGTCCAGCGACGGCGATTCACCGGCGTGGCTGAGGAACTCGCCGACATCGAAGCCGATGCCGCCGGCGCCGATGATCGCTGCATTGGCGCCGACTTCGACCCGGCCCAGCAGCACGTCCAGGTAGCTGACCACCTTGGCGTGGTCGGCACCGGGGAAGTCGACCTTGCGCGGGGTGATGCCGGTGGCCAGCACCACCTCGTCGAAGCCGGCCAGCTGCGCAGCGTCGGCACGGGTGCCCAGGCGCAGCTGCACCCCGGTTTCGGTCAGTTTGTGCCGGAAGTAGCGCAGGGTCTCGTAGAACTCTTCCTTGCCCGGAATACGCTTGGCCACGTTGAACTGGCCGCCGATCTCCTCGTGGGCATCGAACAGGGTGACCTGATGGCCGCGTTCGGCGGCAACCGTGGCACAGGCCAGCCCGGCCGGGCCAGCACCGACCACGGCCACCTTCTTCGGCGTGGTGGTCGGGCGGTAGACCAGCTCGGTCTCGTGGGCCGCACGCGGGTTGACCAGGCAGCTGGCCAGCTTGTTCTCGAACACGTGGTCCAGGCAGGCCTGGTTGCAGGCGATGCAGGTGTTGATCGCCTCGGCGCGGCCGGCGCGGGCCTTGTTGGCCCAGTGCGGGTCGGCCAGCAGTGGGCGCGCCAGCGACACCATGTCCGCACCGCCATCGGCCAGGATGCGTTCGGCCACTTCGGGCATGTTGATGCGGTTGGTGGCCACCAGCGGCAGAGTCACGTGCGGCTTGAGCTTGGCGGTGACGCCGGCAAAGGCCGCACGCGGCACCGAAGTGGCAATGGTTGGAATGCGCGCTTCATGCCAGCCGATGCCGGAATTGATGATCGTCGCGCCTGCGGCCTCGATGGCCTGTGCCTGCTGCACGATCTCCTGCCAGTTGCTGCCGTCCTCGACCAGGTCCACCAGCGACAGGCGGTAGATGATGATGAAGTCCGGACCGCAGGCTTCACGGATGCGGCGCACGATCTCCACCGCGAAGCGCATGCGCTGGCTGGCGTCGCCGCCCCAGCGGTCACTGCGCGTGTTGGTGCGCGGCGCGATGAACTCGTTGATGAGGTAGCCCTCCGAGCCCATCACTTCCACGCCGTCGTAGCCGGCCTCGCGGGCCAGCTTCGCGCTGCGCGCGTAGTCGCTGATATGCCGTTCGACGCCGCTGGCCGACAGCGCGCGCGGCGTGAACGGGTTGATCGGTGCCTTCAGCTTCGACGGTGCCACCGACAACGGGTGGTAGGCATAACGGCCGGCGTGCAGCAGCTGCAGGCAGATCTTCGCGCCGTGCTGGTGCGCGGCGGCGGTGAGCTGCCGATGCGGGCGCACCTGCCAGGGCCAGGACAGCTTGCCGCCGAACGGCTTCAGCCAGCCGACCACGTTCGGTGCGAAACCACCGGTGACGATCAGCCCGACGCCGCCTTCGGCGCGTTCGGCGAAGTAGGCCGCCAGCCGCGGGAAGTCGCGCGCGCGATCCTCCAGGCCGGTGTGCATCGAACCCATCAGTACGCGGTTGCGCAGCTGGGTGAAGCCCAGGTCCAGCGGGGTGAACAGGTGGGGATAGGCGCTTTCGTTGGCTGGCGACATGGTCGATACGCTTGCGTACGGAAGCGCGCAGCGTGCCGCGAAACGGCGGCCGGGGCAAGGGTTGCTTCGCTGGGTCGTGCCGGCCGCTGGCCGGGTGCGCTCTGCACATGCGTGCTGTCGCTCCCGCAATTCGCTGCGCGAACCGCGGGCCCCACTTACCGGCCTCCACGCCCCCGCGCCTGCGGCGCTGCCCCCGAACTCCGGGGGCGGTAGTGCCGGCCGCTGGCCGGGTACGCTCTGCACATGCGTGCTGTCGCTCCCGCAATTCGCTGCGCGAACCGCGGGCCCCACTTACCGGTCTCCACGCCCCTGCGCCTGCGGCGCTGCCCCCGAACTCCGGGGGCGGTAGTGCCGGCCGCTGGCCGGGAACGCTCGGCACATGCGTGCTGTCGCTCCCGCAATTCGCTGCGCGAACCGCGGGCCCCACTTACCGGTCTCCACGCCCCCGCGCCTGCGGCGCTGCCCCCGAACTCCGGGGGCGGTAGTGCCGGCCGCTGGCCGGCATCCCGATCAGCTCAGGGCGATTGCGGTTGCCGGCCAGCGGCCGGCACGACCGGAGCCGGCCGGCCGATGCCGAACCAGCCCAGCGTTACTCCGCACAGCGGACCGATCAGCAGGGCGAAGGCCAGGGTGCCGAGGCCGACGTTGCCGCCCAGCCACCAGCCCAGCAGCAGCACGCTGCCCTCGATCAGGCTGCGCACCTTCCAGATCGGCCAGCCGGTGCGGGCGTGCAGGCCGGTCATCAGGCCATCGCGCGGGCCCGGGCCGAGCTTGGCGCCGATGTACAGGCCGGTGGCAAGGGCGACCAGCAGCATGCCGGCGCAGAACATCGCCAGCTGCCAGCCGAGGCCGACGGCAGGCGGCAGCAGCCACAGCCCGAACTGCGCGGACGGGCCGATCAGCAGCACGTTGAGCACGGTGCCGACGCCCGGCTTCTGCCGCAGTGGCCACCACAGCAGCAACACCAGAGCACCGATCACGTTGGTGGCGAGGCCGAACGAAAGCGGGGTCTGTGCGGCGATACCCTGTGACAGCACGTCCCATGGCGCGACTCCGATCGCGGCACGGATCATCAATGAGGCGCCGAAACCATACAGGAACAGGCCGACGATCAGTTGCAGCAGGCGCAGGGGCAGGGCGGTGGGCATGACGGGGCTCGGGGTGGAGGATCTGTTTCCACCGTAAGCTCGATTCAGCCGCTTCCATAGATACAGATGACGGCCAATCCGACCGCACAGGTGGATGCGCCGCGCCGGCGTCAGTCGTCCCAGCCTGCCAGCGCCAGCTTGCCCACCGTGCGGCCGCTGGCCAGGCGTTGATGCGCGCTGTCCAGGTTGGCTGCATTTATCCTGCCCAGCGTTTCGCTGAGGGTGCCGCGCAGCTGGCCGGCGTCGATCATGCTGGCCGCGCGGCTGAGAATCCGGTGCTGTTCGATGCGGTCGGCGGTGCCGAAGCGCGAGCGCGCGAACATGAATTCCCAGTGGATGCCGATGCACTTGGCCTTGTAGGGATCGCCGATGCGCAGCGCGCCGCGCGGTTCGACGATCAGGCCGACATGGCCCTGCGGTGCCAGCAGCTGGCCCAGCTCATCCCAGTAGTGGTCGGTGTCGGCCAGGTTGAGCGCGACCCGTACCGCATCGATGCCCAGCGCCTGCAACTGCGGGAGCAGCGCATGCCGATGGTCGATCACATGCTGGGCGCCCATCTGCCGGCACCAGTCAACCGAGGTTTCGCGGGACGCTGTGGCGATCACCTCGAAGCCTGCGTGGCGGGCCAGCTGGATCGCCATCGAGCCGACGCCGCCTGCGCCGCCGATCACCAGCAGGTGCTGGCCGGCATGACGGCGGTCATCCAACTGCAATGGCATGCGCTGGAACAGCAACTCCCAGGCGGTGAGCGTGGTCAGTGGCAGGGCCGCGGCTTCGGCGAAATCCAGCGTGGTCGGTTTGCGTGCGACCAGGCGTTCATCCACCCACTGGTACTGGGCGTTGCAGCCCGGGCGAGTGACATCGCCTGCGTAGTAGACCTCGTCACCGGAGGCGAACAGGCTGGCCTCGTCACCGATCGCCTCGACCACGCCGGCGGCATCCCAGCCCAGTACACGGGGCGTTGCGAGCGTGGCCGGATCGGTGGCGGCACGCTGCTTGCCGTCGACAGGGTTGACCGAGACCGCTTCGACCCGGACCAGCAGATCGCGGCCACTCGGAGGCAGCGGTGGTGGCAGGCGGACATCGCACAGGGAAGGGGCGGATTCACGACTCAGGGCGACGGCTTTCATCTCGGCTCCGGCTGGGTTCGTGGTCCCATCATAAGGTTCCTCACCTTTCCGCAAGTGCGCTGAAGGCTGTGGAGCATCGGGTTGCGCGGCATGTCGTTTTCGCCACTTAAACACCGTCAAACCCTTGCAGCGCGCGGGTCTTGCGGATTTTCATCATCCTGTATAGGGTTTCAACGTCGGACCGGTGGAGGGTCGGGCGCGATATTTCACATGTTACGGGACTGTTAACATGACCTTCACCCGCCTGAGCATAATGTTCGCGGCGGTGGCGTGCTGAATCGGCTGTCGAACATCGACGCACTAGTGCTGGCCCATGCCTCTACCGGTTTCATACCCCCGAAATAGGAGCTGTACTCAATGAACAAGAAGATCCTTACTGCCGCGCTGCTGGGTGGTCTGGCTTTCGCCCAGGCTGCGTCGGCGCAGGAGTTCGATGACCGCTGGTACCTGACCGGTTCGGCCGGCTTCAACTTCCAGGACAACGACCGTCTGACCAATGACGCTCCGTTCGTGACCCTGGGCCTGGGTAAGTTCATCAGCCCGAACTGGTCGCTGGACGGTGAGCTGAACTATCAGAACCCGAACTTCGATTCGAACAAGGACCAGAACTGGTCGCAGTACGGCGTCTCGCTGGACATGCGTCGCCACTTCATCAAGGAAGGCCGTGGCTGGAACCCGTACATCCTGGGTGGCCTGGGCTACCAGAAGTCGGAAGAAACCTACCCGCTGAGCGCCGCTGGCCCGGGCAAGCGCAAGGACGGCAACCTCGCCGCCAAGGTCGGCGTCGGCCTGCAGACCACCTTCGAGAAGCGCGTTGCCGTGCGCGCCGAAGTGGCCTACCGCGCTGACTTCGACGACCAGAGCATCGCTGCACGCGACGAAAGCTGGTTCGGTGACGTGCTGGCTTCGGTCGGCGTCGTGATCCCGCTGGGCCCGGCTCCGGTCGCGGCTGCTCCGGCTCCGGCTCCGGTTGCCCCGAGCTGTGCCGACCTGGACGACGACGGTGACGGCGTCAACAACTGCGACGACAAGTGCCCGAACTCGCAGCCGGGTCAGACCATCGGTCCGGACGGTTGCCCGGTGCCGGTCTCCATCGACCTGAAGGGCGTCAACTTCGACTTCGACAAGTCGAACCTGCGTCCGGACGCCGTGGCGATCCTGAGCGAAGCCACCGAGATCCTGAAGCGTTACCCGGATCTGCGCGTTGAAGTTGCCGGTCACACCGACTCGAAGGGTACCGACGCTTACAACCAGAAGCTGTCGGAGCGTCGCGCCACCGCCGTGTACAACTACCTGACCAAGAACGGCGTTGACGCCGGTCGCCTGGTCGGTCCGATCGGCTACGGCGAGAGCCGTCCGATTGCTCCGAACACCAACCCGGATGGTTCGGACAACCCGGAAGGTCGCGCCAAGAACCGTCGTACCGAGCTGAACGTCCAGAACTAAGTTCTGACGCTCTGCCCGTAGGACACAGCAGGACCCGGCTTCGGCCGGGTCTTGTTGTTTCTGCGGCCCGGAATTCGGCGTTTTCAACGGTATGACACGACCGTTCGTCGGTATTTTGTTCGTAGAACCAATGGGTTGCTGTATTCATTGAAAGTGGCGCTTGAAAGATGACGTGGCATTGCTAAACTCGCCGCGTCACTTCCTTCCGTGGATGTCCTCATGCTGCGCTCTGCATCGGCCGCCGTCCTGGCACTGGCCCTGGTTCCCGCCGCCCACGCTGCGGTCGATTGCTCGGTCAACACCAGCGCCGCGCCGCTGCCGTTGCCGGCCACGACCATCGCGCCGGTGGCCGACGAGCTGTACATCCGCGGCAACCAGCTGGGCATGCCCGCCGGCGTGCTGAGCGGCAACTACGATCCGTCGCAGTCGCTGGACCAGGTGCTGCAGCGACTGCGCATCGATGGCTGCCAGAACGTCGCCAAGGCCATTCCGAGCGCGCCGGCGGTGAAGCCGAACGATCCGGCCGCCTACAAGCCGCAGACCGAGTTCGACAACACGCCGTGGCGCTTCGACATGAGCCAGAACGGCAAGCGCATGACCGCCGAAGAATTCGACGCCTGGATGAAGGCGCGCGGGGTGCGCGTGGTCAAGGCGCGTCCGGCTCCGGCCGCCACCCCGGCTGCGGCCGAAGCACCGGCTGAGACCAAGCCGGTCGACAAGAAGTAAGCGCCGCGGGGAGCAGAGGCTTGCGCACGCGCCGCCCACCTGCCGCCCCCGCCGCCCGCTCCCACGCACCGCGTGGGCGTACGACGCCCGCTGCCACCGCCACCGGTGTCCGTCATGGCCTGGCGCGCGTGCTGTCCAAGGCCGGCGTGTGCTCGCGCAGCGAGGCCGCGCGCTGGATCGCCGACGGCCGCGTTCGGGTGTCCGGCCGCATCGTCCGCGATCCGGAGTTCCCGATTGGCCAGCCGGCACCGCCGATCGAGGTCGACGGCCAGCCGCTGGCAGCGCCACAACGCCTGTACCTGATGCTCAACAAGCCGCGCGGAGTGGTGACCACCGTGCAGGATGAGCGCGGCCGCGACACCGTGTATCGCTGCTTTGATGGTGCCGGCCTGCCGTGGATCGCACCGGTCGGGCGGTTGGACAAGGCCAGCGAAGGGCTGCTGTTGTTCAGCAATGATCCGCAGTGGGCCGCGCGCCTGACCGATCCGCAGACCGGACCGGTCAAGACCTACCACGTGCAGGTGGATGGCATGCCCGATGACACCACGCTGGTGGCGCTGCAGGCGGGCGTGGAGGACGAAGGCGAGTTCCTCGCTGCCCAGGCCGTGCGCGTGCTGCGCAGCGGCGACAAGACCGCATGGCTGGAGGTGGTCCTCGACGAGGGCCGCAACCGCCATATCCGCCGCCTGCTGGCGGCCTTCGACCTGCAGGTGCTGCGCCTGGTCCGGGTCGCGATCGGTGGGCTGGTGCTCGGCGATCTCGGCAAGGGCCAGTGGCGGGTTCTGGAGGTCAGCGACCAGCAGCGGCTGGAGGCCGCTGCACCGGGCTGACCATCGCCCGCGGCCGGCGGTTGCCGGCCACCGTTCCAGGCGTAGGGGGCGCCTGGTTGTTGAATTTCCCGAACGGAGCCTGCCCATGTACCACCCGACCCTCAACCAAACCCTGCGCTGCGCAGGCCTGCTGCTGCCGATGGTGCTGCTGACCGCCTGTGGTGGCCACAAGAAGGTGGCCAAGGCGGAAACGCCGGCCGAGACCCCGGTGGTGGAAGTGAAGACCCCGGAGCTGGATGGCCGCGGCAGCTACCGCTTCCTGATGAGCGACGGCGACAGGAAGATGACCGCCGACGAGTTCGATGCCTGGATGAAGGCCAACGGCATCCGCGTTGCCAAGGGCAATGGCCAGGACGCCGCCGCCAAGCCGGTGGTGGTGGCCAGCAAGGATCAGCCCAAGGACAAGAAGAAAAAGAAGTGACGCCTGCGGGTGCCGACCTTGGTCGGCACGCGGTTCATGCCCCGGTGGGTGCCGACCCTGGTCAGCACGCCCTCAAGCCCCGGTGGGTGCCGACCTTGGTCGGCACGCTCTGATTGGGTCGGAACCCTTTCCGTAGGAAAGGGATCCGACCCCGGCCATGATCAGCCCTTGATCACGCCCAGCTCGACGCCGATGCGGGTGAAGGCATCGATCGCGCGGTCCAGGTGCTCGCGGCTGTGTGCCGCACTGATCTGGGTGCGGATGCGGGCCTGGCCCTTGGGCACCACCGGGAAGAAGAAGCCGATCGCATAGATGCCTTCTTCGAGCAGGCGCTCGGCGAACTTCTGCGCCAGCGGCGCGTCGTACAGCATCACCGGGCTGATCGGATGCACGCCCGGCTTCACGTCGAAACCGGCGGCGGTCATCTTCTCGCGGAAGTAGGCGGTGTTCTCGGCCAGCGTACCGCGCAGGTCGTCAGCGGCGGCCAGCATCTCGAACGCCTTGATGCCGGCGGCGACCACGTGCGGTGGCAGCGAATTGGAGAACAGGTAGGGGCGCGAGCGCTGGCGCAGCAGTTCGATCACCTCGGCGCTGGCGCAGGTGAAGCCGCCCAGTGCGCCGCCCATGGCCTTGCCCAGGGTGCCGGTGATGATGTCGATCTTCTCCAGCACGCCCTTTACTTCGGCCGAGCCGCGGCCGGTGGCGCCGAGGAAGCCGGTGGCGTGGCATTCGTCGATGTGTACCAGCGCGTTGTACTTCTTCGCCAGCGCGGTGATCTCGTCCAGCGGCGCGATGAAGCCGTCCATCGAGAACACGCCATCGGTGGTGATCAGCTTGGTCTTGCAGCCGGCGGCATCGGCGGCCTGCAGCTGGGCTTCCAGGTCGGCCATGTCACAGTTGGCGTAACGGAAGCGCTTGGCCTTGCACAGGCGCACGCCGTCGATGATCGAAGCATGGTTCAGCGCGTCGGAGATGATCGCGTCGTTCTCGCCCAGCAGCGGTTCGAACAGGCCACCGTTGGCGTCGAAGCAGGCGGCATAGAGGATCGTGTCCTGCTTGCCGAAGAAGTCGGCGATCTGCTTCTCCAGCTGCTTGTGCAGATCCTGGGTGCCACAGATGAAGCGCACCGAGGCCATGCCGAAGCCGTGGGTATCCAATGCGTCCTTGGCGGCCTGGATCAGGTCCGGATGGTCGGCCAGGCCCAGGTAGTTGTTGGCACAGAAGTTCAGCACCTTGCGGCCGTCGTCGAGGGTGATCTCGGCCGACTGCGGGCTGGTGATGATCCGCTCGGACTTGAACAGGCCCTGGGCGCGGATGGCGTCCAGTTCCTCGGCGTAGTGGCGGGTCAGGGCGGAGGAGGCGTCAGTCATGGCGTGGGCACGGCTCAGCACGGGGAAACCGCTGATTCTACCGGGCAACGATGGCCATCGACCGGGCCGGGCGGGGCACCGCCATGGCTGGCACATGTTGCATCGCAATAGCAAACGGGTTAAAAATTCGTGAACCACGCCTGTCTGGCGCCGGTTGCCCGCTCCCCCTTCCCGCCCCCGCCACCCTCGGAGACGCCCATGAAGCACGCCCGTGCCTGCCTCGCCATTGCCGCCGCCCTGACCCTCGCGCCGTTCGCCGCCAGCGCCCAGGACAACGAATCGCCCTACAGCTGGAATGTCACTGCGGTGTCGGACTACCTGTTCCGCGGTGTGTCGCAGACCGACGAAAAGCCGACCCTGCAGGCGGGCTTCACCTACACCTCGCCGGTCGGCCTGTACGCCGGTGTCTGGGGTTCGGGCGTGGACTTCGGACCGGGCGACCCGAACACCGAGATCGACTATCAGATCGGCTACGGCGTGGACGTCACCCCGCGCGTCAACTTCGACGTGCTGCTGAACCGCTACACCTACCTCGGTGCCAGCAGCCAGAACTACAACGAGCTGGTCACCACCACCACGCTGGACGAGACCTACAAGCTGATCGTGGCCTACACCAATGACCAGTGGAACAGCGGTACCGACGGCTGGTACTACGGCGTCGGCGGCCAGTGGGGCCTGCCGCAGGACTTCACGCTGAACGCCAATGTCGGCCGCAGCAGCTTCGAGAAGGGCCTGGCCAAGGACTACACCGACTGGAACGTCGGCGTCAGCCGCAAGTTCGGCCTGTTCGATGTCGGCCTGGGCTACTACGGCACCGACGGCAATGGACGCGACAACTCCGGCAAGCTCGCACACAGCCGCGTGCTGCTGACCGTGGCCATCGGCAAGTAACGCCGCAGGCGTTACCGGTAGTGCCGGCCGCTGGCCGGCAACACCAAAGAAAAAGGCGCCCATCGGGCGCTTTTTTCAGTTTCAGGGGGTGCCGAGCAAGCTCGGCACCCACCACAAGCTCGGCACCCACCCATCGCGCGCGGCGAAAGGTCAATTCCAGCTCAACACGACCTTGCCGGCCTTGCCTTGTTCCATCAGGTCGAAGCCCTTCTGGAAGTCGTCGATCGGCAGCTGGTGGGTCATCACCTTGCCGAGCGGGAAGCCGGACAGCACCAGCTGCGTCATCTTGTACCAGGTCTCGTACATCTTGCGGCCGTAGATGCCCTGCACGGTCAGGCCCTTGAAGATGATCTTGTCCCAGTCGCAGCCGGCGCCCTTGGGCATGATGCCGAGCATGGCGATCTTGCCGCCGTGGTACATGCAGTCGAGCATGTCGTTGAACGCACGCGGGTTGCCGCTCATTTCCAGGCCCACGTCGAAGCCCTCCATGTGCAGTTCCTTCATCACGTCCTTCAGCGACTGGTTGGCGACGTTGACCACGCGCGTCGCGCCCATGTCGGCGGCCAGCTTCAGGCGGAAGTCATTGACGTCGGTCACCACCACGTTGCGTGCACCGATGTGCTTGCAGATGCCGGCGGCGATGATGCCGATCGGGCCTGCGCCGGTGATCAGCACGTCCTCGCCGATCACGTTGAATTCCAGTGCGCAGTGCGCGGCGTTGCCGTAAGGGTCGAAGAACGCGGCCAGTTCCGACGGGATCTGGTCGGGGATCGGCCACAGGTTGCTGGCCGGCATCACCATGTATTCGGCGAAGGCGCCGTTGACGTTGACGCCGATGCCGACGGTGTTCGGGCACAGGTGCGGACGGCCGCCACGGCAGTTGCGGCAGTGGCCGCAGACGATGTGGCCTTCGGCCGAGACGCGCTGGCCGATCTCATAGCCGGTCACCGCCGAGCCGAGCGCGGCGATGCGGCCGACGAACTCGTGGCCGATGGTCAGGCCCGGCTTGATGGTGCGCTGGCTCCACTCGTCCCACAGGTAGATGTGCAGGTCGGTACCGCAGATCGCGGTCTTCTCCAGCTTGATCAGCACCTCGTTCGGGCCCGGGGTCGGTACCGGAACCTCTTCCAGCCAGATGCCCTTGGCCGCTTCGCGCTTGACCAGGGCCTTCATCGTTTGCTGCGCCATCGGGGTGGAACTCGTCAGGGGGAAAGCGCGGATTATAGGGCGCCGCGCGGATTTCCCATGTTGCGCTGCGGGTGCAGTGGCGGAACGAAAGGCGTGCGCCGGGGGGCATTTCGAACGTACTGCGAACAGCGGCGCCGCTTCGCTCGCCGGGCATGGCTCGGCGCTACCGTCCGAGGCCAGGGGACTGTGGGGAGGCGAGAGGCCAGGCCGATGCAGGACCGTGAGCGCCATGGATGGCGCGACCGAGCCCCCATGGATGGGTTTACGGCGTGTCCTGCATCGGCCTGGCCTCTCGCCTCTGACCGATCGCAATGGAGACGCTGAACGGTGGAAGCACCTGATTGCATGACTTCCGGGGTTCGGGGCGGGGCAGGGTGGCGGGCTACAATCGAGGGTTCCACTACCAGGGGCCGCTCCATGCGCTCGAACCTGCTTGCATTCTCCATCGTCGCCAGCCTTGGGCTGGTCCAGGTCGCCCATGCCGCTGAAGGCATGTGGGTGCCGCAGCAGCTGCCGGAAATCGCCGGCCCGCTGCAGAAGGCCGGCCTGAAGCTGTCCCCGGAGCAGCTGTCCAACCTCACCGGCGACCCGATGGGCGCCGTGGTCGCGCTTGGCGGCTGCACCGCCAGCTTCGTTTCGCCGCAGGGCCTGGTGGTCACCAACCACCACTGTGCCTACGGCGCGATCCAGCTGAATTCGACCGCCGAGAAGAACCTGATCAAGGACGGCTTCAACGCCCCGAAGCACAGCGATGAGCTGAGCGCCGGCCCGAACGCCCGTGTCTACGTGCTCGACCAGATCACCGACGTCACCGCCCAGGCGAAGGCCGCCATTGCCGCTGCCGGCAACGATCCGCTGGCCCGCAGCCGCGCGCTGGACGCCTTCGACAAGGCCCAGGTCGCCGCCTGTGAAGCCGAGGAAGGCTTCCGCTGCCGCCTGTACACCTTCTCCGGCGGCAACACCTACCGCCTGTTCCGCAACATGGAAATCAAGGACGTGCGCCTGGTCTACGCACCCCCGGGCAGCGTCGGCAAGTACGGCGGCGACGTCGACAACTGGATGTGGCCGCGCCACACCGGCGACTTCTCGTTCTACCGCGCCTACGTCGGCAAGGACGGCAAGCCGGCGGCGTTCTCGGCCGACAACGTGCCGTACCAGCCCAAGCACTTCCTGAAGTTCACCGACCAGCCGCTGGGCGCCGGCGACTTCGTGATGGTGGCCGGCTATCCGGGCCGCACCAACCGCTACGCGCTGGCCGGTGAGTTCAACGAAACCGCCAGCTGGACCTACCCGACCATCGCCAGGCACTACAACGCGGTGCTGAAGATGATCGACGAGGCCGGCAAGGCCGACGCCGACGTCAAGGTGAAGTACGCCGCCACCGCGGCCAGCATGAACAACGTGGCCAAGAACTATGCCGGCCAGCTGGAAGGCTTCAAGCGCATCGACGCCGCTGGCCAGAAGCAGGCTGAAGAAGCCGCTGTGCTGGCCTGGCTGAAGAAGCAGGGCGCCGCCGGCAAGCCGGCCCTGGCCGCACACGCGCAGCTGATCAAGCACCTGGACGCCAGCAAGGCGACCCGCGAGCGTGACCTGTTCGTCGGCCAGTTCAACAACACCTCGGCGGTCAGCGCCGCCATCGGCCTGTACCGCCTGTCGATCGAGCGCACCAAGCCGGACGCCGAGCGTGAGGTCGGCTACCAGCAGCGCGACCTGCCGACCCTGGAAGGTGGCCTGAAGCAGATGGATCGCCGCTATGTGGCGAAGATGGACCAGCAGCTGCAGACCTACTGGCTGGACCAGTACGTCGCCCTGCCGGCCGCGCAGCGCAACAACGACGTGCTGAACAAGTGGCTGGGCGGCAGCGATGCCAACGCGGTCAAGGCGATGGTGAGCAAGCTGTCGGGCACCGAGCTGGGCAGCCTGGACGCGCGCCTGAAGTGGTTCAAGGCCGACCGCGCCGCGTTTGAAGCCAGCACCGATCCGGCCATCCAGTACGCGGTGGCGATCATGCCGTCGCTGCTGAAGCAGGAAGAGCAGAAGAAGATCCGCGAAGGCGAGTCGTTGACCGCGCGCCCGCTGTACCTGCAGGCACTGGCCGACTACAAGAAGAGCCAGGGCGAGTTCGTGTACCCGGATGCCAACCTGTCGCTGCGCATCACCTTCGGCAACGTGATGGGCTATGAGCCCAAGGACGGCGTGGCCTACACCCCGTTCACCACGCTGGAGGGCATCGTCGCCAAGGACACCGGCGTGGATCCGTTTGATGCGCCCAAGGCCCTGCTCGACGCGGTCAAGGCCAAGCGCTACGGCGGCCTGGAAGACAAGCGCGTCGGCTCGGTGCCGGTGAACTTCCTGTCCAACCTGGACATCACCGGCGGCAACTCCGGCTCGCCGGTGCTGGATGCGAATGGCAAGCTGGTCGGCCTGGCCTTCGACGGCAACTGGGAATCGGTCAGCTCCAACTGGGTGTTCGATCCGGTGATGACCCGCATGATCGCGGTCGACAGCCGCTACATGCAGTGGATCATGCAGGAAGTGGCGCCGGCACCGGAGCTGCTGAAGGAACTGAACCTGGCGAAGTAAGCCGGTTGCGGTAGTGCCGGCCGCTGGCCGGCAGATCCCAAAGCCCCGCGACCCACGTCGCGGGGTTTTTTCATGCCCGGCCCGGCCCGGTGCGCCGAACGGGTATCATCCGTGTTCCGCGTACTTCACAGGATGTGAACGAAACGCGGAACCTCCTCCCCCCAGGACCCCTTGCACGCATGCGCATCCTGCTTGCCCGCCACGGCGAAACGCCGTGGAACGCCGAAGGCCGCTACCAGGGCCAGATCGACATCCCGCTTTCGCCGATCGGTGAAGCCCAGGCCCAGGCACTGGGTGCCCGCCTGGCCTCGGTGGACATTACCCGTGCCGTCGCCTCGCCGCTGTCGCGCGCGCAGCGCACCGCGCAGCTGGCGCTTGGCGCTGCCCGCGCCGACATGCTGCTGACCGAGCCGGAGCTGCAGGAAATCGCCCACGGCGAATGGGAAGGGCTGCTGGCCAGCGAGATCCACGAGAAGGACCCGTCGCGCCTGCAGGCCTGGCGCGAGGAGCCGGACACCGTGCTGATGCCCGGCGGCGAATCGCTGCGGCTGGTGCTGGAACGCAGCTGGCGTGGCCTGGCGCGTGCCACCGAAGGTCTCGGTGAGCACGACACCCTGCTGGTGGTCGCCCATGACGCAGTCAACCGGGTGATCCTGTGCAAGGTGCTGGGCCTGCCGATCTCCCGCCTGTGGACCTTTCGCCAGGCCCCGACCACGCTCAACCTGCTTGAAGGCGCCGACCTGGACAGCCTGGAAGTGGTGCGCCTGAACGACTGCGCCCACCACACGCCGTTCTTCGGCGAAGCCAAGCACCGCGCCCTCTGATCCATCCCTTCGCATCAACTGCTTCTGCTGGAACCGCTGCCGTGACGAACACCCCGACCACCCTGGCCGACTGGCTGGACTACATTGAACGCCAGCACCCGGCGACCATCGACATGGGCCTGGAGCGCGTGCGCGCCGTGGCCACGGCAATGGGACTGGACGTGCCGGCCAAGCGCACCATCGTGGTCGGTGGCACCAATGGCAAGGGTTCCACCGTGGCCTTCATCGAAGCCATCGCGCGTGCCGCCGGCTGGAAGGTCGGCGCGTACACCTCGCCGCACCTGCTGCGCTACAACGAGCGCGTGCGCATCGACGGCCAGGACGTGGACGATGCGGCGCTGGTCGCCGCGTTCAACGCCATTGAAGCGGCGCGCGGCGACATCACGCTGACCTATTTCGAGTACGGCACGCTGGCCGCACTGCGGCTGTTCGCCGATGCCGGGCTGGATCTGGCGGTGCTGGAAGTGGGCCTGGGTGGCCGTCTCGATGCGGTCAACATCGTCGATGCCGATGTCGCGGTGATCACCACCGTCGACATCGACCATGCCGAGTGGCTGGGCGAGGATCGCGAAGCGATCGGCACCGAGAAGGCCGGCATCATCCGCGGTTGGAAGCCGGTGATCCTGGGCGAGACCGACCCGCCGTCGAGCGTGCTCGCACGTGCCTATCTGGTCGGTGCCAATGCAATCCGCGGCGGCAGCGACTACTTCTACGAGCCGATCGATGCCCAGCGCTGGCGCTGGCGTGATGTCGGCATGCGCATGGAACTGCCGACCCCGGCCCTGGCCGGCCCGATCCAGCTTGCCAATGCCGGTGCCGCCATCGCCGCGCTGCGCGCGCTGGACAAGCCGGTGCCGCGTGCCGCCTGGGCCGCCGGTATCGCCGCGGCGCGCATCGCGGGCCGGATGCAGGCGTTCGAGCGTGATGGCGTGCAGATCCGGGTCGATGTCGGCCACAACCCGCAGGCCGCGGGCCAGCTGGCGCGCGCATTGAAGGCCGAAGTGGTGCCCGGGCGCACCCTGGCGGTATACGCCGCGCTGCAGGACAAGGACGCAGTGGGCGTGGTGCAGGCCCTGCAGGACGTGGTGGGCGAGTGGACCCTGGCCGGGCTCGATGGCCCGCGTGGGCAGGATGCTACCCAGCTGCAGGCACGCCTGGCCGGTACCGTGGCCGCCTCGGCAGCACTGGCCGGCAGCGTCGAGCAGGCGCTGGCACAGGTGCTGGCGCAGGCCGGGCGCGGCGACCGCGTGCTGGTGTTCGGCTCGTTCCATACCGCTGCGGCCGCCCTGCACTGGTTGAGCGGCGAAGCCTGATCTGCGTTCAGCCAACGCCGACGCCGTCCGGTCCGGCACCCGTATAATCGATGGCAACCTCCGGACAGTTGCCTGCCTCACGTGGATACGCCCCTGAAACAGCGTCTGATTGGTGCCATCGTGCTGGTGGCGCTGGCCGTGATTTTCCTGCCGATGCTGGTCAAGGGGCCGGCACCTGACAGTGGTGTCGCCAATGTGCCGATCGCCGCACCCAATGCGCCGGCCGATGGCCAGTTCGAAACCCGCGAGCTGCCGCTGGTCGCGCCGGCAGGCGGCGCCACCGGGCTGCAGACCGGCCAGGCCAGGCCGGTGCAGGAGGCTGCAACGCCTGCCTCACCGCCGACCGTGGACACCTCGCCGGCGGTTGCCGCCGGCAACTATGCGGTCACCTTCGGCGCTTACGGCAGCAAGGCCGACGCCGATGCGGTGATTGCCTACCTGAAGCGCTCGCAGCTGCCGGGCTTCGCCGAGACGGCCACCATCAACGGCCGCCAGGCGTGGCGCGTGCGCGTCGGGCCGTATGCGGACCGCGCCCAGGCCGAGGCCGCGCGCCTGCAGGCGGTGAAGATCCGCGCCGACGTGAAGGCCGAAGTCATTGCCCTGGATGCGCCTGCGGCCAACAGTGCCGCCGTTGCCGCGACTACGGCCCCGGCTGCATCCAGCGCCAGCACACCGGCTGCAGCCACTGCACCGTCGGCCAGTAGCAATCCGGTGCGCAGTGAAAGCCTGCCGCCGAGCACGCCGACGGCCACCACCACTCCGGCAACGAGGCCGGAACCGCCGAAGCCGGCGCCGAAGCCCGAAGCGGCGAAGCCGGAAGCCAAACCCGAGCCGAAGCCCGAGGCGACGGCCAGCAAGCCGGCGACGGCCCCGGCGACGCCAGCGGCACCGGCCGCCAGCGGCGTCGGCTTTGCCGTGCAGCTGGGCGCGTTCGGCCAGGCCAACGATGCCAGTGCGCTGCGCGACAAGGTCCGCGCCGCCGGCTTCAGTGCCTTCGTCGAGCAGGTGCGCACCGAAAAGGGCACCCTGCACCGCGTCCGCGTCGGGCCGGTGGCCAACCGCGCCGATGCGGAGCAGCTCAAGGCCCAGGTCGCCGCCAAGGTCGGCGTGGCCGGCATGGTCCGACCGCACCCGTGACCGCGCGCGTCGCCCGCTGCAGCCACCGGCAGGAGCGGGCGGCGTGATCGATATCGTGCTGGGCGTGCTGATCGGCGCCTCCGTACTGTTCGGTTTCATCCGCGGCTTTGTCGGCACGGTGGTCGCGCTGGTGTCATGGTTGCTGGCCGGCTGGATGGCCTTCACCTTCGGCAATCAAGCCTCGCACTGGTGGGCGGCCCCCCAGGCACCGGGTACCGGCCACTATCTGGCCGGATACCTGGGCGTGTTCGTTGTGACCGTGGTGGTGGTGGGGGTGATCGGCCTGCTGCTGAAGGCCGCCATCAAGCTGACCCTGCTCGGCGGCGTCGACCGCCTGCTCGGCGGTACCCTGGGCCTGGTCCGCGGGCTGTTCCTGTCCAGTGTCCTGTTGCTGCTGGCCGGTTTCACGGCGCTGCCGGGCGAACCGGCCTGGCAGCAGTCGCAGCTGCGGCCCGTGCTGCAGCCGGCCGTGGCCTGGATGCAGGCCCAGCTGCCGCAACTGGACGAACTGTTGCCGCAGGCCCTGCCACTGGACGGCCTGTTGCCTGTGCAGCTGCCCTTGCCCCTGGCCGAGAATGCCCCATCTACACCGCAGGTGTTGGGCAAGCCGACGGCGACAGGCGATAATGGTGTCCTCAACGCGGTAGTGGCGGGTGGCGGATGGCCGCAGCCCGTGGACGTGGAGCGGGAGCCCCGGCCGGCCCCCACACTGCCCAGCAACATCGAGCCGGCGCCTGCGCGTCCGGCGCGGCCCGCGCCTGCTGCGGGCGCCCCCCCAGGCCAGGTACGGCCACCTTCCCTGTAACTGGGCACAGCCCAGCGGAGACCTCGCACCATGTGTGGCATCGTCGGAATCGTCGGCAACCAGAACGTCGCCGGGCAGTTGTATGACGGCTTGACCGTCCTCCAGCACCGTGGCCAGGACGCGGCGGGTATCGCCACCGCCAGCGGCAGCCGCCTGCGCGTGCAGAAGGCCACCGGCCTGGTCCGCGATGTATTCGATGCGCGCACCATGTCGACCCTGGAAGGCAGTGTCGGCATCGCCCATGTGCGTTATCCCACCGCTGGTTCGGAAGGCATGGACGAGGCACAGCCGTTCTACGTCAATTCGCCCTACGGCATTGCGCTGGCCCACAACGGCAACCTGATCAATACCGAGGCGCTGCGCCAGCAGGTGTTCGAGCAGGACCGCCGCAACGTCAACACCGATTCGGACAGCGAAGTGCTGCTGAACGTGTTTGCGTTCGAACTGGATGCGCAGCGCCAGCTCAGCCCGGAAGCCGCGATCCGCGCAGTGGCCGGCGTGCACCGCCGCTGCAAGGGCGGCTACGCGGTGGTCAGCGTGGTGCTCGGCCTGGGCCTGGTCGCCTTCCGTGACCCGCATGGCATCCGCCCGCTGGTGCTGGGCAAGCGCAGCCACGCCGAGGGCGATGAGTACATCGTCGCCTCCGAGTCGGCGGCGCTGGACGTGCTGGGCTTCCAGCGCGTGCGTGACGTGCAGCCGGGCGAGGCGCTGGTGATCACCGCGCGCGGCGAGCTGTTCTCGGAGATCTGTGCCGAGCCGGCCGAGCACACCCCGTGCATCTTCGAATACGTGTATTTCGCGCGTCCGGATTCGATGATCGACAACGTCTCGGTGCACAAGGCGCGCATGCGCATGGGCATCAAGCTGGGCGAGAAGATCCTGCGCCTGCGCCCGGACCACGACATCGACACCATCATCCCGATCCCGGATACCTCGCGCGATGCGGCGCTGGAGATCTCCAACGTGCTCGGGGTGAAGTACCGCGAAGGCTTCATCAAGAACCGCTACATCGGCCGCACCTTCATCATGCCGGGGCAGGGCGAGCGGGTGAAGTCGGTGCGTCGCAAACTCAACCCGATCCACCTGGAGTTCCGCAACCGTGTGGTGCTGCTGGTGGACGACTCGATCGTGCGCGGCACCACCAGCCAGCAGATCGTGCAGATGGCCCGCGATGCGGGTGCACGCAAGGTCTATCTGGCCAGCGCGGCGCCGCCGGTGCGCTTCCCGAACATCTACGGCATCGACATGCCGGCCGCCGAAGAACTGGTCGCGCACAACCGCACGGTGGAAGAAATCGAAGCCCACCTGGGCTGCGACTGGCTGATCTACCAGGATCTGGAAGACATGGAAGCGGCGGTGAGCGAGGGCAACCCGGCACTGCGCAACTTCGATTCGTCCTGCTTCAACGGCCATTACCCGACCGGTATCGAACCGGGCTATTTCGAGCGCATCCAGCAGCTGCGTTCGGACGACGCCAAGCACAAGCGTCGCGCCTGAGGCCCAGGCGTGATGGACGTGCCCGAGGTTGGAGGAGACCTGCTGCGCGCCGCGCAGCGGTGCCTGGCCGAAGCCGATCCGCTGCGCAAGGTCGCGCTGACCCAGGCCTGCGCCGCCGCGTTCCGTGCCGGCCGCCTGAAGGTGGCCGCTGATGCACCGCCGCCGGAGCCGATCCGCATGCCGGGCCGGCCAGCGCAGCTGCGGCTGGTGCATCCGCGTGAAGTGCCGCGGCGCGGACTGGGCGGCGTGGAGGGGCGTGCCGCCTTCATCCACGCCATTGCCCACATCGAACTCAACGCGATCGACCTGGCCTGGGATGCGGTGTACCGCTTCCGCGGCCTGCCGCCGGCGTTCCACGCCGACTGGGTCAGCTGTGCCGACGACGAATCGCGGCACTTCATGCTGCTGCGCGAGCGCCTGCAGGTGCACGGTCACGATTACGCTGATTTCCCTGCGCACAACGGCCTGTGGGAAATGTGCGAGAAGACCGCGCATGACGGCCTGGCACGCATGGCGCTGGTGCCGCGCGTGCTGGAAGCGCGCGGCCTGGACGTGACCCCGGGCATGATCGAAAAGCTGCGCAATGTCGGAGATGGCGAAACCGCCGATGTGCTGGAAGTGATCCTGCGCGAGGAAGTCGCGCATGTCGCAGCCGGATCGCGCTGGTACCGCTGGTACTGCGACCGCGCCGGTGTCGAGCCGCGCGCGCGTTTCAAGGAGCTGCTGCTGGAGTACGCCGGCGGCTACCTGCATGGGCCGTTCAACATCGAAGCACGCCTGCTGGCCGGCTTCGATGCCGACGAGCTCGCCAACCTGGTCGAGCAGGCCGGCTGAGAAAAAGGGGACGGAGGTAATCAAGTCGCTTATGGCACAAACGACTTGATTCCCTCCGTCCCCTTTTTCATGCGTTCGGCAGCACCACGCGCTTGCCATCCACGGTCGGCCGGTTGATGTAGAACAGTCCGGGCCCCGGTCGATACGGCAGCTCGCTGACGCCGGCGTCGGCGGCGTAGGTCAGTGCGGTATCGCCCAGGGCATCGAAATTCCAGTGTGCCGACTGCATCAGGTAGCGACGGCGCAGCAGCGCTTCCTGGGTCTGGGTCAGTGCCTGCCCGGCGACCAGGCGACGGGCGATCGGCTGCAGGGCGGATGGAAGTTCCCAGCCCTGGACCCCGGCGGCCTGCGCACGCCATTGCACGCCAGCATCGATCGCATGCTGCTGCATCACCTGCAGGGCGATCAGCTGGTAGCGCCAGTCGATGCGCCTGCGCAGCACCACTGCGGCGGTGACGTACAGCACGGGTGACAACAGCACGCTGCGGCTGCCGGCCCGGCGCTGCTGCTGCCATTGGTGCCAGACATCCACCCAGATTTCCTTGTCGCCGACGCCCAGCTGCTGCCGCCAGCGCTCGGCATCGGCCTGCGTTTCAGCGTAGGCGGTGGTGGCCTGCAGCATCGCCAGCGGCGGTATCTGGTAGTCAGCAACAGCGGGGCGACGCAGCTGCTGCCGCCGTGGCCGGCTGAGCAGCTTGGGGCCTTCCTCAAGCTGGTTGTAACCGCCACCGATGTTGGCATGCACCCCGGGCAGGGCGATCTCGGTGAACGGCGGCGCGACGCTGGTCAGCGGGTAATGCTGGCGATGTTCGTCGCGCGCGGTGAGCTGCACGACGTGCGCGGCGATGCCACTGCGCAGGGCGAGACGTGGTTGCTCGTCGGCGCGGCCGCCGCTGACCGCGACCACGGTGTCGAACAGGCCGATGAAGCGCACCAGCGGCACCGCGGGGGCGAAGTCGGCGGCACAGGCCAGGCCCGCCCCCTGCAGCAGCTGGCGCCAGCGTGAACCGCCGCAGCCCTGCAGCTGGTTGGCGATATCACGTGCCGCGGCGGCGCCTCGTGAAAAGCCGAACAGATCCAGCTGCACGCGGCGCAGCGGCTGTCGCCAGCGCGCGGCCAGCCCGGCCAGTGCAGCCGGCAGCAGCACCTGCAGCGCGCGCTGCACCTTCGCACGCACGCCGCTGGCACCGATGCCGAAGGCCAGTCCGATCAGATCGTCATCGGCATCATCGCGGGTGCCGACCCCTTCTACATAGATTGACAGCGAGGGCGTGGCCACGGCATCGCGGCGGCTGTCCGGATACAGCTGCTGCAGCCGGGCGATGTTGGTCTCACCGTTGTCGTAGCTGCTGGTCAGTCGGCTCTGGTAGGTCGAGTCATCATCCGCGCGCAGCTGCACCGGGCGTGGATGCGGTTGCTGCGGCCGGCCGCGGGCCAGGTTGTGGGCGTTGTTGCGGGTGCCATCGAAGAACAGGCCGATCCGCAGCAAGCCGACATCTTCGTCCGTGTCCTGCGATCGTGCCATGTGCATTCCTCGTCGTGGCCGCGTCAAAGTAGCGCGAAAAATGTGTATTTGCGATGTGTAGTGACGCTTTTGACCTGACTGAACGCAGATGCGGTTGATCACAATTCCTGATTTTCATTCGCATCAACTATTGAATTCACACGACCCGCGCAGGCCATATGGCCAGACCCGGCAAACCCGGGCGTGCTGCATCAACGCTGTTCACATCATTCAAGGAGCGACGCAATGTTGTCCAGATCGATTGGCAAAGCGGCAGGTGGCCTGGTGTTGGGTTTGTCGGTGGCAGCGACCGCGCATGCGGCACCGTTGTTCGAGCCGGTGACGGTCATCAGCCGCGCATCGGCAAACAGTGAGCCCGCGCTGGGCAAGCTGCTGGCCACCCCGTCCACTGCGACGGTGCAGGAAGTCCGTGTCGACGCAGCGGCCACTGCGCAGCCACAACTGGAGTTCGAGCTGCTTGGCCAGCGCGTGCAGGCCGTGCGCAGCAAACTCGAGGCGCTGCCCGAGGGTGGCAGCATCTGGTATGGCCAGTTCCGCTCGCCTTCGGACAAGCTGACCGCGGCAACCTCCAACGGACAGGACGATCCCGGCAACTCGCTGATCCTGGTGCGCTCGGGCAACACCATCACCGGTTCCATCCGCAAGGACGGCAAGCTGTACCGGCTGCGCCCGCTGGGCAACCGCCATGTGCTGGTGGAGGTGGATGAGTCGCGGATGCCGGCCGACCATCCGGCCGATTACAACCAGCTGCCGAAGATCCCGATGGGCGACAACGATCGCATCGGTATCGCACAGGCCTCGTCCGGCACCCCCGCGACCATCCGTGTGCTGGTGGTAGCGACCAATGCCGCGGTGGCGGCCTACGGCGGCAACATGCAGTCGCTGGTGCAGCTGGCGGTGGCCGAGTCCAACCAGGGCTACGTCAACAGCAACGTCGGCATCACCATGCAGCTGGCCGGTTACGAGACCACCAGCTACACCGAGTCGGGCAGCTTCGATACCGACCTGGCGCGCTTCCGTGGCACCAGCGATGGCTACATGGACAGCATCCATACCAGTCGCAACTCCACCGCCGCCGATGTGGGCGTGCTGCTGATCAACAACACCGCCTACTGCGGCCTGGCCTCGGGTATCGGCTCGACGGCATCGACCGCGTTCGCGGCGGTGTACTGGGATTGCGCGACCGGCTACTACTCGTTCGCACACGAGATCGGTCACCTGCAGAGCGCGCGGCATGACATCGCCACCGATTCGAGCACCTCGCCCTATGCCTATGGCCATGGCTATCGCTATGAGCCGTCGACGGGTACCGGCTGGCGCACGATCATGGCCTACAACTGCACCCGCAGCTGCCCGCGCCTGAACTACTGGTCCAACCCCAACATCAGCTACAACGGTATCCCGATGGGCAATGCCAGCACCGCCGACAACCAGCGCGTGCTGGTCAACACCAAGGCCACCATCGCGGCCTTCCGCTGAGTCCAGGCGCCGACCAAGGTCGGCGTCTACCCGGGCGCGTGTACCTGCTCCGGTAGATGCCAACCTTGGTTGGCAACCTGCGGTCCATCAGCCGCGCGCCAAGGTATCCAGCGACCAGCCGCTGGCATCCACGCGCAGCACCGAACCCTGTTCGTACCAGTCACCCAGAACGATGCGGGTACAGCCGCGTCCACCGGCCTGCAGCGAGTGGATTGCCGGGCGGTGGGTATGGCCATGGATCATGGTGTCCACCCCGTGGCGGACGAAGGTGGCCTCGACTTCGGCAGGGGCCACGTCGGTCACCGACTCGAACTGCGCACGGTTGTCCTGCTTCATCTCGGACTGGCGCGCCTGGCTGGCGTCGCGGGCCTTCTGTGCGAAAGCGATGCGTGCCGCCAGCGGCTGTGACAGGAACTGCGCCTGGAACGCCGGGTCGCGCGTCTGCGCACGGAACTGCTGGTAGGGGATGTCATCGGTGCACAGCAGGTCACCGTGCTGCAGCAGCACCGGGCGGCCGTACAGCTCGATCATGCACGGGTCGGGCAGGATGCGCAGGCCGGCACGGCGTGCGTAGTCCTCGCCGAGCAGGAAGTCGCGGTTGCCGCGGATGAAGTACACCGGCACGCCGCTGTCGGACAGCACCTTCAGCGCATTGGCCACCGCGTCGGCGGCAGGCGAGGGTGTGTCGTCGCCGATCCAGGCTTCGAACAGGTCGCCGAGGATGTACAGGGCATCAGCGCCGGGCGCCTGCTCGCGCAGGAAGCGCAGGAACAGGTCGGTGATTTCCGGACGGCTGGGGTCCAGATGCAGGTCGGAAATGAACAGCGTGGTCATGCCTGCATTCTAGGCCATCAACGATGACGGTAGCGCCGGGCCATGCCGGGCGGCCGTCACACCGGCAGCGGCAACCAGGCCAGGCTGGCCGAGGCCAGCAGCACCGCGATGCCCGTCGCGGCCAGCACGTCGCTGGGGTAATGCAGGCCGAGCACCACCCGCGACAGCGCAACGCCAGCGGTGAACGGCACCAGCAGCGGCGCCAGCCACGGGTAGTAGGCCAGCGCGACAATGGTGAACGACACCGCGTGCAGGGTGTGGCCGGAGGGGAAGCTGAACTCGTCCAGCGGCGCCACCCAGGCGCGGATGCGCAGGTCGGCCGCATACGGGCGCGGGCGCCGGGTCCAGCGCTTGAGGCCCTTGTACAGCAGCAGCGCGGCCAGCCCGGTGGCCGCCATGTGCACCGACGCGCGCAGGCCATCGAAGCCATCCAGCAGCACCAGCGCGCCCATCAGCACGTACCAGAACACGCCATCGCCGAGGCGGCTGATGACCGAGAACAGGCGACGCACGCGGCGACGCCGGCAGTAGTGATTGGCGCGCCTGCACAGGCGCGCTTCGCGGTCGGCCAGCAATTCAAGCCGCGTGGTGCGCATGGCCGCTCCTCCGCGAGTGGGCCAGCTCGGCCAGCAGGGCATCGAATTCGGCGACCACCTGCTGTGGATGCAGGCGCTTCATCGCGCGCGCGGCGTTGCTGCCCAGCAGGTGGCGTTGCGCATCATCGGCAGCCAGCCGCACGGCGGCCTCGACGAACTGCTCATCATTGTCCACTGCTGCGCCATTCTCGCCGTTGCGCAGGTACTCGCGCGCGGCGCCATAATCGAAGGCGACGGTGGCTACACCGCTGGCCATGCTTTCCAGAGTCACGTTGCCGAAGGTCTCGCTGCGGCTGGGGAACAGGAACAGGTCACCGCTGGCGAAATGCCGTGCAAGTGCTTCGCCACGCTGGATGCCGCAGAAGATGAAGTCGGGATTCTCGTGCGCCAGCTTTTCGCGTGCAGGACCATCGCCCACCCACACGAAGCGCGCCTTCGGGCGGATCTGCTGCAGCTTGCGGAACGCTTTTACAGCCAGGCCAAGGTTCTTTTCCGCGGCGATGCGGCCAACGTAGATCGCCACCAGGCCGTTGCCGTCCACGCCCCATTCCTCGCGCAGTGCCGGGTCGCGCCTGCCTGGATCGAACTGCTGGCTGTCGACCGCGCGCGCCAGCAGGCGCACGCGCTCGAACCCCTGTTCGCCAAGGAACTGCTGAAGCTCGCGGGTCGGCACCAGGGTGGCATCGGCCTGATTGTGGAAGCGACGCATCCAGCGCATCGCGGCAGCCTGCAGCCAGGCCACGCCGTAGTCGGGCAGGTACTCGTCGAAGCGCGTGTGGAAGCCACTGGCAACCGGGATGCCGAGACGGCGTGCGGTACGCAGTGCAGACCAGCCCAGGGGGCCTTCGGTGGCGACGTAGACGGCGTCTGGACGCTGTTGCTGCCAATGGCGGCCCAGCCGGATCGGTGCTGGCAGGCCGAAGCGCAGGCCGGGGTAGCGGGGCAGCGCTGCGCCCGGCACCAGCAGGGTGCCCGGTGCCGAGTCCAGTGCTTCGCTGGCCTGGCGTGGCCTGACCAGGTCGATTTCATGCCCGGAATCACGCAGTCCCTGCTCCAGGCCCTGCACGGTGAGGGCAACGCCGTTCACTTCCGGCGGATAGGTCTCGGTGACGATGGCATAGCGCATGGCGGGCCTCCGGGTTTCCGGCATGCTCGGCCATGGCGATGTAGTGGACATGACGGCTTTGCGACCGCCAGATGACGCCGGTGCCGGCCTCCGTGGGCAAGAAAGAACCACGGCCCCGAGGGGCCGTGGTTCCTGTTGCAGGTGACAGCGCGATGGATCAGAAGCGCTGCTGGTACTTCATGTACATGAAGCGTCCGATGTCGTAGCCACCGTAGTAGGAGAACGACGAGTTCGGCTTGCTGTACATCACCGGGGCTTCCTTGCCAAACACGTTGTTGGCGCCCACCGACACGGTGGCGTCCCACGGCAGGTTGTAGCGGAACTGCACATCGTGGAAGGTCACTGCGCCGCGTTCGTTGTAGGCGGTCGGCGCCTTCAGCCACGGCGCCAGGAAGGTCGGATCGGAGCATTCGTCCGGATACAGGCTGGCATTGGCGCAGCGCTCCTTCACGCCGGAGTAGTAGCGCGCTGTCCAGCTGACGCCGAAGTCGCCCACATCCCAGCCCAGCACCAGGTTCGAGCGCACGCGGAAGGCGAGGCTGGTGGCGGTGCCGATGGTGTTGGCAACGCCGTTGATCGGCGTGATCGCATCGCGGACATCGTTGGTGGAGCGATAGACGTTCTTGCTGACATAGGTACTGGTCCAGCCTGCGCTCAGCTTGCCGTAGCCGGTGTCGACGCGGTAGCTGACATCCAGGTCGTAACCTTCGGTCTCGGCGAAGCCGGCGTTGCGGTTGCCGAACTTCAGGCCGGTGACGATGCCGTTGGACGGGTCACGGGTGAAGCGGCTGCAGCGTGCTTCGATGCCCTGCTCATAGCAATCCTTAAGGATCTGGTTCGGGCTGTCACCGACGATGGTGTTGTCGATGCGGATCTTCCACCAGTCCAGCGCAACGTTGAAGTTGCTGATGAAGGTCGGGCTCCACACCAGGCCCAGCGTCTTGCTGGTCGAGGTTTCCGGAACCAGCAGCGGATTGGAACCGGACACGAACGGCGTCGGGGTTGCATCCTGCGCCGTGGTCACCGGGACATTGCCCTGCTTCAGCTGGCGGAAGTTGGCAGCATTGGCGATGTCACGTGCGCAGCGCGAGCGGACTTCAGCACTGCCCTTGGCCGAGCCGAACACGGTGTCGCACGGGTCGCTGAACTGCGCGAAGGTTTCCGAACCGCCACCGTACAGGTCGTTGATGGTCGGGGCGCGGAAGCCTTCAGCCCAGGTACCACGGACCAGCAGCTGGTCGATCGGCTTCCACTTGAAGCCGAACTTGCTGTTGAGGGTATTGCCGAAGGTGTTGTACTTGGAGAAGCGGGTGGCGGCATTGAAGCTCAGTTCGCGCGCGCCGGGCAGGTCGGCCAGCACCGGTACGTTGAGCTCCAGGTAGGCTTCCTTCACGTTGTAGCTGCCACCGGTCGGGCCGGCGGCCAGGTTGGTGGTAGCGCCAGTCTGGGCCAGGGCATCGGGGGTGTAGCGCCCGTCTTCCTTGCGGCTTTCCACGCCGAAGGCGAAGCCCAGGTCGCCGGCCGGCAGGGTCATGATGCTGCCGGACAGGTTGGCGAACGCGTTCTTGGTGGTGGTCCGGCCGGTGGTCCGCTCCGCCGGGAACAGCCAGGCCATCAGTTCTTCATTGCCGGTCAGCCCGTTCGGATCGTTCCTGCCGTAGGGCACCAGCGGATTCCACGGCTTGCAGCCGTCGATCACCGCACCCGGGCGGCCGCACATCACCTTGCCGGTGGCCGGATCCAGGAACGACGGACCCACGGCGTCACGCACGCGCTTCTTGTGCAGGTTGCCGGTAGCGGTGGCGGTCAGCTCGTTGCGGTTGTACTGGTAGCCCACGTCCCAGTCGAAGTAGCGCTGGCCGATCTCGAAGGTGCCATCCAGCGAAACGACCGCACGGTAGGTCTTCAGTTCGCTGGTGCTTACACGCGGAATTTCCCAGGTACGGCGGTTCCACGCGATGTCGGTCGGCCGGGCATAACCGTGCTGGTTGCCGAACGGATTGAAATAGCTGTCCTTGGACATCAGGCCGGTGGCGGTCGGGTCACCCGAGATCGACACCGAGCTGGACTGCAGTGGGTAGCCTGCGATCTGGCGCTCGGCCGAACGCTTGTTGTAGCCGAATTCGGTGCGCAGGTTGACCTGGTCGGTGATCTTGAAGCGGCCGTCGAAGTACACCGAATCACGCTTGAGCGGATACATCACGTGCATCTGCTCGTTGGCGTTGCTGACGTCGCCGGTGAACGGCGTCGCGTCGGTCAGGTGGTAGTTGGCCGGGTTGGTCGGGTCAGCGCCGCGGTTGAGCGAGTAGCCGCAACCCTGGCTGGTGTTGGTGCAGCCAGGGCCACCCTTCAGACCGGTGAACTGGCCCCACTGGCTCAGCGTGGTCCAGTTGGAGGGATCGTTCGGGTGGCGGTCGCTCACGCCGTACTTGCTGAACCAGCGGTCCTTGGCCCAGACGCTCTTTTCCTCGGAGTGTTCCAGTGCCAGGGTCAACGACACACGGTCATTGCTCCAGCCGCCGACCACGTCGAAGCGGTCACGGGCGCCGTCGCCCTCGCTGTACTGGCCGTGGTAGACATTGGCGGTCACGCCGTTGACGTTGGAACGGGTGATGATGTTGATCACGCCGGCCATCGCGTCGGAACCGTAGATGGCCGAAGCGCCATCCTTCAGCACTTCGATGCGCTCCACTGCCGACACCGGCAGCGACGACACGTCCTGGTAGCCGGAGGTGCTGATGCCCAGGCGCTTGCCGTTGACCAGCACCAGCGTGCGCTGTGCGCCCAGGTTGCGCATGTCGATGTAGGTGCCGCCGGTGTTCTCGCCCGCGCTCAGCGCGTTGGCGCGGCTGATGGCCGGGCTGCCCATCGCGGTGACGTTCTGCAGGATGTCGGCCACCGAGCTGAAGCCCTGGCGTTCGATCTCGACGCGGGTCAGCGCCAGCACCGGCTGGGCGGTTTCCACATCGACCTGGCGGATGCGCGAACCGGTGATCTCGATGCGATCCAGATTGGTCGGCGAGGCGCCGCCGGCATCCTGGGCGAACGCCGGCACGGCGGCCAGAGCTGTGGTCGTCACCAGGGCGTGGGCAATCGCCTTGCCCAACACGGTACGTGAAGTCATTACGTTCTCTCTCTCTCAAAGACGTACGGAGATGCTCAAGAAAGGCATCCAATGGCCCAGCCGAACTGCGCCGGTGATCCGATACTAGTCTCGGTAGTTAAGAGGTTGTAAAGAACTTATGTCGAAATATTTCCTTGCATGTCATCGGTGTGATGAATATGTGAGGAAAAACCAGAACTTGCGACGCAAGTGCCCATCGCCACCAAGGCGGCGATGTTGCGGCGCAGCGCGAATTGGCGCGCGGGACGCGCGTCGTCCCGGCAGGATCAGGCCACGAACGGACGGAACTGGATGCCCAGCCCGGCGATGCCGTCGGTCTCGCCGATCAGGTCGGCGCGCAGCAACGGGCGGGCATCGATGAACGCCTGCGGCACGATCAGCGACAGCCGGTTGTCGTCGGCGGTCAGTTCCAGCGCTGGCAGGGGGGCGTCCTCGTGCGCGCGGTTGAGCAGCACCGCCAGGCGCAGCAGGGCGGCCAGCCGGCGTGCGGTCAGCAGCAGGCGCTCGGGCAGGGCATCGAAGGCGGTCTTGGTGATGCTGCGGCGGTGGCTGCGAACCAGCGCGGCCAGCATCTGCTGTTCCTGCCGCGAGAAACCGGCGATGTCCGAGTGTTCCAGCACGTAGCTGCCGTGCACGTGGTAGCCGCTGTGCGCGATCATCAGGCCCAGCTCATGCAGGCGCGCAGCCCAGCCCAGCATGCGGGCATCGTCGGCATCCAGTTTCCATTGCTCCTGCACCTGCTCCAGCAGTGACAGTGCGGTCTCCTGCACGCGGTCGGCCTGCGTCATGTCGATGCCATAGCGCTGGCTGAGCGCGGCCACCGATTCGTCACGCAGGTCGTTCTCGCCGGCCCGGCCGACGATGTCATACAGGATGCCTTCGCGCATCGCCGCCTTGCTGACCAGCAGCTTCTGCAGGCCCAGCGCCTGGAAGGCCGCTTCCAGTACCAGGATGCCGCCGGCGATGATCGGGCGCCGGTCGCTGGACAGGCCCGGCAACTGGATGTCGTCGATCTTCTTGGCTTTCAGCAGCTCGTCGCGCAGCTGTGGCAGGGCTTCGGCGGTGATCGCGCCCTTGCTCAGCTTCATCGTCGCGCAGATCTCGCTGATCGCCTTGTGCGTGCCCGAAGAACCCAGTGCTTCCTGCCAGCCCAGCGCGCGGTACTTGCTGGCGAAGGGCTGGAACTCGCGGCCGATCTCGGCCAGCGCGTCCTTCCAGCGCTTCTTGCTCAGCTTGCCGCCGGGGAAGAAACGGCGGGTGCTGGCGATGCAGCCGGCCTGCAGGCTTTCGCGCTCCAGGGTCTGCATCCCCATGCCGATGATGAATTCGGTGGAACCGCCGCCGATGTCGATCACCAGCCGGCGCTGGCCGGGCTTGGGCGGTTGTGCATGGGCGACACCGAGGTAGATCAGGCGCGCTTCTTCGCGACCGCTGACCACTTCGATGGCGTGCCCCAACGCGGTTTCGGCCGGGACCAGGAACGACTGCGGCGAGCGCAGCTGGCGCACGGTGTTGGTGGCCAGTGCGCGCACCCGGTGCGGCGGCACGTTGCGGATGCGCTGGCCGAAGCGGGCCAGGCACTCCAGCGCGCGCTGGCGGGCCGCCGCGGAGAGTCCACCCTTGCCATCCAGCCCGTCGGCCATCCGCACCGTCTCGCGCAGGCGGTCGATCACCCGCAGCTGGCCGAGCGTGTAGCGCGCGATGACCATGTGGAAACTATTGGAGCCAAGGTCGATGGCGGCCAGCAGGTCGCCATCCTGCAATGCGGGCGGAGTCGTGGTGGTATGCGGCATGGACGAATGTTAGCCGAAGGGGCGGTGTGCTCGTCACCGCGCGGCCTTCACATTTTGGAAGAAGGGAGTGCGGCAGGGCTGCGCCCTGCACCTGCAGAGGCCAGAGCAACGGCAACAGCCGAAGCAAAAGCGGGCCATCCGTGGGATGGCGGGGTGGGTCCGGCTGCGGGGGACGGCGCAAGTACGTCCATGTAGCCTCGGTCGCGCCATCCATGGCGCTCACGCCCCCGCAACCGGACCCATCCCGCCTTCGACAGATTTCTGCGATCTGCCGGGACGGCGTTCCGCGCGGCTGCTGGTGGGTGTCGACCTGGGTCGACACACCGGGTTACAGCCCCTGCATCAATGCCATCTGCGCAGAATGCGGGGCTTCGTCGTGGGCCGGGGCACGTTTGTGGTAGATGCCCTCGGCGTCCAGTTCCCAGGCATTGAGGTTGTCATCCAGGTAGTTCTGCAGGACCTCGCGGTACACCCGCTTGACCAGTTCCGGATCGAGGATCGGGAAGCAGGTCTCGACCCGGCGCAGCAGGTTGCGTTCAAGCCAGTCGGCGCTGGCGCAGTACATTTCCGGCGCACCATCGTTGCCGAACCAGTAGACGCGGCTGTGCTCGAGGAATCGACCGACGATCGAGCGCACGCGGATGTTGTCCGACACGCCCGGCACGCCCGGTCGCAGGGTGCAGGCGCCACGGATGATCAGGTCGATCTGCACGCCGGCCTGCGAGGCGGCATACAGCGCGCGCACCACCTGCGGTTCGTTCAGTGCGTTCATCTTGGCGATGATCCGCGCCGGACGGCCCGCGGCGGCGATGCGGGTTTCGCGCTCGATGCGGCCGAGGATGCCGGTGTGCAGGGTGAAGGGCGACTGCAGCAGGCGCTTGAGCTTCATCTTCGACGCCAGGCCGGACAGCTGCTGGAACAGCAGGTGCACATCGTTGCCGATGTCCGCATCGGCGGTGATCAGGCTGATGTCGGTGTACGCGCGGGCGGTGCCGCTGTGGTAGTTGCCGGTGCCCAGGTGCACATAGCGGCGCAGCTTGCGGCCCTCGCGGCGAACGATCAGCAGCATCTTGGCGTGGGTCTTGTAGCCGACCACGCCGTACACCACCTGCACGCCGGCTTCCTGCAGGCGATCAGCCAGGCCCAGGTTGGCCTCTTCGTCGAAGCGCGCACGCAGCTCGACCACCACGGTCACATCCTTGCCGTTGCGCGCGGCCTGGATCAGTGCGTCGACGATCAGCGAATCCTTGCCGGTGCGGTACAGGGTCTGCTTGATCGCCAGCACGTTCGGATCCACCGCCGCCTGCCGGATCAGGTCCAGCACTGCGGTGAAGGCATCGAAGGGGTGATGCAGCAACAGGTCCTGGCGCGCGACGGTCTCGAATATGCCATCGCTGTCGCGCAGCGTGCGCGGGGTCATCGACGGGTACTTCAGGTCCGGCTGCGCGATCAGGTCGTACAGCTGGATGATGCGGTTGAGATTGACCGGACCGTCGATGCGGTACACGGCGTTTTCGGTCAGGCCGAAATTCTGCAGCAGGGTGCGCACGATGTCGCGCGGCATGTCATGGGCGATCTCCAGGCGCACCGCCGGCCGGTAGCCGCGATCGACCAGCTCGTCACGCAGTGCCAGCGCCAGGTTCTCCACTTCCTCCTCGTCCACCACCAGCTCGGAATTGCGGGTGACGCGGAACTGGTAGGCGCCCAGCACTTCCATGCCCGGGAACAGTTCATCGACGAAGGTCGACAGCACCGAAGACAGGAACACGAAGTTCTGCGGACCGCCAAGCTTTTCGGGCAGCTGGATGATGCGCGGCAGCGAGCGTGGCGCACGCACGATGGCCAGGTGGCCGGCGCGGCCGAAGGCATCGGTGCCCTTCAGCACCACCACGATGTTCAGCGATTTGTTGAGGATCTTCGGGAACGGATGCACCGGGTCCAGGCCCAGCGGCGACAGCACCGGCATGATCTCGTTGCGGAAGTACGCGCGCAGCCAGCGCTTCTGGCGGTGGTTCCAGGAGTGCCGGCCGAGCACACCGATGCCGGCTTCCGCCAGTGCCGGGCGCAGCGTCTCGTTCCAGCAGCGGTACTGCTGGTCCACCAGCTCGGCGGCACGGTCATGGATGGCGGTGAGGATGGTCTGCGGGCTCATGCCGTCCGGCGCCGGCGGCAGGCCGAACTCCTGCGCGTGGCGCACGGCAGCGGCGCGGATCTCGAAGAATTCATCGAGGTTGGTGCAGGAGATGCACATGAAGCGCAGGCGCTCCAGCAGCGGTACCTGCGGGTCCATGGCCTGCGCCAGCACGCGGAAGTTGAAATCCAGCTGCGACAGTTCGCGGTTGATGTAGAGCGCCGGATCACGCAGCGGATCGTTGTCCGGGCTCACGGGGAGGGGGAGGGATCCGAGGCTGCTCATGGCGTCATTCTTCGATGGAAGTCAGGGGGGCGGACTCGCGTGGGCGCACGTGGTCGGCATCGAAATGGCAGGAGAACACCGAGCCCTTACCGACCTCGCTTTCAATCTCCAGCCGCGCGTGGTGCAGGCCGAGGATGTGCTTGACGATGGACAGGCCCAGGCCGGTGCCGCCGCTTTCGCGGGAGCGGCTGCTGGAGACGCGGTAGAAACGTTCGGTCAGGCGCGGCAGATGCGTGGCCGGGATGCCGTAGCCGGAATCACGCACGGCCAGCACCGCGCCATCGCCTTCGCGGCGGAACTCGACGGCGATGCGGCCACCGGCCGGGGTGTAGCGCACCGCATTGGTGACCAGGTTGGAAAACGCGCTGTGCAGTTCCTTGGTCGAGCCCTGCAGGTCCACGCCAGCCAGATCGTCGATGCTGATCTGGTGGCGGCCCTGGCTGTGTGCTTCGGCTTCGCGGCGCAGGGTGGCCAGCATCGGCTGCATGGCCACGGTCTCGTCCTCGCTGTGCTCCTGCGATTCCAGCCGCGACAGGGTCAGCAGGTCTTCCACCAGCTGGGCCATGCGCTGGCTCTGCTTGCGCATTTCCTCCAGCATCGGCCCGGTGCCGGGGAAATCGTCCGGGTCCATCATGTCCAGATAGCCGTGGACCACGGTGAGCGGCGTGCGCAGCTCGTGTGAAACGTTGGCCACGAAGTCGCGGCGGACTTGTTCCAGGCGCAGCAGCTTGCTGACGTCGCGGGCGATCAGCAGCCAGTAGTCCGACGAATAGGGAATCAGGCGCAGGTTGAGGCGGATCGCCGGATCGACCGGCGAAGGCACGTCCAGGATCGGCTCGGCATTGCGGCCACCGGCCAGCCAGTGGGCCAGCGGCATCGGCTGCAGCCGTTCGACCAGCGCCTCGCCGAGATCACCGGGATGGTGCAGGCCGAGCAGGGCAGTGGCCGCTTCGTTGAACCACTGCACGCGCTGGCTGTTGCGGTCCAGCACCACCACCGCATCGGGCAACGCGGCGGCGGCAGCGCGATAACTGCGCAGCATGTCCAGCAGGCGGCGCTTGCGCACGCGCATTTCCACCTGGTTGCGGTACAGCAGGCGGTCCAGTTCGTTCCAGACGCCGGTGCCTTCGTCGGCGGTGTCCCAGCGCTGGCGCGCGGTCAGGCGGCGCAGCACGCTGCGCAGGCGCCAGTAATGCCAGGCCAGGGTAGCCAACGCGCCCAGTGCGATGCACAGCCACAGATGGCCCGAGAACCACCCCACCAGTCCGGCGAACAGCAGTACCGCGGCGACGGTAGCCAGGGTCTTCAACCAGGCAGAGCGGATGTGGCGGGGCATTGCGATCTCGTCGTTGAGGTGCGGCGGTTCACTGGGGTGAACCGAGGGTTATAGCAGAGTTGCCGGCACCGGCACCCGCGGGTGCGCGGCGCCGGCACGACGAGACTCAGGTTGCAGTAGAGAAGCGGTAGCCGGCGCCGCGCACGGTCTGCACCATGTTCTCGGCGTTGAACGGTTCCAGCGTCTTGCGCAGGCGGCGGATATGCACGTCGATGGTGCGCTCCTCCACGTACACGCTGCCACCCCAGACATGGTCCAGCAGCTGGGCGCGGGTGTAGACGCGCTCGGGGTGGGTCATGAAGAAGTGCAGCAGGCGGTATTCGGTCGGGCCGATCGGCACCGGCTGGTCGTTGGCGAACACGCGATGGGCGGCGCCATCGATGCGGATCGGGCCGACCGCCACGCTGCCGTCCTCGTCGTCCTCGCGGGCGCGGCGCATCACCGCACGGATGCGGGCCAGCAGTTCGCGCGCCGAGAACGGCTTGACCACGTAGTCGTCGACACCGGCTTCAAGCCCGCCGACGCGATCGTTCTCTTCGCCGCGGGCGGTCAGCATGATGATCGGCACTTCGCGGGTCAGCGTTTCCTTGCGCCAGCGGCGGGCCAGGTCCAGGCCACTGGTACCGGGCAGCATCCAGTCCAGCAGGATCAGGTCGGGCACGCGGTCGGCGATCGCGGTCTGCGCCTCGCGGGCATCGCCGGCGTGGACAGGTTCGTAGTCGCCCTTGCGCAGGGCGAAGGCGACCATTTCACGGATCGCGGGCTCGTCATCGACGATCAGGATGCGTTTCTGCACGAGGACACCGTAGGGCTCGGTTACTGGAGTGGTGCCAGTAGACTACGGTTTGATGACATGTTTGTGACTGCCTGGCCGGAACCGGCCTGGATTGCCATCGGTCGGTCATGCGGCGCTCAGCGGCGGTCGAGGTCGGGGTCCTGCACGCCCTGGCGGCGCAGTTCCAGCACGGTGGGGGTGATCGCTTCGATGCGCGCGTCCACCCGTGCCCGGCCGACATAATCCAGCGCCGGGTTGCGCTTGAGCGCCTGCAACTGGATCAGCGACTGCTCCGGACGACCGCTGAGGAAGGCGGCCTCGGCATAGGCCTCGCTGGCGCGCACGCTGTCACCGGCCAGTTCGCTGGCGCGGGCGTATCGCTGCTGGAAGACCGGATCGTTACCGCTTTGCGACAACAGCGGCCGCAGCATGGCCTGCGCGCGCTGGCCGGCCTCGCGGCTGCCCTGTTCGTTCAGGATCTCGGCATAGGTCAGGGCCACCGGGCGGCTGTTGGGGTGCTCGCGCAGCAGCTGTTCGAAGCGGCTGTTGGCCTGGGCGGCCTGGCCGGCGCGCGATTCGGCCTCGCCCAGCCCCAGCGCCAGCCACAGGTTGTCCGGGCGGGTCTGCAGCAGGGTGGCCAGGGTCTGCCGGGCCTGCCCGGCACCGGCGCGGCCGCCGCGCATGACGGCCAGGGCCTGGCCATAGCGCTGGGCGTCGTTCAGGCCATCCTTCTGGCGCTTGGCCATGTCGGCGTATTCGCGCTCCAGTTCGGCGGTGGAGTCGGCGCTGAGCACCCGCAGGCGCTCGCGTGCCCAGTCGAAGTCGCCGCTGGCACCGCGGCTGAGCTGGCCGATCGGGATGCGCAGCACGCTGCTGGGCAGCAGCGGATTGTTGCCGCGCAGCAGCGGTTCGGCCAGGCTGGGGTCAGCCGGGTCCACCCGCTCCCTGCGTTCGCCGCTGGGGGTGCTGGTGGTCAGCAGCACCGTGTCCTTCTTCATCTGCTCGGCACGGGCCTTGGCTTCGCTGATGCGGGTGATGTTGACCGGGTGGGTGCGCAGGAACTCCGGCACGCTGTAGCCGCCTTCGTTGCCACGCATCGCCGCCGCCATCCGCTCGAAGAAGCCGGCCATGGCGTCCACGTCGTAGCCGCTGCGGGCCAGGGTGCGGATGCCAAGGCGGTCGGCCTCGGATTCGTTGGACCGGGTGTAGTTGATCTGCCGCTGCTGCATCAGGCCCATGCCCGAGCTGATCGCGGCCATGGTCGCGTTGCCGGAGGAGGTGCTGTTGCTGGCCTGCGCGGCCACCACCGCGGCCAGCATGCCCAGCAGGATCGGGATCTGGTCGCGCTGGGCGCGCTCGACCCCACGCAGTACGTGCTGCTGGGTGACGTGGGCGATTTCATGCGACAGCACTGCCGCTACCTCGTCCTCGCGCTCGGCGGTCAATACCAGGCCGGCGTTGACCCCGATGTAGCCGCCCAGCGTAGCGAAGGCGTTGATCTGGCGGTCCTTCATCACGAAGAACGTGTACGGCTGCCGCGGCTGGTCGCTGTTGGAGCCAAGCCGGGTACCCATGGTCTGCAGCCAGTCGTTGACCAGCGGATCGTCGAGCAGATAACCGTAGTTGCGCAGCTCGCGCAGCATCATCGCGCCATACTCGGCCTGGCGCGCCGGGGTCAGCAGTTCGCCGGCCGAGGAGCCGATGTCGGGCAGCTTCTCCTGGGCCTGGGCCAGCGGCATGGCCAGGGCCAGGGTGATGGCGGTAGTCAGCAGCAGGGCTCGCAAGCGGAGGGTCCTCGGGCGGGGCGCGCCCAGCGTGGCAGGGCAGGGGGCAACCATTCGTTAATCCACAGTGTTGCGGCCGTGGCGTGGAAATTCCAGCGCACCGGTACCATATATGGATCGTCGATCCATCGTGGAGTTTCCCGTGACAGCCCAGACCGCCGGCGGTGCCCCCGCCATCACCATCTATTCCACCGCCGTCTGCCCGTACTGCGTGGCCGCCAAGAACTTCCTGAAGAGCAAGGGCCAGCAGTGGACCGAGGTCCGCATCGACCTGGACCCGGCCGAGCGCGAGAAGATGATGGCGCTGACCCGCCGCACCAGCGTGCCGCAGATTTTCGTCGGCGACGTCCATGTCGGCGGTTACGACGACATGATGGCCCTGCACCGTGAAGGCAAGCTCGAGCCGCTGCTGGCCGGGCAGGGCCAGGCATGAGCGCGGCCGACGACGGCAGCAAGGACCGCATCGCCGAGTTCACCGAATTCCGCAAGCGCATGAACGAGCGCATCCTGGGCGAACCGAACCAGGTGGTGCGCCGCTTCTTCGCGCTGGATACGCAGACCTACCAGGCCGGCGCGCTGGACGTGAAGACCAAGGAACTGCTGGGCTTGGTGGCCTCGATGGTGCTGCGCTGCGACGACTGCATCAGCTACCACGTGGCCCAGTGCAAGGACGCCGGGGTGACCCGCGAAGAGTTCTTCGAGACCTTCTCGGTCGGCCTGGTGGTCGGCGGCTCGATCGTGATCCCGCACCTGCGCCGCGCGGTCGATTTCCTCGACCAGCTCGAAGGCGGCGCCGCCGCCCCGGCAGCGCACGAACACTGAAGGAAGTGCCGGCCCTGGCCGGCATCGCCTGAACCCGACATGGCCGAAGTTGCCGGCCAGCGGCCGGCACTACCGCGCGCGCGCGGGGGGCCTTCCCCGCGATCCAACAGCCCAGGAGCCCCCTTGTTGTTCAAGGGGGCGCGCCGACAGGCGCGGGGATAAGGTGGGATGCGCGGGCAATTCTGCCTGAGCCGTGCATTGGGACCATGGTCTATTTGGGACCTTGGCCCCGGCTCAGGCATAATTGCCGGTGAAACTTCCTTTGCGCCGGCGTTTCCGGGCACGTCCGGACGGCGTTTTTCCCCCTGTTCGGAACATCGATCAATGACGCAGAAAATTACGGTCATCCGCGGCGACGGCATTGGCCCGGAAATCATGGACGCCACCCTGTTCGTGCTCGACCAGCTCAAGACTGGCCTGGAGTACGAGGACGCCGACGCCGGCCTGGTGGCCCTGGAAAAGCACGGCGACCTGATGCCGGCGGTGACCCTGGAATCGATCGCGCGCAACAAGGTGGCGCTGAAGAGCCCGCTGACCACCCCGGTCGGTGGTGGCTTCACCTCGATCAACGTCAGCCTGCGCCGCCACTTCGACCTGTACGCCAACGTGCGTCCGGCGCACACCTTCCCGAACACCAAGTCGCGTTTCGACAACGTCGACCTGATCACCGTTCGTGAGAACACCGAAGGTGCGTACCTGGCCGAAGGCCAGGAAGTGTCGGCCGATGGCGAGACCGCCTTCTCCGGCACCCGCATCACCCGCAAGGGCTCCGAGCGCATCGTGCGCTACGCCTTCGAGCTGGCCAAGAGCACCGGCCGCAAGAAGGTCACCGCCGTGCACAAGGCCAACATCATCAAGTCGACCTCCGGCCTGTTCCTGAACGTCGCCCGCGAAGTGGCCGCGCAGTACCCGGAGATCGAGTTCCAGGAAATGATCGTCGACAACTGCTGCATGCAGCTGGTGATGCGTCCGGAACAGTTCGACGTGATCGTCACCACCAACCTGTTCGGCGACATCATCTCCGACCTGTGCGCTGGCCTGGTCGGCGGCCTGGGCCTGGCCCCGGGTGCCAACATCGGCAAGGACGCGGCGATCTTCGAAGCCGTGCACGGTACTGCGCCGGACATCGCCGGCCAGGGCAAGGCCAATCCGTGCGCACTGCTGCTGGCAGCCGCGCAGATGCTGGACCACGTCGGCCAGCCGGAAAATGCCGAGCGCCTGCGCAAGGCGATCGTGGCCACCATGGAAGCCAAGGACTCGCTGACCGGCGACCTGGGGGGCACCGGTACCACCATGAGCTTCGCCCAGGCCATCGCCAGCCGCCTGTAAGCGGTCGGCCAGCCTCGGTTGGACCCACAGCGGGGCGCCTTCGGGCGCCCCGTTGCGTTTCTGCGCTTCTGTAGCGTCGAGCCATGCTCGACGGCTTTTGCTTTCTTATGGGGCTCACGCGAAGAGCAGTCGAGCATGGCTCGACACTACACTATCGGTCTGTGCGCTATCTGCACAGATCGTGTGCTGCTTCACTGCTGGTTCGTGCGCCATCCGCTCCGCATCCTGTGCCCACTTTCCACCGCACAGGAGTCGTCCGATGAACCTCACCGCCTTTGGCCTGGCCAGCCTGATCGGCATGGCCGCCACCGCCCCGGTCGTCGCCGCCGAGCCGGCCCATCCCACCATCCGCCACATGGCTGGCGCCCCGGTCGCCGCTTCGCTGGATGCGGCCAAGACCGCCGTGCTGGTGATCGATTTCCAGAACGAGTACTTCGATGCAAAGGCCGCGCCTGGCTTTGCCGGTGGCCGCATGGTCATCCCCGATGGCGTGGCCGCGCTGCGCCAGACCCGCCGCCTGATCGACTTCGCCGATGCCAATGGCATCCGCGTCATCCACGTGCAGCATGTGCTGCCAGCAGGTGCGCCGCTGTTCGCGCAGGGCAGTGCCAATGCCGCCTTCCATCGCGACATGCAGCCGCGGGCCGGCGAGACCGTGGTGCAGAAGGACAACGTCAGCGTGTTCGCGGGTGGCTCTGCGGCAGTGATCGACACCGCGCTGAAGCAGGCGGGCATCGACACCCTGATCGTCACCGGCCTGCAGACCCATGCCTGCGTGGCCGGCGCCGCCCGCGATGCCGCCGCGGCACCGCGTGGCTACCGGGTGATCGTGTCGTCCGATGCAACGGCCAGCCGCGACCTGGACCTGGCCGGTGGCCAGCACATCGGCCATCGCGCGCTGCACGAGGCCGCGCTGGCCCAGATCGAGGACACATTCGGCGATGTCATGACCACTGACGCGATCCTGGCGCTGCCGGTGCGCAAGGCCGGCGGCGGCGCTTGATAAGCTGGCAGGGCCCGCACATCGCGGGTCCTGCCAACCGGAGCCGCCCGCTGATGGATCAATTCGCCGCCCTGCGCGCGCTGCGTGCCATCGTCGATGCGGGCAGCTTCACCGCTGCCGCCGAGCGATTGGGGACGACCCATTCGGCCATGTCGCGGCAACTGCGGCAGCTGGAAGAACACCTGCAGGTACGCCTGCTGGACCGCAACAGCCGCCGGCTGTCACTGACCGAAGCCGGTCGCGACTACTACCGCGAGGCGGGAGCGCTGCTGGATCGCCTGCAGGAAGCAGATGATCGCGTGCGTGCCGGGCAGGCGCAGCCCAGTGGCATCGTACGTATCAGCGTGCCGCAGGTCGTGGCCAGCCAGGAGCTGCCGCATTGGCTGCCGTCGTTCCTGCAGCGCTACCCGCGGGTGGCGCTGGATCTTTCCGCCGATGATCAGCTGGTCGATGTGGTGGGCGGTGGTTTCGATCTTGCGCTGCGCATCGCACCGTCATTGCCGGACAGCCAGCTGGTTGCACGCGAGTTGGCCAGCTGCCCGCGCATCCTGGTGGCCGCGCCTGGCTATCTGGCGCGCCACGGACTGCCTCGGCAGGCGTCGGATCTCGCGCAGCACCTGTTGCTGGGTTTCAGTCCCACACCGGCGTTGCCGCCCTGGCAACTGCACGGGCCGCGCGGTGCTACCACGAGCATCGAGGCCGGGCAGCGCCTGCGCGTGGATGCCACGCCGGCGCTGTACGCCGCCGCGCTGGGCGGCATGGGCATCAGTCTGTTCACTGCGCTGACCGTGCAGGAAGACCTGCGTAGCGGCCGGCTGATTCGTGTGCTGCCGGCCTGGCACGCCGGACAGCGCCGCTACTTCGCGCTGTATCCGCATGCGCGTGCACTGGCGCCGAAGGTGCGTGCGCTGGTCGAGCATCTCGCAGCGCACTACGCTGCGCAGAGTGGCGCGGCTGGGTAGCCGTGCAACCGCAACCGAGGTGGTGATGGAGTCGGTCTATCTGCTGGTCGCGCTCGGCGCGATCGTCGCCGGATTCGTGCAGGGCCTGTCGGGTTTCGCGTTCGGCATGGTGGCGATGTCGTTCTGGGCGTGGGGGCTGGAGCCGCGACTGGCGGCAACGCTGTCGGTATTCGGCGCGCTGGTCGGCCAGCTGGTCGCGGTGTTCACCGTGCGCCGCGGATTCAACCTGCGTCTGCTGCTGCCATTCGTGCTGGGCGGTCTGGCGGGCATCCCGCTGGGCGTGATGGTGCTGCCGCAGCTGGACATGGAGTGGTTCAAGGCGCTGCTGGGGGGCTTCCTGGCGCTGTGGTGCCCGGTGATGCTGATGGCGCGGTCGTTGCCGCCGATCCGCGTCGGCGGTCGCCTGGGTGACGCGATCGCCGGCATGGCCGGTGGTGTGCTCAGCGGCATCGGTGGATTCGCCGGGCCCGTGCCGACGTTGTGGAGCACGCTGCGTGGTTTCGGCAAGGATGAGCAGCGCGCGGTCATCCAGAACTTCAACCTGGCGATGCTGGCGGTGACCATGGCCACCTATGTCGGCAGTGGCCTGGTGAACCGGCAGATGCTGCCGTATTTCGCCATCGTGGCGCCGGCCATGCTGGTGCCGGCCCTGCTCGGTGCGCGGGTCTACATCGGCATCAGCGAGGCGCGCTTCCGCCAGCTCGTGCTGAGTCTGCTGACCGCGTCGGGCATCGCGCTGCTGGCCTCATCGCTTCCGGCGCTGCTGGCGCGCTGATGCGTCAAAGGAAAAGGGCGCCACCCGGGCGCCCTTTGTCGTTTACGGCATGGCGTGGCTCAGCGCTGCTGGATCTTCGACAGCAGGCGCAGGAATTCGATGTACAGCCAGACCAGGGTCACCATCAGGCCGAATGCGCCATACCACTCCATGTACTTCGGCGCGCGCTGGGCCACGCCCGTCTCGATGAAGTCGAAGTCCAGCACCAGGTTCAGTGCTGCGACCACCACCACGAACAGGCTGAAGGCGATGCCCAGCCAGCTGGAGTCGTGGATCACCGGGACGTTGATGTTGAAGAAGCCCAGTACGAACGAGGCCAGGTAGAGCAGGGCGATGCCGCCGGTGGCAGCCACCACGCCCATCTTGAAGTTCTCGGTGGCCTTGATCACGCCGCTGCGGTACGCGAACAGCAGCGCGGCCAGCGTGCCGAAGGTCAGCAGCACGGCCTGGAACACGATGCCCGGGTACTTCATGTTGAACAGCGCCGAGACGGCGCCCAGGAACAGGCCCTCGACCAGCGCGTACATCGGTGCGGTGACCGGCGACCATTCCTTCTTGAAGATGGTGATCAGCGCCAGCACCAGCCCGCCGATCGCGCCGCCCATGGAATACAGCTTGGCTGCGCCCATGACCTCGCCGTACTCGTTGACGGACTGGTTCCAGGCAAAGGCTGCGGTCAGCACGGCCAGCAGCAGCAGGATGCCGGTCTTGTTGGCGGTGCCGTTGAGGGTCATCACCTGGCCGGGGCTGGTCACCACCGAGCCGCTGGCGAGGTCGAGGAAGGTCGACTCGGAAAGAGCCGGGTTGCCGCTGCGCATGCGTATTCTCCGTGCGAATGAGGGTCGGGACGGCCATCCGGCCGATGTCCGCGAGCATAGCCGATGACCATGCAGGGCGCCGTGGCGGATTCATGATCGGTCGCGCCTGCGTTGACAGTTCGCGATGGGCTTGGCGACAATGAACGACTCCCCGGGCCTGGCCCGAGGGGATTGCAAGACCGGGGTATAGCGCAGTCTGGTAGCGCGCCTGCTTTGGGAGCAGGATGTCGGGGGTTCGAATCCCTCTACCCCGACCAATCCCACGCCACGTCGGATTGGACATCGTTCCGGTTCGGGCGCCCGTAGCTCAACTGGATAGAGCACCGGCCTTCTAAGCCGGCGGTTACAGGTTCGATTCCTGTCGGGCGCGCCATTGGCGAGGCACCGGGGTCGTATCGGCAGATGTGAAGAAGTGCTTGCAAAAGCCCACAGACTCCACCAGAATATCGGACTCGCTTCGGCGGACGGGAACTTCGGTGACGGTCTCCAGGCAAAGGTTTGAGTTCCAGCGTCAGTGGTATCGGCGAGGGAGCAAAAGTTTCAGTGGTGGCTGTAGCTCAGTTGGTTAGAGTACCGGATTGTGATTCCGGTGGTCGGGGGTTCGAATCCCCTCAGCCACCCCACTGATTCAACCGCATCGGCGCAGCCGAAACGGTATTGCAATAAACAGAAAGCACGCTACAATGTGCGTCTGAGTTTCACGGGCCGTTAGCTCAGTTGGTAGAGCAGTTGACTCTTAATCAATAGGTCCAAGGTTCGAATCCTTGACGGCCCACCAAGACGGAAGCCACCTGGTACGCCAGGTGGCTTTTTTCTTATTAGTGTGACTCCTTCGTTGCGATGGATCACGCCCTGCGGAGTCCGGCCTGGTGCCGTTCTGCAGAGGCAGCGGGATGCAGTGCTGGTTCAACGATGTTGAAAAAAGCGCTTGCACCCACCGAGCGGATCGGGTCATAATTCGCGCCCCGATTTCGGGCTGTTAGCTCAGTTGGTAGAGCAGTTGACTCTTAATCAATAGGTCCAAGGTTCGAATCCTTGACAGCCCACCAGACGAAAGCCACTTGGTTCGCCAAGTGGCTTTTTTCTTGACTGCGCGCCGGGTTGCGCTTCATCCACGCATGGCGTGGATCTACTGAAGCGGTGCTGAAATCAGTGGCATATGCGTCATCAGTGTTTTCAATGCTGTGCGCTGCTTCTCACCGCATCGCGTTCTCCATCGAACCCAATGGATCTTCCGCGCCGATGGCGCATGCACGAAGGAAGATGTTGATGGCCGATATCAATCGACTGCGCATGATGGCGTGGGTTCCCGTCGCACTGGTGGCACTGGTGGCACTGGTGGCCTGCGCGCCCGGCAGTGATCCGGCGCAGACCGTCGAGCGCGATGCCAGCGTGGAGGCTGTTCCGGCACGGCCGGTATCGCCGGAGGGTGGCGCCGCCCCTGAGGCGGTGGAGCTGCGCGGCACCGACGAGGGGGGCGTGGAGGTCCGCGAAGCGGATCCAGCAGCCGGGCAGGGCGCTGCAACGGCGCCCGCCCGAACCGAACCGCCGCACTGAACCAGCGCCGTCCCGGAGGGCCGTTGCCCGCCGGGACGGCCATGTTCAGTTTTGTGCAGGACTTCCGCTTCCCGCCCCTGCCTGCGACAATGAACGCCTGTGCCGGCCACGCGAAAGTGGCGGAATTGGTAGACGCCCTGGATTTAGGTTCCAGTGCCGCAAGGCGTGGGGGTTCGAGTCCCCCCTTTCGCACCAGTGCCGGCCTGTCCCCGCCCTGATCGGGCCCTCTGCGCCCCTTGACCCGGCACGCGCTGGCAGTGCAGGCCGAATTGGGCGAAACTAAAGGGCTGCGGCAAGCAGGCGCGTCCCAGACGCCGTGTCCTTACAACCGTTTCATCCCAATCATCGAGCCGGGGGCCTGGGTCACCGGTGGCAGGAGTCAACATGCAAGCTTCGATCGAATCCACCGGCAACCTGGAACGCCGCCTGAGCTTCTCGCTGCCGGAAGACCGTCTGCAGAGCCACATCGTCGGCCGCCTGGGCGAAATCGCCCGCACCACCCGCATCAAGGGTTTCCGTCCGGGCAAGGTGCCGGCCAAGGTGATCGAGCAGCGCTTCGGCGCGCAGGTCCGTGGCGAAGCGCTGGACGGCCTGCTGCGCGAAACCTTCGATGCCGCCGTGCGTGAGCACGACCTGCGCATCGTCGGCAGCCCGCGCATCGACAAGGGCGACGAGGGTGAGTTCTCGTTCGTGGCCACCGTGGAAGTGGTGCCGGACTTCGGCGACATCGACGTCAGCAAGCTGACGGTCGTGCGCCACAGCGCCGAAATCACCGACGCCGACATCGACCAGATGATCGAGAACCTGCAGAACCAGCGTCGTACCTGGGCCCCGGTCAGCCGTGGCGCGCAGGACGGCGACCTGGTCGCCGTGGAAACCTGGTCGCAGGCCGGCGAAGAGCGCCTGCCGGCCGAAGGCACCGAGAAGGGTTCGATCGTGCTCGGCCAGGGCATGATGTTCGACACCATCGAGAAGGGCCTGGTCGGCCTGGCCAAGGGTGAAGAGAAGACCCTGGACGTCGAGTTCCCGGCTGACTGGCGTGTGCCGGTGCTGGCCGGCAAGACCGTGCAGGTCACCGTCAAGGTTGCCGAAGTTTCCGAGCCGGTCGTGCCGGCGGTCGACGAAGCCTTCATCAAGAGCTTCGGCGTGAAGGGGGGGGACGTCGAGCAGTTCCGCAGCGACATCCGTGCCAACCTGGAGCGCGAGCTGAAGGGCGCCCTGATGAACCGCCTGCGTCGTGAAGTGGGCGAGCAGCTGATCGCCGCCTACGCTTCGGTGGAAATGCCGCCGCGCCTGGTCGAGAACGAAGCCCGCGCCATGCTGGCCCAGCAGGTGGAGCAGATCCGCCGCAACGGCCAGAACGTCGGTGAGATCCCGGCCGATGCCCATGAAGGCTTCAAGGACGCTGCCGCCAAGCGTGTGCTGGTCGGCCTGCTGGTCGGTGAAGTGGCCCGTACCAACGACCTGCGCCTGGAAGCCAAGCGCCTGAACGAAACGATGCGCCTGATCGCTTCGACCTACGAAGAGCCGGAGCAGGTCATTGAGATGTACCGCAACGACCCCCAGCTGATGTCTGGCCTGCAGAACCGCGTGATGGAAGAGCAGGTGATCGACTGGATCGCCGAGCGTGCCCAGCACACCGAAGAAAAGCTGTCGTTCCAGGACGCGATCCGCCAGTAAGCCCGGGCGGATCACCGAATGCCCCGCGCCTTTGCCGGCGCGGGGTTGTTTCCCCCCAAGATAGGTACCTCACGTAATGGACAACCGAACCAAAGCCCTGAACCTGGTTCCGATGGTGGTCGAGCAGACCAGCCGCGGCGAGCGTGCCTACGACATCTATTCGCGCCTGTTGAAGGAGCGCCTGATCTTCCTCGTGGGCCCGATCGACGATCACATGGCCAACGTGGTGGTGGCGCAGTTGCTGTTCCTGGAATCGGAAAACCCGGAAAAGGACATCAACATCTACATCAACTCGCCGGGTGGCGTGGTCACCGCCGGCATGGCGATCTACGACACCATGCAGTACATCAAGCCGAATGTGAGCACCACCTGCATCGGCCAGGCGGCCTCGATGGGCGCCCTGCTGCTGGCCGCCGGTGAAGCCGGCAAGCGCTACGCGCTGCCGAATTCGCGCGTGATGATCCACCAGCCGCTGGGCGGCTACCAGGGCCAGGCCACCGACATCGACATCCACGCGCGTGAGATCCTGACCCTGCGTTCGCGCCTGAACGAGGTGCTGGCCAAGCACACCGGCCAGTCGCTGGAGACGATCGCCCGTGACACCGAGCGCGACAACTTCAAGAGCGCCTTCGAAGCGCAGGCCTACGGTCTGGTCGACCAGGTCCTGGAGCGTCGTCCGGATGAGTCGATCCAGGCCGGTTGACCGGCCTTCACGGGGCCCGGCAGGCCCCGTTCCTGCAGGGTCGGGCGGGACTGGTGTCCCCTCGGCCCTGTGCTATTCTCGAATCGAACCCCCGTTCAGCGGGTGGGGTAACTGGGTAAGCGAAGCATGAGCGAAGACCGCCAAGGTCGTTCCACGGACACCGGCAAGATCCTCTACTGCTCTTTCTGCGGCAAGAGCCAGCATGAAGTGCGCAAGCTGATTGCGGGTCCGAGCGTATTCATCTGCGATGAGTGCGTGGAGCTGTGCAACGACATCATCCGTGAGGAACTCGAGGAAAAGGCGCAGTCGGCGCGCAGTTCGCTGCCCAAGCCGCGCGAGATCCTCGAGGTTCTCGACCAGTACGTGATCGGCCAGAACCGCGCCAAGCGCACCCTGGCCGTGGCCGTGTACAACCACTACAAGCGCATCGAGAGCCGGCAGAAGAACGACGACGTCGAACTGGCGAAGTCGAACATCCTGCTGGTCGGCCCGACCGGTTCGGGCAAGACGCTGCTGGCCGAGACCCTGGCCCGCCTGCTCAACGTGCCGTTCACCATGGCCGACGCCACCACGCTGACCGAAGCCGGTTACGTGGGCGAGGACGTGGAGAACATCATCCAGAAGCTGCTGCAGAAGTGCGACTACGACGTCGAGAAGGCGCAGCAGGGCATCGTCTACATCGATGAGATCGACAAGATCTCGCGCAAGAGCGAGAACCCGTCGATCACCCGCGATGTGTCCGGCGAAGGCGTGCAGCAGGCCCTGCTGAAGCTGATCGAAGGCACCGTGGCCAGTGTTCCGCCGCAGGGCGGCCGCAAGCATCCGCAGCAGGAATTCCTGCAGGTGGACACCAAGAACATCCTGTTCATCTGCGGCGGCGCGTTCGCCGGGCTGGACAAGGTGATCCAGGCCCGTTCCACCGACGTCGGCAGCATCGGCTTCGGCGCCAAGGTCAAGAGCAGCGAGCGCAAGCAGGAAGTGGGCAAGGTGCTGGCCGAAGTCGAGCCGGAAGACCTGATCAAGTTCGGCCTGATTCCCGAGTTCGTCGGCCGCCTGCCGGTGGTGGCGACCCTGGAAGAGCTGGACGAGCCGGCCCTGATCAAGATCCTGACCGAGCCGAAGAACGCCATCACCAAGCAGTTCAAGAAGCTGTTCGAGATGGAGAACGTCGAGCTGGAGTTCCGTCCGGACGCGTTGTCGGCCATCGCCAGGAAGGCGCTCAAGCGCAAGACCGGCGCCCGTGGCCTGCGCACCATCGTCGAATCGGTCCTGCTGGACACCATGTACGACCTGCCGTCGCAGGAAAACGTCAGCAAGGTGGTGGTGGACGAGTCGGTGATCGAGCACAAGTCCGAGCCGTACCTGATCTACCAGACCCCCGCGGCCCCTGAACAGAAGGCCGCAGGCGCCGAGTGATCCTTCCAGGTTGTTGATTGGAAAGGATTTTCAAGGAATGCCTTGCATCTGAAAGCCGATGGCCCCATAACGGGGCCATCGGCTTTTTTTGTCTCCGGAAGATGCCCTCCCGGAGGCGGTTTTCCCCTTCCCTGGAGCCCCCATGGCCCGTTCCCCAAGTGAAACCCTCGACCTGCCGGTCCTGCCGCTGCGCGACGTAGTGGTGTTCCCGCACATGGTCATCCCGCTGTTCGTCGGCCGTGACAAGTCCATGCACGCGCTTGAACAGGCAATGGAATCGGACAAGCGCATCCTGCTGCTGGCGCAGAAGTCGGCCGAGACCGACGACCCGCATGCGGCCGACCTCTACCAGGTCGGCACGCTGGCGCAGGTGCTGCAGCTGCTGAAGCTGCCCGACGGCACCATCAAGGTGCTGGTTGAAGGCCTGTCGCGCGTTCAGGTCACCCACGTCGACGAGCGCAACGGCTCGCTGCACGGCCAGGCCGTGGAGATTGATGCCACCGACGAGCGTGAAGCCCGCGAGGTCGAGGCGATCGCCCGCTCGCTGATGTCGCTGTTCGAGCAGTACGTGAAGACCAACCGCAAGCTGCCGCCGGAACTGCTGCAGACGCTGTCGGGCATCGATGAGCCGGCGCGCCTGGCCGACACCATCGCCGCGCATATCAGCGTGCGCCTGGCCGACAAGCAGCGCCTGCTGGAAACGCTGGCCGTGGGTGACCGCCTGGAGATGCTGGTCGGCCTGGTCGACGGCGAGATCGACGTGCAGCAGATGGAGAAGCGCATCCGCGGCCGCGTGAAGTCGCAGATGGAGAAGAGCCAGCGCGAGTACTACCTCAACGAACAGATGAAGGCCATCCAGAAGGAACTGGGTGACCTGGACGACGCGCCGGGCGAGCTGGAAGAACTGGCCCGCAAGATTGCCGAAGCCGGCATGCCGAAGGCCGTTGAAGCCAAGGCGCGCAACGAACTGAACAAGCTCAAGCAGATGTCGCCGATGTCGGCCGAAGCGGCGGTCGTGCGCAACTACCTGGAGTGGCTGCTGGGCGTGCCGTGGAAGAAGCGCAGCAAGGTGCGCAAGGACCTGAAGGCCGCGCAGGAGACCCTCGACGCCGATCACTACGGCCTGGAGAAGGTCAAGGAACGCATCCTTGAATACCTGGCGGTGCAGTCGCGCGTGAAGCAGATGAAGGGCCCGATCCTGTGCCTGGTCGGGCCGCCGGGCGTGGGCAAGACCTCGCTGGGCCAGTCCATCGCCAAGGCCACCAACCGCAAGTTCGTGCGCATGTCGCTGGGCGGCGTCCGCGACGAAGCCGAGATCCGTGGCCATCGCCGTACCTATGTGGGTTCGATGCCGGGCCGCATCGTGCAGAACCTCAACAAGGTCGGCAGCAAGAACCCGCTGTTCGTGCTCGACGAGATCGACAAGATGTCGATGGATTTCCGCGGCGACCCGTCGTCGGCGCTGCTGGAAGTGCTCGACCCGGAGCAGAACAACGCGTTCAACGACCACTACCTGGAAGTGGACCTGGACCTGTCCGAAGTGATGTTCGTGGCCACCTCGAACTCGCTGAACATCCCGGGCCCGCTGCTGGACCGCATGGAAGTGATCCGCATCCCCGGCTACACCGAGGATGAGAAGCTCAACATCGCCACCCGCTACCTGGTGCCCAAGCAGATCAAGGCCAACGGCCTGCAGCCGGAAGAACTGGAGATCGGCAGCGATGCCATCCAGGACATCGTGCGCTACTACACGCGCGAATCGGGCGTGCGCAACCTGGAACGCGAGATCGCCAAGATCTGCCGCAAGGTGGTGAAGGAGATCGCGCTGGCCGGCCCGCAGCCGGTGAAGGCAAAGAAGGGTGCCAAGAAGAAGGCGCTGGTGAGCGTGTCCAGCAAGAACCTGGACAAGTACCTGGGCGTGCGTCGCTTCGACTTCGGCCGTGCCGAGGAAGAGAACGAGATCGGCCTGGTCACCGGCCTGGCCTGGACCGAAGTCGGTGGCGATCTGCTGCAGATCGAATCGACGCTGGTGCCGGGCAAGGGCCAGCTGATCCTGACCGGCCAGCTCGGCAACGTGATGAAGGAATCGGCGTCGGCGGCGTTGTCGGTGGTGCGCTCGCGCGCGGTCGGCTTCGGCATCGACAGCGACTTCCTGCAGAAGCACGACGTGCACCTGCACGTGCCGGACGGTGCCACGCCGAAGGACGGCCCCAGTGCCGGTGCGGCGATGGTCACCTCGCTGGTGTCGATGCTGACCAAGGTGCCGGTGCGTGCCGACGTGGCGATGACCGGCGAGATCACCCTGCGCGGTCGTGTCACCGCCATTGGTGGCCTGAAGGAGAAGCTGCTGGCTGCGCTGCGCGGCGGCATCCGCACGGTCATCATTCCGGAAGAGAACCGCAAGGACCTTGCTGACATCCCGGCCAACGTCACCCGCGATCTGAAGATCGTGCCGGTGAAGTACATCGAAGAAGTGCTGGACCTGGCACTGGAGCGTCCGTTGGCACCGAAGAAGGCGCGCAAGAGTGCGCAACGTGTCACGGTGCGGAGCAAGGCCAAACCGAGTGGAAACGCGCGCGTCAAGCATTGACGCGCGCTGTCCAATGGCCCGAAACCCGCGTCGTTACTGGCTTTCCAGCTTGCGTGGGGGTAGGGCCGCTGGTATAAAAGCAGCACTCGCGAATGAGTGATCGCTGTCAGCGATCACTGAATCGGCGAACCGTTTCCACATGGCGGCCGCATGCAGAAGGCGTGCGGTTGCTTCCCTGTCGAATCCGCGGAACCCACCGCCAAAGGAGTTGTAGAGAATGAACAAGACCGAATTGATCGATGCCGTTGCTGAAGCTGCCGACCTGACCAAGGCCGAGTCCAGCCGCGCTGTCGATGCCGTCGTTGCTGCCGTCACCAAGGCGCTGAAGGACGGCGATGCGGTCACCCTGGTTGGCTTCGGTACCTTCCAGGTCCGCGACCGTGCTGCCCGCACCGGCCGCAACCCGAAGACCGGCGACACCATCAAGATCGCTGCTTCGAAGAATCCGTCGTTCAAGGCTGGCAAGGCCCTGAAGGATGCTGTAAACTAAGCGGCTCGCTGGGGTGCTTAGCTCAGCGGTAGAGCGTCTCCTTTACACGGAGAGGGTCGGGGGTTCGAAACCCTCAGCACCCACCACAGCACCGCGGTAAAAGTTTGAGTGTGGAGCGGTAGTTCAGCTGGTTAGAATGCTGGCCTGTCACGCCGGAGGTCGCGGGTTCGAGTCCCGTCCGCTCCGCCATTCAACGAGGCCTCCGGCCAAAAGCTGGAGGCTTTGTTTTCTTCCCGGTCCAGGCCGGCGGAAAACAAGAAAGGTAACAACGCGGAGCGGTAGTTCAGCTGGTTAGAATGCTGGCCTGTCACGCCGGAGGTCGCGGGTTCGAGTCCCGTCCGCTCCGCCATTACAACGAGGCCCCCGGTCTGAAGCCGGGGGCCTTGTCTTCTCCCCGGAAGGTTCGGGAAGAAGGCGAAAAGGTTTTTGCAAGAACGGAGCGGTAGTTCAGCTGGTTAGAATGCTGGCCTGTCACGCCGGAGGTCGCGGGTTCGAGTCCCGTCCGCTCCGCCATTGCAGAATTCTTAAGTCCCTGTGAAAAAACTTTGAAAAAAGTGTTCATCGGGCTGGGTTTCCAGAGAGTCTTCGGATATACTGGGCACCTGCAAAGTTTCAGCGCGGAGCGGTAGTTCAGCTGGTTAGAATGCTGGCCTGTCACGCCGGAGGTCGCGGGTTCGAGTCCCGTCCGCTCCGCCAACTCTAAAAGCCCTCGGCACACGCCGGGGGCTTTTTCTTTGTGCGCTCGCGAAGAGGCGCGCAGGCCGCGCCGGTGCTGCTTTTGGTCCCTGCGGCGAAGCGGGTTACACTGCCGGGCTCGCCAATCAGGCCTTGTGATTCCTCACCATGCTGCAGAAACTCCGCGACAAGACCTCAGGCTGGATCGTCACCGTGATCCTGGGGCTGCTGATGATTCCGTTCCTGTTCGTGATCGACAACAGCTACCTTGGTGGCGTTGGCGCTCAGAACGTGGCCAAGGTTTCCGCACCTCCGACCTGGTGGCGTTCGGCGCCGTCGTGGTGGCCGGTGCGCATGCTGTGGCAGCACCACGAGATCAGCGCGCAGGATTTCCGCACCCGTTTCGAGCAGGAACGCATGCGCGAGCGCCAGCAGCAGGGCGAGAACTTCGACCCGCGCGCGTTCGAAAGCACCGAAAACAAGCTGGCCGTGCTCGACCAGCTGATCGACGAGCAGGTCGTGCGCCTGGTGGGTGAGCAGGCCGGTGTCGTGATCGGCGATGGTGCCGTGCGCGAGTACATCGCCACCATCCCGGCCTTCCTCGATTCGAACGGCAAGTTCAACGAGAACAACTATCGCCTGGCGCTGGCCGGTGGCAATCCGCCGCGTACCCCGACCCAGTTCCAGGAACTGGTGCGTGAGAGCCTGCAGCAGTCGGTGATTCCGTCGGGCCTGCAGAACTCCGGTTTCGTCACCCAGTCCGAGACCGAGCGCCTGCTGAAGCTGCTGGGCGAGACCCGTGACGTCGAGCTGGCCGCGCTGCCGGAAGTGCCGGCCGATACCGCGCCGGTCACCGATGCGCAGATCAAGCAGTGGTATGACAGCCACGGCAAGGATTTCCGCCAGGCCGAGAGCGTGTCGCTGGAGTATGTCGAGATCAACGGCGGCAACCTGCCGGCACCGTCCGCGGCCGACGAAGCGACCCTGCGCAAGCGCTATGAAGACGAGAAGGCGAAGTTCACCTCGCCGGAGCAGCGCCAGGCCGCGCACATCCTGATCACCGGCGACGGTGCCGAAGCCAAGGCCAACAAGATTGCCGCCGAAGCCAAGGCCGCCGGCGCCGACTTCGCCGCGCTGGCCAAGGCCAACTCGGAAGATCCGGGCTCGAAGGCGCAGGGCGGTGACCTGGGTTGGGTCGAGCGTGGCGCGATGGTCAAGCCGTTCGAAGACGCACTGTTCGCCGCCAAGGCCGGCGACGTGATCGGCCCGGTCAAGACCGACTTCGGCTACCACATCATCAAGGTGGCCGCTGTGCGCGGTGGCCAGGGCAAGTCGTTCGAGGAAGTGCGTGACACGCTGGCCGCCGAGCAGCTGAAGGCCGATGGTGAGCGCGGCTTCAACGAGCTGGCTGGCCGCCTGGTCGACGCCATCAACAAGAGCCCGAGCGATCTGGCGGCTGCAGCCAAGGAAGTGAACCTGCCGCTGCAGACCCTGGGCCCGATCACCCGCGCCACCGCCAGCGGCATCGCCGCTGATCCGGCGGTGCTGCGCGCCGCCTTCTCCGACGTGCTGGTACAGGATGGCACCGCCAGCGACCCGATCGCCCTGGGCGGCGCCAGCAACCACAGTGTGGTCATCCGCGTCTCCGCGCATACGCCGGAGCAGGCGATGCCGCTGGACAAGGCCCGCGAGCAGGTGATTGCCGCGATCCGCGCCGATCGCCAGCGCCAGGCCAGCGACAAGGCTGCTGACGCCGTGCTGGCCAAGCTGAAGGGCGGCGCCACCCTGCAGTCGCTGGCAGCCAGCGAGAAGCTGCAGCTGAGCCCGATGCCGGGCCTGCCGCGCAGCCAGCCGGTGCCGACCCCGGACATCCACCGCGCGATCTTCAGTGCGCCGGCGCCGGTCAATGGCAAGCCGAGCTACGGCAAGGTTGACGTGAACGGCCACGCGCTGCTGTTCGCGGTGAACAAGATCAACCCGGGCGACATCAAGGAAGTGACCGCCGAGCAGCAGAAGCAGCTGAAGGACCAGCTGAGCCAGATCGATGGCATGGCGGCAGCCAAGGCCTACGTCGAGGCCATGCGCAAGAAGTTCGTGGTCCAGACCACCGAAGCCAACCTGTAAGCCCCGCGGCGAGCAGGAACGAAAAGGCCCGGCATTGCCGGGCCTTTTTTGTGGAGCCGGTTGGCGCCGAACTTGCTCGACCGCCTTTTGTAGAGTCGAGCTTGCTCGACTGGATACACAAAAACAGTCGAGCAAGCTCGACTCTACGGGCGATGTATCGAGGGCAAGAAAAAAGCCGAGCATGGGCTCGGCTCCAAGGGCAGTGCCTGGCTGGCGCGTCAGTCTTCGACGCGCAGCACCGCACCGGGCTTCAGCACGCTGCTGCCGCTCAGGCCGTTGAGCGAGAGCAGGGCCTTCACCGGCATGCCGTAGCGACGGGCGATGGTCCAGGCCGACTCGCCATCACGTACGGTGTGGCGACGGCTGCGCGGGCGGTCGGCGATTGCGGCAACGGTCTTGGCGACCGTCGGCGTGGGCACAGCAGTGGCCGCCGGGACCGCGCTGGCGACCAGCGCGGTCGCCGCCTCCGTGACCGTCGCATTGGCGGCCGAGACAGGAGCCAGCACGCGGGTCGTGCCGGAAGCGCGGCCGCCCGATGCCAGCGCGGGGTTGAGCCGGGCGATCTTCGCCGGGTCCAGGGCGCGCTGTGCGGCCCACTGCTGGACGCTGGTGCCGGCCGGCAGGGTGTGGTCCTTCAGCACCGGCACGGTGCGGTCCAGCGAGGCCATCACGCCGGGCTGGTCTTCCACGTCTTCCAGCACGCAGGCCAGGGCATGCAGCTTCTCGACGTAGGCATGGGTGACCGGGGACAGGCCCGGCAATGCCGAGGGCTTGGCGTTCTGCGCATTCATGCCGGCCTTGCGCATGGACTGCAGCACGCGGTACTCGCCGGCGTTGTAGGCCATGGTGGCCAGGCGCCAGTCGCCGCCGAACATGCCGTGCAGGGTCTTCAGGTAGCGCACCGCGGCCTGGGTCGAATCGACGGCCGACAGGCGGCCGTCATAGCCGTTGGCCATCGGCACGCGATGGTTGCGCGCGGTGGTGGCGATGAACTGCCACAGGCCGGTCGGGCCACTGCCATTGCGGGCATTGGGCCGGTAGCCGCTTTCCACGAACGGAATCAGTGCGAATTCGGTCGGCAGGTTGGCCTTGCGCAGTTCTTCGACCACGTAGCCGAACAACACCAGTGCATCATCATCCTGGTTGGCCAGGCGCGAGGGGGCGTGGGCGAACTGCTTCTGCCAGCGCGGGCTGGTGGCCTCGGCGTCACAGCGGGGTTCGGCCAGGCCGTCGCGGAAGCTGGTGAAGATTTCCTGGCCATTGCGTACCGAGGCGGCCGGCAGCGTGGACGGATCCAGCGGCAGCGCCGCGGCAGCGGTCAGGTTCTGGCTGATGCCGGCGCCCAGCGACTGCGCGCCCGCGGTTCCGGCCAGCCCCAGGGCAAGGCCCAGGGCCAGCGGCAGACTTCGGCGCATCATGCGCGGAAGCCGTCTTTCCAGTGCCGGAGACCGGCCATCACGTCGACGTCGTCCACGACGTCACGGCCCAGGTGTGCCGATACCGACGCACGAATCGGCGTCGCGTGCACACGCAGGAAGGGATTGCAGTCGAGTTCGTTGGCCAGGGTTACCGGCAGGGTGGAACGGTCATCGCGGCGCATGGCCAAAGCCTCCTCTTGGCGCTGCCACAGGGCAGCGTTGGCGGGGTCGACATGCCGCGCGAAGACGGCATTTGACACGGTGTACTCATGAGCGCAACAAAGCAGCAGTTGCGCGGGCAAGGCACCCAGCTTGCGCATCGATGCCAGAAGCTGGGACGGCGTACCTTCGAACAGACGTCCACAGCCCAGGCTGAACAACGAATCTCCGCTGAAAAGATGTTCAGCAGTGTGAAACGCGATGTGGCTGCGGGTATGCCCGGGCACGGATAGTACGTGGAACATCCGGCCCAGTGCCTGAACGCGTTCACCTTCGCCGACCCGTTCGGTGGCCGTGGGGATGCGCTCCTCGACGGGGGCGATCACCCGCACGCCGGGAAAACGGGCCTGCAGCGCGGGCACGCCACCAATGTGGTCGTCGTGGTGGTGGGTGAGCAGGATCGTGTCCACGCGCAGGCCCTGATCGGCCAGCGCGAGCACCGGCGCAGCATCGCCGGGGTCGACGACCACGGCGGCGCCATCGTCGTCGATCAGCGTCCAGATGTAGTTATCCGCAAATGCGGGCAGGGCAGTCAGTCGCATAGAATTGGACCATGCCCGCGCTGCAGAGCACCCGTCAAGCGAGCCAGACCCCGTGGTTCGACAGTGAACCGGCGGCGGCGTTGCGCGTGCTGGAGCGGCAATTGCTGCTGCCGCAGCTGTCGGTGTTGCCGTCCCAGCCCTGGTTGTGGATCGCGCCGAGTGCGGCCTGGCTGGACGACGCACAGCTGGGGGGGCGCGGCCTGCGACTGCACCGGCACGGCCACGGCTATGCCGGCGATACCCGCTGCGCGTTGCCGCTGCCGCTGGCCAACGAGAGCGTCAATGCGATCGTGCTGCAGCATGTCACCGCCGCCGATGCCGACCTGCTGCTCGACGAGTGCGAGCGCGTGCTGATGCCGGGCGGCCACCTGTGGCTGAGCAGCCTCAATCCGTTCAGCCCGTACCGCACGCGCTGGCGCCAGCATGGGCTGGTGGTGCGTACGCCGCAGCGGATCCGCCTGCTGCTCGGCCGGCATGGGCTGGAATGCGACGATATGCGTTACCTCGGCCCGCTCTGGCGCGGCGCCGGCAGCCGCCGCCCGGGCGGTTGGGCGCCGCTGCGCGCGGCCTGCCTGTTCCATGCGGAAAAACGCACGCTGGCCCTGCCCGGGCCGAAACCGTTGCCGGTGCGTTGGCACGGCACCGTTGCTACCTGATCTGGAGTTGTATTGAAAACCATCGAAATCCACACCGACGGATCCTGCCTCGGCAATCCAGGTCCTGGCGGCTGGGCCGCGCTGCTGCGCTACAAGGGCCATGAGCGCGAACTGAGTGGCGGCGAAGCGCATACCACCAACAACCGGATGGAGCTGATGGCGGCCATTTCCGGGCTGGAGACGCTGACCGAGCCCTGCAACATCGTGCTCTACACCGACTCGCAGTACGTGCGGCAGGGCCTGACCCAGTGGATGCCGGGCTGGATCCGCAAGAACTGGAAGACCGCTGGCGGCGACCCGGTGAAGAACCGCGAGCTGTGGGAGCGACTGCATGCGGCCACGCTGCGGCACCAGATCGACTGGCGCTGGGTGAAAGGCCACTCCGGCGATCCGGACAATGAGCGGGTGGATACCCTGGCGCGCAACGCGGCCATCCAGATCCGCGACTCCAGCCCGGTAAACTGAGCCCATGCGTCAGATCATCCTCGATACCGAAACCACCGGCCTGGAGTGGAAGAAGGGCAACCGCATCGTCGAAATCGGCTGCGTGGAGCTGTTCAAGCGCCGCCCGACCGGCAACAACTATCACCAGTACATCAAGCCGGACTGCGAGTTCGAACAGGGCGCGCAGGAAGTCACCGGGCTGACCCTGGAGTTCCTCGACGACAAGCCCGGTTTCGCGCAGATCGCCGACGAGTTCCTGGCCTTCATCGATGGCGCCGAGCTGATCATCCACAACGCGGCATTCGACCTGGGCTTCCTCGACAACGAGCTGTCGCTGCTGGGGCCGCAGTACGGGAAGATCACCGACCGCTGCACGGTGATCGATACCCTGGTGATGGCGCGCGAGCGCTTCCCGGGCCAGCGCAACTCGCTGGATGCACTGTGCAAGCGGCTAGGCGTGGACAACTCGCACCGCGCATTGCACGGCGGCCTGCTCGATGCGCAGATCCTGGGCGATGTCTACATTGCGCTGACCTCGGGCCAGGAAGAGATCGGCTTCGGCCTGGGCGATGAGGACGGCGGTGGCGCAGGTGCAGCGCTGCAGGCGTTCGATACCAGCAAACTGCTGCCGCGCCCGCGGGTGATGGCGACGCCATCGGAACTGGAGGCGCACGCTGCGCGCCTGGAACGGCTGCGCAAGAAGGCCGGCCACGCGCTGTGGGATGGCCCGAAGCTGGAAGAACCCGCCAGCGCGTAATGCACTTGGGTAGTGCCGGCCGCTGGCCGGCATCTGCGTGATACGCGGTTTCCCGGTGAGCCGGCCAGCGGCCGGCACTACCGCATCCACGCACGGCGTGGATCTACGGGCTAATGGCAGCGCACCAGGATCACGCTGATGTTGTCGCGGCCGCCGCCATCGAGCGCGGCGGCGACCAGCGTGTCCACGCATTCCTGCGCGCTGGCGTCCTCGAACGCCAGGGTGCGGGCGATGCCGCGGTCGTCCACTTCCTCGGTGAGGCCGTCACTGCACAGCAGCAGCTGCATGCCCGGGCGAAGCTCACCGCTGGTGGTGGCCACGTTCAGATGCGCCGGATCGGTCACGCCCAGGGCCTGGGTGACCACGTTGCGATGCGGATGCGCGCGCGCCTGTTCGGCGGTCAGGTTGCCCTGCGCGACCAGTTCCTGCACCACGCTGTGATCCTGGCTGAGCTGGGCCAGCTGGCCATCGCGCCACAGGTAGGCACGGCTGTCGCCCACCCACGCCACTTCATAGCGGTTGCCCTGCACGCGCGCGGCAACGACGGTGGTACCCATCGGCAGGGTGTCGTTGCGCCGCCGCGAGGCGCGGATGATTTCTTCGTCGGCGGTGCGGATGGCCTGAACCAGCGGCGCGCCGCGGCGGATTTCGCGCACGATGGTTTCGCGCGCCAGCGCACTGGCTACTTCACCGCAGGCATGCCCGCCCATGCCATCGGCCACCAGCCACAGGGCCAGCTCAGTGTCACCGTAGTAGGTGTCCTCGTTGAGCTCGCGGCGCATGCCGGGGTGGGTGAGGTGTCCGAATTCGATCATGGTGGGCAGGGGCGGGGTAATGCTGGGGAGACGGGCATCATCGGGCGGCTGCAGGCATCCGGCAAGGCGTGCGCTCAGGAAATTTTCACTTCATTGGCCGCAATGACTTGTCGTCGGCCTCACTTCCTCGTATGATGCGCGTCCCCGGTCCGCCGGGGACCACCCGGAGAGGTGGCAGAGTGGTTGAATGTACCTGACTCGAAATCAGGCAGGCGTTTATAGCGCCTCGGGGGTTCGAATCCCCCCCTCTCCGCCAGATAAAGAAAAAGGGCTGCCGAAAGGCGGCCCTTTTTCTTTATCTGGCGTGGGACGCGCCGCGCTCTGCACGTCGCCCCACACGTTGCTGCGCAACCTGTGGGCCCCTCCCTTTGCCTGCCTCTCCCCGCCCCTGTCGGGGCAGCCCCTCAACAGAGGGGCTTGTTCCTCCAGATGCATCGGTAGATCCACCCCATGCGTGGAGGCTGTTCCTGCCGAGCTGAACCATCCACGCATGGCGTGGATCTACCCATTCCGTCGCGAGCTGCGGGTTAAACTGCCTGCATCAACTGCTGGAGCTTTCCCCATGACCGCTGAAATCCTCGTGCCCGTTTCCTTTGGCGAGCTGCTGGACAAGATCTCGATCCTGCAGATCAAGTCCGAGCGCATTGGCGACGAGGCCAAGCTGGCCAATGTGCGCAAGGAGCTGTCGGCGCTGGAGAAGACCTGGATGGCACACCCGGCGGCGGTGAAGGACGTCGCCAAGCTGCGCGCCGACCTGAAGGAGGTCAACGAGCAGCTGTGGGACATCGAGGACGACATCCGGCTGAAGGAGAAGGCGCAGGCGTTCGACCAGGGCTTCATCGACCTGGCGCGCAGCGTCTACCTGCGCAACGACGAGCGCGCGCGTATCAAGAAGGCGATCAACCTGGCGCTCGGTTCGGCCTACGTGGAAGAGAAGTCCTACCAGGATTACGCGCAGCGCGCGTAATCCCGGCCAAGGGGGCAGATCCACGCCATGCGTGGATGGGCCTGCCACTCACCCCAGGTGGTCGGCGACGTAGCGCTCGAAGGCGGCGATGCCGTCTTCGACGGTGATCAGTTCCATCACATCATCGAACTCGATCTTGGTGCCCCACTTCAGATCGGCGGCCTGCTTGGCGAGGTACTTGCGCGCAGCGTCGTCGTAGCGATCCACGCAGTAACGGCGGTCCGAGTACGGGCCGCTGCGGTTCGGGTTGCTGGCCGCGTGCAGGCCCAGCACCTTCGCGCCCATCGCGTTGGCGATGTGCATGGGGCCCGAATCCGGCGTCATCACCAGGTTGGCGCGGGCGAGCAGGGCGGGCAACTGCTTGAGCGTGTCCTTGCCGACCAGGTCCAGTGCCGGTGTGTGCAGCTGCGCCTGGATCGCATCGGCCATGCTGCGCTCCAGCTCGCTGCGGCCACCGCACAGCACCACCTGCCAGCCGCGCTGGGCAGCATGGTTGGCCACGGCGGCGTAGCGGTCGGCATACCAGTTGCGGCGCACGTGGCTGGAACACGGCGAGATCATCAGCACCGGGCGGCCATCGTCCTGCCACTGCGCAGCGGCCCACTCATGGGCAGACGGTGGCACGGCCAGGTCCCAGCTGACCTCGGTCTGGCGCAGGCCCAGCGGCTCGCAGAAGCTGCCGATGGCATCGAGCACGTGGATGCCAGGACGGTCGGGGATGCGCTCGTTGATGAAGAGCCCATGCAGATCCTTGGAACGGCTGCGGTCGTAGCCGATGCGGCGTTCGGCGGGAATGAAGGCCGACAGCAGGTTGGCCCGGAACGCGACCTGCATCTGCAGCAGCGCTTCGAAGCGTCCTGGCGGCAGTTGCCTGCGCAGTTCCTTGACGCCGGCCATGCCGCTCTTCTTGTCGTAGGCATGGAAGGTGACGCCGGGCAGGCCATCGAGCAGCTTCTGGCCGACCTTGTCGATGATCCAGTGAATCGGCGTGTCCGGACGCGCAGCCTGCAGCGTGCGCACCAAGGGCACCACGTGGGTGACATCGCCGAGTGCGGACAGGCGCAGGAGGCACAAGGAGGAGGACGCTGATGCCATGTGTTGTTAGACTCAATGAAATGGTCGCATTCGACGCCAATGAAGCGCTGACGCCATGCCGCGAGGGTCGCGGCATCGGGGCCATTCTGTTCGACCGCGAGCGGCTGCGGCAAGCCGAGATCGGCCTGTTCTCGCCCCAGCATTGGGGCAGCAGGGCCCGCCCGGTGGGTGAAGGCGGTCGTGGCAGCGCCTGGTTCATCGATGCGCCGTTCGGCGCCAGCGTGCTGCGCCACTACCTGCGCGGCGGCATGGCGGCCAGGATCAGCCACGACCAGTACCTCTGGCGCGGCGCGGACCGCACCCGCAGCTTTGCCGAGTTCCGGCTGATGCGCGCGCTGCGCGAGAAGAAGCTGCCGGTGCCCCGGCCACTGGCAGCCTTCTACATGCGCGAGGGCCTGCGCTACCGGGCCGCGATCCTGATGGAGCGGATCGAGGGCGTCCGCTCGCTGGCCGACCGCGCGCTGGTCGCCGGCCGGGGCGCACCGTGGGAGGAGACCGGGCGGCTGATCGCCCGCTTCCACCGTGCCGGCCTGGACCATGCCGACCTCAACGCGCACAACATCCTGTTCGATGGCAGCGGGCACGGCTGGTTGATCGACTTCGACCGCGGGGTGATCCGCATCCCGGCCACTGCCTGGCGTGAACGCAATCTCAAGCGACTGCTGCGCTCGCTGATCAAGCTGCGCGGCGAGCGCAGCGTGGAAGACGTGCAGAAGGATTACGCGCGGCTGCGCCGCGCCTATGACATGGCCTGGAACCGGGGCACCTGATGGACTGGTCGTTGCGTTTCCTTGGCGTCGGCAATGCGTCGGCGGTCGAGCTGGGGTCGCCGATGTCGGTGATCGAGCGCGATGGCCGTCCGTGGCTGACCATCGATTGCGGCGGTGAAGGCCTGACCGCGTTCAAGGCGCACTACGGGCACATGCCGCAGGCACTGTTCGTCACCCATGTGCACCTGGACCACGTGGCCGGCTTCGAACGGTTGTTCGTGGACACCTTCTTCAACGCGCACCGGCGCGGCAAGGTGCGCCTGTATGTGCCCGCCACGGTGGTGCCGCTGCTGCACAAACGCATCGGCGACTACCCGAACGTGCTGGCCGAGGGCGGTGCCAACTTCTGGGATGCCTTCCAGCTGGTCGTGGTGGGTGAGGCGTTCTGGCACGAAGGCGTGCGCCTGGAGGCGTTCCCGGTGCGCCACCACTGGCCGGAGACGGCCTATGGCCTGCGCCTGCAGGGCGCGCTGACCTGGAGTGGCGATACCCGGCCGATTCCGGAGATGCTGGCCCGCTACGCCAATGACAACGAACTGATCGCCCACGACTGCGGCCTGCACGGCAATCCGTCGCATACCGGCGTGGACGACCTGGAGCGCGAGTACAGCGCGGAGCTTCAGGCGCGGATGATGCTCTACCACTACGCCAGCGTGGCCGATGGCCAGGCGTTGGCCGCGCGCGGGTACCGCGTGGCGCAGCCGGGGCAGTGCGTGCCGCTGGCCAGCCCGACCGCACCGCACGTGCTCGCCCAAGACCCGCCGTGAACGGTACCGGCCAGCCTGCCGATGCGGTGCTGGCCGCAGAACTGGAGGCGCTGGAACGCGCGCTGCATGCGCCGCAGGTGCGGGGTGATCGCGAGTCCCTTGCGGCCCTGCTGGACGAGGATTTCAGCGAGATCGGCAGTTCCGGCCAGTGCTACGGCCGTGACGCTGCGCTGGCGGAGATTCCGCTGGAGCGGACGCAGGTGTTGATCGAGTCGGAACAGTTCGCGGTGCGGTTGTTGGCCGATGGCCTGGCCCAGGTGCGCTACCGCAGCCGTTATCACGCGGATGGGCAGGCGCAGCGCTGGGTACTGCGCAGCTCGCTGTGGCGCCGGCATGGGCAACGGTGGCGCGTGGTGTTCCATCAGGGCACGCCGGAAGCGCAGTAGCGCGGGCCATGCCCGGCGAGGAGCGCCAACCAAGGTTGGCATCCAACAGAGTGGGCATCGCCCGAAAAGGCGATGGCCCCGCCGGCTGACCTCGGCGCCCGCGTCGATCGATACCGTTGCTGCCTTCCGGCCCTGGCGGAGTTTTCGACCTAGCGTCGCGAGGGGCCGACGGGGCCACCATAGAGACGTTGGCCGCCCGGTGGGCGGCCAGTTCACGGATCAGGGAAGCAGCGCGCGATGCGCCGGAGACCACAGCCGGACTGCACATCAGCTGGCTGATGGCAGACGCGCATTCTAGCGCAGGCAGGCCCATCGGCGCCAGCTTCACGCACTGAATCGGCTGTAACCCGTTCCCGGCAACGGCGGGCGGGGCGCACCCCCGTTGCTAGAATGCCGGCCAGGAGGAACGACCTCCCCCACATCGGGACCCAATGACCAGGACGGCCTGGCCCTACCAAGAGGAGGGCCGTCATGGCCTGGATCCATCTGTTGTTCGCCGGCCTGCTGGAAATCGTCTGGGCCGTGTCCATGAAGCAATCCGCAGGCTTCACCCGGCTCACCCCGACTGTGGTCACGATCGTCGGCATGATCGCCAGTTTCTGGCTGCTGGCGATCGCCATGCGCAGCCTGCCGCTGGGCACCGCTTATACAATCTGGACCGGCATCGGTGCGGTCGGTGCGTTCGTGGTCGGCATCGTGTTTCTTGGCGAACAGGTCAGCCCGATGCGGATCGGCGCAGCGGTGCTTATCGTTTCTGGCCTGGTTTTGATGAAACTCTCCAGTAGCTGAGAGTTTATCCGGGCGGTTATATGCGCGCTCAGGATGTTTGCCGTGAATAGGGAATGTGCATTTTCGGCAAAATAAATTCATTCACGTATTTTATTTGACGCACGTCATGAAAATAATGTGGGTGATTCACGCGGCACTGTCGGCGCCCGTCGCACAGTGCCGCCATTCGTCGAGCGGAATCGGGGAGTTTTCGCTCCGACGGATACGCTGACGCGTCGTCTTCGCTGCGCGCCCGCGTGAAGATGTGAAGATTTTCAGAAGTTAATGCCGCCAGGCCTTGTTCCCCCATCGGGAGCCGGGATGCGCCGCATCGTCTTCAAAAAACCTGCCCGCAGTGCCATCCGGTCTTTTCATGGAGATTTACCGATGAACCGCATTTACCGTCTGGTTTTCAATCGCGCCCTTGGCGTAATGCAGGTTGCATCGGAGGTCGCTCAGAATCCCGGCGGAAGTGCGGTTACCGCGAAGCGGCCACCGCGACTGCGGGCGCATCAGCTGGCGGTCGCACTGGCGGCCACGCTGGCCAGCGGTTCGGCCTTCGCAGCGTGCAGTACCGCAGGTACCACGGTGACCTGCGCGACCGGCTCCAATACCAATTCGCTGGCCAACAGCATCAATGGCGTGACGCTGGATATCCAGACCGGTGCAGTGCTCAGCGTGCCGCCGATCGTTGGCGGCAGTGCGGTGAGCCTGAGCGGTAACGGCATTACAGTGAGCAACCAGGGCACGGTCGATCCCACCATCAATGGTGGCCTGAGCCTGGCGGCGGCGGGCATGGTGCTGGGCAACAACACGGCCGGCGGAAACACCATCAACGTCAACAACCAGGCGGGCGGGGCGATCAAGGGCCTGGTCAATATCGGTTCCATCCTTGGTTTCGGCGGACAGGCGCTGGTGGTGCAGAACGCTTCCGGCGGTGTCAGCAACATCGTCAACGCCGGCAATGTGGACATGTCCATCTTTGGCGCAGGCCTGTTGACCACAGCCGATGCGGCGTCGATCGTCAGCTACGGTGGCGCGCAGACCAACCTCAACAACACCGGTACCATCACCGGTCGCATCGGGTTCCAGGGGTCAGCCACAACGGGGGCCGGCAACACCTTGCTCAATGCGGGCATCATCAACGGCAGTGTGAACCTGGGCAGTTCGGTCAGCGGCAATACCTTCACCGCCGTGTCGGGTTCCAGCGTCAACACCGCAGGCATCGGCGTGGCCGGACAGGTCGGCGCGCTTGCGGTGAATCTGGCGGCCGCCGGCATCGTCGACGGCGGTTCGGCGTCCAACAACAGTCTGGTGCTGCAGAACAGCGCGACCGGAACCGGCAGCGGTACCGGTGGGGCGGTGACCACGCTGGGCTGGAACCAGTACATCAACTTCCAGAGGCTCACTGTCAACAGCGGTACCTGGAACCTGCAGGGGGCGTGGGCGGGCGCAGGTACGACCACGCTCAATGATGGCTTGGTCAACTTCAACAGCAACACCTCATTCGGTACCGGCCTGTTCACCGTCACTGGTGGTTCGATTGCGGCGAGCGGTGCGGGGCTGTCGCTGGGCAACAATTTCACCCTCAATGGCGGGCTGACCCTGGGCGGTGCCCAGGGCTTCGGCCTGGGGGGGCTGTTGTCCGGTACCGGCGGGCTGACGGTCAACAACACCGGCATCGTCACCCTGGGCGCCGCGAACCTGTTCAGCGGTGGCGTCAACCTCAATGCCGGCGGCCTGGTGCTGGGCAATGCCGGCGCGCTCGGCAACGGCAGCCTGACCGTCGGTGGCAGCGCCTCGCTGGATACGACGGCCGGCTTCAACCTGGCCAACAACCTGGTGATCAATGGTGGCGGCGCGCTGAACCTGCTGGGCAGCAATGCGTTGTCATTGAACGGCTCGATCTCCGGTGCCGGCAATCTGACCAAGAACGGTGCCGGCACCCTGACCTTGAACGGCGCCAATTCGCTGACCGGCAATTTCAACCTGGCCGGAGGCGCGTTGGCACTGGGCGCGGGCGGCTCCCTGTCGCCCACCGGCGCGATCACGGTCGGCGTCGGCACCAGCCTTGACCTGTCTGCAGCGGGCAACCAGACCATCGGCTCGCTGGCTGGGCTCGGCGGCTCGGTCAACCTCGGCAGCCGCACGCTCACGCTCGGCGGGCTGGGCAATACCAGCTACAGCGGCACCTTCGCCGCAGGCACGGGTGGCCTGGTCAAGCTCGGCTCCGGCGTGCAGACCCTGTCAGGCGTCAACAACCTCAGTGGCGGCGTGGCGCTCAACGCCGGTGGCCTGTTGCTGGGCAACGCGGCTGCGCTGGGCAGCGGTGCGCTCAGCGTCGGCGGCAACGTGACGCTGGATGGCACCACGGGCGCGCTTGCGCTCGCCAACACGGTCAATCTGGGGGCGGGCAGCATCCTCAACCTGACCGGCAACCAGGCGCTGACGTTCAACGGCGTGATCGGTGGGACCGGCAGCCTGGTCAAGAATGGTGCCACCACCCTGACCCTCAACAACGCCAACACCTTCAGTGGTGGGCTGTCACTTGCTGCCGGTGGCCTGGTGCTCGGCAATGCCGGTGCGCTCGGAACCGGCGCACTGAACGTCGGCGGTGCGGTGACGCTGGATGCAGGCTCTGCGCTGAGCGTGGGCAATGGCATCAACCTTGGCGTGGGCGGGCTGCTGAATGTGCTGGGCAGCAATGCGCTGACCCTGGGCGGTTCCATCGGTGGTACCGGCAGCCTGGTCAAGAACGGAGCGGCCACGCTGACGCTGGGTGGTGCGAATACCTTCACCGGTGGCCTGGCGATCAACGCGGGCAAGGTGGCGGTGGGCAGCGGCGGAAGCCTGGCCGCCGGCGGTGCGGTCAGCCTGGCCGGTGCCGGCGCGGACCTGGATATTTCGGCCGGAGGCAACCAGACCATCGGTGCGTTGTCCGGCATTGCCGGTAGCACCGTGACCCTGGGCGGCAGCACGCTCACCTTCGGTGATGCCACCAACCAGGCGTTCGCCGGGGTGATCGGTGGCACCGGCGGCCTGGTCAAGCAGGGAACCGGCACGCAGACGCTGAGCGGCGTCAATACGTTCAGTGGTGGCCTGAACCTGGCCGCGGGCGGCCTGCTGCTGGGCAACAACAGTGCAATCGGCAGTGGCGCGTTGACCGTCAGCGGAAACGGTACGCTCGATGGCTCGGCCGCACTGAACCTCGGCAACGCCATCAACCTGGGGGCGGCGCTGACCTTGCCGGGCAGCCAGAACCTCACGTTGGGCGGCAATATCACCGGCACCGGCAGCCTGACCAAGAACGGTGCCTCGCTGCTGACCTTGAATGGCACCAACACCTTCAGCGGTGGCCTGACGCTCAACGCTGGCAGCCTGCTGCTCGGCAACAGTGGCGCACTTGGCAGTGGCGTGTTGAATGTGGGAGGCAGCGCGTCGCTGGACGGCAGCGCGGCGCTGAACCTGGCCAACAACGTGACCCTCGGCAGCGGGGCGGTGTTGTCACTGCCGGGTTCGCAGGCGATCACGCTCGGCGGGGTGGTTTCCGGTGCGGGCGGCCTGGTCAAGAACGGCGCCAGCACGCTCACGCTCAATGGTGCCAATGCATTCACGGGTGGCCTGGTGCTCAATGGCGGTGGCCTGATGCTGGGCAATGCCGGCGCGCTTGGAACCGGACTTCTTGCAGTCGGTGCAAACGCCACACTCGACAGCTCGGTGGCCTTGAACCTGGCCAATGCAATCGATCTCGATGCCGGCGCGCAGTTGAGCCTGATCAGCAACCAGAACACTGCCCTGGGCGGCCTGATCACGGGCACCGGCGGCCTGATCAAGACCGGAACCGGCGTGCTCTCGTTGAACAACAGCAATCTCTTCAGCGGTGGCCTTGCGTTGAATGCAGGTGGCCTGTCGGTCGGCGCCAACGGCGCGCTCGGCACGGGAGCGTTGAACATCGGCGGCAACGTTTCGCTGGATGCCGGCGCTGCGGTGACGTTGGCCAATGCAGTGAACCTAGGCGCCAACACGCTGACCCTGCCGGGCAGCAACAACCTGACTCTGACCGGTGTGGTGGGCGGCACCGGTGGCCTGATCAAGAACGGTGCCTCGACGCTGACGCTGTCCGGAGCCAACACCTTCCTGGGCGGCGCCACGGTCAACGCCGGTACGCTGGCACTCGGTGCCGGCGGCAGCCTCGCCGCAGGCAGCGCCGTGGATCTTGCCGGTGCGGGTGCAACCCTGGATATCTCCGCGGCGGGCGCCAGCCAGACCATCGGCGCGTTGAACGGCGTGGCCGGCAGCCAGGTTGCGCTGGGTACGCAGTCACTCACCTTCGGCGGCGCCAGCAATGGCAGCTTTGCCGGCGTCATCGATGGCAGCGGCGGACTGGTCAAGACCGGCACCGGCGTGCAGACGCTGTCCGGCGCGAATACCTTCGGCGGCGGTGTCGCACTGAATGCCGGTGGCCTGGTTCTTGGCAACGCGGGGGCGCTGGGAGCCGGGGCGCTGGCGATTGGAGGCACCACCACGCTGGACAACACGGTGGCGGTGAACCTGGCCAATGCAGTGAACTTCGGCAACGGCACGCAGCTGACGCTGGGCGGCAGCAATGACGTCACCCTGGGCGGCGTCGTGGCGGGCAACGGCAGCCTGGTCAAGAACGGCGCCGGCCTGCTTACCCTCAACAACACCAATACCTTCGGCGGTGGCCTGACCTTGAACGGTGGTGGGCTGGTGGTCGGCGCCAACGGCGCACTGGGCGGTGGCGCTCTGGCGGTGAATGCCAGCACCACGCTGGATGCAGGTGCCGGCGTCAGCCTGGGCAATGCGATCAACCTGGCCTCGGGTGTTGCGCTGACCCTGCCGGGCAGCAACACGCTGACATTGTCGGGGGTGATCGATGGCAACGGCAGCCTGGTCAAGAACGGTGCCACCACGCTGACGCTGTCCGCTGCCAACACCTATACCGGCGGTACCACCATCAATGACGGCACGCTGGCACTGGGCCTGGGCGGCAGCCTTGCCGCGGCGGGGGATGTCACCCTGGGCAACGCCGGTGCCGCTTTCGATATCTCCGGTGCGGGCGGCAGCCAGACCATCGGCGCGCTCAATGGCGTGGGTGGAACCACGCTGGCGCTGGGGGGCAATTCGTTGACCTTCGGCACCGCCAGCAACGCCGCCTTCGGTGGCGTGATCAGTGGCAGCGGCGGCCTGGTGAAGGTGGGTGCAGGCGTACAGACCCTGTCCGGCGCCAACACCTTCGGTGGTGGCGTGACACTCAATGCCGGCGGCCTGGTGCTGGGCAACGACGCCGCGCTGGGTACCGGTACGCTCACTGTCGGCGGTGCGTCGACGCTGGACACCACCGGGCTGGCCACGCTGGCCAACAACATCGCGCTCAATGCCGGGCTGACCGTGCTCGGTACCAACGCATTGACCCTCAATGGCGTTCTGTCCGGTGCGGGCAGCCTGACCAAGGAGGGCGGCGCGACGCTGACCTTGAACGGCGCCAACACCTACACCGGTGGCACCAACATCAACGCCGGTACGCTGGCGCTGGGTGCCAATGCCAGCCTGTCGGCAACCGGCACGGTCAACCTCGCCACCGGCGCCACGCTGGACCTCTCTGCGGGCAACGGCACGCAGCAGTTCGGCACCCTGATCGGCAACGGCACGATCAACCTCGGCGCCAATGCGATCGAGGTGGGTGGGGCGACCAATGGCACCTTCAGCGGTTCGATCACCGGTACCGGTGGCCTGACCAAGGTCGGTGCCGGCACTGAAACCCTGACCGGAACCAACACCTACACCGGCGGCACGCTGATCAATGCCGGTACGCTGGCGATCGGCCCGGGTGGCAGCCTGGCGGCAACCGGTGCGGTGACGCTTGCTGCACCGGGGACCGGCTTCGACATCTCGACATCCGGCGCCGACCAGACCATTGGTTCGCTGGCCGGGGTGGCTGGCTCCAGCGTGAGCCTGGGCGCGCAGTCGCTGATTCTCGGCGGGGTGGCCAACAGCGTGTTCGACGGTGCGATTTCAGGCACCGGCGGCCTGGTCAAGAACGGAGCTGGCGTCCTGAGCCTGGGCGGCACCAATCTGTTCAGTGGTGGCATTGCACTCAATGGCGGCGGCCTGGTGGTCGGCAACAACGCTGCGCTCGGCAGCGGCGCGCTGACCGTGGGCGGCAACGCGACGCTGGATGCATCGACAGGCGTCAACCTGGCCAACAACATCGGGATCGCAGCGGGTGTCAATCTGGATCTGCTGGGCAGCAACGCGCTGACGCTGGGCGGTGTGATTTCCGGTAGCGGCGGCCTGATCAAGAACGGTGCGGCGACCGTGACCCTGACCGGTGCGAATACCTACACCGGAGGCACCACCATCAACAGCGGCACGCTGGCCATCGGTGCTGGTGGCAGCCTGGCGTCGACCGGTGCGGTGAACCTGGCAGGTACCGGTACCCTGGATATCTCTGCGGGCAACCAGACCATCGGTTCGCTGGCCGGCGTGGCAGGCAGCACGGTGGCACTCGGTGGCAGCACGCTGAGCCTGGGCGGCACTGTGGACAGCACCTTCAACGGCGCGATCAGCGGCAACGGTGGCCTGATCAAGAACGGTGCAGGCGTGCAGACGCTCAATGGCGCGAGCACCTTCAATGGTGGCGTAACTCTCAATGCCGGCGGTCTGGTGCTCGGCAACGACGCTGCGCTGGGCACCGGCGCGGTAACGGTGGGTGGCAATGCCACGCTCGATTCGAACACCGCAGTGACGCTGGCCAACAACTTCATTCTCAACAGCGGGCTGACCGTACTGGGCAGCAACAACCTCACCTTCAACGGCAACCTGAGTGGCGCCGGCTCGCTGACCAAGGAGGGCGCCGCGACGCTGACCTTGAACGGCACCAACAGCTACACCGGAGGCACCTTCATCAATGCCGGTACGCTGGCGCTGGGCGCAGGCGCGAGCCTGCATGCCGGTGGCGTCGTGAACCTGGCCTCGGGCGCGACCTTCGATCTGTCGGCCGGAAACGGCACGCAGACCTTCGGCACCCTGATCGGCAACGGCACGGTGAACCTGGGCGCCAATACGCTGACGATCGGTGATGCCAGCAACGGCACGTTCAGCGGTTCGATCGGCGGCACAGGCGGCCTGGTCAAGGAAGGCAGCGGCACCGAGACCCTGACCGGCACCAACACCTTCACCGGTGGCACCACCATCAATGCCGGCACGCTGGCGATCGGCGCGGGCGGAAGCCTGGCCGCGACCGGCGCGGTGACCCTGGCCAATGCCGGTACCGCGTTCGACATCAGTGCAGGGGGCGCGCAGTCCATCGGCTCGCTGGCCGGCGTGGCCGGCAGCACGGTGTCGCTGGGTGGCAGCACGCTGACTCTCGGTGGCGTGGGCAACACCACGTTCGCTGGTGACATCACCGGTACCGGCGGCCTGGTCAAGAACGGTGCCGGCGTGCAGACCTTGAGCGGCAACAATACCTTCAGCGGTGGCGTGGCGCTCAACGCCGGTGGCCTTGCCCTGGGCAACAACAACGCACTGGGAACCGGCACGCTGACGGTGGGCGGAAACGCCACGCTGGACGGCACCACGGCATTGACCCTGGCCAATGGCATACAGCTGGCCAGCGGCACGCTGACCTTGCCTGGCAGCAACGCGCTGACCCTGAATGGTGCGATCGGCGGTGCCGGCGGCCTGCTCAAGGACGGTGCCTCGACGGTCACCCTGGGCGGTGCCAGCACCTATACCGGCACCACCACCATCAACAGCGGAACGTTGGCGGTGGCGGCCGGTGGCAGCCTGTCCGGTGCCAGCACGGTCAACCTGGCCGGTACCGGGACACTGGATATCAGCGCCGGCGGCAACCAGAGCGTCGGTGGCCTGGCCGGCGTGACCGGGTCCAGCGTGCTGCTGGGTGGCGCAACCCTGAGCACCGGCGGCAACAACGGCAACACCACGTTCGGCGGTGTGCTCAGTGGCACCGGCGGCCTGGTGCAGGGCGGTACCGGCACGCTTACCCTGACCGGCAGCAATACCTACACCGGTGGCACCACCATCAATGGCGGCAGCACGCTGCAGATCGGCAATGGCGGCACCACCGGGTCGGTACTGGGCGACATCACCAACAATGGCAGCCTGGTCTACAACCTCGGCACCACCGCAACCGTGGGTGGCGTGGTCAGCGGCAGCGGCGGCCTGACCCAGGCCGGCAGCGGCACGCTGGTGCTGACCGGCAACAACACCTACACCGGCGGCACCACCATCAATGCGGGCGGCACGTTGCAGGTCGGCAATGGCGGTGCGACCGGCGCGATCGTCGGTGACATCAGCAACAACGGCGCACTGGTATCCAATGTCGCCGGCAACACCACGCTGGGCGGCACCATCAGTGGCAGTGGCGGCCTGACCCAGGCCGGCAGCGGCACGCTGACCCTGACCGGCAACAACACCTACACCGGCGGTACCACCATCAATACCGGTGGCACGCTGCAGGTGGGCAACGGCGGTGCGACCGGTGCGATCACCGGCAACGTCGCCAACAACGGCAGCCTGGTGTTCGACGTGGCGGGCAACACCACCGTCGGCGGTGCGATCAGTGGCAGTGGCGGCCTGACCCAGGCCGGCAGTGGCGTGCTGACCCTGGTCGGCAACAACACCTACAGCGGCGGCACCACCATCAATGCGGGCGGTACGCTGCAGGTCGGCAACGGCGGTGCCAGCGGTGCGATCACCGGTGATATCACCAACAATGGCGCACTGATCTCCAACGTTGCAGGCAACACCCTGCTGGGCGGCACTATCAGCGGCAGCGGTGGCCTGACCCAGGCGGGCAGCGGCACGCTGGTACTGACCGGTACCAATACCTACACCGGCGGCACCACCATCAATACCGGTGGCACGCTGCAGCTGGGTAACGGCGGAGCAACGGGTTCCATCGTCGGTGACATCACCAACAATGGCTCGCTGGTGTCCGGCGTGGCCGGCAACACCACGCTGGGCGGAACCATCACTGGCAGCGGTGGCCTGACCCAGGCGGGCAGCGGCACGCTGACCCTGACCGGCAACAACACCTATACCGGCCCGACCACCATCAACGCCGGTGGCACGCTGCAGGTGGGCAATGGCGGCGCCACCGGAGCGATCGGCGGCAGCGTCACCAACAACGGCAGCCTGGTGTTCAACGTGGGTGGAAACACCACAGTCGGCGGTGCCATCAGCGGCAGCGGCGGCCTGACCCAGGCCGGCAGCGGCACGGTGACCCTGACCGGCAACAACAGCTATACCGGCGGGACCACGATCAACGCGGGCGGCACGCTGCAGGTTGGCAACGGAGGCGCTAGCGGCGCGATCACCGGCAACGTCATCAACAATGGCAGCCTGGTACTCAACGTCGGCGGCAACACCACCGTCGGCGGCACCATCAGCGGCAGCGGCGGCCTGACCCAGGCCGGCAGCGGCACCGTCACCCTCACCGGCAACAACACCTATACCGGTGGCACCACCATCAATGCCGGTGGCACCGTGCAGGTTGGCAATGGCGGCGCCAGTGGTTCGATCACCGGCAACATCACCAACAACGGCGGCCTGGTCATCAACACGGGGGGCACCACGACACTGGGTGGCAGCATCAGTGGCGGTGGCAGCATCGTGCAGGCCGGCCCGGGCGGCCTGAACCTTGGTGGCAACAGCGGCGGCTTCAGCGGCACCGGCCAGGTCACCGGCGGGGGCCTCAATGTCACCGGCACCATCGGTGGCCAGTGGACCATCGGCAGCGGCACCGGACTGTCCGGCACCGGCACCATCGGCGGTACCGGTGGCGGCGTGACGGTATCCAGCGGCGGCGTGCTGTCGCCGGGCAATGGCCCCGGCAACGGCAGTGGCACCGGCAATGGCGTCGGTACCATCACCATCGGTGGCAACCTGACCCTGTCGCCGGGCAGTACGCTGGGTATCGATCTGGGCGCCACCGGTAGCGACACGGTGCAGGTGGGAGGCAGCGCCAATGTGGGCGGCAGCACCGTGAAGGTGAATACCCTTTCGCCGAGCACCAGCTATCAGCAGGGCCAGCAGTACACGGTGGTCAATGCGGGCGGCGGCGTCAGCGGCCAGTTCGCCGCGGCGACCACGCCGTCGGCCTTCCTGACCATCACCCCGGTCTACACCGCGAACACCGCGAACCTGAAGATCGATGTGGCGCAGACCGCAGCGTTCACCACCGTGGCAAAGACGCGCAACCAGTACAACACGGCTGCGGCGCTGGACAGCCTGCCGCAGAGCGGTCCGGCGCTGGGCCTGTACAACACGCTGTTGATGTACGACGCCGGCACTGCGCGCAGCGCATTCGACCAGCTGTCCGGCGAAGTGCATGCGGCCAGCCGTGCGGTGCTGCTGTATGACAACTACCTGGAAGAGGGCATCCGCCAGCGCCTGGGCAGCGAGTTGCCCACCGTGCGAGGTGAGCGCGCTTCGGCGTGGCTGGCCGGCAGCGGCAAGGTGTTCAAGCAGGATGGCGATGGCAACGGCGACGAGATCCGTTCCAACCGCAATGCGGTGATGGCCGGCGTGGACTGGCAGCTGGGTGAGCACGTGGTGCTGGGCGCGGCCGCAGGCAGCGAGCGACTGGATACACGCCTGTACGATCGCAACTCGCGGGCCCGCCTGCGCGGTACCACCTTCGGCCTGTACGCACAGGGCGAGTGGAACAACGGCTTCGCGGTGGGCGGCAGCGTGTCGCGCGGTGATTACCGCACGCGCACCACCCGTGAGGTGCCGTTGCTGGGCCAGACCCTGCACAGCCGCCAGGATTCGGATGTGACCATCGCCCAGGTGGAGGGCAGCTGGACCTGGACCCACGGCAGGACCCAACTGCAGCCGTACGTGCAGTTCACCAAGCACTGGGTCGACAGCGATCGTGCGACGGAGCAGGGCGGCAGCGCTGCGCTGGTGCTGGAAGGCGGCAAGGACACGCTCAATGTCAGCACGGTGGGCGTGCGGGGCCGCTGGGACGTGGGCAGCGGCGAGCGTTTCCCGGCACAGCTGACCGTCGGCCTGGGGTGGCAGCACGCCTCCGGTGACACCGACGTGGCCAGCCGCAACCGCTTCGCGGTGGGTGGCGATGCCTTCGACGTCTACAGCGCGGTGATGGCGCGCAATGCGCTGGTCAGCCAGGTCGGCGTGGCGGTCGGGTTGGGCCGCAACAGCCAGCTGTCGATGTTCGTGCAGGGCCAGCATGGCGATGGCCGTCGCGATGTCGGCGGGCAGATCAACCTGCGCGTGGGCTTCTGAGGGGAGTAGGCCGGCAATGGATCCACGCACGCCGTGGATCCGGGGCGGGGCGGAGGGCTACACCCTCCGCTCCATCTCCACGGCGTCGATCCCGGCGCCGTGGCCATCGGGTATCACCCGTGTCACGTGGAAGCCGAGGCCGGCATAGAACCCTTGCGTATGCTGGCTGGTGCTGAGCGTGATGTGCGTGATCGACGAGTCCGCTTCGGCCTGGTGCAGGCGTGCCAGCGTCAGTTCGCGGCCGATGCCCTGCCGGTGCAGCGCGCGCTGGACCATGCCCCAGCAGAAGCCGGCGCTGCCATCGCCACGGCGTGTGATGCCGCCGCAGGCGATGACGCTGCTGTCGCGCTCGATGACCTGGAAGGCAAAGTCCACCGCCTGCACGAGCAGGAAGCGTTCGAAATCGCTGCGCTCTTCGGCGGCGAAGAACGTGGGCACGTTGCTGTCGAAGATCGACAGGCAGGCGCTGGCATCCGTGGGGCGGTAGAGCCGGAGTTTCATGCGCCCACGATAGACGATCAGCAGTATCAGAAGATCCACGCCACGCGCGGATTCAGGGGTGACACGCCATGCGTGTCTCCCCTCAGGCCGAAATGCCCGCCAGTACCGCGTACATCACCACGAAGGTCACCAGGAACAGGTACACGCCGCCGATGGCGAGGTAGCGCAGTACGGTGAACGCCTTGTTGCCGCCATACACGCGCTGCTGCATCCACAGCAGGTACACCGGAACCGCCAGCCACAGCAGGGCATACAACCATTGGCTGAGCGTGGCGATCGCCGGTGAAGCGAAGGCGTTGCCGATGCCAGCAACGATGAACGTTGCCAGCAGCACCATCATCAGCCAGCAGTGGCTGTAGAGGGCGACCACCAGGTGCTCGAGATAGCCCATCGGTCGACTGATGTAGGCGATGCGCAGCACCAGTGCGAACACCGGCATCAGGAAGAACAGGGCGCCCGGCAGTGCGGTGAGGATCGCCTGCATGTAGAGGTCGGCCTTGCCGCCCATGCGCTTGATGTTGGCGTTGCCGTTCTGCAGGCGCTTGTTGAGCCATCGGTTGGCGAACTGCGGCCAACCGTCGAGGACGATGGGATTGCTGTCCGCATCCCACGGTTTGCCGTTGACGGTGTGATCGAAGAAGGTGCCGTATCCGCCCGTGGTGGTTTCAGCAGGGGCGACGGTGCGGGTGCCCTCGAGCTCTGCCCTGCGCTGTGCGGCGGCGGCGTTCACTGCTGCTCTCGCCATGGTGAAGCCGGCGTTGCCGGTGGCGGGGGAACTGGCCTGCTGCTGGTCGATCAGCGCCAGCTGTCGTGCGCGGGCGGCTTCGACCTGTTCCACGGTGGTGGCCTTGGCGTACACCGAGTCGCGTCCGCCGCCCACACCGAAATCGTCGACGTGTACGAACAGCTTGCCGACGAAGAAGGTGAACAACGTGAGGATGACGAACAGCCGCAGTGGCTGTACGTATCCCACCCGGCGGCCCTTGAGGTAGTTCAGCGCGATGCGGCCGGGCACCCAGAGGTCACGCAGCGTGCGGAAGATGCGCCCGTCCAGGTGCCAGAAGGATTCGAACACTTCCTCGATGGCGTGGCCGACATGCTTGAGCGGGTTGTGCGCCGATTGCCCGCAACGATGGCAGTAATGGCCATGCAGGGCGGTGTCGCAGTTCTCGCAGGCGGCGTGAGCGGTGTCGGTCGAGCTCATGGGCGATGGGGCGGCATGGGATGTAGGCGCCTACGATAGCGAATTTTCAGGTTTCGTTCAGCTTTGTTTGAGGTCGCTGGATAGTGTTCGGAAGCGATCATGCGCATCCACGCATGGCGTGGATCTACTGATGGGTAGAGTGAGAGGATATCCACGCATCGGGACAGCCGTGGCGGGTATCGCCGTGCCTCCGCCGGTGCATGTCACGCATCTGGAGGAACAAGCCCCTCTGTTGAGGGGCTGCCCCGACAGGGGCGGGGAGAGGCAGGCAAAGGGAGGGGCCCAAAGGTTGCGCAGCAACGTTTGGGGCGAAGCGCGCGCAGCGCACTTCGCATCCCGCGCCAGATAACTGAAAAGGGCTGCCCTTTCGGGCAGCCCTTTTCAGTTATCTGGCGGAGAGAGGGGGATTCGAACCCCCGAAGCGCGGTTTAGACGCTTACACACTTTCCAGGCGTGCTCCTTCAACCACTCGGACACCTCTCCGGATCCCTGCCATCGGCAAACGCCTCAGCAGGGGCGCAGATTCTAGCGGGCCGCGCGGCACTTCACAAGCACCCTGGTCAGGAACCTGCGAGGGGCGTGCCGGGGGCGAGGGGGCTGGACAGGCATGGCACAATGGAACATCCGATGGAAGACGGTGGCCTGATGTCCTATCTCGTGCTTGCCCGCAAGTGGCGTCCGAAGCGTTTTGCCGAGCTGGTGGGCCAGGAACACGTGGTCCGTGCGCTCAGCAATGCGCTGGACAGTGGCCGGGTCCACCATGCGTTCCTGTTCACCGGTACGCGTGGCGTGGGCAAGACCACCATCGCGCGTATCTTCGCCAAGTCGCTGAACTGCGAGCAGGGCACCAGTGCCGACCCGTGTGGCCAGTGCGCGGCCTGCCTGGACATCGACGCCGGCCGTTACATCGACCTGCTGGAGATCGACGCCGCGTCCAACACCGGCGTGGATGACGTGCGCGAGGTGATCGAGAACGCGCAGTACATGCCGTCGCGCGGCAAGTTCAAGGTCTACCTGATCGACGAAGTGCACATGCTGTCGAAGGCGGCGTTCAACGCGCTGCTGAAGACGCTGGAAGAGCCGCCGGAACACGTCAAGTTCCTGCTGGCCACCACCGATCCGCAGAAGCTGCCGGTGACCGTGCTCAGCCGCTGCCTGCAGTTCAATCTCAAGCGCCTGGACGAGGATCAGATCCAGGGCCAGATGACCCGCATCCTGGCGGCGGAAGACATCGAGGCCGACGACAGCGCGATCGTGCAGCTGGCCAAGGCCGCTGACGGCAGCCTGCGCGACGGCCTGTCGCTGCTGGACCAGGCGATCGCCTATGCCGGCGGCGCGCTGCGCGAGGACGTGGTGCGCACCATGCTGGGCACCGTCGACCGCACCCAGGTGGCGGCGATGCTCGATGCGCTGGCCGAGGGCGATGGCCCGCGCCTGTTGCAGGTGGTGGCGGCGCTGGCCGAGTTCTCGCCGGACTGGAGTGGCGTGCTGGAAGCGCTGGCCGAAGGCCTGCACCGTATCCAGGTGCAGCAGCTGGTACCGGGTGCGGCGGTTGCCGAAGGCCTGGATGCCACCGCCTTTGCCGAGCGCCTGCGCCCGGAAGTGGTGCAGCTCTGGTACCAGATGGCCTTGAACGGTCGTCGTGACCTGCCGCTGGCGCCGAGCCCGCGTGCCGGCTTCGAGATGGCGGTCCTGCGCATGCTGGCGTTCCGTCCGGCCGCCGCGGTACCGCCGGTACCGAAGTCGGTGGAAGGTGCCGCAGGAGGCAACGTTGCCGGTGGTGGCAGCGGCGCCGGGACCCACGATGCGACGCCGGCCGCTGCCGCCGCTTCGGCAGGCCCGGCCGCGACGGCACAGGTGGCTGCCCCAATGCAGGCCGCACCGCGCGAACCCGATCCCGAACCTGAGCCGGCCCCGCAACCGGAGCCGGACCCGACGCCGGAACCCGAGCCGGTGCCGGTGCAAGAGCCCGTGCAGCCGCCGCCGATGAAGGCCGACGTGGAAGCGCAGATGCCGCCGGCTGAGCCAGCGGCGAGCGACGACCTGCCGCCGTGGGCCACCGATGAGGCCGAGGCCCGCGACGAGGCGCTGGCGGTCGAGATGGCCGGCCCGGACGCGGCCATGGTGGCGCCCTGGCAGGAACCGCCAACCCCGGTGGCAGCGCCGGCTGAAGCGGAACCTGCCGAGCGGGAGCGTCCATTCCGCACCGAAGGCATCGTCATCGCCCCGGCCGAGCCGGCTACGGTGCGCGACGCCGCGCCGCTGGAAGGTGTCAGCGAACTGGCCAGCGCCGAGGACTGGCTGGATCTGGTCGCCAACAGCGGCCTCAGCGGCCCTTCGCGACAGCTGGCCGCCAACGCCGCCTTCATCAGCTGCCAGCACGGGACCTTGAAACTGGGCCTTTCGCCCGGATTTGAATACCTGCGCTCCGAGCGCGCGCTGGCTGCCCTGGGCGAGATGCTGCAGAAGGCTCTTGGCCAGGCGCCGAAGATCGTGGTCGAGACCGTGGAAACCGAACACGTTCCGGCCGAGACCCTGCACCAGCGGGCCGACCGCCAGCGTGGCGAGCGGCAGCAGGTGGCAGAGGCCGTTTTCATGGACGACCCGGAAGTGCAGGTGCTGATCCAACAGCACGGCGCGCGGGTTGTTTCCGATTCCATCCGTACTTTTGACGAGTAAGACACCATGCGCGGAAACATCGCCCAACTGATGCAGCAGGCCCAGAAGATGCAGGAGAACCTGCAGAAGGCCCAGGAAGAAATCGCCAAGATCGAAGTGACCGGCAGCGCCGGTGGCGGCATGGTCAGCGTGACCCTGACCGGCGCCAAGGAGTGCCGCAAGGTGCGCATCGACCCGTCGCTGGCCAGCGACCCGGAAATGCTGGAAGACCTGATCGCGGCCGCCTTCAACGACGCTTCGAACAAGATCGATGCCGAGTCGAAGTCGAAGATGGGGTCGGCCACCGCGGGCATGCAGCTGCCGCCGGGCATGAAGCTGCCGTTCTGATGCGTGATATGGCACCCGGTTATCGGGTGCCATCGACCGCGTAGAGTCGAGCTTGCTCGACGCCACCGGGCGCTTCAGTCGAGCAAGCTCGACTCTACACATAGCCGTCGAGCTTGCTCGACTCTACAAAGCCTGTCGCCGTGTCCGCACCCCTGCTTGAACAATTGATCGACGCACTGCGGGTGCTGCCTGGCGTGGGCCAGAAGACCGCGCAGCGCATGGCCTACCATCTGCTCGAACGCGAGCGCGAAGGTGGCCAACGCCTGGCCGAGACCCTGGCGCTGGCGGTGGAGCGCATCGGCCACTGCGCGCAGTGCCGCGACTTCAGCGAAACCGAGCTGTGCCCGACCTGCGCCAACAGCAGCCGCGAACGCAGCCAGCTGTGCGTGGTTGAGTCGCCCGCCGACCGCCTGGCCATCGAGAACGCTACGGGGTTCCGTGGCGTCTACTTCGTGCTGCAGGGCCGGTTGTCGCCGCTCGATGGCATCGGCCCGCGCGAACTGGGGCTGGAGCAGCTGGAGAACCGCCTGGCCGAAGGCGAGGTGCAGGAGTTGATCATCGCCACCAGCGCGACCGTCGAGGGAGAGGCCACCGCGCACTACCTGGCGCAGCTGGCGCGCGCGCGGAAGGTGCAGCCCAGCCGCCTGGCGCAAGGGCTGCCGCTCGGCGGCGAGCTTGAGTATGTTGACCGTGGCACGCTGTCGCACGCGTTCGGAACGCGCAGCGAGTTCCGCGATTGAGCAGGCGCTGGGCATGGCCCGGCGCGGCCGGCCTACAATGCGGACGATATCCCCGCCGAGGCCGACCATGAGCACCGAAACCCTCTTCAGCAAGATCATCCGTCGCGAGATCCCGGCCACCATCGTCTACGAGGATGACGAGGTGCTGGGCTTCAAGGACATCGCGCCGCAGGCGCCGGTGCATGTGCTGTTCATTCCGAAGAACGAGATCATCCCGACCCTGGACGACCTGCAGCCGTCACAGGCGCACCTGATCGGAAAGCTGGCACTGGCCGCGGCCGGGTACGCGCGCCGCGAGGGTTTTGCCCAGGACGGCTACCGCATCGTGATGAACTGCCGCGAGCATGCCGGGCAGACCGTGTTCCACATCCACATGCATCTGCTGGCCGGTGGACCGCTGGGCCATTTCGGTTCGCCGGGGCGCTGAATCCCCCGTCCACGCCCTGCGTGGATGAAAAAAGGCCGCCCGAGGGCGGCCTTTTCCGTCATGCATGCCGGCTGGCGATCACCACCAGCCCCAACGGCCGTAGCCGCCCCAGTACGGGCCATACGGACCCGGGCCCCACGGACCATAGGGGTAGGGCACCACATCGACCTGGCGCTGTTCCGGCCACAGGTAGATCACGTCGGCCGACAGCTTCGGCAGGCGATAGTCGTAGTCGCCGATGCGGGTGTTCTGGTAGCCATCGATCTTGCCGATGAAGGTCACGTCGCGGCCGGCTTCAAACACGGCCGGGTCGTAGAAACCGGCGCGGCAGGCGATGAAGCGGCCGTCGCTGGCGTCGGACGAGGTGGTGTTCGGGCGGCCACTGGCATTGAGCGGGCGCGAGATCATCTGGAAGCAGGTCTCGCCCTGGCCAGGCTTGGTTTCGATGATGCGACCGCCCCAACGGACCGGCGTGCCGACCTGCTGGGTGGCGACCGAGTCGCGGGGGGAGACCAGGCTGAATTGTCCCTGCAGCGGCTTGGGAGCCGTGGCGCAGGCCGACAGGGCCAGCGTGGCCACGGCGGTGAGGAAGAACTTGGTGTTCATGGGGAGGCTCCGGAAGTCGGGCGATGCCTGCGCAGGTCCCGCAATAATGAAGCGAGGTCGGTGCAAGTTCCAGCGTAACGCGCGTCGGCGAAACGCTGGCTGAGTGCGAGGAGGGCAGGGTCGGGCCGCTGGGCGTGTACCCGATGCGCCCAGTCCCGTGCGGTTTCGTGGGGATCCCGGGCCAGGCCGAGGCGTGCATAGCGTCGCCCCAGCCGGTGCCAGGCGCGCAGCAGCGGATCACGTTCGCGTTCGCCGCGGGCCAGCAGCCAGGCCATCCAGGCCAAGGCCAGCAACGCGGCGATCACGAAGCCGGCGGCCAGCTGACCGGGGCCCAGATCAGCCAGCCCGAACGGCTTGAGCAGCTGCTGCTGGCGGCGTGCGTCGAAAGACAGCACCAGATCGTTCCAGCCGCGGCGCAGCCAGTCGCCCATCTGCCCCAGTTCCAGCAGGCGCTGCTGCATCGGGTTGCCGGTGCCAGCCTGCAGTCGGTCGTCGAGAGTATCGAGGATGCGTTCGGGCGCCACCGCAGCGGTGGGGTCGACCCGCACCCAGCCGCGCTGCGGCAGCCACACCTCGGCCCACGCATGGGCATCCATCCGTCGCACGACCCAGTAATCGCCAAGGCGATTGCGGGTGCCGCCGGCGAATCCGGTGACCACCCGTGCAGGAATGCCGGCATTGCGCATCAGCACCACGAATGCGGAACTGAAGTGCTCGCAGAAGCCGGCCTTGTAGCCGAACAGGAACTCGTCGACCGGGTCGCGCCCGGCCTGGGGCGTTTCCAGCGTGTAGGAGAAATCGGTGGTGATCCATTGCAGCGCGCGGCGGACGATGGCCGCGTCATCGTTGCCTGCGTCATGCCGCCATTGGCGTGCCAGGGTGGCGGTGCGTGGATTGAAGCCATCGGGCAACTGCAGCGCCGCGCGCCGCAGATACGGCGACAGGGTGCTGTCGAAGCGCCGTGGTGGCGCCGATTGCAGCCGCCAGCGGCTGAGCGAGGCCAGCGCTCGATCGCTGCTCAGGCTCATGTCCGCATCCAGCGTGCTGCCTGCGGGCGCCTGGCCCGGCAGATCCAGCGCGACCAGCTGGCGACGGTCGGTCGGCTCGTAATCGATCTGGTAGTCCCAGTGCTGCGTGCCGGCCTCGACCACCGCGGGCGGCCGCCGCGCGCTGGCAGGGTCGCGCATCCAGCGTCGTCCATCGAATGCGGTCAGCACCGGCCCACGCCAGTAGCGCTGCGCCGCTTCGGGTACGGCACCGAAGAACTGCACGCGCAGTGCGGGCGTGTCGTCGGCCATCAGGTCCAGCCACTGGCCCGGTTCCATGCTGTCGGACAGCCCCGGGGTGCCGACGGCGCGCTCGGGGACCCCCCACAGTGGCGTCGCCAGGCGCGGGAACAGCCAGAAGCAGGCCAGGGCCAGCGGCAGCCCGATCGCCAGCAGGCGACCCACGCCGCGCAACTGCCCGTACAACGGCACTCGGCCTGCATGGCCTTCATCCTGGGCCAGGCGTTGCAGGGCGAGCAGCGCGCTGATGCCTGCCAACGCCGCCAGCACGGTTGTCAGCGGTCCCTGGTCGAGCAGGAACGCCGCAAACGGGGAGAACAGCGCGAAGCCCAGCAGGCTGCGGGCATCGCGAAGGCTGCGCAGCTCGCTGGACTTGATCGCCAGCATCGCGGCCAGCAGGGCGCAACCGGTATCGCGCCCGGGGCGCACCATGCCCATCTGCCAGACGATGGCGGCGAGCATGCCGAGCACCAGCAGCAGGCGTACCGGCATCGGCAGCACCTTTCGCCATGACAGGAATGCAGTCACCACCGCTGTGGCTGCGATGACGCCGGCCAACAGTGGTGGCAGCTGCAGCAGCAACGGCAGCAGCGCCAGCGCCGCGCTGGCCAGGGTCCAGCTGCGGGCAGTGCGATCGATCAGGGCAGGGGTCTCAGCCATGCGGCAACAACGCCAGTGCACGCAGGCACAGGTGGTGATGGCCGGCCCCCTGGCCAGGGCCGATCGCCGGATGTGCGGGCAGCAGCAGGGTGTAGCGCCGGCCCTCGCGCTCGGCCACATCAACCCAGCGCGCCAATCGCGCGATGCGGGCTTCGTGCCCCAGCGGCGCCAGCGTGCGCCAGTCGAGGATCACTTCGATGCCGATCGGCTTTTCATACTCGCGCACCAGCAGGCTGTCGCGGCGCGCGGAGTGCTTCCATGAAATGCTGCGCGGCGCATCGCCTGCACGATAAGGGCGCAGCTGGTGCAGTTCTTCGCCACTGGCATGGGCACGCGTATGCAGTGGATCGTTGCCGCTCTCCGGCAACGCCGGGGCCAGCGCCTCGGCCAACGGATAGACCAGCAGCGGCTGTTCCGGCCACACCCACGACCACGCCCGCACCAGCCCCAGTGGCTGGGTGGTGGACAGGCGGATGCGCGGCAGCTCCAGCCATCCGCGGCGCTCGCTGGGAACTTCCAGCTCGACCTCGCCACGCCCCTGTGGCGGCAGTGAGGTCCAGGCTTCGCTGTCACCCAGTTGCAGGTGCAGCCCATGCCGCGCACGCGGATCACGCAGCGACAGGTCCACGCGCAGGCGCAGCGGTTGCCCGGCCGCAACCGGTTCTGCCGAGATCGCATCGACCTGTACACCGGAAAGCTGCAGGTGCGCGGCGATGGCACTGGCAATCGCCGCGGCGGCCAGCAGCAGTGCCAGCAGCAGTGCCGGGTTGTTGTTGTAGTTCAACGCCCCCAGCAGCATCGCGATCAGCAGGGTGGCGACGAACAGCCCGAAACGCGTGGGCAGCACATAGATGCGATGGCGGTCGAGCCGCTGCGGCAGCGTTTCGGGCCGGCGCGGACGTGCCAGCAGCCGTAGACGGGCCCAGCGCGTGGTCACCCTCAGTCCACCGCGACGGTCTGCAGGATCGCCCGCGCCAGCGCCGGTCCTGAGCTGGACTCGGCCTCGGCCACCAGCCGATGCCCGGCCACGGCCACGAACAGCGTCTGCACATCCTCGGGGACCACATGGCTGCGGCCCAGCAGCAGCGCGTGCGCCTTGGCCGCGCGCAGCAGCGCCAGGCCGGCGCGCGGTGACAGGCCCACCCGTACGCCCGCGTGCTGGCGGCTGCGGGTCAGCAACGCCTGCACATAGTCGACCAGCGCGTCGCTGGCATGAATGTGGCCGACCGCCTCACGCAGCGCGCGGACCTGCGTGTCATCCAGCTTCGGTACCGCGCGCGCGATCAGGTCACGACGATCGGTTCCACGCAGCAGCTCGCGCTCCGCCTGGGCGTTGGGGTAGCCCATCGCCAGGCGCAGCAGGAATCGATCCAGCTGCGAATCGGGCAGCGGGAACGTGCCGGACAGGTCCACCGGGTTCTGCGTGGCGATCACGAAGAAGGGATCGGGCAGGGGATGGGTCTGTCCGTCCAGGGTGACCTGCTGTTCGGCCATGGCCTCCAGCAGCGCACTCTGCGTGCGCGGGGGCGCGCGGTTGATCTCGTCGGCCAGCAGCACATGGGTGAACACCGGTCCGGCGTGAAACTGGAACTGACGGCTGCCGGCCTCGTACACCGACACGCCCAGTACATCGGCCGGCAACAGGTCGGAGGTGAACTGCACGCGCTGGAAGGTGAGGCCGAGGCTGCTGGCCAGTGCATGCGCCAATGTGGTCTTGCCGAGCCCGGGCAGATCTTCGATGAGCAGATGCCCGCCGGAAAGCAGGGCGACAAACGCCAGCCTGACTTCCGGCACCTTGCCCAGCACCAGTGCGTTGACCTGATCCTGTGCCTCACGCAGGGCCTGACGCAATTGATCGGTTAGCATGCTGGGATTGGGGGACGAAGCTGGCATGATCGTCTCAGTTCTGAATTTCACTTGATTATCCATAGAGCAATGCAAGGCGAACAGCGCGCACGGGCAATTTTTCTCTGGTTGTGGACGCTGGTCACAGCGGCCAAGCTGGTGGTGGCTGCGCGCCTGCCATTGTTCGTCGACGAGGCGTTCTATTGGCAGGAAGGGCAGCATCTGGCTGCGGCCTATTCCGATCTGCCCGGGCTGACCGCATGGCTGGCACGGCTGGGCGTGGAGATCGGCGGCCATCACGTGCTGGCATTGCGACTGCCGTTCCTGGCCATCGGTGCGCTGCTGCCATTGCTGGTGGTGCGCACGGCCACGCGCTGGTTCGGCAACGTGGCGGGCTGGCAGGCGGGCAGCCTTACGCTGTTGATGCCGTTGTCGGCGACGCTGGGCCTGCTGGCGGTGCCGGATGTGCCGATGGCGCTGGCGGCGGTGATCTGCCTGCATGCCGGTGCGCGCCTGCTGCACAACGTGGATGCATCATCGGCGATGAAGCTGGCGCTGGGCCTGATGATCGGCGCCCTCAGCCACTACCGTTTCATCGGCGTCATCGGTGTCGGCTTCATTGCATTGCTGGCGCTGCCACAGGGCCGGCGCATGCTGGCCGATCCGCGCGTATGGGTTGCGTTGGCAGTGGGTGTACTGGCCTGGCTGCCGTTGCTGGCATGGAATGCCGACAATCACGATGCCGGCCTGAAGTTCCAGGTGGTCGAGCGGCATCCCTGGACGTTCGAGTGGAACGGGCTGTGGTTCCTGGTGATCCAGCCGATGCTGGTCACGCCGATCCTGTGCATGGCGATGTGGAAGGTGGCGCTGGCCGGTACCCGCAGCGGCGGCGGTACGCGCGTGCAATGGCGCTACTTCGGCCTGGTGGGCGGTGTATCCACGCTGGGCATTTTCCTGCTCGGCTTCTTCACCGACGTCGAGCGCATCAGTTTCCACTGGCCGCTGCCGGGTTACCTGGCGCTGCTGGTGGCGGTGCCGGTGGTGCTCAACGGCTGGCCACGCTGGCTGCGCCGCACCGGCTGGTGGCTGGCGGGCGCGGGCATGGTGCTGGCCTTTGGCTATTACCTGATGGCCTCCACGCCATCGCTGCGCGAGCAGCTGGCAGGCAGCAAGTACTACCCGCGCAATTTCGCAGGCTGGCAGCCGCTGGCCGCCGCCGTGCGCGAAGAACTGCAGCAGATGCCGGCGGGAACGCGCGTGCTGGCCGGCAACTTCAAGGTAGGGGCCGAACTGGGCTTCCAGCTGGGCGACGGTGACATTGAAGTGCTGCCGCACCCGCTCAACGACAAGCATGGGCGGACCGCGCAGCTTGCACAGTGGGACCTGCTGCACGCGGGTACACGCGCGGCGCCGATGCTGCTGGTGCTGTCGCCCAGCGATCAGCGCTACCGCGACCTGCTGGCGCGCTATCACGCCATCTGCGAACAGGTGGGGCCCTTGCCTGCACCGCGCGTGGTCAGCAGCGATCATGGATTCCAGCGCTTCCTGCTGTTCCGGTTGCCGCCGCAGCGTGCCTCGGGCGCATGCGTGACCCCGGCGATGGCGTGGCTGGATGCGCCTGCCAATGGCGAGAAAGTGTCCGGCACCCTCGCCATCCGCGGATGGGCCTTCAAGGATGGCGTCGGCCTGGCAGGTGTCGAGGTGCTGGTCGATGGACGCTCGATCGGAAGCGCGCGCTATGGCCGTGTCTTCGATGTTCGCCAGACCTGGCCGGACAGCACCGATCCGCAGCATCCGGCCGTGGGCTTTGATGCCACCCTGGACACGAGCACGCTGGCACCGGGCCGGCACTGGATGGGCCTGCGCCTGCACGGCCACGATGGCAGCGTGGAGGAATGGCAGGAGCAGCCGTTCGAGGTTCGTTGAGGCCCTGCTTTTGTAGAGTCGAGCCATGCTCGACTGCTCTTACCTGGCCTCCTGCCATCTACAGCAGAAGCAGTCGAGCATGGCTCGACTCTACAGGTCATGGCACTGCGAAACCTGCTTTGCGCAGCAACCCGCACAGTGCGATCAGCGGCAGGCCGACCAGCGCGGTCGGGTCGCGGTTGTCGATCGCCTCGAACAGGCTGATGCCCAGGCCTTCGCATTTGAAGCTGCCGGCGCAGTCCAGCGGCTGTTCGGCTGCGACGTAACGGGCGATCTCATCCTGTTCCAGCGCGCGGAAGCGCACTTCGGTCAGGTCGATGGCCGTGAAAGATTCTCCGGCGCGGCTGAGACAGATCGCGGTATGGAAGCGCACCGTCCGCCCGGACATCGCCGCCAGCTGCGCGCAGGCCGCCTCGACCGTGCCCGGCTTGCCCAGCGGCTGCCCGTTCAGGTCGGCCACCTGGTCCGAACCGATCACCCAGGCACCGGGATTCCGGGCGGCGACCTCGGCGGCCTTGGCGGCAGCCAGGCGTGTGGCCAGGGCCAGCGGCGCTTCACCGTTCAACGGGGTTTCATCCACGTCCGGGCGCGCGCAGTCGAAGGGCAGGCCCAGCCGTTGCAGCAGCTCGCGGCGGTAGCGGGAGGTGGAGGCCAGGACCAGTGGCATGCGACAATACCGGGGCAGGGCGGGGCAGTCTGGCCGCCCGCGCTGCCAGCGGCAAGGCCCGTATGGCAGGCATTTGACACCGGCCCTCCCGATCCTTAGTATTCAGCGGCTTATGTCCGCGAACGTGCCCGAAACGCTGGATGCCTGGCGGATGGTTGTAGCGCGAAGGCGCTTCGACGGTCAGGTGTCCTTGGCTGAATTGACCCGCCTGCAGGGGTTGGTCGCAGATACCGACGGCGAGTGTGCCTACTCGCTTGAGTTCGGTCGCGACGACGTCCTGCGGGTATCCTATGTGGAACTGACCATCGATACCGCGTTGCCGCTGACCTGTCAGCGCAGCATGCAGCGTTTCCTGTTGCCGGTGAAGATGACCCAGAGGCTTGGCCTGATCCGCGACGAGGACGAGGAATCGTCCCTGCCGGAGGAGTACGAGGCGCTGCTGGTGCCGGAAGACGGCCAGCTGCGTCCGCTGGACCTGGTCGAGGACGAGTTGGTGCTGGCAGTGCCGGTTGTACCGCTGTCGCCCGATGGCGAAGCAGTCGACAAGGACTGGGCGCCGAGCGAAGAAGAAACAAAGCAGGCCAACCCGTTTGCGGCGTTGGCAGCACTGAAGAAACAATAGCAGCCGGATTGTCGTCGGCGGCTGCGGCGAAAGCGAAAGTGTGCTGGGCGCTGGCGTCCTGCGCGACGATACGACGAAGCAAAACGAACCGAGTTTGGAGCAATCCCATGGCTGTCCAGAAATCCCGTGTCACCCCGTCCCGCCGCGGCATGCGTCGTGCCCATGACGCCCTGAGCGCCAAGCAGCTGTCGACCGACCCGACCACCGGCGAAGTGCACCTGCGTCACCACATCACTGCTGACGGTTTCTACCGCGGCAAGAAGGTCATCCAGACCAAGACCTCGGCCGTCGAAGAAGATTGATGTGCCGGGAAGGCCGCTGCCTGCGGGCAGCGGCCTTTGCCTTCTTTCCCGGGCGTGCCGGTGATCGGCGGCCCGCGCAACAGGAAACATGATGAGCAAGCGGATCTATTCGAGGATCGCGGGCACCGGTAGCTATTTGCCGGAAAAAGTCCTGACCAATGCCGACCTGGAAAAAATGGTCGAAACCTCGGATGAGTGGATCCAGTCGCGCACCGGAATTCGTGAACGGCACATCGCGGCCGAAGGCGAAACCACCAGCGACCTCGGCTACCAGGCCGCGTTGCGCGCACTTGAAGCGGCCGGTATCGACGCTTCGCAGCTCGACATGATCGTGGTCGGCACGACCACGCCTGACCTCATTTTCCCCTCCACCGCGTGCCTGATCCAGGCCAAGCTCGGTGTTGCAGGGTGCCCTGCCTTTGACGTCAACGCGGCCTGTTCTGGCTTTGTGTTCGCGTTGGGCGTGGCCGACAAGTTCATCCGTTCCGGCGACTGCAAGCACGTGCTGGTGATCGGTACCGAAACGTTGACCCGCATGGTCGACTGGAACGACCGCACCACCTGCGTGCTGTTCGGTGATGGCGCCGGTGCCGTCGTGCTCAAGGCCGACGAAGAGACCGGCATCCTCAGCACCCACCTGCATGCCGATGGCAGCAAGAAGGAGCTGCTGTGGAACCCGGTGGGTGTCTCGACCGGCTTCAAGGACGGCGCCAACGGTGGTGGCACGATCAACATGAAGGGCAACGACGTGTTCAAGTACGCCGTCAAGGCGCTGGACTCGGTCGTGGACGAAACCCTGGCCGCCAACGGCCTGGACAAGTCCGACCTGGATTGGCTGATTCCGCACCAGGCCAACCTGCGCATCATCGAAGCCACGGCCAAGCGCCTGGAGATGTCGATGGACCAGGTGGTGGTCACCGTCGACAAGCACGGCAACACCTCCTCCGGCTCGGTGCCGCTGGCGCTGGATGCGGCGGTGCGTTCGGGCAAGGTCGAGCGTGGCCAGCTGTTGCTGCTGGAAGCCTTCGGTGGCGGCTTCACGTGGGGTTCGGCCCTGCTGCGCTATTGATAGTGCAAGTTACGACAACGTGAAGCTTGTCGTTACGGCCCCTCTGGGGCCGTAACGCGTTTAGAGGAGTACCTGTCCATGGTTGAGCCCATCGTCATTGAAGGGCAGCGCGCCTGGCTGAAGCAGTACGGCAAGGGAAGCCGCGCACTGGCCCTGGGCCTGCTCAATTTCGTTGCCCGTCGTTTCCATCTGGACGCCTTGCGCCCGCCACCGCACCGCGGCGGTGATGCCGCACGCGAAACCGAAGCCCGTCGCCTGGCAGAACTGCACGCGCAGGGCGTGAACGTGCCTGACGTGCTGGGCACCGGCCATGCGGCGCTGGTGATCGGCGACAACGGAAGTTCGTTCAATACCTGCCTGCGCGAGGCCGATGAGGCCGGTCGCGACCGGCTGGTGATGGCGGCGATGCAGGCCATCGCCGAGGCGCATGCGCGCGGGGCCTATTTCGGCCAGCCGCTGCCACGCAACCTCACCTGGGATGGCCAGAAGGTGGGCTTCATCGACTTCGAGGAAGACCCGCTGGAAGTGATGGATCTGGCCGAGGCGCAGGCCCGCGACTGGCTGATGTTCGGCTATGGCGTGGCCAAGTACTACGCCGACCGCCCCGAGCAGCTGCAGGCGATGATGGCCGAGGCGATGGGCGACGCCCAGGCGCCGGTGCGCGAGCATGTGCATGCGGTCAGTGGCCGCCTGCACGGCCTGGCCCGGGTGTGCATGAAGCTGGGCCGTTCCGCGCGCGCGCTGGCCCATTCGATCTTCATCGCCCATGGCGCCAGTACCGCCGGCGTGCTGATGCTGGTGGGCCTGTGCGTGGATTTCCTCGCCGACGGCGACCTGGACGTCCTGCAGCTGTTCTGCTGAGTGATGCGTCCGCCGGGCCATGTCCGGCGGACTGTTGGCCGGTAGCTCCATACGCCTGCATACGCGCACGTACAGACGACACAGCGGATTCGCCCTTATCATGGCCCGCTTCGATTGCAACAAGCGGATGACCGCGTGACCGTATCCACCCTCGCTTTTGTCTTCCCCGGCCAGGGCTCGCAGTCTGTGGGCATGGTGGCCGAGCTGGCTGAACTGCACCCGCAGGTGCGTGAAGCCTTCACCGAGGCATCCGATGGTGCCGGCGTCGACCTGTGGGCGCTGTCCCAGGGTGGCCCGGAGGAAATGCTCAACCGTACCGAATACACCCAGCCGGCCCTGCTGGCCGCGAGCATCGGCGTGTGGCGCGCCTGGACCGCCGTGGGCGGTCCGCGCCCGTCGGTGCTGGCCGGCCATAGCCTGGGCGAATACACCGCGCTGGTCGCTGCCGGCGCACTGAGCCTGCATGACGGTGCGCACCTGGTGCGCCTGCGCGGCCAGCTGATGCAGGAAGCCGCGCCGGCCGGTGTCGGTGCCATGGCCGCCGTGCTGGGCGCCGAAGACCAGCTGGTGCTGGACGTGTGCGCCGAAGCCGCAGGCAGCCAGGTGGTGGTACCGGCCAACTTCAATTCGCCGGGCCAGATCGTGATCGGCGGCGACGCTGATGCCGTCGACCGCGCCTTGGCGCTGCTGGCCGAGAAGGGCGTTCGCAAGGCGGTCAAGCTGGCGGTCAGCGTGCCCTCGCACACCCCGCTGATGCGCGAAGCCGCCAACCGCCTGGCCGAAGTGATGGCCGGCCTGTCCTGGCAGGCACCGCAGCTGCCGGTGGTGCAGAACGTCGATGCCAAGGTGCATGACGGCGTGGACGCCATCCGTACCGCACTGGTGCAGCAGCTGTACCAGCCGGTGCAGTGGACCGGTTGCGTGCAGGCGCTGGCCGCCCGTGGCATCACCCAGATCGCCGAGTGCGGCCCGGGCAAGGTGCTGACCGGCCTGGTCAAGCGCATCGACAAGGCCATCGATGGCCGTTCACTGGCCACTCCGGGCGACTTCGAAGCCGCCCGCGAGGCATGGTCGGCCTGACCCCCCTGTTCCTGCCGACCGTGCCGGTGGCCGCTGCAAGCGGCACGGGCGCGGCGGCCGTCCCAGCCTGAGGAAAACATCATGAGCAAGCCCCTGCAGGGTGAAATCGCACTGGTCACCGGCGCCAGCCGTGGCATTGGTGCCGCCATTGCCGATCTGCTGGCCGCCCAGGGCGCCACCGTCATCGGCACCGCCACCACCGAATCCGGCGCTGCGGCGATCGGCGAGCGCCTGGCCGCCCACGGTGGCCACGGCCGCGCGCTGAACGTGACCGACGCGGCGGCGCTGGACAGCGTGCTGGACGGCATCGCCAAGGAATTCGGCCCGATCTCGATCCTGGTCAACAACGCCGGCATCACCCGCGACAACCTGCTGATGCGCATGAAGGACGAGGACTGGGCGTCGATCATCGACACCAACCTGACCAGCGTGTTCCGCACCAGCAAGGCAGTCATGCGCGGCATGATGAAGGCGCGCAAGGGCCGCATCATCAACATCGCATCGGTGGTGGGCGTGACCGGCAATGCCGGCCAGGCCAACTACGCGGCCGCCAAGGCCGGCATCATCGGCTTCAGCAAGTCGCTGGCCAAGGAAATCGGTTCGCGCGGTGTCACCGTCAATGTGGTCGCTCCCGGCTTCATCGACACCGACATGACCAAGGCGTTGCCGGAAGAAGCGCGTACCGCGCTGATCAACGACATCGCTCTCGAACGCCTGGGTTCGCCGGAAGACATCGCCCATGCGGTTGCCTTCCTGGCCGGCCCGGCTGCCGGTTACATCACCGGCGAAACCCTCCATGTGAACGGTGGCATGTACATGCCGTAAGCAAGGGGCGCAGGGATTGCGCCGCAAGTGGTTGATCTGCCGGGTTTTTTGCTGCGATGCAAGGCCGCGCCGGTTTCCACTACACTATCCCACGGCCATCGCCTTTGATGGCGACCACTTTTGAACCACAACTCCATCTGGAGCGAGATCCCATGAGCACCATCGAAGAACGCGTCAAGAAAATCGTCGTCGAACAGCTTGGCGTCAAGGAAGAAGAAGTCACCAACAGCGCATCGTTCGTCGATGACCTGGGCGCTGACTCGCTGGACACCGTCGAGCTGGTGATGGCCCTGGAAGAAGAATTCGAGTGCGAGATCCCGGACGAAGAAGCCGAGAAGATCAGCACCGTGCAGGCCGCCATCGACTACGTCAAGGCCCACGTCAAGGCCTGATGTCAGACGGCAGTGCGCGCGCGGGTTGATCCTCGCCGCGCACCGCATCCCATGGGGCCGCTGTTGCGGCCCCGTGTGTTTGGGCATCACATCGAAGCAAACCGAGTTACCCGTAGAAACCATCCGGGTCAGGAGAAACAGCAATGAAGCGTCGCGTCGTCGTAACCGGCCTGGGTATCGTCTCGCCGTTGGGCAATGATCTGGCCAGCAGCTGGGAAGGCATCACCCACGGTCGTTCGGGCATCGGTCCGCTGACCAACGTTGCTGATGCCTATCTGGACCGGTTCACCACCAAGATTGCAGGTGAGGTCAAGGGATTCGACATCACCGCCGACAACGAACTGTTCGGCAAGTTCCGGGTCAGTGGCAAGGATGCCAAGAAGATGGACCCGTTCATCCATTACGGCCTCGGCGCCTCGTTCATGGCCCTGCATGACTCGGGCCTGGAGATCACCGAGGCCAATGCCGATCGCATGGGCGCCATCGTCGGCGCCGGCATCGGCGGCCTGCTCGGCATCGAAGAGCAGACCATCGAGTTCCACGAGGGCAAGAAGATCTCGCCCTTCTATGTGCCCAAGACCATCATCAACATGCTGCCGGGCCAGCTGAGCATCATCACCGGCCTGAAGGGCCCGTCGTTCTCGGCGGTGTCGGCCTGCGCGACCTCGAACCATTCGATCGGTACCGCGATGCGCATGATCCAGTACGGCGATGCCGACGTGATGGTGGTGGGCGGTGCCGAGCGTGGCTCCTCGCCGACCGCCGTGGGCGGCTTCTGTGCGATGAAGGCCATGAGCACCCGCAACGATGCCCCGGAACAGGCCTCGCGCCCGTGGGACAAGGACCGTGACGGCTTCGTGCTGGGCGACGGCGCCGGCATCCTGATCCTGGAAGAGTACGAGCACGCCAAGGCACGTGGCGCGAAGATCTACTGCGAACTGGCCGGCTTCGGCGCCAGCTCCGACGCGTACCACATGACCGCACCGAGCGAGAACGGCGAAGGCGCCGCGCGCTGCATGGTGATGGCGATGAAGGACGCCGGCGTGACCCCGGAACAGGTGGGCTACCTCAACGCACACGGCACCTCCACGCCGCTGGGCGACCTGGGCGAGACCATGGCGATGAAGACCGCCTTCGGCGACCACGCCTACAAGATGATGGTCAGCTCCACCAAGTCGATGACCGGCCACCTGCTCGGCGCCGCCGGCGGCGTGGAAGCGATCTTCTCGGTGATGGCGCTGCAGGACAATGTCATTCCGCCGACCATCAACCTGCAGCAGCCGGGCGAAGGTTGCGACCTGGACTACGTGCCCAACGAAGCACGCCAGGCCAAGGTCGACGTGGTGATGTCCAATGGCTTCGGCTTCGGCGGCACCAACGGCACGCTGATCTTCAAGCGCATCTGACCGAGTTGTAGAGTCGAGCCATGCTCGACTGAACGTGCGTCACGCACGAGGAGGCCGCCGCAAGGCGGCTTCCGTGCATCTGAATCGCTGAACTGGCCGCCATGACCCACGCACCGCTGATCCACCCGCTGCCGCACCCGATCGACCTGCTGGCCCTGCAGCAGCATGACCCGGTGCGCTTCCCGCTGTTGATGGAGTCCACCGCCTCGGGTACCGCCCAGGGCCGCTGGAGCCTGCTGCTGGCCGCACAGGGCGATGTCCTGCGCTTGGATGCCGATGGCCAGGTGCGTGATCAGCACGACGCCGTGCAGCCCGGTACGTTCCTGCAGGCACTGGACCGCGCCTGGCAGGCCGAACGCCTGCCGCACGACGGCAGCCACAGCCTGCCGTTCCGTGGCGGCTGGGCGCTGATGCTGGACTACGAAGTGGCCAGCCAGATCGAACCGGTGCTGCCGGCGCGCGCGCGCGACGACGGCCGCCCGACCGCGCTGGCGCTGCGCTGCCCGGCGGCGGTGCTGCACGACCACCACAACGATGCCAGCTTCGTGATCGCCGAAGCGGGCCAGCAGGTGCTGCTGGATGCACTGGTGGCACAGGCCTCGGCCGCGCTGCCCGAGGCCGGGCTGGGCTGGCAGCCGCCGCAGTCGGTGGGCGAGGATGCACCGCAGCGCTTCACCGACGGCGTACGCCGGGTGATCGAGTACCTGCGTGCCGGCGACGTGTTCCAGGTGAACCTGTCACGGCGCTGGAGCGCCCGGTTCGCCGCGCCGGTCAGTCCGCAGGCGCTGTATGCGCAGCTGCGCCGCGCCAACCCGGCACCATTCGCCGGCCTGTTCAGCGCGCATGGCCGCCACGTGGTCAGTTCCTCGCCGGAACGGCTGGTGTCGGTGCACGCCGGCCACGCGCAGACCCGGCCGATTGCCGGTACCCGTCCGCGGTTTGAAGGCGATGACGATGCCGCGCGCATCCAGGAGCTGGTCGGCCACCCGAAGGAGCGTGCCGAGCACGTGATGCTGATCGACCTGGAGCGCAACGACCTGGGCCGCATCTGCCTGCCCGGCACCGTGGTGGTCGATGAGCTGATGACCGTGGAGAGTTACGCCCACGTGCACCACATCGTCAGCAACGTCAGTGGCCATCTGCGCCCGGAGGTCACCCCCGGCGAGGTGATTGCCGCGACCTTCCCGGGCGGCACCATCACCGGCTGCCCGAAGGTGCGCTGCATGCAGATCATCAGCGAGCTGGAGCAGGTGCCGCGCGGCGCCTACACCGGGGCGTTCGGTTGGCTGAACCGCGATGGCGACCTGGACCTGAACATCCTGATCCGCACCGCCGAAGTGGAGGGCGATGAGGTCAGCTTCCGTACCGGCGCCGGCATCGTGGTCGATTCGGACCCGGACAAGGAGCTGGACGAGACCCGGGCCAAGGCGCGCGGCCTGCTGCGTGCGCTGGGGCAGCAGGGCTAGGCGCACTCCGGTAGTGCCGGCCGCTGGCCGGCAACCTCATGCACCCATGATCCGCGCGACTGCCGGCCAGCGGCCGGCACTACCGGTACCAGTGGGGGCCATTGTTCGGATGGGTTCCGATGGTGGGTCGGCACAGGCGCATGCCACCCCCGGTCATGACCCCAATCCACCGGCACGGTATCCTGCACGACGGAATCGAGTTCAGAGGTAGTCCATGGCGGGAGCCAAGCGCGGGTGTCTGTTCGTGGTAACGCTGGTGGTGGTGCTGGCCGCCGTCGTGGCCGGTGCGGGCGCGTGGTTCTTCTACCAGCAGACCCAGTTCGCCGACGCGCGGATCACCCCGACCGCCGAGAGCGTGGTCATCGCCAGCGGCGATGGCATGAACAGCGTGCTGCGCAAACTGCGCGAGGCCGGCGTGGATGAAGGCCAGGATGCGCAGTGGCAGCTGCTGGCGCGCCAGCTCGATGCCGCCGGCAAACTGAAGGTGGGCGAATACGCGCTCAGCACCGACCTGACCCCGCGCGAACTGCTGCTGCGCATGCGCGCCGGCAAGGTGCTGCAGCACCGCGTCACGATCGTCGAGGGCTGGAACATCCGCCAGCTGCGTGCCGCGCTGAAGCGCGCCGAGCCGCTGCTGCACACCACCGACACGCTTGATGACGCGGCCCTGATGCAGCGTCTCGGTTTCGGTGGCCAGCATCCGGAAGGTCGCTTCCTGCCGGAGACCTACGTCTACCAGCGTGGCGACAGCGATCTGGACGTACTCAAGCGTGCCCATGCCGCGATGGAAAAGGCGCTGGACGAGGCGTGGGAAAGCCGCGCGCCGGACCTGCCGATCAACACGCCGTACGAACTGCTGACGATGGCCTCCATCATCGAGAAGGAAACCGCGCTGGCCAGCGAGCGCCCGCAGATTGCCGGCGTGTTTATGCGCCGCCTGAAGATCGGCATGCGCCTGCAGACCGACCCGACCGTGATCTATGGCATCGGCGCCGCGTATGACGGCAACATCCGCCGCCGCGACCTGACCACCGACACGCCCTACAACACCTATACCCGTGCCGGCCTGACCCCGACCCCGATCGCCATGCCCAGCCGCGATGCGCTGATGGCGGCTGCGCAGCCGCTGTCGGGCGACGCGCTGTACTTCGTCGCCGTCGGCGACGGCAGTGGCGCGCACGTGTTCTCGTCCAGCCTGGACCAGCACAACGCCGCAGTAGCACGCTACCTGCAGCAGCTGCGCCGGCAACGTACCCAGGAGACCCCGGCGCAATGAGTCCCGCGCTGCTTCGCCACCCGCGTTTCGTCAGCCTGGAAGGCGGCGAGGGTGCGGGCAAGACCACCGCCATCAATGCCATCCGTGACTGCCTGCGCAGCCACGGCCACGAGGTGGTGCTGACCCGCGAGCCGGGCGGTACGCCGCTGGCCGAGCGCATCCGCGGCCTGGTGCTGAAGCCCGATGCCGAGATTGCCGCCGAGCCGCTCAGCGCCGAAGCCGAGCTGCTGCTGGTGTTCGCCGCACGCGCGCAGCATGTGCGCCAGGTGATCCAGCCAGCATTGCAGCGCGGTGCCTATGTGCTGAGTGATCGCTTCACCGATTCCAGCTACGCCTACCAGGGCGGTGGCCGCGGGCTTGATCCGCAGTGGATTGCCGATCTGGAACGTCGCGCGGTCGGCCTGTTGCCCGGCCTGACCCTGCTGCTGGACGTGGATGTGGCCGTGGGCCGTGCGCGCGCCAATGGCCGCGACCTGTGGCCGGACCGCATCGAGAGCGAACAGGATGATTTCTTCCAGCGTGTGCGCGCCGTGTTCCGCAGCCGCGCGCAGCAGGACCCTCAGCGTTTCGCGCTGATCGATGCCGGCCAGGTGCAGGAACGCGTCGCCGCTGATGTGGTTGCGCGTGTCGAGCGCTGGCTGCAGGACGGGGAGGGCGCATGAGTACGTTCTCGCCATGGCAGCAGCGCGCGTTCGAGCAGACCGTGGCTGCGCTCGATGCTGATCGCCTCGGCCACGGCCTGCTGATCTGCGGCCCGGCGGGTCTGGGCAAGCATGAGGTGGCGCTGGCGCTGGCTGACCATGTGCTGGCACGTGGCGACGCTGCACATGCCACGCGCACGCGCCAGCTGATCGCCGCCGGCACGCATCCGGACCTGCAGCTGGTCAGCTTCATTCCGAACAAGAGCGGCGACAAGCTGCGTACCGAGATCGTCATCGAGCAGGTACGCGAGATCACCAACAAGCTGGCGCTGACGCCGCAGTACGGCGTGGCGCAGGTGGTGATCGTCGACCCGGCCGATGCGATCAACCGCTCGGCGGCCAATGCGCTGCTGAAGACGCTGGAAGAGCCGCAGCCCGGCCGCTATCTGTGGTTGATCAGCAGCGATCCGGCGCGCCTGCCGCAGACCGTGCGCAGCCGCTGCCTGCGGCTGGAGTTCAAGCTGCCTCCCCGCGAGGAAGCACTGGCGTGGCTGCAGCAGCAGGGCCACAGCGAAGCATCGGCGCGCGAAGCGCTGGACGCCGCGCGCGGCCATCCCGGCCAGGCCGACAACTGGCTGCGCGAAGATGGCCTGAGCCTGCGCCGCGAGGTAGGCCGCGAGCTGGAACAGCTGGCGGCCGGCAAGACCGGCGTGGTGGAGCTGGCGCAGAAGTGGTGCGGTGATGACAACGCGGCGCTGCGCCTGCGCTTCGCTGCCGACCTGGCGCTGGCCCAGGCCAGCACCGATGCCTTGACCACGCCGGAGCGATTGCACAAGCTTGCAGCCTGGTTCGATGCGGCCAACCGCACCCGCGACCTGCTGCGCACCACGGTGCGTGCAGACCTTGCGGTGGTGGAGTTGCTGCTGGCCTGGAACAAGGTGAACGAGCGGCCTGCCGCAAGGGGAAATCGATGAGTGCCAGCAACGCCCGCCAGGGCATCCTGTCCCTGGCCGTGAAGGACAAAGCCGCGCTGTACAGCGCGTACATGCCGTTCGTGAAGAACGGCGGCATCTTCGTGCCCACGCCCAAGCGCTATTTCCTGGGCGACGAGGTGTTCCTGCTGCTGACCCTGCCCGATTCCAGCGAGCGCCTGCCGGTGGCCGGCAAGGTGATCTGGGTGACCCCGGCCGGCGCGCAGGGCAACCGCACCGCCGGCATCGGCGTGCAGCTGGCCGATGGCGCCGAAGGCGAGGGCGTGCGCCACAAGATCGAGACGCTACTGGCCGGCCTGACCAGTTCGGACAAGCCGACCCATACGATGTGAGGCGCCGCTGGGCGGTTCTGTAGAGTCGAGCCATGCTCGACTGCGTGCCCCGGAAAACGCCCGTGAACACGAATGTGAAAAATGGTTGACGGCCTCTGAAAAGCCCCTATAATGAGCGGCTCAGCAACACACCGGGCGGTTAGCTCAGCGGTAGAGCATTGCCTTCACACGGCAAGGGTCACAGGTTCGATCCCTGTACCGCCCACCATGTTGCAGAACGAAAAAAGCCTCCAGCAATGGGGGCTTTTTTGTTGTCTGGGGTTCCGTGGCGCCCGCCGAAGCAGGCTCCGTCTCAGCCCGGATCCTCCAGCCGTTCGCGGGCCATCATCGCCACGCCATCCAACAGGTCGTAGCCGCTGCCGGCCTGCACCACCACCGCCAGCAGGCTGCGGCCCACCTCGGCATTGCCGCCGCTCAGCTCCATCTCGCCTTCGAAGCACACATCGCTCAACCATTCATGCGCCTGCTGCAGCCCGCGCTTGCGCGCGCGGCTGAACTCCGCAAGCAGCTTTGCCCGGCCCGCTTCGTGTTCGCCATCGGCAAGCAGGCCGATGGCGCCGCCGTGCGCCGCGCGCCACACCGCAGGCAACGGACGGCCGTTCTCGTCCACCACGTCTGCTGACAGCTGCGCGCAATACACCTCATAGCGCTTGCCCGCCGTGCTGGCCGGCACGACGCCGGCTTCGGCCAGCAGGCGCTCGGCTTCATGCAGGTGATTGAACTTCAACCGCAGCAGGGCAGGGCGGCTCACCTGCTGGGCGAGCGCCTGCTGGTTGGCGGCAAACCAGACATTCCAGCCGACCGTTGCGCGGCCTTCCAGGGCGGCCTTGAAGTACTCCAGGTGTTCGGCGTCCATTGCGGTCTCCTGCGATTCCCTGCGCGATTGTAGCCACGTCGCGCCCAGAGGCTCAGGCGGTTCCACCTTCCAGGCAATGGTTGGCTTCGCGCACCAGCTGCCGCGCGGCCACGATCAACCCGTCGGTGTGGAAGGCGCCCAGCTGTTCATCCGGGCCGGCCTCGCTGCGCGCGCGGTCGGCGGCCTGCAGCAGATCGAGCACTGCGCTGAGTCCTGCCATCGAGCGGCGCAGCGAAGCGTGATGGCTCGCGGCAAGGGTGAGGCTGCTGCACGGCTGCCCATCCTCGCCCTCGGCGTTGCTGATGGCGTTGAGGCAGGAGAAAAACGTGGGTGACTGCACGGGCAGGTTCTGTTCGTCCAGCGCGCACTCGATCTCGCGTGCGATGTCGTCGGGAACCTGGTTGGCGATGTCGGCAATCAATGCGTACAGGCGCGGAAGCGATGCGGCTCGTTTGGTCATGGCAAAACCCTCACTGGCGTAAGGCCACCTTCGGAGTGAAGGTGGCGGGCGGTGCGGGTTGGCGTACCAAGGCAGAAAAGCTCACTGGGAGAAAAGGCCCGGCGGATCTCGCGATCCCCACGCACCGCCCGCCATAGAAGGCAGTCGGTGCATTCTCTTTGCTGCGATCAAGATCGCAACTTCCAGTAGCTTGTTCCTTTATTCGAGACGCCAATCCCGACCAAGGCGTGCTGCCTTGGCGAGGCGATCATCGATCCGCTTAAAGACGGAAGTCATTGAGGAAAGTTGTAACAACGCCAGCCACGACGGGATTCCACCCCCCCATGGGGCAATCCGCGCCTTGTCTGAACGAAGCAGCGCCGCTACACGGCCCAGGTAGATGGCAATCACGTCATCCGGCGCAGGTGCCCTCGAACGTGCCATCCATGAAAGCAGACGTTCCATCCATGCGCTGTGCCGCCGCTCACGACGGGCGTAGTCTCGGCTCACTGCCGTCCCACCTGGCCCTGGAGCCCCGCCATGCCGCTCGCCCGCATCGATCTTCGCAAAGGTAAATCCGCCGACTACCTGCAACGTGTCGGCGAAACCATCTACCAGGCCATGCGTGCGGTGGGCGTTCCGGAAAACGATCGCTTCCAGATCTTCCAGCAGCACGACGCCGGGACGCTGATCTACGACCCGGGCTACCTGGGCGTGGACCGCACCGACGACTTCATCTGCATCCAGATCACCTGGAACGAGGGGCGCACGCTGGAGCAGAAGAAGGCGCTGTATGCGGGCATCGCCGAGGGCCTGCACGCGGCGGTGGGCATCCGCCGCGAGGATGTGTTCATCAACCTGGTGGAAGTGAAGAAGGAGAACTGGTCGTTTGGTAATGGCGTGGCGCAGTACGTGAGTTGATGTGCAAAAAGCATCCACGCATGGCGTGGATCTACACTTCGCTGGCTACCTGCTCGCCTTCGGTGGCCGCGGCGCTGCTGGCCGCCTTCACTGCATCGGCGCTGTTGGGTTGTTCGCATTCGATGCGGGTGACGTAGCCCTCGCTGCCGATGCTGTGCTCGGCGCGCTTGACCAGCCACTGGCCATCCACGCCTTCGCGGAACCCCTGCATCACCACGGTGGCTTCGGCCATCAGTGTCTCGCGGCCGGGCAGGGTGTAGCTGAGCGTCCGCGTCTGCCGTGCCTGCTCGCGATGCTTGGCGCGTGCGGCCGCCTCTGCGCTCTCCCGGTCGGCATAGGCCATGCGCAGGCGCATGATCGGTTCGCCGCTGCCCACTTTCACTTCCTGGCGCTTGGCACCGCGCACATCGCGGTAGTAGGCAATGGTGGTGCCGGCATCTTCGCGTGCGGCAAGGGTTACCCGATAGTCGCTGCCATCGGCCGGGGTAAGGGTGACATCGGGAATGCGCTCGCCGTTGGCGCTGGTGGATTCGCCCCGCTTCACGAACACCAGGCGCCCGCCTCCGGGCTTGGCGATGGCATCGTGCTGTTTGGCCAGGCGCAGCAGCAGGTTCATGTCCGACTCCTGCGACTGCACCGTCAGCGGCAGCACGATCGATGCCAGCGATGCGCTCACCGCTGCGTTCAGCCCATGCTCGCCGGCCATGCGCCGCACCATGTCGCCGATCGTGGTGCCCTTCTTCCAGGTGCGCGTTTTCTGCGTCTGCAGGTCGCTCTTGCCCCCCTTGCTGGTCTCGAACGGTGCCGCCCGGGCGCGCAGCGTCATGCTGCCGGGAAAGCCGGAGATCTCCACCTCGTCGCAGATGTATAGGCCCACGCGCCGCACTTCGCCGTCATAGCCGATGAAGGCTTCCAGTTCCGCGCCCACGGGTGGCAGCTGGATCGGATCGGACGGATCATGGTCGGCCAGCTGCAGTTCCAGCGTGTCGGACGTGTTGCCGGTCTCGTCGGTGATGCGCAGCGACTTGAAGCGCGCCATGATCTTGTCGGTGATGTCCTGGCTGTTGGCCACCACGCGGAAGGCCGGTGCGATGTTCAATCCCACAGGGCGACTCCCTTGCGCTCGCTGGCCGGGCGCTGCATCTCCGGCAGGGTGATCGCCACGCCGGCAGGCAGCACCGGGCCGCGCGCGGCCAGGCCCGGGTTGGCGTCGAGTACCGCGCGCAGGATGGCCGGCGACTGCTCGCCATAGTGCGCATACGCGATACGGTCGACGACATCGCCGTCGCGGGTGTTATACGTTGGTGCCATCGCTGTGCTTCCGCAGTGAAAGGGTGAATTCCTGTTTCAGGATCGCGCTGTCGGCGGTGAACTCGCTGGCGGTGGCATCGATCTTCTCGATGACCCACAGGCCCAGGTTGCCGCCCTTGCCGGTCAGCAGTCGATGAGGCGTGCCCTGCGCGGCCAGCCTGCGCAGCTGTGCGAGCTCATTGCCGGCGCCGCGGAACTGGTAGTAGATGACGCCAGGCAGGGTCATGCTGGCCGAGCCCGGTCCGGTGTACTGCAGGGCCGCCATCTGGCCGACGCGGTCCTGCGCCTGCCAGCGATACTCGTTGGACTGCTGGATCTCCCGGAAGACCGCGGTGTTGAGGCTGAACTTGAAGCCGCCCAGCATCAGCAGGACCGGGGCGTTGCCGGAGTCGTTGGCTTTGAACTGCGACAGCAGCTTGTCCACTGCGCCGGTTACGAATTCGCGTTTCATGCTCAGTTCCTGTCTGCCAGGCCACCACGGGCGGTCACCGCGCTGCGACGCTGCAGCTCGTCGGCCGTGCGGCGCGCCACCGCTTCGCTGGATTCGCCTGGCTGCTGGTGGATGGTGATGTTGTTGGTCTGCTGCTGCTGCACCGTGGTGGCGCTGCGCGGTGTGGGCGAAGGCATCTCCGGTGCGGCACGCCCGGCCGGTGTACCAAAGGCATTCGGCATGCGTGGCTGCACGCTGGCGCTGTGCATGCTGGCGGGCGCGAGCATCACCGGCGGGAGCTGTATGCCGCCGTTTGCGCGTATCGCGCCGTAGGCATCGGCCGCGGTGTTCACACCAAACGCGATCTTGTCCTTGGCGGTGCCCAGCACGCCCCCGACCTTGTCCATGATGGTGCCCACCACCTTCATGAAGGGGGCCATCTTGGTCATCATCGTGTCGATCACGCTGCTGACCTTTGCTGCAACCCAGTCCCAGGCGCCGCCGAAGGTGACGACGATGAATCCGGCCACGGTGCCGATGACCTCACCGATCATCCTGAAGACCTCGGCGACGAAGCCAGCGACATGGATGACGGCGCGGAAGTTGAGCATGAGTGCTTCGCCCACCAGCTTGCCGATCTCGCCCACGCGGGAGAGTTCGTTTCCGGTGTACTGCGCCGGGGCCAGCATCCGCGACAGCCAGTCCCAGGCCTGCCCCAGCAGGGCACCCACGGCCTCCCACGCCGGACGCAGCGGCGCAACGGCATTCACCAGTTCTCCCATCGCGGAGGTGCCCGCACTGCTGAGACCTTCCCATACACCGCCGAGGAAGGCCTTGATCGGCTCCCAGTACTTGCGGACAAGCAGGGCACCGGCAGTGAGCGCGGCCACAGCTACCGCGATAGGTCCGCCACCAATGGCCCCCACTGCGGTGGCGACGACGCGGAACACCGAGGCGATACGCATGGCCATCGGGCCGAAGCGCCCCAGCTGGGCCAGCAGGTTGCCGGCACGGAACAGCTGGAAGACCTTCTGCACGCCCAGGATCGGACCCTTCACGAACGTCCAGGCGTAACGGGCACCGAGTACCGCGCTGCGCATGGCGAGCATGCCCACCACCACCTTGGTGGTATTGGCGATCAGCTTCGGATTCTCGGTCACGAAGGTGGTTACGCCGTTCAGCAGTTCGGTCAGTTTCACCGCGGCGTCGCCGACCGCGGGCAGCAACGCCGCACCAAAGGCCTTGGACAGGTTGTCCACGGCGATCTTCGCGCCCTGGATCTTCTCCGGGTCAGTCTGCATGGCATTGGCGTAAGCCGCATCGGTGGTTCCGGCAGAGCCATTGAGCGCCTTGTCGCGGATCCGGGTGTACTGGTCCCAGTTCTGGATCATCGGGCCGACGAAGTTCTTCGCCTGTGCATCGCCGAACAGCTTGCCGATCTTCTGCTGATCGCCGGCCGTGGCCTGGATGATGGCCTGCATCGCAGCGTCGAACGGGTTGCCACCGCTGCTCTGCGCGTCGCTGATGACCTTGCGCAGGTCGAGGCCGAATCCCTTCTTGGCCTTGGCCTGGAGCTCGGGCGACATGATCGATGTCATGAAGCCCTTCATCTGGGTGGCTGCCTGGTCAGCGCCGCCCGCGGACCTGCGCGTGGCTTCCAGTGCCGCGCCCATGGTGGCCGCTGCGGCGTTGCCCTGCAGCTTCAGCGCCTGGAACGACGTTCCCAGCACCGGCATTACCTTGGCCATGTCCTTCAGCCCCAGCCCGCCCTGGCGGCTGCTGACGACCAGGACATCCAGCGCCGACTGCATGTTGGCAGGGTCGATGTCGAATGACTGCTGCAGGCCAACGGCGGCGCTGGAGACGTCGTCGATCCCGGTGCCGGTGACGGTGGCGGTGCGGCCGATGGCGCGCAGGCTGGTCTGCGCCGACTGTGCATCCATGCCGGCGTCGACCAGCAGCCGGATGGCGCGCTGCAGGTCATTCGCCTTCTGGTTGGTGTTGCCGGTCTCGGCCAGGATTGTCCTGCCCAGCGCCTTGACCTGGCCGTTGTCCAGGCCCGCTGCGCTGCCGATCTGCTGGTTCTGGCGGGCGAAGCTGGAGGCGTTCTCGACCGGCTTGGCCAGCTGGGTCACTGCGCTGCCGAGCAGGGTGCGTGACTCCTTGAAGGAGGTTCCCAGCTTCTTGCGGCTACGCAGATTGGCGGTGCTCGCCTTCTCGACGCGCTCCAGGCCGGTCTGCACCTTGCGCAGGCGATCGCCCTCGCTGGAGAGCCTGGCGAACTCCTGGCGCAGCCCGGCAACGTTCTGCTTGAGCTTCACCAGCGAGGGGTTCGCCTTGCTCATGGAGCGCTGCTTGCGCTCCAGCCTGTCCAGTTCGCTGCCGATCTTCTTCAGTCCATCCTCGGTGGAGGACAGTGCGGACTTCAGCGAGCCCGAGATCGAGCCACCGATCGTGATCGTTGTCGTTTGAACGTTACTCGCCATGTACCGGCAATCCTTGTATCCACCAGATGAACTTCGACACCCGCAGCGTCATGATTTCGCGCAGGGCCCAGCCGGTATGGCCGGCCAGGGCGAGCACTCCCTGCCTGATCTGCGGCAGGGTCAGGTGGTAAAAAGCGCGACCCCCGACTGCAGGCGGGCGTAGTCGCGCAGCGGCAGCTTGCGCAGGTCGTCCGGCGGGATCTCGCACAGGTTGGCGATCATCCGGACCTCACGCTGTGCATCGCTGCCCTTGTCATCCTGGAACCGCTCCATGTCTTCCACGGTGGGTTCGCGCATGCGCAGCACGGCGGTCTCCACGCCATTGACCTGGCGCGGGCGGGTGAGGGTGACTTCGGCATAGCCATCGCGTTCGATGACGTGGTCGTTGGCGGTCTTGGTCTTGCTGGACATGGATGTGTTCCTGGAAATCGAGGGAGCGCGATGAAGGCGGGGGCGCGAGGCGCCCCCGGTGCTGTGGAGATGCGTGCGGGGTCAGATGCCCAGGGCGCTGCGCAGGCCGGCCAGCATGTCCACGCCGTTCTGCTTGGCGATCATGTTGACCACGTCCAGCTCCTGGACGACCAGCGGTCCGTGGGTGAGCTTGTAGTAGTTCAGCGCGAGCGAGATCTTCACCGTGCCCTTCTCGCCGGACTTGGACTCGCCACGATCGATGGCCTTGACCTTGCCGCGCATGTTGTGGACCACGGCGGTGATGCTGCCGTCGCTGGATTCGAGTGCCTCGCGTGCGGTGAAGGAATACTCCTTGCTCTCCACAACATGGAACTTGCCCATGATGTCCGGATCATCGGCGATGAGGACGGCCTCGGCTTCAAGCTTCTCGTGGCCCAGGGTGATTTCGGTCGGGGCGAACATGCCACCCGCCTGGAAATCCTCGGTCTTCAGCGTCAGCTTCGGAGCGGTGAAGGATTCCACGTTGCCGGCATAGCCCTTGCCATCGACGTAGAAGTTGAAGTTCTTGCGGACGTTGCGCGCCATGCTTAGAAGATCTCCGAGACGTAGTTGTTGTTCATGTGCATGCGGAAGGTCAGCTGTTCACCCGGGTAGGTCGGGGTGAAGTCGAAGTCCCAGTAGAAACGGCCCTGGGCCACGCTGTCCGCTGCGTTCAGATCGGGGTCGATCCAGCAGTTGCCGCCGAGGATCGCGCCCTGGGTCTTCAGGCCGCGCAGGAAGGCATTGACGCCCTCGCGCACGTCATCGACGTAGGTCTTGCTGATGCCGCGGTCGACAGCCCAGAGATGGGCGGCCTCGAGGCTGTCGGCGATGATGTCGGCGGTGCGCACCACGCACAGGAACTGCCACTTCTGGTCGCTGCTGGCGGTGCGGTTGCCCCACAGGCGGAAGCCACCTTCGCGGATGATGGTCGCCACGTTGGACTGGTTCAGCAGGTTGGCGCGGCTGGTCGCGTCGGACAGGCCGAAGTCGATGGCACGCGCGGTACCAAGCACGCCGTTGAGTTCCAGGTTCGACGGCGATGCCCACCAGCCGCGTTCGTTGTCGCTGCGGGCGATGGCGCCGGCCACGGCACCGGAGGCGTAGCGGGTGACGATGGCATCACCGGACTGCACCAGCAGCGCCGGGTCGACCACGTAGACGCGCTTGGAACCGGTCAGGGCGGTGGTGCTCTTGGCGGCCTCATCGTTGCTGTTCGGGCCGTCCTTGATGATCACCGCGCGCAGCTTGTCGGCGATGCCGAGCAGCTCGGCCACGACCGGGTTGGCCAGTACGGCCTCGGGCTTGGCCGGATCGGTGGGATGCACATGGGTGAAACCCGGTGCGACCAGGATGCGCGGCTTGACGCCGACGATGGACTTGGCCGCCAGCAGGGCGTGCACGCCTTCATAGGCGCCGGTCTGTGCGTTCACACCGCCAAGCACGTTGGCCAGGGTGGCACTTTCGTTGGCACCGTTCTCGACGCGGATGACGACGACGACAGCACTGGACTGATCGAAGATCGCATCGAGTGCGCCGGGCAGCGTGCCGGCTTCGGCGCCGGTCTTGGCCGACAGCTTGGCCGCCTGCGAGGGCGAGGTCACCAGGACGGGGGTGTTGATGGGGAACGCTTCGGTGTCAGCCAGCGGTGCGGTGCCGACGATGCCGATCACGCTGCTGGAGGCGATGGCAATCGAACGGGCACCGGTATCGATGTTGACGACCTGTACGCCATGGAGAAATTCGGTCATTCGGGGTTCTTCCTCGGTGTGGGTGTGTGCCGGCTTGTGCAGGCGACGGGGTAATGTTCGGAGAAGGTGGCGCTGGCGATAATTGCAATCGTGGCCGCGGCGTCATTCCAGGATGGGGCCGGTGTCACCACGCGAGTGCGATGCGCTCATGTAGACCTGGTCTTCGCGCGCCAGGACGACGCCGGTGCTGGCTCGGCGAATCTCGACAATGAGGCTGCAGCCCGCGCTGCCATGGACAACGTCGAATCCGCAGTAGCGATCGGTACCGAGATTCAACCAGGCACCCGTTCCGGAAGGATTCGCATCGCCTTCGACCTTGGTGTAGCGGATCTCGAAGTTGCTCGCGATACCACGGATGAGCCATGGACCGAAGGTGCGGGTGACGCCGTTGGGGTTGTTCGTCCACGTCTGCACCATGCCGTTGGACTTGAAGCTGAAGGCCGCGTGTCCATTGGGCGCAGCGCCGGCGTAGGACGAGCCGCCGATGCTCGGGTTGGGGATGGTGACCGCGTCGTACTGCGCGGTGCCCCGGGCCGCCCACAGGTTCGACACGTCCATGCCGCCGATGCGATGCCCGACGTCCGCACGCTTGCTGCCGTACTGGATGTGGGCGTAGCGGCGGCTCAGGTCGGTGCCGCCGACGCGGCGGCCCGAATCCTGTGCCAGCGGACCTTCTACATAGGGATCGAACAGGTCATCGAAATCCGTGCCGCCGGAGCGATAGCCACTGGCCATATCAACGCTCCGCCTTCAGGGCGCGAACCTCGGCCGACAGCTCCTGGATGGCCTTGGCCAGGACCGGCAGCAGCTGGTCGAGCTTGACCGATGCCACGCGCTCGCCCTGGAACTCGACGCCTTCCAGGTCGACCGCTTCCGGCACCAGTTCGGCCAGCTGCTCGGCGACGAAGAACAGGCGGCGACGGCCGTCGTCGTTGTATTCGGGCTTGTAGTGGCCGGCTGCGAGTTCCATCCGCTCGACAGCCGCCAGGCCGTAGGGCAGCGTGCCTTCGATGTTCTTCAGCTTGCGCGAAGAGCCAAAGTCATATCCGCCGACGGCAGAAAGAACGCCCGCTGAGGTAAGTGACATCTTCGGTGTCAGCGCTCCGGGCGTACTGACGCCGAACTGCAATGTCTGATACTCGGTCCAGATGCCGCCATGCGTGTTGCCGCCCGTATCGATGAAGCCGAGCCCGCCTCCGTAATTGCCTTGTGAGATCAGTCCGAATGATCCAACCGCATTGCCTGGGGAGGCGTTGATGGGCTTGGCGACGATCTCGCCGTTCGCTGTGAAGTGAACGCGGTTGGCACCCTGGGAATCGTTGTACCGCAGCCCATTTGCGCTGATCGCAACGTCCACGTTGCTGCCAATATCCACCTGTTGGCCCCGACCCTGGAGGCTCACGCCTTCCCCGGTCAGGAGCAACTTCGCGAATGCGTCTTCAGCTGCATTGACGGACTGGAGCATGGTGCTGCTGGTGCCATCATTGACAATGCGAATCAACGAGCCGTTACCCGCTTGCACCTTGAGCGGGCCGGTCATCTTGTCGCCGGCCTTGTTCAATTTGCTTGCCGGATCGAAGTTGCCGCTGGTCCAGACATAGCCGCCGGCGTTGAGCATGGCGGTGTATCCGCCTGCCGCATTGGCGAAAGTGAAATTCGATCCGTTCTTGAAGATGTACGAGTTGGCGTCGCCCAGCACGAGTACGCCATCGTTGGCCACACCATTCCAGCCATAGGAACGAAGCGAGTTTCCATTCACGCCGACGTGTCCGGTGAACGTCCCGCCGGTCTTGTCCATCTTCGATTCCGGCGCGAAGTTGCCGGCGTGCCATATGACCGAGCCATTCCAGCGCGGCGAGTCGCCATGCTTGATGGTGATCTCGCTGCTGGCATTACGATCGGCACTCCACACGCGCCACAGGCCCGTGTTCGCCCAGCCACCGATGAACGACTGTTCCGCGCCGGCACTGCCGAATCCAACCAGGGGCCAGCTACCCGAAATGAACTGCTGGTCGGTGAAGGTATTGCCCGCCTTCGTCGCTTTGCCATCCAGTGCCGACTGAAGCCCGGTCACCTCAGCAATCACATGTTTGTGGCCCACCGTGGCGAAATCACCGGCCAGCGCGAACTCGGAGGCGTGCTTGCCGTCCAGGGTGTCGGCGTCCAGGCCGTTGCCATGCCCGGTGTCCTTCAGTGCGGCACTCTTCAGTTCCAGCGCGGTGCGGGCTGCCGTGGTGGTCGCAGCCGACAGCAGTGTCTTCGCCAGTGCGGTCGGGGCGCTGGCACCGAAGCGCTTGTCGGTGTAGGCGCGTACGCCACGCGGCGTCACCGCGCGCTGAGTGTCGGTCGCATCTTCGGCTTCGGTGCTCGTGGCCAGTTCAACCACGCCCACGACCTCGGTGGTGGCGGGCGGATAGATGAAGCCGGCGTCACCGAACTGGATCAGTGCGGTGTCCACCTCGGCGAAGCGCGTATCGGTGGCCAGCAGCAGCATCGAGGCGGCCGACTTCTCCATGATCGGATCGGCTTGGCCATACGTGGCGAACAACGTGCCGTCGGCCAGGTACAGGCCGAACCCGCGCAGCGTGTAGGCCGTTGCGCTGTCGTCGCGGATGGTGACGTGCACGGTGTCATCGCCCACCGCCTGCCCGCCGAAGCTGGCGACGCGTTTGATTTCGCCTGGCAGCGCGGTAAGCCCTGCCGATGGAGTGAAGGCAGTGGATGTCAAACCAATCTGCGTAATCAGGATGGCGTTGGTGCCGGTGTTCGGCGGATTGACCAGCCTGGCGAAGCCGGCATCGGTGATTTTCAAGCGCATGCGGGGGTTACTCTCCGATCAGTTGAAGGCGGCGGAAGGCCGTGGCGTGGGCGGCTGCAAGGGCGCCGACGGCGGCGTCGGCCTGCATGCCCTGGGTGAAGGTGAAGTGCGATCGCACCGGCTTGGTCCGGCTGATTTCGCCGATGACGTCCTCGACGAACATCGCCGTGGCGGCTTGGCCGCTCTGGTTGGCGATGGTCATCACTGCTTCGAAGGTGTGCGGTGGTCCCTTGGGCTGCAGCTGCCACCATTCGCGGATCAGCACTGAGCCACCGAAGGCAGCGACCACGTCGCGCACGCTGCCGGCTGTACCCTTGCGGCGCTGGATGGCGATGGCCGTGCGCACCCGGGCGCGCTTGACGGCTTCGGGCCAATAGGCCTTCCACTCATCCACCGACAGCGCCCAGGCCAGCCAGGGCAGCAGTGCGGTCGGGCAGCGGTCGGCGTCCCACAGTGCAGTGATGTCCACCGGCAGCGGGCGCGCCACGCTGGCGCGGGCAAGCGCGCGCTCGGCACGGGTGGCATTGGCGGGCAGCAGGTTCGCTGCCAATGGCACCACCATCTGGGCGTCGCCGTCGATGATCTCGCCGGGCACCGGTGCAGCAGCCAGGGTCACCACGCTGCCCTCGATGACGCCGCCCTGCAGTGGCTGCCGTCCTTGCGCGTTCGTGCGGTACACCGCCTGCAGCGTCGCCAGCGCGCCACCGGGGTGGCGGAAGGTGCGGTTGCGGCCATCGATCGCGCCGCGCAGGCGCGCGTTGATCAGGCGCGTGCTGGGCTCATTCATCGGTGCCGCCATGGGTCAGGGTCACGCCGGTGCAGTGCGTGGCCTGGGTGCGATCCACCACCACGTCGGTGTCCGGGCGGATGATCTCCACGCGCTGTACCCCCTCGGCGTGCAGTGCAGCGAACAGGCCCGAACGGGTGACGTCACGGCCGAGGCGGTGCGATTCGCCGATGTAGCGATCCAGGCGGTTGCGCGCCTCGGCGAGCACCACCTGCGAGTCCGGGCCGGCGAAGGTGAACAGCGTGGCGTCGACCGTGTAGTTGACGATCGTGGCCGGCTTCACCAGCACGTGATCGGTCAGCGGCCGCACGTCATCGGCGCTCAGCTTCGCCTCGACGATGTCGAGCAGGCTCTGGGTGGCGGTTCCGTCCGCCTCGCGCGACAGCACCGAGACCACGACTTCGCCCGGGGTGGGGCTGGTCGCACTCGCATCGAGTACCCGCGGGTCGGCGCTGAGGGCATGAAATACATACGCACCCTCCGGCCCGGCCACGCTGAAGCCTTCCGGGCCCAGCTGGATACGGCGGCGGAAATCTTCATCGCTCTCGTAGCGTGGCGCGATGCCCTCCTGCGGCTTGCCCGGGTCCAGTACCTGGCGGGCGATGCCGAAGATCGCAGCGAGATGGTCCAGGTCGCTGCCGATCGCATAGGCCAGCATCACGCCACGTGCGGCGTCGTTGACGCGCTGGCGGTCGAGCAGGCGCAGGTAGGTGCAGACCTCGAGGATCTTGAAAGCAGGGTCCGACGGCAGCAGCGCGTCGAAGGTGGGATCCAGGGCCTGCAGCGCAGTCAGCGATTCATCGAACATGGCTTCGAAATCGAGCACTTCGATGACCGCCGGGGCAGGCAGCTGGGACAGATTGACACTGGTGAACGAGCCGGATGCCACGGTTAGCGAACCTCGATTCCTTCGATGGTGATGGCCTGCCCGTCGGGTAGATGGATGCCGGTGACTGCCAGGATCATCACGCCGGGGGCGGGGAGGGAGACGTCGACGTTCTCGACGTGGAGCCGCGGTTCCCATCGCGCCAGGGCGTCGACGGTGGCGGCAATCAGGTCCATGCGCAGCGAGCGATTGGTGGGCGCATCGATCAGTTCAAACACGCGTGAGCCGTATTCGCGGCGCAGTACGCGGGAGCCAAGGGGCGTGATGAGGATGTCACGCACGGATTGGTGCAGATGGGCCAGCCCATCCAGGGATTTGCCGGTGTTGGCGTCGATTCCTCGCATGGTCTCTATCGTCGTGGAGTGCAGGTTTTCAGGGCATTGCAGGCGTGGCCGGTCAGGCCTGGGCCGGCGTGGTCGGTGCGGTGGGGCCCTGCGCGGTGTGCTTGTGTGCCTTCAGGCCGATGGCGCCGGCCTTGATCTCCGCCGGAGTGCTGATGTCCTTGCCGGCGGTGATCGCACCGGTCACGTCCAGGTCGCCGGTGGCCTTGATCGACGGTGTATCGAGCAGCACCGATTCGCTGGCGATCACCTGCGCGCTTGCACAGGTCACGATGACCTTGCCGCTGCCGACGTTGACGCTGAGCGTGGTGGTTTCCTGGTCGTACTCGACGATGCTGCCGTCGGCGTACTGGGTACGCTGCCGCAGGCGCGAGTCAGCCGGTGCGGCGAAGCGGTCCTGGTACAGGCTGCCCAGCACCAGCGCCTGGCCCGGGTCGCCATAGGGACAGGCAAGCACCACCTGCTCGCCCGGCTCGGGCGCGCACCAGCTGCGCATGCCCGGCCCGGCCCGTCGCTCCAGCCAGGGAATCCAGTCGGTGAGCATGCCGTCGGCATCGACGCGTACGCGCGCTGCGGCTTCGTCGAGTTCGCGCACGACGCCGATCATCAACAGGTTGCCAATCAGCCGCGCATGTTCGGCGCTCATGGTGCGTGCTCCGGCAGTGGCTGGTAGCGTGGCTCATGGGCGCGGCCGATCTCGGGCGCGAAGCTGTAGAAGGCCTGCGGCACCACGCCGCCGGTGTCCTCCCACGCGTTGCTGCCCAGGGCGATCGGCAGCGACCACTCGACCACCCAGCTGCGGAGACCAGGCTGTGCCGTCGCAACGTCTTCGGGCAACGCGGCGATCACATCGATGGCGCCGCTGGCGGCCCCGGGGAAGCGGCCGAGCTGGTGCAGCCAGGTTGCCAGGGCGACGGCGGCATTGCGTACCTGCAGCGCTGCATCGGCATTGGCCGCTACGACAATGCGTGCCTCGAAGCGCAGCAGGGCGTGCAGCAGGCCGCTGCCGTCGCTGTTTTCCTTGTTGCGATCACAACGGGTCATGGCCAGCAGGCAGGCCGGCATGGGCATGTTGTCCGTGCTGGATTCCCGATAGAACGCAACGGTGGCAAGGCCCGGGAAGTGCGCGCGTATCGCGGTTTCGATGGCGCTGTGCAGCGCGTCGAGCGTCGGAGGAGGGGAATCGGTCGCCATGTCAGCTCATGCAGTGAATGGAAGGAGGGCAGGGCCGGTGCGGCCCATGCGGTCTGCAGCCAGTGTTGCCATCACCGGAGGTGGGCGGCATTGCAGGCGTGACCGCGAGCGGCGGGGTCAGGGCAGGGTCCTGCTGGCGCCGGCTGCAGCGCCGCAGCTGGCAGGCGCGACCGGCAACGCACCGTTGATGGTGAAACCGCGCTGGTTGCCAAGGCTGCACAACAGCGCCCGCAGCTGGTCGGCGAGTTCGTGGTATCGGCGCGCGACGGCGACGTGGTTGCGCAGCAGCGCATCGTCGTCGGCGCCCTGCAGGTCCGGCAACTCAGGGGGTGTCTGCAACTGTGCCGGTGCGATGCTGATGTCAACGTGGCAGGGCATGGCCGGCGTTGGCTTCGCGCCAGATGCGCACGAACTCAGCATCAGCGTCGCCGCGATCGCGGCCAGGAGTCTTGGCATGGGTGTCGATGTCCCGTTGCAGGGCGTTGAACTGCTGGGTGCGCTCGGCCTGCGTGGCCAGGCGCTGTGATTCGGCGCGGGCGCCGGCCCGGGCATTGGCGAGGTCCTGCTGATGTGCGGCCTGCGCCGTATCAGCGCGGGATGCCTGCTGTGCGGCCTGGGCGCTGGCAACGGCCAGGTCCGCGCTGCGGTCCCGCAGGGTCCACCCCAGCCAGGCGCAGCCGGCATGGCTGCCGACGAGCAGCAGCAGGCCGACGCGCAGCCTCAGCGCGAGTGGGGTCATGCCAGGGCTCCACCCGCGGCGCGATAGGCAGCGCGCAGCGTTTCCAGTGCGTGTTCCTTCTGCCCATACCCGGCGCCCGGCAGCGATGCCCAGATGCGCCGTGCCGCGCTGACGGCGGCGTCGAATCGTCCCAGCCGGACCAGCTCGTAGGCACCGCATTGCTTGAGCAGGGCGACCGCGGCGCGATCCTGCGAGACCGGGCCGAAGTCGGGCAGGCCCAGGCGTGCGTGCAGGTCGTCCCAGGTACTGCGCAGGAACTGGTAACGGCCGGCGGCGCTGGATTTGATGCCATAGCGCGGCAGCGACACCAGGACGCGGGGATGGTCGCGGTAGTCGTTGAACAGCTGGCCCCCCACGATCACGTCGTAGCCGCGGTCACGCGAGCGCTGGCTGGCAATGTCGGTACCTTCGGACACGGCCAGCATGTCGAGGAACGCGGCCACGTTGGCACCGCCGAGTGCGCTGGCTGCGGCGGCGGTCATGCGGCCGCCTCCGGCTGCTTGCGCACCAGTGCCAGCAGCGCGTCTATCTGCACGCTCTGCTGGGCGATCTGTGCACGCAGGGCGTTGACCTCGCCACGCAGTTGCCCGATCTCCTGCGCCATCGCCTCGCGTTCGTGCATCAGGCCATCGGCGCGGGTGCGCTCGGCGGCAAGTTGCTCCTGCAGGGTGCGCAGGGTGTTGCTGGTGGCTTCATCGGCGGTGCGGTCGACCTTGGCCGACGACAGCCATTGGCGCAGCCACAGCGACACCGCGATCAGTACGCCGGAGGTACCGCCCAGGTATTTGGCCCAGTCGGGTACGCCGGCCAGCAGGTCGCTCTCGTTCATGCGCGTGCGTATCCCTTGAGCAGGGCCGGATGGACCGCAGGCGGTGGCGCGGAGCGGGCATCGCGCAGGGCGCGCTTGATGGTGGTCTGCGAGACACCGAACTCACGCGCGACGTGGTCGCGTGGCATGCCGCTGGCAACGGCACGTGCGATGCGTTCGCGGCGCTGCTGCGCACCGGCAGCGAAGCAGGAGGCCAGGAACAGCAGTTCGCCACCGAAGTGCGCGACCAGCCGCTGGGCGACGTCGTAGCCGAGGATGTCGATCAGCCGGTGCTGGTCGGGCAGGGTGGACGGCACGTAGACGATGACGCGGTGGCGGCCGGTGGTGCTGGAGGTGGTCGGCGGCCATGCACGCACCAGCGTGAGGGCTGCGGATTCGCCGATGACCTCGGCGAGGGTCTGGATGCTGTCGGGCAGGGCGTTCATGAGGAGTGTCGTCAGTGGCATTGATCTCCACTGTTGCCCTCCCGCCCTTCCGGTCAACACCTTTCATCTACTTTCGAAATTACGTGCTGAAGGCATTCAGTGAGCCTGAGCACCGGTGAGGACAGCGCTGCGGATGCCTGCGGTGGCTCTCGCCGGGTTGTCGTTGCCGCGGCTGTTTTCCGTATTCCTGTACTCGCTGTCCTCACCGTGTGGAAACAGAGGCAGGTCAAGGGGAATCCGGCAGGTATGGGGTGAGGATGGCCTTGTTGCCCGCCCTCACGTCCGGGCGCAGGCCCGGAAACAAAAAAGCCCCGGACGATGCCGGGGCTTCAGGGCTGCAGGTGGGGCTGGATCAGAGGTCGAACACCAGGTTGCCGCCGGTCTTGCGGGGGATGTAGCCGGCGTCGCGCAGCCAGCGCGCCGCATTGACCTGATCCATGCGCTTGACCGGAAAGCGGTTGGCGAACATCAGGAAGCGCGCCACGGTGATCGATTCACCCTTGCCCTTCAGGGCGGCCAGGGTTTCGGTGAACCACGGTGCGGGCGGCTGCTGCCTGCCGGGGCGGGCCACGGTACGGGCCTGCGTCGTGCTGCCATCGCCCGCCTGGGTGCAGGCCTGCGAGCACAGCGAGATGAAGATCGCATCCAGGCTCACGATGTCCTTGCCACCCTTGGGCTGGGACTTGAACAATTCGATGGCCTTGAGGCGCGTCGACGCGAACTGTTCGACCTCCATGGGGTTTCCTCTCTGCGAAAATGATTGGGGGATGCAGGGTGACGACAGGTGTCGTCGGTGATGAGGCGACCTTACATCATTTTCGCCGATGATGGGCCACGACCTGCGCTCGGATGAGTGGGAAGAGAGATCACACGGCCCCGTGCCGCGTTCAGATCACGCCGCGCGACAGCAGCTGGTCCAGCGTCCTGCGCACCAGATCGGCCGGGGTGCCGTCATTGTTTACTTCGATGTCGACCAGATGGTCCGGCAAGGCCTGTTCGCTGGCATGGCCCGGACGGCTGACGCGGATCACGACACCGCCACGGCGGCGGATCGCGCGGGCTTCATCGGCCAAGCGCACATCCGGCACCAGTCCGCCTGCAGGCAGGCGTGCGAACAACGCGCGCACCCGCAGTTCGGGGAGGATGCAATCACGCCCCGATCCGGTTCCGGCGCTCTGCATCAGCTGCTGAGGGATGAGCTGAGCCAGCGCCCGCAGCGGTGCCGCAAAGCTGTCGCAGGGCAACGCCAGTGCCGAGGCCAGTCCATTGGCCAGGGTGTCCTTGCCCGCATGCTTGGCGCCGGCGATGCCGATGTAGAGCGGACCGGCTGCCTGCGGGGCAGGCCGCAGCCGAGTGCGGCGCAGGGCGGGGCCGGCACGGAATGCGGCCAGAGTGTCGGCGATCATGCGATGGCCGCTGTCGAGGGAGGCGGGAATCATGCGGAATCTATTCCTGGAAGAAGACGGTGGGTGGCGGCGGTCAGGAATCGCGACCGGCACCACCGCGCGCACGCAGCAGGCGCTGGGTGATGCGCCCTCCGCGGGCAGCGGCCGCGACAGGGTCAAAGCACAGCATGGCAGTGCGGGTACGACGGCCAGCGGCAAGGTGATCGCGGATGGTCCGTTCGGACAGCACCGGTACCCGCTGGTGGATCTGCCGCACGGTCAGCTGCTCGCCTTCGAAGGCATGAAGTTGGGGACGAGGCATGACGCAAGCGCTCCTGGAAGGTGGCGTGGCCGATACAGGCATCTTGCCTTCCTGGGCCCCTCTAGTCAACACCTTTCATCTACTTACATCTTGGTTGGTGCGGCCGGTGGGCGCCCGGCATCAGAACGGGCCTGCCGCCTGCTCGCCGAGGTTGAGCCTGCGCGGCGGCATCAGCCAGACCTTGGCCCGCTCCTTGCCGACCACGCGGGTGCGTACGCCATGGCGCTTGACCACATAGGCGGCCGCCTCGTTGACATCGCGGCGGTTCGGCTTGTCGATGCCTGCGGCAATGACGATCTCGGTGGCGCGGTAGTGTGCGTTCCAGTGCTCGGTCGGCAGCGACCAGTCGAAACGGCGGTCGATCAGTTCGGCAATCGGCGAGATCGGTTCGTGCTCGCTGTTGGTGGCATTCAGCGCATCCAGCTCCTCACCGGACAGGTGCCAGGTCTCGCCGTTGCGGTACAGCGCATGGGCCTCGGACCACACCTGCTGCATGTCGATGCGCGCCGGTTCGCCCAGTGCCACGGCATGCACGGTCCACCAGCGCGTGTTGCCGGTCGCGTCGCGCAGGAAGCGCTCGTCATTGACACTGGCAAACAGGATGGTCCGGCGCGCGTAGCGCGACTCGTTGCGCGCGTATGGACGGCGGATCTCATCATGGCTGCGCGAGATGAACGATTTCAGCGCGGCGATATCGGTGCGGCGGAAGGTGGCATCCACTTCACCCAGTTCGACGATCCACTTGGAGATGACCTGCTTGACGCTGTCCTTGTTGGCCGGATCGAGCACCACGCCGTCGGCGATCAGCTGCAGTTCCGGCGGTGCCAGCTGCCGGGCCCAGCGTGTCTTGCCCAGATTCTGCTTCGAGACGAACGTCAGCACACCCCGCGCCACCACGCCATCCGGTTCAAAGGCCGCCGCCACGCCGGAGACCAGCCAGCGTCGCATCAGTACTTCCTTCAGGATGCGCCCGTCGGCCATGCGGGTGGGCTGCGCTTCCTGCACCGTATCGAAGAAGGCCTGCAGGCGGGACTGGCCATCCCACGGGCGTGAGGTGATCCAGCTGGCGACCGGATTGTAGGGGTTGGCTTCGGCCACCTGGCACAGGTTGGTTTCGAAGCTGGCGGTGGTCATGCCAGCGCGGTGCATGCAGTCCATCACTTCACCGGCAGCCACTTCCTTGGCATTGTCCACCGTGCTCTGCAGGCCCGGCACCAGGATCTCCAGGTCCTTGCGGATGACGTTGTAGCGCACGGTCACGCCGGTGCGCCGGCACAGTTCGGCCAGATTGCGCGCTGTGGGCAATGGGCGGCCGCGCGTGCTGGTATCGGGAAAGGGCGTGAAGGCATCGAATGCGGACAGGTTGCCAGGCACCTGATAGCTCGCGCTGGCTGCCGAAGGTGCGACGTCGCCGGCCGTGTCATCTTCCACCACGGCGGCTGGCGGTGGCAGGAGCTGGGCGCGGACTGCCTCGAGCCCCTCGCGCAGATGCAGGTCGTTGAAGTCGGTGGGGCGGTCACTGTCACCGTGCACTGCGGAGAACTCGGGCCATGCTACGCGTGCATCGATCTCCGCAGCGGCGCGCGTTGCCTGGGTGACGCCGGGATTGTCCACGGGCTGCCGGGTCCATTGATCGTTGTCCGCGCAGAGCACGAACACACCGTCGGGCACGGCGCTGCGCCAGGCGCGGGCGACCGCGGCGAGGTTGCCGGCATCCCAGGCGATCACCACGCACCAACCGGTGGCCTGATGGATGGAGGCGGCGGTGGCATAGCCCTCGGCGATGGCGATCGGCTGTGCAGCGAGCGGTTTGCCGATGACGTGAAAGCACCCCTGTTTGCGGCCACCGGACAGGAAGTCCTTGTCGCGTCCCAGTGCGTGTTCCATGCGCGGAAAGATCGCCTGCAGCGAAACGATCCGACCGGCAGCATTCATCACCGGCACCAGCAGCGTGTTGTCGATGTGGCGGAAGACCAGGCCGTCGCTGTTGCGTACCGGCCACGGCGCCACGCGCAGGCCATGCGCAGGGATGCCCTTGCGCACCAGATAGGGATGGCTGCCGTCCGCCGGTACGGCGCGGTTCCACAGGACATTGGCGGCCTTGGCGGCGGCCTCCTCGCGCTCGCGCTGCTGCTGCTCGCGTTCGGCACGGGCCGCCTCCTGGCGGTGGCGGATGGCGCGCTGTTCGGCGGCGCTGAGCGTGCCGGGTGACTTCGCGCACCAGGCATGACGGGTGCCGGTGCGCCAGCTGCCGAACTCGCCTGCCGGTACCTGGTCGCCGAACAGTACGGCCCACCCATTGCGTGTGCCGGGGCGGTCACCCTCCACATGGAAGCGCACCAGCATGCCGTCGGCATTGAGTGCCTCGCGCCCGCGGGCGTCCGGCACGATGCCATGTGCGTGCATGACCTGCAGGAACGCGGGAACGACGTCCTGCGCTGGGTGCGATGTGTGCATTCGGCGAAGCCCCTTGAAGCGTGGTCCGGTTCACCGCAGCCTGTCGATGCGCAGCGTGATTCATGCCGGGCGCAGTGCACGTGGCGACCGGCCGACGCGGCAGGGTCAGCCGCAGAGGGGAGGCGGTGATGCGGCCATGGTGTCGGAACGACCTCTCTTTTGCAACACCTTACGTCACCTTGCATCCCTGACCCCGGCGTCGCAGCCCGGTACTCCAGGGATCTGCGATGACCTTCGCAGATTGTCGCTTCTGCGGCGGCGTGTCGCAGTTGGCGAGAACCGTTTTTCCGATGATGCCGTTGCCGTCAGATACGGCCTTCCGACTCGCCTTCCGCCCTTCCGGGCGCCCATACACAAGGAGCCTGCATGCCTGAAATCCACTGCAACAACGAAAGCCGATCCGATTACGGACGCGTCTCGTCCACCGCCGTTGTGGCGTTCTCAATCGGTGCGACCACCCCCCGATAAAATACAGCCTGCATGACGGACACCATCGACGAAGCGCAGGAACTGGAAGCGCGCCATCTGCAACATGCATTGGTCCAGCACGCAACGCGGGCCCGCACTGTTGCCCCTCTCACGCCCATTGGGGAATGCCACAACCCGGACTGCAGCGAAGACTTCGACAACGATCCGGCCAGGCTGTTCTGTGGGCCTGCCTGTGCCGAGCGCTACGAAGCCATCCATCAACACCGCAACGCATAGGAACAGGGGACATGTCTCTGAACAGCAACGACGCTGGCTTCACCGAACGCATCGCCGCAGTGTCGGCCGAGCTCGCCGTGCTGGTTAGCCTGGTGGAGAACCACATCCATCTGCAGTTGGCCGATCTGGCCGATTCGGGTGACGTGGATGCGCAGGAGCGATTCGCGGTCGCCGATCCGGAGCGCTGGTTGGAGAACGCCCGCAACAGCCTGCAGGTGGGCGTGATGTTCCTGGAACGCGCGGTGCGGCAGCCCGCCCGGTTCTAGCGTTGCCGCGTGGGGGCGGAAGGGGCCGGTGTGGTCGCCTTCCGTCCCCACCGGAGTACGCAGCGCGCTGCACGGCGGGGGCTGCGTCATAACGTCGCACCGCCTGTGCAGCAACCCTGAACGTGGTCCAAGGTTGGGCGAGGCCCCGTAGAATGGCCGCGTGCGCCGTTCTGTTCTCCACCGCCGGTTCCAGGCCCTGGCATGGCTTGCCATGCTGCTGGTGCTGCTCGCCCCGCTGGTGAGCCGCTGGCTGGCGCATGGCCACGTTGCGGCCAGCGCAACGGTGGCGGCGATGGACCACAGCCTGCACGCACAGCATGCGATGGACGGCCACCACGACCATCATGCGATGGCGATGCCGCACGGCGAAGCGGCACCGAAGCCTGCTGCCGACCCCCATGCCGATCATGAGATGAGCGTGGACTGCGACTACTGCCTGATCGCCGCGCGGATGATCACCCTGCTGGTGGCAGCGTTGCTGCTGCTGGCACCGATGACGCCGGTCTGCCGCGCGCTGCGCGGGGCGGTGCAGGCCCTGCCGCAACGGATCAGCGGTACCCTGGGAGCGCGTGGGCCACCGGTCCTCAGGACCGCCTGAGCCGCACGCGCGCTGCAGTGATCTTCCTGCCATGAGGCTGCCGGCCACGGCCGGTGCCCGCACGCGCGTGCCTATCCCTTTCTGATTGCTGCCCTGCAATGCGGGGTGGCCTTGCATGCCGTGACCCAATGAAAACCAACCCCAACTCCGCGTGCCTGTGCCGGGCGCTGCTGCCTGCGCTGTGTGCCTGGCTTCTGCAGGCGGCGCCTGCCCTTGCCGCCGATACGGCGCCTCCCACCACGCTGGATACCGTGCGCGTGGTGGATACCCGCAGCGGCGAGCTGTCCTCCTCCGCCAGCGCCGGTTCCGCGCTGGGCCTGAGCGTGCTGCAGACGCCGGCCGCGCTCACCGTCATCAGCCGCGACCAGCTGGAGCAGCGCGGCGATACCAACCTCAACGATGCGATCAGCCGCGCAGGTGCGATCAGCGCCATGCCGCATCCCGGCAACGGGCTGAGTGCGCTGTCCAGCCGTGGTTTCACCGATGGGGCGTCGGTGATGCGGTTGTATGACGGGCTGCGCCAGTACGGGGGCGTGGGCATCACCTTCCCGTTCGATACCTGGTCGATCGAGCGCATCGAAGTGCTGCGTGGGCCGGCCTCGGTGATCCATGGCGACGGCGCGATCGGCGGGGTCATCAACATCGTGCCGAAGAAGCCCTCGCGCGGCGCCATCGAGAACGAAGTCAGCGTGACCGTCGGCAGCGAGGACACCGCGCGCCTTGGATTCGGCAGCGGCGGCGCGCTGACTCCGGCGCTGGCGTACCGGCTGGACATGAGTGGCAATTACAGCGCGGGGTGGGTCGACCGCGGGCGCAACAGCGACGCCACCTTCTCCGGTGCGCTGTTGTGGCAGCCGCGCAATGACCTGCAGCTGACCCTCACCCATGCGCAGGGCCAGCAGAGGCCGATGCGCTACTTCGGCACGCCGTTGATCGACGGTCGCCAGCTGGACGCGCTGCGCCACCGCAACTTCAACGTGGAAGACAGCCAGATCCGCTTCCGTGACCGCTGGACCCAGCTCGACGCGCTGTGGACGCCCACGGCGAACGTCGAATGGCGCACCCGCGTCTACCAGATCAACAGCCAGCGCGACTGGCGCAACGCCGAGGCCTATGTCTACAACCCACGCACCGGCCTGGTTGATCGGTCCGGCAACACCCGGATCACCCACAACCAGGACCAGACCGGGTTGACCTCGACGCTGCGCGTGCAGGGTGAGGTGGGCGGCCTGGCGAACAGTTTCGCGGTGGGACTGGATGCCAACCGTGCGCACTTCAAGCACACCAACAACACCTATGCCGGCAGTTCGGGCCCGGTCGATCCGTTCCATCCGGTGCCCGGCACGTTCGTCAGCGATGCGCCGAACCTGCCGCGCTACCGCAACCGCGCCGAGCAGTACGCGCTGTTCGTGGAAGACCGGCTGGCACTGGGTGAGCGCTGGTCGGTGCTGGGCGGGCTGCGCCACGATCGTGCCGGCATCGATCGCACCGATCTGATAGGCGGCGAGCGTGTGCTCTCGAAGACCTACAGCAGCACCGGGTGGCGCGCGGGCACGGTGTTTGCGCTGCGCCCGACGCTGAACCTGTACGCGCAGTATTCGCAGGCAGCGGACCCGGTCAGCGGCCTGCTGATGATCAGCCCGGCCAACGGGGCGTTCGACCTGGCCAAGGGCCGGCAGTTCGAGGTGGGCATGAAGCAGGCCTTCGACGGTGGCGAGTGGACGCTGGCCGCCTACCGCATCCGCAAGACCGGTCTGCTCAGCCGCGACCCGCTGCAGCCTGACCGCCGCGTGCAGATCGGCGCGCAGACTTCGCGTGGCATCGAGGCTTCGTTGAACTGGAACTTCGCGCCGCAGTGGTCGCTCGATGCCAACGCGACGGTGCTGAAGGCCGAGTTCGAGGACTTCCTGGAAACCGCGGGGACGCCGCCGGTGCTGGTCTCGCGCGACGGCAATGTGCCGCCGAATGTGGCCGAACGCCTGGCCAACGTGTGGTTGAGCTGGCAGTTCCTGCCCGACTGGACCCTGGCCGGCGGCGCGCGCTACGTCGGCAAGCGCTACGCCGACAACGCCAACACGCTGGAGCTGCCGGGCTACAGCACCACCGACCTGGCGTTGTCCTGGCAGGCCGCGCCGCGGACGCGGGTGACTGCACGCGTGTTCAATGTGTTCGACAAGGCGTACTACGCCACCGCGTACTACACCAGTACACAGTGGTTGTTGGGTGCGGACCGGCGCGTCGAATTCACCGTCGATCATCGCTTCTGAGGGCAAGGGCCATGTCGCTGCGTTCCACCGCCAAGCGCTGGACCTACCTGGTGCATCGCTGGCTGGGCGTCGGAGGATGCCTGTTGATGTTGCTGTGGTTCGTCAGCGGCATGGTGATGCTGTTCATCGGCTATCCAAAGCTGACACCCGGTGAGCGCCTGGCGGCGTTGCCGGTGCTGGGTGATGCCGTCGATTGGCGAGGGCTGTCGGCGCTGCCATACGCTGTACAGGCCGAGCCGGAAGCCGTGGCGCTGACCACGCTGCGTGGCGAACCCACCTATGTGGTGCGCAGCGGCAGCAACGTCGGTGCGTGGTCGGCGCGGACAGGCCAGGCGCTGCTGCCCGTGTCGGCACGGCAAGCTGAAGCGTCGGCCGCGCAGTTCGCCGGCGGGCAGGCGTTCGTCGGCGCAATGCGTGTGGATGAGGATCGCTGGACGCACTCGCGCGCGCTGGATGCGCATCGGCCGCTGTACCGGGTGGAGGTGGGCGGTACCCAACCTGGGGACCTCTACGTGTCCTCGCACACGGGCGAGGTGGTGCTGGATGCACCGCATGCGCAGCAGCGCTGGAACTATGTGGGCGCGTGGCTGCACTGGCTGTATTTCCTGCGCATGCAATCGGTGGATCCTGTATGGACGTGGGTGGTGATCGTGCTGTCTGCGCTGTGCACGGTGGCGGCGATCAGCGGCATCGTGGTTGGCATGTGGCGCTGGCGTTTTCGCGGGCACTACCGCTCCGGCGCGAAGACGCCGTATGTCGAACCCTGGATGCGCTGGCACCACCTGATCGGGTTGGTCGCTGCTGCCTTCGTGTTCACCTGGATCTTCAGCGGCTTGATGTCGATGAATCCGCTGGGCGTGTTCAGCGGCACCCGCAATGCGATCAATGCCGACCGTTACCGCGGAGACAGGGTGGCGGTGGATGGGGCGCTGGCCGAACCGTCGGCGTTGCTGGCGGTGGCCGGCGACGCGCGGTTCCGGCCGGTGGAAATCCAGTGGCGTCGCATCGGTGGCGAGCTGTTCGCGCTGTTGCTGGACGGGCAGGGCGATACCCGCATCGTGTCCAATGTGGACGGGCGGCTACAGGTCGCGCGCCAGTTGCCTGCTGCGCGCCTGCAGCAGCAGGCAGGCCTGATGTCGGATGCGCCGCTGCAGGACTTCCGCGTCCTGCAGTCGCCTGATGCCTATTTCTATCCGCGCGCGCCCGAGGCCATGAATGGTGCGGCCGTGCGCCGCTTTCCGGTGGCAGTTGCCGACTTCGATGATGACGAGGCGACGCGTGTCTACCTCGACCTGGCCAGCGGTGACCCGCTGTTGACGATGGGGCACCGCGAGCGGGTAGGACGCTGGCTGTTCTACTTCCTGCACAGCTGGGACCTGCCAGCGATGCTGCGGCAGGACATCGCGCGACTGGGCGTATTGTTGCTGCTGAGCCTGGCGGGTACCGCGCTGTGCGCGACGGCCACGGTGATCGGTTACCGCCGGTTGCGGATGACGCTGCGACGCCGGCGGCGCTGATCCGGCACGATCACACCCGCAGCCAGCGCGTGGACAGCGCCACCAGCAACAGGGCGGTCGCCACGCCGATGAACGCGGCGATCAGGCCGAAGTGATTGGCGGCGAAGCCGATCAGTGCCGGGCCCGCAAGGATGCCGGCGAAGCCAAGCGTGGACACCGCTGTAATCGCCAGTGCACCCGGCATGCGGGTCTGGTGGCCGGCCAGCGAGAACAGGGCCGGTGCGATGTTGGCGCAACCCAGGCCCACAAGCACATAGCCGAGCAGGGATGCCTGCCAGGGCGTGACCAGGGTCAGCACCAGCACGCCGCTGGCGGCGAGCAGGGCGCCGAACACGATCGCGCGCTGGCGACCGACGCGTGCCACCAGCGCATCGCCGAACAGGCGGGCGACGGTCATGGTCAGGGTGAAGGTCACATAGCCGATGCCGGCAAGGCTGGCGTCGACACGACGTACGTCGCTGAGGAACACCGCGCTCCAGTCCAGCATCGCGCCTTCGCCAAGGAAGGCGATGAAAGCCAGAACGCCGATGAACAGCACCACGCCGTGAGGCATCGCCAGCATCGGCGTGTCATGCGGCATGCGCTCGCGGTGCCAGTATGACGCCGACAACAGCATCACCAGCAGCATGGCGCCCACGCCGACAAGCACCGACGCCAACGGTGGCAGCTGTGCGCTGAGCAGTACGGTCATGGTGGCCGCACCAAGGAACCCGCCGATGCTGAAGAAGGCATGGAAGCCGGACATCATCACGCGCCGGGCTTCGCGCTCGACGATCACCGCCTGCACGTTCATCGTGCAGTCCATCGCCCCCACCGCGGCACCGAACACGAACAACACCAGTCCCAGCAGCCAGGCCGTGTCGGCCAACACCAGCCCTGGCACGCTGAGGCAGATCAGCAACGTGCTGGCCACCATCACCCGACGGCAGCCCAGGCGCGCGGCGAGCACGCCGGACAGCGGCATCGCCAGCAGCGAACCGGCGCCCAGGCAGAGCAGCACCAGGCCCAGCGTGGCATCGTTGATGTCCGTGCGTGACTTGGCGAAGGGCACCAGCGTGGCCCACAACGCGGTAGCGAAGCCGGGGATGAAGAACGCAGCGCGGGTCGCGTGCTGTTCGGCACGCGCGCGGTTGGAAATAGGCATGGGCGGTTCGGTCAGGGCAGGGTGGGATGCACTGTGATGCCGGCGGCACGGAAGCGCGCGGCCAGTGCGGGAGGCGCCGACGTGGTCAGCACCAGATCGTCGATCTCGTCGAGGCTGGCGATCTGCCAGTTGCCACGCGCGCCGAGCTTTTCAGTGGTGGCAGCGACGATGACGCGGCTGCTGCACGCCACCATTGCGCGCTTCAGCGTGGCTTCTTCCGAATCCATCGCCCACACGCCGGTGTCGCCGTCCACCGCGCACGGGCCCGGCAGGTACACATCGGCGCGCAGGCGCTGCACCTGGGCCAGCGCTTCGGCACCGACCGCGCCGCCACCGCTGGCCAGGCGGCCGCCGATCAGCTGCACGGCGGTGCCTTCATGCACGCTGGCGGCGGTGGCGATCTGCGGCGCGTTGGTGATCAGCGTCAATCCCAACGCGGCGGGCAGCTGCTGGGCGATGGCCAGGTTGGTCGACCCGGCATCGAGCAATACCACCTGGCCGGGCTGCAGCAGCGCGCAGACGCGCGCGGCCAGTTCTGCCTTGTCGCCGCGATCGCGGGTCAGGCGTTCGCGCAGTGGGCGTTCCTTCGGCGGCGGCAGCACGGCACCGCCGTAGACGCGCTGGCACAGGCCCTGCGCCGCCAGCTCGCGGAGGTCGCGGCGGATCGAATCTTCAGAGACGGCATAGCGGCGCGCCAGGTCGGCGGCCACTACGCGGCCCTGCTGGCGCAGTTCCTCAAGGATCTGCTGGGTCCGCTGGGCGGGAAGGGGGCTGGGATCGGAGCTCATACCGGGAATCATGCATGAGCGTGCATTAACGTGCAACATCCGGAATAGTGTTCCGCGACGCTGGCGGGGTTGGGAATACGGCGCTTGCCCGGCATCATGGCCGCGCTCCCTGGCATGGAATCCCTGATGTCCCCCACCATTCACCACAAGCTGCGCATCGGCGCCGACCAGTACACCGGCCAGAAAGTGGTCGACCAGCAGTTCCAGCAATGCGATTTTTCCGGCGCGGACCTGACCGCGACCGAGTTCATCAACTGCAGCTTCTACGACGCCGACAGCCGCAGCGGTTGCCGCTTCAACGGCGCCACGCTGAAGGAAGCCAGCTTCCGTGGCTGTGACATCAGCATGTGCCACTTCAACTTCATCAAGGCACTGGGCCTGGAGATCAGCGAATGCCGCGCGCAGGGCGCGGACTTCAGCAACGCCAGCTTCATGAACCAGATCACCACGCGCAGTGGGTTCTGCAGCGGCTTCATCAAGAAGTCGAACCTGCGCTACGCCAATTTCTCGCGGGTGACGCTGGAAAAGTGCGAGCTGTGGGAGAACCGCTGGGACGGCGCCAATGTGAGCGGCGCCAGTTTCTCTGGCTCGGACCTGTCCGGTGGCCAGTTCGAGGGCATCGACTGGAACAGCGCCAATTTCACTGATTGCGACCTGACCAACTCCGAGCTTGGCGAGCTGGACCTGCGCACCACCAATCTGCGCGGCGCGACATTGGACGTGCAGCAGGTGGCGCTGTTGATGCAGCGCATCGGCATCACCGTGGTGCCGTGATCCGGTCCGGGTGCATCACGTCGCGTACGCCACCCAGCCCTTGAAGCTGAAGCCGGCGTAGAACAGTTCCACGTCGTCGAAGCCGGCCTCCTGCAGCAGCGCGACCTCCTGTTCGGGCGGCAGCAACGGCAGCCGCTCGGCAATGGCTTCGATCGCGCGCTGTGCATCCACGCGCGCAACGCCAGAGGCTTCGGCAAACGCCGCGTAGCGCTGCAGCCAGCGCAGCTTGCCGGACGGGTCCTGCGGCACGCTGTGGTGGGCGACCACCAGGGGGGCACCCGTGCGCAGCCGCTTGTGCAGTTCGCGCAGCGTATGCAGGCGTTGCGTGGCGTCGAGGAAGTGCAGGGTCAGCAGGCAGCTGGCGCCGTCGAAGCGCACGTCCGGGGCATCGTCGATGTAGCCTTCCAGCAGCTCAACGCGTGCGTTCAACGGGCCCAGCGTCTGCTCGGCCAGGGCCAGCATCGGTGCGGCCGGGTCCACGCCCAGCAGCTGCCAGCCCGGTTGTGCCTCGGCAAAGGCTTTCAGCTCCAGGCCGCCACCGGCGCCCAGCACCAGCACGCGCCCCTGCACGGGGACCCGTTCGGCCAGCAGCAGGCGACTCATCTGCTGCAGGGCGAGGTAGCCCGGCACCTGGCGCAACGGGCCCTCGGCATAGCGGGCCACGGCCTGCGGATCGGAGAACGACGACATGCGGGCACTCCTGCAACGGGGAACTACCACTGTACCGTGGCATGCAAGTGCCGGTGCCGCAGGGCACCGGCATCGCGCTCAGCGCAAGGCCTGCGCCAACACCTGCCAGATGCGCGGGTCCTGGCATTGCGAGACATTGAAGCGCAGATAGTCGGCCGCGCGCTGCGATTGGCTGAAGGCGTTGCCCGGTGCCAGCACGATGCCCTGGCGCAGGCAGTGCCGCGCCAGGGCCGCGGCGTCGCGGCCATCGGGCAGCTGGCACCACAGGAACAGGCCGGCTTCGGGCTGCAGCCACGGGGTGATGCCCAGCGCGTGCAGTTTCCGCAGCGCATGCCGGCGTGCATCGGCCAGGCGGGAACGTACTGACTGCATGTGGCGACGATAACCACTGTCGGTCAGCGCGATGTGCATCAGCTGCATCGCCAGATGGCCGCCGCCGAAGCTGGTTGCCAGCTTCAGGTCGGTCAGCGCGTCGATCCAGTCGTGGCGCGCCGCGATATAGCCGCAGCGTGAGGCCGCCGACAGCGTCTTGGAAAAACTGCCGACGTGGATCACCCGCGACAGACCATCCAGCGCGGCAAGCCGGGGGGCGGGATGCAGCTCGAAGTCGGCGAAGATGTCGTCCTCGACGATGACCAGTTCGCTGTGCTCGGCCAGGCCCAGCAGGCGGTGAGCGGTGCTGGCGGAAAGCACGGCGCCGGTCGGGTTGTGCAGGCCCGAATTGGTGATGTACAGCCGCGGCGAATGTGCCTGCAGCGCCTGCGCAAACGCATCAAGGTCCGGCCCGGTGTGGGTGTACGGCACGCCTACGGCCTGCACCTGGTGTGCCTTCAGCAGCGCGTGGTAGTTGAAGTAGCTGGGGTCATCCACCAGCACGCAGTCGCCGGGCTTGAGCAGGAAGCGGCAGATCAGGTCGACCGCGTGCGTGCCCGATTCGGTCAGCAGGATCTGTTCCATCGGCGCGTCGATGCCCAGTGCAGCAGCGCGCCGCTGCAGCAACTGGCGCAATGCGGGCAGACCGAGCGGGCCGGCGTAGTCGACCAGCTGCGATGCATCGACACGTGCCAGCCGGCGCAGGCCACGACGCATGCCGTCCTGGTACAGCCAGTCGCTGGGCATCCAGCCGCAGCCCGGCTTGAGGTGGCCCGCGGGCGTTTCCAGCGATTGCCTCGATACCCACAGCGGGTCCACCACGCGATCCAGCCGCGGCTCCATCGCGGCCAGCGCCAGCGGTGCGGCCGGGCCACTGACGTAGAAGCCAGAGCCCGCGCGCGCGCTGATCACGCCTTCGGCCGCCAGGCGCTCGTAAGCCTCGACCACGGTGGAGACCGATACGCCCATCGCTGCCGCCTGCGCCCGCACCGACGGCAGGCGGGAACCGGGGCCATCCACGCGCGCGCTGATGCGGGTGCGGACGGTCTGGATGACTGATTCGATGCGGGTGAGCGGACGCGACATGGAGGGACTGTAGTGGAAGTGTGGGCAGTACAGTTACTTGCGACTGTACTGGATTGTAGCTGGGGTGACCCGGCGATGGATGTTCCCATGCAGGTTCCGCCGGGCGATGCCTGGCATGACAGGAATACAGGCGTGGAACGGTCAGCGAGCGGTTGGATCAATGGCTTCATCGGTGTGGTGATCTTCGCCGGCTCGTTGCCGGCCACCCGCCTGGCGGTGCTTGAACTGGACGCCGGGTTCGTCACCGCCGCACGCGCCACCATCGCCGCAGTGCTTGGCCTTGGCCTGTTGCTGCTGTTGCGCCAGCCCTGGCCGCGGCGCAGTGACCTGCCGGGGCTGGTGGTGGTCAGCCTCGGCGTGGTGGTCGGTTTCCCGCTGCTGACCGCGCTGGCGCTGCGTCATGCGTCATCGGCGCACACCATCGTGTTCGTCGGCCTGCTGCCACTGAGTACCGCACTGTTCGGGGTGCTGCGCGGCGGCGAGCGGCCGCGCCCCGCCTTCTGGTTGTTCTCGCTGCTGGGCAGCGCCTGCGTGGTCGGCTACGCGATGCGCAATGGCATCGAGGCCTCGCTGCAGGCCGACCTGCTGATGCTGGCCGCGATCCTTGCCTGCGGGCTCGGCTATGCCGAAGGCGGCCGGCTGGCCCGCCATCTCGGCGGCTGGCAGGTGATCAGCTGGGCGCTGCTGCTGGCGTTGCCGGTGATGCTGCCACTGAGCGTGGTGATGCGCCCGGCCTCGTTCGCCGCGGTGGGCGCGCCTGCGTGGTGGGCACTGGGCTACGTGGCGGTGTTCAGCATGCTGGTCGGCTTCCTGTTCTGGTACCGCGGGCTGGCGCAGGGTGGAATCGCCGCGGTCGGCCAGCTGCAGCTGCTGCAGCCATTCTTCGGCCTGGCGTTGGCGGCGCTGTTGCTGCACGAATCGGTCAGCGCCGGCATGGTGCTGGTAACGCTGGGCGCGGTGGTCTGCGTGGCCGGCGCGCGCCGCTTCAGCCGCTAGAAAAAGGGGACGGAGGGGATTAAGTCGCTATTGCCCCTGGTGTGCCGGAAGCGACTTAATCCCCTCCGTCCCCTTTTCTGGCGATAGCGCGGGCATATCGTGGCGTGTGGTCAACGGTATTGGCCGGTGCCCCCGCCCGTGGTTGAAGCTGTGCGGATGCAACCTGTTTCGCGAATTTCCTTTGAAGGCCAAGTGGGGCTGGTGACCGGTGCCGCCGGTGGACTGGGCCTGGCCTACAGTCGCCTGCTGGCCGAGCGTGGTACGCACGTGGTGATGCACGACGTCGGTGCCGGCACCAATGGTCGTGGCACCGATCCGCTGCGCATCCAGCACAGTGCCGACGCGTTGCGGGCGCGTGGGCTATCGGTGCAGGCCGTCAGTGATCCCATCGATCATCGTGCCGGTTGCCACGCGCTGGTGCAGGATCTGCTGCAGCAGCATGGCCACATCGACTTCCTGATCCACAACGCTGGCTGGGTGGAGTACCAGGCGTTGGAAGCCATCGAAGACGATGCGATGGAGCGGATACTGTGCCTGGCCGCGAAGACGCCCCTGTGGTTGGCACAGGCAATGTGGCCGGCAATGCGCGCGGCGGGTGGTGGCCGCATCGTCATTACCACCTCCGATCGCGCGCTGTATCCGCAGTACGCACAGCGCGGCCTTTCCGCCTATGCGATGGGCAAGCTGGCCGCGCTCGGCCTGGTCAATGTGCTGGCACTGGAAGGTGCCGGGCACGGCATCGTGGTCAATGCGGTTTCGCCGGTGGCCAAGACGCGGATGTGGGGCATCGACGGCGAGCCGGACGAGCTGCATCCGGAGGCAGTCGCGCACGGCGTGGCCTTTCTGGCATCGACGCGCTGCCAGGACGGCGGGTGGGTACTGCGTGCAAGCAATGGCCAGTTCCATGCATTGCGCCTGCAGGAAGCGGAACACGTTGCATATCCGCGCGATCTGCGCGCGGTCAGCGCCGACAGCATCGAGTCGGTGGCCCTGCAGTGGCCGGCCATCGCCCGCGCCAGTGTGGACGTGCGCAGCTGAGGGCGTACCCTAGCCGGGTTCCCACCGCCTGCATTGAGATGATCGACCTGCGCCTGCTTCGCCAGTTCGTGGCCGTGGCCGAAGAACTGCACTTCCACCGCGCGGCCGCCCGCCTGCACATGTCGCAGCCGCCGCTGACGGCGGCGATACGACGGCTGGAAGACGAGCTCGGAAGTGAACTGATCGTGCGCGGCAACCGTACCCTGGGCCTGACCGTGGCCGGACAGACCTTGCTGGTGGAAGCGCGCGTGACGCTGCAGCAGGCCGAACAGGCGCTGCAGCGCACCCGTGAAGCCGCTGCCGGGCAGAGCGGCAGCCTGCAGGTGGGCTATGTCGGCAGCGCCCTGTACGGTCGGCTTCCCGGTTTGATCCGCCGCTTCCGCCAGCAGTATCCGCAGGTGCGCCTGCATCTGCAGGAGGCGACCTCACGCCAGCAGCAGCTGTGGCTGAGAGAGCAGCGCATCGACGTGGGGGTGTTGATTCCACCGATTCCTGCCGCCGAACTACAGTTGCACGACTTCGACCACGACCATCTGGCGATTGCGCTGCCGCGTGCGCATGCATTGGCCGCATTGCCCGAAGTGAGCGTGGCGATGCTGGCCGATGAACCCTTCGTGTCGTGGCCGGCGGGTGAGGGCATCGGCTTCCACGCACAGGTGCTGGGCCTGTGCACCGCGGCGGGATTCACTCCACGCGTGGTTCAGGAGGCGCAGGGCATGCATGCAGTGCTGTCGCTGGTGGCGGTGGATGCGGGCGTGGCAATCGTACCGGCCAGCATGGCCAGCTTCCGTCCGCAGGAGATCGTCTACCGGACGGTGGCCGGCGACGCAGCGCGCTTCGCCCTGCAGCTATGCGTGCGCCCTGAGCAACCTTCACCGGTGCTGTGCAATTTCCTGGACGCCGCGAACGCGAGCTGATTCTGCCGGCCGCTTAGGCGTGTTCGCCCTGGAACAGATGCGCCACGGCGTAGTCGATGAATACCCGCAGGCGCGCGCTGGGGTGGCGTCCACCCGGCCATAGCAGCGAGAACTGCCCCTGGTGCGTGGGCAGCGTAGGCAGCACCTGTTGCAGGCGGCCATCGTCCAGCGCGTCAGCGGCAAGGAAGTCAGGCATCCAGGCCAGGCCCATGCAACCAATCGCAGCGGCCAGCACGGCTTCCATGTTGTTGCAGGTCATCGCCGTCGGCAGGCCCGCTCCGGCATCGCCTTCGACGCCCGGCAGCTGCCACGGATGCAGCTTTCCGGTGGTCGGGTAACGGAAGCGCAGCGCGGCATGCATGCGCAGCTCGCTCACATCACCGGGCGTGCCGTGCGCGTGCAGATAGCCGGGGGCCGCACAGAGGATGAAACGAAACCCGCCCAGCCGCCGCGCGGTCAGGCTGGAATCGGCCAGCGCACCGCTGCGTATCACTGCGTCGAGGCCTTCGCTGACCACATCGACGATGCGGTCATTGAAATCCAGTTCCAGCTGCACCTGCGGATAGCGCTGCTGGAAACCGGGCAGCACCGGCAGCAGGAAGCGATAGCCGATGGTCGGCAGCCCGATGCGCAGCAGCCCACTGGGCGCGTGCTGTCGCTGCGCCAGGTCCGCCTGTGCTTCGGAAAGCTCGTCCAGGGCACGCCGGCAGCGTTGCAGGAGCAGATCGCCCTCATCGGTGAGGTGTACGCGGCGGGTGGTGCGATGGAACAGGCGCGTGCCCAGGTCCTGCTCGAGGCGGGCGATGCGCTTGCCCACCGCCGACGCGGACAGGCCGAGGACGCGGGCGGCACCGACGATGCTGCCCGCCTCCGCAGTGCGGACGAAGGCGAGCAGGGCAGAGATGGAATCCATGCCGGCATGATTGCGGAACATCAGGCCGCAATCAACGTCCATCGAGCCAGTTTCTCATCAATAACGGCCTGTCCATCATCAATACCCCTGATGGATGGAGGCCCGCATGGCCCCGGTTTCGATGCTCCTCTTGCCTGTCCGTGCGCAGCAGCGCTGGACGCTGCTTGCCGTCTGCCTGGCCGCGCTGGCGTTGCCGTTGTCCTTCTCGGCCGGCGCGGTCGCGGTGCCGGTGCTGGCCCGTTCCGCGGCGGCGTCACCCACTGCGCTGGCCTGGGTGACCAATGCGTTCATGCTCACCTTCGGCAGCCTGTTGCTCGCCGGCGGCGGCCTGGCCGACCGCTTTGGCCGGCGGCGGCTGTTCCTGCTGGGTACGGCAGGCTTCAGCGCCGCCACCGCCGTCGTCTGCCTGGCACCCACGCTGTTGTGGCTGGACCTGGCGCGCGGGCTGCAGGGCGTTGCCGCTGCAGCAGCGCTGGCGTCCGGCACCGCCGCATTGGCGCAGGCCTGGCAGGGACCGGCGCGCGCCCGCGTCTTTGCCCTGCTGGGCACGACATTCGGTGCAGGGTTGGCACTGGGGCCGCTGCTTGCCGGCCTTCTGCTGCAGGCACTGGGGTGGCGCAGCGTGTTCGCGGCGGGTGGCGTGCTGGCGTTGGCGGCCTTCGTGCTGGGCGCGCGCGTGTTGCCTGAAAGCCACGGCGAGCGCGGACACCTGGACCTCGGCGGCATGCTCGGCTTCAGCCTGATGCTGGCGGCGCTGACCCTGGCCCTGCTGTGGCTGGGCGAATTCGGGCTGCATGCCCTGCGCGTGCACTTGGCGCTGCTGGCGACGCTGCTGTTGGGCGGGGTGTTCGTCTGCATCGAACGGGTGCATCGCTCACCGCTGCTGGACCTCTCACTGTTCTCGCAGCCGGCGTTCCTCGGTGTCCAGCTGCTGCCGGTGGCCACCTGCTTCGGCTACGTGGTGCTGCTGGTGGTACTGCCGCTGCAGTTGTTGGGCGTGCATGGGCAAAGCGCGGCCGCGGTCGGATTGCAGATGCTGGCCCTGTCCGCACCGATGCTGGTACTGCCGATGCTGGCCGCGCGCTGGGCCGAGCGCATCGGAAGTGCGCGGTTGTGCACGCTCGGCTTGCTGGTCTGTGCCACCGGCCTGTACCTGCTGTCGCGCCACGCGTCGCACCCGTCGCCCTCGCAATGGGTGCCGTTGCTGATGCTGATCGGTGCCGGAACCGCGTTGCCGTGGGGCCTGATGGATGGGCTGTCGGTCAGCGTGGTGCCGGTGCAGCGTGCAGGGATGGCTGCCGGCATCTTCGGAACCGTGCGGGTGGCCGGCGAAGGCATTGCGTTGGCCGCAGTGACCGCCTTGCTCGCGCTGCTGATCGGCCAGCGGCTGCAGGGCGCGTCACCCGCGTCGCTGGCCAGGGCCGGGGCCTATCTGGCCACCGGTGCGCATGCACAGGCGCAGGCGCTGCTTCCGGCGATGCGCGGCGCACACCTGCAGCAGGCCAGTGCCGAAGCGCTGGCGATACTGCTGAGGGTGCTGGCGCTGCTGACCGCCGCCTGTGCCGTGCTGCTGCACTTACTGCTGCGGCGGCCAGCGGTGGCCGTGATCAGAACCGATAGCTGATGGTGCCGGTGACCACCCGCGGGTAGCCGGCGAAGCAGTCACCGAAGGTGCGGCACGGTGCGTAGTAGCGCTTGTCGGTGAGATTGGTGATGTTCAACGCCATCGTCCAGTCGGTCACCTGCACTTCCACCAGGGCATCGGCCAGCGTGTAGCTGGGAGTGATGATGCGCCCGCCATTGCCCAGCGACACGGTGTTGCCGACATGGCGCACGCCCAGGCCCAGGCGCAGGCGTGCGCCGTCGTCCAGCGGGAAGCCCTTCGAGACCCAGGCCGAGGCCAGGTCCTGCGGGGTGTCGTTGAGGCGTTGGCCCACTTCCAATGCGAAGTTGCTGCGGCTGACTTCGGCCTCGTTGCGCGCAACGGCGGCGGTGATCGTCAGCTCGTTGGCGAACTGGAACTGGCCCTCCAGCTCCACACCCTTGGAGCGGATCTGCCCGGTCTGCACCACGTTCAGCACGTTGTCCGGGTCGTTGGTCTGCCGGTTGGTTTCGGTGATGCGGTACGCGGCCATCGTCAGCAGCAGGTTGCGCGCGGGTTGCCACTTGATGCCGGCCTCGGTCTGGCGGCCGCGCATCGGCTTGAAGGCCTGGCCGAACAGGTCCTGGCCGGCGACCGGCAGGAACGATTCGCTGTAGCTCAGGTAGGGCGACAGTCCTGCGCCCAGTTCGCCGATCAGGCCGGCGCGATAGGTGGTGGCGTTGTCGGTCTGGCTGGGCTGGCCGTCGGTCTTCGAGCGTGCATGGTCGCGTCGTGCGCCCAGCACCAGTGAAACGCGGTCGGCCCAGCGGATCTGATCCTGCAGGTAGAGGCCGAGCTGGGTGGAGGTCTGGTCCGGCTGGCGCTCCCAGCCACGCACCGTCGGTGCCACTGATACCGGGGCGTAGATGTCGATCGGCGTGCCGGTCGCATCCAGGCGCTGCAGCTGCTCCCGGTACTGGCTGTAGTCGGCGCCGGCCAGCAGCAGGTGCTGGAAGGCACCCGTGGCGAAGTCGAACTGCAGGGCGTTGTCGGCACTGAAGATCTGCACGTCGGGGCGGGTGCCGTAGGCGGTGCGGTTGACCACGCGACGTTCGGCATCAATGAAGGGATCGGCCGGGTTGCTGTAGCTGTCCACGTACATCTGCTGCAGCGTCGTTTTGCCATCGATGTAGCGCATGGCCGAGCGCAGGCTGAGCACGTCGTTGAAGCGGTGGTCGAACAGCGCGGTGAGGCTGTAGACACGCGAGTCGATGCGGTCGAAGTCAGGGTCACCGATGAACGTGGAGGGATCGAGGCGGCGTCCGGGGGGCGCCAGCAGCGTCGCCGCCAGCGGCAGGAACTGCTGGCTGGAGCCGGTCCTGTCGTGCTGGTAGCTGGCCAGCAGGCTGAAGGTGCTGCGTTCGCCGCGCCAGCTGATCGAAGGCGCAAGGTAGACACGGTCGTCCTTGAGCGTATCGGTCTGCATGTTTGACTCACGCAGCAGGCCGACGAAGCGCCCGGCCACCGTGCCGGCCTCGTTCAACGCACCGCCGATGTCGCCCTGAAGCTGCCTGCGGTCGAAGCTGCCAAGCTGCACGCCTACCTCGCCCGCCACGTTGCCGAACGTCGGGCGCTTGCTCATCGCATTGATGATGCCGCCGGTGGCGCCTGCGCCGTACAGCACCGACGAAGGACCGCGCAGCACTTCCACACGCTCCAGGCCATAGATTTCCGGCCGCGCCAACGGACTGAACCCGTAACTGCGGCGGAGGCCATCCTGGTACTGCACCGGATCCAGCCCGCGTACCGAGGTGGCATCGTTGCGGGTGTCCAGGCCCCACGCGTCGGCGGTGACGCCGGCGCTGTAGCGCAGCACTTCCTGCAGGTTGTGCGCGCCGCGATCGGTGAACAGCTGCTGGGTGACCACGCTGATCGCCTGTGGCGTCTGGGTCAGGGCGGTGTCGGTCTTGGTCGCGGTGCTGGCACGCTCGGCCACCACGCTGACGCGGTCCAGGGTGCGGGGAGTCGGCGCGTCGTCGGCCAGTGCGGCGTGTGCGACGAGGCTGCCGGGCAGGGCGAGGGCAAGCGAGAGCAGGGTGCGGCGGGCGGGCATGGCGGTCGGTCCACGGAAGATCGCCGCGGATTATCGGGATTGCATCCTGTTGTTGCAAATGATTCTCAATGGCTTGTCATCATCGAGACTTCGCCGCCTCACGCCCCCTATGCCGGCCAGCGCCTAGTCTCGGTTGTCCCCGTCCCCCGCGGAGACCCGCCATGTGGCTGCTCGACCATCTCTGGCCTGGCCGCAGGCCCCTTCCTCCCCCGGTCGCTGCCGAGCCGCAGGCAGCGCCCCGCCGCCCTTGGCTGAAACGCCCCGCACGCGCCGGTCGCAGTGGCATGGCGCCTTGGCAGAAAGTGGCGGCACCACTGCGACGCACGCGGCACTAGGCGCTGCGGTCGGCCGGGTGGTTGACGCCATCGTTGACCGGGATCACGCCCAGCGCGAACGGGTCGATGCCCTCCAGGCAGGCCACGTTGTAGCCGTACTGCTCGGGATTGGAACGACGTCGGTGGTGGGTGTAGATGCCGCACACACCGCAGAAGTAATGCTCGGCCACATGGGTGTTGAACTGGTACAGCCGCAGGTGGTTCTGCCCGCGCACCACCTGCAGTCCCGCACGGGTCACGCTGGCGGCGATGGCGCCACGGCGCCGGCACATCGAGCAGTCGCAGCGGCGTGGGTCGACGATGCCGTCCGGCAGATCCAGCAGCAGTTCGACCGTGCCGCAGTGGCAGGTTGCGCGGTGCCGGGGTTGGACCGGAACGCCGGCCACGGATGTAATGCCCATTGATGCTCCTGTGTGGTGAACCTGGCTTCGGGCGCCGCCGCCGACGGTGCGCCGGCCTGCCTGAACGGGCCGTAGATGCCACGCTGATGCGGCTTGTGGCTAACTATGCGGCTTGAATACCGCCACAGGATGCCAGTGAACACCGCAGGACGTTGGATGACAGGAAGTGCCATGGCGCTGGCGGCGCTGTGGGTGACCGGGCTGTTGGCCTACCAGCTGCCGGGGCCGGGTGCGCTGGCCACGACGGTGGCCGTGCTGTGGCTGCTGGTCGCGTTGTGGGCATCGTGGAAGGTCGCACGCGGCCGAGGCAACCGCCGGCTGGGCCTGGGGTTCGGCGCAGCACTGGCGCTGGCCGCGCTGTGGTGGCTGCTGCTGGCGCCGCGCCAGGACCGCGTGTGGGCCGATGACGTGGCCCAGCGCCTGCACGTGGTGTCGTTCGATGGGCGTCATGTGGTGCTGGACAACGTCCGTGATTTCACCTGGCGCAGCGAAACCGACTATGACGCGCGCTGGGTGCGCCGCGAGTACGACCTGGACCAGCTGCGCTCGGCCGATCTGGTGCTGTCGTACTGGATGGGCCCGGCAATCGCCCACACGCTGATCTCGTTCGGCTTCGACGATGGCCGCCACGTGGTGTTCTCGCTGGAGATCCGCAAGGAACGGGGTGAATCGTTCTCGGCGCTGGGCGGCTTCTTCCGCAAGTTCGAGATGACCCTGGTGGCCTCCGAGGAGACCGACATCATCCGCACCCGCACCAATGCGCGGGGCGAGGATGTCTACCTGTACCGCCTGCACGGCATGGACCGCACGCAGCTGAAGGAACTGTTCGCCGCCTACATCGAGCAGGCGCGCGAACTGGATGCGAAGCCGGGCTTCTACAACACGCTGACCAGCAACTGCACCACCATCGTCTTCGACCTGGCCCGCCACATCGCACCGCGGCTGCCGCTGGACTATCGCCTGCTGCTGTCGGGCTACCTGGCCGAGTACGCGCAGGAGGTCGGCGCGCTCACCCCGGGTGTGCCGTACGCCGAGCTGCATGACAAGGGCCGCATCACCCAGCGCGCGCTGGACCTGGGTGACGGGGTGCATTTCTCCACCGTAATCCGCCAGGGCGTGCCCGGCACCGAGCAGGACCCGCAGTAATGACCCAACGTCCCCTGGCCCGCTGGCAGCGCCTGCTGCCGGTGTTGTTCGCCGCCTTCCTGCTGCTGGGCAGCAGCGGCTGCGCGATGGTTACCGTCAAGCAGGTCACGTCCAGTGATTCGCTGGTCAACAAGCGCGCCGACGTGCTCAACACCGGCAAGCTCAGCCCGGCCGCGCGCGAGACGCTCAGTGCGGCAGGCCTGGACGAATCGCAGTGCGAAAAGGACTTCCTGGTCTGCCGCAGCACGCTGCTGATGACCGATGACCTCAACGTCGAACAGCGGCTGTCGGCGCTGTCCGAACTGTGGGTGAAGGCCGCACTGGCGTTGACGCCGAAGAAGACCGCCGCCGGCGATCCGCCGATGAGCGATGCCGCGCTGGATGCCTGGCTGGAAGCGGCCCGTTACGCCTATGCCTACCTGTTCTACAGCGGCCGTTCGCCGTCTGACCGCGCCTTCGAGGACCGGCAGACGCAGGTGCGCGACTACTACAACTACGCCGCCGAGAAGGCGGCGGTGGTGCTGTTCGTGCGCGCGCGTGCGTCTGCGCTGGCGGGTGAGGACTATACGAAGCCGATCTCGGTCGGCAGCTGGTCGCTGGCCTCCAACTACCAGCAGCTGGGCCTGAAGAGCATTCCCGCGCAGCTGGTGCCGGCCGGCACGGTCAGCTTCGTCGGCCTGCGCAGCACCTATCGCCGCGATGGCTTCGGTGCCGAACTGGTGATGGTGATGGACCCGCCGAAGCTGGTCGCGCCGGTGATCGCGCCGGACGGCCCGAAGGCTGAAACCGCTGCGGATGATGAGGATGACGCGCGCCGTGGCCGCCGCCATCGACATGACGATTCGGTGCCCGAGTTCAGCGAGATGTCCTCGATCAACGTCACCGCGCTGCTGCGCTTCGAGGGCAGCAGCCTGGACGACGTGATGCGCACGCGCCGGGTCGAGCTGGATGCCTACTCGCCGGAAGCCACCGAGCGCATCACCCTGCACGGCGAGCAGGTGCCGTTGGCCGGCAATTTCACCGCAGCGTACGGCCTGTGGCTGGCGCAGAGCGGTTTTGCCCGGCAGTCGCTGCGCACCCTGTTCGGCATGAGCGAGGGCATCGGTGAGCCGCACATCTACCTGATGCAGCCGTGGGACCCGAACCGTCGCATCATCTTCATGCTGCACGGCCTGGCCAGCAGCCCGGAGGCCTGGGTGAACCTGGCCAACGAGATCATGGGCGACCCCGAGCTGCGCCAGCAGTTCCAGGTGTGGCAGGTCTACTACCCGACCAATGCGCCGATCGCGCTGAACCGCTATGAGATCGCCAATGCGTTCAATGACACGCTGAAGCACTTCGACCCCGATGGCAGCACGCGGGCATCGAAGGACATGGTCTACATCGGGCACAGCATGGGCGGCGTGCTGGCCCGCCTGCTGGTCAGTGATTCCGGCGATGTGCTGTGGAATGACCTGCTGGCCAACTACGACCTGAAGGGCGAGCGCCTGAAGCGCGTGCAGGCCAAGCTGGGGCCGCTGCTGCACTTCAAGGCGCAGCCGAACGTGGAGCGCGCGATTTTCATCGCCGCGCCGCACCAGGGCACCGATATCGCCGGCAACAAGGTCGGGCGCCTGATCGGCCGGCTGGTGCGCCTGCCGCTGACCATTCTCGGCAAGTTCGAGGATGTGTTCATGGCACTGGCACAGGCCGAGCAGCAGGTCGACGGCACCGCCAAGCCGAAGATTCCCAACAGCATCGACAACCTCAAGGCCAGCGACCCATTCGTGAAGGCGGCCGCGCAGCTGCCGATCGAGGCCGGCCTGAAATACCACTCGATCATCGCCCAGCGCAAACCGGAGCTTCCGGTGGAGAAGTCAGATGACGGGCTGGTGCCGTACTGGAGCGCACACCTGCCGGGCGCGCTGTCGGAGAAGGTGATCATCTCCGGCCACAGCGTGCAGGAGACCCCGCAGGCGGTGCTGGAAGTGCGGCGCATCCTGCACCGGGATATCGATGACGTAGGCACCGGTAGCAGGTAGTGCCGGCCGCTGGCCGGCATCATCACGGCATTCCTGCGTGCGTGGAGGTTGCCGGCCAGCGGCCGGCACTAGCGGAATCCCGGTGGCCTACACCCGCCGTGCGATCACCGTCGCCAGCACCGCCAAGCCGCAGGTGATCGCCAGGCACAGGACATAACCGGTGTGCGGCGCGGTTTCCACGAACAGCGCGAACAGCGCACCGGACACCGCCAGCGCGGTGGTCACCGACAACGCCTCGCTCAGTTGCAGGGCCGAGGTGTTGGCGCCCTGCTCATGCGGCGCCGACAGCGAAAGCGTCAGCACCGACAGGCTGGCGTAGATCATGCCCATCCCGAAGCCGGTCAGGGCCCAGCCGACCAGCGCCACCGGCAGTGGCACGGGGTTGAACAGCACTGCCAGGGTGGCGACGATGCCGACCGTCATCATCGCCGTACCCACGCGCAGCAGCTGCTGGCGCGACCAGCCGCGCTGCTGGTGGCCCTGCAGCCATGAGCCGGCGAACCAGCCCAGCGCGCCGAGGCTGAGCACCGCGCCGGCCCAGCTGGGCGAGAGCCCGCGCTCGCGTTGCAGCAGCAGCGGCAGATAGGCCTCGCAGGCGAAGAAGGCCGCAGCGGCGATGCCACGCAGCGCGATCACACTGGGCAGGCCACGGCGCAGCACCAGCGTTCCGGTCGGAAGCAGGCGGTGCACGCAGAGCAGCAGCGCCAGCATCGCCGCGCCGATGCAGAGCAGCGCCGGCAGGCCCTGCTGCTGGCCGCCGAAATACAACAGCAGCGCAGCCAGCGAGGCCCCGCTGGCCCAACGCACCACGTTGCCACGTCCATCGTCGCGGTCGCCGACTGCGGTGGACTGCATGCGCGCCAGTGCCGGGCGCAGCAGCAGGGCGGCAGGAACCGCCAGCAGCGGCACCGCCAGGAACACCCAGCGCCAGCCCAGATGCTGCACGATCAGGCCGCTCAACGCCGGGCCGATCATCGACGGCACCACCCAGCCTGCGGAGAAGGCCGCAAACACCTTCGGCCGCAGGTGCTCGGGGTAGCTGCGGCCGACCATCACATACAGCGAAACCGAGATCGCGCCTGCACCCAGCCCCTGCAGCAGGCGCCCGGCAACCAGCATGCCCATGCGCATCGCGAAACCGGCCAGCAGCAGGCCCAGTACGAAGCAGGCCAGGCCGTACCACAGCGGTCGCGCCGGTCCGTGGCGATCGGCCCAGCGCCCGGCCAGGGTCATGCCGATCACACTGGTGGCCAGGGTGCCGCCGAACGCCAGCGCATACAGGCGCAGGCCATCGAGCGCTTCGGCCACGGTGGGCATCGCGGCAGCCACGGCCAGCGCCTCGAAGGCGTGCAGCGCGACCAGCGCGACCATGCCGATGGTGGTGGCGCGGTAGCGGGCGGACAGGATCGAAGTATCGGCCGGCACAGGGGTATCGGCAGGGGAGAGCATGGTAGTCATACAGATGGGCTGCGGGCCGCGCTTGTCAACCGGCGGCGAAGATAGCAGCATGACACCTCAACCGTAGTTGAGGTCAAGTGATGGCGTCCCAGGAACTGAGCGTTGGTGAAGTCTCCCAGCGCAGTGGCGTAGCGGTATCCGCGCTGCACTTCTACGAGCGCAAGGGGCTGATCAGCAGCCTGCGCACCTCGGGCAACCAGCGCCGCTACAGCCGGGATGTGCTGCGCCGGCTGGCGGTGATCCGCGTGGCACAACGCGTGGGCATGCCACTGGAAGCGGTGGGCCGTGCCTTCGAGAGCCTGCCCGAGGGGCGTGCGCCGACCAAGGCCGACTGGGCCAAGCTGTCGGCGCGCTGGCGCACCGAGCTGGAAGCGCGCATCCACATGCTGCAGCTGCTGCGCGACGAACTGACCGGCTGCATCGGCTGCGGCTGCCTGTCGCTGAAGCGCTGCCGCCTGGCCAACCCGGAAGACATCCTCGGCGAACGCGGCGACGGCCCGATGCGCTGGGAATGAAAAACGGAACGGAGTAGGTGCCGACCTTGGTCGGCACGCGTGTTACCAGACGGTGATCGTTTCGCCACTCTGGATGCCTTCCACCGCGCGCTGGAAGGCCAGCGCCGCGCGCTGTGCGCTCACCGCTTCGAAGCCGGGGAAGTAGGGGCCATAGGCCGCCATCGATTCGATCAGTACGTTCGGGCTGACCACGTTGATGCGCAGGCCGCGCGGCAGCAGCTCCAGCGCGGCCGCGCGCACGAAACCTTCCAGCGCGGCGTTCACCGAAGTGGCGTTGGCACCGTCGCGGATCGGCTGTGCGCTGACGATGCCACTGGTCAGGGTGATCGAACCACCGGCGTTCAGGTGGTGCTGCGCGGCCAGGGCGAGCCGCACCTGGCCCAGCAGCTTGTCCTGCAGGCCGATGTTGAACTGCTCGGGTGTCATCTCCTGCAGCGGGCCGAAGTACAGCTTGCCGGCGGTGGAGATCACCGCATCGACCGGGCCGGTGCGGGCGAACAGTTCGGCGACGCTGGCGTCGTCGGTCAGGTCGACCCGCAGTTCGCCGCTGTGGCGGCCGGCGGCGAGGATCTGGTGCTGCTGGCCGAGCTGGCGGGCGACCGCCTGGCCGAGGGTGCCGCTGGCACCGACGAGGAGGATCTTCATGGCCGTTCCTTGCGAGAGGGGGAATGAGTGAAGTCTGCGCGCTCATGGCATGGTTAGGTAAGTGGCGTATGCTTCGCAGATTCCTAACCTGGGGTTGGTAATGGATACGCTTCGCTGCATGCAGGCCTTCGTCGCCGTGGCCGAGCGCGGCAGCTTTGCCGGCGCCGCTGAACAATTGCAGGTGTCGGCGGTGATGGTCGGCAAGTACATCCAGCAGCTGGAGGCGCACCTGGGCACTGCGCTGCTGCAACGGAACACCCGCCGCCAGCGCCTGACCGAAGCCGGCAGCGCCTACCTGGCCGGGTGCCGGCAGGTGCTGGAACAGGTGCAGCAGGCCGAAGCCGATGTGGCGGGCCTGCAGGTGCAGCCGCGTGGCCTGCTGCGGGTCAGCGCGCCGAGCACCTGGGGCAGCTGCGTGCTGGCGCCACGGCTGGCTGCCCTGCTGCGTGCGCAGCCACAGTTGAACATCGAGCTGGACCTGAGCAACCGCCGCGTGGACCTGATCGAGGATGGATTCGATGTGGCGATCCGGGTCGGGCCGCTACCGTCGCAGGAGGTGGTGGCACGGCCGTTGCCGCCGTATGCAATGAGCCTGTGCGCCGCGCCGTCGTACCTGCGCCGGCGTGGCACGCCACGCACGCCGGCGGATCTGCAAGGGCATGACTGCCTGAGCCACCTGGCCTGGCGTGGCGGCCATGGCTGGCAGCTGGCCAACGGCGAACAGGTGGACTGGGAAGCGCGGTTGACCTGCAACGATGGCGTTGCGCTGCGCGAAGCCGCCGTGGCCGGTGCGGGGCTGGTGCTGCAGCCGACGGCACTGCTGGCGGGTGAAATCGCGGCCGGGCGATTGAAGCCGCTGCTGCGCGACTACCTGCCCGAACCGCGGCCGATGCACCTGATCTACCTGCCTGACCGCAGGCCGCGCCCACGGTTGCAGTGTTTCGTCGATTTCGTCATGGCCACAATGGGGCAATGATGACGGTGGGTGCCGACCGTTGGTCGGCACACATCGAGATCAATCATTCGCCGCAGACAATTCCTGCCCGCGCACCTGCGCGGCGCGCAGCGCCTTGTCCACCAGCGCCTCGAACCCCCCAGCCTGGAAGCTCTCGATCGCCGCCTGGGTGGTGCCGTTCGGCGAAGTCACGCGGCGGCGCAGTTCGGCCGGGCTTTCGCCGGCTTCATCCAGCATGCGCGATGCCCCCAGCAGGGTCTGTACCACCAGCGCACGCGCGGCATCGGCCGGCAGGCCCTGCGCGATGCCGGCCGCTTCCATCGCTTCGGCCAGCAGGAACACATAGGCAGGCCCGCTGCCTGAAACGGCGGTGACCGAATCCATCAGCGTTTCGCTGTCGATCCACACCGTGCGCCCGGCACTGGCCAGCACCTGTTCGGCACGCGCGTGCTGCTGCGCATCCACTGACGGCGTCGCATACAGGCCGGTCACGCCGGCACCGAGCAGGGCCGGGGTGTTGGGCATTGCACGCACCACCGGCAGATGGCCACCCAGCCAGCGCTCCAGCTGCGCGCTGGTAATGCCTGCGGCGATCGACACCACCAGCGGGCGGTGTGCCTGTGCCAGTGCCTGCAGCGACTGGCACACATCGCGCAGCACCTGCGGCTTCACCGCCAGCAGCCAGGTGCGGCCCTGCGCGGCGGCATCGGCGGCGTTGTCATGCACCTGCACGCCGAAGTCGGCGGCCAGCGCCTGGCGCAGTGCGGCCACCGGTTCGGCCACGTGGATGTGCGCGGCGGGCACGCCCCGGCGGATCAGGCCGGCAATCAGGCTGCGGGCCATGTTGCCGCCGCCGATGAAGGTGATGGAATCAGCTGCCATGGAAGTCTCCTTGGAAAGTCAGGCCGGGCGCGGACGCGCGCCGAACAGGGCGGTGCCGATGCGCACCAGGGTGGCGCCCTCGGCGATGGCGTCGGCGTAGTCGCCGCTCATGCCCATCGACAGGGTGTCGACCTGCGCGTGCTGGGCCGCCAGCGACTGGAAAAGTGTGCGCATGCGCACGAATGCATCCCGACGGCGCGCCGCTTCGGGCCACGGTGCGGGAATCGCCATCAGGCCGCGCAGGCGCAGGCCGGGTTCGGCGGCAATCGCCGCAGCCAGTGCATCGACCTCTTCCGGCGCGCAGCCGTGCTTGCTGGATTCATCGTCGATGTTGACCTGGATCAGCACGTTCAGCGGCCCTCGCGCTGCAGGGCGATGGCGGGCCAGCGCGGTCACCAGCTTGCGCCGGTCCACGCTCTGCACCCAGTCGAAATGGCTGGCCACGGCATCGGCCTTGTTCGACTGCAGGTGGCCGATCAGGTGCCATTCCAGTGCCAGGTGCTGCAGCGCCTGCATCTTGGCCAGCGCTTCCTGCACGTAGTTCTCGCCGAAGGCATGCTGGCCCTGCGCGGCCAGCGCAGCCACGGCCTCGGCCGGCTGGGTCTTGGACACCGCCAGCAGGCGTGGGTCGGGCCTGCCAGCGGCCTCGGCGGCCGCATGCAGGTTGCTCAGGATCTGGGGCAGGGGAGTGGCCACGTAACGCGTTCCGTTGAATCAGGAGGCTATACTGCCGCCCGGGGAAAGATCCTTCCAGTCGAAGCCGTTATTGGGGAGTAGCCGCTCATGGATATCGCCGAGCTGTTGGCGTTTTCCGTAAAGAACAAAGCGTCCGACCTGCACCTGTCCGCAGGCCTGCCGCCGATGATCCGCGTGGACGGCGACGTGCGCCGGATCAACATCCCAGCGCTGGACCACAAGCAGGTCCACGCGCTGGTGTACGACATCATGTCCGACAAGCAGCGCCGCGATTACGAGGAATTCCTCGAAGTGGACTTCTCCTTCGAGATTCCGTCGCTGGCGCGCTTCCGTGTGAATGCGTTCAACCAGAACCGCGGCGCCGGTGCGGTGTTCCGTACCATTCCGTCCGAAGTGCTGACCCTGGAAGACCTGGCCTGCCCGCCGCTGTTCCGCGAGGTGATCCAGCAGCCGCAGGGCCTGATCCTGGTGACCGGCCCGACCGGCTCGGGCAAGTCGACCACGCTGGCGGCGATGATCGACTACATCAACAAGAACGAATACGGCCACATCCTCACCGTCGAGGACCCGATCGAATTCGTGCACACCTCGCAGAAGTGCCTGATCAACCAGCGCGAAGTGCACCGCGACACGCATGGCTTCAACGAAGCGCTGCGCTCGGCGCTGCGTGAGGATCCGGACATCATCCTGGTCGGCGAACTGCGCGACCTGGAAACCATCCGCCTGGCGCTGACCGCGGCGGAAACCGGCCACCTGGTGTTCGGCACCCTGCATACCAGTTCGGCGGCCAAGACCATCGACCGCATCATCGACGTGTTCCCGGCCGGCGAAAAGCCGATGGTGCGCTCGATGCTGTCCGAGTCGCTGCGTGCGGTGATCTCGCAGGCACTGCTGAAGAAGGTGGGCGGCGGTCGCACCGCAGCCTGGGAAATCATGGTCGGCACCCCGGCCATCCGCAACCTGATCCGCGAGGACAAGGTCGCGCAGATGTACTCGGCCATCCAGACCGGCCAGCAGTACGGCATGATGACCCTGGACCAGCACCTGCAGGACCTGGTCAAGCGCAGCCTGATCACCCGCAACCAGGCCCGCGACTACGCCAAGGACAAGCGCCTGTTCGAGTAAGGCGAGGCAGCAACGGCGCGGCGTGCGCCACTGCGCCGCCGTTCCGTGCCGTTTCCTCCATCGACCGTTTCCTGGTACATGCCCCATTGGGAGCCCGCCGTGAACACCACCGCGACCACCATCGATTTCACTTCGTTCCTCAAGCTGATGGCGCACCAGCGCGCCTCGGACCTGTTCATCACCGCCGGCATGCCGCCGGCGATGAAGGTCAACGGCAAGATCTCGCCGATCACCCAGACCCCGCTCACGCCGCAGCAGAGCCGCGACCTGGTGCTCAACGTGATGACGCCGGCACAGCGCGAGGAATTCGAGAAGACCCACGAATGCAACTTCGCCATCGGCCTGTCCGGTGTCGGCCGCTTCCGCGTCAGCTGCTTCTACCAGCGCAACCAGGTCGGCATGGTGCTGCGCCGCATCGAGACGCGCATTCCGACCGTGGAAGAGCTGAGCCTGCCGCCGATCATCAAGACGCTGGCGATGACCAAGCGCGGCATCATCCTGTTCGTCGGCGCTACCGGTACCGGTAAATCGACCTCGCTGGCAGCGATGATCGGTTACCGCAACCAGAACTCGACCGGCCACATCATCACCATCGAAGACCCGATCGAGTTCGTGCACAAGCACGAGGGCTGCATCATCACCCAGCGCGAGGTCGGCATCGATACCGACAGCTGGGAAGCGGCGCTGAAGAACACCCTGCGCCAGGCGCCGGACGTGATCATGATCGGCGAGGTGCGTACCCGCGAAGGCATGGACCACGCCATCGCGTTTGCCGAAACCGGCCACCTGGTGCTGTGCACCCTGCATGCCAACAACGCCAACCAGGCGATGGACCGCATCGTCAACTTCTTCCCGGAAGACCGCCGCAACCAGTTGCTGATGGACCTGTCGCTGAACCTCAAGGGCGTGGTCGCGCAGCAGCTGATTCCTTCGCCCGATGGCCGCTCACGCAAGGTGGCGATGGAGATCCTGCTGGGCACGCCGCTGGTGCAGGACTACATCCGCGACGGCGAGATCCACAAGCTGAAGGAAGTGATGAAGGATTCGGTCCAGCTGGGCATGAAGACCTTCGACCAGAGCCTGTTCGAGCTGTACCAGGCCGGCGAGATCAGCTACGAGGACGCACTGCGCTACGCCGATTCGCAGAACGAAGTGCGCCTGCGCATCAAGCTCAGCCAGGGCGGCGACGCGCGCACCCTGTCGCAGGGGCTGGATGGCGTGGAGATCTCCGAGATCCGGTGACCCAACGATCTGTAGAGTCGAGCTTGCTCGACTACAGGAACAGTCGAGCAAGCTCGACTCTACGAGCGCAGTCGAGCAAGCTCGACTCTACCGGGCGCGCTGGCGATTGATGAATTCCAGTCATGACCGACTGCCATCCCGTCGGTTCAATCCTGCGCCCGTGCAGGCGTATCGTCAGCGCTCCCCCTCTGGAGCACGACGATGCAGACACGTGAACTCGGCCGCAGCGGCCTGAAGGTTACCGCCCTGGGCCTGGGCTGCATGGGCCTGAGCCATGGCTATGGCCAGCCGGTCGAGCGCAGCCAGGGCATCGCCCTGCTGCACGCCGCCGTTGAACGTGGCGTGACCTTCTTCGACACCGCCGAGGTGTACGGCCCGTACACCAATGAAGATCTGCTCGGCGAGGCGTTGTCGCCGTACCGCGACAGGCTGGTGATCGCCACCAAGTTCGGCTTCAAGGATGCGCGTGTCGATACCGGCCTGGACAGCCGCCCGGAGAACATCCGTGCGGTGGCCGAGGCCAGCCTCAAGCGCCTGCGCACCGACCATATCGATCTGTTCTACCAGCACCGCGTCGATCCGAACGTGCCGATCGAGGATGTGGCGGGCACCGTGCGTGACCTGATCGCCGAAGGCAAGGTCGGCCACTTCGGCCTGTCCGAGGCCAGTGCCGCGACCGTGCGCCGCGCGCATGCGGTGCAGCCCGTCACTGCCGTGCAGAGCGAGTACTCGCTGTGGTGGCGCGAACCGGAACGCGAACTGCTGCCGACCCTGCAGGAACTGGGCATTGGCTTCGTGCCGTTCAGCCCGTTGGGCCGCGGCTTCCTGACCGGCGCGATCAGCGCCGAGACCACCTTCGACGCCAACGACTTCCGCAACACCGTGCCGCGTTTCGAGGTGGAAGCACGCCAGGCCAACCAGGCGCTGGTCGATCGCATCAGCACGATTGCCGCGGCACGGGGCGCCACACCGGCGCAGGTGGCGCTGGCCTGGCTGCTGGCGCAGGCGCCGTGGATCGTGCCGATTCCGGGCACCACCAAGGTCCACCGCCTGGACGAGAACCTGGGGGCGGCCGCACTGCAGCTGGCGCCGGAGGAGCTGCAGCGCATCGCACAGGCGCTGGACGAAGTGTCGATCGTCGGCGAGCGCTACAACGCGCAGCGCGCCGCCCAGGCCAAGGGCTGATCACCCGGTGGGTGCGGGCCGTTGGTGGTGGGTACGGACGGTTGGTGGTGGGTGCGGACCGTTGGTCCGCACTCCTCAACTCCCCATCGGCCCGCGCAATGCATCAAGCACCGTGCGCATCGCCACGGTGACGTGGCGGCGCGACGGGTAATACGCGTAGTAGCCATCGAAATGCGGGCACCAGTCGTCCAGCACGGATTGCAGGCGACCATCGTCCAGCATCGGCTGCACCTGGTCTTCCGGCAGCCAGGCCAGGCCGCTGCCGGCCAGCGCGGCGGCGCGGGTCATGCCCATGGTGTTGAAGGTCCATTGCCCGCCAACGCGCACGCTCAGCTCGGTGCCGTCCTGGCCGAAGTCCCACGGCATCAGCCCGCCATGCGTGGGCAGGCGCAGGGTGATGCAGTTGTGCCCGGCCAGGTCGTGCGGATGCCGTGGTACCACGTGCTGGCGGAAGTAGGCGGGCGCACCGACCACGCGCATGCGCAGTGGCGGGCTGATCGGCACCGCGACCATGTCGCGGGCCAGGCGCTCACCCAGGCGGATGCCGATGTCGTAGCGCTCGGCAACGATGTCGGCCAGCCCGTAGTCGGCGGCCAGTTCCACCTTCAGCTCCGGATACTGCTGCAGCAACGGTGCCAGCCGCGGCCAGGCGATGTACTCGGCGGCATGGCCGGTGGCATTGATGCGGATGGTGCCGGCCGGGCGTTCGCGGTACTCGGCCAGTGCGGCCAGCCCGTCCTCGATCTCGGCCAGGCGCGGGGCGAGCGTTTCCAGCAGGCGGGCGCCGGCCTCGGTGGTGGACACGCTGCGGGTGGTGCGGGTCAGCAGGCGCACACCCAGGCGCTGTTCCAGGCCGCGCATGGCATGACTGAGCGCGGACTGGGAGACGCCGAGCTGGGCGGCGGCCTTGGTGAAGCTGCCCGCGCGGGCGACGTGGACGAAGGCCTGCAGGTCGTTGAGGTTTTCACGGGGCATGACAGGATGATAAGGCCCACGGATTGAACGGGGCTGTCGATTTCCGGCGCCCCGGTTCGTCGTACCGGTACATCCAACGCAAGGAGCTTTCGCATGAGCACTGAAAAGCCCAAGGGCCCGGCCTCGTATTTCCCCTCCATCGAGAAGACCTACGGCCAGCCGGTAGCACACTGGTTCGGGTTGCTGGCGGGCAAGAAGGGCCTGAAGCACATGGAACTGGTCAGCTTCCTGAAGAGCGAGCACGGGCTGGGCCATGGCCATGCCAACGCGCTGGTGGCGCACCATCTGGCCGGCAAGGGCTGAGCAGCCATGGGTCGGGGCAGGGCGGAGCGCCTTCAGCTGAACGATTTCATCTGCAACTGTCATGCAGATCGTGTCTAATACCGCTCCCCACCCGTTGTTCCCCCACCCGCATGTCCCTTGAATCCCATGGCCCCGCGCCGTGCGACGACGCTGACGGCCACCTGGTCACCGCCGGTCCGCTGACCCCGCCGCCCGACAGTGCCGGTACCACCGCCGACGAAACTGCACTGAGGCACTCGATCGCCGAGGACGTGCAGGGCATGGTGCTGGCCACGATGGTGGCCTCGCTGGGCCTGGCCATCTTCGCCAAGGGCGGGTTGATGATCGGCGGCATGGCCGGCATGGCGTTCCTGCTGCACTACGCGATGGGCTGGAACTTCGGCCTGGTGTTCGTGCTGGTCAACCTGCCGTTCTACTGGGTGGCGCTGCGCCGCATGGGCTGGGAATTCACCCTGAAGACCTTTGCCGCGGTCACCGCCTGTGGCGTGCTGACCGACCTGCTGCCGCGCTGGATCGACTTCTCGCACATCAACCCGCTGTACTCGGCCATCGTCGGTGGCGCGCTGTCCGGCCTGGGCATCCTGTTCTTCATCCGCCACCGTGCCAGCCTCGGCGGCATCGGCATCCTGGCGGTGTACCTGCAGCGCACCCGCGGCTGGAGCGCGGGCAAGGTGCAGATGTCCTACGACGCCTGCCTGATGGTGGCCGCATTCTTCGTGCTGTCGCCGTCGAAGGTGCTGTATTCGGCCATCGGCGCGGTGGTGCTCAGCCTGGTGCTGATGTTCAACCACCGCCCCGGCCGTTACATGGGCGTGTGACGATTCGACCGTAGTGCCGGCCGCTGGCCGGCAACACCTGTGGCCTCGCGAGGCTGCCGGCCAGCGGCCGGCACTACCGGGAGGCCTGCAACCACGGTGGCGACAGTTTCAGCAGCCGCGCATGCACCGGGCAGTCCGCGGCGTGTGCACCGGGCAGGTAGCCCAGGCTCATCAGGAATTCGCCTGTGATCTCGCCGCCGGTGAAGCGGAAGGTCTTCTTGAACAGCTTCACCCAGTCAGCCTTGCTGAGCGGGTGGTGGGCATCGAGCCAGGCGGCGAAGCTGCCATGGCTGGCCCGCAGCTGCTGGATCACCTGCGCGTTGTGGATCGCCGCCAGCACCTTCAGCCGGTTGCGGATGATGCCCGCATCCGACAGCAGCCGTTCGATGTCCTGCTCGGCATAGGCCGCCACGCGGTCCACGTCGAAGCCGTCATAGGCCGCGCGGAAGCCTTCGCGCTTCTTCAGGATGGTCTCCCAGCTCAGGCCGGCCTGGTTGATTTCCAGCACCAGTCGTTCGAACAGCTCGCGTTCGTCGCGCTGCGGGAAGCCGTACTCGTTGGCGTGGTAGTAATCGTGCACCGGATGGCCCGGGGCGATGAGGCAGTAGCCGGACACGTTGAATTCCTGCGGTACGGGCTGGCCATTATGCGCGCCGTGACCGCCGGGTGGAGGCGCCCGGCGCGCCCAGCCGCTAGAATGGCGCCATGCCAGTAACGCCGACCTCCCTTGCCGATCACCTGCTCGTCGCGCTGCCGTCGCTGCTCGACGCGACCTTCGCCCGCAGCGTCGCGCTGATCTGCCAGCACGACGAGAACGGCGCGATGGGCGTGCTGGTCAACCAGCCGTCCGAATACACCCTGGGCGAGGTGCTCGCCCAGATGGACATCACCACCGGCGACGGCGACCTGCAGGCGCGCATGGTGCTCAATGGCGGCCCGGTACACCCCGAACGCGGCTTCGTCATCCACGATGATGCACGGGCATGGGATTCCAGCCTGACCGTGGGTGAGGGCCTGTACCTGACCACCTCGCGCGACATCCTTGAAGCGATGGCGCGCGGCGAAGGCCCGGCCAATGCCGTGGTCACCCTCGGCTGCGCCGGCTGGGGCGCAGGGCAGCTGGAAAGCGAGCTGGCCGAGAACAGCTGGTTGACCGTGCCGGCCGATGCCGAGCTGGTGTTCCAGCTGCCGCTGGAGCAGCGCTGGCAAGGCGCGGCCTCGCGTATCGGCGTGGATCTGTTCCGGCTGACCGACTACAGCGGCCATGTCTGAGCCGGCGGCCCCTGCACCGGTGTCTGCTGCCCCGGCCATCCGCCGCGACGGTACGGTTCTGGGTTTCGATGTCGGTTCGCGGCGTATCGGCGTGGCCATCGGCAGTGCCTTCGCCGCCCATGCACGCGCAGTGGCCGTGGTCGATGTGCACGGCAATGGGCCGGACTGGGCGGCGATCGAACGCCTGCTCAAGGAATGGAAGCCCGATGGCCTGGTGGTCGGCGACCCGCTGACCCTGGACGGCCAGGACCAACCCAACCGCAAGCGCGCGCAGGGCTTTGCCCGCCAGCTGCGGGAACGCTTCAAGCTGCCGGTGGTGATGATCGACGAGCGTTCCAGCTCGGTCGAGGCCGCCCGCCGCTTCGCCGTCGAGCGCGCCGAAGGGCGCAAGCGCCGCCGCGATGCGGCCGCCCTCGACGCCGTGGCCGCGGCGGTGATCATCGATCGCTGGCTGTCGTCTCCCGACGACGCCACCCCCATTCCCTGACTGCACGACTCCCGCCATGACCGCCCAGCAAATCGATGCCTCCGGACGCCTGCGCCACCTGTTGACCCTTGAGGGGCTGCCGCGCGAAACCCTGCTGCAGCTGCTCGATCGCGCCGGGCAGATCCGCGACGCCGCGGTCGGCCGCGTCGGCAACAAGCGCCACGTGCTGGCCGGTTCGGCGGTATGCACGCTGTTCTTCGAACCGTCCACCCGCACCCGCAGCTCGTTCCAGCTGGCCGCGCAGCGCCTGGGTGCCGACGTGCTGAACTTCGATGCCTCGACCTCGTCCACGCGCAAGGGCGAAACCGCCTGCGACACGCTGCGCAACCTGGAAGCGATGGGCGTGCGCGGCTTCGTGGTGCGCCACCCCGATGATGGCGCCGTCGCCGCACTGGCTGAAGCGGCGGGCGAGGGCACCGCGCTGATCAATGCCGGTGACGGCCGCAGCTCGCACCCGACCCAGGGCCTGCTGGACATGCTGACCCTGCGCCAGGCCAAGGGCCCGGACTTCTCGAAGCTGAAGGTGGTGATTGTCGGCGACGTGAAGCACTCGCGCGTGGCCCGCACCGACCTGCATGCGCTGCGTACGCTGGGCGTAGGCGAGATCCGCGTGTGCGGCCCGCAGTCGCTGCTGCCGGACGACGAGACCCTGAAGGGCTGCGTGGTGGGCGATGATTTCGATGCCATGCTGGAAGGCGTCGACGCGCTGATGATGCTGCGCCTGCAGCGCGAGCGCATGGAAGAAGGCCTGGTGCCGTCGCTGGAGCAGTACCACGCCGAGTACGGGCTGACCAACGAACGCCTGGCGCGCGCCGGCAAGGATGCAGCCGTGCTGCACCCGGGCCCGATCAACCGCGGCGTGGAAGTGACCGACGAGGTGGCCGACGGCCCGCAGTCGTGGGTACTGCGCCAGGTCGCCAACGGCGTCGCCGTGCGCATGGCCGTGCTGGAAACCCTGCTGGGCTGACCGCTCTGGTGGGTACCAACCTTGGTTGGCATTGCTGCTGTGATGGGTGCCAACCTTGGTTGGCACTGCTGGTGTGGTGGGTGGCAACCTTGGTTGGCACTGCTGCTGTGATGGGTACCAACCTTGGTTGGCATTGCTGCTGTGATGGGTGGCAACCTTGGTTGGCACTGCTGGTGTGTTGGGTGGCAACCTTGGTTGGCACTGCTGGTGTGGTGGGTGCCAACCTTGGTTGGCACTGCTGGTGTGGTGGGTGGCAACCTTGGTTGGCACTGCTGGTGTGGTGGGTGCCAACCTTGGTTGGCACTGGCCTACCGGGGCGAAGGTGATTTCCCGATGTTCAGGGGACATGCGCCCGCCCATGCTCTTCTGCATGAACAGCACCCGCCTCCTGCTAGGCCGTCATTCCAGTATCGGCCAGAGCTACATCCTGACGACGAACGTGCATGGCCGAGTGGCTCTGTTCGCCAATGACGCCGCTGCGGTTACCGCCATGCAGGAGTTCCAGCGTCTGGATCTGGAAGGTCTGACCCATTCCATCGCCTACGTGGTCATGCCGGATCACGTCCACTGGTTGATGCAGCTGCGCGCGGCATCACTCGACGTTGTCATGAGGCGCTTCAAGTCGCGTACGGCGGTGTACGCAAACAGGGTACTGGGCAGGGTGGGACGCTTCTGGCAGTCCTGCTACCACGATCACGCGATCCGCTCTGATGAATCGCTGTTCCGGCACGCAATGTATGTGATGGCGAATCCGATCAGGGCGGGGTTGGCAACGCAGCTTGGCGAGTACCCGCATGCGTGGTGTGAGTGGGAGCTCGAAGGTTCCCGTGCCAAGGCGGAGTTCATGGGTGCGGTCAGATGAGTGCCAACCAAGGTTGGCACCCACCGAAAGCAGGTTCCGACCTTGGTGGGTACCCACCCAAACCAGGCTCCAACCTTGGTGGGCAACCAGCGGACGCTATGGTCAGCGCTTCTGCGCGAACAGCCACGCCCACATCGCCGGATCGGCGTAGGTGGCGTCCCAGGCGTTGTGGTTGCCTTCCGGGTACTCGGTGTAGCGCACGTCGCGCGCGTTGGCGCTCTGGAAGGCCCTGTGCAGCCTGCGGTCGTCGTCCGGTGGCACCACATCATCCAGGGCGCCGTGGAAGATCCAGATCGGTGCGTGCTGCAGGCGCTGGGCGATCACCGCGTAAGGATCGGACTCATGCGCGACCTGCTCGACGAACAGGGTCGGTCGCTTCGCGCGCGGTGCCAGCACGGCGCCGCATACCGGCACGATCGCGGCAAAGCGGCGTGGGTCGTCCAGGGCGATGTTCCAGCTGCCGTAGCCGCCCATCGACATGCCGGTCAGGTACTGGCGCGAAGGATCGGCGCCAAACTCGGCGATCGTTGCGTCCAGCGCGGCCAGGGCCATGCGGTTGTTGTGGCCGCTCCATTCCGAGTGCTTTGCCGCCTGCGGGAAGACAACCAGGGCGGGGAAATCGGGATGCTCGCGCAGATAAGGGCCCAGCCCCGCGTGGGTCTGCCTGATGCCGTCACTGCCGCGCTCGCCCGAGCCATGCAGGAACAGGATGACCGGAACACTGGCGGACGCCGGGGCCTTCAGCCCGGCCGGAATGAACACCTGGTAGTAGGCGGTCTCGCCGTCCACTTTGACTGCGCGGGCTTCGAAGCGACCACGCGCGCTGTCCGGCAGCGAGGCACAACCGGTCATCATCAGCAGGGCCAGCAGCGGCAGCCAGCGCGACATGGAACGGACCATGGGAATTCCTGGGGCGGCGGGAACGCCTCCATCGTAGTCCGCTGCCGTCAACGCGGCATCATGCGCCGCGTCACTGCGGGCGCGGGAAACTGGCGATGATGTCCAGCTGTTCCTGTGCTTCGGCATTGCCTTCAGCAGCGGCGGCCTGCACCTGCGCCATGTCCGGGTGCAGTACCACCAGCAACGGGTTCTCGCAGACCGGGCAGTCGTACTCGGTTGCGTCCTCGTCCAGTTCCATCTCCATGCCGCGCGAGCTGCCCTTCCATTCGCAGGCCGGGCAGGTGTGCTGCTGGTCGCGCCAGCCGGGCTGGAAGTAGTTTTCGATCGTTGTTGCCATGGGTGTTCCAGTTGGGATCGGGTCAGAGCAACGCGTGCCGGGGATCCGACCCTGAAGGGTTCAGTGCAGCAGCACCAGGGTGGCCAGGCCGAGGAAGGTGAAGAAGCCCATCGAATCGGTCACCGCGGTCAGGAAGATGCCGCTGGCCAGCGCCGGGTCGAAGCCGAAGCGCTTGAGCGTCAGTGGCACCAGCACGCCGGCCAGTGCGGCGAACAGCAGGTTGCAGGTCAGCGCGATGGCGATCACAGCCGACAGCCCGGGCGAGTGGAACCAGGCCAGCACGATCAGCCCCAGCACCGAACCCAGCATGACGCCATTCAACAGGGCGACCCGCACTTCCTTCCACAGCAGCGTGCGCGCATTGGACGCGCCCACCTGGCCCAGCGCCAGGCCGCGCACCATCAGCGCCAGCACCTGGGTGCCGGCATTGCCACCCAGGCCGGCCACGATCGGCATCAGCACCGCCAACGCCACCAGCTTGTCGATGGTGCCTTCGAAGTGGCCGACCACGCTGGAGGCCAGGAAGGCGGTGCACAGGTTCACCGACAGCCACATCAGGCGCCGGCGCATGGCGCGCCAGACCGGGCTGAACAGATCCTCGTCCTCGTCCAGGCCGGCGGCGCCCAGCGCCTGGTGCTCGGCCTGGCCGCGGATGATGTCGACCACGTCATCGATGGTGATGCGGCCGATCAGGATGTTGTTGTCGTCCACCACTGGCGCGGAGATCCAGTCATGGTCGGAGAACTGCCGTGCCACTTCCTGGTCGCTCTCGCCGACGTCGATGGCCGGCTGCTCGTCGTCGATCAGGCGGTTGATCGGGGTGGTGTCCTCGTGGGTCACCAGCGCGGCCAGCGAGACCCGCCCGAGGTACTGGTGCCGCCGGCTGACCACGAACAGGTGGTCGGTGTGGTCGGGCAGTTCGCCGCGCAGGCGCAGGTAGCGCAGCACCACATCGACGTTGACGTCGGCGCGCACGGTCACCACGTCCGGATTCATCAGGCGGCCGGCGCTGTCCTCGGGGTAGGACAGCACCTGTTCCAGGCGCTCGCGGTTCTCGCGGTCCATCGACTTGAGGACTTCGTCGATGACCGTGTCCGGCAGGTCTTCGACCAGGTCGGCCAGATCATCGATGTCCAGGTCTTCGACCGCGGCGATGATCTCGTCCGGGTCCATGTCCGCGAGCAGGCTTTCGCGCACGTCCTCGCCGACGTGGACCAGCACCTCGCCGTCATCTTCCGGATCGACCAGGCCCCACACCACCTCGCGCTTGCCCGGCGGCAGCGATTCGAGCAGGTTGCCGATCTCGGCCGGGGCCAGGGTGTTGACCAGCCGACGCACCGGACCCAGCCGGCCGCTGTCCAGTGCATCGGACAGCATCCGCAGTTGGCGCGCAGTCTTGTCGTGGCGTACAGCTTCAGCCATCGCAGCTCCCGCGGGATAAGAAAAGCCGCGATCCCGGCAAGGATGCGGCAACAGGGGTGTTCAGCGCGTCATTATCGCAAGGGGATGTTTCAACGCATAGCCGCTGGGTGAGGGTAGTGCCGGCCGCTGGCCGGCAATCGTCCTCATCGAAGTTCATGAGGTTGCCGGCCAGCGGCCGGCACTACCCTGGGTGGTCAGGGCGTGTCTGCCACCAGTGCCAGCCAGCGCTCGATGCCGCGGCGGTCGCGCGCGGCCAGCAGCTTCGTCGCGCGGGCGCGCAAGGCGCCCAGGTCGGCCTCGCGGATCGCCCGGCGCACCTCCAGCAACGTACCGGGATGCAGGCTGAACTCGCTCAGGCCCAGCGCCAGCAGCAGTGGCGTCATCCGGGCATCGCCGGCCATCTCGCCGCAGACTGCCACCGGGATGCGATGGCGCGCACCGGTGTCGATCACCATCTGCAGCAGCCGCAGCACGGCCGGATGCAACGGCGAGTAGAGCTCGCCCAGCGCCTCGTTGTTGCGGTCGGCGGCGAGCAGGTACTGCACCAGGTCGTTGGTACCGATCGACAGGAAATCGACCAGATCGATGAAGCTCTCCAGCGCCAGTGCGGCCGCGGGGACTTCGATCATCGCGCCCAGCGGCACATGGTCGGACACCATGTGGCCCTCGCCGCGCAGCTGTTCGGTCAGCTTGAGCATGCGCCGGCGCACCGCCAGCAGCTCCTCGCGGGTACTGACCATCGGAACCAGCACGCGCAGCTTGCCGTAAGCCGAGGCGCGCAGGATCGCGCGCAGCTGGGTGTCGGCCACCTTCGGCCGCGCCAGCGACAGGCGCACGCCGCGCAGGCCCAGTGCCGGATTCTCTTCGTTGCTCAAGGTAAGGCCGGTGCGATCGGCCTTGTCCGCGCCCAGGTCGAGCGTGCGGATGGTGACCGGACGCCCGCTCATGCCCAGCGCGGCATCGCGGTAGGTCTGGAACTGTTCTTCCTCGTCCGGCAGCTCGTTGCGCTGCAGAAACAGGAATTCGGTGCGGTACAGGCCCAGCCCCTGCGCGCCCAGCGCATGCGCCTGGGTCACATCCTCCAGCGATTCGGCGTTGGCCAGCAGGGCGATGTCGACCTGGTCGCGGGTACGGCTGGGCTTGCTGCGCAGGCGGCCCAGCTCGCGCTGTTCGCGCGCATGCTCTTTCAGCCGCGCGCGGTAGTCACGCAGGTTGTCGGCCTGCGGGTTGACCGTGATGCTGCCGTCGGCGCCGTCGATGATCAGCACGTCGCCATCGGCGATGCGGCTGAGCAGCTGCGGTACGTTGACGATCAGCGGCAGGTGCAGGCTGCGTGCCAGGATCGCACTGTGCGACAGCGCGCTGCCGGCGGCGGTGACGATGCCGACCACGCCCTGTGCCTGCAGCTGCGCCAGCTCGGACGGGGCGATGTTGTCGCAGACCAGGATCTCGCCGGCCAGGCCCTTCATCACCGGCGGGCGCTCGGGTTGCAGGAAGGCGTGGATGCGGCCGATCACATGGTCCAGGTCGTCCATGCGGCTCTTCAGGTAGGCATCGTCCATGCCATCGAAGACCCTGGCCAGGCGGTCGCGCTGCAGGCGCAGCGCATAGCCGGCGCTGTACGGGCCGCTGCGGATCAGTTCGTCCAGGCCATACAGCAGCTCGGGGTCGTCCAGCAGCAGCGCGTGCAGGTCTAGGAACTCGCCCACTTCCTGGTTCAGTGCCCCATGCAGGCGCTGGCGCAGCTCGTGCATTTCCGTGCGCGCCGCATCCACCGCATGGTGCAGGCGCGCGAGCTCGGCCTCGACCTGGTGGGCGGCGACACGCTGTTCGGCCACCTCCAGGGCATGCGGCAGGCGCACGCGGGCGCGGCCCATGGCCGTGCCGCGCGCTGCGCCATGGCCGGCCAGCAGCTGCACCGGCCGCTGGCCGGAGGGGAGCTGGCCGGCGCGTGCGCGTGGCACGCTCAGCTGTCCTCGTCGAAACGGCGTTCGAACAGGCCGACCACCGCCTCCATCGCGGCGGCTTCGTCCTCGCCGTTGATGCGCACGGTGACCGGAGTGCCCTGGCCGGCAGCCAGCAGCATCACGCCCATGATGCTTTTGGCGTTGATCTCACGGCCCTTGGCGGCCATGGTCACGTTGCAGCGGAACGGCGCCAGGGTCTGCACCAGCTTGGCGGTGGCCCGGGCATGCAGCCCCAGGCGGTTGCTCACGGTGAGTTCTCGTTCAAGCATCGTCGACTATCGCTCCATTACGGGTACCCGCCGCGGCTGTGGCGGGCAGTTGATCCAGTCCCTGTTCCGGATAATTCATCACCCGCAGCAACATCGGCAGGCTCAGCGCCGACACCCGGCGAACCGGGGTCCCCAGCCGGGCCAGCTGCCCGGCAAGGTTGGCGGGGCTGGCGCCGTACAGGTCGGTCAGGATCAGCACGCCTTCCCCACCGTCGACCCGCCGCAGGGCGGCCGAGGCGAGCGGGAGCAGGGCGTCCAGGTCTGCGTCGAACGGTACTTCGAAAGCTTCGGTCTTCAGCGGCAATTGCCGCAGGAGCCGGGTCGCCACCTCAAGCAGGGCGGTCCCGACCCCGGGATGTGTTACGAGGAGAATGCCACAGGTCATTACTGCACGTTAACAGGTCAAGGTGAATCGGCGATAGCAGCAGGAGAGGGGCACTGTGTCCCGTATTCAGCGTTGCCCGGGTGGCATCCCCGTTTCGCCGAAAAAGCGATCCGACCCTGTCCGTCTTTCCGATGCCTGCCAGAGGTTCATCCACGCATGGCGTGGATCCATCGTGTCGACCAAGGTCGACACCCACCAACAGCACACGGAATCTGTCAGAGGCGGGGTGGGTCCGGTTGCGGGGGTGTCCGCGGCATGGATGCCGCGGCCAAGCCCCCATGGATGGGTTTACGGCGTCCCCCGCAACCGGACCCGCCCCGTCTTCCCACGGAATGCTGCATTTGCTGTTGAGGTTGCCGGCCAGCGGCCGGCACTACCGCGGGTGCCGGGTGCAGCCCGGCCGCCCCCTCAATCCTGTTCGCGGTGGTAGGTCGCCACGTCTTCCCAGCCCATCTCGCGTGCGTGGCGGGCCATGCGCTCGGCCAGGAACACCGAGCGATGCTTGCCGCCGGTACAGCCGAACGCCACGGTCACGTAGCTGCGGGTGCCGTCGCCCAGTTTGGGCAGCCAGGTATCGAGAAAGTCCATCAGCTGGGCCAGGTAGCGCTGCACGTCGGGCTGCGCTTCCAGGTAGTCGCGCACGCCCGGCTCGCGGCCGCTCAGCGCGCGCAGTTCCGGGTCCCAGTGCGGGTTGGGCAGCACGCGCGCGTCGAACACGAAGTCCGCCTCGGCCGGCACGCCGCGCTTGTAGGCGAACGATTCGAACAGCAGCGACAGCCGGGTGGCGTGGTCCAGGGTGAACTCGGTGATGATCCGTCGCCGCAGCTGGTGCACGTTGAGCGCGCTGGTGTCGATCACCGCATCGGCCTCGCGGCGCAGCGGGGCGGTCAGCACGCGCTCGCGTGCGATCGCTTCGGGCAGCGACAGGCCCAGCTGGCTCAGCGGATGCCGGCGACGGGTGTCGGCATAGCGCTTGAGCACCGTTTCGTCGCTGGCCTCGAAGAACAGTACCTTCACCTCCACGCCGGCGTCGGTGGCCAGTCGCCGCCAGTCGCCCAACTGGCCAAGATCGGCCTGGCCGCGCACGTCGATGCCCACCGCCAGCCGGCGCGGCGCGCTGCCGTCGTGGTTGGCCAGCAGGCTGCGCACGAAATCCGGGAGCAGATTGATCGGCAGGTTGTCCGAGCAGTAGTAGTCCTGGTCCTCGAAGGTCTTCAGGGCCACGGATTTACCCGAGCCGGACAGGCCGCTGACGATGATCAGGGTCGGGGCGGTGGGGGTGGCGGTGCTCATGGACGGGCTCTTCGAAAGACAGGGGTCAGGGCGTTCGCCGTTCCAGCAGATTGCTGTGGCGGGCGATGAACATCGCCGCCGGATCGATGCCCTTGGTGCGCAGGATATGCAGGCGGGTGGCCGCCTCGGTCAGCACGGCCAGGTTGCGGCCAGGCATCACCGGCAGGGTGATCAGCGGGACGTCCAGGTCCAGCACATGGCGGGTACCCGAATCGCCGGTCAGGCGCTCGTAGCCATGTGGCGTGGGTTCGGTCATCGGTTTGGTCAGATGGACGATCAACCGAAGGTACTTGTTCTTCTTTACAGCCGTGTCGCCGAACATCTCGCGCACGTTCAGCACGCCCAGCCCACGCACTTCCAGCAGGTCCTGCAGCAGTTCGGGGCAGGTACCGTCGAGCACGTCGGGGGCGATCTGGGTGAATTCGGGTGCATCGTCGGCCACCAGGCGATGGCCGCGGCTGAGCAGCTCCAGCGCCAGTTCGCTCTTGCCCGACCCGGCTTCACCGGTGATCAGCACGCCGATGGAGTAGATCTCCATGAACACGCCATGCAGGATCACGCGTGGTGCCAGCGTGCGCGCCAGATGGTAGGACAGGTGGTTGAGCAGTTCGTGGCCGCGCTTGGGGGACAGCCACAGCGGCGTACCGGACTCGTCCGCGGCGGCGCGCAGGTCTTCCGGGCAGGGCTGGTTGCGGGTCAGCACCAGCGCCAGCGGGTGCGACTGCATGATCTTCTCGATGGTCTCCCAGCGCTGGCGCGGTTCCAGCGCGTCCAGCCAGGACAGCTCCTCGGTGCCGAGAATCTGCACCTTGTTGGGGTAGATCGCATTGAGGTAGCCGGCCAGCGAGGGCCGCCGCGAGACCGTATTGCCGGCCTCCAGTTCACGCTTCTCGCCGGACTTGCCGGCGGCCCAGCGCAGCCCCAGCCGCTCGCGCTGCTGTTCGAACAGTTCACGGGCGGTGATGCTGGTATTCATGCGGCGCTCGCAGGTGGCGTCAGCTCAAGGGCCTGGCGCAGGGCCCGGGCATCGCCGGCCGCGCGCAGCGCCTGGCGGATGTCGGGCGCGGAGAACAACTCGGCCAGCTCGGACAGCAGCATCAGGTGCTGGTGGGTGTAGTGGGCGGGGACGGCCATCGCAAACACCAGGTCCACCGGCTCGTCGCCACCGAAGTCGACCGGGGTCGCCAGCCGCAGCAGGGCGCCACGGGGGCGGTCCAGGGTCGGCGCGCGGCCGTGGGGAATGGCGATGCCGTGGCCGATCGCGGTACTGCCCAGCGCTTCGCGCTGGCACAGGTTCAGGTAGATCTGTTCGGCATTGGCCTGGCGGCAGGCCAGCAGCCCGGCGGCGGCCTGCAGGACGCTGTCGCGGTCGGTGGCCGTGCAGAGCTGGGTCTGCACGGCCGCCAGGAGGTCAGTCAGGGGCATGTCTGCGGGGAACAGTGGCGATCAGCCACCATTGTCGCCCACCGGCAGCGGCGCGTGCTGCTGTTTTTTCTCCTTGTGCTTGATCACAAGGCGGTCAAGCTTGTCCGCAAGCAGGTCGATCGCGGCATACATGGTCTGGCCGCCGGCCTCGGCGTGCAGGGTCTGCCCCGGGATGTTGAGGCTGGCGTCGACGTGATGCTCGGTCTTCTGCAGCTTGAGGGTCACCCGCGCTTCGCAGTGCTGGTCGAAGTGTTTTCCGATCCGGGCCAGCTTCTCCTCTACATAGGACTGCAGGGCCGGGGTGACTTCGACATCTTTGCCAAACGTTTCGATGCGCATCGGGTTTCTCCTGTGTTCGGATGTGCCAATGAACCTCTCCGCCGGGCGCGGCGGCGCGTCAAGCGATTCTGACCCTTTCGTGCGAGGCGGAAATGTTCATGGCTTCACGATACTTCGCCACGGTGCGTCGCGCTACTGGAATTCCCGACGATTTGAGCAGGTCAGCCAGCTTGGCGTCAGAAAGCGGCTTGCGCGGGTTCTCGTCGTCGATCAGCCGCCGGATCATGGCCTGGATGGCCGTGCTGGACGCCTCGCCGCCGCCCTCGGTATCGATGCCCGACGCGAAGAAGGCGCGCAGCGGCAGGGTGCCGCGCGGCGTGCGCACATGCTTGCGCGCGATCGCACGCGATATCGTCGATTCGTGCAGGCCGAGCTCGGTGGCGATCTCGCGCAGGGTCAGCGGGCGCAGCGCCTGTTCGCCGAACTCGAGGAATCCGGCCTGCTGCAGGATCAGGCTGCGCACCACCCGCAGCAGGGTTTCGCCGCGCTGCTGCAGCCCTTTCAGCAGCCAGCGCGCCTCCTGCAGCTGCGCGCGAAGATAGCCGGCATCGGCCTCGCCACAGCGGCGGATGAGCTGTTCGTAGCCGCGGTGGATCACCACCTTCGGCCCGGCATGGCCGGCCAGTGCCGCGCGCCAGACGCCGTTCTGCCGCCACACCACCACGTCGGGCACCACGTAGGTGTCCTGCGAAAGCGGCGCAATCTGCGTGCCTGGACGCGGGTCCAGCGAACGCAGCAGGTTGACTGCGGTCTCGACGTCGGCCGGCGCTTGCTTCAGTTCATGGGCGAGCCCGGCAACGCCGCTGCGAGGCAACCGTTCCAGTGGGCCTGCGGCAATCTGTCGCGCCAACACCAGCCCTGGCGTGTCGGCGGGCAACACGTCCAGTTGCAGCTGCAGGCATTCACCGAGCGTGCGTGCGGCCACGCCGACCGGATCGAAACGCTGGATGCGATGCAGCACGGCGAGGATCTCGTCCTGGTCCGCATGGATGCTGGGCAGCAGCGTTTCGGCGATGGCCGCCAGCGGTTCCCGCAGGTAGCCATCGTCGTCCAGCGCATCGATCAGCGCGGCCCCGATGCTGCGATCGCGTGCGGACAGATGAGACAGGTGCAGCTGCCACAGCAGGTGATCGGCCAGCGTCTCGCTTTCGGCCACGCGCTCGGCGGCGCTGCCGTTGTCGTCGTCGTCATCGAAACTGCCGCCACTGCCGGCGGCGCTCCAGTCCAGTTCAGCCGGCGCCCAGTCGTCGCCGTTCCCGCTGGGTTCGGCGGCGGTGTCGCCGTCGCTGCCATCGCCACCTTCGCTGGTGGCGCCGTTGTCGTTGCTGTCGGCCCAGTCCAGCAGCGGATTGCTTTCCACGGCCTGGGCGATTTCCAGCTCCAGCTCGGTGGTGGACATCTGCAGCAGCTTGATCGCCTGCTGCAGCTGGGGCGTGAGCACCAGCTGCTGTCCCAACGATGTCTGCAGCCGAGTCTTCATACCTGTGCCGAAAGGATGGAAAGTGCCCGGGTGCCCGCCGTCACAGCTTGAACGAATCCCCAAGGTAGACGCGGCGTACGTCGGCGTTGTCCAGGATCGCCTCCGGCGAGCCCTGGGCCAGTACGGCACCCTCGGCGAGGATATACGCGCGGTCGCAGATTCCCAAGGTCTCGCGCACGTTGTGATCGGTGATCAGCACGCCGATGCCACGCTGCTTGAGATGGGTGACGATGCGCTGGATCTCGCCGACCGAAATCGGATCGACGCCGGCGAACGGCTCGTCGAGCAGGATCAGGCGCGGCTGCGCGGCCAGTGCACGGGCGATCTCGCACCGACGGCGTTCGCCACCGGACAGGCTGGCGCCGAGCTGGTCGGCAACGTGGCCCAGCTGCAGTTCGTCGAGCAGGCTGCTCAGTTCGCGTTCGCGGCCGGCCGAATCTAGGTCCTCGCGCAGTTCCAGCACCAGGCGGATGTTGTCGGCCACGGTCAGCTTGCGGAACACCGAGGGCTCCTGCGGCAGATAGCCCACGCCCTGCTTGGCGCGGGTGTACATCGGGTCGCCGGTGATGTCGCGGCCGTCGAGCACGATGCTGCCCGCATCGGCCGCGACCAGGCCGACGATCATGTAGAAGCAGGTGGTCTTGCCGGCACCGTTGGGGCCCAGCAGGCCGACCACTTCACCGGCATCGAGGGTCAGCCCGAAGTCCTTGACGACTTCACGCTGCTTGTAGCGTTTGCGCAGGCCCTTGGCGACAAGCATTACTTCTTGCTCCCGGCAGGCTTGGCCGGCTGTGCGGCCGGGTTCTTGTTCTTCGGCGGAATGACGGTGCGCACGCGGCTGCCGTCGCCACCGGAGTTCATCTCACCGCTGCGGGTGTTGTAGACCATGCGCTGGCCCGCGTTGGTGCCGCGCGCGCTGGTGACCTTGTAGTTGCCGGTCAGGGTGATGATCTCGGTCTTGATGTCGTAGTCGATGCGATCGGCCACCGCGTCCATCCAGGTGCCATCGTCGAGCTGCTGCTTCATGGTGGCCTGCTTGCCGGTGAACACCGCACGCACGGGCTCGCCGTCCTTGAGGTAGATCTCGGCCTCGGACGAGCGCAGGTCCAGCGTGCCCTGGGTGATGATCACGCCCTGCGACAGCACGGTCTTGCCGTCGCCGGTGAGCATGCCCGACTGGGCGCCGGAATCGATGTGCATGTCTTCGTTGCGGTCGGTGGACTTGGCGAAGGCGGCGCTGGGCACAACAAGTGCGAGCGCGAGTACGGCTGCAAAGGGAATCTTCATCGGGGTCCGTTGTACCGGTGGAGGGCTCCCGGAAACCGGGGGCGGGGAGGGGCTGCCGGCCTTGCGCCTGTCCGGGGACGTCGCAGGCTGGCGGCGGGATCAGTGTCGGGGCGTGTAGCGGCCCTTGGACTGGCTGAGGAAATGATACGTGTTGTTCTTCGAATCCACCTCGAAGCCGACGCCGGACTGTTCCATCCCGGGCCGGGTCATGGTCACCAGCGCGTCGGTGCGGGCACGGCTTTCCTTCGGAAACACGTCCAGGTGGTCGGTGCGGAAGGTGGTGGGCGGCACGCCCGGGCCGGCGGGACTGTCGCCTGCGACGTTGCCACGCAGCTTCATTTCGTCGCCCTTGGCGCTGAGCCAGCCGGTCTCCGAACGCAGCGTCCAGTGCTTGCCGTCCTTGTCGGGCATTTCGAACAGCGGGGTCGAGATGCTGATGGTCTGGTCACCGCGCTGGCGCTCCAGCAGCGGTGCGCGCAGGGTGGTCGATTCCTTGCCCTGCTCGTCCAGGGCCACGATGGTGAAGTCGTGCAGGATGTAGTCCACGCCGACCTCGTTGCCGCCGTTGGCCGGTCCCTTGTCACGGTTGCGCAGCGCTGCCCAGCTGCTGAGCAGCGCGGCCAGCAGCAGGCCGATGCCGAGCACGGTGCGCCAGTTCAGGGTCGGCCGGTTCATGCGCTGAACCTCGCCAGGACGGCGTCCACGTGGCCCTGGGCGGCCAGCAGGACGTCGCACAGTTCACGTGCAGCGCCACGCCCGCCCTCGGTGCGGGTCTGCCAGTGCACGCGCTCGGCGATCCACGGGTGCGCGTTGGCAGGCGCCACGGCCAGGCCCACCGCACCCAGTGGCGCCAGGTCCGGCAGGTCGTCACCCATGAAGGCCACCTGTTCCAGGCCGATGCCGTGCTGCGCGCACAGCGCCTGCACGCTGGCCAGCTTGTCGCCGACGGCGATCTGGGTGTCGATGCCGAGATCGGCGCCACGGCGCAGCGCGGACTGGCTGTTGCGCGCGGTGATCAGCACGGGATGGATGCCGTGCTGCTGCAGCAGTTTCAGGCCCAGGCCATCCTGCACGAAGTACGCCTTGCTCTCATTGCCGTCCTTGTCGTAGTACAGCCGACCGTCGGTGAGGGTGCCGTCCACGTCGAAGCACGCCAGGCGGATACGGGCCGCGGCGGCATGCAGGTGGGCGGGAAAGGCGGGCAGCGGGGACCAGGGCATCAGGGCGGCAGGCTCGGTGTGGGCGGATGGACGATACAGACTGAATGGGGTCTACGGACTGTCGGTTAAACCACCCGCGCCCGCAACAGGTCATGAATGTTCAGGGCACCGACCGCGCGGCCCTGGCCATCGACCACGATCAGGCCGGTGATCTTGTGGGTCTCCATCAACCGCGCGGCCTCGACGGCCAGCTGGTCGGCGCCGATGGTACGTGGGTTGCGGGTCATCACATCGGCGATCTTCGCGGTACGCACGTCCAGCGCGCTGTCCAGCGCGCGGCGCAGGTCGCCGTCGGTGAACAGGCCGATCAGGACGCCGTCGGCATCGACCACGGCGGTCATGCCCAGCCGTTTGCGGCTCATTTCCATGAGTGCTTCGCTGAGGCTGGCGCCGGCACCGACCGTGGGCAGGTCGTCGCCGGTGTGCATGACATCGGTGATGTGCAGCAGCAGGCGGCGGCCGAGGCTGCCGGCCGGGTGTGAACGGGCGAAATCGTCGGCGGTGAAGCCGCGCGCATCGAGCAGGGCCACGGCCAGCGCATCGCCCATTGCCAGCGACGCGGTGGTGCTGGAGGTCGGGGCCAGGTCCAGCGGGCAGGCTTCGGCCGGCACGCTGACATCCAGGTGAATGTCGGCGGCGGCGGCCAGGCTGGACTGCGGGCGTCCGGTCATGGAAATCAGCAGGTTGCCCTGGCGCTTGAGCACCGGCAGCAGCATCAGGACTTCGTCCGACTCGCCCGAATAGGACAGGGCCAGCACCACGTCGTCCTCGGTGATCATGCCCAGGTCGCCATGGCCCGCCTCGCCCGGGTGCACGTAGAACGCCGGGGTGCCGGTGGAGGCCAGGGTGGCGGCGATCTTGCGGGCGATGTGGCCGGACTTGCCCATGCCGGTGGCAACCACCCGGCCGCGGCTGGACAGGATCGCCTGGCAGGCCTGCTGGAACGCTTCGCCGAGGCGGGCAGCGACCGCATTCAGGGCCTGCTGCTCGATGTCGAAGACACGGCGGCCGCTGGCGACCAGGCTGGCCGGGTCGACGGAACGGGAGGGCAGGAGAGGCTCGGCCATGCGGACGCCACGCAGCGGAAGTAGAATGAGCGCTCATTTTATTAGGAAAGCCCGTTGGACGCCGACACCATCCGCAATCTGATCGAAACCGGCCTGCCCGGCGCCCGCGCCGACGTGCGTGGCGACGATGGCGTGCATTTCGAAGCGACCGTGGTCTGCGAGGCCTTTGCCGGCAAGATGCCGCTGGCCCGCCACCGGATGGTCTATGCCACCCTGGGCGACCTGATGGGCGGTGCGATCCACGCACTGGCGCTGAAAACCGTGACCCCGGCCGAAGCCGGCTGAACCGCAGAAGATCCCGAATACATGGCCAAGATCGTTGTGACCGGCGGCGCTGCGCTGCACGGTGAAGTAAGCATCTCCGGCGCCAAGAACGCCGTCCTCCCCATTCTCTGCGCGACCCTGCTGGCCGATGCGCCGGTGGAGATCACCAACGTGCCGCACCTGCATGACGTGGTCACCACGGTGAAACTGCTGGGCGAACTGGGCGCCAAGGTCACCATCGACCAGGGCACGCTGTCGCGCGGCAGCGCGATCGTGGTCGATCCGCGTCCTGTGAACCAGCATGTGGCGCCGTACGAGCTGGTCAAGACCATGCGCGCCTCGATCCTGGTGCTGGGCCCGCTGCTGGCCCGCTTCGGCGCTGCGGAAGTGTCGCTGCCGGGCGGCTGCGCGATCGGTTCGCGCCCGGTCGACCAGCACATCAAGGGCCTGCAGGCGCTGGGCGCCGAGATCGTGGTCGAGAACGGCTTCATCAAGGCCTCGGCCAAGCGCCTGAAGGGCGGTCATTTCACCTTCGACATGGTCAGCGTCACCGGCACCGAGAACGTGCTGATGGGCGCGGTGCTGGCCGAAGGCACCACCATTCTCGACAACTGCGCGATGGAACCGGAAGTGACCGATCTGGCGCACTGCCTGATCGCGCTGGGCGCGAAGATCGAAGGCCTGGGCACCGCGCGCCTGGTCATCGAAGGCGTCGAGCGCCTGTCCGGTGGCCGCCATGAAGTGCTGCCCGACCGCATCGAGACCGGCACCTTCCTGGTGGCCGCGGCGATGACCGGTGGCAAGGTCACCGTGAATCGTGCGCGCCCGAACACCATGGACGCCGTGCTGTCCAAGCTGGTCGAGGCCGGTGCGAAGATCGAGACCACCGATGACAGCATCACCCTGGACATGCAGGGCAAGCGGCCGAAGGCGGTCAACCTGACCACCGCGCCGTACCCGGCGTTCCCGACCGACATGCAGGCGCAGTTCATGGCGCTCAACTGCGTGGCCGACGGCGTGGGCGTGATCAATGAAACGATCTTCGAGAACCGTTTCATGCACGTCAACGAACTGCTGCGGCTGGGCGCGGACATCCAGGTCGAAGGCCACACGGCCATTGCCCGTGGCCACGAACGCCTGAGTGGTGCGCCGGTGATGGCCACCGACCTGCGCGCGTCGGCGTCGTTGATCCTGGCCGGCCTGATGGCCGACGGTGACACCACCATCGACCGCATCTACCACCTTGATCGTGGCTACGAGAACATCGAAGAGAAGCTGTCTTCGCTCGGTGCCACCATCCGGCGCGTGCCATGATCCTGCGCGGCAAGTTCAGCCCGCGTCGCAAGGCGCTGCTGGCGCTGGTGCTGATCGTGCTGGCGTGGCTGGGCTACGCCTGGTACGCCAACATCGCCATCACCCAGGGCATCGAGCAGAAGGACATGGACTGGAACGGCGATGGCACCGTCTCGCGTGACGAGATCATCGAGTCGTTCTACGCGGTTGCGGTGAACGACAGCCAGGACGGCAACCGCCATTGCCGCACCTTCGTCTGGCGCAGCACGGGCGAGCAGATCCGCGTGGACTGCCGCACCGAGTTCACGCCGGCGGAAGCGAAGCCGGCCGAACAGAAGAAATAAGAAGACGCCCGCGAAAGCGGGCGTTTTCCTTTCGGTAGTGCCGGCCGCTGGCCGGCAGCCCCATGAACCTCGTGGAGCATCGCGAGAATGCCGGCCAGCGGCCGGCACTACCGGTTCGCGCGTCAGTTCATCGCCTTGATGGTCAGGTCCAGCGCGTCGCGATCGTTCTCACGCTGCAGCATGCGCGCCGGCACCGGGAACTCGGGGACGATCCAGGCGATCAGTTCCTTGTTGCCGTCGGCACGCGAGACCTTGGTGGCTTCGTAGCTCTTGCCACCCACGGTGATCGACTCCTTGCCGATCACGCGGTAGGTCATGTTCTTGATGCGCCCTTCGTCAACCATGCGATAGGTCAGCGGCTTGCCGGCGGCCAGGTCGCGGGCGATCGCCAGGTTGATCAGCAGTGCATCCATGTCACCGGCCTTCAGTGCGATCGGGCCGGCGCGGTCCGGCTTGATGTCGCCGGTCCAGGTGGCCTGGTTGCTGTTCCAGTTGTAGTTGGCCTGCACGTTGCGCTTCTTCACCAGCAGCGCCGAACGGTCCTGGCTGCTGAGCGGGCGCAGCTGGCCGCGCACTTCTTCGAACACGGTGCTCTGGCTCAGGTCGGCCAGCTGGTTCTTCACCTGCAGCGTGTAGCGCCACTTGTTGGCTCCCTCGCTGCTCAGGGTCATGCTGCCATTGGCCTGCATGCCCATGTAGCTGGCCAGGTAATCGGCCTTGAACGGCTGCAGGGCCATGGCCGGCAGGCTGGCCATCGACAGGGCGGCCGCGGCGATCCAGGTGAGGGGGCGGGTCAGGGTGCTCATGCTCAGACTCCTTGGTATTCGATCAGGCGGAGGTCGACGCGGTCTTCGCCGTCTTCGCGTTGCAGGATGCGCACCGGGGTGGGGACACCGTTGGCGATCCAGAGGATGGTTTCATTGTTGCCGCCGTTGGTCCGGTAGACCCGCAGCGCGTTGTAGGACAGGTCGCCGACTTCGACGTTCTCGGTCTGCTGCGCGGCCTGGTAGTCATGCTGGCGGACCTTGCCCATGTCCACGTAGCGGTAGTGCATGGTGGCACCCGGGCGCGCATCGCGCATGATCGCCAGGTTGATCAGCAGCGCGCTCTGGTCGCCGGGCTGCAGCGGGATCGGTTGCGCGCGTTCCTTCTTCACGTCACCGGTCCACTGCGCGGTACCGGCCTGCCAGTTGTAGGTGCCCACGGCCTTCTTGCCGAGGAACAGGCCCTTGCGCACCGTGCTCTGGCTCAGTGGCGCGTAGACACCGCCGCGTTCCTCGAACACCGTGCTCTGCTCGATGTTCAGGCCGAGCACGCTGGCAAAGCCGCGGCGGCCGACCACCTGCATGTCGACCCGCCACTGGCTGCCGCCGGTGTGGGTGACCTGCATGCTGGCGTCGCCGGCCTCCTTGCTCTTGTAGAACGCCTGGTAGGTGGCGGTGAACGGCTGCAGCGGCGGTGGTTCCCACGCCAGCGCAGGCAACACCGGCGCCGCCGGCTCGGCAGGCGGCTGCACGGCAGGCACCGGCGCCGGGGAAGGCGAGGCGGCAGGCGCTTGCGCCTGGCCCCAGCCCGCAGCGGGCAATACAGCCAGCGACAGCAGCAGCGAAGTGGACAGCAGGGTCGTGGTCTTCATGAAGGACAGGGACCGCAGGGAGGGGCAGGATGCCAGCCCCGCAGTCAGCGGGGCGTGTGCACGGGCGTTACCGGTTCAGGTTCCCGGCGGAATCTAGGGCCAACGGGCTAAACAGGGGGTGACCGTCCAGCTGGGGCTGTCCTCCCCGTTCAGCCAGGCGGCCGGCGCACAGCAGCTGCAGGGTGGCGATCAGCAACGGGTGCTCCACCGCCAGCACGCGCTCGGCCAGCGCCTGCGCATCGTCGCCGGGCCCCACCGGCACCCGTACCTGCGCCAGCACCGCCCCGGCATCCAGTTCCGGTACCACCAGGTGAACGCTGGCGCCGTGCTCGGCATCGCCGGCTTCCAAGGCCCGCGCATGGGTGTCCAGGCCCTTGTGCAGCGGCAGCAGCGAGGGGTGGATGTTGACCAGGCGGCCCTCGAAGCGCTGCACGAAGGCAGCCCCCAGGATGCGCATGTAGCCGGCACAGACGATCCAGTCCGGCGCCGATGCCTGCACGGCATCGCCGAGCGCCTGCTCATAGGCGGCGCGGTCGCTGAACTCCTTCGGCGCGTGTGCCCAGCGCAGGCCCGGTGTCACCCGCTGCAGCGCTGCGGCACCTGGACGGTCGGAGAACACGCCGACCACGTCGGCCGGCAGGCGGCCGTCGCCGATCGCGTCGAGGATGGCCTGCAGATTGCTGCCACGGCCGGAGGCCAGTACCGCAATGCGAGCGGTCATGCGACCACCGCGCCGCCTGGTTCGCTGAAGCTGGCGGCGACATCCGCACGCAGCAGCACGATCAGGGCGTATACGCCCAGCGCGATGCCCAGCGCGCCGCCCAGGCAGGCGGCACCGGCCGCCACCAGGCACAACGTGCGCTGGCAGCGCTGCCCCAGCCGGTTCGCAGCGGTCAGGCTGAGTATGCCCAGTGCACCGATGGCCAGCGCCGCGACAGCGAGGATCGCCGCCAGCAGCACAGGCGACATGCCCACCGTGGGGGTCCGGCTTTCGCTGATGTAGCCACCCAGTGCGGCCATCAGCAGGACAACGGACAGCGCCAGCTGGATGCCGCCGTAGACGCAGAACAGGATCCTGAGCGTGTGCAGGTGGCCGCCGATCTGGAGCGCGGTCCAGCCAGGCGGCACGTTCAACGGGGGCGGGACGGAAGCCATGGAAATCTCAGCTGCGGGAAGGAACGTTGGCTTCGAAGGCCGCCTTCACCTGCGGACGCAGCAGGATGATCAGGCTGAACACCCCCAGCACCGTGCCAAGCGGCGCGAACAGGCAGGCCAGGCCGGCCACGATCAGGCACAGCAGGTAGCGGCGGCGGCCGGCCAGGCAGCGCCCGGCATAGGCGACGAACGCGCCGAGCGTCACGCCACCGAACACGATGACGCAGCCGATGATGGTGAACATCCAGCCGAACAGGCGCTGCTCGGCCGGCGACGTGGGCTGGCCACCGGAGTTCATCGGCAGGTGGCCGGTCAGTGCGCTGATGCCCAGCACGATGTGGAGGATGAAGATCAGCGAGAACAGCGCGATCAGGCCGCCAACCACGTAGTGCGCGATGGACAGCATGCGCAGGTGGTCGGCATCCTGCGCGCTGAACACCGGCGCCGTCGCCAGAGGCGGCGGCAGCGGGGCGGGGGACAAGGGGGGCGTTGCGTCCATGCGGGCTCCTGGGTGTGCGATCAGCCGATGTGGACGCGCTCGGCGCCTTCGGCGCTGACCACCTGGCCGATGGTCCAGTGCTCCAGGCCCTGCGCCTTGACCGCGTCGGACACGGCAGCGAGCTGGTCCGGTGCAACGATCAGCACGAAGCCGATGCCGCAGTTGAAGGTGCGCCACATCTCGCTGTCGGCCACTGCGCCTTCCTTCTGCAGCCACTGGAACACCGGCGGCAGGGTCCAGGACGACGCCTGGATGTCCAGGCCGAGGCCTTCGGGCACCACGCGGATGATGTTCTCGGTCAGGCCGCCACCGGTGATGTGGGCCATGCCGTGGATGGCGTCGCCGTGCGACTTCAGCAGCGACAGGATCGGCTTCACGTACAGGCGGGTCGGCGCCATCAGCGCATCGACCAGCTTCACGCCGCCTTCCAGCTCCAGATCGGCCGGCTGGCCGGCGCGGTCGTAGATGCGGCGCACCAGCGAATAGCCGTTGGAGTGCGGGCCGGACGAAGCGATGCCGATCAGCACGTCACCGGCGGCGACGCTGGCGCCATCCTTCAGTTCGCTCTTTTCGACCGCGGCGACGGTGAAGCCGGCCAGGTCGTACTCGCCCGGGGCGTACATGTCGGGCATTTCAGCGGTTTCGCCGCCGATCAGCGCGCAGCCGGCCTCGGTGCAGCCGTTGGCGATGCCGCCCACGACCGCCGCGGCGGTGTCGATGTCCAGCTTGCCGGTGGCGAAATAGTCCAGGAAGAACAGCGGCTCGGCGCCCTGCACCAGCACGTCGTTCACGCACATGGCGACCAGGTCGATGCCGATCGTATCGTGGCGGTTCAGCTGGTGGGCCAGCTTCAGCTTGGTGCCCACGCCGTCGGTACCCGACACCAGCACCGGCTCGCGGTACTTGTTGGACAGGTCGAACAGGGCGCCGAAGCCACCCAGGCCGCCCATCACTTCCGGGCGGAAGCTGCGCTTGACCAGGGGCTTGATCCGCTCGACCAGCTCGTTGCCGGCGTCGATGTCGACACCCGCGTCACGGTAGGTGAGGGGGGAGGGGGCGGAAGACGGGGTGTTGGTCACGGGCGTCGGCGCTGGCAGGGGTTGAACGGGCGATTTTAACAGGCCGCATTGGCGCAAAGTCCGTATTCGGGCAACAATTCCCCCCGGATACGTCGAGCCAATGGATGTCCTGATGCGCCGCAGCCTGATTCTGACCCTGCTCATTGCACTGAGCCTGCCGGTGGCCACGATGGCCCAGAGCGGCCTGCGCACCGAGGGTGATGTCGCCACCGCCACTGGCGCGTACGAGGCAGAAGTGCCCGTCAACAGCCAGGCCGAAGCCGATCGCAACGGCGCCCTGGCCCGCGCGCTGAGCGTGGTTCTGGGCAAGTTGTCCGGCGATCGCAGCGTGATGTCCCGCCCCGGCGTGGTGCAGGCACTGCGCAATGCCAAGGACTACGTGGCCAGCTACGACTACAAGCAGGACCAGAGCGTGAGCGCCAGTGGCGCCCCCAGCTTCCGTACCCTGCTGGTGGCGCGCTTCCGCGAGGATGACGTGGATTCACTGGTGTCGGCGCTGGGCCTGCCGCTGTGGCCGCAGCCGCGGCCGAAGCCGGTGCTGTGGCTGGCGGTCGATGACGGCAGCGGCCCGCGCCTGGTCAGCGTGCAGCAGGCCAATGCCGCCCGCCCGCTGCTGAACCGCGCCATCGAGCGTGGCTACAAGCTGGGCCTGCCCAGCGGCGGCGCCGCCGAGCAGGCGCTGGCCGGGGCCATCTGGCGCCAGGACAGTGCCGCCGTGGCCCGCGCCTCCTCGCGCTATTCGCCGCCGATGCAGCTGATCGGCAAGCTGTACCGCGCCAATGGCGGCTGGCAGGCGGACTGGGTGTTCGTCGACAACGGCCGTGAACTGAACAAGTGGACCAGCAAGGACGCCAACGCCATGCGCGCGATGGCCGCCGGCGCCGACGGTGCCGCCGATGCGCTGGTCAAGCGTTACGCCAAGGCGGGCGTGGCCACCGGCCAGGCCGGGACCTATCGCGTGGTGGTGACCGGCATCAACAGCGCCGACGACTACCTGCGCCTGGCCGCCGGCCTGCGCGACGTGCCGGTGGTGCGCAACGTCACCCCGCTGCACGCCTCGGCAAGCCAGCTGGAGCTGAGCCTGGAGATGACCACCGGCCTGGCCGGCTTCAACCGCATGCTGGGCGACAACGGCGTGCTGGTGCCGAGCGCGCCGCTGCCGGCCCTGCCGACCCCGATCGATGACACCACCGGTACTCCGGTCGCCGCGCCGGTCAGCAACGAGTACCGCCTGCGATGACCCTGACCCCTGAAGCGGAAATCGCGCAGTTCCTGCGCCGCCTGAAGTACATCCTGTTCGCCGGCCTGGTCGGCTGGGTGGTGTGGCTGCTGGCGCCGATCCTGACCCCGTTCGTGCTGGCGCTGGCGCTGGCCTGGCTGGGCGACCCGCTGGTCGACCGCATCGAGGCCACCGGCCGCTCGCGCATGACCGGCGTGGTGCTGGTGTTCGCGGCGATGGTGCTGGTGATCGTGGCCCTGCTGCTGGTGCTGGTGCCGATGATCGAGCGCCAGATCACCACCCTGATCGCGGTCGCGCCGCAGGCACAGGCGTGGCTGATGGAGAAGGGGATTCCCTGGTTCGAGCAGAAGACCGGCCTGGAAGTGATGCAGTGGCTGGATCCGGACCGACTGATCGAATGGGTGCGCAGCCACTGGCAGCAGGCCGGCGGCTTCGCCACCACCTTCATGGGCTACGTCTCGCGCTCGGGTTTCGCGATGGTGACCTGGGTGGTCAACATCCTGCTGCTGCCGATCCTGGCGTTCTACTTCCTGCGCGACTGGGACAAGCTGGTCGAACGGGTGGCGTCGGTGATCCCGCGCAACCACATCGGCACCATCAGCGCGCTGGCGCGTGAGTCCAACGAGGTGCTGGGCGCGTTCATCCGCGGCCAGTTCCTGGTGATGCTGGCATTGGGCGTCATCTACGCCGGCGGCCTGTCGCTGGTCGGCCTGAAGCTGGGCCTGCTGATCGGCCTGATTGCCGGGCTGATCAGCTTCATCCCGTACCTGGGCGCGACCACCGGCATCCTGATGGCGGTGGTGGCCGCGCTGGTGCAGGCACAGGGCTTCGACCTGAAGCTGCTGATCCTGGTCGGCGTGGTGTTCACCGTCGGCCAGCTGCTGGAAAGCTACGTGCTGACCCCGCGCATCGTTGGCGACAAGATCGGCCTGCACCCGGTGGCGGTGATCTTCGCGGTGATGGCCGGTGGCCAGCTGTTCGGCTTCCTCGGCATGCTGCTGGCGCTGCCGGTGGCGGCGGTGACCAACGTGCTGCTGCGTTATGCCCACCAGCGCTACCGCCAGAGCGAGCTGTACGTGGGTGAGAAGCCGGCGATCGTGCTTGATGGCGTGGTCGACCAGCCTCATATCATTCTTCCGGATGACAAGGGCCCCGACCTGAAGTGATGGGTGTGCCGCAACTGCCGCTGGCCCTGCATTACCCGCGGGACCAGCGCCTGGAGACCTTCATCGGCGCGCCGGATGGCGCGCTGGCGCAGCTGCGTGCGATCGCGGTCGGCGCCAGCCACGATTGGGTCTACCTGGAAGGCGCGGCGGGTACGGGCAAGACCCATCAGGCGCTGGCGATGTGTTCCAGTGCCGAGCAGGCCGGCCGCCTGCCGACCTACGTGCCGCTGGCCAGCGCTGCGGGCCGCGTGCGCGCCGCGCTGGATGGGCTGGAGTCGCGCGAGCTGGTGGCGCTGGACGGCCTGGACGAGGTGGCCGGCAACCGCGAAGACGAGATCGCGCTGTTCGATTTCCACAACCGCGCGCGCGCTGCCGGTGTGACCGTGCTGTACACGGCGCAGAAGGCACCGGGCGAACTGGGCCTGCTGCTGCCGGACCTGCGTTCGCGGCTTGGCCAGTGCGTGCGCGTGCTGCTGCAGCCGCTGGACGAGGAAGGCCGCGCGGCGGTGCTGCGCGAGCGCGCGCTGCGCCGGGGCCTGGCGATTGACGAGGCGGCCATCGAGTGGCTGCTGTCGCACACCGGGCGCGAGCTGGGTGGATTGATCACGCTGCTGGATTGGCTGGACCGCGAGTCGCTGGCGGCGAAGCGGCGGATCACCGTGCCGTTCCTGCGCCAGGTGCTGGAAGAAGGCCGGCCGCGCTACTGAGGGTGGGGTTTGCTTTGCAGGGCTGCGCCCTGCACCCGCCGAAGCAACGTCAACGTCAACGTCAAAAGCTGGCTTCCTGAGGGGAGGCGGGGCGCTGTGGGCTTGCGGGGA
>NZ_JAOCAV010000004.1:0-310671 GCF_029839665.1 Stenotrophomonas sp. GD03930 | reverse complement strand
GATGGTGAAGCTGCCGAACACCGGGGCCTCGCGCTGGCCGTAGAACTCGCGGGTGCTGTGGTAGCGCGCCACCGCGAACTTCCAGCGGCCATGGGTCAGCGCCATGCCATAGCCGCCCTGGGCGACCACGTGGCGCTTGTCCACGCTGTGGCTGCTGCGGAACGTGTTGCCGTCCAGGGTGATGTCGCGGATCACCCACGCCGCGTCGGTGGTGACGAACATGTGCCACGACCAGCCGCTGGGGCGGCCGCCACGCGTCGGCGCGGTGTTCTCACCGGCCGGACGCAGCGGCGTGCTGCCGAAATCATCGGGCAGCTTCCAGCCGAAACGCACTTCGCCACCGGCATTGGCCTTGGTTTCCAGGTTGCCGATCGCACCGCCATAGTGGCTGATCGCATCCCAGCCCCAGCCGCCGGCATTGACGCTGGCATCGGCGGGCCAGCGGCGCATGCGCTCGTGGGTCAGCATGAACAGCGGTTCGTTGTGCAGCTGGTTGTCCCAGCCTTCGAACTTCTTGTCATTGAGGATGTCGTGCACCGCATCCTGCACCTGCTTGCCCTGTGCCCATGGACCGACCACGCCCAGCGTCAGCTGGGTGGTCTGCAGGCGGTCGCCGCTGCGCGCGTTGAAGCCAAAGCTGGCGATCAGCACGCCGGCATACGGTCGATCATCCTTGATCAGGTCGCGGCGGGCCGGATCGGTCGGGGTGAAGATGCCCTGGCCGATGCTGAAGATCATGTTCTGCTGCTCGAACCTGCCCGGGTGCAGGCCTTCCAGGTACTGGTTCACCCAGCGCGCCATGCGCGGCAGGCAGGGGTCATCGGTGTAGTCGACCAGGTTCGGCGAGACCAGGGTCAGCTGGGCGCCGTTGGTGTAGCCCTGGTCCTGGTGGCGGCCACCGAACAGGTCGTTGTCGACGCGGATGTTGACCTGTGGCGGGTGGTCGCGCATCGCATCCGGGCCGCATCGTTCGGCGGCCTGGGCGGCAAGGGGGAGGGCAGCGGCAAGCAGGCCGGACAGCCCGAGGGCTGCAAGGCGGGGGTGGGAAGGGGGGCTCATCGGGGCGCGGGTTCTTTTGTCGATTTCAGCCGCGACACGGTACCCCCAGGTGGTCGCCAAAACGACCACATGGCGCTCACTTGTCTGTTCCGAAAACAACATTGTCCAACCGACACAATGTGATACGTGGAGTCGGGGCGGGCCCGCCGGCTGGCGCCATCGCCCGGGTTGGCCAAATCTGTCGTCATCCGCACTTTCCAGTCAGCTGCGGTTGTGGTTGGGTCCCTGCATGCCCTATCCTCTGCGCCGGCGCCTGGGGAGGCGCCACCAAAGGATTCAGGTCCCAGACCCTTTCTCAACCCATGGATTGTGCTTCGCCGCCGGCGAAGTGCTGGATGACTCATAATGAACAAATCGAATTCGCTCGCCCCCGTGCTGGCCTGCGCGCTGCTGGGTGCCGGCCTGTTGGGCGTCAGTGCCCCGGCGTCGGCGGGTCTGCGCGACAGCTTCGCCAACAGCCGCACCTCTGCCCAGGAGCAGAGCAAGAAGGGCCAGGCCGAGATTCCGGTCTGCACCAAGCCGCTGGGTTCCATCTCGGTGATCGAGCCGGAAGACGTGGTGAACTGGTGGACCGGCCAGCAGCTGCCGGCGCCTTCGAAGCTGATCAAGGTCTTCGTCAACAAGTCCAAGTGCTTCACCCTGGTGGACCGTGGCGTCGGCATGGCCGCCGCCCAGGCCGAGCGTGCGCTGGCCAGCGAAGGCCAGCTGCGTGGCCGCTCCAACATCGGCAAGGGCCAGATCCGTGCCGCCGACTACGTGCTGGTGCCGGACCTGATCTCGCAGAACAGCAATGCCGGCGGCAACGCCATCGGTGGCCTGCTGGGCGGGCTGATCGGCGGCAAGGCTGGTGCGGTGGTCAGCGGCCTGAACTTCCGCAGCAAGACCGCGGACGTGACCCTCACCCTCACCGACGTGCGCTCCTCCGAGCAGGTGGCCATCGTCGAGGGCAACTCCAAGAAGACCGACCTGGGCTGGGGCGCCGGTGGCGGCCTGTTCGGCGGCGGCGGCATCGGCGCGATGGGCGTGGGTGGCTATGCCAACACCGAAATCGGCCAGGTGATCACCCTGGCCTACCTGCAGGCCTACACCAACATGGTGGCCGAGCTGGGCGGCCTGCCGGCCGATGCCTCGGCGGCCAATTCCGGCCAGGCAGTGACCATGCTCAAGGCCGGTCGCCTGCTGGCCAATGCCAAGGGCACCGGTGCGCCGGTGCGCTCGCTGGAACCGGGCATGCTGCTGTACCCCACCGGCGTCAAGGAAGGCACCATGTGGGAAGTGGAAGACGAAATGGGCAACAAGGGCTGGGTCAATTCCACCCTGATGGAAACGGCCAAGTAAGCCGCCTGCGTGCCGGCCTCGCGCCGGCACGCGCCGTCTGCCGGGGCCGGTCTTCGTGGACGGCCCTGCCAGGGGCGCGGCCCCGCTGCAACGCAGCGGCTCGCCGGTGCCGCCTTTGACTTTGATGAATACTCTTGGGTTTGTTGCCCTGCGGCCCGATAATGGGGGGCATGGAAATCAAGTCCGACAACCCCGACCACGGCTTCCAGTTCCCCGGCCAGTTCGAGCTCAGCGCCATGGGCCCGGCCAACCGCGGCCTGGAGCATGAGCTTCCCCGTCTGCTGCTGGCTGCCGGCATCGACGTGGTGAACGAACGCATCAGCTGGAAGCATTCGTCCAACGGCAAGTACGTGTCCGTCCGCATCGTGTTCAAGGCCGAGAGCCGCGAGCAGTACGACCTGGCGCACCAGGCGCTGCGCGACCACCCGGAAGTGAAGTGGACGCTGTAGCCGACAGCTGCCCGGCCGAAGCCGCCCCGGAAGACCGCGCGCCGCGCCCGGCGGTGGTCCGCGACCTCGGCCGCCAGGCCTATGAACCGGTGTGGCGCGCCATGCAGCGCTTCACCGACCAGCGCAGCGACGCCGACGCCGACGAGCTGTGGGTGGTCGAGCACGATCCGGTGTTCACCCTGGGCCAGGCTGGCAAGGACGAGCATGTGCTGGCGCCGGGCGAGATCCCGGTGCTGCACGTGGACCGCGGCGGCCAGGTGACCTATCACGGTCCCGGCCAGATCGTGGTCTATCCGCTGCTGCGCCTGCCGCGGCTGGGCATTGGTGTGCGCGACTATGTCTGCCGCATCGAGCAGGCCCTCATCGATACCCTGGCCGAGTGGAACATCGGTGCCGAACGCCGCGAGGGTGCCCCGGGCGTCTACGTCGGCGGCGCCAAGATCGCCGCGCTCGGCATCCGCGTGCGCCGCGGCTGCACCTTCCATGGCCTGGCCTTCAACGTGTCCATGGACCTGGAACCCTTCCACCGCATCAACCCCTGTGGCTATCAGGGGTTGCAGGTGACATCGGTAGTAGACTTGGGCGGGCCCTCCGGGATGGAGGCCGTCAAGCCGGTGCTGCTGGACCACCTGGCCCGCCAGTTCGGCCTGCTGCTGCAGCACACGCCCGAACTGCCTGATCTTTCTGCGGCCGCCTGACCGCCCCCCGGAACTGCCATGACTGAAACCACCGCCCGTTCCATTCCCCTGCAGATCGTGCAGGGCGACTCTCCGTCCGCCGCGCCGTTGCAGGCCGGGGTCAAGCAGCTGGGCGGTGACAAGATCAACCGCTCGCCGGTGCAGTTCGCCGATGCGCCGGTGCTGCGCAAGCCGTCCTGGATCCGCGTGCGCATTCCCTCGGGCAATGCCGTGCAGAACCTGAAGGCCAAGCTGCGCGAGAACCGCCTGGTGACCGTGTGCGAGGAAGCCAGCTGCCCGAACATCCACGAATGCTTCGGCCACGGCACGGCCACCTTCATGATTCTCGGCGAGGTCTGCACCCGCCGCTGCTCGTTCTGCGACGTGGCCCACGGCCGCCCCAAGCCGCCGGATGCCAACGAGCCGGCCAGCCTGGGCCAGACCGTGGCCGACATGGGCCTGAAGTACGTGGTGGTGACCAGTGTCGATCGCGATGACCTGCGCGACGGCGGTGCCCAGCACTTCGTCGACTGCATCACCGCCATCCGCGAGAAGTCGCCGGGTACCCGCATTGAAGTGCTGACCCCCGATTTCCGCGGCAAGGGCCGCATGGAGCGCGCGCTGGAGATCCTGGCGCAGAACCCGCCGGATGTGTTCAACCACAACATCGAGACCGTGCCGGACCTGTACCGCAACGTGCGCCCGGGCGCGGATTACCAGTGGTCGCTGAACCTGCTGAAGAACTTCAAGGCGCAGCACCCGGAGGTGCCGACCAAGAGCGGCATCATGCTGGGCCTGGGCGAGGAGTTCGAGCAGATCAAGGCCACCATGCGTGACCTGCGCGCGCATGACGTGGACATGATCACCATCGGCCAGTACCTGCAGCCGACCGCGCACCACCACCCGGTGCTGAAGTACTGGACCCCCGACGACTACAAGGCGCTGGAAGACTACGGCTACGAGCTGGGCTTCAGCCACGTGGCCTCCGGCCCGATGGTGCGCTCGTCGTACCACGCCGACGTGCAGGCCAAGGGCGCCGGCATTTCCTGAGGTGGGTGCGGACCGTTGGTCCGCACGCCTTCGCCGGGCATGGCCCGGCGCTACCAATGGGTGCGGCCCCCCTCACCGGTGGGTGCGGACCGTTGGTCCGCACGCCTTTGCCTGCATTCACAATTTGCTACACCGGCCCCGCTAGGCTGGTTTTCCACCGAGCGCGGCCGGGTGACAAACCCGGCAACTTTCGGCACTGTCGTGGTGTCTGAACACCCTGCAGTCTCCCCCTTGGCAAGGCGCCTTCGAGCACGTCAATGAAATTCAAAGCCCCCGCATTCCTGATGGCCCTGGCGCTGGTCGCGCCGCTGGCGCTGGCGGCCAAGGCCGACTCGCCTGCATTGCCCGCGGCGGCCACCGCCGATCAGGTGACCACCTCCAAGCTGGTGTACGGCCTGCTGTCTGACAGCCGCTACGCCTATCGCCCGCGCGCGCTGGACGAGGCCACCTCCAAGGACGTGTTCAAGCGCTACCTGGAGACGCTGGACGGCGGCAAGCAGTACTTCACCCAGGCCGACGTGGCGCGCTTCGCGCCGTTCGAAGCCAATATCTCTTCGGCCATCCGTGGCGGCGAGCTGGAGCCGGCGTTCCAGGTGTTCGCCGTCTACAAGCAGCGCGTGGGCGAGCGCGTGGCCTACGCGCGCAGGCTGCTCAAGCAGGAGCCGGACTTCACCACCGACGAGCGTTTCGAATACGACCGCAAGAAGGTGCCGTGGGCGGCCAGCAGCGCCGAGCTGGATGAGCTGTGGCGCAAGTCGGTCAAGAACGACTGGCTGCGCCTGAAGCTGGCCGGCAAGAAGCCGGACGATATCCGCAAGACGCTGGACAAGCGCTATGCCACGCTGGAGAAGTCGGTCAATGAGCTGAAGGGCGAAGACGTCTTCCAGTTCTTCATGAACTCGTACACCAGCGCGGTTGATCCGCACACTGATTACTTCACCCCGCGCACCGCCGAGAACTTCAACCAGGCGATGTCGCTGTCGCTGGAAGGCATCGGCGCGCAGCTGCAGCGCCAGGACGACGTGGTGGTGATCCGCGAGATCATCGCCGGTGGCCCGGCAGCGGTCGACGGCACGCTGAAGCCGGGTGACCGCATCGTCGGGGTCGGCCAGGGCAAATCCGGCCTGGTCGAGGACGTGATCGGCTGGCGCATCGATGATGTCGTGGCCAAGATCCGCGGTGCGAAGGACACCCAGGTCAAGCTGGAATTCATTCCGGCCGCGGAAGGTGCTGACGGAAAGCACCACACCCTGGTGCTGACCCGGCAGAAGGTGCGCCTGGCCGAACAGGCCGCCAAGGGCGAGACCATGACCATTCCGGCCGCCAACGGTGAGCCGGTACGGAAGGTCGGTGTGATCAAGCTGCCGACCTTCTACCAGGACTTCGAAGGCCGCCGCCGCAATGCCGCCGACTACGCCTCGGCCACCCGCGACGTGGCCAAGCTGCTGGCCGGTTTCAAGAACGACAAGCTGGATGGCGTGGTGCTGGACCTGCGCAACAACGGCGGTGGTTCGCTGGATGAAGCGATCGAACTGACCGGCCTGTTCATCGAGCAGGGCCCGGTGGTGCAGGTGCGTGAGTCCGGTGGCCGCGTCACCGTCAACAGCGACCGCAACCAGGGCGTGGCGTGGGATGGCCCGTTGGCGGTGCTGATCAACCGCGGCTCGGCCTCGGCCTCGGAAATCTTCGCCGGCGCCATCCAGGACTACGGTCGTGGCCTGGTGATCGGTGAAACCAGCTTCGGCAAGGGCACCGTGCAGAACATCGTCGACCTCGATCGCTGGCCGAGCGGCGAAACCCAGCGCTTCGGCCAGGTCAAGCTGACCATCGCCCAGTTCTTCCGCATCAGCGGCAGCAGCACCCAGCACAAGGGCGTGGTGCCGGACCTGGCCTTCCCGGCCAGCGTCGATGCCACCGAGTTCGGCGAAAGCACCTACGACAACGCATTGCCGTGGACCCGCATCGCCGCCGTGCCGCACACCCAGTACGGCAACTTCGCACCGCTGCTGCCGAAGCTGGAAACCCGTCACGACGCACGCATCGCCACCGACAAGGAATTCCAGTGGTGGAACGAGGACGTGCAGCAGTTCCGCACCGAGGCAGCGAAGAAGTACATCTCGCTCAACGAGGCGACCCGCCGCGCCGAACGCGAGCGCCAGGATGCCCAGCGCAAGGAACGCCAGGTGCAGCGCAAGGAACTGGGCCTGGCCCTGGACCCGCTGGCCGATGACAGCAGCGACGACGGCCTGACCGGTAACGAGCGTGACATCGTGAAGGATGCCGCGCGCGAGAAGGCGGCCGAGAAGCGTCCGGACCCGCTGCTGCGCGAGTCGGCCTCGATCCTGGCCGATGCGGTGAACCTGCTGGCCAACGACCGCCCGCTGTCGGCGCAGGTGCTGCCGCAGTCCACTGGCGCAGGTCGTTGGGCCGACTGATCCGCCAAGCGCGCGTATACCCGAGGGGCCGGCATTGCCGGCCCCTCTGCTTTTCCGTGCATGAACCGGGAACAACGCAGGCTGCCATGTCGACCTGCCACACACGGCCGCAGGACTACGCTTGGCGGTACCGTCCTCGCAGGAGTACCCATGCGGGCCTCCCGTCTTACCAGCGCTGCCGTGGCCCTCAGCAGCGCCCTGATCCTGTCGGCCTGTGGTGGCCGTGCCGCCGACAGCACCCTGCTGCGTGAATCCTTTGATTCCGGCGACACCTTCTCGCGCACCGTCGATGGCCGTCCCGGTGATGCCTGCGAAGCGGCGCGGCGGACCCTGCTCAGCCAGGGCTATGCCATTGCCCGCTCGGACGAGGCACAGGTGGAGGGCAACAAGAATTTCCAGCCCCGCGACGACGATCACGAGCAGCTGGTACTGCGCATCTCCTGCGCGCCGCGTGGCAGCCAGACGCTGGTGTTCGTCAGCGCGGTGCAGGACCGCTACGCACTGAAGAAGAGCCCGACGTCGGCCAGCGTGGGCGTGGGTGCCTTGGGCTCGGTGTCGCTGCCGTTCGGCAGCAATGATGATTCGCTGGTGAAAGTGGCCAGCAGTACGGTCACCGATGCCGAGTTCTATCGTCGTTTCTTCCAGCGCCTGCAGCAGTATCTGCCTGCGGACGCAGCCACGCCCGCGCCGCCTGCTTCGCCCGTACCTGCGACTCCGGAACCTGCACCGGCCAGCACGGACCAGGGGTGAGCGTGCGCGGCAGGTTGATCGGCATGGCCCTGCTGCTGGTGCCCGTGCTGGGGACGGCGGCCACGCCCGTGGATTGCACGCAGGGCTTGCTGCAGCGGCTGGGCTGGCGCTTCGAAGAGGCGGCGGTGGCCACGCCGCAGGTGCACGGCGGTGCCGTGTGCACGCGCGCCACGTTGGCCGAGGCGCAGGCGGCGGGCGATCTACGCGTGCAGTGGCCGGCCGCAATGCCCGCTGCAGCCCGACAGGCACAACTGCGGCAACTGCTGGACGACCCGGCCACGGTCTGCGCCTATGCGTTCGAACTGGGCGCCGCCACGCAGCGTGCGGCGACCGCATTGCAGGACAATCCCACGTTCCGTTTTTCCGGTCCGCAGCTGGGCTGGATCGGCTTCGGCCTGCGGGGCGCACCCTCGCAAGGGTGGCAGCGCACACGCAGTTTCGGCCGCGGTTACGTGCCCAGCGGTGGCAACAGCCGTGCACTGCAGGCGTTCTACAGCGGCAGCGTGCGTGCCGAATGTGGCGTCGGTCGCCAGGTCGCGCAGCTGGCAACGCAACGCGAGCTGTACGGTGATGCTGCGTTCGATACCGAGTTCAAACCCGCAGAACTGTCGATTGGTACGTTCCTGGCGCTGCATGACACCGACAGCATTCTGCTGGGTGCAAGCGCAGGTGATTTCTTCGCCGACGGCAAGGCGGAGCGCACATCGATGTTGGGGCGGCAGGCGTTCGTCGGCGTGCCCGGTTTCATCGAACATGTGTACGACAAGGGCACGCTGGACGATCTGAGCAACCAGGCCGAGAACTTCGTGGTGGTCGAGGTGGGCGAGGGCGCTGCGCAGGCGCTGGCCCTGCACGGCGGGCTGGTCTGGTACGACCAGCGCAATGCCGAGTTGTGGAAGCTCGCGCAGGACATCCCGCGCATCGGCCAGCGCTACTTCGAGCGCCTGCTGTTCGAGCGCGACCCGGACCTGCGCGCACGGCTGGAACCGCGCTACCGCGACACGCTGGCACGCATGGACCAGCTGCTGGACGATCCGTTCTACCAGCAGTTCGTGATCTATGTGCACCCACGCGGTATACGTCCCATCGGCTACCACGTCGCCCGCCTGCTTGATCGCAACCCACGAACGCCGTTTTCGATCGACCTGGCGGTGCACAATCTGCATACCACGCTCTACCGGCGTTGGCGCGAGGCGCAGCTGCGCCACTGCGCGGCCACCGGCAGGCCAGGCAGCCTGACCCTAGACCCCAACTGAAGGTGAAACAATGGATATTGCAATGATCGGCCTCGGCCGCATGGGTGCCAACATGGCCCAGCGCCTGCATCGCGGCGGCCACCGCGTGGTCGGCTACGACCCGGGCGAAGGCGCGCGCCAGCGTGCGGCTGAGGCCGGCCTGGAAGTGGTGGATTCGCTGGCCGCTGCCGTCGCTGCGCTGCCAGTGCCACGCGTGGTGTGGCTGATGGTGCCGGCCGGCGAGACCGTCGACCAGACCCTGGGCCAACTGACCCCGCATCTGGCCGAGGGTGACATCGTCATCGACGGTGGCAACTCCAACTACCAGGACTCGATCCGCCGCGCCAAGGCGCTGGCCGAAGACGATCTGGGCTACGTCGACTGCGGCACCAGCGGTGGCGTGTGGGGCCTGCAGGAAGGCTACAGCCTGATGGTCGGCGGCGACGCCCCGGTGGTGGAGCAGATCGCCCCGTTGCTGCGCACGCTGGCACCGGCCGAGGATCGCGGCTGGGCCCGTGTCGGTCCCTCCGGTGCCGGCCATTTCACCAAGATGGTCCACAACGGCATCGAGTACGGAATGATGCAGGCCTACGCCGAAGGCTTCGCGCTGATGGAGCGCAAGCAGGAAATGGAACTGGACCTGGCCCAGGTGGCCGAGGTGTGGCGCCACGGCAGCGTGGTGCGTTCGTGGCTGCTGGACCTGAGCACTGAAGCGCTCAAGCGCAATCCGTCGTTGGACGGCATCGCCCCGTACGTCGAGGATTCCGGTGAAGGCCGCTGGACCGTGGCCGAAGCGATCGCACTGGATGTGCCGGCACCGGTGATCACGCTGTCGCTGTTGGAACGCCTGCGCTCACGCGAATCCAATTCGTTCACCGACCGCCTGCTGTCGGCGATGCGCAACGAGTTCGGCGGCCACGCGATCAAGAAGTCGTAACAGAGAAAACGCATGACCACGCGATCCACGCATGGCGTGGATCCGTGTCGACCAAGGTCGACACCTACCGTCGGGCGCGGAAAACTGTCGAAGCTCCCAGGGATGGGTTTACGGCGTCCCCCGCAACCGGACCCACCCCGCCATCCCACGGATAGCTGGCTTTTGACGTTGACGTTGATTCGGCAGGTGCAGGGCGCAGCCCTGCCGATCACCCCAACGCGATTCGCCGCCCTTGGCGCGCACTGTCCATCCCGGCCTGCAGCAACCGCATCAGCTGCAGCGCCTGCGCCGCACTGACCGTCGCCTCGCCATCGCCGTGCATCGCCGACGCGAACTGTGCGTACAGCCGCCGGTAGTCGCCGGGAAGGTTGTCGACGGTGCTGCGCTGCACGTTGTCCTCGGCATCGCAGCGCAGCAGCTCGCCATGCCGCGGATCGATGCCCCAGCCCGGAGCACCCGGTGCAACACCGCGGCGCAGCTGCGCTTCCTGCACATCCAGCCCGTGCTTGATCCAGCTGCCCGTGCTGCCATGCACACTGAAGTGCGGTGTGGGCGCCGCCACCAGCGAACCGGCATGCACGATCGCGCGATGCCGTGGGTAGTGCAGCACCGCGTGGAAGTAATCGATGCCGCTGCCGCCTTCGCGCTGCACCGCCAGATCGGCGTCGATGGCCTCGGGCCAGCCGAACAGCACCAGCATCTGGTCCAGCAGGTGCGGGCCCAGGTCGTACCACACGCCGCTTCCCGGGCCATCCTGTTCGCGCCAGCGCTCGCGCACCTGCGGCCGGTAGCGATCGAAATGCGCATGGCACTCGGCCACGTCACCAAGCGCACCCTCCGCCAACAGCGCCTGCAGGGTGAGGAAGTCGGCATCGAAGCGCCGGTTCTGGAACACGGTCGCGATGCGCCCGGCATCGTTCGCCGCGGCCAGTATTGCTTCGGCTTCGGTGACGTCGAGCGCGAACGGCTTGTCGACCAGCACATGCTTGCCCGCCGCCAGCGCGGCGATCGCCAACGGCGCATGCTGGTCGTTGGGCGTGGCGATCACCACCGCATCCACTGCCGGATCGTCGAAGACCTGCTGTGGCGTGGCCCGCACGTGCACGTTGCTGAACGTGCGCAGGAGCGTGTCGCGCTGCGAACTGACCACGCTGTGCAGCACCAGCCCGGGCGTGTGCTGGATCAGCGGCGCATGGAAGACCCGGCCGGCGAGGCCGTAGCCGATCAGGGCCAGTTGCAGGTCGGGGCGCATCGCACAGCTCCGGCAGAGGGAAAGGGCAGGGTAAACGACCGGCGATCACCGTCCAAAACTGAACCGTTGCCGTTGGAAACGCTTCGATTCACAGCGGCATGACTGCAACGCCACGCCTGCTCCACGGCGGCGTGTCCAGACTGGCAGCACATCCCGAAGGAGTACGACACGATGAGCAATACCACCCGCACGCTGATTGCTTCTGCCCTGACCCTGGGCCTGGCGCTGTCCTCCTCGGCCGCCTTCGCCAAGGACCCGGCCGCGAAGAGCCCGCCGACCAGCACCCATCCGGCAACCCATGCCGATCGCCATGACTCCAACGAGCCAGTGACCGATACCTGGATCACCACCAAGGTGAAGGCCGACCTGCTGGCCAGCAGCAACGTTCCGGGCACTGAAATCAAGGTGGAAACCGTGAACGGCGTGGTCAGCCTCAGCGGCGCCGTGGCGACCCAGGCCGAGAAGGACAAGGCGGTCACCACTGCCAAGGGCATCAAGGGCGTGACCCGCGTCGATGCCGCAGCACTCAAGGTCAGCGCCGCTGCCAAGCGCTGAACCTGGTGGGCGCCCCAGCTGGGGCGCCCAGCGGTTTCTTTGGAGCCGGGCCCTGCTCGGCTCCACCAAGAAGGGGACGCCCCCTACCCGTTCAGCCAGCCGCGCCCTGAATCCCAGAGTTGTGACCGCCTGCGCTATATTGCCGGTTCCGCCGCAGCCGGGCTGGTCCCGGCAGGTGCTCCGCGGCCGTGCTGACGAGGAACTATGGCGCTGGTTTTCAGTGACGACATCTGGGACCGCTGGCGGTTGCCGGCCTTGGCGCTGGCGGCCGTCGCGATCATCGTGGTGCCATGGTTGACCCTGCGCAAGCTGCAGCAGGACAGCGAGCAGGCGATGGCCTGGGTCAACCATACCCAGGCCGTAGGCAATGCCCTGCAGCAGTTGCAGGCGGACGTGCGTGACGTCGAATCGGCCGCGTTGACCCTCTCCAAGGGCGTGGATGCGCCGGGCCTGCGCGAGCGCATGGCGCGCGCCAACGAGATCCCCGGGCGCCTGGCCGAGCTGGGCCGGATGACCCGCGACAATCCCGACCAGCTGATCCGCATCGGTCGTATCGAATCGATGCTGGAGGGCCGCATGGCGCTGGCCCGCGAGCTGGCCAGGTCCGAACCCAACAGCGATCAGCGCGGGCTGGTGCAGGATCTGAGCACGCGCTATCCCATCCGCGGCCTGGTCGAGGAATTGCAGGCCAGCGAGCAGGAACTGCTGGCACTGCGTGCAGAACAGGCGGCGCGCCAGCGCCGGCAGACCGAGTTTGTGTCCTGGAGCTCGCTGGTGGTGCAGTTGGCCCTGCTGGGCCTGGTGCTGTGGCTGCTGCATCGCCAGATCGGCCGTCGCCTGCACGCCGAGCGGCAATCGCTGCGCTCGGCTGCGCGCGCGGCATCGGTGCTGCAGACCGTGCGCGAGCCGATCGTTCTGCTTGATCGCGATCTGCGCGTTCAGCTGCACAATCCCGCGTTCGCCGAGCTGTACGGGCTGGAGGACGAGCGTGCCGACGGCCTGCTGCTGGAAACCGTCGGAGACGGCGCCTGGCAGGACCCCGTGATGCGCCAGCGTCTGTCCGACGTGCTGCTGCGCGGCCGCGAACTGTGGGACTTCGAGCACGAGCAGCGCGCCGCCGACGGCATGGTGCGCTACATGCTGCTCAACGCACGGCGCATGCCGCTGCCGGATACCGATGACGAAGTGGTATTGATGACCGTCAGCGATGTAACGGTGCAGCGTGCCGTGCAGCTGCGCGTGGAAGAGCTGAACCGGCAGCTGGAAGGCAAGGTCGAGCAGGTGTCCGAGGTCAACCGCGAACTGGAGGCTTTCAGCTATTCGGTCTCGCACGACCTGCGTGCGCCGCTGCGACATGTTGCCGGTTTCTCGGACAAGCTGTCGCGCCATCTGGGTGAGCAGGCCGATGACAAGAGCCGCCACTACCTGGAGGTGATCTCCAGCTCGGCACGGCGCATGGCGGCGCTGATCGACGACCTGCTGGTCTACTCGCGGCTGGGCCGCGTGGCGATGCGCCAGCAGGCGGTGGACATGCAGTCGCTGGTGGCCGATACCCGCGCCATGCTCGATTCCAACCTGCAGGCCGAGGCCGAAAACAGCGGCCACGCGCACCAGGTCGAGTGGAGCATTGCGCCGCTGCCGATCGTGGTGGGCGACGAGAACATGATCCGCCAGGTCTGGCTGAACCTGCTCGGCAACGCGGTGAAGTATTCAGGCAACCGCGAGCCGGCAAGGATCCGCGTGGACTGCCAGCAGCAGCCCGATGGCGGCCATCAGTTCACGGTCAGCGACAATGGTGCAGGCTTTGACATGGCCTATGCTGGCAAGCTGTTCGGCGTGTTCCAGCGCCTGCACAAGGCCAGTGACTACCCTGGAACCGGCATCGGCCTGGCCAGCGTGCGCCGCGTGCTGACCCGCCATGGTGGCCGGATCTGGGCCGAGGCCGAACCGGACGTCGGCGCCACCTTCCACTTCTACCTGCCTCCCGCGATCGACGCGGACAAACAAGGTCCTTCTGCATGACGACTCTGCGCACCATTCTTCTCGCCGAAGACAGCCCGGCCGACGCCGAGATGGCGATCGACGCCCTGGAGGAGGCGCGTCTGGCCAACCCCATCGTGCACGTCGAGGATGGCGTGGAAGTGATGGACTACCTGCTGCGTCGCGGTGCGTTCGCCAACCGCGAGGAAGGCCTGCCGGCCGTGCTGCTGCTGGACATCAAGATGCCGCGCATGGATGGCCTGGAAGTACTGCGGCAGATCCGCGAGCACGAAGAACTCAAGCGCCTGCCGGTGGTGATCCTGTCGTCCTCGCGCGAAGAAAGCGACCTGGCCCGCAGCTGGGACATGGGCGTGAACGCCTACGTGGTCAAGCCGGTGGATGTGGACCAGTTCTTCGGCGCCGTGCAGACGCTGGGCAAGTTCTGGGCGTTGATCAACCAGGCACCGGAACTCGAGTGAGCCCATGCCCCTGACCGGTCCCGCCCTGGGGGCGCTGCGCATCCTGCTGGTGGAGGATTCACCGGAAGATGCCGAGCTGATGTCCGAACAGATGCTCGATGCGGGGCTGGACGCCCGCTTCGAGCGGGTCGAGAGCGAGGCCGAACTGCGCCAGGCGCTGGCCGCGTTCCAGCCGGACATCGTGCTGTCCGACCTGAGCATGCCGGGCTTCTCCGGTGACGATGCGCTGCGCATCGTGCGCGAGACCTCGCCGGAAGTGCCCTTCATCTTCGTCTCCGGCACCATGGGTGAAGAGAACGCGGTAGCAGCGCTGCAGAAGGGCGCCAACGACTACATCATCAAGCACCAGCCGGCGCGCCTGCCGTCGGCGGTGGCGCGTTCGATCCGCGATGCGCGCAGTGCGGTCGAACGCGCACGCGTGGAAACCGAGCTGATGCGCGCGCAGCGGCTGGAAAGCCTGTCGCTGCTTGCCGCTGGCCTCAGCCACGACCTGCGAAACATCCTGCAGCCGCTGCTGATCATGCCGGACCTGCTGAAGGCGCGCACCGAAGATCCGCAGCTGCACCACCTGGCCGATGTCATCGCCGAGTGCGGCCGGCGCGGCCATGAGATGGCCGAGTCGATGCTGTCGTTCGTGCGCGGCTCGCGCAAGCCAAGCGAACGCATCGAGATCGACGGCCTGTTCGATGCGGTGGCGCTGCTGTTGCGCAGCAACGTACCCGACGCCGTACGGCTGGAACTGCAGGTGCAGGACGAAGGCCTGGTGGTCGACGCCAACTACACCGAGCTGCAGCAGGTCATGTTGAACCTGGCGTTGAACGCGATCCAGGCCATGCCCAATGGCGGCCGCCTGAGCCTGATTGCCAGCCATGCCGGCCAGCGCGATGGCGTGGACTGGATGCACATCCGGGTGGCCGACGAAGGCATCGGCATGGATGCGGACACGTTGTCGCACCTGTTCAACCCGTTCTTCACCACCAAGGCCGACGGTACCGGCCTGGGGCTGATGTCCTGCAAGCGCATCGTCGAAGGCGCCGGCGGCAGCATCCATGTCAGCAGCCAGCCAGGGCAGGGCACCTGTTTCGAACTGCGCCTGCCGATGCATGAGGCCAGCGACGGCAGCGAGCCGATCGAGCAGCTGGTGGCGCTGGGCAGCGGCCAGTCGATCCTGGTGGTCGATGGCGAGGCGACGCGCCTTTCGCTGCTCGGCAATGCGCTGTCCAGCCAGGGCTACCAGCTGCAGCTGGCCTCCGACGGCCCGGCCGCGCTGCGCTGGATGCAGCAGGAGGCGATGCCGGCACTGGTGATCGCCGATGCCGGTTCCAAGCTGCTGCCGGCCAGCCAGCTGCTGGGCGAGATGGCCGCGCTGGGCTACCGCGGCCCGGCACTGGTGCTGGAAGACACGACGGCAGCGGTGACGCCCGATGCGTTCCCGGCCGGCGTGGAGGTGCATGTGCTGCGCAAGCCGCTGCAGATGCAGCAGGTGTTCCGCGCGGTGGCCGAAGCGCTGGGCTGATGCCTGGGTAGTGCCGGCCGCTGGCCGGCATCGGCGTGCGGCGGGATCACTGCGGTTGCCGGCCAGCGGCCGGCACTACCGTTCGGTGGTTTCCCACGGGAACCGCGGCAGGCTGTCCACCGCCTGTTCCAGCCGCCGCGACCAGTTCTGGTGGATGTCGGCATACAGCGCGGAGTCCGCGCCCAGCCGCAGCTGCTGGCCGATGCGCAGCTCGCCATCGCGCAGCAGTGCCAGGTCGATCGGCAGGCCCACCGACAGGTTGGAGCGGATGGTCGAATCGAGCGAGACGATCGCCGTGCGCGCCGCGTCTTCCAGCCGGGTGGCCGGGCTGAGGATGCGGTCGAGGATCGGCTTGCCGTACTTGGATTCGCCGATCTGCAGGTAGGGCGTCTCCGGCGAGGCGGCAATGGCATTGCCCAGCGGATAGATCATGTACAGCCCCGGCCGCTCGCCAGCGATCTGGCCGCCGAAGATCAGCGTGGCCTGGGTGTTGACCCCGTCATGGCCGTGCTCGCTGTGGGCGCTGTGCACCTGGCTGTCGACCAGCAGTTGGCCGACGTACTCGGCCGCCTCGAACAGATGGGCCGTGTCGCGCAGGTTGGGCGTGCGCCGTTCAGCGGCATCGCGCCCCAGGCGTGACACCAGCAGCTGGGTGGTGGCCAGGTTGCCCGCTGCCATCAGCACGTAGGCTGCCTGGCCGGGATACTCGAACACGTGCAGCTTGCGATGCACGCGCACATCGTCCAGCGAGGCATTGGTCCGGGTATCGGCGGCGAAGACCAGGCCCTCGTCGACCTCGATTCCAACGCAATAGGTCATGTCGGTGCCCTATCATGTGCGTCCCGGATTGTAGGCAGGCCGCCGTGACGACGGCATGTCCACGCCCCCCCAAGTGCCGTCACCTGAACCGCATGACCACCGTGCTCCTGAGCCTGGGCAGCAACGTCCAGCCCCGCCGCTACCTCCACGCCGCGGTGACGGCCCTGCGCGAGCGCTTTGGCGCGCTGCAGGTGTCGCCCGCCTACCGTACCGCCGCGGTTGGCTTCGATGGCCCGGCCTTCCTCAACAACGCAGTGGCGATCGAGACCGACCTGCCGCTGCAGGAGCTGGATGACTGGCTGCATGCGCTGGAAGACGCGCACGGCCGTGATCGCAGCGGGCCGCGCTTTTCCGACCGGACCCTGGACATCGACGTGGTGTTCTACGGCGACCTGGTGGTGGAAGGCCCCGGCCACCTGCGCATCCCGCGCCCGGAACTGAAGCATGCCTTCGTGCTGAAGCCGCTGGCCGACATCGCGCCGGATTTCATCGATCCGGTCAGCGGGCAGGACCTGGCTGCGCTGTGGCGCGCGCACCCGCAGTGCGGCGAGGCGTTCGAGGTGGTTGACCTCGGATGATGGAAGTTGCCGGCCAGCGGCCGGCACTGCCGATCAGACGGCCACCTCATGCAGCGCCAGCCAGCACCAGCGCCCCTGCTCCTGCCTCAGTACCGCCAGCGACTCGCGCCATGCGGGCTCGCCGCCATCGATCGCATGCCCTTCGCGATAGCGCAGCACTGCCAACGGTGATGGCACTTCCAACGCCTGCACGGCTTCGATGGTGATCTTCAGCCCTGCCCGTGCGCCATGGGTACCCGCGAACAAGGCCTGCACGGCATGCCGGTCCAGCCGGCGGCCGGCGATACCGACCATGCTGAAGTCCGAGCAGAAATGCGCCATCAGATCATCCAGTGCGTCGATGCAGGCCTCGGCACGGAACCAGGCCTGCAGTTTGTCGTGCAGGCGGTGGATTTCATGTTCTGCGGTGGTATCCATCATCAATTTCCAGAGTGTGGAAGAAAAAGCTGCTTCGGCCGACGCAACAGCAGCATCGGCAGCAGGGTCAGTGCGGCGGCCAGACCCAGCGCCACGCCGGTGGCGCGGGCCGGCAGCCATTGCATGGCCAGTGCCAGCAGCAGCGCGAGCGCGGCGGTGCCCAGGCAGAAGCTGAGCTGGCGGTTGAGGTTCCAGAGCGCACTGGCATCGCCCAGCGCTTCGCCCTCGACCCCATGGAAGGCCAGCGTCTGCGCGGTGCTGCTGCACAGGCTGCCGCCGGCACCCATCAGCGCGAACAGCAGCCCGGCCAGCGCAAATGCCGGCCGTGGCAACAGCGCCATCGCCAGCAGGCCACTGGCCTGCAGGAACATGCCGGCACGCAGCACTGCGGCCGGGCCGAATCGAGCCAGCAGGCGCTTGCTGGCGGTAATCGCGATGGCCGAGGCCAGCGCCCACGGCAGCATCAGTGCGCCGATGCGCGCGGCGCTGTAACCGGCCTGGTGCAGTTGCAGGGTGCTGACCAGCTGACTGCCGATGAACACGCCCGGCACCGCCAGATACACCAGCATCGCCAGGCGCAGGCTGCGATGGAACAGCAGCGACCAGCGCAGCAGAGGCTGTGGCTGCCGACGTGCATGCCGCAGGTGGATCACGGCGAGCACCACCGCGACCATCAGCAAGCCGCTGCCGGCAAGACGATGCCCGGGTTCGCCCAGCCAGGTCAACGCCAGCAGCAGCGCGCCCAGCGCCGTCATCGCGGTGGACAGCGCATGGGCCTGCAGGCGCGGCGCAGTACGACGGACGTCGGCGGGCATCCACGCCAGCACCAGCCCAATCGCCATGAGTGCCAGCGGCAGGCTGGCCCAGAGCACACCGCGCCAGGACAGCCATTGCACCAGCAGCCCGCCCAGCGCTGGCGCCAGTGCCGGCACCAGCAGCGCCACCAGCAGGATGCGCCGGGTCAGCGCGCCACGTTGGTCGGGCGTGCACTGCCGGTAGGCCGCCGCCTGGGCCACCGGAATCAGCAGGCCACCGGCCAGGCCCTGCAGCAGGCGCCACCCCAGCAGCCAGCCGATACCCGGCGCGGCTCCCGCCAGCGCAGCGGCGGCCGCGAACAGCAGCAGTGCTACCAGCAGCAGGCGGCGCTCGCCACAGCGTGCGGCCAGCCACGGCGCCAACGGGATCACTACGCTCAGGCCCAGCATGTAGGCGGTACCGACCCAGGCCAGGGTGCCGACGTCGGCATGCAGCTCGGCCGCCAATGCCGGATAGGCCACCGTGGCAATGAACATGTTGACCAGGTCCAGGGCGAACACCAGCAGGAAGATCGCCTCATGGCGCAGGCGGGGGGACGGCATCGACGGCGCTCCAGCAGGGAAGCGGCCAGCATGCCTTCCCGACCCTGTTGGAAAAACAAGACGACAACTGCAACACTGTCAAATCTGTTTTGACAATTGATGTCCATGGTCAGCCTCGATCGCTTCGATATCTTCCGCGCCGTGGTCGAGGCCGGCAGCCTGACCGCGGCGGCCGACCGCCTCGGCCTGAGCCGCGCGGTGGTCAGCTTCAACCTGAAGCGACTGGAACAGGAGCTGGGCGTGACCCTGCTGCTGCGCAGTACCCGTCACCTGGCCCTGACCGAGGCCGGCGAACAGTTCCTGCAGCACTGCGTGCAGGCGCTGGATGCTGCACAGGCGGCGATCGATGCCGCGCGCCGCGACCAGCACCAGCTGCAGGGCGTACTGCGCCTGACCACCACACCGGAATACGCACAGCTGCGCCTGATCCCGGCGCTGGAGGCGTTCCGCGCGCGCCACCCGGCCATGCAACTGCACCTGTCGACCTCGCCGGCACCGGCCGACCTCATTCCGGAGCGTTTTGATCTGGCGATCCGTCTGGGCCGACTGCCCGACTCTGGCCTGCATGCCAGCGAGCTGGAACAGCACCCGCTCTGCGCGGTGGCGGCGCCTTCGCTGCTGGCGCGCCTGCCATCCGCTGATGCCGCCGACGATCCGGCGCAGCTCGGCACGCTGCCGCGCCTGGGCTACCCACGGCTGGCCGATGTACCGGTGATCGCACCCGATGGCAGCGATGCGTTGTTTGCCACCAATCCGGCCAATGCAGTGGTACGCGTGGATGGCGCCAGCAGCCTGCGCGCCTTCGCCGTGGCCGGTGCTGGGGTCACCGTTCTGCCCCACTGGCTGATCGAGGACGACCTGGCCATGAACCGGCTGCGGCCAGTGCTGCGCCATCACCGTTTCCCACAGCAGAGCGTGTACGCGGTCTATCCCCACAGCGCCCAGCCCTCGCCGAAGGTCCGCCAGCTGATCGATTTCCTGCGCGACTGGTTCGACGCATGAAAAAAGGGACGGCGGGAATCAAGTCGTTTCTGCCATAAACGACTTGATTCCCTCCGTCCCCTTTTTCAGACACGGCCCGTTGCGGGGCCGTGTCCTCAGGCATCAACGCAGCACCTGCTCCACCAGCTGCACGTCCACGCTCTGCAGCGGCTCGGCGGCGTTGCGCGACAGCTGCACCTGGTAGCTGCCGCCATCGATCTTCCACTGGCGGGCCTGTGCATCGTAATGGGCCAGGGTCTTCGGCTCGGCCTCGATGCGGATGCGGCGCTGTTCGCCCGGCTGCAGGTTCACCTTGTCATAGCCGATCAGGCGGATCGGCGTGGTGCTGCCGGCCGGCAGCTTCAGGTACAACTGGGCCACATCGGCACCAGCACGCTTGCCGGTGTTGCGGATGTCGACGCTGGCGACCAGGCGCGAGCCTTCCACACTTACCTTCAGGTTTTCATAGGCGAAGGTGGTGTAGGACAGGCCGTGGCCGAAGGCGAAGGTCGGGGTCAGGCCCTTGGCCGCCATCCACTTGTAACCGACGTTGGCACCTTCGATATCGAAATCGAACACATCACCGAACGGCTTGGCCGGCTTGAAGCCCAGGCCGTCGATGTGCGGGCGCGGCAGCTGCGATTCGTCCACCACCCAGGTCACCGGCAAGCGGCCGGACGGATTGACCTGGCCGGTCAGCAGCGCGGCAATGCCTTCGCCACCGCGGATGCCCGGATACCACGCCTGCAGCATCGCCGGCACCTGCGCCAGCCACGGCGTGCGCACCGGGCCGTTGGTTTCCAGCACCAGCACGGTCTTCGGGTTGGCCTTGGCCACGGCCGAGATCAGGGCGTCCTGGTTATCCGGCAGCTGCATGTCCGGCAGGTCGACCGATTCGGCCGCCCACTGGGTGGCAAACACGATGGCGACGTCGGCCTGCACGGCAGCCTTGGCTGCAGCGGCGGCATTGGTGCCGTCCACATACTCGATGGTTGCATCCGGACGTGCAGCGCGCAGCGATTCCAGCGGCGAAGATGGGTGGAAGATCACCGGGCCCGGCCAGGTGGTCGGCATCACGCCCGGCACCGCATTGGTGCCCTTGGCGGTCACGCCCACCATCGACGAACCGCCGCCACCGATCACGCCCTTGTCGGCATGGCCGCCGATGATCACGATGCGCTTCACGCTGTCGGCCAGCGGCAGCAGGTTGCCCTCGTTGCGCAGCAGCACGCTGCCCTCTTCCACCGTGCGCTGGGCGACGGCGAAGCCAGCCTCGGCGTCCACCTTCTGGTGCTGCGGCGGGTTGTCGAAGTTGCCGTGCAGGAACATCGTGCGCAGGATGCGCGCCACCATGTCGTTCAGGCGCGCCTGCGGCACTACGCCACCGTGCACGGCCAGGCGCAGCGGTTCGTCGAAGAACACTGCCGCATCGAACACTTCACCGGCCGACTGCTGGTCCAGGCCGGCCAGCGCCGCCTTCGAGCCACTGTGCACGCCACCCCAGTCGGACATCACGAAACCGGGGAACTTCCATTCCTGCTTCAGCACCTGGTTCATCAGGTAACCGTTCTCGCAGCCGTAGGTGCCATTGATCTTGTTGTACGAACACATCGCCACGCCCGGGCGGCCTGCCTCCAGCGCGATCTCGAAGGCGAGCAGGTCCGACTCGTGCATGGCCTGCTCGCCGATGCGCACGTCGTGGAAGTTGCGGCGGGTCTCCATGTCGTTCAGCGCGAAGTGCTTCATCGAGGAGATCACGTGCTGGCTCTGCACGCCCTGGATCAGCGCACCGACCATCGAACCGGCCAGCAGCGGATCTTCACCGGCATACTCGAAATTGCGGCCGTTGCGCGGGTCGCGCTGCAGGTTGACGCTGCCCGACAGCAGGATGTTGAAACGCTGCTGCCAGGCCTCGCGGCCCATGGTCGCGCCGCCGGCAAAGGCCACTTCGCGGTTCCAGCTGGATGCAGTGGACGGGCCCGACGGCATCGCGGTGGCGAAGTCGCCCGGACGGATGCCACCCGGATTGGTCACGCCGACGCCGGCATCGGCCGACTGCTGCGAGGGAATGCCCAGGCGCGGCACCGCCGGGACGAAGCCGGCCGAACCGACCGCGCCTTCCGGCAGCGGGCCACCGTCCTTGCCCAGCCCGAAGTAGCTGTGCAGCATCTGGAACTTCTCATCCTCGGTCATCGCCTTCAGCAGCAGCGCAGCGCGCGCGTCGGCGTTGAGGGTGGTGTCCATCCACGGCGTGTCGCCATGCGTGTCGGCGGCATAGGCCAGAGTCAGCAGCGTGGCACGCAGGCTGCTGCCTTCCACCTTGAACGGCGCGCTGCTGGCAGCCTGGAAGCCATCACTGAAGTAGCTGGCGTCTGCTTCCAGTGCGACACGCGCCGGATCGAAGCCGGCCGCCGTGGCCGATTCGCCAGCCACGGCACCGAGCAGCACCGCCGGCGCACCCAGCCGCGAGCGCGTGACCAGCGCCGGCAGCTGTGCCGCGCCTGCACCGGCATCGGTATAGACCGCGACGGTGTGGCGGCCATCGTCCAGGCGCAGGTAATTCAGCCCCGGCTGGTCGGGGCCGGACTCAGCGGCGATCGGCAGCCGTGTCAGCACGGCCTGGCCGCGCTGGGTCTGGCCATCGTCCTTGCCTGCGGCAATGAAGCGGTACTCATAGCCCAGGCCGTCGGCCAGCACCTGCAGCGGATCGACCTGGCCGATGCCGCGCCGCACCTGGCGCACGCTCACCGCGTCCACCTTCAGGCTCTTCAGCTGCGCAGCCAGGGCCGGCATTGCTTCGGCGCCGGGCGCCTGTTCCAGGGTCAACACGGTGAACGCCGCAGGGTCGGCCCAGGCCGGGGCGGCGAGCGCAGCAGACAGGGCGAGGGAGAGGGCAAGCGGCTTTGTAAACGTTTTCATCGGCAGGCGTAATTCCGTTGCCAAGGCAATCGGTCCAGGGAAAGTGCCGCCGAAGGGTGCAGCGTTCATGCCGCGCAGGGGTTGCCAGGCAACGTCCCGCAGGCCGAAGGACGGGCCGGTCTGCGCGCGGGACCCTCCTCCCGGCGTGACAACCTGCCTGTCCGGGCCGCGCTGGGCGGCCCAATCATGTGAAGATTGTGCGAGGGCGTTCACACCTGTCAACAGGACCTAAGTCACAGGGGCAACCTGGCCGCCGGTTATCAGGCCATCACCGGCAGTCATCAGCAGGCCGCACGGGGCTGCCGATAATGGGGCGTCACCGGCCCTGAACCCCGCCCATGAACATACACCGCGACTTCGATCATCTCTGGCGCGACCGCTGTGATACCTCGAGCCAACGCAGCCCACGCGTGTTGATCCGGGTGTTCGTGGCCCCGGGCCAGCTGGAGCAGAGCGTGGCTTTCTACGAGCAGTTGCAGGGCGTCGTGGCCGATGCGGGCTTCCCGTTTCCCGATGCCGGCCTGCGCCTGGCGATGGTCGGAGCCTTCCTGCTGATCGAAGGGTGCGAGGAAGCGCTGGCCCCCTTCACTTCGACCACCGGGACGCTGCTGGTCGATGACGTGCGGCCCTATCACGACCGGCTGGTCGCGGCGGGGGCCGAAATCATCTTCCCGCTGCAGGTGGTGCCGACCGGGGCGGCATTCAACGCAGTGCATCCCGATGGCACTGTGGTCGAGTACGTGCATCACCGGCCCGACCCGCACGGGCGCTGAGGGTACGCACGGCCGGGCTGCCGCCCGGCACCCGCAGAGGCAACGGCCGAAGCAACAACAGAAGCGAAAGCTGGGCTCCTGTGGGGTGGCGGGGTGGGTCCGGTTGCGGGGGACGGCGCAAGTACGTCCATGTAGCCTCGGTCGCGCCATCCATGGCGCTCACGCCCCCGCAACCGGACCCACCCCGCCTTCGACAATTCCCCGCACGGCCTGCTGTAGAGCCGAACCCATGCTCGGCTGCTCTTCGTTCAACTATCGGAACATTCGATTTCGATGGAGATCCATCCACGCATGGCGTGGATCTACAATTCCTCCATGTCCTCTCCCGCCCTGCCCTGGAATGGCACGCTGCTGCTGGATGCCCACGTGGCGCTGCTGCAGGGCCATGCCGGTGGCAGCGCTGCGCATGCGCACTACGCCCATCAACTGCTGCTGAGCGACGGTGCAGCGTGGCAGGTCGCGGTTGATGGCGTGCGGCAGCAGGGTCAACGCCTGTGGCTGCCTTCCTTCCAGTCGCATGCCATCCTGTCGGCACCGCAGGACGGTTGCACGGTTTTTCTTGAGCCAGCACATGCCGATCCCACACAGATCCAACGGTATCTGCACGCCCTGCCGGGCAACGCGGTGGCACTGCAGGACTGGCTGCCACGACTGAGCCGTCCGCAGCCGCTGGATCGACGCGTGCAGGCGGCACTGGCCCGTATCACCCACTACCTGCCTGGCCCGGTGCCGGCCGCCGATATCGCCGAAGCGGCGCATCTGTCGACCAGCCAGCTGCATCGGCGCTTCCAGTCAGACCTGTCGGTGACCCTGCGCGGCTGGGTGCTGTGGCAACGGCTGCGCAATGCGCTCGCGCATCATCTGCGTGGACACAGCCTGACCGACAGCGCCCACGCGGCCGGGTTCGCCGACCTGGCCCATCTGTCACGCAACCTGCACCGCATGTTCGGCATCGGTGCCGCGCAGTTGCAGGGCCTGCAGCTGCGCGCGACCTGACATGCGGGATCATCCGCGCCTGCGCAACTCTTCGGGCAGCTCCGGTACCTCGCCATGTGGCAGCTCACGGAACGGAGCCAGCAGCTGCCCGGGATAGTCGCGCGGATAATCCGGCTGGCTGCCGATGCCCAGATCGCGTTGCCGTAGCCGATAGCCCGGTGCATCGAAGGCGGTTCCCAGCAGGTGATCCCACACGGTCAGGAACAAACCGAAATTGACATCGCCGGCGGTGCCGTAACGCATGTGGTGGAAGCGGTGCAGCGGCGCCCAGGCCATCACCCGGCCCAGCACGCCGGGGCGCATGTCCACGTTGGAGTGCTGCAACAGCAGCTGGATGGCAATGGCGAATGCCAGCACCGACGCCACCGGCATCGGCAGGCCCAGCACCAGCAGCGGCAGCACGCCGCCCACTGCTTCGGCCGCCTGGTGCAGCGGATGCTTCATCAGGCCGTTGAAGCCGTACATGCGGGTGACGCTGTGATGCACCGCATGCAGCCGCCACAGCCAGCCGATGCGGTGGCTGGCGTAGTGCACCAGGGTGATGCCGAGATCGGCGCAGACGATGGCCAGCAGCACCTGCAGCGCGAAGGGCCACTGCACCGGCCAGGCCTGCCATGGAATGATCGCCGCCAACAGCGGCACCGCGGCGATCGACAGCAGGTTCAGGCTTTCGTTGACCAGCGCATGCAGGGTGTCACGCAGGCGGTCGCCCTGGTCGTGGTTGAACGCAGGGTCGTAGGGCCAAGCGCGTTCAGCGCCGAACGAAACCGCGATGGCGACCAGCAGCAAGGCCAGCAGCCACAGCGGATCACCATGCAGGTGGCCCACCCAGGCGATGGCGGTGGCAACGAACCCGAGCAGGAACAACGGGGCATACAGGCGGAGCATCCAGTGCTTCATGGGCAACCCGAAACGTGAGGGGCCTGCATGCTGGCGCGATGCGACGGTTGCCGGCTTGAACAAACGGCGCAACCCGGCACGCGCCTGCTGGATGCCCGCCCTGGTCGGCACCATAATTCCAGCATCCACGCATGGCGTGGATCTACAATGGCGCCCTCATCGCGCCCGGGACCGGCATGGATTCCTTCAACCTGATGCGTGCCTTCCGCCGCATCGTCGAACGCGGCGGGCTGGCCCGTGCCGCCGAAGACCTGGGCATGTCGCCAGCCGGGCTGAGCAAGCAGCTGCGCACGCTGGAGACCCACCTGGGCGTGGTGCTGCTGCAGCGGACCACGCGCCGCATGAGCCTGACCGAAACCGGCCATGCCTATTACCGTGAGTGCTGCCGCCTGCTCGACGAGCTGGACGCGCTGGAACGTGGCATCGCCGAACAGCGTGGCGAAGTGGCCGGGCGCCTGCGCGTCAATGCGCCGCAGTCGTTCGCGCTGAGCACGCTGTCGCCGCTGCTGCCGCGTTTCCTGCAGCAGCATCCGCAGCTGTCGCTGGACCTGGTGATGGAAGACCGCCTGCTCGATGCGGTCGGCGAAGGCTTCGATGTGTCGCTGCGGCTTCGCGCCGAGCTGGACGACTCGCGACTGGTGGCGCGCCGGCTGGCCTCGCTGCAGCAGGTGCTGTGCGCGGCCCCGTCCTACCTGCAGCAGCATCCGGTACCGCAGGCGGTGGACGATCTGCAGGCGCACAGCGTGCTGGCCTACAGCCTGTCCGATTCACCGGGCAGCTGGCCGCTGCTCGGCCCCGATGGCCAGGTGACGATCACCCTGCCGGCACGCGTCACCGTCAACAACAGCCTGATGCTGCGCGACCTGCTGGCGGCCGGCATGGGCATCGGCGCCCTGCCCTCGTTCCTGGCGGCACCGGCGCTGGCCCGTGGCGAACTGCAGCAGGTGCTGCCCGACCACCGCTATCCGCCGCGCTTCGTGCATGCGGTCTACCCCACCTCGCGCCACCTGCAGCCCAAGGTGCGTGCCTTCATCGATTTCCTGCACGCCGAGCTGCCCGCCTGCGCCGGCCTGGATTCGTAACCGCCAGCGAAAACTGAGCTGCCCGTGGCGTGCTGTTTCAGCCACGCCGCGCTGCCTAACCTGCCGCCTCCCCTCTCACCGATGGCAGGCCGATGTCTTCCGTTTCTTCCCTCACCGCTGCAGCGCCAGTGGTCGATTTCTTCCACGACGTGGTCTGCGGCTGGTGCTTCGTGCTGGCCCCGCGCCTGCAGCAGGTCTCGGCCGAACTCGGCATCCAGGTGCGCCACCGCAGCTTCGTGCTGCAGGACTCGCGCGCGCAGATGGTCGAGGTATTCGGCTCGATGGAGCGTGCCAAGGCGATCATCCTGCGCCACTGGACCGACTGCGCCGCGCATGAAGACAGCGCGCGCATCGATATCGAAGGCATGCGTGCACAGGACTTCGAATATCCCTCCGGCTGGCTGGGCGCATTGGCCTGCCAGGCCGCCGGCATGCTTGGCGGCAATGAGGCCCACGGCGTGATGTTCGATGCCGTGCAGTGGGCGCACCTGCACCAGCACCGCAACATCGGCGATGCCGAAGTGCTGCTGGACATCGCCGAAGCGCTCGGCCACCCCCGTGGTGCCTTCGCTGACCACATGCGCAGCGACGCAGTACGCCAGCGCGTGCAGGCCGACCGCGCCGAAGCCGCTGCGCTCGGCATCCGTTCCATTCCCACCGTGATCGGCGACAACGGCCTGCGCCTGCAGACCCTGCCGCTGCCGCACCTGCGCCAGGCCCTGGCGCCGCTGGTCGCGGCCTGAGCCGCACCATTCCCCCCCTGCAAGGAGATTCCCCATGACCCCACGTACCCTGGCCACCGCACTGGCCCTGCTGCTGGCCGGCACCGCTGCTTCCACCACGGTGTCCGCGCACGAACGCGTTCCTTCCGGCCAGCAGGTCGGCACCAGCCCCTGGGGGCCGAAGGACGAGATCGGCCGTCTCAACCTGATCACCGAGGCCTCGCGCGCAGCGATCCTGTCGCGGGTCAGCGGCGGCAAGGCCTATGACCTGGCCACCGAGTACTACGTCGGCATGCCCAGCTGGCAGGACGCCGGCGACCCGCACTACCAGTTCTGGATGACCCACACCCCGCGCGGCACGGTGATGGACGACCCGATGGGCGTGGGCGAGACCATGAACCTCACCCGCAGCTACACCGGCACGGCGTTCTCGATGTACAGCCACACCGGCACCCACATCGATGCGCTGAACCACTTCGGTATTCACGGAAAGATCTGGAACGGCTTCGAGGCCGACAAGCACCTCGGCGATCGTGGCTGGAATGTCACCGGCATCGAGAAATTCCCGCCGCTGATCGCGCGTGGCGTACTGATCGACGTGGCCGGTGCCAAGGGCGTGGACATGCTGCCGGACAGCTACCGCGTCACCCGCCAGGACCTGAAGGATGCGCTGGCACGCCAGCAGGTGAAGCTGCAGCAGGGTGACATCGTGCTGATCCGCACCGGCCGCATGCGCCTGTTCGAACAGCCCAGGGCGTACATGGCCAACCCGCCGGGCATGGGCCTGGACGCCGCGCGCTTCCTGGTCGAAGACAGCGGCGCGATGATCGTCGGCGCCGACAACCTCAGCTTCGAGACCTTCCCTTCGGAAGTGTCCGATGACTACGTGCCGCTGCACACCTACCTGCTGGCCCAGCAGGGCGCACCGATCATCGAGCTGGTGGCACTGGACGAACTGGCCCGCGACAAGGTCTACGAGTTCGCCTTCATCGGTGGTCCGTTGAAGATCCGCGGTGGCGATGCCGCGCCGCTGCGCCCGGTGGCGCTGCCGGTCCGCCCGTAACCGGGGCCTGTGGGTGCCGACCTTGGTCGGCACTCCTTTCCCCCTTCAGCAACCTGAAACCCGACCCATCAATTTCATTAGTAATTCTACTCACAGGGCGAGTAGCATGTCCGGTCTCAGCCCCTGATACCGGCCTGTCGATACTCGCTCCATGCCCGCCGTTTCCGCACATTCCTGTCGCCCCCAGCCCGCCCGGCGCCTCCCCTGGAGGACCGGCTGATGGGCGCCGTCGTCGCCCTCGACCGGCTGCTGGATGGCCGCCAGCTGTGGCGCGGCCCGGCCCGCCAAGGGCCCGCCAGCGACCACCTGGCCAGTGGCCACCCGGCACTGGATGCACGCCTGCCCGGCGGTGGCTGGCCGGCCAGCGGGCTGTGCGAGGTGCTGCAGGCAGCACCCGGCGTGGGCGAGCTGGCGCTGGTCTGGCCGGCGCTGGCGAAGTTGAGCCAGCGCGGACGCCCGATCGTGCTGGTCGCGCCCCCCTACCGCCCGCATGCACCGGCCTGGGCGGCGGCCGGGCTGGACCTGGCCCAGCTGCAGATCATCCACGCCGCGCCAAAGCAGGCGCTGTGGGCGGCCGAGCAGTGCCTGCGCTCGGCCGCCTGCGCCGCGGTGCTGTGCTGGCCACAGCAGGCCGACGACCGTGCCCTGCGCCGGCTGCAGGTCGCCGCCGACAGCGGCCAGTGCCTGGGCTTCGTGTTCCGCGAGGCGCAGGCAGCGCGCAACCCCTCCCCGGCCAGCCTGCGCCTGCAGCTCGACCACGGCCAGGTGCGGGTACTGAAATGCCGTGGCGGCCTGCCGCCGGCGCAGCCGTTGCCCCTGGCCATCAGCCACTGAGGCCGCGCCGTGAACTGGGCCTGCCTGTTGTTGCCGCAGCTGGCGCTGGACAGCGTGCTGCGCCTGCAACCGGACCCGCAGCGGCCGCTGGTGCTGCTGCAGGGTCCGGCACAACGCCGCGTGCTGCGCGCGGTCAGCCCGGCCGCACGGGCAGCCGGGCTGCGCCCGGGCATGCTGCTGTCGGCCGCGCAGGTGCTGGTGCAGGACATGCACCTGCACGACTACGACCCGAACGCCGAACAGCACACCCGGCAGCTGCTGGCCAGCTGGGCCTATGCCTACAGTTCGCAGGTCAGCCTCGATTTTCCGCATGCGCTGGTGCTGGAGATCGGCGCCAGCCGTGCCCTGTTCGGTGACTGGCTGACCATCGAGAAACGCCTGCGCGGTGAACTGCACGAACTGGGTTTCCGCCATCGCCTGGTGGCCGCGCCCACGCCGCATGCCGCGCGCGTGCTGGCCAACGTGCACGATGGCCTCGGCCTCGATGCGCAGCAGCTGCCGGCGGTACTCGCACAGCTGCCGTTGCCGCGCTGCGGGCTGCCCAGCGAAGCAGTGACCGTGCTGGGCCGCTCCGGCCTGCGCACGCTGGGTGCGGTGCTCGCGCTGCCGCGCGACAGCCTGGCCCGGCGCTTCGCCCCCGACGTGCTGCAGCAGCTGGATGCGCTACGTGGCCAGCCCACCGCACCACTGCGCTACTACCAGCCTCCCGACCGTTTCGATGCGCGCATCGAATTCGAATATGAGATCGAATCCAGCCAGGCCCTGCTGTTCCCGCTACGTCGCCTGCTGCTGGACCTGGCCGCCTTCCTGTGCTCCCGCGATGGTGGCGTGCAGCGCTTCGACCTGCATTTCGAGCACGACCTGCTGCCACCCAGCGTGCTGACCATCGGCCTGCTGGCGCCGGAGCGTGATCCCGCGCTGCTGTTCGAGATCGCGCGCAACCGCATGGAAGCCTTCGCCCTGCCCGCCGGCAGCCGCGCACTACGCCTGCAGGCCGAGCAGCTGCCGCCCTTCGTGCCCGCCGCGCGCGACCTGTTCGATACCCGGCCGGCGCAGGCGATGCCCTGGACCCAGTTGCGCGAGCGCCTGCGTGCGCGGTTGGGCGATGACGCCGTGCAGCCGCTGGCGGTGCAGGCCGACCATCGCCCCGAACGCGCCAGTGGCACCCAGCCGGCGGTCAAACCGCCGTCGTACTGGCCACTACGCCCGGGCTGGCTGCTGGATACGCCGCAACCGCTGCGTGATCCACGCCTGCGCATCGTCGCCGGGCCGGAGCGCATCGAATCGGGCTGGTGGGACCAGGCCGACGCACGGCGCGACTACTACGTGGTGGAAACCGCGCATGGCCAGCGCGGCTGGGCCTTCCGCACACGCAACGATCCGCATGCACCGTGGATGCTGCACGGCTGGTTCGGCTGAGCCGCCATGCACAGTGAACTGCCCGGCTACGCCGAACTGCACTGCCTGTCGGCGTTCAGTTTCCAGCGCGGCGCCTCGATTGCCGAAGAACTGTTCGCGCGCGCCGCCGGCCAGGGCTACCGGGCGCTGGCGATCACCGACGAGTGCTCGCTGGCCGGCATCGTGCGCGCCTGGCAGGCGGCGAAGACGCATGGCGTGGCGCTGATCGTCGGCGCTGAGTTCCAGGTCGAGGACGGACCGAAGCTGGCCCTGCTGTGCACCGACCAGGCCGCCTATGCCGGGCTGTGCCAGTTGATCACCACCTGCCGGCGACGCGCGGCCAAGGGCGAATACCGTTGCCTCCGCGACGACCTGCTCGGCCTGCCCGACGGCCTGCTCTGCCTGTGGCTGGACCGGCAGCCGGCCGCCACCGATCTGGAGCTGCTGCGCACCGGCTTCAATGATCGCCTGTGGCTGGCGGTGGAGCTGCATCACGAGCATGACGACGCGCATCGCCTGCAGCAGCTGCAGGCCTTCGGCGAACGCCACCGCCTGCCACTGGTTGCCAGTGGTGATGTGCACATGCACGTGCGCCGCCGGCGTGCGCTGCAGGACACGCTGACCGCGATCCGCCACCGCTGCAGCGTAGCCGAAGCCGGCTGGCGCCTGTTTCCCAATGGCGAGCGCCATCTGCGCCCACGCACCGCACTGGCCCAGCTGTATCCGCCCGAACTGCTGGCCGAGACCCTGCGCATCGCCGAACGCTGCCACTTCACCCTGGAGCAGCTGCAGTACACCTACCCGCGCGAACTGGTGCCGGAAGGGCACGACCCGGACAGCTGGCTGCGCGTGCTGGTCGAGCGTGGCATTCCGTGGCGCTGGAAGAACGGCATCGAACCGGCGCAGCGCAAGCAGATCGAACACGAACTGGCGCTGATCCGGCAGAAGAACTACGCCTCCTACTTCCTCACCGTGCAGGACATTGTGCGCTTCGCGCGCAGCCAGGACATCCTCTGCCAGGGCCGTGGCTCGGCGGCCAACTCGGCGGTGTGCTTCGTGCTGGGCGTGACCGAAATCGATCCGGCACGCAGCAATCTGTTGTTCGAGCGCTTCATCTCCGCCGAACGCGACGAACCACCGGATATCGACATCGACTTCGAGCACGAGCGCCGCGAGGAAGTGCTGCAGTACGTGTTCAAGCGCTATGGGCGTGAACGTGCTGCATTGACTGCGGTGGCGATCAGTTACCGTGGCCGCAGCGCGATCCGCGATGTGGCCCGTGCGCTCGGCCTGCCGATGGACCAGGTCAACGAACTGGGGGCGGCGATGGATCACTGGGGCGGTCACGTACCGTTGCCCGAGACCCTGCGCGAGCGCGGTTTCGATCCGGACACCCCGCTGATGCGCCGGCTGCTGTCATTGACTGCCGAGCTGATCGACTTTCCGCGCCACCTGTCGCAGCACCCGGGCGGCTTCGTGATTTCCGAGCATCCGCTGTCGACCCTGGTACCGGTCGAGAACGCAGCGATGGCCGACCGCACCGTCATCCAGTGGGACAAGGATGACCTGGATGCCACCGGCCTGATGAAGGTCGACTGCCTGGCACTGGGCATGCTCACCGCCATCCGCAAATGCCTGGCGATGCTGCAGCAACATGGCCTGCACAGTGGACGCATGGATGCGATTCCCGATGAGGACACACCCACCTACGACATGATCAGCGCCGCCGACACCATCGGCGTGTTCCAGATCGAGTCGCGTGCGCAGATGGCGATGCTGCCACGCATGCAGCCGCGCAACTTCTACGACCTGGTGATCGAAGTGGCGATCGTGCGCCCCGGCCCGATCCAGGGCGACATGGTGCACCCCTACCTGGAGCGCCGCCGGCTGCTGCGCGAAAAAGGCCCACAGGCGCTGGACAACCTGGAAGAACCGCTGTACCCGCCGCAGCTGGAGCGCGTGTTCGCGCGCACCCTGGGCGTGCCGCTGTTCCAGGAACAGGTGATGCAGCTGGCGGTGGATGCGGCCAGCTACACCCCGGGCGAGGCCGATGCCCTGCGCCGCTCGATGGCCGCGTGGAAGCGCCGTGGCGGGCTGGAACCGCATCGCGAGAAGCTGCTGGCCGGGATGTTGAAGAACGGCTTCAGCCGCGAATACGGCGAACACCTGTTCGAGCAGATCAAGGGCTTCGGCGATTACGGCTTTCCGGAAAGCCACGCCGCCAGCTTCGCCCTGCTGACCTATGCCAGCTGCTGGCTGAAGTGCCACCACCCGGCCGCGTTCACCGCCAGCCTGATCAACAGCCAGCCACTGGGCTTCTACAGCCCCGACCAGCTGCTGCAGGACGCGCGCCGGCATGGCATCCGCGTGCTGCCGGTGGACGTGCGCCACAGCGACTGGGACTGCACCCTGGATTTCAGCAAGGGGCCCGCTGCGATCCGGCTCGGCCTGCGCCTGATTGATGGCTGCAACGAACCTGCCGTGCAGGCCATCATGCGAGAACGTGCGCGGCGCCCCTTCGACGACGTGGGCGACCTGTGCCAGCGCACCGCGCTGGACCGTCGCCAACAGGGCCTGCTCGCCGATGCTGGCGCGTTGCGTGGGCTCAGCGGCCATCGCCATCGTGCGCGCTGGGATATCTCCGGCGTGGAAAACCGGCTGCCGCTGTTCGATCACGCCCGCGCCACCGCCGAGGCCCGCGTGCCGTTGCCGCTGCCCAGCACCTGGGAAGACATGCAGGCCGACTACCGCAGTACCGGCACCACGCTTGGCCGCCATCCGATCTCGTTCCTGCGCGCACAGCTGCGCACTCGTGGCTGCCTGGACGCCGCGCAACTGGCGGCTCACGGCCATGGCCGCCGCGTGCGCATTGCCGGTCTGGTACGCATGCGCCAGCGTCCGCAGACCGCCAGTGGCGTGACCTTCCTCACCCTTGAGGACGAAACCGGCATGGTCAACGCGGTGGTCTGGCGGCACCTCGCTGATCGCCAGCACCGGGTGCTGGTTGATACCCAGCTGATGCAGATCGATGGCCGCCTGGAGCGCGTCGATGGCGTGCAGCATGTCATCGTGCAGCGCATGCACTGCCTGGATGAACTACTGCAGGGACTGCGCAGCCACAGCCGCGATTTCCACTGATACCGGAAATGACTGCGTAACGGCCACTGGGTGATGTCGACCAGATAGAGGTAGAGTCGACTGTTAGTCGACTGCCCTTCGATCAGGCTCCAGAAATTCGCGCGCTGCGCGCGATAGTCGACTAACAGTCGACTCTACCCGGTCGACTCTACCCATCCCCTTTTGCATCCGCTATCGTCGGCACATCCAAGGAAGGACGACACGATGCCCCGTGCACTGCTGCTGACCACGCTGGTGGTCGCCACCCTCGCCCTGCTGGTGTCCGGCTGGACCGCCTGGAGCCTGCACCGCAGCCAATCGCCACAGCGCATCATCGAAGCACGCGGGCTGGTCATCCACGATGAAAGCGGACAACCACGGGTGATCCTCGGCGCACCGGTTCCCGATCCACGCAGCCAGGGCCGCACCCAGGGGCCGCGCGCGACCGCCCTGTCAGGCCTGATCCTGCTCGGCCCGGACGGCTCCGAACGCGGTGGCTATGGCACCAGCGACCGCGGCGGCGAGGCCCTGCTGACCCTTGACGATGCCACCGGAACCACTGAAGTGTTCAAGGTGGTGGCCAACCCGGACCGCGGCGCCAGCCTGATGGTCAAGCACCAGAACAATACCGGCGCAATGCTCACCTCCTGGCAGGGCAAGCCGGAACTGATGTTCGTCGATGACAGCGGCCAGTCCTACTACGTGCGCCCGGGCGCCAACGCCGCGCCCTGATCTGCTTTTGTAGCGTCGAGCTTGCTCGACTTTGCTTCACCTTTGTAGAGTCGAGCTTGCTCGACTGTTGTTGGCACGAGCAGTCGAGCAAGCTCGACTCTACAGTCCAGACACCGCCGCCAGATCGTCGGCCAGCTGCCGCTGCTGCACCGGCCCCAGCGCCGCGCAGGTGATGCGCAGGCCATGCCCGGGGGCCGCCACCGCGAACACCTCGCCCGCGCGCACATGCCAGCCACGCGCGGCCAGCGCCAGCACCTGCGGATGGCTGTCGGCCGGCAATGGCAGCCACAGGTTCAGCCCTTCCATCGGCTGCGGCGTCGCCACGCCACGTGCACGCAGCAGTTCCTGCAGCGACTGCAGGCGCTGCTGGTAACGCTCGCCTGCCGACGCGATCTTCGCCCGCTGCGACGCCGAGCCCAGCACCGAGGTGGCCGCGTCCTGCAGAAGGTGGCTGACCCAGCCCGTGCCCGAGGCCAACCGCAACCGCAACCGCGCCGCGGTTTCCTCATCACAGGCCAGCCAGGCCAGCCGCAGGTCGGGGCCGAGCGGCTTGGACAGCGAGCGCAACAACCCCCAGCGCCGGCCATCGAGCGGCAGCACCGAATGGTAGGCCTGCTGCGAGAGCAGCGCGTAGTGATCGTCGATCAGCACTGCCACCTGCGGATAGTGGGCAAGCAGCTGCCGCAGCGCCCGTGCGCGCTTCGCATCCAGGCTGGCCCCGGTCGGATTGTGCGCACGCGGGGTCAGCAGCACCGCGCGTGCGCCGGCCTCCAGTGCGGCACGCAGCGATTCGACCTGCATGCCATGCGCATCCACCACCACCGGCAACGGCGCATGGCCCACCGCGTTGAGTACGTTGAGGCTGCCGAGGAAACATGGATCTTCCACCGCGATGCGATCACCCGGCAGCAGCCACGCCGCCAACAGGCGCTCGATGCCATCGACCGCGCCATGGGTCAGCTCCAGGGCATACCCCTCGGGGCAATCCGCATCCAGCGAGGCCCGTGCCAGCGCCTGCAACCGCGGGTCGACCGTGCCCACCCCATACAACCGTGGCGCCGCCGGAGCCAGTCGCAGGTTCGGCAGCAGGCGCGGGTCCGGGTTGCCACTGGCCAGGTCATGCAGGGCCACTCCCGGCGTGCTTCCTTCGCGTGCCATTGCCGACGGCAAGCCGCGCACCACCGTGCCGCGACGGCCGGCAGTGCTGGCCAGGCCCGCCGCGTCCAGCCGCTTGTAGGCTGCGGCCACGGTGTTGCGGTTCACCCCCAGCTGCTCGGCCAGCTCACGCACCGGCGGCAGCACGCTGCCGGCCGGCAGGCGGCCCTTGCCGATGCCGTCGCGGATGCTGTCGAAGATCGACTCGGCGCTATGCCCGGTGATTTTCATTTTGTCCTATGCCAAAATAAATCTTGTCCTGTGCCAGTGTATCCCACCCTGGCCATTCCGCATTGGAGGTGCCCGCATGCCCCTTGCTGCCGCCGACTGGCCCATGGCCCAGTCTGTTGAACAGATCGCCGCCAACCTGGCCACCGTGCGCCAGCGCATCGCCGACGCCTGCGCCCGCGCTGGCCGTGATCCGGCCAGCGTGCGCCTGCTGCCGGTCAGCAAGACCGTCGATGACGCCCGCATCCGCATGGCCGTGGCCGCTGGTTGCCACGAACTGGGCGAGAACAAGGTCCAGGAGGCACAGCGCAAGGCCGAGGCCATGGCCGACCTGGGCGTGCACTGGTCGGTGATCGGCCACCTGCAGACCAACAAGGCGCGCTACGTGGCGCGCTTCGCCAGCGAGTTCCAGGCGCTGGACAGCCTGCGCGTGGCCGAGGCCCTGCAGCAGCGCCTGCAGCTGGAAGATCGCACGCTGGAGGTGTTCGTACAGGTCAATACCTCGGCCGAGCCCAGCAAGTACGGACTCGAGCCCGGCGCGGTGGAGGGCTTCGTGCAGCAGCTGCCGGCCTTCGATCGTCTGCGCGTGCGCGGCCTGATGACCCTGGCCGTGTTCACCCCGGATGTCGAGCGCGTGCGCGCCTGCTTCGTGCGCCTGCGCGAACTGCGCGACCAGCTGCAGTGCTCCGCGCCCGCCGGCCTCGACCTCTCGCAGCTGTCGATGGGCATGTCCGGTGACTTCGAAGTGGCCATCGAGGAAGGCGCCACCGTGGTCCGCGTCGGACAGGCCATCTTCGGCGCCCGCGCCACCCCGGACAGTTTCTACTGGCCCCACAGCGGAGCGCCGGCATGAAGCACGCGGTGGTCCTGCAGCACGTTGCCTTCGAAGACCTCGGCACCCTGAAGCCGCTGCTGCTGGCGCAGGGCTGGCAGCTGCAGGTGCTGCAGGCCGGTGTCGACCCGCTCGACGATGCCGAAGCAGCCGAACTGCTGGTCGTGCTGGGTGGCCCGATCAGTGCCAATGACACAGAAACCTATCCCTTCGTCACCGACAGCATCGCCCTGCTGCGGCGTCGCCTGCAGCAGCAGCGGCCAACCCTCGGCATCTGCCTCGGCGCGCAGCTGATGGCGCGCGCGCTCGGCGCCAGCGTCGTTGCCAGTGGCGGCAAGGAGATCGGTTTCGCGCCACTGCTGCTCACCGATGACGGCCAGCGCTCGTCCCTGCAGGCCCTGCAGGGCATTCCGGTACTGCATTGGCACGGTGAGGGCTTCGAACTCCCGCCCGGCGCACGCCGCCTGGCCAGCACGCCCGCCTGCCGCCACCAGGCATTTGCCATCGGTCAGCACGCGCTGGGCCTGCAGTGCCATCCGGAGCTGGACGCGCGCCAGTTCGAACGCTGGCTGATTGGCCACACCCTGGAACTGGCCCAGGCCGGCATCGACCCGAACGACCTGCGCGCGCAGGCGCGCCGCTATGGTGCGCCGCTGGCAGCCGCCGCCACCGCGATGTTCGACCACTGGCTGCAGGACCTGCCGGAGATACCACGATGAATTACCGGTTGCAGGTCTACCGCGATGGCGCCTACTGGGGCCACTTCGACTGCAGCGGCCCCGACGCCCTGCTGCGCATGGACGTCATCGCCGCACAGCTGCCCAGCGAACAGGGCTTCCAGCTGAAGCGGCAGAAAGGTATCGGCGAGGAGCGCATCCTGTCCAGCAACGCTGACGGCCTGCGCGTGCTCGCCGCGCAGATCCAGTACCGCGATCTTTGACCCGTTTGGGGGCATGCCGGCCAACGGCTGGCGGTCCCATCACTGGCTGATGACCGCCCATTGATGCAAATGATTCTCTTTTGCTGTAAGGTGCTGCCGCTGCCCTTGCCGCCGCGGGCTGTTCCCTTTCCCAGTTGTCGCCCGCCCCGTGTCCACGCCTGTCGAACCGACGGATGTCGCGCAGCTGTGCGCGGCCCATTACCGGCCGCTGCACGCCCATGTCCGCCGCAAACTCCCGCAACGCAGCGATGCCGATGACGTCGTCCAGGAAACCTGGCTGCGTATCGTCAAGGTCGCCGCCAGCGGCCTGCTGAACAATGGCCGCGCCTATCTGTATCGCGTTGCCCACAACCTGATCGCCGATCACTACCGGCAGCGCCAGCGCCGGCGCGAAGAGGCGCTGGACGACACCCAGCTGCATGCCATCGCCGATCCCGCACCGCTACCGGACCAGCGCCTGCTCGACGCCGAACAGCTGCGTCATCTCGATGCGATCATCGCCGCGCTGCCACCGCGCTCGCGCCAGGTATTCCTGCTCGCCCGTGTCGAGCAGATGGCCCTGGCCGAGATCGGGCGCCAGCTCGGCATCAGCCGTCAAACCGCGCATGGCCATCTGCTGCGCGCCCTGGTCGCCCTGCAGCAGGTACCTGGCCCATGAGCCAGGACACCATCGCACGCGAAGCCGCCCGCTGGTGGCTGGATGGGCACGACGGCGAACGCGATGAGAACGCGTTCAACCAATGGTGCCAGGCCGACCCGCGCCATGCCCTGCAGTACCAGCACCTGCAGCAGCTGTGGCAGGCCGGTGCCGCCACCCCCAGCCTTCAGCGCCAGCAGCAACGCCGGCGCCGCCGCCACCTGGGTGAAGCCGGTATTGCGGCGCTGCTGCTGTGCGCGCTTGGACTGTATGGCCGCCCTGCCCCGCCGCCGGCCGCGCAGGTGCTGCGCACCGCCGCTGGCGAAATCCGCGACGAAGCGCTGCCGGACGGTTCGCATGTCCTGCTGTCGCCGGGCAGCGAAGTGCATGTGCGCGTTGATGGGCAACATCGCCAGTTGCAACTGCAACGCGGCCAGGCCTGGTTCAAGGTCGCCGCCGACGCCCGCCGGCCGTTCCAGGTGCATACGCCGCATGGCACGGTCACTGCGCTGGGTACTGCCTTCGACCTCGTCGTGCAGGGCAACAGCAGCAGGGTCACGGTCACCGAACATCGCGTCCGGGTAGAGGACGGCGGCGGGACCGTGCAGGCGGCCGAAGGGCAACAGGTACGCTTCAACGGACAGTCACCGCCTGCCGCCCAGCCGGCAGACAGCGGCGGCCTCGCCTGGCGCGAACGACGCCTGCACTGGGTCTCGGCCCCCCTCGCCGATGTCACCGAAGGCCTGGACCGCTGGCACGGCGGGCACACCTGGATCATCGGCGCGCGCCTGCGCCAGCAACCGGTCACCCTGCTGGGCAGTGCCGACGGCGCAGCCAGCAACCGCGATCAACTGGCCGCGCAGCTGCACGTGCGCGTGCTGCGTCTGGGCGCGGGCGTGCAGGTCTGGTTGCCGCCGCGCAGGGAACATGCTGATGCACCCTGACATCGGGCCTGCGGCTGCGTCTACCCAGGATGACGACGCTCTGCGTCAGCCCCTGGAGCCTTCGATGCTGTGCCACCGCCCCCTTGTTCTTGCCCTGTCGCTGGCCTGTGCCAGCACGGTTCCGCTGTTGCCCTCCAGCGCCCACGCGCAGGTGGCCACCCGCACCTATGATCTGCCCGCGCAGCCACTGGCCGCCGCGCTGGATGCGTACAGCCGCCTGACCGGCGTCGACCTGGTGATCGGCGCGGCATTGCCCACCGGTCATCCTGCACCGGCCCTGCGCGGTGACTTCGATGACGCACAGGCGCTGTCACGCCTGCTGGCCGGCACTGGCCTGCGCCCACGCTTCATCGATGCACGCCGGGCCACCCTCGAACCGGCGCCCGCCGAGCGCAGCGACGGCAGCCGCCGCACCGGGCCACTGCGCGTGCAGGGCGACACCGCGCATGGCCAGGCACCAGGCACCGGCGCCAGCCAGTACGTGCCCGCCACCCGCGATGGCTTCGCTCCCGCTGTAGGCAGTGAGCGGGTGGCGATGGCCGAGCGCCAGGATGGCAACAGCCTGCTGCGCTCGATGCCCGGAACCCACAGCTTCCATTCGCGCAGCCAGCCCGGCCTGCAGGTCAACATCCGCGGCATGACCGGCGCCGGCCGGGTCAACACCATGATCGACGGTGTCACCCAGACCTTCCGCAACAACGCCGGCCATGGATCGGGTGGTCCGTTCGCCTACGTCGATCCGTTCCTGCTGGCCGGCGTGGACGTGCAGCGCGGCGCGGTCGCCGGTGGCGATGGCGCCGGTACGCTGGCCGGCAGCGCCAACTTCCGCACCCTGGACATCGATGATCTGCTTGGCGAAGGCCGCGATTGGGGCCTGCGTGCAGGCTACCGGCATGGCAACAACGGTTATGGAAATGGCCGCACCTTCGCCGGCGCATGGCGCCACAGCGAAGACGGTGGCGACCGCCAGTTCGGCCTGCTCGCCGCCGCCAGCAGCAGCCGCAGCGGCGAATACGCGACGGCACGCGGGCAGACCAACAAGGCCGACCCCGGCAGCCAGCAGCCCAGCAGCTGGCTGCTGAAGGCGCGCCTGCAGCCCAGCGACCAGCATCGGCTCGACCTGAGCCACATGCGTTACGAAAACGACTTCTACCACAACTACCCGTGGCAGATTTCCGCACGCAACCAGCGCGCCAGCTACCACTACACGCCCTACTCCCCGTGGGTCGACCTGCGTGCGACCTTCGCCAGCAACAAGACCCGGCTGTTCTACCCGCCGGTGGAAGACTCCAGCTACATCGGCCGTCGTACCCACAGCAGCCTGAGCAGCTGGACCCTCGACAACACCAGCCGCTTCGACATCGGCGCGCTGCAGGCGCGCTGGAACACCGGCATCAAGCACCAGTCGGACATCTTCGTGGCCGATACGCCTACCCTGCGCGGCGCCAACCCGCAGGGGCGCAGCCAGCTCGACAGCGTGTTCAGCACGCTGGAACTGCAGTACGACATCTATGCACTGACCGCCGGCCTGCGCCAGGACCGCTACGGCATCCGTGGCCATATCCCCGGCTGTTCCGAGGTGCCGGGCCAGTGCGCGGAGATCAACGGCGGCGACATCGATGTGCGCCGCACCGAGCGTGCACTCAGCCCCAGCCTGGCGGTCTCTCTGCAGGCCACCGACTGGCTGCAGCTGTTCGCCGAAGTCTCGCGCACCTCGCGGCCACCACGGGTGCAGGAAATGTTCTTCGAGAAGATTCCGCTGGAGGGCATGAGCGATGCCGATGGCGTAGGTGCCAATCCGTTCCTGCGTCGCGAGCGCTCGCGCAACCTGCAGTTCGGCGCCAACCTCAGCACCGACTCGCTGCTGGTTGACGGCGACCTGGCCCAGCTGCGCATCACCCGCTTCGACAACCGCATCCGCGACTACATCAAGCCGCAGTACCTGCTGATCGTGCATCCGCCGGAAGTGGCGCCGTTCGTGGTGCCAATCGACAGCGATCCGCAGCTCAATGCCTGGACCGATACGCTGGATGCCGACGACTTCAGTACCACCACGCGCTGGATGAACCACCAGGGCATCGTGCGCATGCGCGGCATCGAGCTGGAGGCGCACTACGCCAGCGAGCATTACCACGCCACCCTCAGCTGGACCCGATCGCAGACCAGCGCGCCGGCCATCGAGTTCGTCAACCTGGAAGACATCACCGCCCTGCCCGACCGCTACTGGACGCTGGATGTGGGCGGCCGCTGGTGGCAGCAGCGCGTGCAGGCCGGCCTGCGCGCCGAATACTCCGGTCCCACCGAGGAAGGCTACGACTTCTTCCAGACCCGCAAGACCGGCGGTACCGGTGTACTGCTGGACTTCTACGCCAGCTTCAAGCCCCAGCCCAATACCACGCTGTGGCTGAACATCGAAAACCTGCAGAACAAGGCCTATAACAACAATGCCTCGATCGACAGCATCTTCAGCCCGATCCTTGACCGCGGCAACGGCCGTGGCCGCACCGTCTCGATGGGCGTCAATGTGGCGTTCTAGCCGCCGTTGGCTGCTGCTGTGCCTGCTTGCGCTGACCTCCCTGGCCAGCGCACAGCCGATGCCCGGCAAGGTGATCGATCTGGCCAGCGGCCAGCCGCTGGACGAGTCCATGTTCATCCAGCGTGCGGCCGGCGCGCAACGACTGCTGCTGGGCGAGCGTCATGACCTTGCGGGCGACCATGCCGCCCAGCGCTGGTTGCTGCAGGCACTGCACCAGCAGCGCCCGCAGGGTGCGCTGGTGATGGAAATGATCGCCAGCGAACGCCAGCCCCGCCTGCAACGCGTGCAGCGCTGGCTGGCCAAGGGCAATCACACCGACGGCTCACGCCTGCAGGAACTGCTGGACTGGGACGCGCGCTGGCCGTGGGCCGCCTACGGTGGTCTGGTGCAGGACGCCGCGGCTGCAGGCATTGCGCTGGTCGGCGGCAACCTGTCGCGCGCCGAGGTCAACACCCTGCTGGCCTCTACAGAACCGGTAGCATTTCCGGTTGCTGCGGCTCGGCAACGGTTGTCGGCGGTGGTGCTGGCACAGCATGCAGACGCAGCACCGATGCTGGACGGGATGCTGGCCGTACAGTACGCCCGCGATCGCCGCATGGCACAGGTACTGACCGATGCGCCGGCCCCGGCGCTGTTGGTCGCCGGGCGCTGGCATGTACTGCGCGGTACCGGCGTGCCGGGCCATCTGCCACCGGGTACCCCGGCGCTGGTGATCGTGCTGGCGTCTCCAGGCGAACAGGTCGACGCCACCGATGCCGACCTGCTGTGGGTGCTGGGCGATGACTGAGCGTGGCCACCACTGGCAGGCCGTTGTTATCAGCATCGGCCTGCACCTGCTGCCCTTGCTGCTGCTGGTGCACTGGGTGGCCACGCCGCCCGCGCTGCCACCCCCGGAACAGGACGTGCGCATCAGCCTGCGCCTGCTGGCACCGGCCACGCCGCCGCAACCGGTGGAGGAACGCCAGGCCGACACCCCCAGCCAGGCGCAGCAGGCACGTGCATCGCAGCCGACGAAATCGCCCCCACCGCCTACCCCCACCCCAGCGCGCGAGGGTGAGCTGGCGGCCAGCGAGACCGGTGGCCGTGGCCGCCAGCCGCTGCCGATCGCCCCGCCTGCGGCCGCGACCGATGCAAGTCCCGCACCGGCATCGATCACGGCCGCGCCGCCCGCTCCAGACGCACCCCCTGCGGACTTCCAGGCCGGCGCCGCCAGCGACCAGTGGGAAGCCCGCCTGATGGCGCGGCTGGAGCGGTACCGCTACTACCCTGCCGCCGCGCGCTCACGACGCCAGCAGGGCACGGCCTGGGTCAGGGCCAGCATCGACCGTGAGGGGCGGCTGCTGGCACTGCGGCTGGAGCAGTCCAGTGGCCAGCCGATGCTGGACGACGCCGCGCTGCAGACCTTCCGCCGCGCGCAACCGCTGCCGCCCATTCCCGCTGAACTGAAGGCGCCGCAGGAACTGGTGGTACCGGTGGAGTACTACCTGCGCTAGGCGCCCAAGGCCTCGTATGGATGACCGGGATTGCGCAGCAGTCTGTGACCTCAACTCCGGTTGAGGTCAAATACATCCGACGCAACAGAGTAGTCCGGCACGCGCAACGATCCTGTCCGTTGTGGAGCCGAGCACGGGCTCGGCGCTACAGTTCCCGGATCACGTCCAGGCCGGATCGGCAGTGAAATCGATGGTCAGCCAGAACGTGCTGCCACGTGCATCCAGCCGTACCGCGATCTCGTCACGCATCGCATCGACCTGGCCCACCGAGCCCAGCGGTGTCGCCGGGTCGGCCAGCACATGGATCTCGATGAAGCGCATCCGCCCCATCTTCGCCACGTGGCTGGTGAAGCCGGCATAGCCGCGCTCGGCCACGAACGCCTGCATCACCTGCTGCACGCGCCGGTCCAGGTCATCCGGCGCCACCTGCAGCACTTCACGCATGGCCTTCCACGCGCTGCGCGCCGGCACCGGCAGTACCGCCAGGCTGATCAACGCCAGCACGATCGAATCCAGGTATGGCACCCAGTGGTGCCACTGGCCGCCGTGCAGGACCAGCGCCAGCACGAAGGCCAGCACCACGGCCAGGCTCATCAATCCGCCCAGCAGCCAGCCACGCACGTCCAGCCACAGCAACGCCGAGCGCAGGCGCCGCGCACGCTGCGCGACGAACGCGGCCATTGCCAGGTTGCTGGCACTCAGCAACGCCGCCCACCACAGCGCGGGCCCGAACTTCACTTCGTGCCCGCCCGTGGTCAGGCCAATCACCGCGTTGGCCAGCGCATACACGCAGGCCAGCGACAGAATCACCCCACCGAGTGCCTCCACCATCGGCTCCAGGTGCCAGTAACCGTACTGGAAGCGCGGGCTCTGTTCCCGCGCCACCAGCCGCAGTACCGACAACGACACCAGCGTCAGGGCAACGTCGACCAGACTGTAGATACCATCGAACAGGATGGCCTGCGATCCCACCAGCAGGCCACCGATGAAGCCGACCGCGCTGACCGCGATGGTCACCCCGATCGAGAACTTCAGGATGCGTTGCTCGCGCGCAGTATCCATCGTTCGCCGAAGGGCCGACCGTCGCCGGTCAGGCCTTCAGCACCTCCACCCTGTACGAGGCCTCATCGCCATCGTGCTCGATGATCAGCCCGTGCACGTCCGACTCGAAGCCCGGGAAACGGGCATTCTGCTCGCGGGCGATGCGCAGCGACTGGATGATCGGCTCGTCGCTGTCGCCGAAGCGTTCGCCCGGCATGATGGTCGGAATGCCCGGCGGGTACGGCACCAGCATGGTGGCGGCGACGCGGCCACTGAGCTGCTCGATGTCGACCCGCTCGATCTCGCCCTTCACCAGGTGATTGTAGGCGTCGGCCGGGGTCATCACCGGGGTCGGCAGGTCCACGTACATTTCGCGCATCACCTTGGCCACCGAGAATTCCTGGTTGAACGCGTGCAGCGCATCGCACAGGTCACGCAGGCCCCAGCCGGCATAGGCATTGGGGTAGTCAGCGGCCAGCGACGGCAGTGCCTGGCTCAGCGGCGCGTTGCGGTCGTACAGCTCCTTGAACGCCATCAGCTCGGTGACCAGCGTACTCCACTTGCCTTTGGTGATGCCCATCGAGAACAGGAACAGCACCGAGTACAGGTTGGTCTTCTCCACGGTGATGCCGCGGCCCCACAGGAACTTGCTCAGCACCGCCGCCGGGATGCCCAGCTTGCCCATGCTGCCGTCCATCGCCAGCCCCGGGGTCAGCAGGGTTACCTTGATCGGGTCGATCAGCACATAGTCGTCAACCAGATTCTCGAAGCCGTGCCAGTGCGCATCCGGCTGCAGGTACCACTCCTCGCGCTTGGCCACCAGCGGTGCCGGCGTATCGCCCTTGTCCAGGCTGCGCTCGAGCTTGGTGGGCTGCCACACGCTGAACCACCAGTCGTCGCGGCCGAGGTCATCGCGCACGTGCAGCATCGCGCGGCGGAAGGCGATCGCCTCGTCATGCATTTCCTGCACCAGCGAGCGGCCGGCGTCACCTTCCATCATCTTCGAGGCCACGTCACAGGCCGCAATCACCCCGTAATGCGGGCTGGTCGAGGTGTGCATCATGAACGACTCGTTGAAGCGCTCGGCGTCCAGGTTGCGATGTGCGGAATTGCGCACGTGGATCATCGACGCCTGCGAGAACGCGGCCAGCAGCTTGTGGGTGGAATGGGTGGTGAAGATGATCGCATCCTGCTCACGTGGCTTGCCCTTGGCCATGCCGTAGTGGTTCTCGTAGAACGGATGGAACGCGGCGTAGGCGTACCAGGCTTCGTCGAAGTGCAGGAAGTCGACCGCGCTGCCGATCTCGTCGGCGATCTTCTCGGCGTTGTAGCACAGGCCGTCGTAGGTCGAGTTGGTGACCACCGCGATGCGCGGCTTGGAGCCGGCCTGGTAGGCCTTGCTGGCCAGCGGATTGGCGGCGATGCGCTGCTGCAGCGATTCCGGCGTGAACTGGTCCAGGCTGATCGGGCCAATGATGCCGTGCGCGTTGCGGCTGGGGGTGAAGTACACCGGCACCGCGCCGGTCATGATCAGCGCGTGCAGCAGCGACTTGTGGCAATTGCGATCGACGAACACCACGTCGCCACGCGCCACCGTACCGTGCCACACGATCTTGTTGGCGGTGGAGGTGCCGTTGGTGACGAAGAAGGTATGGTCGGCGCCGAAGTTGCGCGCTGCCTCGTTCTCGGCATCCTTGATCGGGCCGGTGTGGTCGAGCAGCGAACCCAGCTCCGGCACCGAGATCGACAGATCGCTGCGCAGGGTGTTCTCACCGTAGAACTGGTGGAAGGCGCGGCCGACCGGCGACTTGGTGAACGCCACGCCGCCGGCATGGCCCGGCGTATGCCAGGAGTAGTTCGACTCGGCCGCATGGTGGATCAGGGCCTTGAAGAACGGCGGCAGCAGGTTCTTCATGTAGTCTTCGGCCGCACGCATCACCTGCCGCGAGATGAAGCTCTTGGTGTCTTCAAACAGGAAGATGAAGCCATGGATGTACTTGAGCAGCTTGCTCGGCACCTTCTCGATGGTACGGCGCTCGCCGTACAGGAACACCGGCAGGTTGGCGCGGCGCGCGCTCTGCTCACGCAGGAACGCGGTCAGGCGCTGGAACTCGCCGTCCACCTCTTCGCTGCCATCGATCGAGATCAGCACGGCCGAAGCGGCCACGTAGGTGCGGGCACCGGCACGGGCATCATCCAGGTTCAGGCCGCACAGCACGCGCTGGTCGTTGCTGCGCAGCTCTTCCACCAGCGCACGGATCAGGATGCCACCGATGCGCGGCGACTCGTAGTCGTTGTCGATGACAATGACCGGATAGTCCAGGGACTTGAAGTACACGTTGATTCTCCTTGTCTAACTCAGGAACGCTGGGCGCCGGCGCTGATCGCCGAGGCCTCGCGGGCGCGCTGCCGCTGCTGGCGGCGCTCCTCGCTGAAGAAGGGATAGAACACGGTGATGAACAGCACGAACAGGAAGGCGTACTGCACGATGGTTCCCGACGAGCCGTAGATCGCCCACAGGCAGTACACGACGGTCAGGCTGGTCAGGGTCCAGAACGCTCCGGTATGGACCAGCGTGTGCGAACGCTCGACCACGAAGTAGCACGCCACGCACGAGTAGATGTAGGGCAGCAGCGTCAGCACCACCGCCGCCGACGTGATCACGTCGAACTGCGCGGACGCGGTTTCCGAGGTGGAGGTGACCAGCACGGCCAGGGTCATCAGCACGGCCACGATCAGCACGCCCTTGACCGGCACGTCATCCTTGTTGGTCTTGCTGAAGATGCTCGGGAACAGGCCGTCATCCGACGCCGCCTTGGCGCTCTGCGCGGTCAGCAGGATCCAGCCGCCCAGCGAACCGGCAGCACCGATGAAGGCGCACAGGCTGACCAGCGCACCGCCCCAGCCACCGACCGCCTTGGCCGCGGCCAGCGCAAACGGCGCATCGGAGGTCTGCAGTTCACCGTTGGGCACCATGCCCATGATCACCGAGGAGCTGGCGATATAGGCGATGGCAGCCAGGAACACGCCCGCCAGCGTGGCCCGGGCCACGTTCTTTTCCGGGTTCTCGACCACGCCGGCGGTCACCGAGGCCGATTCGACGCCGATGAAGGCCCACAGGGTCAGTGCCGCGGCGCTGGAGATCGCGCCGAAGTTGGATTCACCGGACACGTTGTAGGCGCCCTTGAAGATGTCGGCATCGAAGAAGAACCAGCCGAAGATGGCGATGCCCAGGATCGGCACCAGCGCGAAGCTGGTGGTGACCGTCTGCACGCGGCTGACGAAGGCCGGGCCGATCATGTTGGCAAAGCTCAGCGCCCATACCAGCACCAGCACCGCGATGCAGCGCACCAGCGGTTCGGACAGGATCGGGAAGAAGTAGCTGAAGTACCCCACCGCGGCGATCGGAATGGCGACATTACCGATCCAGTTGGCGAACCAGTAGATGGTGTTGGTCTGGAAGCCCATGTACGGCCCGAACCAGTCACGCGCGTAGGCATAAGGACCACCCGCCTTCGGTGCCAGCTTGCCCAGCTTGGCGAACACGAAGGCCAGCAGCAACGCGCCGGCAGTGGTGATCAGCCAGCCCCAGATCGAGGCGGTGCCGATCTTGGCCAGGCTGGACGGCAACAGGAACACACCCGAGCCCATCATGTTGCCGGCGACGAGGAAGGTGGCTCCGACCACCCCGATTTTCTTTGCTTCTGCCATGACAATCTCCTGTACTGGCATGAGCCCGGTACGGCCGGGCGTGGGGACGGTTGCGCTGGCGTACGGCCGCTGGCGCTTACTTGATGAAGTTGTATTGCAGGCTGCCCTGCACCCGGACCGTGTCGCCGCGCGTGCCGCCCTGCTGTTCCAGGCGGCCGTACAGCAGCTCCATGCCCATCGTCCACGACGGCGCCGGGCTCCAGATCAGGTTGAACACGCCGTAGCGGCTCTGCCGGAACGCGTCGGCCGCCAGTGCCGCATTCCGCTCCAGGGTCAACTGGCCGAAGATCAGGTTCGAGCGCCACAGCTCGGACCAGTAATGGGTGTAGCCCACGAAGCCACCATGCAGGTCCAATGCATCCAGGCGGCCATCGGCGCCGACCACGGCATCCAGCCCGGAGCCGGTCAGGTCGGCGGTGTAGCGACTTAGGCCGCGGCCACCCAGGGCACCAAACAACAACAGGTCGCGCTCGCCCACCGAGGCCGAGCCACTGAGCTGCAGGCCGCCGGCCATGCGCCGGTCGCGCTCGCCATCGCCGTCATAGGCCAGGCTGCGCGCCACCGCACCCAGTTGCAGATGGCCCCAGTCACGCTCCATGCGCGCGGTCACCGTCACATCGGGCAGGCGGTTCACTGCGGCCCGTTCCTCGGTGGCCCCGGCCAGTTCGGTCTTCGGGTCTTCAGCGGCGACGGTGAGCGTGTTGCCCTTGCCCATCGCGAAGCTGTGGTGGATGCCCGCCACCAGCAGATAACCGGCACCGCCCGGCCCTGCGAAATCCAGCGTGTCGGGCAGGCTGTCCGGGTCCATGAAGCTGGAGTAGCCGTAGCCGGCGTAGGTATTGCCAAGCTGGCCATAGGCATGGCGCAGCCGGAACTCGTAGCCATCGCTGCTGCCGAAGAAGTCGTTTTCCAGGTAGAAGCGCAGATTGCCGTGCGTGGTCGGTCGCCGCGCCTCGAAACTGAAGCGGGTCTGCTTGGCATGGATGTTGAAGTTGGACACGTCGCGATGACTGCCCCCCACCGGCATCGACGAGGGAATGAACTGGTCTTCGTCACCCGCCGCGCGCGAGTCGGCAATGGCATCGAGCTTGGCGTAGCCCCCGATGCGGATCACCGTGTCGGTTCCCGGGATGGCAAAGAAGCCCTTCAGATCGGGATCGGTCGGGCCCGCCGCACTGTCCGGACGCGATGCGGCGGTGGACGGGTCAGCCACGGAGTCGCGTTGCGGCAGCACCGGCTGTGCCACACCCGGCACCTGGGTGCGATGGACTACATCGGTCGCAGCCGTCGTTGCAGCACCAGCTGCTACAGGCGCTGCCGGCATCTGCGCCAACGCAGGCGCAGGCGTCGCGTCGCGTTGTTCAAGCCGATCCAGGCGCTGCTGCATGCCTTCCAGCGCCTGCCGCATGGCGGCAATCTCGCGCCGCAGTGCCTGTGTATCCTCCGCATCGTGCTGTTGCGCATACGCTGGCGTGATCGCCAGTGCACCCAGACACGCCAGACTCAGTACCGCCACACGCATTGCATCCTCCCCGGACGAACATTCGCATCACGTTCCCGGAGCGCACGCATGCGCCACCCTGGCCTCGCGTTGCCGTTGCTGGAAATGCAGGTACTGCGTCGACGACACCGGTCAGCCTGCGCGTGGCAGGCAACAGAACGATGACACTGTCCTGCCTGCCCCCATGTCGACTCCATCAAGGCCGCGCTGCCAGAGAGGTGGCGACCGCAGCGGTCTGGGTAACAAGCAGGGAGTGAGAGTGTCGTGAATGGCTGAGCCGGCCGACCCCGATTGGGGGCTGGCGAACGCGGCATCCATCGCGTAGTGACGCTGTATTCCATGCGTCACAGGCTAATCCGGCTGTCGTTCTTGGCCTTGATTGGAATCAAGGCGCGATGCTTGATGTCAGTCACGATTCAGACGTGACGAAGAACAGGTGCTGCGCAGGTGGCTGTGCCCGCCTGGGCCGCTGAACGCAGCAGGCCCGCATGTCACCATGCGGGCCTGCGGTTCACGTCATGCGATGCGGGTTCCGATCAGCGCGGGCCGAGCACCGTCTGCAGGTCATCCCCCTGCGGCAGGCCGGCACGACGCTGCACCTGGCCCTGTGCATCCTGGAACAGAATGCCCGGAGTACCCTGGAAGCCCATCTCGATCATCAACACCTGGTTGGCATCGAGTTTGCCCGCGATTTCGCGGCTGATGCTTGGCAGCGCCTTGATGCCACCGCGGTCGAACTGGTGCTCGTTCTCGAGCAGCGCCGCACTCGGGTCGCGCGCCGACAGGATGGCCGCAGCCTTGGCCGGGCTGTCCTCGCGGATTACGCCGACCATGATGTGCCGCAGCTGCACCTTGCCTGCATCGACCCATGGGCGGGCCGCTTCCCAGAACTTGTGGCAGTACGGGCAGTTGGCATCGCTGAAGGTATAGACCACACGCGGCGCGTCGGCCTTGCCATCACGCACCCAGGCACTGGACTCCAGCTTGGTCCACATCTTGGCCGACATCGGCGCAGCGACCAGCTTCTCCACTGCATCGGCAGCCACGTCGTTGCCTTCGGCATCGAACAGGCTGCCGACCAGCACATGCTTGCCGTCAGCGGTGACGTAGGCCGCAGCCGGCTGCTGCCCCCCCACCACACCGGCGAAGCCACGCAGTCCACCCGGCGCATCGAATTCGGCAACCACTTCGAAGCCGTGCTTTTCGATGCCCTTCAACACTGCGGGACGGTCACCCTTGGCAGCGGCCGGCGCGCTTGCCGCCGGTGCCGGCGCAGCTTTGCCTGGCGGAGTCTGGGCCTGGCTGCAGGCGGCCAATGCCAGCATGACCGGCAACAACAGCAACGCCGGAGCGGTGCGCAGGGAAGTCGACAACATGGGAACTCCGTAGTGAGATGCCCGCGCAGGCTACCGCAGCCGGCGCAGTTTGTGTTCAAGACCAGCGGCGGTCAGTTCGCCCAGGTGCAGTTCACGCAGGCGCCCGTCGGCATCGAAAAAGAGGGTCGAAGGATAGGCCTGCACGCCCAGCACGGTTGATGCGGCCGCGTCGTCGTCCAGCAACACGTTCCCCAGCACCAGCCGCTCGTCGGCGAGAAAACCCTGGACCTCATCCAGGGTTTCGCCTTGATTGAGGAATACGAACTGCACATCGGCATGTGCCTGCTGCGCCGCGGCCAGCACCGGCATTTCTCGGCGGCAGGGGCCACACCATGTGGCCCACAGATTCAGTACCAGCGGCGAGCCCCGGAACTGTTGCAGATCAACCTGGCCACCCTGCAGATCCGTCACCTGCAGCGTCGGCAATGGCATCTGGCGCTCCTGCCACAGCGACAATACCTGGCTCCCTCCAAACCAGAGCAATACGCCGACCAGGGCCGCTGTCAGCACCGGCGCACGTAACACGGGCCATCGGCGCAGGCGCCACAGCCCCCACGCAAGCCCCGCCAGCACCACCACCACCAGATGATAGCCACCATCGGTGATCTGAAGAATGCTCCAGGGCGCGCCACGATACAGCGCGAAATTCAGTGCCACGAAACTGATGCGACCGCACAGCAGGCCGATCAGGAGCATGTCCAGCACCATGCTGGCCGCCGACGGCAGCGGCTCCGGGGCGTTTCCGCGTGGCCACAGGCGGGCAACCGCCATGGCCAGCGCAGCGCACACAAGAATCAACACCACCGGCATCGGAACCGGTCCAACACTCGACATCAACCCACCTGTTCAATCATTCATCCACTCCATGGTCGAAGCGTCACGCCCAGGTTGCAAGCACGACTGCAACATCGATGTCTCACGCGGCGCTTCGCCCCAGCTGCGCACCCGTCGGCGCCTGCAGCCCACGCAGGCTGCCTGCGACCGAAGGCATCAGCGGCCGCTCGCGTCGCTTGCAGCTGACGTGGCGGCGATAGTTGGCGGGCGTCATGCCCACAATGCGAAGGAACAGGCGCCGGAACGCGCTCTGGTCGGCATAGCCCACCCCCCAGGCCACTTCGTCGATACCGGCGCCCTGCTGCAGCAGCGTCTGCGCCTTGGCGATGCGCAGCCGCTGGCAATACTCGATGGGCCGCAGACCGGTGGCCCGGAGGAAGCGTCGCTGCAGCGTCCGCGGTTCCAGCCCGGAAACCTCACAGATCGCGGCCAGGGTGGCACCACGCGCGGCGGTCGTATGCAGCCAGCGCTGCGCCTTCAATACATCGCGATCACCATGCGCGAAATTGGCGCTGAAGCGCTCCAGATCCTGCTGTACCCCATCCGGCACCGTGATGCCCAACTGTTGCGCCACCGCGCTGGCCACCCCCTGTCCATGCAGCCGGTACAGCAGCCGAAGCCCCAGGAAACGCCACGCCTGCGAGCCGCCGACGGTCAGCAGATCGCCGTCATCGACCAGCGCACGCTCGCTCGGCACCCAGCTCACGGCCTGCGCCTGCAACCCCGGGTGTCGCCCCAGATCAGGCCCGCTGACCGTTCGCCCGGCCAGCAGGCCCGCACGCGCAAGAACGCTCACACCTTCGCTGGCTGCAGCCAGCAGGCTGCCACCGTCATAGTGGGCACGCAGCCAGTCCAACACGACTTCTTCGGCACGCAGGCAGGTGCCGGGACTGATCTGCCCGGGAACGGCGATCACCGCAGGAATGGCGGCATCGAGCATTTCCGCACCGGCGATGCGGTGCACACCAGTCTGACTGGCGGGTACGATCCAGCGCGTGACCAGCACACGCTTGAACGGCCGGCGCTGTTGCTGGGCCAGACGATTGGCGACATGAGCCATCTCAGCCAGTACGGAAGCGGCGGACGGATCGCCTCCCGGGTACTCGACCACCGCGACCTCGACGAATCCCTCGTTCCTGATTCCATCCACAGACCACCTCCTCGGTTTGTTACAGGCCATCGAACGGCCGGTTCAGGCGAAGGGTAGGAACTGGTCCCGCGGCGGGGCTATGAAGAAAGTTGCAAAGTGCCCTGAATACGCACTTCGGGCCCAGCCTTGACCCTCGACCAGACTCCAGGCTTCACAATGAGCGGCAGCACCTGCAGGAATCCGCCATGAACATTGGACAACTGGCCCGCCAGGCCGGCGTGCCGATCGATACCGTCCGCTACTACGAGCGGCAGCAGCTGCTGCCGACGGCGGCGCGCTCGGCCGGTGGCTACCGCATCTTCGGCGAGCCGGACCTGCGCAGGCTGCGCTTCATCCGCCGCGCCAAAGCGCTGGGCTTCAGCCTGGACGAGATCGGCGAACTGCTCGCGCTCAGCGATCGTCACTCGCAGGACATGGGCAGCGTGCGCGACACCGCCCAGGCCCGCCTGCAGGACATCGCGCAACGGATGGCCGAACTGCAGCGCATGCACACCGCGCTTTCGCAGCTGGTCGACGCCTGCCCCGGGCATGGTGCGCTGGATCAATGCCCGATCCTGGCGGCGCTGACCGGCGACAACGCGTAGCCACGGCGACAGGAATCTGCCGCGCAGCGTGCGTGAAGAAAAGTGCAACAAATGCTTGCCAACCCCCTGGGGCAAGGCTATTATTTCGCTCCTCAGCGACGTGGGGCCATAGCTCAGCTGGGAGAGCGCCTGCATGGCATGCAGGAGGTCAGCGGTTCGATCCCGCTTGGCTCCACCAATCTTTCGGCATTAGGCCGTCGAAAGGTCGCTAAAGAACATTGATGAGAATTGCGTCCCCATCGTCTAGAGGCCTAGGACATCACCCTTTCACGGTGGCGACCGGGGTTCGAATCCCCGTGGGGACGCCACTCATCACGAACAACGAGGACCCGGCCGATAACCGGGTCTTTTTTGTTCACCGCCTACCGGCATTCAGGTTGTGGCGTTGCGGTTCCCCTGCCCCTGTGGCTTCGGATGAACCGGGACGAAAAAAGTTGAAAAAGGCTTCCACAAACGTGAACACGCAGGTATGATAGGCGGCTCGGTAACACGGGGCCATAGCTCAGCTGGGAGAGCGCCTGCATGGCATGCAGGAGGTCAGCGGTTCGATCCCGCTTGGCTCCACCACTTTCGACATTAGGCCGTCGAAGGTTCTACAACTTGAAGTTTTTCGTGCGTCCCCATCGTCTAGAGGCCTAGGACATCACCCTTTCACGGTGGCGACCGGGGTTCGAATCCCCGTGGGGACGCCAGTTTCAAACGGACTCTGCTCCCGGCAGATCATCCGAGGTTTCATCGGGGCCATAGCTCAGCTGGGAGAGCGCCTGCATGGCATGCAGGAGGTCAGCGGTTCGATCCCGCTTGGCTCCACCACTTCGACATTAGGCCGTCGAAGGTTCTACAACTTGAAGTTTTTCGTGCGTCCCCATCGTCTAGAGGCCTAGGACATCACCCTTTCACGGTGGCGACCGGGGTTCGAATCCCCGTGGGGACGCCAATTCTTGAGAACCCCGGCTTCGGCCGGGGTTTTTCTTTGCCTGGAATCCAGGCACTCATTTCAGAAGCGCCGATACATCCCGATCGACGCCGGCGCGGTGGGCGCGAAGCCGAACTGTGCATACAACCGGTGCGCTTCACCATCGGCCAGCAGGCTGACGTACGCCGACGGCGGCAGGCTGGCCCGCATCCAGTCGTCCAGCCGCCGCATCACCTCCTTGCCCAGGCCCTGCCCCTGCAGGCGTGGCAGCACGGCGATGTCGCAGACCTGCAGGTGGCAGCCGTCATCGCCGACGATGCGCCCCATCGCTACCAGCTCATTGCCCTGGTAGGCGCATACGCCGAACAGGGTATTGGGCAATGCGCGCGCAGCGGCTTCCTGATGCTTGGCACTGAGGCCTGCCAGTACACGCAGCCGGCAGTAGTCCTCGACCGTGGGCACGGCTTCGCGGAACTGGCAGGTGGCGGATTCATTCATGCGGCATCTCCTGATGGGTCGGGCTATCCTGCCGCATCCACGTCGCAGCCGCTGCGACCCACACCGGCAGAGTTCGCATGTGCTATTCCGCCCTGATCCGCGCCGACTACGCCAAGCTGGTGCGCGAGTTCGGCGCCATTCTCTCGCTGGAGGAATTCGCCGAGCTGTACGCGCACGATCCCGGCAAGAAGCGCCCGAAAACCCCAAAAGCCATGGACGACGGCTTTGCCGGCGCGCGCACGGAACAGGGCCGCGACATCGTGGCAAAGATCCAGCAATGGCATGCCCAGGAGCAGCAGGCACTGGAGGCCGAGCTGGTCCGGCAGCGCGAACGACGCGATATCGCCCACGCCACGCTGGCGACCCGCCCCACCCAGAAGGCGCGCAACGACCTGCGCGTGGCCGGCAACCGCATCGAGCGCGCGCAGGCCCGGCTGGAGGATCTGCATCGGGTGCAGCTGCTGCCGCGCGACAACCGCATCTTCCCGGGCACCTACGCACCGGTCATGGTCAGCGACAACGGCCAGCGGGTGATCAAGCCGATGCGCTACCAGTGCCGGCTGCCGGACACGCCAGCACGCAACGACGTGCTCTACCCCGGCACCTACAATGCACGGCGCGACAGCCTGGAAGGCTACTGGCGCGGCGCATTCGGGCTGCGCCATGGGGTCGTGGTCGTGCAGGCGTTCTATGAGCACGTGCCCCGCCACGCCATCGACGCACGCACGCTGGGCGCCGACGAGAAGGAACAGGACGTGGTGCTGGAATTCCGCCCCGATCCGCCACGCGACCTGCTGCTGGCCTGCCTGTGGGCGGAGTGGGAAGGGCCGGAAGGCCGGCTGCTGTCGTTTGCCACGATCACCGACGCCCCGCCACCCGATGTCGCCGCCGCCGGGCATGACCGCGGCGTGGTGCCGATCCGCCGGGAGCACCTGGACGCCTGGCTCAATCCGGACCCGGATGACCTGGCCCTGCAATACCGCATCCTCGACGACCGCGAGGACATCCGCTACGTGTACGACGAAGCCGGATGAACACCACGCGCCTATGAAAAACCCCGCCTGGGCGGGGTTTCTGGATCAGGGGTTGCCGCCGCACATCGCCTCTTCGCAGAAGGCTTGTTCCTGCAGGCACTGCTCGACCTCACCGCCGCGCGCGATGCAGCTCTTGTAGAGCTGGAAGCAGGGCTGGCCGCACCATGCCGCAGTCGCGGTACCACCGAAGACCGCCATCGAAAGGACACCCGCGGCAACCATGCGCTTGATCCACTTCTTCATGCCACTCTCCTTGTAGGCCTGAGCATTCAGGCCACGGCAGCATACGCCGGTCCTCTCCGCCGGGGCCAATCAGGCCTTGACGCGGGAATGCCCCACCGCGCGCACCAGCGCCTTGGACAGATCCACCGACAGGTACGGCTTGACCAGCAGCACCCCGGCCAGCATCGACGCCGGCAACTGCTCGGCCAGCATGCCGGTGGCCAGCACGAACGGCACACCGCGTGCCGACAGCGCTGCCGCCACGGGCTCGCTGGTCTCGTTGCGGGCCAGGCGATAGTCGAGCAGGGCCACGTCCGGCGCCGAATCCTCCAGCAGGCGCAGCGCTTCGTCCACGCTCGCCGCCAACCCGACCACGGTCGCGCCGGCATGCACCAGCTGCATCTGCAGCAGCGCGGCACTCATTTCGTCGTTCTCGACCACCAGCACCCTCAGGTCCTGCAACACTGTCATCGGCTACCGCTCCTGGAGGTATTCACGCCGCCGCAGTATAGCCACCACGGGGCCGATGCCGACAGGAAGCGCCCCGAATGGCCCTGCCCCTATGAAAGCCCTGCCGACCTCGGTTACACTCACGCGCTGCCTGCCGGTGTGGCGGAATGGTATACGCAGCTGACTCAAAATCAGCCGGGGGTGACCCCATGAAGGTTCGAGTCCTTTCACCGGCACCACTGCATCAAAGGCCAGGTCCATGACCTGGCCTTTTGCTTTTCCAGGCCCAGGGTGTCCACACTGCCCGGCATGCCTGCGTCGAATGTGCCGTCACTTCCAGACACCTTGCCCGCACGTCTGCGCCCCCTGCGGACCGATGATGCGGCCGCATGGTCCCGCTACCTCTCTCTGCCGGGCGTGATCGAACACACCAGCTGGGGCGACATCTCGGAACACGCCTTGCGCCAGCAGGTCGCCCGCTACATGCCGGGCGGCCCCGATCAGCGCTGGGCGCTGGCCGATGCCGAGGACGGGTTGATCGGCACCATCGGCTTGAACGGCATCGATCTCCTGCACGGCCGCGCCGAGCTCGCGTATGACCTCGACCCGCATTGGCAGGGACAAGGGCTGGCCACCCATGCGGCGCGCGCAGTGCTCGACTGGGGGCACGCAGTACGCCGCCTGGTCCGCATCCAGGCGACTGTCCTCGACAGCAATGCCCGCTCGATCGCCGTGCTGGAACGCCTCGGCATGCAGCGGGAAGGCCTGCTGCACGCCTATCGCCGTGTACGGGGGCAGCCCCGCAATTTCTGGATGTTCGCCCATCTCGAAGGTACGGCCACGCCCCCTCGCTGAAACACAACTGCGACTTGTGACAACGTTGGCATTAGACGCAGCGCACACTTTTCTTGCCAGCCTCACGCACATCTGCCTATCGTGATCGCGCCGGATCGGGGCGGGGGAATGCATGACGTTGCGTGCAGCACTGTTTTTTGTGGTCACGCACGCGCTCGTCATTGCCTTGATCGGCCCGCAGGAGCCGGTCGGCTCCTACCTGATGCTGATCACCGCCCCACTGCTGGCCGCACTGGCCTGCGCGCGGCGTGCACGCGACAGCCGCGCGGCCTGCAAATGGCGGATGCTTGGCGCCGCCGTCGCGCTGTTCTCGCTTGCATTGCTGGCCCTGCTGTACCGCAACGTGGCTGGCCTCGATCCCGCGCAGATGACCGTGTCATCGCTGATCCTGTACGTGTTCTACCGGATTCCCCTGACCTACGTCGCCGCCAGCCCGGGAGGCGGAAGCCGCGCCATCCGTGCGGTGGACCTGTCGATCATTGCACTGCTGTGGCTGCTGTACTACGTGCACACCCAGGCCATGGCCCCGCTGAACCCCGCGTTGTGGACGCAGTGCCTGAAGACGATGAGCAGCGTGCAGAACAGCCTGGTGTTCTGCTTCGCACTGATCCGCTTCATTGCCGAGGACAATCCCGACCGCCGCGATTTCTTCCGGACACTGACCCTCTACACACTGGGCTACTTCCTGCTGGCGCTCTACATCAACACCTACCAGCCGCAACTGCCCGATGGCAGCTGGGGGGACCTGCTGATCAGCGGACTGTTCGTGCTGCTGGCAGTGATGGCCGGCAGCCGTCGTCGCCGCGCCGCGGCGGAGATTTCCCTCACTCTGCGGCGCATCGTCGATGCCGGCGTGCCGTTGATGCTGCCCCTGCTGTTGATGATGGTGGCGCTACTGGTCGCCCGCCTGCAGCCGACCCTGGCCACGCTGGGCTTCCTCGGCGCCCTGCTCGGCTATGCCCTGCGCAGTGTGCTGAGCCAGATCGACATCCAGCGCCAGCGCGATGAACTGGAAACGCTGGCCCGGCGCGATGCGCTCACCGGGCTGGGCAACCGGCGCAGCTTCGATGAATCACTCGGCGCGGCCCACCGCCGTGCCCGCCGCCAGGGCCTGGGCCTGGCGGTGCTGATGATCGACATCGATCACTTCAAGCGGCTCAATGATACCTATGGGCACCCGGAGGGTGACCGCCGCCTGCGCGCGGTTGCCGCGATCCTCGATGGTTGCCTGCAGCGCGGCGATGACCTGCTGGCCCGCTACGGTGGCGAGGAGTTCATCGCCGCCCTGCCCTCGGCCGAGGCAATGCACGCGCTGGAGCTGGGCGAACGGCTGCGCGCCGCCGTCGAAAGCGCCGCACTGCCGGCTGCAGACGGCCAGGTGACCATCAGCGTGGGCGTGGCCTGGCAGGCCGCCGGCGATGAGCGCGAACCCAGTGACCTGGTCGCTCACGCCGACCAGGCCCTGTATCGCGCCAAGCGTGACGGGCGCAACTGCGTGCACCTCGCCCCGGCGCCCGGCACCGCCGAGGCCCCGTCCGGCCAGCGCGCCTAGACCGCGCGCAGCGCCGGTACCCCATGCGCATGGCCAGCCCCTTCCTGGACACGGAAGCTGGCCACGGTCTGCAACAGGTGCGCCGACTGCTCCTCCATGCTGCGCGCGGCAGCCGAGGCCTCTTCGACCAGGGCCGCGTTCTGCTGGGTGCCCTGGTCGATCAGGTCCACCGCATGGTTCATCTGCTGGATGTCATCGCTCTGCTGTTGCGAGGCGGTGCTGATCTCGGTCATCAGATCGCTGACCCGGCGCACGTTGGTCACGATCTCGTCCATGGTGCGGCCGGCACTCTCGACCTGGGCGGTACCGGCCCCGACGTTGGCCACCGACTCATCGATCAGCTGCTTGATCTCCTTGGCGGCGCTGGCCGAACGCTGCGACAGCTCGCGGATCTCGGTGGCGACCACCGCGAAGCCGCGGCCATGTTCGCCGGCACGCGCAGCCTCCACCGCGGCATTCAGTGCGAGGATGTTGGTCTGGAAGGCGATGCCATCGATCACTCCGATGATGTCGACGATGCGCCGCGAAGATGCATTGATCACCGCCATCGTCTCCACCACCTCGTGCACCACGCTGCCGCCCCGTGCGGCGACATCGGCCGCCCCACCGGCCAGCTGGCTGGCCTGGCGCGCGTTGGTGGCGGTGCGCTGCACTGTCTCGGCGAGCCCCTTCATCGACACCGCGGTTTCCTCCAGCGACGCCGCCTGCTGCTCGGTGCGCTGCGACAGGTCGCTGTTGCCCTGGGCGATCTCGGTCGCACCGACCGCGATGGTATCGGCGGCGAACTTGATCTGGCCGATGATCGCGGCCATCGCCTCGACCAGCGAGTTGACGCCGTCGCACAGTTCGGCGATCGCGCCCTGCTTGTCGGCCGTGGCCACGCGCCGGGTCAGATCGCCCTGCTTGGCTGCGGCCACCACCTCGCGGGTCTGCGCAACCGCACGCTGCATCGCCTGGTTCTCATGCACCTGCGCGGTGATGTCGGTGGCGTACTTGACGACCTTGAACGGTTTGCCGTTGAGGTCGAGGATCGGATTGTAGGAGGCCTGGATCCAGACTTCGCGCCCGCCCTTGCCGAGGCGGCGGTACTGCCCGGCATCGTATTCGCCGCGCCCGAGCTTTTCCCAGAACCGGAGGTATTCATCGCTGCTGCGATGCCCCGGCTCGACGAACAGCGAATGATGCTGGCCACGCACCTCATCAAGGCTGTAGCCGGTGGTGGCGAGGAAGTTGTCGTTGGCCGAGAGGATGCGGCCATCCATGCTGAACTCGATCACCGCCTGCGACTTTCCAATCGCGGCAAGCTGCCCCGCGGAATCGGCCGCCTGCAGCTTCTGCGCCGTGATGTCGGTGGCGAACTTGACCACCTTGTACGGCCGCCCCTGCTGGTCAAGAACCGGGTTGTACGACGCCTGGATCCAGATCTCGCGCTGGCCCTTGCCGAAGCGACGGTACTGCCCGGCATCGTACTCGCCGCGCCCGAGCCTCGCCCAGAAATCACGGTATTCCGCGCTGCGTGCCAGTTCGGGATCGACGAACAGCGAATGGTGCTTGCCCTGGATCTCGTCCAGCCGGTAGCCCATCGCCTGCAGGAAGTTGTCATTGGCCTGCAGGATGGTGCCGTCGAGTGCGAACTCGATGACCGCCTGCACGCGGTGCAACGCCGCAACCTGGGCTTCGAGCTCGGCGCGGTGGGTCGCCGCCGGCTCGGTGCGGGTGCGCTGCTGCGGGGCCAGCGCGCCCAGCAGCGCACGCCACGGCGACCAACGGGTATGCAGCTCGGCCGGCGCCTGCGCGCCCGCCGTGAAGCCTGGAATGAGCATTGTCTGATCCTCGGTGTCCGGTAAGCGGTTGCGACCCGACGGGCGGGATGCCCGGCGGCAACTTCAGTTGCTTGGGACTACAGGTACCGGGTGGGCACCCCTCGAGCGGCTGGCAAGAACATCTGGTGCGGGTGCGATCGGCATCTGGGAGCGGCGGAACACACAGCGCGGACCGCCCATCGGGGGCAGCCTGGGGTCCTGCAGCGGGTGACTGGAGCGGGATCCAGAGGGGATATCGGCGATGGGGCGGGCGGCTTTAGCGGGATTCCGCGACGCCTGTCTCAACTTGCGATGCTATTGCTGGGATGCGGTAGACAATCGCGATGTACTTCACAGCTTGCTCACGCGCGACGGGGACACCGCCGAGGGATTCCGCCAGGCGCCGGCTGGGCGCGTTCTGCTCGGCTACCGGGTAACGGAATGCGGCGCAGTCCAGCCGCAGGGATGCGGACGCCAGCACCGCCGACACGGCTTCGCGGCCATAGCCCTGCCCATGCATGGATTCAGCGATCCAGATGCCCAGCTCGGGTTCCGCATCACCGGTACGATGCAGGCCTGCCAGGCCAAGGAAGGTGTGGTCCGTGCGGCGGCGGATGACGAATGTGAAGTCCGAACCATCGGCGATGGTGAGCAACCACGCGCGCCAGACCACGGCGAATGCCTGCTCCGATGCCGGCGGATCGAACGCCATGTAGCGGGTCAGCCCCGGCGTGATCGCGATGAACGCCTCGCCTGCGTCATCCGTTGTGAAGGGCCGAAGGCTCAGCCGCGGGCTGCCGATGGTCCAGTCGCTGGCACGCGGGATAGGGGTCGTCGTTGCCTTCATTGAGCACAGGCTCGCCCGAACGTCGATGCAGATCAAGCCGAAAAGGTTTGCATGACCAACGGGAGATTCCGAGGCAGATGAAAATGGCCAGCATGCAGCGGACTGCAGGACGTTCACTGACACGGAGATCGCATGTTCACACGCTTGGCCAGCTTCCTGATCCTGGGCCTGTGCAGCGCCGGCGCCCTGGCCGCCGATGCCCCCTATCGCCCGACCTTCCATCCCGACCAGTTGAAGGGGCCGCCCGCCGGGCGCCCGAACGAAGTGCTGGTACTGGGCAGCACGCACTTGTCCGGGCTGCCCAAGACCTTCCAGCCGGCCCTGCTTGAGCCGTTGCTGCAGCGGCTGGTCGCCTGGAAACCCGAGCTGATCGCCACCGAGGATCTGTCCGGCCTGCAGTGTGATTTCATGCGCCGCTACCCCGCCCGCTACGCGGAAAGCGTGGCCACCTACTGCTTCGACACTTCGGCCGCACAGGCCGCGACCGGGCTGGACGTGCCCGCTGCGAACACCGAGGTCGAGCGCCTGCTCTCGAACTGGCCAGATGATCCGACGCCTGCCCAGCGTCGTCGGCTGGCCGCACTGTTCCTGGCGGCGGGCGAACGGGGATCGGCCCAGGTGCAGTGGCTGCGCCTGGCCGCCGCCGAACGCAAGGACGGCGACGGGCTGAGCGCGGCCCTGGTCGAGTTCCTCGACCAAGGCCTGGCTCGCCGCAATGAAACGAATCTGATCGCTGCCGAAGTCGCTGCGCGCCTCGGCCATGAGCGTCTCTGGGCCGTGGACGACCACACCGCCGATTCGCCCACGCCTGCCGAGGACGAAGCGGCGGCCAGCGCCGCCATCACCGGCGCCTGGAAGAACAAGCACTCGCAGGCGCGGCGGGACGCCGACAAGCGCCTGGTGGCCGACCTGGACAAGCCCGACGGCGTGCTGGCGCTGTACAGGGCCTACAACAGCCCCGCAGCGGCGATGGACGCGTACCGGAGCGACTTCGGCGCGACACTCGTCGAGCCGTCAGCCAAGGCGTTCGGCAGGATGTATGTCGGCTATTGGGAAACCCGCAACCTGCGCATGGTCGCCAACATGCGCGACGTGCTGGGCCTGCACCCCGGCAGCCGCATGCTGGCCATCGTCGGTGCCTCGCACAAGGGCTACTACGAGGCTTACCTCAACCAGATGCACGATGTGCAGCTGGTCAGTGCGGACGCAGTATTGCGCTGACGGTGGATGGTGCCGGCCCTGCGTCGGCACTATCCTGCAGGGCCCGCGTTGCAGGTACCGACATGCTCAAGGTGATCGCCGAGGATTTCATCCATCCCGATGCCGTGGAAACCGTGCTTCCGCTTTACCGGGAGCTGGTCGCGTGCACGCAGCGCGAGCCGCTGTGCGTCAGCTATGAACTGTTCGTTGACCAGAAGGATCCCGGGCACTTCGTCTTCATCGAGCTCTGGCCGGACCGCGCCGCGCTCGACCTCCACTGCGCCAGCGACCACTTCCAGCGCCTGGTGCCACAGATCAACGCCTTCCAGCGTGCGCCCTGCCGGTTCGTGCTGATGGAAGCCGCTGCGCTGTAGATCACGGGGCGGCGGTTCGTGGTGATGGCCGGTTGGCCCGCCACAGCACCGCGCTTGCGGCCAGCGTGCAGGCCAGTGTCAGCACCAGCAACGCTACAACGCCGCCGTGCAGCAGCGGCAGCAACGCCTGCGCATGCAGGTCGCCTCGCAGTTGTTCCAGGCGCAAGCCGCCGGCCAGCGCCAGGCACCAGCCAATCATCGCCGGTGCGTAGGCGGCGACGACAGTTCGATTCCAGGCCATCATCGTGCACTCTCCTGTCCGGGGTGGATGGGGCGATTGTTCCGCCCCGCCCTCTCACAGGCTGAGACCGCCTCCAGCGGCTATCGCGACCAGCCTCCGCCCAGCGCCGCCATCAACGCCGCGCTGGCCTGCAGCTGCCGGCTCTGGATGTCCTGCAGCCCCAACTGCGCCTGGCGGGCATCGGTCTGCGCGCTGACCACGTCCAGGTAGCTCACCGCACCACCGGTGTAACGGTCATTGGCGATCTGCTCGGCACGCCGCGCCGCAGTCACCGCATCCTGCTCGTGGCCGCGCTGCGCATCGAGCTGGCGCAGCAGGGTCAACTGGTCTTCCACCTGGCGGATCGCGGCCAGCACGGTGGCCCGGTACTGCGCCGAGGCCGCGTCGAACTCGGCATAGGCCTCGGCCTTGGCCGCCTTGCGACGGCCGCCATCGAACACCGGCAGCGCCGCCAGCGGACCCAGCGCCCAGTAGCGGTTACCCGCGTCGAGCAGGGCACTGCCACCCGAGGTCTGGCCACCCAGCAGGCCGCTGAGACTGAGCTGCGGGAACCACGCGGCGCGCGCCACACCGATGCCCGCATTGGCAGCGAACACCCGGCGCTCAGCGGCAGCGATATCCGGCCGTCGCTGCAGCAGGCTGCTGGGCAGATCGGCAGGCACCGATGGCAGGGCTGGCAGACCCGCGTCGGCGATGACGAAGCCGGTGGCCGGCGCGCCAACCAGTTCGGCGATGGCATGCCGCAGCAGTTCATGGCGGCCGTCGAGCGCATCCAGATCGGCTTGCGCGCTGGCCAGTTGGTGCTGCGCCCGCGATACGTCCAGTTGCGAAGCGATCTCGCCACGGAAACGGTCTTCGGTCAGCGCCAACGCCTGCCGGTAGTCCTCGATGCTGTCATGCAGGATCGCCTGCTGCGCCTCGGCGCCGCGAAGCTGCAGATAGAGCCCGGCCAACTGCTGCGACAGGCTCAGCCGCGCAGCGGCAAGGTCATCGCCACTGGCTTCGGCACGCGCCTTGCCCGCGGCAGCCGCGTTGCGCAGGCGGCCCCACAGATCAAGGTCGAACGACAGCGAGAACGTGGCGGTATTGCTGTCATAGATGGCTGGCTGGGTGGCGCTGCGCAGCGGCTTGTCATCGGACTGCCGCTGGCGCACCGGGCCGGTACTGAAGCCGACCTGCGGCGCCCGCGCCGATGCCACTTCACCTGCTGCGGCACGCGCTGCATCGTAGTGCGCCACGGCCAACGCCAGGCTCGGGTTGGCTGCGCCCAACTGCTGTTGCAGCCGGTCCAGCACCGGGTCCTGGAAGGCCTGCCACCACGCCTGTGGCAGCGCCCCTGATCCGGCAGCGGCCCCTGCACGTTCATAGGCCACCGGAACTGCCACCGCTGGCACCTGGTAGGCGGGCGCCAGCGAGCAGCCAGCCAATGCCAGCGCCACCGCCGCCAGTACAGCAGCGCGTTCAGCCGCGGGCATGCGTGGGCTCCTGTCCGCCGGCCACCACATGCACCCGGTCACCTTCGCGCAGTGCATCAGGCGGATTGGGAATGACCCTGTCCCCGGCCTGCAGGCCACGGTCGACGCGCAGCGTGCTGCCCAGGTCACTGGCGATATGGATGTCGCGCAGGTGCACGATGTCCTTGCTGTCGACCACCGCCACCTGGGTGCCCTTGGCCCGGAAGATCAACACATCCGCTGGCACGCTCACGCCAGCTCCTCCGCCCTGCAGTGGCAGCGTCACTTCCGCGTAGCTGCCGGGCAGCAGTGCGCCATCGGCATTGTCGACCACGAACTGTGCCAGCAGGGTGCCGGAACTGCGGTCGATCGCGCTGGAGTCTCCCTGCAGGATCGCGGTGAAGTGGCGTCCCTCCTGGCCCGGTACTTGCAAGGTTGCCTGCAGCCCGGGATGGATGCTGGCCGCGCTGTTCTGCGGTACCGGCACCATCAGGCGCAGGCGTCGGGTATCGGCGATGTTGAACAACTCGCGCCCGCTGTCATCGGCGCGGATCAACTGGCCGACATCGGTCTGCCGCGAGGTGACGGTGCCATCGAACGGCGCACGCAAGGTGCGGTAACGACCGAGTTCCTGCAGCCGCGCGTAGTCGGCCTGCGCCGCTTCCACGCTGGCCTGTGCGGCCACCGCATTGGCCTGCTTCTCGTCGGCTTCCTGGCGCGATACCGAATGGCTGCCGAGCATGCCCTGCCAGCGCTCGGCGCTGACCTTGGCCAGCGCCGCGTCGGCCTGCACCTGCAGCAGGTGGGCATGCGCCTGCGCGATCTGCTGGTCCAGCTCCGGGCTGTCGATTACCGCCAGCACCTGCCCCGCCTTCACCGGCTGGCCGATGTCGGCGCTCCACGACTTCAGGTAGCCGCCCACGCGGGCGTGGATCGGTGCTTCGGTCCAGGCACTCAGGTGCGACGGCAGTGTCATCGTTCCCGCAGCACCCCGCGCCCCGGCGGTGACCACCTGCACCGACGGCACCGCCTGGCGCTCGGTCCACTCGACCACGGCGTGTGCCTGCTGCGCGCGCAGGGCCAGGCCACCGGCAACGAGGATGACCACCACGGCGGCGGCCAGGACCAGAGGACGGCGCAGCGAATGCTGCGGCAGCGAAGACTCAGACATGCAGGGGTTCTCCGGCAGGAGCAGTACGGGTTTTACGGGAGTGGGCCAATGCGAACACCACCGGCACGAACAGCAGCGTGGCGCACGTGGCCAGCAGCAGGCCGCCGATCACCGCGCGGCCCAGCGGTGCATTCTGTTCAGTGGACAGTGCAGTCGGCAGCATGCCCAGGATCATCGCCAGCGCGGTCATGCAGACCGGGCGGAAGCGGGTAAACCCCCCTTCCAGTGCGGCCTTGACCGCGTCGCCGTGCTCGGCCAGGCGCTCGCGGCAGAAACTGACCACCAGGATCGAATTGGCCGTGGCCACGCCCATGCACAGGATGGCCCCGGTCAGCGCCGGCACCGACAACGTGGTGTGGGTCAGGAACAGCATCCAGACCACGCCTGCCAGGCCCGCCGGCAACGCGGTGATGATCACGAACGGATCGGTCCAGGACTGGAAGTTGATGACGATCAGCAGGTAGATCAGCACGATCGCGGCCAGCAGGCCGTAGCCGAGGCCGGTGAAGGCCACGTGCAACGCATCGATCTGGCCGTGCAGGCCAACCTCGGTGCCGCGCGGCCGCTGGCCTGCCATGCCATCGATGATCTTCTGCACGTCGGCCGCCACGGCGCCGAGATCGCGGCCCTGCACGCTGGCATATACGTCCAGCGTGGGTTGCACGTTGTAATGGGTAACGACCGCCGAACTGGAGCCGCGCTGGATCTCGGCCAGGCCACCGAGCACCTGTGGCACGCCACCACCGCTGCCGGTGACCGGCAGCGCCTGAAGTGCGGCCAGGCTGTCCATGCGGTACTGCGGCGTGGCGGCGACCACGCTGTAGGAGATGCCGTTCTTCGGGCTCAACCAGAATGTCGGGGCGACCTGGCCGCTACCGGCCAGCGACGCCACCATGCTGTTGGTGACATCGCGCTCGGTGATGCCCAGCCCATTGGCGCGAAGCCGATCGACCTCCACCTTCAGGGTCGGGTAGCCATCGGGTTGCTGCAGGCGCAGGTCGACCAGGCCCGGCACGTGGCGCAGGCGGCGCTGCAGTTCCTGCGCATAGGCGCGATTGCCGGCCGCATCCGGTCCGGCGATGCGCACGTCCAGCGGTGCCGGCGAACCGAAGTTGAGGATCTGGCTGCTGGTATCGGCGGGCAGAAACGCAAAGCTGGCGCCCGGGAAGGCCGAAGGCAGTACCTCGCGCAGGCGTCGCGCGTATTCGGCGGCATCGCCGTGACCCGGTTTCAGCGAGACCTGGATGTCACCATCCTGCGGACCGATGGTGCCGGTAGCGCTGTAAGCCATGTTGATGCCGGTCATCGGCAGGCCGAGGTTGTCGACGATGGCATCGATTTCCTGCGGCGGCAGTTCCTGGCGGATGCGCGCTTCGATGCGGTCGAATGATGCAGCGGTTTCCTCGATGCGCGTGCCCAAGGGCAGGCGCACATGCAGCGACAATGCACCGGCCTCGGTGGCAGGGAAGAAGTCCTGGCCCAGGGTTGGCAGCAGCGCGAAGGACACCAGCACGCAGGCCATGAAACCGAGCAGGAAGCGGCCCCGGTGCGCCAGTGCCAGGCCCAGCAGCGCGTGGTAGCGGTCGCGGGTGGCGGAGAATCCGGCTTCGAAGCGCTGCTGCCAGCGCACCAGCGTGGCCGCCATCCGTGCGCGACGCGGTTGCGGATGATCGCCTTCATGATGGTTGAGGAACGCATCCTCGGGATGATGGCCTGCCCCGCCCTCCACCCGGTGCGGACGCAACAGGTACAACGCCATGGTCGGCACCAGCGTGCGCGACAGCACGAACGAGCTGGCCATGGCGAAGATCACCGCCAGCGCCATCGGTCGGAACAGATAGCCGGCGATGCCGTCGAGCAGGAACATCGGCACGAACACGATGCAGATGCACAGCAGCGACACGAATGCCGGGCCAACGATCTGCGCGGCGCCATCAAGGATCGCCTCGCGTACGCCCTTGCCCTGCTCCAGGTGCCAGTTGACGTTCTCGATGGTGACGGTGGCATCGTCGACCAGGATGCCCACGGCCAGTGCCAGGCCACCCAGGGTCATCACATTGAGCGTCTGCCCGGCGGCGGAAAGCAGTGCGATGGCCGACAGCACCGCCAACGGAATCGAGGCGGCGATGATCACGGTCGAGCGCCAGCTGCCGAGGAACACCAGGATCATCACGCTGGTCAGCAGCGCGGCGATGATGCCCTCGCGGGCGACGCTGCTGATCGATTCACGCACGAAGGTGGACGCATCGCCGAGCAACGATATCTTCAGCGACGGCGGCAGGGTTTCGCCGATCTGCGGCAGCATGGCGCGGATACGGCTGACCAGGGTCAGGGTCGAGGCGTCGCCATTCTTCAGCGCCGCCATCAGCACCGAGTGGCCACCGTTGACCCGCACGATGTTGGTCTGCGGCGGCGAGCCATCGCGCACGTGGGCGACCTGGCCGATGGTGACCACCGCACCGTTGACGGTGCGGATCGGCAGGTCGTTCAGCGCTTCGATTTCGCTGGGGCTGTTGTTGAGCAACACGGTGAATTCGTTGCTGCCCAGCTTGGCGGTGCCGACCGGGGTGATCTGGTTCTGCGCGGCCAGCGCGTTGCCCACGTCCTGTGCGGACAGGCCCTTGGCCGCCATCGCCTGGGGGTCCAGATCGAGGGTGATCTGGCGCTGCCTGCCGCCGTAGGGTGCGGGGATGGCCATGCCGGGGATCGAGGTCAGCGGCGGGCGCACGGTGTTCTGCGCCAGGTCACGGATCTGCGATTCACCCAGGGTCGGGCTGGAGAACGCCATCTGCAGCACCGGCACGGTGGAGGCGCTGTAGTTGAGGATCAGCGGCGGGGTCATGCCGGCCGGCATCTGCTTGACGATGGTCTGCGAGATGGCGGTGATCTGCGCATTGGCGGTGCGGATGTCCACGCCGGGCTGGAAGAACACCTTGACCACGCCCATGCCCGCCAGCGACTGCGATTCGATGTGCTCGATGTCGTTGACGGTGGTGCTGAGCGCACGCTCATAGGGGGAAATCACGCGCCCGGCCATCGCATCCGGCGACAGGCCGGTGTACTGCCAGACCACGGCGATGACGGGGATGCCGATATCGGGGAATACATCGGTGGGGGTGCGCAGCGCGCTGAGCGGACCGACGATGCAGATGAAAATGGCCATCACCACGAAGGTATAAGGCTTGTTGAGCGCGGTCCTGACCAACCCGAGCATGCGGCTCTCCGACGGTGCCACTGCCCACCGCGGGCAGCGCAGGCCGGCAAGTATCGGCGCTACCGGCTAAAACAAGGCTGTGCCGCAGATGAAACATATTTCATGAAGGAAGTGGGTTCGGCAGGGCTGCGCCCTGCACCTGCCGAAGCCTTCAAGCAACAGCAACAGCAGCATTCCGTGGGATGGCGGGGCGGTGTCGGAGTGCGGGGACGCCGTGAACCCATCCCTGGGGGCTTGGCAGCCGCTTGCTCGTGTGCGCGTTCCTGCGCACACGGCAAGACCGGGGTTGGGCGTCCTGCCCAACCCGCCCGAGGCATGCCTCGGGCCCATGCGGCTGACACCCCGCACTCCGACACCGCCCCACCTCTGACAGATTCCCGTGGCTGTTGGTGGATGTCGACCTTGGTCGACACATCCGACAGATATCGATAATCAAATTTGGGTCAGATCTACCGTGTCGACCAAGGTCGACACCCACCAGAGCAGAGCGCCATTCCGACAGATCGCAGAAATCTGTCGAAGGCGGGGTGGGTCCGGTTGCGGGGGTGTCCGCGGCATGGATGCCGCGGCCAAGCCCCCAGGGACGGGTTCACGGCGTCCCCCGCAACCGGACCCACCCCGCCAACCCACGGACTGCCCGCTTTTGACGTTGACGTTGATTGCGGCAGGTGCAGGGCTGCAAGTCCTGCAGAAAAACACCCCTACAGCACCTGCGGCCGGCACAGCAGGCTGAAGCACGCGCCGCCCAGCGAGGACGACGTCACCTGCAGGCGGAACCCATGCAACCCCGCAATGGCTGCCACGATCGACAGGCCCAGGCCGAATCCACCGCCCTTGCTGGCCTCCGCGCGATGGAAACGCTGGAACACCAGGCTGCGCTCCGTCTCGGGTATGCCCGGCCCGGAATCCTCCACCGCGATGCAGGTCGCGCCGTCTTCCACCCGCGCCGACAGCTGCACGCCGCCGCCCTCCGGTGCGAACCGGATCGCATTGTCGAGCAGGTTGCCGATCGCTTCGAACAGCAGGCCACGATCACCCATCACGCCCGGCAGATCGGCGTCCAACTCCAGCAGCAACACCTGCCCTTTCTCCTCCGCCAGCGGTGCATAGAAGGCGTGGATCTCCTGCAGCAGCGTGTCCGGCGTCAGCATGCTGAACCCGGAACGACGCTGGTGATCCTCCAGCTCGGAGATCCGCAGCAGCGCGCGGAAGCGTGCCATCAGGGTATCTGTCTCCTCCAGTACCTGCTCCAGCGGCAGCGATTGTGGATCACCGTCGGCCACCTGCTGGCGCATGCGGTACAGCTGCGCACGCACGCGCGTCAGCGGGGTGCGCAGGTCGTGGGCGATGTTGTCGCATACCCCTTTGACCTCGGTCATCAGCTGCTCGATGCGGTCGAGCATGGCGTTGACGATGGCCGCCAGCATGTCCAGTTCATCGCGCCGGTTGGACAGCGGCAGGCGCTGGCCGAGGTTGCCGGCCACGATCTGCGCGGTCGCCTGTTCGATGGCCTGGATGCGTCGCAGCGGCCGCCGTCGCAACAGGTGCCAGCCCAGCAGCCCCGGCACCAGGGTCAGTGAAACGCCCCACAACAGCGCGTCGAGGATCAGGTGATTGACCTCGTTCAACGGCCCGCTGTAGCGCACCAGCACCAGGATGCGGCCGTCGCGGGTCGGCATCGCCAGACCGAAGCCGCGCTTGCCTCGCGCGTTCACATCGGCGATGGGCAATCCGGAAACCGGGTGTGCGCTGCCATCGAGTGGCAGCTGTGCCGGCAGCGACTTCAGCATGCCCGCAAGCGGTTTTCCGTCGGGGTTGAACAGGCCGTAGGCATCAATGCCATGCAGGTCGTAGCGGCGGTTCTCGCGCAGCGCCGCGGTCAGCCCATCGCCGGTGAAGTGCTCGAACAGATGTGCGCGTTGCAGCACCGCGGACTGCGCGAGCTCGTCCAAGTACAGCGATACCCGCCAGTACAGCACCCCCAGCAGCACGCACGACCAGGCCACGAACAGCAGGCTGTACAGCCCCAGCAGGCGGCTGCTGGACGAACGCCAGCCGTCAGACAGTTTCGCTGAGGACATAGCCACTGCCGCGCACGGTACGGATCAGCGACGGTGCATCGGTCTGGTCCAGCTTGCGCCGCAGGCGGCCGATATGCACGTCGATGAGGTTGGTGCCCGGGTCGAAGTGGTAGCCCCACACTTCCTCGAACAGCATCATCCGGGTCAGCACCTGCCCGGCGTTGCGCATCAGGTACTCCAGCAGCTTGAACTCGGTCGGCAGCAGGCTCAGGCTGCGCCCGCCACGGTGGGCGGTGCGCGCCAGCAGGTCCAGCTGCAGGTCGCCGACCCGCAGCACGGTCTCGTTGCTGGCCGGCTGCTGGCGGCGACGCAACAGCACTTCCACCCGCGCGGCCATCTCGTCGGAGGCGAACGGCTTGGTCAGGTAGTCGTCGCCACCGGCGCGCAGGCCGCGCACGCGCTCGTCCACGTCGGACAACGCGCTGAGCATCAGCACCGGCGTGGCAACGCCGATCCGCCGCAGCGTGGTGACGATGGCCAGGCCGTCCAGGCCAGGCAGCATGCGGTCCAGCGTGATCACGTCATAGTCGCCGCTGGCCGCGCGCACCAGGCCTTCACGACCATCGGCCACCCAGTCCACGTGCAGGCCATGGCTGCCCAGCTCGGCCACGATTTCCTGGGCAGTGATGGCGTCATCCTCGATGGTCAATACGCGCGACATGGGCACCGCTGGAGTCGAGACTGGCCCATGCTCGCCAAATCAGCCGGCACGGGCAAATGAAACATCCTTCATCCACCACCACGGTGCGGGCCGGTTCAGCCCGTTTCGCCGTCGTCACCCGGCAGCTCGGACAGTTCGCCCTGCACCTGCACGTTGTTGCGGCCCATCGCCTTGGCCCGGTAGCACTGGGCGTCGGCCGCGGCCACAGCCTGGTCCACGCTCATGCCGCCGGCCAGCGGCGCGACACCGATACTGGCACCGACCCGCAGCCGGTCCTGGTCCCAGGGAATGGACAGCGATGCCAGCGTATGCAGCAGTTCGCCACCGATGCGCGCTGCACGGCGCGGCGTGCAGCCGGACAGGATCACCGCGAATTCGTCACCGCCCAGCCGCGCCACCACGTCCGAGTCACGCACGCCATGGCGCAGCACACTGGCCACCGCCCACAGCACGGCATCACCAGCCAGATGGCCCCAGGTGTCGTTGACCGGCTTGAAGCGGTCCAGGTCGATGTACATCAGCGAGGCCGCCTGGCCGGTACGCTCGACGCGGGTGATGGCCTGCTGCAGGTGTACTTCGAAACCACGGCGGTTGCTCAGTTCGGTCAGCGGGTCGATCTCGGCCAGGTGCCGTGCCTCGCGCTGGCGCGCACGCTGCTGGGTGTCGTCGCGCAGCACCCAGACCGCACCGCGCACATGGCCTTCGTCATCGCGCAGCCACGCGCGGGTCAGGTCCACCGGTACCGTTGCCGTGCCCAGCCGCAACAGCAGATCGGCATGCAGGTCCACGGCATTGCTTTCCGGGTCCAGCAGCACCGAGACATCCAGCACTGAGCCCGGCGCGTATTCGGTGGTCAGCGCCAGCACGTCCTGCACCTTGTGCCCGGCCAGCGACAGTGCGCCATCGCCGGCCAGCATGCGCACGGCCGCAGCATTGGCATAGTCGATACGACCATCCAGGTTGACGCTGAGCACCAGGTCAGCCACCGCATCAAGCGTAAGGCGGCTGCGCTGCTCGCTCTCGAACAAGCGCTGCTCGCTGCTGCGCTGGGCGGTGATGTCCTGGATCTGCGACACGAAATGCACCGGCTGGCCATGCTCGTTGCGCACCAGCGACACCGACAACCGAGTCCAGATCACCCGCCCATCGCGGTCGAGATAGCGTTTTTCCAGGTGGTAGTGGCTGCGCCGCCCGGCCAGCAGATCGTGCACCAGCGCCAGATCGGCCTGCAGGTCGTCGGGATGGGTCAGGCGCTGGAAATCGACCTGCAGCAGCTCTTCGCGCGGGTAACCCAGGATCCGGCACAGCGCGTCGTTGACGTCCAGCCAGCGCCCTTCCAGCGAAACCAGGGCCATGCCCAGCGCGGCGGACGTGAACGCACCGGCGAACTTTTCCGCCGACAGGCGGGCCTCGGCACGGGCCTGCAGGATCTCGGTGATGTCGATGGCCATGCCGACATAGCCGATGCGCACCCCGTTGGCCCCATCCATGCGGCTGATCGACAGGCGCACCTGCCGTGGCTGGCCATCCTTGCGCAGCAAGGTCCACTGCCGCGAGTAGGTCTGCCCGTCGGCACGCGCACTCAGCGCTTCGAACACGCCGGGAAGGTTGCCCTCGGCATCGGCCAGCGGCTGCAGCCAGGCGTTCAGCTCGGCCGGATCATGGAAGGCATCGAGCCGGCGCTGGCCGACCACCTCCGGAGCGCTGTAGCCCAGCAGGCGCTGCGCACCGGTATTGAACAGGGTGATGGTGCCATCGGTATCGGTGGCGATCACCGCCACCTCGTCGGACGCATCGACCACCGCCTGCAGGCGCTGGCGGGTTTCGGCCGCATCCTGCCGCGCCTGCTGCAGCTCGGTCACGTCGGCATGTGCGCCGGCCATCCACAGCGGCCGGCCCTGCCCATCCCATTCGAAGACCCGGCCGCGGTCCTGGATCCAGATCCACTGGCCGTTCCTGTGCCGCATGCGCAGCAGGCAGGCGTAGTTGTCGCTGCGGCCGGCGAAATGATCCTCCAGCGCGGCATCAGACAACGCGATGTCATCCGGATGTACCAGCTTCAGGAAGGTTTCCTGGCAGATCGGCTGCAGCTCTTCCAGGCGGTAGCCGACGATCTCGGCCCAGCGTGCATTGACCCGCATCTGGCCGGTCTGCACGTTCCATTCCCAGGTACCGGCCGCCGTGCCGTCGATGATCATCGCCAGCCGGCGCCGCTCTTCGGCCAACTCCTGCAGGCGTCGTTCAAGCAGCCCGTTGCCGTTGTTTCCCTGGCCCGCCATCAACCCGTTCCCCCGCCCGCGCAGGCACGCATCTGCCGCAGCGGCGCGCTGCAGCCTGCAACGAAGACGGCGGGTCGTGCTGGCGTCATGGCCCTCCCCAGCGACAGCGGGGGGGCCGAACGCCTCCCCTCAAGCGCCAGTGTGCGCAATCACGGGGAAAACCGACAAGCCCCCCGCCCCGGATCAACCGTGACGGGGGCCACGATCCTCAACTGCGCTTGGCGCGGGCGAAGGCTTCGGCCAGGGCATTGTTGGCCGGTGCTGCCGACGGGCCGGGGCGGCCGCCATTGCCCTGGCCGCGGTTCGGCCCACGGTTCTGGCCGCCCACGTCACGGCGCGGCCGCTGCCCCTGGCCGCGCTCGTCGCGCTGGCCCGGGCGGCTGGTGGCCTGGCCGGGGGTGTCGTCCAGGCGCCGGGTCAGGGCGATGCGCTTGCGCGCCACGTCCACCTCCAGCACCTTCACCTTGACGATGTCGCCGGCCTTGACCACGTCACGCGGGTCTTTCACGAACGTATCGGACAGCGCCGAGATGTGGATCAGGCCGTCCTGGTGCACGCCGATATCGACAAAGGCCCCAAAGGCCGCCACGTTGCTGACCACGCCTTCCAGCACCATGCCTTCGCGCAGATCCTTGATGTCCTCCACGCCCTCGGCGAAACGCGCCGCCTTGAACTCGGGGCGCGGGTCACGACCCGGCTTCTCCAGTTCCTTGAGGATGTCGCGCACGGTCGGCACGCCGAAGGTGGCATCGGTGAACTGCTCGGCCTTCAGCCCACGCAGGAAGCTGCCGTCGCCGATCAGCGCCTTGATCGGCCGCGCGGTGCTGGCCACGATGCGCTCCACTACCGGGTAGGCTTCCGGGTGCACCGCCGAGGCATCCAGCGGCTGGTCGCCATCGGCGATGCGCAGGAAGCCGGCGCACTGCTCGAAGGTCTTTTCGCCCAGGCGCGCGACCTTCAGCAGGTCCTTGCGGCGCTTGAACGGGCCGTTGTCGTCCCGATGGCGGACGATGTTCTCGGCCACCGTGGCCGACAGGCCGGACACGCGTGACAGCAGCGCCGCCGAGGCCGTGTTCACGTAGACGCCAACGGCGTTCACGCAATCCTCGACCCGCGCATCCAGCGCCCGCGCCAGGCGGTACTGGTCCACGTCGTGCTGGTACTGGCCCACGCCGATCGCCTTGGGTTCGATCTTGACCAGTTCGGCCAGCGGATCCTGCAGTCGGCGCGCGATCGACACTGCGCCGCGCAGCGACACATCCAGGCCCGGGAATTCCCTGGCGGCGAACTCGGACGCCGAGTACACCGACGCGCCGGCCTCGCTGACCACCACCTTCTGCAGCTTCGGGTTGGCGGCCGCTTTGATCGCTTCACCGGCCAGCTTGTCGGTCTCGCGGCTGGCGGTGCCGTTGCCGATCGCGATCAGTTCCACGTTGTGCTTGGCGCACAGCTGCTTGATCGTCTGCAGCGACTGGTCCCACTGCCGGCGCGGCTCGTGCGGGTAGATGGTGTCGGTCGCGACCAGCTTGCCGGTGGCGTCGACCACGGCGATCTTGCAGCCGGTGCGGATGCCCGGGTCCAGGCCCAGCACGGTCTTCGGGCCGGCCGGCGCGGCCAGCAGCAGATCCTTGAGGTTGTCGCCGAAGACTGCGATGGCCTCGGCTTCGGCCTTCTCGCGGGCCTGGTTGAACAGGTCCAGCAACAGGTGGGTGTGCAGCTTGGCGCGCCAGGTCAGGCGGCAGGCATCCAGCAGCCAGCGGTCAGCGGCTCGGCCCTGGTCGGCGATGCCGGCCTTGCGCGCCACGCGCCCTTCGGCGTACTGGTGGCCGACCTCGGCATCGTTGCCCGGGTCCAGCTCCAGGAACAGGATTTCCTCGCGCCGCGCACGGAACAGCGCCAGCAACCGGTGCGACGGGATCTTCGCCAGTGCCTCGGCATGCTCGAAATAGTCGCGGTACTTGGCGCCTTCGGTTTCCTTGCCCTCGGCCACGCGGGCGCGGATCACCCCTGTTTCGCCCAGCCAGGTGCGCAGCTCACCCACCAGCGCGGCGTCCTCGCCCCAGCGCTCCATCAGGATCGCGCGCGCGCCCTCCAGCGCGGCCTTGGTATCGGCCACGCCCTTGTCGGTATCGACGAAGCTGGCAGCAAACACCTGCGGGTCCTGCGTCGGATCGTCCAGCAGGCCATCGGCCAGCGGCTCTAGCCCGGCCTCGCGGGCGATCTGCGCGCGGGTACGGCGCCTGGGCTTGTACGGCAGGTACAGGTCTTCCAGACGGCTCTTGGTATCGGCCGCCAGGATGTCGTTGCGCAGCTCGTCGCTGAGCTTGCCCTGCTCGCCGATGCTGGCCAGCACCGCCGCGCGCCGGTCTTCCAGTTCGCGCAGGTAGGTCAGGCGCACTTCCAGGTTGCGCAGCTGGGTGTCATCCAGGCCCCCGGTCACTTCCTTGCGGTAGCGCGCGATGAACGGAACGCTGGCGCCCTCGTCGAGCAGGCCGACGGCGGCACGTACCTGGGCCGACTGGGCACCGATCTCGTCGGCGATGGTCTGGGCGATCTGCTGGGCGAGCGCGCTCTGGGCGTTCTTGGCGTCGTGCATTGCTTCAGGTCTGTGCCGCGTTACGGGAAGACCCCATTCTGGCAACCGACGACGGAGCCGGACAAGGCATTGACAGGCGGCGAGGTTCAGCGGCGTACCCGGAGTGGACGCCGGCATCCTGGCGGAGAGAGGGCTCGGACCGGCCCTGGGCTGGGATGCCGGCGCGGGCGCACGATGGTGGGCGCGCCCTGCCGCGTGTTGCGAAGGTCAGCGGTAGTGGCGGGCGGCGCGCTGCATGACGATGTCGTCACGCATGCTTTCCAGGGCCATCAGGCGGACCTTGCCGACACCCTGCAGTTCCATGAACCGCTCCGTGTAGAACTCCGGCCCCAGCGCGGTGTCGGCGCGGGATTTGCTGAAGCCGTAGGGCACCACGCCCTTCTCGCCATCCTTGCTACCACCGACATAAAGAACGATTGCCATGTGATGTATTCCTCCAAATTGCTACTGCGTACTGCACTCGATGAGCGATGCTGCGAGCTCATCGAGGGAGAGCTTACCGCGTCGAACCTGACTGGAACGTCACGAAGGCTAATGACGATCGGTTGCATGCAGATGACTGCGGGATCGCAGCAGAATGCTTACGGATCTTTAACTTCCGGCTAACGAATCCGCGGGGGATTCCCGCCAACGGCGCAGCCCCTCGTGGCTTGGTCGCAGAATGCGTTTCATGTGATTGGGTCGGTCGGGGTGGGTTCGCGGGACACGCCGTAAACCCGTCCATGGGGGCTCGATGGCGCCATCCATGGCGCCAACGGTCCCGCGAACCCACCCCGACTGCCCCCTGACAGTTTCCGGGCGCGTCCACCCACGGAGAAGAAAAAGAACAGCAAAAGCGGGTCGCGCGCTGCGCTTGCTCGTGAGCCGGGCATCGCTTGGCTCTACAGGAAGCAACAAAGCAGCCGGCCAGGCCGCTTTTGCTTTTGATTTTCTTTTTTCTTTTCCGTGGCTGGACGCGCACGGAAACTGTCAGCGGCCGGGTGGGTGGGGGTGGCGGGGTATCCGCGGCATGGATGCCGCGGCTAAGCCCCCATGGATGGGTTCACGGCGTCCCCGCCAGCCCCACCCACCCGGCCAGCCCCCAGGAAGCAGGGATTCCGCGACCAAGCCACGAGGGGCTGCGCCGTTGGCTGGAAACCTACGGCCACCAACCCTGCCCGAACCGGGCGTAATGATCCGCCGCGCGCTCGAACGGATTGCGCGCGCTCACCCCGCCGCAGAGCAGGTACACCGGCAGGTACAGCGGCCCCAGCACCAGATACTGGTAGACGTGCGCGCGCTCGTGGTCGTCCAGCCGGATCAGCGGCTCCACGCCCCACCCGGCCTGATGCGCATAGGTGCGGCAGGACATGCCCAGGTCGTGCCCGGTATGCAGGATCACATTGCCCAGCGTGATCGCCCCGCCCGGCCCCCACGGCCAGTGATCGAAGATGAGTGCACAGTCGCGGGCGCTCCAGCGCAGCGTCGCCCCACCCAGCAGGCCCGCCAGGCCACCGATCAGGCCGATCAGCGTATTGGGCAGCGTCCACACCGCGCCCAGCACCTGCAGCGCGCGCAGCCAGAGTGGCCAGGGCCGGGAGGCGGCGTTCAATCGGCCTCGTTCGGGATCAGCAGCCACAGGATCAGGTAGACCAGGATGCCGGGGAAGGCCGCCGAGCCGATCGAGACCAGCACGAACACGATCCGTACCAGTGTGGCGTTCCAGCCAAAGCGATGGGCAATGCCACCCATCACGCCGGCAATCATGCGGTCGTTCAGTGAACGCGACAGCGTGCGTGGTGTGGTGTTCATGGTGGCATCTCCTCGGGAACCAGAAAGCGCAGTCGAGCGCGGCTCGACTCTACACCCCGGCCATGTCTACGGCGCGCGTTGGCGCAGGGCCTGCAGGCGGGCGCCGAACCAGGCCGCAGCCGTCTGTTCAGGCTGCCCGGGACATTGGATGCGATAGGGCTTGCCGCTCATGCTGCTCTGGCTGGCCGCGCGCTCGATGAACTGCTCGGCGCTGTCGACCATGTCCTTCTTCAGCAGGTAGTCGTACTTGCGCTGCAGGTGCGCGCGCGCATCGCTGCCGTCGTACCAGCTGCCATTGCGCTGGAACCGGCACTGCGAACCGTCGAGGCTGGAGATCAACTGGGCGATCTCGCGTTGCGCCTGCGGGCCGGGGGCGGCGTGGGCCAGGGGTGCCGCCAGCAGTGCGGCAAGAATCAACGAAATCCGGTACGTCATCATCCCCCCAAGGGCAGTCGAGCAAGCTCGACTCTACAGGTCGCGAGCCTTCAGCCAGCCATCGATCGTGGCCGGCACTTCGCGTTGTGCGCGACCGGACACGTAAATACCGATATGGCCGCCGCGGAAACTGGACTCGGTGTAGTCCTCGGTGCCCAGACGCCCGCGCATCGCACGCGACGCATCCGGCGGCACCAGATGGTCCTGCTCGGCGTAGATGTTCAGCACCGGCAAGGTCACCTGCGACAGGTCCACCGCCTCCTCGCCGATCCGCACCGTGCCGTTCACCAATCCATTGCCCTGGTAGAACTGCTTGATGAAGTCACGGAACGCTTCGCCTGCCAGATCCGGTGAGTCGAAGATCCACTTCTCCATGCGCAGGAAATCCTCCAGCGCGGCCTTGTCATCGAGGATGTCGAGCAGGCCCACGTACTTCTGCACGTTCAGGCGGAACGGCTTGAGCATCAGGTAGCTGGCATTCATCAGATCGGCCGGGATGTTGCCCAGCGTGTCGACCAGCAGGTCCACGTCCACCTGCCGCGCCCAGTGCGAGAGCATGTTGTCGGCGGTCTGGAAATCGACCGGGGTGACCATGGTGATCAGCTTGCCCAGCTTGTGCCGGCGCAGCGCGGCGTAGCACAGCGCGAACACGCCGCCCTGGCAGATGCCGAGCAGGTCCACCGGTCCACCACTGCGCTGGCGCAGCACGTCCACCGCGCCATCGACATAGCGCAGCAGATAATCCTCCAGGGTCTGGAAGCGCTCGGAGCGGTCCGGGTAGCCCCAGTCCAGCACGTACACGTCCTGGCCCAGCGCCAGCAGCTTCTGCACCAGTGAGCGATCGGCCTGCAGATCGACCATGTACGGCCGGTTGACCAGCGCGTAGACAATCAGCAACGGCGTGCGCCGGGTCGGCGCCTGTTCGCCGACGAAGCGGTACAGCACCACCTTGCCGTCGCGCCAGACTTCCTCGCGGGCGGTCACGCCATAATCCACGTCCTCCACCTGCGGCAGCAGCGTGAGCCCTTCCAGCAGCTTGCGCTGCATGGCCAGGGTTTCCTGCATCAGGTCGTCGGCGTTGAAGCCCAGCGGTCCCTTCATCGGTCACGCGTCCGTGACGAGGTGCGGGCGGCGGCCTTCTTCGCAGGCGCCTTCCTTGCGGGCACTTTTTTTGCAGGCGCCTTGCTGGGGGCCGCCTTGTTGGCAGGTGCGGCCTTCTTCACCGCCTTGCGCGCGGCCGGCTTCACTTTCGCCGGGGCCGGCTGCGCCACGGGATCCACGGTGGCGGTACCCGCCAGCACCGCCACCTGCGCCTGCAGTCGACGCAGGCTGCGCTCCAGCTCGGCGATGCGGCGGTGCGCGGCGTCCATCTCGCTGCGGGTCGGCAGGCCGACGCGCTCACTCATCTGTTCCACCTCGCGCTGCAGGCCGGCGCGCAGGCGCATCTGTGCGTTGCCCAGCGAGGCATACACCTGCTGGAACGGCTCGGATATGGCGACCTTGGCGTAGGCCTCTTCGGCTACTTCGATCCACAGGTCGAACATCGCGCGGGCGCTGGTCAATTGGCTGCCGGGCTGCTCGTGCTGGGCCAGGCGCTGCTCGAACAACGCGAAGGCCTCGTCCAGCGCCTGCTTGATCTGCTCGACGTAAGCGCGCGAATGCTGCTGGTATTCCTCCTGCGCGCGCAGCAGCGCCTGCCAGCGCGCCTGGTGCTCACGGCCCGGACCAAACGCCGGGCTCTGCAGCCATGGGCCCGCCTGCAGCTGGAACTGCTGCAGCCAGGCGGCGAATTCGGGCACGGCGGCGCCGGCGTGGGTGCTGCCACGAGCGCCCTGCAGCATCCATTGCAGCATGCCATCGCCCTGCCCCTGCACCGCCTCGCGCCAGGCCTGGGCCACGTCGGCGCTGCTGGCGTCGCGGCCGGCGAATCGCGCGGCCACGTCCTGCATGGTGCCGTACCAGCTACCGGCCTGTTCGCGGAACCGGCGCACCGCGTCTTCCGGCGCGCCCGGCCCCTGTTCGGGCAGCAGCTGGCCCCACCCGTCGAACAGCCGCTGCCAGCTGCCCGGGCCATCGCCAGCCGGGGCGCCAGGCGTCGCCGCGTGGCGCAGGGCATCTCCCCAGGCGCCGAAGTACTGCCGGGCCAGGGCTTCGAAATCGCTGCTGCCGGCATCGTGGGCCGAGCTGGTCATCGCAGGCCTCCGCAAGGCTGGGTCATGGCTTGGGAATACGCAGGGTCTTGCTGATCATCAGCGACCCGGACAGGGCGAACAGCAGCACCATCGGGTGCAGCTGCCACGGGCCGATCTGCCATTGGCCGAACCAGATTTCCTGGCCGATGGCGCCGGTGCCTGCCGCGATCGCCAGCACGATCACCAGTACCAGGCTGGTCGGGATCGGGGTGCCCTCGAAATACGTGACCTTGCCCTCGTCGCCCGTCATTGCCTCGGCGGTGACGTTGTAGCGCGCCAGGCGGCTGACGCCGCAGCAGACGAAATAGCTCAGCACCAGCCAGTCCCACCCGCCCTGCATGCCACAGGCATAGGCCAGTGCGGCCGGGGCCACACCGAAGGAGATCACGTCCGACAGCGAATCCAGCTCGCGGCCCAGGGTGGAGCTGGATTTGCGCCAGCGCGCGATGCGCCCGTCCAGCGCGTCGAAGATGAAGGCCAGCGGGATCAGCGCCATGCCGAACATCAGGTAGCCGCGCTCGCCGTCCTGCAGGAAGCGCATAGCGGCGAACACCGCACCGGTGCCGCAGAAAGCATTGGCCAGGGTGAACCAGTCGGCCAGCTGGAATTCGCGCAGCATCGAGAAGTGACGTTTCATGGGGTCTCACGGAGCATCAAGGCCGACAGGTTACCGCGAGCGCCGCCGCTGGCGACAGCACTGGCCGCGCCGATCCTTCACCGCTCCCTCACCTGTCCTCACCGGCGGTGAATTTTTCGCCACCCATCTTGACAGCCTAGGGGGGTGGCGCCTGTCGCCGCTTATCCACAAAGTTGCCCACGCGTAATCCACACCCCCTGTGGACAACCAGATCTCACCGACTGCGACGCTGGACATTTCCTCATCACCCTGAAGCGGGGTTCCCCTACTTCCCAAGCTGCGAAGGCAGCGCTATGGTCGTCGGCGGACCCCGCCGCCGCCACGTCCAGATTCCCGCGACGGACGATGATGATGCTGGATGCTTCCACCCTGGCCGCGCAGCTGCGGCACCCCCACGGCGACGCCGCACAGGCTGTGGCCGAATCGATGAACCGCAGCAATGGCGCGCTCAACCGGGCCGCGATCGGCCTGCTGGCGGTGACCTCAGGCGAACGGGTGCTGGAGATCGGCCCCGGCAACGCTGCGTTTGCGCCGCTGCTTCTGCAGGCCAGCGACAGCCGCTACCTGGGCATCGAACTGTCCAGCGCCATGGTCGAGGCCGGCAACCGGCAGCTCGTCGCCGCCGGGCTGGCCGAGCGGGCCGGGATGCGCCATGGCGACGCCCATGCCCTGCCGATCGCCGATGCCGCGATGGACGCGGCACTGGCCGTCAACACCCTGTACTTCTGGCCAGACCTGGCGCCGGTGCTGGGCGAACTGGCACGGGTCGTGCGTCGGGGTGGCCGGCTATGCCTGGCCTTCGGCGATGCCACCTTCATGCGCAGCCTGCCGTTCACCGCCGATTTCCAGCTGCACGAGCTGGATGCAGTGGAGCTGGCGCTGCGTGTCGCCGGGTTCGGCGTTTCTGCCTGGCGCAGCCACCGCGAAACCGCGCCCGGCAACGATGGCCAGGCCCGCGAAAAGCACTTCCATCTGCTGCTGGCACAGCGGCGCTGACGTTGTAGAGCCGGCCGCTGGCCGGCTGCCCCGACCGTTCCGCGTTGCCGGCCAGCGGCCGGCACTACCCAACCTGCACCCGTCGCCAGCGAGCAACACAGAACACCTGCATCACCAGTGGCCGGCCCAGCGCAGCCGCCGCAACGACTGTGATCCGACCGCGTTGTAGAGCCGGCCGCTGGCCGGCTGCCCCGACCGTTCCGCGTTGCCGGCCAGCGGCCGGCACTACCCAACCTGCACCCGTCGCCAGCGAGCAACACAGAACACCTGCATCACCAGTGGCCGGCCCACCGCAGCCGCCGCAACGACTGTGATCCGACCGCGTGGTAGAGCCGGCCGCTGGCCGGCTGCCCGGAACGTTACGGGTTGCCGGCCAGCGGTCGGTATTACCCGCCTTGCACCCGTCGCCGCCAACGCGCGAAACAGAACACCTGCATCACCAGCATCGCCAGCAATCCCAGCGGCCACGCCCACCACAGCCCGGCCAGCCCATGCCGCGCCTGCAGCCACATCGCCAGCGGCAGTTCCACCAGCAACACCGCCGACATGCCCAGCAACGCTGGCAGCAAAACCGTGCCGCTGCCGCGCATCACCCCAACCAGCACCCCGGCAACCCCCATTGCCAGCACGCCCCAGACCACCGTACGCAGCTGCAGCGCGGCCAGTTCGCGCACCTCCGGCGCCGCCAGGATCAGGCCGCTCAGCCAGGGCGCCAATGCCATCACCAGCATCACCACCGCCGCCAGCAACGCCAGCCCCAGCAGCACGCCGGTGCGGGCGATGGCCGGCAACCGCGCCGCACGCCCCGCGCCCATCGCGTGGGCCGCAAGGATGGTGGCGGTGATGCCCAGCGACATGGCTGGCAACTGCACCCAGCTCATCAACTGGTTGACCGCACCGTAGGCCGCCGTGGCCGTGTAGCCGTAGCGGTTGATCCAGCCCAGCAACACAATCTCGGCAATGGCCAGGCTGAACATCTGCAGCGAAGACGGTACGCCGATGTGCAGCATCGAGCGGATCAGCCCCCGATCGAAACGGATAGCGCGCAGCAGATCGTGGCCCGGTGCCAACGGGTGTGCCAGACGATGCCAGCGCCACAGCAACCAGACCAGGGCCAGCAGCGAAGCGAACACCGCCGAGACCGCCGCACTGGCCGCACCCAGCCGCGGCAGGCCGGCCCAGCCCAGGATCAGCAGTGGCGTGCACAACAGTCCCACCCCTGTGGCCAGCAGCAGCGCGTGCAATGGCGTCTTCGCATCGCCCACCGCGCGGCTTACGGCGGTCGCCAGCCACAGCAGGAAGAAGGCCGGCGCCCCCAGCAACAACACGCGCGCATAGGCGATGGCCTCGTCCAGGATCGGTGCCGGCGTACCCAGTGCTGCCAGCAGCTGCGGCGCGAAGAGGCCGCCCACCGCCATCACCAGCACCGACAGCGACAGCACCAGCGCCACCGCGCTGCCTGCCACCGCTCGCGCCTGGTGTGGCCGACCGGCGCCCCAGGCCTGGCCGATCAGCACCATCGCACCGGTCGCCAGGCCCATCACCAGCGCCAGCAGCAGGAAAAAAGCCGGGAAGAATGCGGCGGCGGCGGCCACGGCCTGCGTGCCAAGCAGGTGCCCCAGATAGATGTTGTCCAGTGTGCCTGCGGCCAACTGCAGCGCATTGGTCAGCAGCATCGGAAGCAGCAGGGTCAGATAGGTGCGCCACAGCGGCTGCGCAACCGGCGCAGCAGCAGATGCAGGAGGGTTCATCGGAGTCTCTGGGCAAGGCGCTGCCCTGCCCGGCGTTTCAGCCAGCAAAGAGCGCGCACGAAGGGAACGGGCCGTGGCCCGCGATCAGGTGAAGCGGTCGCTCAGCGAGCGCGGGGTGTTTCAGCCGTCGGCAATGCCGGCAGGGTCATCGAACGCCAGGCGCAGGGCATGCGTGCGCACGTCGTCGGGCCACGCATGCAATGCCGTTTCAAAACCCGCGCGGTCATGCGCGAACAGGAGGCGGATGGCGTCCTCGAAGCCCGGCAGGTCGCCGCCGATGGTCTGCAGGAAGTGATAGGCACGCTCGCTGTTCCGGCGCTGCCGGTCCCTGTCCGCGCCGGCACGGCTGGCCGATTCCACCAGCCTGCGCAGCACCACCGAGGCCCCGCCCGGCTGTTCGGCCAGCCACGCCCAATGGCGCGGCAGCAGTGTCACTTCGCGGGCAACCACGCCCAGCTTGGGTCGACCGCGGCCGCGTGGGATTGCAGGTGTATCGTCGAACGGGGTTTCCGGATCCGCTTCCACGGCCGGCGGGAACGCCTCGGCCACCCGCGCCAGCAGCTGCGCATCCGTGCCGCGCGTATCGAAATCGCGGGTGCGGCCGGTGGCGTTGTCGAACACCAGCAGCGGACCGGCGGCGTTGTCGGCGCGCAGCTGTTTCAGCGCCAACGCGGCGACTTCCGGGGTACCGGACGCCACCAGGCGATGGCCGTCGAAACAGCTGAACGGAGGAAGTCGGGACGCAGGCATGGCAAGGGCATCGGAGGCGATGCGCAAATATTGCCCGGGTAATTTGTGACTGTCAATATTGTCCGGGTATTAATTGGCCGGAAGAGCGTGCCAACCAAGGTTGGCATCCACCAGAAGGGTTGGCACCCACCCGAAAGGTCGGCACCCACCCGATTCGCCGGGTTACAGCCGGCTGAAGGACCAGCTCACCATGCGGCCGTCCTTGTACGGCATCACGCCGTGGAAAGGGCGCGGGTCGGCATCGAACACCAGCGGCAGGAAATTGCGGTCGCCCTCCCACATCGGCAGCGTGTCCAGCTTGTCCAGCTCCACCCACTCCAGCGTGCCTTCATGGTTGCCACCGTGCGGAGTACCTTCGAAGCCATCGATGACGAACACGAAGCCGAGCCAATCCTCGCCGTGCTTGCCGAAGCCGGGCCAGCTGATGGTGCCGCGCAGGCGCATGCCGGTGCAGTCGATGCCGGCCTCCTCCTGGATCTCGCGGCGCATGCTCGCGGCCACGTCCTCGTCCGCTTCGATCTTGCCGCCCAGCCCGTTGTACTTGCCCAGGTGGTGGTCTCCCGGGCGGGTATTGCGGTGGATCATCAGCACCTGGCGACGATCAGGCGAAAGCACGTAGCCCAGGGTGGCGACGATCGGGGTGTACGGCATGGGGCAGCATCCAGCGGCAGGTCAGCCCCGGATTATGGCCGATCAGCGCACCAGCGACAGGCGGCGCTCGGTCGGCGTGCGGATGCCGTCGGAATCGCGACGCAGGGTGGCGACGCCGTGGCCGCGCTCGGCCAGGTATTCCAGCCACTTGCCGAGGAAGGTGTTCATCCGCATGCGGTGGCTGATCAGCTCTGCCGGCGGCGGATACAGGCCCATCGTGTCCTGCCAGCGGCGGCCGACGTAGCAGTGGGTGGTCTCGGCCTGGCGCGCGTCGCGGTACAGGCGCACATAGGCCGACGGATCGGGCTCGCCGGTGACCGGGTCGGCCAGGTCGTAGGTCAGGCGCAGTTCCACCGTGTAGCGGTGGCATTCGATCACGTCCAGGCGCACGTCCAGGCCGTCGCCCACCGAAGAGATGTAGCTGCCCGCAACCAGCTCGGCCGGCGCGAACAGGCGCACCAGGTGGCGGTAGTTTTCCGCGTACAGGCCCATGAGCCAGCTCAGCCGGCTCAGGCGGGGGATACGTTCGGTGCGGGGCGAGGCGTGGGCCATGGGTCGATCCTACACGTTGGTGATTCAACGTGGGGGCGCACACGTGCAAGCCAACCCCTGGGTAGTGCCGGCCGCTGGCCGGCAGCCCTCCGTCGCGGCCGAGGGTTCATCAGCCAGCCGGCCAGCGGCCGGCTCTACCAGACCAGGATCAATACAGCTCGCGCTGCAGCCCCAGCGTGGCCAGCACCTTGCTGGAAATCTCCTCGATCGAGGTGTGGGTGGTGCTCAGGGTCGGAATGCGCTCCATCTGGAACATCACTTCGGCCGCGGCCACCTCGCGCTTGCAGGTATCCAGGTTGGCGTAGCGCGAATTCGGGCGCCGTTCCTGGCGGATCTGCTGCAGGCGGTCCGGGTCGATGGTCAGCCCGAACAGTTTGCGCCGGTAGTTGCGCAGGCGCGGCGGCAGGCGGTCGCTTTCCAGGTCTTCGTCGGTCAGCGGGTAGTTGGCCGCGCGCACGCCGTAATGCAGGGCCAGGTAGATGCAGGTAGGCGTCTTGCCGGCGCGCGACACCGCCACCAGGATCACGTCGGCATCGTCGTAGTTCACCGCGATGCCATCGTCATGGGTCAGGGCGAAGTTCATCGCGTTGATGCGGCGGTGGTAGGTGTCGAAATCGACCATGCCGTGGGCCTGGCCGACCCGCGCCAGGCGCGGGCTGGCCAGCTCGCGTTCCAGCGGCTCGATGAACGGTGCGAACACATCCAGCATCAGCGCCCCGCTGTCGGCCAGGATCAGGCTCAGGCTCTGGTCCACGCAGGAGTTCACCACGATCGGCCGGACCTGGTACCGCTCCCCTGCCGCCTGGATCCGGGCACAGGCTTCACGCGCCTTTTCGGGGTCGTCGACAAACGACATGCGGTCGGTAATGAAGCTGAACCCGGAGAACTGGGTCAGCAGGCTATGCCCAATGGTTTCAGCGGTGATACCGGTTCCATCGGAAACGTAGAACACCGGACGGATGGTCGACATGCGCGCTTTTACCCCCTACGAAGCCTAAAAAGGCCGTCAGCACAAGCTTGTGCCGACGGTGGTCTGCCCGGCATCATATCGGCTTCTTCCTACGGACGCGGCCATTCCAGCCCGCCTCGGGCGATGGCCAAACGGAGCATCGCGCTTGAACGAGAACATCCTGTGGTTGCACGAACTGCGTCTGGCCGACCTGGCCCGCGTAGGCGGCAAGAATTCGTCGCTGGGCGAGATGATCGGCAACCTTGCCGGTCTGGGCGTGTCGGTGCCGGGCGGTTATGCCACCACCGCTGAAGCCTTCAAGGACTTCATCGCGCACAACGACCTGTCCAAGCGCATCTTCGACAAGCTGGCCACGCTGGACGTCGAGGACGTCAACGCGCTGACCGCCGCGGGCAAGGAAATCCGCACCTGGGTGATCGATGCCCCGCTGCAGCCGCAGCTGGACCAGGACATCCGCACGGCCTACGCCCAGCTGAGCGCCGACAACGGCGGCGGCGACGTGGCCGTGGCCGTGCGCTCGTCGGCCACCGCCGAGGATCTGCCGGATGCGTCCTTCGCCGGCCAGCAGGAAACCTTCCTCAACGTCACCGGCGCCGACGATGTCGTGCACAAGGTCAAGGAAGTGTTCGCCTCGCTGTACAACGACCGCGCCATCGCCTATCGCGTGCACCACGGCTTCAAGCATGAAGACGTGTTCCTGTCGGCCGGCGTGCAGCTGATGGTGCGTTCCGGCGTCGGTTCCTCCGGCGTGCTGTTCACCCTGGACACCGAGTCCGGCTTCCGCGACGTGGTGTTCGTCACCTCTTCGTTCGGCCTGGGCGAGATGGTCGTGCAGGGCGCGGTCAACCCGGACGAGTACTACGTCTACAAGCCCACCCTGCAGGCCGGCAAGCCGGCGATCCTGCGCCGCTCGCTCGGCAGCAAGGCGATCCGCATGGTGTATTCGGATGTCCCCGGCGAGCGCGTCAGGATCGAGGACACCCCGGCCGAACTGCGCAACACCTTCTCGATCAGCGACGAGGACGTGCAGGAACTGTCCAAGCAGGCCCTGGTCATCGAAAAGCACTACGGCCGCCCGATGGACATCGAGTGGGCCAAGGACGGTGTCAGCGGCAAGCTGTTCATCGTGCAGGCGCGCCCGGAAACGGTGAAGTCGCGCAGCCACGCGACCCAGATCGAGCGCTTCGCGCTGACCGAGAAGGGCGGCAACGTGCTGGCCGAGGGCCGCGCCGTCGGCGCCAAGATCGGTTCGGGCGTGGCCCGCGTGGTCAAGACGCTGGACGACATGAACCGCGTGCAGCCGGGCGACGTGCTGATCGCCGACATGACCGACCCCGACTGGGAGCCGGTGATGAAGCGCGCCTCGGCCATCGTCACCAACCGCGGTGGCCGCACCTGCCACGCCGCGATCATCGCGCGCGAGCTGGGCGTGCCGGCCGTGGTCGGTTCGGGCAACGCGACCAAGGTCATCGAAGATGGCCAGCTGGTCACCGTCAGCTGCGCTGAAGGTGATACCGGCTTCATCTACGAAGGCAAGCTCGGCTTCGAACGCACCACCACCGATCTGGGCAACATGCCACCGGCACCGCTGAAGATCATGATGAACGTGGCCAACCCGGAACGTGCCTTCGACTTCGGCCAGCTGCCGAACGCCGGCATCGGCCTGGCCCGCCTGGAAATGATCATCGCCAGCCACATCGGCATCCACCCGAACGCGCTGCTGGAGTACGACCGCCAGGACGCGGCGACCAAGAAGAAGATCGACGAGAAGATCGCCGGCTACGGTGATCCGGTCAGCTTCTACGTAGACCGCCTGGCCGAAGGCATCGCCACCCTCACCGCTTCGGTCGCACCGAACGCCGTGATCGTGCGCCTGTCGGACTTCAAGTCCAACGAGTACGCCAACCTGATCGGCGGCAGCAACTACGAGCCGCACGAAGAGAACCCGATGATCGGCTTCCGCGGCGCCAGCCGTTACGTCGACCCGAGCTTCTCGGCCGCCTTCGCGCTGGAGTGCAAGGCCGTGCTGCGCGTGCGCAACGAAATGGGCCTGGACAACCTGTGGGTCATGATTCCGTTCGTGCGCACCCTGGAAGAAGGCCGCAAGGTCATCGAGGTACTGGAACAGAACGGCCTGAAGCAGGGCGAGAACGGCCTGAAGATCATCATGATGTGCGAAGTGCCGTCCAACGCACTGCTCGCCGATGAGTTCCTGGAGATCTTCGACGGCTTCTCGATCGGCTCCAACGACCTGACCCAGCTCAGCCTGGGCCTGGACCGCGATTCGTCGATCGTCGCGCACCTGTTCGACGAACGTAACCCGGCAGTGAAGAAGCTGCTGTCGATGGCGATCAAGTCGGCACGTGCCAAGGGCAAGTACGTCGGCATCTGCGGCCAGGGCCCGTCCGATCATCCGGATCTGGCCGAATGGCTGATGCAGGAAGGCATCGAGTCGGTGTCGCTGAACCCGGACACCGTGGTCGATACCTGGCTGCGCCTGGCCAAGCTGAAGGCCAACGGCTGATGCCCTGAAGGCCGCAGGCTGACGTCGTGTTCATCGGCGTCGGCCCATACTGCTGCTGCACGCAAGCCCCGCCTCTGCGGGGCTTCGTGTTTCTGGCGTCCACGCACGCCCTGCCCCGCGCAGACTTCCCCCGCAGCAAAGGACTTCCGCATGATCGCCGCAGCAGCGCCCGCCCCCGCCGCAACGCCCTGGTTCCATTCGCTCGACTGGGAGCGCCTGCTGGAGACCTACGGTGTACCGTTGCTGGCCGCCATCGTCGTGCTGCTGGTCGGCATGTGGGTGGCACGACGCCTGTCCAATGCGATGCCGCGCGCCACCGCGCGGATGGGCGTGGACCCGATGCTGGGCAGCTTCCTGCGCAACGTGGTGTACGCCGCATCGCTGGTGATCGTGGTGGTGCTGGCGATCGGCACGCTGGGCGTGCAGATCACCCCGCTGCTGGCCGTACTCGGCACCGCTGGCCTGGCCGTGGGTCTGGCACTGAAGGACTCGCTGTCCAACATCGCATCGGGCGTGATGCTGGTGACGCTACGCCCGTTCCGGGTCGGCGATGTGGTGACCGTGGCCGGGCAGACCGGCACCGTGCGCGAAGTGCGCATCTTCCAGACCGTCATCACCGGCGCGGACAACCAGCACACCACCATTCCCAACACGCTGATCACCGCGGCACCGATCATCAACCTCACTGCCGAACCGACCCGCCGCGTCGAGCTGGTGATCGGCATCGGCTACGAAGACAACATCCAGCTGGCGCGCGACACCGCGCTGGCACTGATGAAGGCCGATCCGCGCGTGCTGCAGACGCCGGTACCGGACGTGGTGGTGTACGAGCTGGGCGCGCACGCCATCAACCTGGGCATCCGCTGCTACGTGAAGTCGGCCGACTGGTTCGGCACCAAGGTCACGCTGCTGGAACAGCTCAAGCTGGGCTTCGACAAGGCTGGCATCAACATTCCGTACCCGCAGCAGGACATGCACCTGTACCTGCATGGCAAGGATGGCGGCGTGGTCGAGGCCGATGCATTGGTGCGCGACAAGCCCTGACGCACGACGGTAGTGCCGGCCGCTGGCCGGCATCACCACAGGCAGCACCGGGAATGCCGGCCAGCCGCCGGCACTACCAGGAACCGCGCAGACCGGCCATCGGCGTCAGGCCTCGACGGCCGCTTCCAGCGCCGGGTAATCAGTAAACCCGACCGCACCACCGCCGAAGAACGTCGCCCGGTCCGGTGGGTTCAATTCGGCACCCGCGCGCAGGCGCTCGGGCAGATCCGGATTGGCGATGAACGGCCGGCCGAAGCCGATCAGGTCGGCCCAGCCCTCAGACAGCGCCTGCTCGGCGCGCTCGGTGGTGTACTTGCCGGCATAGATCAGCGTGCCCGGGTAGACCATGCGCAGCGCCTGCTTGAACGCGACCGGCATCAGCGGCGCATCATCCCAGTCGGCCTCGGCGATGTGCAGGTAGCCCACGCCAAGTTCGCCCAGCAGGTGCGCGGCCGCCAGGTAAGTCGCCTGCGGCGTATCGTCCACCGCGCCCTGCAGCGTGGTCAGCGGCGCCAGGCGCACGCCGACGCGCTCACCACCGGCCACCGCCACCACCGCCTGCACCACCTCGCGCAGGAAGCGCAGCCGGTTCTGCAATGCACCGCCGTAGCCGTCGGTGCGCTGGTTGGCCTGCGAGTCGATGAACTGGTTGATCAGGTAGCCATTGGCGCCGTGCAGTTCGACGCCATCAAAGCCGGCAGCGAGGGCATTGCGGGTGGCCTGCGCGTAGTCGGCGATGATGCCCGGAATCTCATCCTCGGCCAGTGCACGTGGCATCGAGTGCTGGATCATTTCGCCCACGCCCGCCTCCGGGCCTGCGCCGGTCGGGTCGACGAACACCTTCACGCCTTCGGCCAGCAACGCCGAGGAAGACACCGGCGCCACGCCCCCGGGCTGCAGGGCCACGTGCGAAACCCGGCCGACGTGCCACAGCTGCGCGTAGATGCGACCACCGGCCGCATGCACGGCATCAGTCACCTGGCGCCAGCCCTGCACCTGCTCATCGCTGTGGATGCCGGGCGTCCAGGCATAGCCCTGGCCCTGCGGGCTGATCTGGGTACCTTCACTGACGATCAGGCCGGCGCTGGCACGCTGCGCGTAGTAAGACGCCATCTCCGCCGTGGCGACGTTGCCATCTGCCGCACGCGAGCGGGTCATCGGCGGCATCACGATGCGGTTGGGCAGGGTCAGGGCGCCCAGGCGGTGGGGGGTGAACAGCATGGCGGCAATCTCTTGCGGGGGGAGTACCGGCAAGGATGGGGATGGAGCCCGCAGCACAACAGGCGCATCGTGGCAAAACAGTTGTGCCCGGCAGGCAAGGATGGCCTGGCCTGGGGTCGGATCCCTTTGCGACGCAAAGGGCTCTGCCCCCCCGAGCCGGTTACAGCGTCGGCTCGATCAACACGCCACCGTGCGCCACCCGGTCGTAGCAGGCGCGCACCACGTCTTCGCCGTACTTGCGCTCCAGCCGGCGCACGATGAAGTGGCCGCGCGCCATGTCCTGGTAGTAATCGGTGAACATGGTGTTGAGCGTTGCACCGGCTGCCGCACCCACGATCGGCACCGCCTGTGCGGCGAACTTTTCGGTGACCACCACGCCGAAACGGGCAGCCACCTTCTCCACCATCTTCGCCAGCAGCTTGCCGGCTTCCTTCGGCGCAACGCCCAGGGTCAGGTCGCGCCCCGTCACCACGCGCCCGGCCAGTTCGGCCGACAGGTGCCGCATCACGTCGGTGGTGAAGCCGCGGGCCAGGTAGTAACCGGTCTCGCTGGCGTCATCGCGCGGCGAGTTGCCGCCCAGCGCGAACACCTCCAGGCAGGCCTGGCGGGTACTGAACTCGGACAGGTCAAAGCCCTCGCTGCGGGCCACGTCGGCCACCGCGCGCATCATGATGGTGGTCGACACGGGCAACTCGATGAACAGGGCGGCGAAGCCAAAGGCCCCGCCAACCGCACCCGAGGTCGCCGCTGCCAGCTTGTGCCAGCGCGTGGAGGCGCCCTTGCCGGGGCTGTTGTCCATGCTCCACAGCGCCGCCTGCGCCGACTTGGACAGCGCCGCCTGCACCGCGCCATGGATACGGCCGGAGACCGCCTTGGGCAGCGCCTTCACCGCGAATTCCAGCGGCGTGCCGACCAGGTTGGCCATGCGCGCGGTCAGGGTCGGGGCTTCCAGCAGGGTTACCGCCCGCTGCAGGTCGGACCAGTCGCGGGCATCGTGGGCGATGTCGCGGGGGAGCAGGATGGGCTCGTTCATGGCGCCGATCTTAGCGCCAGGGAGTTGAACGGAGGGTAGTGCCGGCCGCTGGCCGGCAACCTGATACACGTCACGAAGGCCGCTGAATTGCCGGCCAGCGGCCGGCACTACCAGTTCGCGTGTCACCCGGTAGCGCCGGGCCATGCCCGGTGGCGTCGTTCAAGCAGTCGGCAGGCCCGACAGTGCGCCCATGAACTGGCGGTAGTGGCGCAGTTCGGCGATCGAGTCGTGCACATCGCTCAGCGCGGTGTGATTGCTGTTCTTGCCGACCCCGGCGGCCACGGTCGGCGCCCAGCGCTTGGCCAGTTCCTTCACCGTGGACACGTCCAGGTTGCGGTAATGGAAGTACTTCTCCAGGCGCGGCATCTGGCGATGCAGGAAGCGGCGGTCCTGGCAGATGGAGTTGCCGCACATCGGCGACAGGCCAGCCGGAATCCACTGTGCCAGGAAGTTCACCGTCTGCGCCTCGGCCTGGCCAAGCGTGGTGGTGCTGTCCACCACACGCTGCCACAGGCCCGAACGGCGGTGCTGGTTGCGGTTCCACTCATCCATCGCCTCCAGGGTTTCCACCGGGTGATGAATGGCGAACTCCGGCCCTTCGGCCAGCACATTGAGCTGGGCATCGGTGACCACGGTGGCAATCTCGATGATCGAATCGTTATCGGTATCCAGCCCGGTCATTTCCAGGTCGATCCAGATCAGTCGTTCGTTGGCCGCGCCGTTGTCCGCCATTGTGTCGCCTCGTTGCTGGGCAGGCGCGCGGCCTACCGGATAGGGAAAGAGGCGCCCATCATACCCGTTCGCCGTTCAGCCCTCGTCGGCGTGGTCTTCCAGCAGCAGCGGCGGCTTGCCCCGCTTGGCACGGAAATAATTGGTCAGGCGCGTGCTGGCTTCCTTGGCCAGGACGCCGCCATGGATCTCGACGCGGTGATTGTGGCGGGCGTCGCCGAGCAGATCGAACACGCTGCCACACGCCCCGGTCTTGGGGTCGCTGGCCCCGTAGACCAGGCGCGAGACACGCGCATGCACGATCGCCATCGCGCACATCGCACAAGGCTCCAGGGTCACGTACAGGGTGCTGCCAAGCAGCCGGTGATTGGCCAGCAGCCTGCCCCCCGCCCGCATGGCCACGATCTCGGCGTGCGCGCTGGGATCGTGCGAGGCGATGTTGAGATTCCAGCCTTCGCCCAGCAGCTGGCCATCGGCGCCGACCAGCACCGCCCCGACCGGAATCTCGTCGAACTCGCGCTGCGCGCGTTCGGCCAGCGCCAGTGCATGGCGCATCCAGTGCTCATCGGCGTCGTGCACCGGTACACCCAGGGTGTCGGTCATGGCGGTTCTCGCGTCGTTGCTGGGCCAGGATGGCCGCCGGGGCGATAGTGTACGCCCCGGCTCGTGCAGGCGTCGCTAACGCGCGTCGAAGCGATCGCGGGCCGCATCCAGTGCGGGGAAGTTGTGCTCGGCCCAACGGTCCAGCGCAGCCAGCGTATCGACCAGGCTGCGCGCGACCTCGGTCAGCCGGTACTCCACGTGCAGCGGCTTGCTGCCCCGGTCGCAGCGCTCGACCAGGCCGTTGCGCTCCAGTTGCCGCAGGGTCTGGGTCAGTACTTTCTGCGAGAGGCCTTCGATCTTCCGCAGCAGCGCGCCATTGCGCATCGGTCCCTGTGCCAAGGCAGGCAACAGCAGCATCACCCACTTGCCGGAGATCAGCGCCAACGCATCGCGCGCCGAGCAGTCCGCCGCATAGACATCGCCGGGAAAGGGCATGGTTACCTCAAGGTGCGTAATTGCCGGGGTGCGCCGGCCTCGCGAGGATGGTCGCACACTCCATCACGCCCTTTCCGCATGCATGCCCTGATCCTGCTGGCCCATCCCGAACCGCGCTCGTTCAATGCCCACCTGGCTGCCCAGGCAACCGAGCAGCTGCAACATGAAGGCCTGCAGGTGGACATGATCGACCTGTACGCGGATGCGTTCGACCCGCTGGAAGCGGCCCGTCACCATCCGCAGCGCCTGCAGCCCGGCCCCTTCGATGCGCAGCGCGAGCAGCGCCACAGCGCCGAACAGGGACAGCTGCCGGCCGAGGTGCAGCACCACCTGCACCTGCTGCAGGCCACCGATCTGCTGATCCTGCAGTTTCCGCTGTGGTGGTTCGCGGCGCCGGCCATGCTGAAGGGCTGGCTGGACCGCGTGCTGGTCTACGGACCGATCTACAACAGCCGGCAGCGCCACGAGCACGGCGTGATGCGCGGCAAGCGAGCGTTGCTGAGCGTCACCACCGGCTCATCGGCGCGGGCATGCGCGGTGGACGGCCGCGAGGGCGACACCCGGCTGCTGCTGTGGCCGTTGATGTACAGCCTGCGCTACGTTGGCTTCGAGGTGATGGAGCCGCATGTGGTGCATGGCGTGCGTTCCGGGCTCCCACCCGAACGCGTGCAGGCGCACGATGCCGCGCTGGAGGCCGCCACCGGCAACTACCGCGAACGGCTGGCGCACTGGCAACAATGGCCGAGCGTGCCGTTCAATGACAGCGATGACTTCGAGGACGGCGTGGTGCTTCGTGCGGACGCAACCGCGTTCAGCCCCTTCATCCGCCATCGCAACGGTGAATGAATCCACGCCTGCAGCCATTGCCCGGAATCTGCATACTGCACATTCTTCCGAAGCACCTTGGTGACCCATGACCACCCTGCGCCCCTCGCGCGCCGACGACGGCGCCGCCCTCGTCGACCTGTGGCGTCGCGCCGTCGACGCCACCCACGACTTCCTCAGCGCCGAAGACCGCCAGGCCATCGATGCCGAAGTGGCCGGCTTCCTGCCGCAGGCACCGATGACCGTCGCCGCTGATGCACAGGACCGCCCGCTGGGCTTCATGCTGATCGACGGCAGCCACATGGAAGCACTGTTCATCGACCCGGACGTGCGTGGCACCGGCATCGGCCGGCAGCTGCTGCAGCATGCACTGGCCCTGCATCCGCAGCTGAGCACCGACGTCAACGCGCAGAACGCGCAGGCCGTGGGTTTCTACCGGCGCATGGGCTTTGTCGAAACCGGACGCTCACCTGTGGATTCACAGGGCCGCCCGTATCCGTTGATCCATCTGCGGCACAACGGCTGACATTCTCCAGCAGCCGCCCCATGCTAGCGTGGCCGCTTCGAATCGAGGAATGCCGTGCATGGATGGTGCAAAAGCCCTGTTGACCCTGTTCGCGCTGGGCATCAGCCTGGTCTGGATCCTGGTGCCGTTCGCCATCTTCGCCGTGCGCAACCTGTTGCGCGAGGTGCTGGTCGAGCAGCGCCGCACCAACGAACTGCTCGAGCATATCGGCGGCTACCGCATTCCCAGGCCGCAACCCGAACCGACCGCCTGGCGCGCGCCCTGAGCAGGAGCGCGCCAGGCCCGGCTCAGGAGGTGGCCTCGAATGCCGGTGAGTACTGCACCTCGCCCTGCGCCATCGGTGGGCGCAGGCAGAGGGCCTGGAAGTACTCCGCGGGCACGCCCGGCAGTATCAGGCCTGGTTCGGCGCGGAAACCGAAGCGTCCGTAATAGCCCGGTTCGCCCAGCAGCACGCAGCCCCGTGCTCCTTGCTGGCGCAGGGCTTCAAGCGCGGCATGCATCAACGCCGCACCGATGCCCTGCCCTTGCCATCCAGGCAATACCGAGATCGGACCGAGGCCGAACCAGCCGCTGCTGCCATCGCTGACCGCCACCGGCGAAATCGCGACATGGCCAACCCGCTCGCCATCGACCTCTGCCACCAGCGAAACCGCCAGCTCGCCGCGCGCGCGCAGTGCATCGACGATGAAGTGTTCGGTGTGGCTGCTGTGCTCGGCGGTAGCGAAGGCTGCGGCTGTCAGCGCATGGATGGCGGCGATGTCGGCCGCGGCTTCATTGCGGAGGGTGTAGTTCAAGGGGCACCTCGATCGATGCGGCGCACCCGGGCAGCGGGTACGCGGTGAGGGAAAAGGATTGCCATGGCGTGCATCAGCGATTGTCCAGCTGCGGGCGCACCGCAACCAGTCCGGCGCGGTTGATGCGGTAGGGACGACCGTCATGCGAACTGATCAGGCGCTTGTTCTTCAGCTTCTTGAAGACGGCCAGCGTGCAATCGCTCAGCAACAGGCCTTCACGATTGAAGCATTCAACGCTGCGGACACGGCCGGAGCCGTCGCGGCTGAAGGCAATGCAGCCGCCCTGGGCGAGAACGTGCAACGTCCTCTGCTCCGCTCGGGAGATATTCATGGGAAAAGAGATCCTGCGTAATCGGAAATGCGGACGACACGGGCTGCCAGCGGCACCCGGCCAGGGGAACACGCATTCGATAACCACTCCCGGCAGACACACGGGAAGGGTTATCCGATGACGGCAATCTCCAACATGAAAAACCACACTCGGCAGGCGCCTGCGTGCTGCAGGCACGCGCACGTTACCCAGCCGCCTGCGGCGGGTCAACCTCGGCACCAACGCGATTGGGCGATAATTTATCTTTCATCCGCAGGAGCCGACGATGGTCTGGGCAGCATCGGCGCGCATCCGCCAGCACCCACTGGACCTCAACGTAAAGCTCGCCGACATCGCCATCCGCGGCGACTGTAGCCGGTGGACGCGGCACACACGTCGATGGCGCTGCTCAGCGTACGCGAGGGGTGCTAGCCGAAGGGGAGGCACAGATGGCACCGATGCAACCCGGGCACCACCGGTCAAACGCTGATTCTTGGCCATGGGCACTGATTACTGCTGCGGTGCAGCAGTACAATGGGCGGCTCCCCGTCCCCATCGCGCCCCCGCATGAGCCCCAACTCTTCCCTGGCTGCGCGGCTGACGCCCCGTCAGCGCACCCTGATCATTCTCGCCCTGTCATTGGGCGGCTTCGCCATCGGCACCAGCGAGTTCGCCAGCATGGGCCTGATGCTGGAGATCAGCCGGGGCCTGTCGATCTCTGAAACCCAGGTCGGTCACCTGATCAGCGCCTACGCCATCGGCGTGGTGGTCGGTGCGCCGATCCTGGCGTTCGTCGGCGCCAGTTTCCCGCGCCGCAAGCTGTTGTTGGCGCTGATGGGCTTCTATGCCGTCGGCAACCTGGCCAGCGCGCTGGCGCCGAACTACGCCACCATGCTGCTGGCGCGCTTCGTCGCCGGCCTGCCGCATGGCGCCTACTTCGGCGTGGCGATGCTGGTGGCTGCGGCGATCAGCCCCGCCGGCCAGCGTGGCCAGGCGATGTCGCGCGTGCTGCTCGGCCTGTCGATCGCGATCCTGGTCGGCAATCCGCTGACCACCTGGCTGGGCCAGCAGCTGAGCTGGCGCACCGCCTTCGCCCTGGTCAGCCTGCTGGCCATCGCCACCGTGGTGATGATCGCGCGCTTCCTGCTGCCCGATCCGGACGAGGTGCGTACCTCGCCGATGCGCGAACTGCGCGCCTTCAACACCACCCAGGTGTGGCTGGCGCTGGCGATCGGTGCGGTCGGTTTCGCCGGTATGTTCTGTGTGTTCACCTACCTGGCACCGACCCTGGTGCAGGTCACCGGCGTGGCCGAATCGTGGATGCCGCTGGCGGTGGGCGTGTTCGGCATCGGCGCGATCATCGGCAACATCGCCGGTGGCTGGCTGGTGGACAAGTTCCACTTCAAGGCCGCCGCCGTGGTGTTGCTGTGGTCGATCGTGATGCTGTTGCTGTATCCGCTGGCGGCACAGTCGGTGTGGACGATCGGCCCGATGATCATCACTGTCGGCACCATGGGCGCGCTGGCGGCGGTGCTGCAGACCCGCCTGATGGACGTGGCCGGCGAAGCACAGACGCTTGCCGCCGCTTCCAACCATGCCGCGTTCAATACCGCCAATGCCCTGGGCCCCTGGCTGGGCGGCATGGCGATCAGCGCCGGCTTCAGCCCGGCCAGCACCGGCTACGTCGGCGCCGCCACCGCCCTCGGCGGCCTGCTGCTGTGGGGTGTGGCGGTGATGCTGGACAGGAAGCGCAAGCACGCCGTCGCCGGCAGCCACTGAGCATCGCGCCGGGTCGTCAGTCGCTGCCGTTGCGGCGGCGGCGGCCCGGTCGCAGCAACGCACCATCGCCGGCTGCCAGCGTGGGCCGTGCCAGTTCGCCACGCTGTACGCGGTCCAGTACCCGCCGTGAATTGGCCGCGCAATCAATGCCGTCCGGCCGCGCCTGGATATCCTCGATCAAGGCCAGCAGGTGCGCCCGGCTCTGCGCAAGGCGCAGTTGCAGCGCCTCGATATCGGCCACTTTCCGCCGCAGCATCGTGATCAGCGCATCGTGCTGCCACTGGCCCATGTCCGGCGGCAGCAGCGCACGGATCTCTTCCAGGCTGAAGCCGGCGCGCTGCGCGCCGATGATCAGCTCCAGCAGCAGTACCGCCTGCTCCGGGTAGTCGCGGTAGCCGTTGGCCTGGCGCTGCACCACCAGCAGCCCGGCATCCTCGTAGAAGCGGATGCGCGACGCGGCCAGTCCCGTCCGCCGCGCCAGTTCACCGATCTTCATGGGCCTGAATCCTCGACATCGGCATCGGTTGACCTTCAATCAAACTTGAAGGTTAGCGTAGCGCCATTCCCCTGTCCCGGAGCTGTCCGATGTCCCTGTTCTCGCCGCTGGCCCTGCCTTCGGGCGCCGTCATCCACAACCGCATCGCCAAGGCCGCGATGGAGGAAAACATGGCCGACGCCGACCACGCGCCCTCGCCTGCGCTGTTGCACCTTTATCAGCGCTGGGCCGACGGCGGCGCCGGGCTGATCATCACCGGCAATGTGATGGTCGATGGCCGTGCCATGACCGGACCAGGCGGTGTGGTGCTGGAAGACGATCGCCATCTTGATCGCTTCATCGCCTGGGCGGACACGGCCCGCGCGCGCGGCGTGCAGATGTGGATGCAGATCAACCACCCCGGGCGGCAGATGCCGGCCGCGCTCGGCCAACCGGCGCTGGCGCCTTCAGCGGTGCCGCTGCAGATGGGGGCGTTGTCCAGCCAGTTCGCACCGCCGCGGGCGATGACCGGGGCCGACATCGAAGAGGTGATCGCCCGCTTCATCCGCAGTGCCGAGCTGGCCGAGCGCGCTGGCTTCAGCGGGGTGGAGATCCACGCCGCACACGGCTATCTGCTCAGCCAGTTCCTGTCACCGCTCTCCAACCGCCGCGAGGACCGTTGGGGTGGCAGCCTGCAGAACCGCGCGCGCCTGTTGCTTGAGATCGTGCAAGGGGTGCGCGCTGCGGTGTCGCCCACGTTCGCGGTGGCGGTGAAGCTCAATTCCGCCGACTTCCAGCGTGGCGGCTTCTCGCCGGAGGACGCGCGCGCGGTGGTGGAGATGCTGGCGCCGCTGGGTGTGGATCTGGTCGAACTGTCCGGTGGCAGCTACGAAGCACCGGCCATGACCGGCGCCGCGCGCGATGAACGCAGCCTCGCACGCGAAGCCTATTTCCTCGAGTTCGCACGCGAGATCGCCACAGTGGCGACGATGCCGCTGATGGTCACCGGCGGTATCCGCCGCCACGCGGTGGCTGAGCAGGTGCTGGAGAGCGGTGTTGCGATGGTGGGCATCGCCACCGCGCTGGCGATCGAACCGGACCTGCCCAAACACTGGCAGCAGGGGCACGACGCGGGGCCGATGCTGCGCATCATTGATTGGCGCAGCAAGCCGCTGGCGGCCAGCGCACACATGGCGGCGGTGAAGTACCAGCTGGGTCGGCTGAGCCGGTGCCGCCCCACCGCGCCCGGCGTCTCACCGCTGTGGGCGCTGCTGCTGGCGCAGGCAGCGGGCAGGTGCCGGACCCGTCGCTACAGGCGCTGGATCGCCGCACGCGCAGGCAGCCGCTGAACAGGCAGGCTTCTCATCGCGGCGGCGATGCTCCACCATCTGCGTGATCGGCGGCAATCCGCTCCCGATCACAGCAGGCACAAGGAACCCACGTGGCAGCCGCACCGACCAGGAACCGCGAAAAACTGCTCGATGACCTGCTCTCGCTCGGCCGCAACTGGGCACTGGCGATTGCCATTGCCGGTGCGGGGGCGGCGGTCCATTACAGCGAAACGGTGTACGAGGCCGGCCTCTGGCGCGGGCTGCTGCCCACGCTGTGCTTCCTGGTCGCCATCATCTGGATCGTGCTCAGCATCATCCGCTTCGACCTGACCCTCCAGCAGCACTTCGAGCGCAAGCGCACGCGCTGGCTCAGCCGCCTGCTGTACGTCGTGCTGTTGGGCACCGGCATCACGGCGGTGTTCTTCGTCACCGAACTGGCGGCCAGCAATCACATCGCGCGGATGTGCGATTCGGTCGCCAACGAACCGGCAAGCCGCATCTACCGGTCGAGCGAATGCCAGCGCCTGTACCAGCATCGCGCGGCGTACCGGAAGCGACTGGAATCGGCCGAGGGCGAGTTCGACTGAGCGCCTGGCGGGCCGCTGTGCAGCGCCGGACGCACGGGATGCAATCCGGCGGAAGCCGGCCGACGCGTAGGAAAATTGCGAATTCCACCGTCAGGTAGTTGCCCGCCCATGCGGAGTCACCGGTAGTTCTGTGCGATTGAACACGTCAGGTGACGCAGCGCAGCTGCACGCAAAGGGAATTGCATGGATCGCACCACCATCACGGAAGGCCCGAGCCTTCTGACCCGGAACAGCACCCGGATCACAGTATCGCTCGCGCTGGCGCTCATCCTCCAACTGCTGGCTGTGGCGCCCGCGCAGTCGGCCGGGCGTGATATCCGTTATGTGGACACGGCCAGCGCGTTGGTTCGGCTGCAACCGGAAGGCACCGTCAGTGAAACAGTCAGCCGCGGTACGGCCGTCATCGTCAACCGGATCGATCGCGGGTGGGCAAACATCGATACGGACCGTCATTCAGGGCACTGGATCTCTGCCAGTCTGCTGTGCAGTGGCGCAGGCTGCTGGAATCGATCAGCCCCGTCCGTCGGCAACGCGCACGCGCTGCCAGCCGCTGCCGGAGCGCGCCTTGCGCCCGCCAGGGCGGCGCCCCGCGCATCCTCGTCCAGTGCGTACAGCTGCCCCTGCTCGGCACGCTACAACTGTACTGGTCCTCGCGGGGGGCAGTACTGCATCACCGAGGGGGGCAACAAGCGCTATCGATGAACAGGGGGCACGTCCGAGCCCTCGCCATGAACACATTGCGTGGATATCGTTTTCGACAGAGTGTGGACAACGCCCTGTTGTCTCCCGCACCGGAACGGCCATGCTCCCCCACTCCCGCCCCACCCGCCACGATGCCATCGCCCTGCAGGCGGGCGTGCTCGGCAGCGTGCTGGCGCTGGGGTTGTTCAAGGCCATCGCCCTGTCGGCGCTGGCGAGCGGCTCGCTGCTGGTGATCGGCATTTGGCTGCTGGCCTGCACTCTGCTGGCGGCGTGGGCCCTGGCGGCGTGCCTGGCCTGCCTGGCGCTGAGCCGGCGCGTATTCGTGCTGATGCTGGTGCTGTGCAGCCTGCTGCTGATCTGCGTCGCCTGATGCGGCGCGCCGACCATCGCGGCGACCAGGGAGAGGCGCCGCAACAGCCGCGTCCGCTTGACCCGCTGCATGCACACAGCTGACCGCGCCGTCACTGCCTTTGGGCAACGATACGCCATGCGCCCCTGCCGAGATGTCCATGCCCGACTCGATCCACCCCGTCATCCGCGCCTTCGAGGCAGTGTTCAACCTGTCCGGCGGCGTCGAGCGCATTACTGCGCTGACCATCACCTGCCGGCACTGCGCCGAAACCACTTCGGCCAGCGAACACAGCCTGCTGCAGCTGCCGGGGGGCGCCCTGTTCCGCTGCGAACGCTGCGGTTGCCACCAGCAGGTCAGCCATGCACGGGTGGCCGATTGGCAGCTCCCCACGCTGCTGGGTGTATGAGCATGTGATGTGCCGATGCCGCGCGTGCCTGTGCAGGACGCGCTGACATGCACTCGGCTATGCTGCCGCACCTTTCCGCGTCGACGGCCATGCATCCTTTTCCCCTCTCCGTCTCCGCACCCGACCAGCTGGCCTACCGGCTGCTGCAGGACAGCGATTGGGCCCGTTCCGCCGCCGCCGCGAGTGCGCCTCCCGAACTGCGCACCCTGCTGGCGATGATCCTCGACTCTCCCGAGCCGCTGTGGATCGCGTGGGGCCATGATGAAAAAGCGTTCTTCTTCAACGACGCCTATCTGCCGATGCTGGGTGACAAGCTGCACGGCGCGATGGGCAACTGCCTGCAGACCGTCTGGGCAGACGTCTGGCAGGACGTGTCGCAGGCCATTGATGATGCGTTTGCCGGCACCCATCGCAGCTTCAACAACCTGCCACTGATGATGGACCGCGACGGTACGCTGCGGGAAACGTTCTGGACGTTCTCCTATTCACCGCTGCGCATGGGCAGCGGCGCGGTGGCCGGCATCTTCTGCGTGGTGAGTGAACAGACCGAGCGGGTGATCGAGCGCGACATGCACAGCCGCCAGGTTGCCGCCATCACCGAACAGGCACGCGAGGCGCACCTGGAGCTGGTACGCGCACGCGAGCAACTGCGGCAGTCGCAGAAGCTGGAGGCCATCGGCCAGCTCACCGGCGGCGTCGCCCACGATTTCAACAACCTGCTGCAGGTCATCACCGGCTCGGTGGACATGCTGCTGCATACCTGGCCTGGCGACGATCCGCGCCTGCGTTACGTCCAGGCCATCGGCAGCGCCTCGGACCGGGCAACCCGGCTCACCGCGCAGCTGCTGGCATTCTCGCGCCGCCAGAGCCTGTCACCGGAAGTCTTCGATCTCTGCGAGAGCGTGCAGGCTCTGTCGGACATCATCAGCACCGTGCTCGGTGCGCGCATCACGATGTCGGCGAACCTGCCCGGCACACCGCTGCCGGTACTGCTGGACCGCACGCAGCTGGACACCGCCCTGATCAACATCGCGGTCAATGCACGCGATGCGATCGACGGCCAGGGCAGCGTGATGATCGATGTTGAACAGGTCACCGCGGTGCCATCGATCCGCTTCGCCGCGCCGATGAAGGGCGCGTTCGCCGCCATCAGCGTGACCGACAGCGGTGCAGGCATCGATCCGGCGATCGTCGATCGCATTTTCGAACCGTTCTTCACCACCAAGGGCGTGGGCGCCGGCACCGGCCTCGGGCTCAGCCAGGTGTTCGGCTTCGTAAAGCAGTCGGAAGGCGAGGTGGATGTGAGAAGCGAGGCGGGTGTCGGCACGCGCTTCACGCTCTACCTTCCGTTGGCACAGGAGGGCGCCAGCATCGTCCGTGCGCAGCCGCAGCCGGGCCTGGTCCACGGTCACGGACTGTGCGTGCTTGTGGTGGAAGACAACGTCGATGTGGCCGAGTTCGCGGTGGGTGCACTGCGCGAACTTGACTACAACGTGGTGCTGGCACGCAACGCGGACGAAGCGCTGGCGGCGCTGGAACAGGACGCTGCGCGCTTCCACGTGATGTTCAGCGACGTGGTCATGCCCGGCACCAACGGGCTGGACCTGGCGCGTAACGTCCGCAGCCAGTTTCCGGATCTGCCGATCATCCTGACCAGCGGCTACAGCGAACTGCTGGCACGCGACCCGGGGCATGGCTTCACCCTGCTGCGCAAACCCTATTCGCTCAAGCAGCTGGCCGCGGTGATGACCGAGACGGGGCGACAACGTTCGCCAGTGCCGGTACGGGTGTAGCGGTTTCTGCGCCGAGCCACCGCCGACTATCGCGCACTTGTTAGACCATAACAAGTGCGCTTGGGTAGATTGCGCGCGCCCGCTGTCACGCATTTGAATCGCAGGGCCAGTCCGCCATTCCCTCCGAGAACCCCCATGACCCCGTCGTCCCTGTACCGCGCCACGCTTGCCTTGATCGTCGTGTCCGCTCTCAGCGCCTGTGCCACCTATGACGACAACGCGATGCACCCGGCCTGTCAGGAATCACCGCACCTCAAGGACCTGCCGCCCGACGTCGCCGCTCGCGAAAGCCGCTGCAACAAGGGCATGGAGGTCTGGTCGAGCGAGGGCAAGGGCAGCGACAAGCCGCTGGACCTGAGCGGCAAGAAAAAGGAACTGTAAGCGCAGCCGGCGCAGCCCGGATCGGCTGCGCCGCCATCGTGCAGGTCAGCGGACGGCCGCCGTCCCGAACCAGCGCTGCAGCGCGTGAGCCAATCCGGTCGGGTCGGCGCCCGCATCGCAGGCCCAGGCGACGATGCCATCGGGGCGCACCATAACCGCGCCCAGGCCCGTCGCCTCATCCGGCACCGATCCCATGCAGACAGGGTGCGGTGGTGCATCGCCCATGATGTTGCACGGCAACGATTCCACATCGAACACGAGCAGCGCCCCCTGCCCGGCCCTCAGCAGCTCGCCGGTGCGACGGCCGTCGGCCAGCACGAAGTCCGGCACGCTGCGACCGACCAGCGGGTGCCCATCGCCCAGCGCCAGCTGCTGCGCCACCCCCCAGACCCGTTCGGCCAGATAGGTCGCGCCATCGCGGGTGTCGGCCAGATCGGCCATCACCGCCGCCAATGCGCGTGACCCGGCGCCGGGTCGCATCAACGCCACCTGCGCGCGCGACCAGTCCAGCACCTTCGCGCCGATCGGATGCCGCTCGGCCTGATAGCTGTCCAGCAAGGCCTCTCCGGCATCGCCACGGACCACGGCCGCCAGCTTCCAGCCCAGGTTCATTGCATCGCCGATGCCCAGGTTCAGCCCCTGCCCACCCAACGGTGAATGCATGTGTGCGGCATCACCGGCCAGCAGCACGCGACCGTTGCGGTAGGCGCTGGCCTGGCGCGCGGCGTCGGTCCAGGTGGTGGCCAGGTGCAGCGCGGTGATCGTTGCATTGCGACCGGACACGCGCCGCAGCAGCGCTTGCGCCGATGGCAGGTCCAGCGGCGTGCGATGGCCGGCGCCGCCATCGAAATCAGCCAGTGCCAGCACACCGGGGGGATTGAAATTGCACATGCCGTGCGGCGTGTACTGGCGGCCCGGCGTGAGCATCGAAGGATCTTCCAGCTCGACGAGCAGGGAGTGGCCGGTGAACTCCGGATCGGTTCCTTCGAAGCTGAAACCCGATTGCTTGCGCACCGTGCTGCGGGCGCCGTCGCAGCCGACCAGCCAGCGGCCGTGGACGGTGCCGTGTGCGGTCGTCTGCACAGCGACCTGATCCTCCTCCACCTGCACCGCCTGTACCGCGCAGCCGCGATCGATGTGCACGCCCAGCCCGACTGCGCGCTCGGTCAATACCGCTTCCAGCGCCTGCAGCTCGATCGCCATCTGCGTGCCGACCGGCGTTGGCAGCCGCCAGTTCCAGCGCCCGCTGTCCACGTTGTCCAGCGCGAACGGAATGCCGGCGAAGTGGCCCCCCAACGGCCGCGGTTGCGCCAGCCAGTGCGCCGTGCCGGGCGGGGGTGCGCCCTTGTCCGGCTTCAGCACCTGGGACGCGGCAACCGCGTCCAGCAGGCCGCGCCGATCCAGCGCCTCCAGGGTGGGGGCGTTCAAGCCGCGCAGGCCCAGCGGCAAGCGTTTCAGGGATGATCCAGGGGACTCGGCCTGTTCCAGCACCCGCACCGAACAGCCCGCCAGGGCCAGTTCGCAGGACAGGAACAGGCCAACCGGGCCCGCACCGGCGATGACGACGTCGTACAGCATTGGGACTTCCTCGTGAGCACCGGGCCGGCGCTCTGGCGATCAGAATGTTACACTCGGTGTACGTTTCCACAAGTAAACCTCCGATGACCCCACCTCCGGGCCGCCGCGAGCAGCGCAAGGCCGAGACCCGACAAGCGATTTCAGACGTCGCCACCGAGCTGATCATCCGGCGCGGCTTCGAGGCGGTGTCGATGTCCGAGATCGCCGAGGCCGCCGGGGTCTCGCGCAAGACGGTCTTCAACTACTTCGCCAGCAAGGAAGACCTGGTCTTCGACCGCGACGAGGAGGCGCGCGCTTTGCTGCGCGACGGCATGCTGGCCCGCAACGACATGGCCCCGCTGGGCGCCTTCCAGTCGCTGGTACGGCAACTGCTGGACAGCGGCCATCCGCTGCTGCGGATCAACGCCGGTGCAGCGGCGTTCTGGGCGACCGTGGCCGACAGTCCCGTGCTTGTCGCGCACGCGCGCAGGCTGCAGGCGCAACTGACAAACGACCTCGCGCAGCTGATGGCCGATGCTGCCGGCCGACCCGTCGACGATGCCGAGGCGAGGCTGGGCGCGGGCATGCTGATGGCGTCAATGGTGGCGGCCTACGAGAAGGGCCTGGCCAGCCAGCGGCACGGTGAAGACCCGCGCGAGGCCATGCTGCAGCTGATCGTGCGTGGCGCCACCGGGGTGCTGGTGGCCCTGGCAGGCACCCCGTATACAGACCCGGCCCTGCGTCCATAGCGCATTCGGGGGATAGGTCACGAAGTGTTGCAAATGCTAATCTTTCTCATTTGCAGCCACCCCCACCTCGCCCCCATGCCCCTTTCCGCTCCTCTGCCGCGCGCCCTGTGCCTTGCGCTGGGCCTTTCCCTGACCTCCTTCGCACTGGCCGCCGAGACCCCGGCAGACGCCCCCAGGGACCTGGACAAGGTCGAAGTCCGCGGCCGTGCGCAGACCCTCTACCGCGCCACCGATGCGGCCGTTGGTACTCGTACCGACACCCCGCTGGAGCTGGTCCCGCAGTCGATCCAGGTGATCCCGCGCGAGCTGATCGACGACCAGGCCGCGCGCCAGGTGACCGACCTGTACCGCAGCATCAGCGGCATCAGCTTCTTCAGCTATGCCGGCGTGACCCTGCGCGGCTTCCGCCAGGAGAACGTGCTGTACGACGGCCTGCGTGGCGATCCCTATGCAGGTTTCTCGGTACCGCAGCTGTTCAACATCGAGCGCGTGGAGGTATTGAAGGGCCCTGCCGGTGCGCTGTACGGCGGCGGCGATGCCGGCGGCGTCATCAACTATGTGACGCGCAAGCCGAAGGCCCGTGCCGAGCGCCGGATCGAGCTGCAGGTCGGCGACAAGGATTTCCGTGCGGGTTCGATCGAAGGCACCGGACCGCTGAATGCCACCGGCAGCATTCGCTATCGCACAGGTCTGTATGCCGACAGCGAACAGGGCGTGCGCTGGAACGCCGACAGCGAAAGCGTGATCGGCGATGCGTCGCTGGCCTTCGATGTCGGCCAGACCGGCGAACTGGTGCTGCAGTTCACCGACATCACCCAGAACCTGGGCGGCAACCGGCTGCGCGGTGTACCGGTAAACGATGCCGGGACCTTCCTGACCGACCGCCGCTGGAACCACAACGAGGCCAGCGACTTCCTCGACATGCGCGCCAAGGTGGCATTGGTGCAGTACCGTTTCGCGCCGCGCGACACTCTTGATGTGGACGTTGCCGCACGCTGGTTCAGCAACAACGAGCACCAGATGTACCACGAGCCGATGGGGCTGATCGACCGTGACCGCGATGGCGTGGCCGAGTGGATGACGCGCCAGCTGCGCAACCAGATCCGTGACAACGAGGCGTTCACCGCCAGCGCGAATGCAGTCTGGCGGATCAACACCGGGCGCATCGAGCACAAGGTGTTGTTCGGCGCCGATGTGTACCAGCTCGACGCCGACTTCACTGCACAGACCGCCAACAGCGCCGACCTGGCACGCGGCGCCGGCCCGGTGCGCGGCATCGATCTGTTCAACCCGGTCTATGGCACCAGCACCTGGCATGACTACAACCTGGCCGCCCTGCCCTGGCGCAGCACCTCCACGCGCAGCAAGCGCTACGGCGGCTATCTGCAGGATGAACTGGCCCTGGGCCCGCGCTGGCACGTGCTGGCCGGGCTGCGCTGGGACGGCTTCAGGGATGAGGATCGCCTGGGTGGCGGCAGCGTGGAGGGCAACGACCTCAGCTGGCGGCTGGGCAGCACCTTCAGCGTGCGCGAGGGGCTGAACGTATACGCCAACGTGGCCAGTGGCTTCGTGCCGCAGAGCGCGGCCAACCAGAACCCGGCCGCGGGCGGCCCGTTCGACGCCGAGCGCAGCAGGCAGTGGGAGGTTGGCCTGAAATCCCTGCTGGCCGACCGCGTGACCTTGAACATGGCGGCCTACCGCATCGACCGCAGCAACATCGTGCAGGCAACCGGCGAGGTGATCGGCGGGGTGAACCAGCTGGCCGCACTGGGCCTGGTGCGCAGCACCGGCATGGAACTGGACCTGCTGGCCGACATCACCGAGCGCTGGGTGCTGAATCTGACCTATGCCTACAACGACGCGCGGGTGAAGGATGCCGGTCCAGGCGGCATCACCAATGCCTCGGGCGACCGCTTCGCCAACGCACCACGCAACAAAGTGGGCCTGTGGACGCGCTATGACCTGCCCTCGATCAACTCAGCGATTGGCTTCGGCGTGGATCATGTCGGAGAACGCGTCAGCCTCGACGGACAGACGGTGAAGGCCTACACCGTGTTCGATGTGAGCTGGAAGACCACGTGGAAGCAGTGGCAGTTCCAGGCCAACGTCAAGAACCTGTTCGACAAGGTGTACGCCGCCAGCGGCTTCATCGAACGCAACGGGCATTTCCCGGGTGAACCGCGGCGGGTGTATGTGCAGGCGGCCTACAGCTTCTGAGGCCGTGCTGCAGGGAGCAGCGGGGGAAGTGGCAACCCACTTCCCCTCCCAGCGTCAGTGCGAGCAGGACACCAGCATCGAGCGGGTGGCCATCTGGGTGGAGGTGAAGCCGTTCCTGTTGCCCACCGCGATGGCGTTTCCTTCGTCGCCGTCCTTGCTGAAGACAACATAGCCCCCCGGGCACATCTGCCCGGCCTTCTCGTAGCAGCCACTCCAGGAACTGGAGCCGCTGCAGTCGATGGACACGCCACGGCGGCCATCGGGGGTGACGGTCATCCTGGCGGTGGTACAGCCGCCCAGCGCGGCAACGAACAACAGCGGAACGTACAACTTCATGGGCACTCCAGGGTTGGGGATCAGCAGACGGGCGCCAAGGCTGGAGTGCCCGGATTGCGCCAACCTTGCGCCAGATGGCCTCACCACTGCGGGGTTCCTGCTGCGGTGCCACGCCATGTTCACGCAATGTTCCTGTAATACGGTGCCGGCGCCTGCCGAAGTCCCGCTGCGCCCCCTTCCCGCCCGATTCCCGCCGATGCACATCCTGCTGATCGAAGACGAAGCCGAACTGGCTGCCACCCTGAAGTCCGCCCTGCAGCGCGAGCGCTACGTGGTGGACCTGGCCAACACGCTGGCACTGGCCCGCGAAGCGGCGCTTTCCGGGTCGCACGATCTGGTGCTGCTGGACCGCACCCTGCCCGATGGTGACGGGCTGGGCCTGATTCAGGTCCTGCGCGGGCACAACCCCGGGGTACCGATCATCGTGCTCAGTGCGCTGGGACAGTTGCCGGACCGCATCGCCGGCCTGGATGAAGGGGCCGACGACTACCTGGCCAAGCCCTTCGCGCTGGAGGAACTGTTCGCGCGGATCCGGGCAGCCGGGCGCCGGCCGGGCGGCATGCAGGTAGAGCCGGTGAGTATCGGCCGGCTGCTGTTCGACCCCGCCTCGGGCGAGGCCACGGTAGGTGGGCAGCGACTGGAGCTTCCGCGCCGCGAGATCCGGGTGCTGGCCGCCCTCGCCCGCCGGCTGGGCCGCACCGTGCTGCGCGAGTCCATCGAAATGGCGGTGTATGGCTTCGACGACGGCATCCATTCCAACACGCTCGACTCGCATGTCTCGCGCCTGCGGCGCAAATTGGCCGACGCCGATGCCGGGGTGGAAATCCATGCCATCCGCGGTGTCGGCTATCTGATGCGGGAAACGAAGTAATGGCGCGACGCCCCTCCCTGAAGCGCCCGCTGATCGTCAAAACGCTGATCTACCAGCTGCTTGCGTTGCTGGTGGCGTTCTTTGCGCTGCTGATGGTGCTGGTGCGTGCCGACAGCGGCGGCTACTACACCATCCAGACCTTTGCCCCGGTGGCCGCCGAGGCCGTTCACCGCGACAGCACGGGCGAACTGTATGTGGAGCACACGCCTGAGCTGGCCGAGCTGCTGAAGATCGTTCCCGGCGCGTGGTTCATCGCCGAGGATGAGCATGGCCACCATGTGACCTTCGGCCATGTTCCACCCGCCTATGCCTCGCTGGTCGGCGCCCTGGACGGCATTCCCTATGGCGACCTGCGCGGACGCGACCGCAGCGATGGCCTGGCGGTGGCGATACGCCAGCACAGCGGCCCGGCCGGCAAGCTGACCATCATGGCCCATGGCGAAACCGATTCGCTGACCTGGCAGATGGCGCTGGCCGCACACATCATCACCCTGCCGATCTTCCTGCTACTGGGCCTGGCCACCCTCATCCTGACCCCGATCATCGTCCGTCGCGCCCTGGCTGGTGTGGAACGCATCGCGCAGGAGGCCCGCAACATTTCCGCCAGCCGTCGCGGCATCCGCCTGACCGAGACCGCCGTACCGGTGGAGATCGCTCCACTGGTGACGGCGGTGAACGAAGCGCTGGACCGCCTGGACGAGGGACACGAGCGGCAGCGTCGCTTCATCGCCGCCGCCGCCCATGAGCTGCGTACGCCGATCGCGATCCTGCGGGTCAAGATCGATGCCACCGACGACGCCACGTCCCGCAGCCTGGCCGTGGAAGTCGCGCGGCTGGCGACACTGGCCGAACAGCTTCTGGACCTGCACCGCATGGAAGAAGATGGACCGAAGGACTCGCTCAACCTGGCCCGCGTGGCCAAGCGGGTCGTGGCCGATCTGGCGCCGCTGTTGATCCAGTCCGACAAGACGGTCGCCGTCGCGGTGGAACCGAACTTCCCGGTGCTGGGCGAGGCCGGCGCGGTCGAGCGCGTGCTTTCCAACCTGGTGTTGAATGCAGCCGAGCATGGCGGGCGCCACATCATCGTGCGCGTGCAGGGCAGCTGCCTGGAAGTGGAGGACGACGGCCCCGGCATTCCGGTCGACCAGCGCGAGCGCGTGTTCGAGCCCTTCCAGCGCCTGCGCCCGCGCCAGACCGGTGCCGGGCTGGGGTTGAATCTGGTGCGGCAGGTGATCGACCGGCATGGCGGCCGCGTCACGATTCTGGATGCACCCGGCGGCGGCGCATTGATCCGCGTCGAGTTCCCGCTGCATCCGGGCGTCAGCAGCGCGCCGCCACCGGAGCGCTGAGCGCAGCGTACCTGCGGGGCTGACTGCCCGCTGTCCACGCCTGGCGGCCGGAGCCGATGCGCAAGGTTGCGGCAATGTTCGCCGCACAGCATCTGCAGGCGTGGCATTGCTCATGATGCCGCGTCCGGGTCTGACAGGAAGCCTGCATGTGACACAGGGAGCGCATCCCTCTTCGTCTACCACGCGCACTCCGCCCCCCGGCTGTACGTCCAGTCTGACCGCGGCAGCGTGGAATCATCGCGCGCGAACGTGGCGCAGGCGTGGCGGCAAGCACTGGCCGCACTGGCTGCGGATACCTGCCGAACCCGAACGGGTGGACGCCCTGATACGCCTGGCCGGCGCACTGTTCCTGCTGCTGCCGGGCATGGCGCTGGTGGCTGCAACATTCCGCCAGGCGCCGGGAACAGCCGCCGCCATCGTGCTGTTCGTCACCCTGCATGCGGGGCTGCACATGCTGGCAGTGTGGCGCGAGGCAGCATCCCGACCTGTTCCCTCGATCCTCCGGGCGCTGGACGCGCGTGCCGCCGGCATGATGCTGGCCGTTACCTTGCCGGTCATCGTCCTCGGTGCCACAGGTCCGAGGCCCGTCATCACGTCAGCCTGGCTGCTGGCTGGCGCGATATGCCAGCTCTGCAGCCTGCACCGCGTATCGCAACGCCTGCGCCACGTCCTGCTGGCTATCGGCAGCGTGCTGCAGTTCATTGCGGTAGCCCTGCTCGCACTCGGTACGGTACACGGATAGGCCCGCACCGCCGCAAGGTTCACGCAATCCAGCGCATCGAGACTCGACGACCATCCACGCCCGCCGGCGTGCATCCCATCTGTCGCGAGGACCCACGATGCCCTGTCTTTTCTGGATGCTGAGCCGATGAGCGCCGTACCGCGCAAGCGTCGCCACGTGCTCATCATTGCCGCCGTACTGCTCTGCACCGCGCTGCTCCTGTTCGCCTGGCTGCGGCCCGCACCGCCGCCGCACCTCCAGGTAGCGCCGGTCACCCGCGGCAACATCGAACAGGTGGTCGAAGCCACCGGCACGCTGAAGCCCTCGCGGCTGGTGAGCGTGGGCGCGCAGGTCTCCGGACGCATCGAAACCCTGCATGTAAAGCTGGGCGACAAGGTAAAGGCCGGTGACCTCATCGCCGAGATCGACTCGCGCACCCAGCGCAATGCGCTGCAGAGCGCGCAGGCCGCCCAGCGCAGCGCCCGCGCGAACCGTGATGCCCTGGCCACCGACCTGCGCCAGTACCAGCTGACCCTTCAACGCCAGCAGGCACTGGTTTCAAGGCAACTGGTCGCACGCGCCGACTACGATGCGGCAAAGGCCAAGGTCAATGCCACGCGGGAGCAGATCGCCGCACTCGATGGCGAAGTGGTGCAGCGGCAGACCGATGTGGATGTGGCGCAGACGAACCTGGGCTACACGCGCATCACCGCGCCCACCGATGGCACCGTGCTGGCCGTGGTCGCGCGGCAGGGCCAGACCGTCAATGCGGTACAGAGCGCACCGACCATCGTGATGCTCGGCAACCAGGACGTGATGACCGTCTACGCCGAAATCTCCGAGGCGGACGTGGTGCACACCGCGCTGGGACAGGAGGCGTTCTTCACCATCCTGGGCGACAGCGGCCGACGCTACAGCAGCACGCTGCGCGACATCGCGCCGGCACCGGAGTCAATCACCAACGAAGACACCTCCGGCTTCAGTCCGGCAGGGGCGTCGGCGGGTGCCAGCCGCACCGCCATGTACTACAACGGCCAGTTCGACGTGGACAACGCCGATGGCCGCCTGCGCAGCTACATGACCGCGCAGGTGCGCATCGTGCTGGGGCGTGCCAAGGGCGTGCTGACCATTCCCTCGGCCGCGCTGGGTGCGCGCGCCACCGATGGCAGCTACAACGTGCAGGTCCGCGGCGCGGATGGCCACCCTGCCCCGCGGCGCATCACCACCGGACTGGACGACCAGATCAACGTGGAAGTGCGCAGTGGCCTGCAGGAAGGCGAGCAGGTGGTCCTGGCCCAGGCCGGCGATGCCACCGCCACCGCCGCCGCACAGCCATGACCGGCGCAGAGAAGGACACACCGCTGCTGCGCGTGCGCGGCATCCGCCGCGAATTCGCCGCCGGCGAACAGACCCTGGTCGTGCTCGATGGCATCGACCTGGACATCCGCGCGGGTGAACTGGTGGCCATCGTCGGCCAGTCCGGCTCGGGCAAATCCACCCTGATGAACATCCTGGGCTGCCTGGACCGGCCCTCGGCCGGCGCGTATCAGATTGCCGGTCGCGAGACTGCGCAGATGTCGCCGGACGAACTGGCCGAGCTACGCCGCGAGCACTTCGGCTTCATCTTCCAGCGCTACCACCTGCTGACCGACCTGACCGCGCTGGGCAACGTGGAAGTGCCGGCCATCTATGCCGGCCAACCCAGCGCCGACCGCCATGCCCGCGCCCAGGCGCTGTTGCAGCGGCTGGGCCTGGGCGAACGCATGCAGCACCTGCCCGGCGAGCTGTCCGGCGGGCAGCAGCAGCGCGTGTCCATCGCGCGTGCACTGATGAACGGCGGCGCGGTGATCTTCGCCGATGAGCCGACCGGCGCACTGGACACCCAGTCCGGCAAGGAAGTGATGAAGATCCTCGGCGAACTGCATGCCGAAGGCCACACCGTGGTGCTGGTCACGCATGACATGGCCGTGGCCGAGCATGCGCAACGCATCATCGAGATCCGCGACGGGCGCATCGTCGATGATCGCCCTACCGCTGCCGCGACAGCGGCGGCCTCCAGCAACCCAGCCACCCTGCAGGTGCGCAGCGAAGGCAGCGGCTGGCAGGCGCTGCGCGACCGCTTCGGTGAAGCCTTCCGCATGGCCCTGCGCGCAATGAACGCGCACCGCATGCGCACCTTCCTGACCATGCTCGGCATCATCATCGGCATCGCCTCGGTGGTATCGGTGGTCGCCCTGGGCACCGGCGCACGCCAGGCCATCCTGTCCAACATCGCCTCGCTGGGCACCACCACCATCGAGGTCTACCCGGGCTCCGGCTTCGGCGATGTGCACGCCGCACAGGTGGAAACCCTGACGCCCGGCGACAGCACGGCACTGGCCGCGCAACCGTTCGTGGACAGCGCCACGCCCGGCGTCGCCAGCAGTGGCACCGCCCAGCGCGGCAACCGCTCGGCCAACGTGCAGATGCAGGGCGTGAGTGAGCAGTATTTCCGCGTGCACGGCCTGAAGCTCGGGCAAGGCCGCTTCTTTGCCCAGCCCGCCATTACCGGCTACCAGCAGGTGGTGGTAATCGACGCCAATACACGGGCACGGTTCTTCGCCGCACAGGAAGACCCTATCGGCCAGACCCTGCTGCTCGGCAACGTTCCGGTGCGGGTGGTGGGCGTGGTGAAGAAGGAGGCCGGCGCCGTGGGCGATGCCTCGCTGCTGCAGGTCTGGGTGCCCTACACCACCGCCATGGCGCGCATGCTGGGGCAGAGCCATGTGTCCAGCATTACCGTGCGCGTGTCCGACACTGTGGGCATGCAGGCGGCGGAGGCCGCCATCGGCCGGCTGCTGGAGCGCCGGCATGGGCGGCGCGACTTCTACATGAGCAACAACGCGCAGATCCGCACGTCGATCGAGCAGACCACCCGCATCCTCACGCTGATGATCAGCTCCATTGCCGCCATCGCGTTGGTGGTGGGCGGCATCGGGGTGATGAACATCATGCTGGTGTCGGTGACCGAACGCACCCGCGAGATCGGCGTGCGCATGGCGGTGGGCGCGCGCCGCAGCGACATCCTGCAGCAGTTCCTGATCGAATCGGTGCTGGTCTGCCTGCTCGGTGGCGTGCTGGGTATCAGCGTGGCGCTGGCGCTGGGGGCCGTGCTGGCACTGGCTGATATCGGCTTCTCGCTGGTGTTCTCGAGCACTTCGATCCTGGCCGCGTTTGCCTGCAGCAGCCTGATCGGCATTGGTTTCGGCTTCCTGCCGGCACGCCGCGCGGCGCAGCTGGACCCGGTGGAGGCGCTGGTGCGCTGAACAACGCGCATTCCACAAGAGCGACTACAGGTTCGCGCAATGTCCGCGCGCTGTACTGATACGACCGACACAGCCGCACAGGAGCGGAACGATGTTTCAGAAGACAGGACGTACAGCGTTGCTGCTGGGTGCCGCACTGCAGCTGCTGGTGCTGATTCCATACGCGGGCGACGCCCATGCACAGGACCGCGATGGCTACCGCTCCGGCTGGGACCGGGGCTATCAGGACCGCCAGCGCGACGAATGGGAGCGCCGCGAACGCGAACGTGAACGCGAGCGGCGTGATGACGACAAGGCCAAGCGCGTGGTGGTGGGCGTGGTGGGCGCGGCGGTCGTGGCCGGTGTGATCGCCGCCGCGGCCAAGCGCGAACGCGAGACCCGCGAACGTGCCGACTACTGCGTGAACCGTTACGGCAACTACGACCGCCGCAGCGACACCTACCGTGGCTCGGATGGCTACAGCTATCCCTGCCGCTGACCTGCCCTGCTTTCCGAAGGAACCGACTGCATGAACAAGACGCTACTCATCATCACCCTGTGTGCCGCACCGCTGATCGGCCACGCCGCCAGCGGCGACCCGAAGCAGGCCTATATCGATTCCAGCTTCGCCGTCATGGACAGCAACGGCGATGGCCGCATCGACAAGGCCGAGTACGCGAAGTACCAGCAGGCACGCTTCAGCAAGCAGGCCGACTCCATCGACGCCGCGTTCAAGGAAATGGATGCCGACAAAGACGGAAAGATCAGCAGGAAGGAAGCCGCCGTGGTGCCGGAAATCGAAAAGTATTTCGCGGGGCTGGATACTGATGGCGATGGTTATCTGTCGCTGAAGGAAATGCAGCAGGCCATGGTGGCCGCGCAGACGGCAGACGCCCCGGCGAAGTAGCGCCTTGGTACGGGGTCAGCGCCTGATCGTGCGGCATTGCCGGATGCCAGGTTGCATCGTTCTGGTAGGTGCCCACCTTGGTGGGCACGGCTCCGTCACCACGCGCGAGCGCCAGAGCGCCCCGCAGAATGGGCCTCCAGCGGGTAGCGCGCGGCAGTCAGCGCACCTTGTACAGCACCGCCGCACCCGGCCGCGGCTCGAACGCCGGTACCGTCTGCTGGGTGAGCGCGGTGCCCTTGGCATCCCACACCAGCGTCTCCACCGGGTACTCATCCTTGCGGGTCATCTGGTCGATCTTCGCCACGACCACCGTCGCAGCGGCCGGCACTTCCGGATTCCAGCCGAACACACCCACACGGCCGTAGAACACGGCGGGCGCAGAAGCATCCAGCCGGCGGTCCGGGCACATCACCGGCCCGCGGTCGAGCATGACGCGCAGTGCACCGACCGGCACCTTCTTCACTGTCGGCGTGGTGCGCTCGCTGCTGTGGCCGGGGCAGACATTGGCCGCGCGGGTAACCATGTCTTCGGCCACCTGGCGGTCGGATTGGGCAAAGGCCGCGGCCGGGATCAGGCAGAGGCCGAGCAATACACGCGTGGACGTCCGGGTCATTGCAGGTTCCTGTGATGGATGCCAAGCGAACTTAGCAATGCCTGCCCACCGAGTTGCAAAGAACGCGTGAGGCTCCAGCACAACCCCGCGCAACCTGCGCCATCACGGAACCAGGCAGCGCTCCACCTGCAGCGACAGCACCTGGCAGGCGTTGAACAGGCCTTCGACCAGCGCTGCGGACGGGCAACAGGCGGGATCATCACTCTCCCGCGCCACATGCGCGGCGTGCAGCATGGCGGTCAGCGCGGTGATACCCGAGGCACTGCGGGTGGCCAGGGCCAGATCGAAGGCGCGGCCGGGGCTCAGCCGGGTTTCGGTCCAGGGCTGGCCATCGGCTCGCAGATTCTCGCCGTGGCCTTTCAAGTGCGCGAAGAACGCCGACGGCGTGACGGACTCCGCGGATTCACACAGTGCCGCTTCAAGTGTTTCGGCCAGGGCGGCGGGAAGATCACGCGCGGCGGCGCCGAGCAGCTGGCGCAGGCGGGGAATGTCGGGAGTACGGTCAGGCATGGCGACAACCTCACGGTGTGGCCACCTGCAGATGCGAGGTGGCGGACGGTGCGGGTTGGCGTGCCGGATACGTACCACTAAAGCCGGCGGATCGAGGGATCCCCACGCACCGTCCGCCATGGACTGGCAGGCGGTGCATTGTCGTGGCTGCAGCGAAGGCTGCAAGCGCGACCGGTAGTGGTACGTAAGTTCGGGACGCCAATCCCGGCCAGGGCGAGTGCCTTGGCGCGGCGATGACTGGCGTACTCGTTCGTGGATGAAAAGTAGGGAAATGCCGCGCCGACGTGCAGTCGCGGTACTTGCGTCATGTGGTGGCGAGTTATCCATCAAACCCACCAGATGGGGCGGGAATGTTTGCCTGCAGAGGACTGGCGCCGTGCATGCAGGCAAGCCGAATGCGACACAGCTGATTCACCTTCCCCCATAAGCAGCTCATATCGGAACAGAGCAGGTGTCGCGTTCGACCCTTGAAGACTCTGCTGATCCGACACCAGAGATCGAACCCGCGCTTCCGATGAACCCGCAATCGCCCATTGCAGTTGGGCTTCGGCGTGCTTGTCGCAAAAGCCACTCGAAGCAACGCCGAACTGCATCGGATTCTCCCGGCCGATCAGCAATGGAAGCGATTCATGGCACGGAACTGGATTGTGATGGGAGACCCGACGTCCAGCGGAGGGCGTGTAATCACTGCGTCGAACCGAACCGACATCGAGGGCATGGGCGTTGCACGCGTGGGCGACAAGGCGACGTGCCCGCACATGCACAAAGGTGTGTTTGCGATTGTCGAAGGTGACAGCACAATCATCATCGATGGCCAGCCTGTTGCGCTGGACGGATGCGCGCTCGCGTGTGGCTGCAGGGTGATGTCAAGCCAACAGCTCAGGGTGTACGTATCCAGTACTGCCACCACAGGCGGGACTGCCAGCCCCAACATGGCCGGTACGCAGCGTGCTGAAACGCCGCTGGCCAGCGGCCGCCGCCTTCAGTTCGACCAGGCTGTCCGTTTCACCGGCTCACAGGGCATGCCGTTGCGGGAGCTTCCCTACACGCTCCATCTGGCGAACGGGCAGACCTTCTCCGGCATGACCAACGCACTGGGCGAGACGTCACGTGTTTCAACCCGCGAGAGCGTGGCGGTGGTGCGCGCGGAGTTGCGTCCACCCAGCGCCATGAGCGGTTGTTGCGAACGCACCTTGTTGGCCGGGATCGATGATGCAGCGGTTTTTGATGTCGATGGTGTGATTACTACCTCTGACACCATGGGAACGTCGATCGTACCGGTGCAGGTACCAGGCCATGAACGCGGCTTGACACAAGGCGAGATCGAGATGGCACAGCTGGTGTTCGGCGATGCGATTGACTACAGCCTGGTGAGGATTCACAACCATGGCTACTGGATGTTGTTTGGGATGCAACCTGAGGACACGGTGGTTGCCCCCAATGGCGAGATCTACTTCCCGAAAGACCTGTACATTCATGATTACTCTTCTGGCGATCTTCGTAACCAGCAGCTTTTCATCCACGAAATGACCCATGTCTGGCAGCATCAGCTCGGCTACAACGTGAGGCTGGTGCGTGGACCGCGACCGAACATGAGCTACGACTATGTCCTCGATGACGTGCGCCTGCTCCACGACTACAACATGGAGGCGCAAGGCGACATCCTCGCTGACTACTTTCTCGTTGCCTTCCGTGATTCACAAAGCAAGATGAGCAACACAAGGTATCGAACCACATTCGGCATCCATGCCCAGTTGAAACGCGTCCTCTCACTATTCCTCGCGTCAACTTCCGACAAGCGCAACCTCCCGAGGACCACACGATGATCAGACAAGCATGGTTCCTTTTGGCAATCCTGATACCTCTCGTGGCCAGCTGCTCAGCGCCGCCAGGGCGCTACCAGAAGGCCACGATCAGCACGTCTGACGGCAGGCTTTGCTTTGGTGTTCCTGACACGCGCGGGAATCGATCCGAGCCGCCTGATATCGACTCCATCGCAGTGAGCGCTGCTGGGCAAGGACTCTACCCAACGTGGGAACGGGTCTTCATGGACGAGCACATTCCCGAACCTTCGCTCCCACCTGACCAGTGCATACCCTATGGATCCGGTCCCACCCCTGCACCGCCGCTGCAGGTGGGCGCGTACTACCAGGTGGTGCTCTCTGGGTATACGCCAGATAGCCTGGACGATGGAACTTCGGGAAAGTTGCGTGTATTCAGAGCCTGCTTTCACCTGCGTCAATCCGCCGATGGCCGCGAGTTGAAGCCTGTCGTGGTGACCTGCGGGGATGTGCCCCAATCTTCGCTGCCTCCCTCATGAGCGGAGGACTAATGGTTCGCGTGGCGCAGAGCGCGATCACATGAATCGCTGCGGCAGGAGGCTCACCGCACTTCCGGCATCACCGGCTCCCAGCCTTCAACTGTCCCCGCGCGTACTCTGGTACCCGCGATAGGTTTCGCCCCACTCGCGCATCGCCAGCAGCACCGGCACCAGCGTGCGCCCGAATTCGGAAAGTTCGTATTCCACCTTGGGCGGCACTTCGGCATAGACGTGGCGGATCACCACCCCATCGGCCTCCAGTTCGCGCAACTGGCAGGTCAGCATGGATTGCGTGGCGTTGGGTACCCGCCGCGTCAATTCCATGAAACGCCGCTTGCCAGTCATCAAGTGGAAAAGAATGATCGGCTTCCACACGCCGCCCATCACTGACAGCGTGACTTCCACGGCGCACCCGCTCTTGCCATCCCAACGCCTGCTACGCATGCATACTCCCGAAAACCATAGTACCTACGGAAAAACATCGTTCTTGTTGCGATAACGGTGCGAGCCTAGCATGGGGCCATCCACTGAACGTGAGGCGCTTCCATGAGTTTCAAGGCACTGCTGACCCGCAAGACCGACGATGGAGTTTCCACCGAACTTGTCGATTTCGATGAAGCCAACCTGATGGATGGCGACGTCTTGGTGCAGGTTGAATACTCGACGCTCAATTACAAGGACGCGCTGGCGCTGACCCATTCGCGCCCGGTCATGCGCACGTATCCGCTCATTCCCGGCATCGACTTGGCGGGCGTGGTGCTGGAATCCAGCAATGCCGGTTTCAAAACCGGTGATCGCGTGGTGCTCAATGGCTGGGATCTGAGCATGGGCCACCACGGCGGCCTCGCCCAGCGCGCCCGCGTGCGCAGCGAATGGCTGAACAGGATTCCCGGCAACCTGACCACCCGCGATGCCATGGCCATCGGCACTGCCGGCTACACCGCCATGCTGTGCGTACTGGCGCTGGAAGATGCCGGCGTAGCTCCGGAAAAGGGCGACGTGCTGGTGACCGGTGCCAACGGCGGCGTGGGCTCGATTGCGGTGGCGATCCTTTCCAGGCTGGGCTATCGCGTGGTGGCCGCCACCGGGCGCCCGGAACACGCCGAGTATCTGCACAGCCTCGGCGCGGCCGAGATCATCGACCGTGCGCAGCTTTCAGAACCGCGCGACCGGCCGATCAGTGCCGAGCGCTGGGCGGGCGTGGTGGATGTGGCCGGTGGCCCGACGCTGGTCAATGCCATCGCCGAAACGAAATACCGCGGCGCCGTGGCCGCCTGTGGGCTGGCGCAGAGCGATGAACTGCATGGCTCGGTGCTGCCCTTCATCCTGCGCAACGTCACCCTTGCCGGCGTGGACTCGGTGAATGCCCCGCAGGACGTACGCCAGCGTGCATGGGACCGCCTCGCCACAGACCTGGACCCGCAGAAGCTGGAAAGCACCGTGCAGCAGATCGGGCTTGCCGAGGTGCTGGAGGTCTACGAGAAGATCATTCCGGGCAAGGTGCGCGGGCGGATTGTCGTTGATGTGAACGCGTGACACGCCATCAGCCAGCGCGACAGATGCACGAGCGCCACATGCGGCACCAAGGCCCCTTATCATTGGGTTGTAAGGGCGCTATACGCCCAGTGAAGCATGCAAGGCAGTATCTGGATGTCTATGGAATGGCGCCCCTCGGGCTGGGGCCAGCGCGTGACCCGCTCGCCACTGTGGCGGCTGCGGCTTGATGGCGAACACCTCGAGCTGACCCTTGGCGGCCAGCAGTATCGACAGCACGTGGATGGCGATCATCTCGTGCAGGTTGTCCCCGGGCTGTTCTGGGCCCGGGTTGCTCTGCAGACTGAAGGTGGGCCTGTGTCCGTGGGCGGGTTGCCCAATCGGCAAGCGGCCCACCTCGCGGCGGCTGTGCAGGACGTGCTGTCCGCGCGCAGCACGCGCGGGCGCAAGGGCCTGTTCGAGGACGTGCTGGCGCAGATCCAGGCGTGGCTGAGCGCGGCGGACGCACTGACCGATCGCGGTCACGCCAGCCGCCGCTGGATCACCCACGAACAACAACAAGCGCTGCTGGCCGACCGCCCCGCCCTGCCACTCTCCCCGGATGAGCTGGAGCGCCTGTTCCTCGATGCCAGCGTGCATGACAACCTGCGCTCCAGCCACCATCTGGCCGCGTTGGAAGCGCTGAACGACTGGCATCTGGATTGGCCCGCCGTATGGGCCGAAGCGAACGACGCCATGGCCACGCGTGAGCTGGTCCTGGCCAAGGACTTCCTGGACCGGGTCGAGAGCAGGCCGCTGACCGAGGAACAGGCCCGCGCGGTCATCTGCTTCGACAACCGCGTGCAGGTCGTGGCCTCAGCGGGCTCCGGCAAGACCTCGACGATGGTCGCCAAGGCGGCTTATGCCATCGATCGCGGCTTTGTCGAACCCGAGAGGATCGTCATGCTCGCCTTCAACAAAGATGCGGCCAAGGAACTGGAAGCGCGCGCGCAGCGCTCCTTTGATCGGCTCGGCATGGGTGACACCGTGGTTGAGGCGCGGACCTTCCATGCGTTGGGCCTGGCCATCATCGGCAAGGCCACCGGGCGCAAGCCCGACATTCCCGAATGGGCCATCGATGCCACGCTGGGCTTCAACAAGCTGGCCGACCTCGTGGACGACCTGAAGGATCGCTCGATCCATTTCCGCACCCAGTGGGACATGTTCCGGCTGGTGTTCGGGCGCGACCTTCCGCCGTTCGGTGCCGAGATGATGGCCGATGGCTACGACCGCGATGGCACGCCCTACATCCGCACCCTGCAGGGCGAGCGAGTAAAGAGCCTGGAAGAGTGCGTCATTGCCGATTGGCTGTTCTACAACGGCGTTGCGTACGACTACGAGCGCCGTTACGAATTTGATACCGCCACCGATACCCACCGCCAGTATCGACCGGACTTCTATTACCCGGACGCCGCGCTGTATCACGAGCACTTTGCGCTGGATGCCAATGGCCAGCCGCCGAAGCACTTCGACAATTACGCCGAAGGCATGCAGTGGAAACGCCAGCAGCACCTGGCGCGCGGCACCGCGCTGGTCGAGACCACCTCGTTTGGCCTGCGCAGCGGGCACGCCCTGCATGACCTGGCGAAGACGCTTGGCGCATCTGATATCGAGCTCGATCCGAACCCGGACCGCGAGCTGCCCGATGCGGGTGCCAAGCCGATGCCGGATGCGGACCTGATCGGCTTGATGCGCACCTTCATTGCCCACGCCAAGAGCAACTGCCTGACGCTGGACGATATGGCTGCGCGCTTGCGGCAGTTGCCCGAAGATCAATTCAAGGAACGGTACCGCCGCTTCCTGGAAATCGCCGGCCCCGTATTCCAGGCCTGGGACAACGCACTGGCCGACGAACGCGGCATCGATTTTGAGGACATGCTCAACATGGCCGCCGGCCTGCTGGAACAGGGACACTACGCGTCGCCCTACGAGCTGGTGCTGGCCGACGAATTCCAGGACGCCTCGCGCGCCCGCGCCCGTCTCTGCCGTGCGCTGGTGAGCCAGCCCGGCCGCCATCTGTTTGCGGTGGGCGATGACTGGCAGTCGATCAATCGTTTTGCCGGCGCCGACGTCTCGGTGATGACCGGGTTCCGCGAATGGATGGGGCATGGCCAGGTGCTGAAACTGGAGCAGACCTTCCGCTGCCCGCAGGCACTGTGCGATGTGTCCAGCCGCTTCATCAGTCGCAATCCCGGGCAGATCGCCAAGGCGGTTCGTTCTGCTACGCCAGCGATGGGCCCGGTGCTGCAGGCGTTCCAAATGAACCGGCGTGAGGAGGTGCAGGACGGTGTGCGCCAGTACCTCACCAGGCTGCATCAGCAACTGTTGTCCGGTGCGGTGCCGCAGGGTCGCAACGGACGCGTGACGGTGTTCATCCTCGGGCGCTATCAGGCCGATCGCAGTGCGGTGCCTGCGGAGTGGAGAACGTCGTTTGGCAGCACGATGGACGTCGAGTTCCTGACCGCGCATCGCTCGAAGGGGCGCGAGGCGGACTACGTGATCCTGCCGGGCATGGTGAACCGCGGCTTCCCGAGCCTGCGCTCGGATGACCCGGTGCTGTCGCTGGCGATGCCGGAGGGCGATTCCTATCCACTCAGCGAAGAGCGGCGGTTGTTCTATGTGGCACTGACGCGTGCGCGTCGCTCGGTGGCGATGTTCACCCTGCAGGGCAAGCACTCGCCCTTCCTGGATGAGCTGGTGAAAGACGGTGCGGTGGAAGTGACTGGAATTTCAGGCGCGGCCATCAACGAGCAGCGCTGCCCAGTGTGCAAGGTGGGGGTGTTTGTGGAGCGGAATGGGCCGCATGGGGTGTTCCGGTCGTGCTCCAGTTACCCGTTGTGCCATAACAAGCCCAACGCGGGGTATCGTCGCGGCTGATGAAGCTGCCGGCGCCGTAACAGGCAGGACGCCGCCGTGCTCGGCGGCGTCCTGCGCGGGCTTACTGGCAGATGTACTCCTGCGCCGACTCGATGAAGTCGACGTCGAGCTCCTCGTACTGGATTTCGACGGTTTCCATGCGGGCGGAGGTGACCACGGCACGCGCGCCGACATTGCACGCGGCCGGCAGCCCACCGGCGTAGACCTGTCCGTTGATTGCATACGCCAGGCCATAGCAGGCCGAACCGAGCTGGAACGGGTTGTGCCCGCAAGCATTCACCTGCTCGTTGGCCAGTCCACTGGAGGCGGTGTAGTTGGCCGTCCAGCCGCTGGGTGCATCATTGGCACAGCCGCCCGGATAGCCCTGGATCGGTGCAGTGCCAGCGTTGCAGGTATGTTCGGCGAAGCTGCCGAAGAAACTGTACTTGAGGTATGCAGTGCGGCCGCTGTCGACCCATTGCGCCGCGGCGGCGTTCTGGGCGAAGGCAGAGAGGCCAAGCAGGCACAACGCAGCTGCGGTGAGAGGTTTAAATCCTTTCAACATGACTATCGTCCTCGGAATTGGCGAAGTGCACGCATCATGCGTGCCGGCCGAGTCTAGCCAGCCCCTGCACCGGCGATGTGACAGGCTCGGCAGTCTGCGGCGCTGTGGCCTTTGCCGTGGCCGATGCAACAGCAACAAAAAAGCCCCTGTTTCCAGGGGCTTCTTGAGAATTCTGGCGGAGAGAGTGGGACTTCCTTGAGAAGTGCCCTCACCCCTTGGGCGGCTTGGGTTTCACCCATCTGGGAGGTGCCCTGGAATGTGCCCGCCACGAGCATACCCCTTGCGGTGCAACGGATCCAGCCGTTTTTGCAGCCCTTGGGAGCGTCAATCTCGATCCCCTCCGAACCTGCGCGATCAGGGCAGATGACCCGCTTACCCCCACTCTCCGCCGAAAAGGGAAGCAATCCGGTGGACCGCTTCCTCATGTATGTCTCAGGGCAATTGGGGCCATGGGACAGGACGCCTCAGCAAACGGTTCTGGACGGAGTCCTTTCAACGGCGGCCTTGCCCCATAGCTCCATGGCCGGCTCACCGTCGCCCAAGACGCACTGCAAAGCACGGACTCGCACGCCCAGTCCGGCGCCAACTCGGAATCGACGCTCCAGGCCCACCGAGGTGCTCTCGGTAGGTCAGACACTGACTCCGCCTTGGCAATCACTGTTTGCATTGATCGGCGGGGGGCAGATCCGCCACGAATGGCTACCAGGCACTCGCTGCGCATCTCGACGTGGGGCATGTCCTTGAAGCTCTTCCAAGCCCCACCCCACCTCAATCCCGCCTGCTGGGCCAGCTCACCGAAGCGTTGGTAGCCCTGCCGCACCTGCTCGTCCGTCAGGTCCCAAGACGGGCGGCCGCGCTTGTAGATGACCATGTCTGCGGCCCAACCGTGGTTGTGGCAACTGCTGCCTGGCCCCACCTGGGTCACGCCCTTTTGGCTGGCGAGCAGCGCGGCCTGGCGCTGTTCAGAACGGTAGCCCTCCATCAGCCGCAGGTCGTAGCCCTCGTCCTTCATCTGCAAGGCGATGCGTTCCAGCGTTGAGCGAAGCTCAGGGTGGACACCGTCCCACTGCGGGGCGTCCTTGTGACGGTGGAACAGGCGTTTGAAAAACCCTGGCTTCTTCCCGTGGACCTCAACGGAATCGGTGGCTGGCACGTGAGCGTGGACCAGGATGGGGGCGCTGGCCAATGCGAGCGCGAGCAACAAGCGTTGAAACATGAGTAGGCCTCCTTACTCACATGAGCGATGCACTCATGCAAGCGGAGAATCGAGAATGCGCAAGGGGGGGCTTGCGGAATCTTTTCCCTGACGTAGAAGAAGAGGGGTGGGGAAAAGTCGGCCCCACCGCTTCCCGGCGCAACGGCTCCTCCTACCGTTGTGCCGGGAAGTTTCGTTAGGGGGGGCTTGCGCATTCCAGGATCTGATCTATTCGTGAGTGCACACGATCACTCATTTCATATCCCAGGAGGCCATCCCATGAAACGCTCCCTCATCCACTGCGCTTTGCTGGCGGGCCTCTTTGCAGGCACGGCGCAGGCCCAGGTTCAAGTGGGCAACGGCGCCGTTGCCACCAAACCCGATACCACCGCGGTGGGCGACCGCGCTCAATCGTTGACCATAGGGGCCACGACCATCGGGGCAGACGCCCTCGCCGATGGCGGGGTGGAGGTGAATGAAAACGGCGTTCCGGGCGAGTGCCTGGGGGCCACCGCGGTGGGCAATCGCGCCACCGCCCGCGGGTGCAGCACAACCGCTCTGGGATTCTTGAGCGAAGCGCAGGGCCCACATGCGCTCGCCATTGGCTCTCGCGCACAGGCATTCGCGGTTTACGCCGTCGCCGTCGGCCCTCAAGCGCAAGCCACCGGCGACTTTGCGGTAGCCATTGGAGGGCACAGCTTGGCCAGCGGAATCACCAGTGTGGCCATCGGCTCTAATGCCCGTGCGCCTGGAGCCAGTGGGACCGCTGTAGGGCCGTCCGCAAAAGCCAATGGAAACGGTGGAGCGGCTTTCGGCAGCGGTGCGACTGCGCAAGGCGTTAACAACCTGGCGCTGGGCGCCGCATCCCAGACCGAGGGCGAAGGCGCATCCGCCGTCGGGCCCGGTGCCAACGCCACCGCCGACTTCGCGGTTTCCTACGGTTACGGCGCTGGCGCTGCCGGCGAGGCCGGCACCGCCGTGGGCCCGTGGGCCCAGGCGTTTGCGCCCTACTCTGCAGCCTTCGGCGCGTCTGCCACGGCCAACGCCACAGAAGGCGTGGCATTGGGGCCTCGTGCCGCGGCCAACGCATGGGGATGCGTGGCCGTGGGCGCCAACACCACCTGCGATGAAGAAGAGACCGCAGCGTTCGGCAACCGTCGTTTGACCCAGGTTGCCTTGGGCAAAGCTGACGACGACGCCGTGGTCGTCAGCCAACTGCGCACCGCCGTGGAAACCCTGGGCGCTGGCGCTACCGTAGTAAACGGCGTGATCGTGGCGCCGAACTACCAGCTGAGCAGCGGAAACAACCACACCACCGTGGCCGGCGCTATCTACGATCTCGACGGGCGCGTTCACCAGCTGGAGCAGAACCCTGGCGGTGGTGGTGGCACCACCGGCCCGCAAGGTCCGACCGGCCCGCAAGGTCCCGCAGGCCAGGACGGTAAAGACGGCAAGGATGGCGGAAGCAGCACCACGGTGGCCGGGGCCAACATCGAGGTCACGGACAACGGGAACGGCACCCAAACCGTTGGCTTGAAAGACACCATTGAGCTGTCCGAGCAGGGCTCGGTCCAAGTGGCCAAGGCCATCCACAACAGCGACGGCTTCACCGTCCAGGGCGGCCCATCGGTCACCCGATCCGGGATCAACGCCGGCAACCAGCGGGTAACCGGAGTGGCAGCAGGAGCGATCGCTCCAGGGTCCACGGACGCGATCAACGGTGGTCAATTGTGGGATTACCAGCGGGAGCAAGACGACCGCTGGAACCTGACGGACCGCCGTTTCCGCCAGCTCGACAAACGGGTGAGCGGTGTGTGCGCCATGGCCCAAGCCAACGCGCAGATGGCCACCTCGACGTCGGCTATCCATGGAGAGAACCGAAACCGCCTGGCCGTGGGCGTCGGTGGCTGCAGCGGCCAAGCCGCCATTTCCATCGGCTACACCCGCGACGTGACCACCCCACGCGGATCTCCATCGGCTTTCTCGATCGGCGTTTCCCGCAGCGGGCAGGACACGGCCGTGGGCGCAGCCTGGGCCATCGGTTGGTAACGAATTAAAGAATGTCAGCGGCGAAAGGAGGTGATCGTGTCTCGGCAAGGGCCCTTCGGGGCCCTTGTTCGTTAGCAGGAGCTTACATGAATAGCTGTAGGCGTCTTGAACCCTTCGCAGCAGGCTTGCCAACTCAAGATTCTGATCTATTCGTGAGTGGGTCGCTTTACTCAAGGAGAGACCATGCCCCACCACCACAAACTGGGACGCAGTGAGAAGTATCACACCCTGCCCCGCACCCTTTATGCCCTGCTGTTCGACGACGGGGGCTGTTACATCGGCCAAAGCTCAAACCCGCAGCAGCGGGAGAAGCAGCACCGCTCCCCCAAAGGCGGCTGGCACCGTCCCTTCCGGTTCCATGCGCTGGAAGTGGTGACCGCCACCAGGGCGGAAGCCGAAGCGTATGAGCAGGCGTGGCGGGTGAAGGCCTCCCGAGAGGGGTGGCGCATCTACGCCAAGCCACCGGGGATCGTGGTCAACCCGCACCGGCGGTCAACGCCGCACGTGCGATGGCTGGCCCACCAACGGCGGTGGCAGCTGGGAACACCGGTGAAAGCCCCCTCCGAACGCGTGGGGTGGTGGCCGTGGGTAGTGGTGGTGATCAGCGTTTTAACACTGGCCCGATGCGTCACCGGGTGAGCCCCATGTCGCGCTGTTTCGCGTTCATGCTCGGCACCTGAGGTTGCGGTTTCAATCCTGCGAGCAGCTCTTCGACGTCTTGAACCAGGTCGCGCATCGGAGCAGCCTGGGTCTCGGACAAACCGACGCTCAGCGCCATTTCTTTGTGTCGCTCGGTGCCCAAGCGTTCGGCCATGCGCTCCATCACGTCGTCCGTCGTATACATGCGGTAGCTGCCCTTGGTGAGGCGGGTGAACGCCACCAAGGCCGACTGCTGGTCGAGCATGCCCATGTTCGTGGCCAAGTGGTAAACCTCGGATTTCCCTTGTCCTTGCGCCTTGTGGACGGTCATGGCATACCGGTGGGCCAAGGCATTGTGTTCGCTCGTGTTGAATTGCACGATGCGCCCATTCTCCTTCGGATTCGAGCCCTCGATGCGCACCACCACGTCGTAGCCACCGGACTTGTCCTTCCGGATGCTCTCCACCGTGCCCTCGGTGCCGTTGATGACACCCAGGTCGTTGTTGGTCGCCGTGAACATCACACGATCGCGGCGTGAGAGCGTCAGGTCCTCCCACTGCCCTTTCACGATCGAGCGGAAGGTGAACTCCTCCTTGTCCAGCAAGCCTTGTTCCTGAAGCCCCGTTCGGATGCCCGTGGTGAGGGCTTTGACTTCAGAGCGCGTGTGGGCCAAGACCAGCTTCTCGTCCATCGGCGTTTTGTCTTTCAGGTAATCGTCCACCAACGCCTTGATGGCCTGTCTTTCCGTTCCGAAGTCGTTGATGCAGTTGCGTTGCTTGAGGTTGTTCAGGATTTCTGTGCCCATATCAAAGGTGCCTTGGCGGCTGCGGTGCCCGCGGCGCATGTCCTTGACCTTCCCCTGCTGGTCCCGCTCGTAGAAGCTGTTGGCGGTGATCAGGTCACCGGCGTTCTTCTGCCGGCGGATCTCGGTCAGCTTCGTGTCGCCCAGGGCCATCTTCGCCAGTTCAAAGCCGTTGCCCGCGGCGATGGGCTGAAGCTGGTCACTGTCCCCTTGCAAGATCAGCTTGGCGCCCACCCCTTGGCAGTAGGTCATCAACTTCAAGGTATCGCCGGTGGCAATCATCCCGGCTTCATCGAGCACCACCACAACGTTCTTCGTCAGTGCAACCTTGCCCTGCCGGAGCTGGGAAAAGAACTTTGCAACCGACATGCAGGGCATGCCGGACTCTTCTTCCAGCTTAGCCGCGGCTTTACCCGACACGGCCAAGCCCATCAACTGCTTTCCTTCGGCTTCGAAGCACTGCTTGTAAACCTCGGCCACGGTGGTCTTGCCGGTGCCGGCCAACCCCGACATGACCCCCACGCCGGCCGTGCCGTGGGTGAGGTGACCGATGGCGGCGTTCTGCTCCTCTGTGAGGATGAACCCCTTTCGCTTCTGATACGCGGCGATCACCCGGTCTACTGTGGAGCGGAACAGCTTGAGATCCGTCTCGTTCTCCCGCTCCTTCGAGCGGCGGATGATCTCGGCCTCCCATTCGACCATCCAGGTGGCGCAGAAGCGATCCTCCCGGTGCTTGCGCGCCAACCGAGTGCCACGGTCGTCTTTGTGGAGGTGTTCGGCTTTCACGCGCACCAGGTCGTCCTGTTCGGTGAACTCCTTCACCATTTTGAGGATCTCCTCCGCGTTCTTTTGCCCGGCGAACTCCATCCCCAGCTCCCGGACCAGGTCATGCTCGCAGAACATCGCCTCGTTCTCGTGCATGCGCTGCAAGACCTCATCAAACGTATGCGGGTCCAGGTGCTGGCCTTGGGTCTGCTTGAGCGATTGGGTGGTGGGAACCAAGTCTGGCCTTTCTCGGGCAATGTTGGCGAAGGTTTGCTGCCAGTCCTTTACCACCTGATCGAAGGGCGGTTCTTCCTTCTTCTTGCGGGTGGCCTTGCAGGCCTCGTCGTGGCTGGCGTTGGGGTGTTCTTTGACGTAGTCCAAGATTTCCTGGCGGCGGGTCTTCGTCTGAAGCACCAGCTCACGGTCGATGCCGGCAATCGTGGTGAGGATCTGGCCCGTCTCGTGCCCCATCACGTCCACCTCGCGTTCCCGCTGAACCCCATAGCCCAGCGCTTTCATCGCGCTGTAGAGCTCGGCCTTGTAGAGGTGATCGGCCGCATGGCGGTGGCGGTAGATCTCGATGGCATCAAACGTGCCCCAACGGCCGTCCTCCCCCTTCGAAACACCAAACGCGAGATGATGGGTGTGCAGATCGGATTCCACGTTCCGGTTGCTGACGTGGTCGGCGGCTGCCCAAACCAATCCCGCCGTGCCTATAACGTCTACGCCCGCTTCTCCGCGCCGGGTCTCTACCTTGCTCTCGATGTAGCGCATCGCCACGGCGCAGGCCTGGCGGTGCGCTTCCAAGATGGCCAGCTTCTCGCGTTCATCCGCAAGGGCAAACGCCACGCTCACGTCCCCGGGGGCGGAAATGGTCAGATCGAACCCCACCCGGTGGCCGCCCTCCCACTTCTCCATCGGCTTGCCGTCGTCGTCCAACCGCACGTTTCCCCAGCGATCCGTCTTGATGACCAATCGGGCCTCCTTGCCTGCGTTTTTGCACAACGGCCTTCCGGTGGGTGAGAAGCCCTTCCCCAGCTTTTCCATCACCTCGCGGGTGACCGGCTGCCCTTCCAGGCCGAGTTCGGCGGCAAGGCTGCCGCCCCAATTGAGCGTCTGCCGCGGATCAGGACCGCTGCCGACGTAGTAAGCCACGGCGCTGTCGATGGACAGGCGCTCGGTGGCCAGCATGTAGTCGAACATGTTGCCGTTGTGCTTGTTGTGGCCGCGGGCGTCGATTCGCGTGCAGTTGATCATGTGGCTCTCCGAAACGTTGACTGATCCAAGGTCCCAGAAAACGGAGAGTTGGCAAGGCCGATCACCGCTTGAAAAGCGCGTCGATTTCCTCGGGTGTCATGGTCAGCACACGCTGCACCGCATCGATGCCTTCGGCGGTGATTGGGAAGGCAGACGCGCCAGCGTTTGAAGGGGACGTTGCCGGCGACGGCCCTTCAGCCTCGGCCACCGGTCCGGCTGGCTTGGTGGTCCACGCAGCGGCCACCTGCCCCTCGCGAACCGTTTGATGGCTCTTTCCGGGCCATGTCAGCAACAGCACGTCTCCGCCCATCTGCACGATCGCCTCGATGCCCCACCTCTCGGGACCGTAGCGCTTGCCTTTGCGGAACCCCAGCCGGTCGGTGAGCTCACCGCTGGAAACCAAGGCGCGGCTTTCTTCGTGGACCTGGGCTTTGTCGTCGTGCCCACGCCAGGCGATTTTTCGCTTGCCGAGCTGGCTGGCCAGCTTGTCCCGGGTAGCCCCCATCTGCACTTGGCACACCACGTGGGTTCCCACCAGCGACGAGAAGGCCTGGGCGGTCTTGTCGCCGTAAACCAGCTCAACCTGGGAGTGATCCTGGACCGCCATGACGGCCACCACGCCTTTGCTGCGCCCCAATGCCAGCAAGGGATCGATGTTCAAGCGCCCTGCGCTGGTCAGCTCATCGAACACGAAGTAGAGCCCACGCCCGCCCTCCTTGTCCGGCAAGCCCGGCCCAATGAGATCCGGCACGGCCACGTTGATCATGGCGGCGATGTAGGCCTTCGTCAGGGTTGGATCGGGTCCGGATTGAACGATGACCTGCTTGCGCCCGGTGTAGTCGTCCCGTATCCACTCGGTCATGGAGAAACGGCGCTTCCCAACCTTGGGCCATGCGGTGGCCAGATCGTCGATGAGGCGGGTGAAGCCCCCCAGGGAAGACAGCACGCTGGACGTGGTTTGGCTCTCCGGGTCACGCACCAGTGCGGCGCCTCGGGGGTAATGCGGGCGCATGCCTGCGGCCATCTCTGCGGCGGGGCGGCGCACCAAGGCCGCCAGATCGGGCCACTCCCACTGGCCAGGCCGGGTGTTTTGGAGCTCGCGCACGCACCCAATCAACAAGTCCTGAGCGGCCATGCTCCAGAACTTGGCGTTCCCGTCGCCCTCCGGAATGATCGAGGCAGCGAACGCCGCCGCCTGGGCGGGGGTCCGCACGTCGGCGGCAACGTCCCACACGTAGGACCGCGCATCAAAAGGGGACACGATGATGGGCCTTTTGAGAATCGACGTGAAGTCGCCTTTGATGTCGTAGAGGAATAGCTTTGCGCCCCTCTTTCGCGTCAGTTGTTCCAGGATGTGCTTGAGGATGACGCTCTTGCCCGAACCCACCGAGCCGGTGATCAGGACGTGGCGCGCCCAATGCTTTTTAGACAGCAACAGATCGGGGTGGAGGGACAGGGCGAAGGGATCCGCCTCGGCTTCCTTGGGTGTCATCGAGCGGTGCCGGGCCTCGTCCACAGCCTCCTTTCCATCCAGCAGCCTCGGTCCAGACAAATGCCAAGTGTTGCTCACCGGCTCAGCTGCCTTGAGGAACATGCGAAGGCCAAGGCCCACCGCCAGCAGAAGCGACACCCCGATCCGGGACCACGTCGCCACTGGGTGGTGGTAGGACACCAGTTCGATGAACTCCCGTGCCGGAGCACGTGCCGAGATGCCAGCGGTCAGGAAGTGAAAAGCGGTCACCAGACCACCTTTCAAAGCATCGGCGAAGCGGATGAGCGAGCCATCGGGATTCGGCAAGAGCCAGGCAACGCCCATGCTCCCCACGTAGGCCAAGCCAAAAACGAATGCACCGGCGAGAACGGCGCGGTGCCAGTATCGGACCGGCTGGGAAGGCGCAACGCTGCCGGGCACGTCACCCAGCGCGTCAAAGGGCTCGGGTTTGCTCATGTCGGTGCATGCGCGTAGGGGTCCGCCCTCGCCACCCTGGCTGCTCAGGATTGGCGCCGTGGGCCATCAGGTGGAGGCAGACCCGGGCGTGCCTGTGAAGCGCGGCGAGGTGGAGCGGCGCCCACCCGTGGGCGTTGAGGGCCGCCACGTCGGCGCCGGCTTGGACCAGCGGGGTGACCAGCGAGGCGTGACCAAACCGGGCCGCATGATGCAGTGGCGTGTTGCCGCTGGCATCGGGCAGCCGGGCGTCCGCGCCCATGCCGATGCAGGCCAGCAGTGCTGCTTCGTGGCCCGCTCGGGACGCCCCCACGAGCCAGGCTTGCCACGGTGCGTTCTCCCGCAACCGGTTTGCATCCGACAGCCGAGCCCGCGCCTCCTCCACCGCCATCGCCATGCCTTGGAAGAGCGAGGCGTGCTCTGCCATGGACAACCCAGCCACCCTCTCTGCCAAGGTGCTGTAAACCATCGGCTCGTCACGGTCTGCCAAGCGCCTCTCGTAAGCACGCACCAGGTCCCGTGTGGACGCTCGCGTGTGCGCGTCGAACCCCAGGCGATGTAAGCCCCAGCGCAGGTCCACTTGGGGCGCATCATCGTGCTTCCGCTGGCGGACCTGCCAGACCAGATCGCCCAACCGCCCCTCGACAGGGGCAACGCTCAGGGCGTGGGCACGCGCCAACACTTGCGAATCGTGAAGGCCTCTGGACGCTCCGGCTTCGCGCGCGAGCGCGCCCGCCAAGGCCTCCGCTCGTTGGAGGCCGAGGGGACGCAAGAGGCGCAACAGAGATTCTTGGATGTCCATCTCTATTGTTGTAAAGCCGAATCCGCGACCGTCAAGAGAACGTGTCAGCTGTTGAGGCGAGTAGCCACCGCAACACTGAAATGCCGAAGAATCCCAGTGTCATGCCAGAGCTTCTGCCCTGGGCTACTGCTGTCCAGTTCCTGAAGCACATTGTCCAAGCTTCTTCCAGCCAAAACCTGGGAATCCACATACCCGCCGACCAAGGCGAAAGAACTCAAATGCTCGGGAGCAACGTCGGGAAAACGGTGGAAGTTGGTGTTGTTGATATTCATCTGATCCTCCTGCAGTGGTAAGCCAATGTGCCTCATCGGAAAGGTCCAGCTCGATCGCTGGTGAACTAATGGGCTAACGCGTCAAACACTGTCGCGTGGGCCAAAGACGATTCAACCCAGCATGTAGAAAATCAGCGCGGGATAGAACCAGAAACCAAAGCCCTCCCAGTCAAAACGGCGCCAACGCTTCCTGCACCTCGCGCAGCTTGAGCCAGCGCCAGCTGCTCATCGGAAGGAACTCTGGACCACCACCCCGATGGTCACAAAGCCCACCGCCGCTATGGCCATTACCTTGAGCAGAACCGGAACGGCCGGAGGGTAGGCGAGGACGGCCGTTGCGAAGGCCGCGACCAGCAGGAACAAGCCGGTCAGCAGTGGGACCGCGTTTTCGAAAGCGAAGTCTTTGATGGCATTGAACAACGTGGACATGGCGGCTCTCCTTTTGGTTTTATGAGTAGGTCTACCTACTCGTTACATAACCATTAAAGCACCGTCAAACTGGACGTCAAGACGCAAAAATGCCCGATTCTGCGAAGAACCGGGCAGATTTGAACATCGGTGAAAATTACTGTCGAAAGACGTTTGGCTGGGCCTGCTTCTGGTGCTTCTCCCAATCGTAATTGGCAGCGTAGTCCTTCATGAAAGCCGCCTCCTTCAACGAACTGCGGGCGTAATCGGCGTATCCCAGGCGCCCAGATCCGTTCTCCATCCGCTGCTCACGGGTCAACATGGGAGGGCTCTCCTCCCGCTGGACGCTGCGTTGCTGCCGCCACTGCGCAACGGTCGCATGAACCACCTGCTCGTGCCTGTCGTCCGGCTTTGCATCACGAACGGCTTTGTCGGCCTCCTGGATCTTTGCCTGGAGCGCGGCGATCTGATCGGGCGAGGCCTTCTCTGCCCACGCTAGAACGCGCTGTCGGCGTTGCTCGATGGCGTCTTGGTCTTGGGCCACGTTCTGCTCGAAGTCCGCCCGTGCCGCGCTGTCCTTCTTGGGCGGTGGGCGATCGCCCAGAAGCCGCTCGTTGCGCTGCGCCTGGAGTGCTCGCAGCTCGGTCATTTCTTCGATGGGTTGGGAAAGGCTGTCGCTCATGTTTGTTCCCTCCGCTGGGGTGAATGGGTTCATCGTTGATCAATCCGCAGGTTTGGCAAGGGGGGTGAGCCCCCTTGCCTATCCGCATCAATCCGCATCGGGCAGGAGCTCTGCCAGGTCGAACCGCTTGATGCCAGCCCGGTTCAACGCCACAACGGCGTGACCGCGGGGCTCAAGAAGGGCGGAATACTCCTCGCGCAGGAACAGCGGCTGCACCTCGCGCTTGCCCCCGGTGGGCATGTCGATGTCGCGCGCGATCTCGTCTTGGCCCAGCGTGTCCTCCGATCCAATCCGCCAGCGGCGGCCCGTCACGGCGTCGATGCGCGAGGCCGTCAACCGCCCGGCCCCTTCCATTCGCATCTTGTCGTAGGCGGACGCGTAGGCATGATCCGGGTCGTTGAGCACGGAGTGGCGCCAATTGTTCATGCCGCCTTGGTAGTCGATGCCCCGGGTGCGCTGTTTGAACGTGGTCAACGTTGCCTGTCCGAACCGCTTTTCCAGGTATTCGTGGGTGTTGTGCGAGCACTTCAGCGCGATCACCGATTGCATCGTGTTGGCCATCAGCTCCGCCTCGTTGACTGACCCAAAGGCGTTGACCAAGCTTTCAAACCCTTGCGTTGCAAGCACGGGCATCAACCCCAGCGAGCGCGAAACGGAGAACAGGTTGATGTCATCGGCCGTCAACAGCAGGTGGGCCTCGTCCATCATCAGCATCACCTCGGTCTGGCCGGGCAGTGCTTCACGCCATTTATCACCGTATGCACCACGCCCTTTGATTCCGTTCATGACCCGCTGTTTGAGCAGACGCATCATCATTTCACCTGCCTCACCGAATTGGGTCGGGGGCAAGAAGAGGCCTACCATGGCTCCATAGAGCGCGTCGGAGACGTCCACCTCGCCCGTCTCAATCGAATGCCAGGGCATGTCCGTCTTGCTGTCACGCAGCTTTTCGCCTCGCAAGAGCTTCTCCAGCAGCCCTCGTGAGTTGAGCGTGAACGATTGCCTCTGTTCCGGATGCATCGCGGGAATCTCCAGGAACGCCCATTCCAGCGAGCTCTGCAGCTGAGACATGGGACGGAAGAGATCCGGGTGGATGGTCTGCGGAGCGCTCTCTTGACGAAGGCGGTGCTGTTGCAGGTAGGCCGCGTAGGCCAGGCGCCCTTCTTCGTCATGGCTCGTGTCCGCCTCTTCCAGGCCCAAGTATTTCACCACCTCCATTAGCTTTGGACTGGCACGAGGCGCGGGACTTGCGGGAATCACGCGTTCCACAATGGACAACAACTTGTGGTGGTGGAATGGCGTGTAATGCCATTGCCTGTCGTCACTCACCGGTATTCGATGGATGGCGATCTGCTCGGCGATCCGCTCGATCAATGCCTCAGTTTCGGCCACGTCCTCGCCCAGCTTGCGCTGTTTGACCAGCTCAAGCTCCGCGTCCATCTGTGCACGCTCCAACCCTTCCAGCTTGGCCGAGCACCAGGACCTGTAAGCCATCTCGTGATCCACGAGCGCACGAAGGATGATGCCGGTGTGGTAGAGGAACGCGTCACCGCCGTCCATCCAGAGCTTGGAACTCTCGTCCACTCGCCCACCGGCTGCACCGCGCAATGCCCGGACGATCTGATCGGGCGCCAACCCTTCGTAGGGCCCCACGCGCATTCCAGGCTTGACGACGATATCGAACAACCCTTCCAGATCCGCGATGATTGCTCCGTCCTTACCGTCAGCAATGAGAGCACCGCCGGCCAGCTTCTGCCGCGTCAAACGCTCCCTTACATCGCCTTGGTCCGACGCCACACACGCCATTGCCAAGGCAGCTTTACGGAACCGACGAGCGATGGGTCGCAGCGCGGCATAGGATTTGCCCGAACCGATGGCTCCGAACACGAGCAGGCCCTGCTGGCAATCGCGCCATGAGAACATCATCACGGTGCCCAAGTCGGGTGAGTAGCCATAGCCCTTGTCGGACAGGTGTCCCGTGGCGCGCCCGATGGTGATCAGCGGGGTCTTGTCCCGCAGGGCCGCCTCGGCTTGCTGTTCACGCGCCTTGACGTGCGCGTTGATCAGCGCCCCCTGGGTGGCCAGGTTGTTGTCGTTGTTCTGCAGGTAAAGCCGGGCGGCGTTTTGGACAAAGTTGCCTTCGGCGTATTGCATCGCATACATGCATGCCAGCACGTAAGGCGCCGCCTCGCCCAAGCCAAATGGCAGGACCTTGGCGACCACCAGTGTGGCAAAGATGAGCCCCACCCACTTCATCGCTTGAATGAAGCGCGCGGCTGTCCCGCCAATGACGCCCCGGTGCGGGTGCGAGGCCGCCGCCACAAAGCAAACCACAAACAGGATGCCGACCAAGCCAAAGGCCCACCACAGGTAGGTCCTGGCGATCTGGGCATACACAGCCATGCCGCCGGCTTGCATTGCCACCTCGGTGCCGCCCTTGCTGTCCCCAACCACGAACTGAAGCGCCATCGGAACCCACTGCAACAGCACCCATGCCTTCAGTGCCTCCTTCATGCCCTCGCCTTGCTTGAGGGCAATGAAATAAGGAATGGTCAGCAAGAGAGCTATCACGCCCGCCCCACCAATCCGAACGAAGCTTTCCAGCGTCGAGGCGGCCTCTAGCTTGGTCCACCCCATAGAAACGATCAGGCTCACCAGGAAGGTTGCCAGAACGCCGATCACGGGGAAGGCGAGATACATCAAGGGAGTGGCCAGGCTGTCGCCGCCCTGCCCCATGTCGTTGCCCTGCAGAAAGCCCTCGGCACGCCGTCCAAGCTTCGTCGTGATGATCCGCGATTGGGTGTCACGCAAATCTTCCGGAACCTTCGGCCACCACTCCTGGAATTCGTCCTCGCTGCGTCCGTCGGGCACCTTGAACACCTGGGCGTTCTCGTCCCAGACGGCGCCGCACTCCAGCGCGAAATCCCGATCAGCCTCCGGCACATCGAGCTCTCGGCTGCGAACGCGATCGGTCACGTCAAAGCGACCCACGAGGTTTTCATACTCATCGTGGGACTTGACGATGATTTCTTCTTTCACGCCCGAAGGCTCGCCGCTCTTCCGTCGGAACTTGCGGCCCAGGCCGCTCGTCCAGTCCAGAACGTTTAACAAACTGATTGCTGCCATCTCTGTTTCCCTCCCCTGTCAAATCAACGAAGCCAATGCGCCAAGACGGCAAGCACCAAACAAAGCGGCGCGCACGCCAGGAAGCCCGCTTTGGCCACCCAGCGCTCTGCGACCTGCTCAACCTTGCTCGCGTAGAGCCGATCCTTGGTCCATGCGTCATACGCGGCGTCGTCTCTGACCGGAGGCCTGCGATCGGCCCGCAAGTAGTAGAAAGTGCGGCGGACGCCTTCACTCAGGTGGCCTATGCCAAATGATTCAGGGCTGCCGAGGAACAAGCGCCCGTGCAGGTTCAGCCACTTTGATCCGAAGTGAAGTTTTCCGGGTTCCCGGTATTGCGTGAACAGCCACTTGAACATGTCTCCCCCCTATTCGTGAGTAGGTCACTTCTTTCTAGATCGAATCCGCGGATGCGCAAGGGGGATTAGTCGATCCCCGACTTCTTCGCCCAGGCGTCCAGGTCTGCATTGGCTTTTTGCTGCCAGTCGTTCCGCGGTTCGGCGGCTGGTGCGGTGGCCTTCCTCGGCAACGGGGCGATCGCACGTTTCGGCGAAGGCTTGGGCTGGGACGCAATCGTCGCTGACGCTGTCACATCGGGAGCGGCGACCGGCTCTGGCTTCTCGATCGCAGGTTCTGGCTCGGCCTGCTCTGTAAGCACTGCTGGAGCAGGCGCGACCACGGGGGCTTCCACCACCTCGGGCAACTGCTCGGGAGCGGCTGGAGTAGCAACCGGTGCCACGGGCTGCGGTGTGCTCGGTGGCACCTGATCGCCTTTCCCATGTAAGAAGTAGATCGTCCCCACGACCAATGCCGCCGCCACCACGCCGCCTACTGCCCAATGCCAGCGAGAGCCGGGCGTGGAATGCAGTGACGCTTGCGATGCTTCTGAAGACTTGGCGTCGGGTGAGGGGCCAAGCTCCTCTGCGGCAGCGGCGGTCAACTCTCCCTGCCCTGTCGAAACGTCATCGGTCACCTGCGGCTCTTTGACAGCATCTGCTGGCTGATACGAAGTGGCGTCCGCCTCCGGTGTAAATCTGGTGGCTTCCACGACAGGCCGCTGTTCCGTCACTCCTGGCTCAAGATTCGTTTCGCTCACGCCAACCGCTTCTGCTTCGACGGCAATTGCCGCTGGCTCCCGGGCGGGCAACGCATCGACCAAGTCCTCGGGTCCCACCTCGGCTTCGCTCGGCTGGACGGTGGGTCCAGACTCGGCTTCTGCTGCCTGAACTCTTTCCTCCGCGCTCCTTGCCCGCTTGGCGTCCACGGTCGCCTTGACCTCCTTCGCCTTCTCGGCAGCGGCAGCAACGCCCTTCTGGGTCAACTCGGCAGTGCGCCTGCTGATCACTCCGGCCCAGTGACTGGCAGCTTTCAGGTTCTCTTTCATGCCGTCGGAAACCAGCCGCTCTTCTTGGGTGGGCGATGCGGTCGGGGTTGCCCTGGCACGCTCAAGCAGCTCCTTGCGCTTGCGCTGCAGCATTATTTGGTTCTTTTCTTCTGGGGTCATGTGGGCTCCTTGAATTGGGAAAGGACGCCCGAGCATCGACAGACACCCGGGCGCGAGATCACCGGACGTCAGGCACCGGGGTAACGACGATCACGGGCTCACCGCTGCCGCAGCGGTCGTCCACCGTGACCTTGGACAGCGCACCACGCTTGGCCAGCTCCACGATGGGCACTTGGCAGGCGGCCTTGTCGGCTCCTTGGAACACCACCGTCAACCCGTTGCTGGACTTGTTCAACAGACCCGCGAACTTGTCGAGGAAGGCCCGAGTGTCGCTGTCCAAACGCTTCATGTCGGTGGGGTTGTAGTTCAAGCGCAACGAATCCAGGACGGCTTCCTGCTTGCCCTCCACGGTTTCAGTCTTGGTGACCACTTCGGCCTTCATGCCAGCCGCACGGGCGGCGTCGGCGGCCTGCTCGGCGTGTTCCCGCTGCTGGTTCACGTAAGACGCCGAAGCACCCACTGCAGCACCCGCGGCGCAAGCGCCCAGGGCCTTGTCTTTCTTGCCCGTGAGCAAGGCGATGGCTCCGCCGGCCACACAACCGATACCACCGGCCTTGAACAGACGCTTCTTGTCGGCCTTGGGCTTGCCATGGTCCGCCGCGGCGTGCACTTCGTCAGGGGCGGCTTGGGCGGAAACGTGAAGCGGCATGAACGCCGCCAGGCAGAGAGTGAGAGGAAGGGAAAAACGTTTCATGGGATGGATCTCCTGCTGTGGGGAAAGTTAGGTGCGTGGAGCAGTCATGGGTCCGGTTGCGGGCACCTTTGCCGCACCAGGATCTTTGGGAGAGGGTTGCGAGAGGGCCGCAGTCACGACCTTGCGAAGCGCTTCTTCGTAGCGCTGAATGGCGCGGTCCTGCTCCGCCTTCGTTTCGTCTCGCAGCCGCCGCAGATCTTCCTGGAGCGCACTCCGGAACAGCGCGTTCTCTTCCCGCAGCTCGTCAATGAGCTGCTCCAAGTGAGCGTTGGAGTTCTCCAGCACACTCGCCACAGACATGGAGGTGTTGTGTCGCTCCAGCGCCTCTCGCACGTAGGCGCTGAACCCACTGCCCGATTCACGGGCAAGCCGCTGAGCAAGTTTCAGTTGCCCACGGTCGAGGTTTACGTTTTGACGAACGAACGCCATCGGTCGAGTAACTCCGCATCGGGATTACTCCACCGATACCGCGAATCTCGGAGTTGGCAAGACCCCACCGCAGGAGCCTGAAAAACAAGGGCCAAATGAGCTAACAACCACTGACGCTGTCTCCATTCGCTGGTGACACGGTCAGGCCTTGATTGCATTGAGGTTTCGGCAGATGTGAGGCCGATTTTTGGGCGAAAAACGCACTCCCACTTCAGTGCGTCATGTGTATGACGACTCTAGGGAACCGTCCGGGCTCCTGCTTCTCTGCCACTGCCGACACTGCTTCCACCCACGCTGAGCTCTTGCAGTTGCTTTTCGGCGGACCCTTGCGTGTTGCCCCAGGTGCGCTATTGGTGGTCTACGCCCCTCGCCCCACAGGACCGCCGCCCACGCCATGCCCACGCAACGCTCCCGCTCTTCCACCCCTCACGCCCACCGATGCCCCACCCCGGGAATCCGTGCAAAGTTTTTCAGCCCACCGTTTCGCATTGCCCCGGATCCCCAGGACAGGTTGCCCTCGCCCACCCGATGCACCGCCCCACGACACCCAAGCCACGTTGGTTTTAGTCAAACGTGTGCAGTGCCATTGGATGCACCGACACCGTGCTTTCCGAATCTTCCGTGGGCAGCCAAAGAACCACTGGAAGGAACCCGCAAATCCCTCGCACCAATTCGTTTTAGTCAAACGAGGGTGCGCGCCATGGCCTCCATTCACCGCCATTGGCCTTCAACGATCCGCCTGCTGTCGTTTCAGGAGTGCTCTCATGAACACCGCTGACCTGGACGCGTTTGCCCGTCGCGTGCTGGCCTTCCATGCCGTCCGTGCGCCTGCCACCCCACGCTGGGCGCTGGACGTGGCCCGCCGTTCCGAAAGCCCTGTGTGCGCTTTCTGCACCGCCCCCTTGGACTTGGACCGTAGCCATTCGTGGGGGCTCTCACCGCTCGTTCCGTTGAGCCTAGCCGGCCCAAGGGACACCGAGAACCTGCGCATGGCTTGCAAGCGCTGCATCACCGAGCGGGGCACCCGTGACCTGTTGGCCTGGCCCGAGTTGAGCCAGCGGCTGCCACCAGAACCCTTGGACGCCCTGCTGGCCGACCGGCTGCTTGTCCTCCAGCGCTCCGACAACCACCTGGTCGAGGTGGGGCGCTTTGCCAAGCCAGCCACCGTCCTTGCCCAGCTCCAAGAGCGCTGGATACACCCCCGGTTCGTCGTTCACGCCCAGAGGCATTCGGACGGCTGGATAGTGGGGTGGCCACTGGCCCACCGTGCCCATCTGACGCGAAACGACTTGGCCGCGCTCTTGCGCAATATGCACCAAGGCCAATGGCTGGAACACCCCGACGTGGTGGCCTTCCGGTTAACCGAGGATGTTTTTCAAGCGGCGGTGTGGCAGCTGATCGCCCTCCACGCGTTGGTCATTCCCCTGCCTTTGGGGACTGCTCTCCCTCCCGACCGCTCCTTTGAGAACCGGTGGATGGCCCGGTATCCAAGCCTGCGCCAGATCCGACTGCGGCGACAGGGCACGCACGAAGCACCGTGGCCTAGCCAGGCCAAAGACCACATTCCGGCTTACAGCGACAGGCCCAACGCCGTTCGCATGCGGACCCAGCGTCAAGCCGCACGTGAGGGGGAAACGAAGGCCCAGTGGTTGGAAGCAAGGCGGCGTTTGGCGAAGCGAGACGCGGGCGTGGCAAGTGGGACGCTGAGGGCATGGTTGCCCGGGGAGCGGGCAGCCATGCAGGCCGATGTGGACGATCTAGCGTCGTCGTGGTTGGAGGCCCGCCAGCGGAAAGTGCAAGGCCGCTCTCAGCGGCCGTGATCCACTACCATTAGCTTCGCACCCAACTTCGAACACCATCCGGCATGGAAAGCGAAAAGGAACGCATCGCCAAGTGGCGGGCGGAGAAACAACGACGACGCCACGAGGAGAAGAGCCAAGCCGCCAAGCGGACCTACAGAAGCCTATTTGCCATCGATGACGATGAGCTGACCGATCCACCCGAGCTTCAGGAATACTTGGTCCGGCAGAACCTAGCCAAGGGCAACCTCGCCCGCCGGATGAGCAGCGGTGAGGTCCAGTTGGCGCTGAACACCTGGGGCTTGGACGAACTGAACCAGCTTTGGAGCATGCGCCGAGAGAAGCTCACTTACCTCGAAGACGCCGCCCTCCTGTTGGCCCATATCCGACACCGATCCGGCATTGACCCAAAGCTGCGCCCGGCAGCAGAGCTGCTTGGATACGACGCCATCCAAGCACTCTTGGGAGTGCTGGAAGAGAGCGGGCGGTTGGCAGTGGAACAGGCATTGCCCCCGGCGGCGGAAGCCGTCGTGGCCGAGGGCAAGCGGGTGGAACAAGTCCTTCGGGTGATCCGAGAGGGCCAAGCCGAGTTTCGCAAACGCCTAGTCGCCCACTACGGAGCCGTGTGCATGGTCACCGGGACCGCCTTGGCAAGCGTCATCGACGCCGCTCACATCGTCCCCTACAACGGGGCAGCCACCAATGCTTTGAGCAATGGCTTACTGCTACGGAAGGACATCCACGCGTTGTTCGATGCAGGCCTGTTAGCGATCGGGCCGGACCTGGTCGTCTACGTCAGCGCGGGGGTGGACGATCCGTTCTACCGTTCGTTGGACGGAAAGGAGCTCTCGCTGGACGCTCCGCCCAAGATGTCCAAAGAGGCCCTGCGGCGGCGACTGGCGGGCAATGAATCGTCCGAACTGGAGGTTGCCAGCCTTCCCCAATGAGCCGCCCCAAAGCTCCGGCTGATCGGACAAATCGAACCATTGCTCATGATAGGAACGCCCTCCGCGTGGATCCGGAAGTTCAATCAACGGTTCTTCGCGCCGTAGGCGTATGCCTGCTCCCGCCAGGGGACGCTTTTTCAGCTGCTTTTGCTCTGCCCACGGGATGATCCACAGACACAAAAAAGCAGCCATAGCCGCTTTCTTCGTCCCCCTGATTGTGAGGGTCAGTAGATCTTTCCGTTCTTGCTCATCCCCAAGTTCCGCACCGCTACCCTGGCGGCTTTGCGGTCCTCCGCGTGCTCGTCCACCGGCGAGCTCACGATCAACAGCGTCTTGTCCTGGATGAGCGACGCCGCCGCGTAGTCGGCCAACGCCACCATAGCGGTGGTCAACGCAACTTCACTGCCGGCGTCTTCCGAATCGTCAAAGCCAAACAGCTTGGCGATGTTCTCGCGGAGCTTCGGCGGGATCGTCACCATGGCCCGGTGGTGGCGCAGCCCGTCTTCCCGACGGCGGTAGTCGTGGAGGGTGACCGATCGGGGCATGACCATGTGAACCCGCTTGCCTCCCACGCTTCCCGCCTTCTGGCTGTCGTCGTAGTCAAAATAAGACTTGCGCTCCGGGTAGTCGCCCGGCCCCAGCAACAGGTGCTCCGGGATGCGGGCGATCGGAAGGCTTGCCGCTTTGCTGGCCCTGCGGGCCTTGGCATGGGTCACGTCCTTGACGTCATCCAAGGTGCGCTTGACGGCCTTCTTCGTGGCAGCCTTCTTGGCAGGAGCTTTGCGAGTGGCCATGGGTAGGTCTGGGAGGGAAACCAAGGGAAGCTCAATCATGCCGCAGCCCTCCGGCCTGCACCAGCGGTCAAGGTATCGCGAACGCGGACCGCCAGGGCGTGGATCTCCTCCTGGGCAACCCGGGCCCAGCGGCCGTTGGCATCGAACACGGTCTTTCCCTCCTCGTAGCAGTCCGCAAACAACGCTCGGTCCCGCACCAGGACGGCACCCGACATCTTAGGGTGCTCCAGGCGGCGTCGATGGGCTGCCCGCTTCTCGTTGGCCCGGTTGGCGATGGGCAGGTAACGCTTTCCCTTCTTTTCAAGAACATCCACGGTTCGCAGGAAGATGAGAAAGCTGGCCCCATCGAGCAACGTGGGCACCAGGTAGAGATCGGCCTCGGGGATCACTTCGTTGTCCGGCAGACGCGGCGGGGTGTCGGTGATCTCCACGTCGAAGCCAGGGGAGCGCGATCGCCCGACACTGAACGGTGTTTCGTCCGACAGTGAGGCAAACGCGCAGGCCCCGCCTTGGGGGTCCCGGTCATTGACCAGCACACGCAGGCTGGGGTCACGGGCATAGCACCCGGCTAGATTCAGGGCCAGCGTCGTGCGGCCGACGCCACCCTTGAGTGAGAAGTTGCACAGTCGCATAGGACATCCTTTCGTGAGTAGATAGGGGTTCCTGTCGAATCTAACCCGACGCTGCCATTGCGCAACTGTATGTTTTTGCAACCCTTTCGGGCCGTTCAGCCCTTGGATTCTTTTCTATCCTTCCGACAAGGCGGCTGGACGACGGCAGTCCCACCGCAGCGTGTGGGCGGTGTTTGACGCCGAGCAATGCAGATCGAACGGCTGAGAGGCCATCCATGCTTTGACAGACGGTGGCGCAGCGCCATGCAGTGCTTCGATGATCGTCCAGCGTTGTTTTGCCGGACCGAACTCCGCGAACACGTCCGCTCCGGCTTCAGCCAGCATTCCAGCCATCTTGTCGTAGCACTGCCGCTTGGCCGGGTCATCCTGGTTCACGTGCCACGCCATGCAAGCGACGTGGAAAGCGGTGATTCCGTTGGGCCCCACCGGGTGGTCCAAGGACGGGAAAGCCGTCAGGCCCCTCCACGCCTTCAGACGTGCCTCGCGGATGGCCGCAATGGTTCTCTTCAAAGCCTGTGTGTTGCGGTGCTCGATGGCATCCAGAAGCCGCTGAGCACGCCGGTCGGTGGTCATTTCCATTTCAGCTCCTTGCGCAGCTGGCGCTCGAAGTGGCGTTGCTCGCGCGCCAGGCGGGCTTGCCGGCGAAGCTTGCCTTCGGGCAGGAACGCGGGAACCGTGGGAGGGATGTGCGCGAAAGGAAGGCCAGCGATGGGGCGGGCCTCGCGGATGGGGTTTTCAATCATGGCGGCGATCTCTTGGGTTGTTTGAATTTCTTTCGTGAGTAGGTCACCCCACTCCATTAACCCCATGCAACCAGACCACTACGCAATGTCAAGTTGAAAAACCCATCTTTTTTAGACTAAAAACAGGGACTTGCGGAATCCAAGGTGCATCGCATGCTGAATGCATGACGCACACGATCCGCCCCCGCTGCTCGCCCACCCTCACCCGCCTGTCCAAAGGCGTGCGCAGCGCGTTGGGCTTCACCCTCACCGAGGCCTTGCTGGCGCTGGGCGTTGTGACCGCCGCCACGGGCGCGATGTTCCTGTTCTTCGGGCAGGTCGATGCAAAGGCCAAGCTGGCCAGCGAAACGCGCAACCTGCGTGAGTTGTCCCGACGTATCGAGAGCAGTTTTGGGATGGTGGGGACGTTCCGCGGGGTGAGCACCACGGCCGTGGTGGTCGATGGGTTGGCCCCTGATTCCCAGCTCGGCGTCGGGGAAAGCATCTTGACCAACGCGTGGGGCGGCGCGGTGAACGTCCAGCCCTACACCGTCGAACGCTTCGGGGATTCGTTCTCCGTCAGCTACGCCGGCCTTCCTCGCCAAGCGTGCGTGGACCTGGTCGCGGCCAACGCGGGCGGGGTGTGGGACGCGCAGGTGTCGGACGTGTCGGTGATTCGAAACACCGGCGGCCAGCTCGACGTCGGATTGCTGAGCCGCACGTGTGCGGACAAATCACGCGTCGTGTTCGTTTACCACAGCGGATTGTTGGGAGGCGAGTGGACCGGGGCGCCGCTGGTGTTGCCACCCGCCACGCCCTCGGTCACCCCGCCCGTTTCTCCGCCGGTGGGAACCCCGGTGGGGCCCGTAGGACCAGTCGCGCCTTCCACGCCGGTGTCGCCCCCAACCGCGCCGCCACCAAGCGTGCCTCCCACGACGCCCCCACTGGTCACGCCACCCGCTCCCCCGGTGAGCGTGACGCCTCCGGCTCCGCCCACTTCACCGCCGGTCACGCCGCCGCCGATCAGCACCACGACGCCGTGCCAGGAGTGGAGCGAGAACCGAACGATCAACTGCCCAACGGGTCAGGTGGGCCAGGTGTTCCAGAACCGCCGTCACCACTGTGGACCCGACCCGAGTGTTTACGAGGCGTGGGCTGGGTCCACGACGGCCGGCAGTTGGACCAAGACCAGCAGCACCTGCACGCCGTGCCCGGCTCCCGAGACGCGCAACGTGGGATGCCCTGCCGGTCAGTTCGGCGCGATTGGGCAGCAGCGCACCTTCACGTGCACGGGCACCGGTTCGTGGAACGCCTGGACGCAAACCAATACCACCTGCGCGGCTTGCCCGGCGACTTTCCCACAAGCGGAAACCCAGTGGGTCACCACGGCGGCCGCTTGCCCGGCGGGCCAGAGTGGATCGCACACGTGGCAGGCCGAGCAGCGGCGGACGAGGATCGGCTCTTACAACTGCCCGGCCACCACGTGGTCGCTGCCGACGCCAACGTTCACCACTTGGACAAATTGGGCGGAGACTGGGGTTCGTCGCAACGAGGCCAATACATGCACCCCCAACGCACCACCTCCGACGTTTCCCGAATACACCGGGCGATCTTGGCATTCGTGGGGAGACGGAGGGCACTACGGCTGGGCGATCTTCTGCAACGCTCCCCGGACGCTGGCCGAGCTTCAAGCCACCTCGTTGGCATGCACTTGGCAATACGAAACGAACGACACCCCCACGTTTACGCCAGAGCCACCTGGCGTGACCCGCCCAACACCGGCTTTGGAAGCCTGTGTCTACGCGCTACGCGCCAACTTAACTCCGATGCCAGGTTACGGCTTCGTCAACCACCCAGGCACCGCGGTTTGGCCGGCGGCTTGCTCGTGCAGCGTCGTGGGTCCAGGCGCACGGTTCTACTGGCAAGACCTGGGAGCGAGCGACTGGGTGGGCTTTGAATTCAAATGCCCCTGACGGCAAAGAAGGCGGGGGGCATCCCTCACGTTCGAAGTAGCAAAGCTTCGGATCTCCAAAACCGACCGGAGGCAATGCCCTCGCACCAAGCGTGCTTTTCAGAAGGCAGGTGGCTTGGCCACCTGCGGCGGCTTCTGGGCTCTTCGCTGTTGTGCCTCGAAATCAAACCCCAGCCAAGGTTTTCCACATCGCCTTGCCCTGGGCTTCGTGAACCGATGCGTATTGCTGTGGATCCCAGCTGGTCCCGGTCAGCAGCAGCCCCAGCTCTGCCACGATGGCCTGACAGCGATCGCCAAAAGCCAAGACCTCATTGAAGGTCAACCCAAGCGTGTTGATGTCAAACGCGCCCGGCTCCTCGTCCAGCTTGCGCATTTCCAGGTGGGCGTGGTGCTTGTCCCGTAGGGTCTTGATTTTCGCTCCCACGGGATCAGCCGAAAGGATCACCATTTCATTGGAGACCTTTTCCCAGCCACTATCGAAGCGCGAGTAATTCTCGTCCCGATCACTCTGCCTGAACTGTTGTAGGAAAAAGGCAGACTGTTCCGGCGGCAGATCACTGATAGGCTCGTCGTCGAAGTGGTCGAACATTCGACCGTAGGCTTCTCGGTAGTGCCTCTTGATCGCGGGATCTGCCTGGAGCTTGCGCCAAAGGTTCGTCAGGCTTCCGGACCGCCAATGGTTGTCGAGGAAAAGCCGTGACTGATCGCGCACCAGGTCTTGTCCAAGAAGCGGCGCCAGGTGGTTCCAGGCATTGGCGCCCGGGGTCTTGTCCAGCTTGGCTTTAAGCCCCGCTTGAATCTTGGGGTCTTGAATGAGTGGGGACAGAATGTGCCGGCGCTCGTCGAGGATGTGGCACTCCTGCGTGAGCACCCGAACGAATCCATCGATTTGGCGAATACGTTGTTCCAGTTCCTCAGGCTTCATTCTTGCTCCGCCTCCAGCGGCACCTGCTGAAACCTCACCTGCAGCCGCTTGATGAGCGCTCGGGTTTCCTTGTTGGGCGCACGCGTGCACACCAGCACCGCCTCCCCGTTGGGCACGTGGCGGATCGCCTTCTGCTCGGCCCGGAGAACGGCGCGGTATTTCACCGCTTGGTAGACGCCTCGCTGGAGCTCGTCCTCCGAGCACTTGCTGGTTTTAACTTCCACCGCCAGGCGATGTCTTCCGTTATCGAAATGCGCGTCCAGTCGGTCACCCGAGCTCAACAACTTCTCGTTGCTCCCTGTGGGGAAGCTCCCAAAGTCCACGAACTCTTCGGGATGGCTGGCCACCCACGCCTTCAACGCTTTGTGCTCATCGCTTTCTGGCCTGCCACCCTCCTGGACTTTAGGAAGGGGAAGAGGCGCATCCGCTGCCACCTCTTCAACCGCCCCGGCGGACGGGGTCAGCATGGTGGCTCCCAGAGCGCGGGCGACCCGGTCCCAATTGGGATAGGTAAAAACGTCTTCCATCGCCTCTCGCAAGTGCGCGCGGCGCTCTTCCTCGGTGTCCAGCTTCTTCCCCGCAAAGTAAGCTGGCGAGATGGTGATCGCCCCCTCGCCAGGGTGTTTCGTGTTCTTGTTGACGACGATTGCGTGGAGGGGCGGGATGGGTTCCTTCCACTGCTCGCTGAGCCACTGCAGGGCCTGGGCCACTCCCCCGGCGACGGTGCCGTAGAGGTCTTTGCGGGGTTTGATCTCGTGTCCGAAGGTGTCGTGCAGCTCTTGGGCCAGGTCGCTGTAGGAATGAGCTTCGCCCTCCTGCGCCCACCGGATGAGGATGGGCAGCGCGTCCGGGATAACCCGGCTCCGCCAAGGTGTGCGTGCAAACTCCACCTTCGACCAATCGAACTTTTCCATCCCCTACTCCTCCCTTGTCGTCCCGCCATGGTAGCGGCGGGACCAGCACGGGAAAACGATGAGGACCGGTGTCCCGGCCCCCTTCTCAATCCTCGTCGGGCAGCATGATGGTGACCACCGGCTCCAGGGCGTCCCCGGGCCCGCACAGGGCCTTCAACGTGACAAGGCGATGGGTCGACCGCGTCAGGCCAGACCCGGCCTCCGGGTGGGCTTCGTTCGACAACCAGTCGCCAGCATCGGGCAGAGCCACGTGGAGTTGGAACTGGAGCTCCGAACCGTTGCCCTGTTGCCGCTTGATGGCGACGTGGAGCATGAAAAGCACATCCCAGAGCCGGCCGTCCACCGACTGGCCGCGCAGTTCCAACCCTCTGGGCACTTCGACGTAGCGCTTCCACGCAGCACGGGTGATGGCCACGGGCAACTTGAAGCCGGCTTCCTTAGCCACGTCGGACACGTCCACCAAGACGCCGTCCTCGATCGCCTGGGCGCGGGTGTAGGAATGGATAAGGTCGAATTCGTCAAACATGGAGCGCACCTCGCTGATGAGTAATGGCCCGGTCCAGGGCATCCGGTCCGGACGTCCTGGAATGGAAAACCCACCGCCCCACCGCTCGGCGCGGTCAAGGGAGGAAATGGAAGGGCTGGCGCGGCCCGCAGCGAAGCGAGGACACGGGCCCTGGAATGGCCCTTGACCGGAGAAGCCGGGCGTTGGGGCCGCGCGCAGCGCACAGGGCTTGAATGAGGTGCCGCGGGCGGCGCACCGATTCGGCGTTGAACTTGGGAAGGCCGTCAGGCCTGGGCGCAGGCCAGAGGGACCCGGTCCATCCAGGCGCTCTGTCCTGCCGATGCTTGGGCGGTGAGCGGGCCAAGGCCCTGGACAAACGTCAGGCGTGCAAGCTCGACGTCGCTCTGGGGCCAGTAAGGACCATCCGGCGAGAACACGAAGTGGTCCCCTTGAAGGGCCCCACAGGTGGCGCAGTGATGGGCCAGGTAGGTTTGCCCTGACGTTCGAGTAGTGGCGAAACGAAGCCAGGGCGCGTGGCCCGCCACGAAAGCGGCAGTGTCCTCGTCCAAACGCTCGATGTAGCGCGACACGGCACCCTCCCCCTGATCCACCAGGCCCTCGTCGTCGTGCTCCTCGAACGAGGGCACCCAGATCGCGGCGGTGGGCGTCGGCGCGTGGCAGAAATAGCACTCGGTGTGGCCGAACAGCAGGCCGTAGGCCGGGGCTTGAAGGGTGGATGGAGCGGCAGCGTGGGTCATGAAACCATTTTGCCCTGCCAGGGTGTCAGCCGGTGAGACCAGCACGCGTTGAATCATGGGTGTTTCGGAGCGTGCCCCGCTGTGAACCCAGCCACGCCATTTGCTTGTATTCGTCTTTGCTGAGCAACTTGGACACCCCCGTCCACTGCACCAGGTGGTAGTGCGCGATCGTTCGCGGGTAGCGCTGAATCCCCTCGTGCAACAGCTTTGGCAGGTAACACAAAGAGCCATCGCGGCGCTCGTATGCGTAATAGCGGTGGCGGGCGGCACGCGGACTCATGGCGTTTCCCTCAGTGCGCCCAGAGGGCGCAGTCGATGCAGCTTTCGAGGCGCTGGGCCAACCAGACGCTAAACGGAAGGGCGATGGGGGCAGCGATGGCGAGAAGAGAAAGGGTCATGTCGGCGGTTCCAGTCGGTGGAAAGCACTGCGCCTCCCATACATTCAAGGTAGATCGCCTCATGAAAATGTCCATTGCTGCAATGGATCTTTTCAAGACTAAAATCAAATAATGCGCATTTTCACGCAAATATTCCTAACACCGAATCCGCGCCGGAGGCGTTGCTGCTTTTCTTCCATCGAGTGCTTTTCAGATCGCCGGGCGCGAAGCGGCCGGTGGCGCTGTTGTGCAGTTGCTCTTGCTTAAAGACGCGGTCGGATTATCGCCGGCGTGTCGGCCACGGTCTCCAGCCTGTCCTGCAACAGGTCCTGCCGCAGTTCGGCTTCCACTTTCGCCACCACCTCTGGCATTGCATCGCGCAATGTGCCCGTCCGCCAGAACGGGCTGGCGCGGTGTGCGTTGCCTCCAAGCCTCATCAGCAGCCGCGCCGTCTGTTCCATGCGCCCCCCGCTCCAGCGAAACCTTGCTGGACTGGCAGTCCGACGCGAGCTTTTCCAGCGGCCTCTCGCTCCAGTAGTTGCACGCGTGCGGCTCCGCTCCGGCTTCGATCAAGGCCTCAACGATGCGCGGCCATGCCAGCGCTGAGTGGATGGCCGGACCTTCGTTCTCCCGCCAAGCATTGGGATTGGCACCCTCCCGTAGGGCCTGCAGCACGCCCACCAGGTTTCCCTCGATACAGGCGCGGATCAGTTCCGCACTAGGACTGCCGGGCGGTGGCGGGGTGCGATCAATGACGACCATGGTGCTTCCTCAACGTGCCACGGATGATCTGACGCAACACTTCGCCGCGGGTATGACCCAACGACAACGCCAGAACACTAACGCCTTCGACGACGTGGAGCGGAGCCACCATCTCGGGCAGCCGATCCGTCTTGCTGTCGCCCATTCGCTTGCTGGACAGCGGAAAGGGCTGGCGAAGGTAGAGCGCTAGGATTTGCCGCACGGCCTCATTGAATGGGATTCCGTGATGGCTGGCCAACCGGCGGATTTCGTCGGCATCGCGCGCGTTGACGAAGGACGTCGGCAGGCGTCCCATGGGGTTGTCTAGGCAGGGGTTGCGAAGAGAAAGCATGAGCAGTTCCTAGGGTCGATTACAAACGCAGGCGCTGCCTGGGAGCTTCCATCGCCGCGACCGGTGCCTCATTGGACATCTCTTGCCCCGGGCTCCACATCTGGCCACCAATGACCATTCGAAGCCCGTCAGCCTTGGCTCCTTCCGCAGCTCGCGTTTGTTGTGAGAACAATGGCCCTTGGGGCAAGATCTTCTCGAGGTCTTTTTGCCGAAGAAAGGAGCGGACAGCCCTAGCAGCCACCGAGTGCCTAGAGCGTTCAGCGGCCTGGGCCGGAGTTTCATTCCAGCGACCGTAATAACCTTCGCTGCCACTATCCACCTCACTACCCCGGTGATAAACGGGAACAATGTTCACTTCTACTGACGTCGTTGCATCAGCGCCGTGCTCAAGTAGCAGATTGCAAACAGCAGTTTTTCCGCTAATCGCGGCACAAAACAACGGGGTTGCCTCCCTTGCCTCCAGTCTCCCTACGTAGCCAACATCGTCTCCCGTATACCCAACGCTTTCGCGGGCCTCAGTGGCCGGATTGGGCCCATAGAACTCAAAGAAGCCGGAGCGCAAAGGGTCAGCCCCATACTCAAGTAGAATTAGGCACATGGCTTCATTCCCCGCCAATGCCGCCTTCATCAAGGGTGTGCCCTCGCAAGTGCGGCTTGCGTCATAACGATTTGGATCTGCGCCATATTCCAGGAACAACCTTACGCACCCCAGGTTCCCCTGCTCGACTGCCATATACAAAGGGGTTGGCCAAGAAAAGCAGTATTTCGCTCCGCTGTTGGTATCTTTCGCTCCGCTGTTGGTGTCTGGGTTTATGCCGTGTTCCATTAGCACCTTACAGGCCCTTACCACTTCCTCCGGAGTCGCATCGATAAAGTCAGTGCTGAGCCATTGTTGAAGGGAATTCCGTCCTAGCCCATCGAGCTCCATTGGATCCCATCCATCCATCAAGTCTGCCCTGAAGTTCTCCTCAAGTGTCCACTCTTCTTCTGATTTTTCGATTTGATGATTCATGTCCAGGCCCTTGAGTATCGGCTGGCAGCAATGCCCTCCCATGACTTCAAGATAGATCGCCATGCGATTTTGTCCATGCGATTAACGGATCTTTTCTTGACTAAAGTTAAAAAATGCGATTTTCGGAAGCAAACATTCCAAACAACGTTTCTCGCGCCGAAGGCGTCACACGCCATTCTTCCATCGCCGCTTTTACAGAAGCCGGCGCGAAGCGACCGGCGGTGGCTCTGGGCTTTGTTCTTTGAAAAAAAAGGCCCCCTCGCGGGGGCCCCAAAGAACATGGACTGATCTTACAGGCTGGTGGAGCGCCAGAGCTTGCCTGCGATGCCACCCACGATCAGCGCCACGGGCATAAGCGCCGTCAGAACCATCGGGGGCACACAGGTGAAGAAGTTTCGCTCACCCTCCTCCAACCCCGGGTAGAGCAGGCCCACGGCAACGCTGGCCAGCTGCAGGGCAACGACGAAGAGCAAGCCCACCAGGGCTCCCTTTCCAAAGCCACCTTTACCCGGCGAAACCGGGAGCCCGCTGGCCCTTGCCGCGCGCACGCGGGCCGCGCGCCAGTTCAACACGTAGAGCAGGAGCAGCAAGAGCAGCACGGCTGTCCCACCAGCGACTGCCAGGCCGGCCTGCCAGCCGTAGCCCACGTTCTGGCCGATCTCTTGGGCCCCGGCAAGAAACAGCAGGCCTGCACCACCGAGGATGACGGTGGCCGGTGCCAGCAAGCCCCACTGCATGTGACCGCCGGGGGTGTGGTGAGCGTTGTAAGACATGGGACCTCCTTGAAGTGGTGTTCCCTCAATGCATAGCGCGATTCCGCGCCTTGGCAAGGTCAGCCCTTCTTCTGGGCTCCGACCGGCACCCAGCCGGTGGGCTGCTTCTCAAAGACGAAGTCGTAAGCCGACGGCACGGGAACGGGATCGGGCTTCAACTGCTGCCCGCCCTGGAACCCGACCACGTCCAGCGTTCCACCGGTCACGCACGTGGCCCGCTGGGGACTACTGGAGGTGCAATCCGCGGTGAGGTCTTTCCAACCCCGAACCTCGATTCGTTGGCCCATTTCGCTGGAAAGGTTGGCGTTGACATGCGCCTCGTAAGCGTGGGCGACTTGTTCGATGGTGGGCAAATCCGCCTTGCTGCTGCAGGCGGCCAACCCTGCGGTGATCAGGGCGAGGGAAACGAGGGTTGCTTTCATGCCGGAGCTCCTTGCGTATGGGTTAAATCAACGTCGATGGTTTCGTCGCGGTATCCGAGCCGAACCCTCTCTATCGTCACGTCCATTTTTGGCACCGTGCCCTCCACCCAGACCCGGTTGACGGAGAACACCACCAGATCGTCTCGGTAGCTGCGACCTTGTCGTGCGAGATTGGCGGCCTCTTGGGTGTCCATTCGGACCAGCAGGTGGAAGCGGCCGGCGTTGGGTGGGCTGCCCCCCCCCGTGGAGGTGCGGTGAACCCACGGCACAAAGCCCTTGCCGGTGACGCTTTGTCCCGCCGCGGACACCTGAGGCATCGGGATGAACCCTTCCAGCACGCCACGGTCGGCCCGATAGGTGACATCGCCCAGGGCTTGGAACGTGGGACGAAGGGCGAACCGCCGGATGCCCTTGAAGCGCTGCAGGCGCGCGTCGAAAGCCGGCCCATAACGGCGCTCGATGGCGGCCGGATCATTGCCCGAGACGCCGTTGGCGCCCTGGGCCTTCGTGTCCATCAGCCACCACTGCCTCAGGCACCATTGGCGTTTGTCGGCGTCGATGCGATAGGTCGAATGGGCCATGGCGAGCAACTGCATGTCGCAGGTGTCCACGCCCCCACCCCCGACAGCCGTCACCCCGGCCCGCAGGTGCTGAATCCCTTCCAAGCCATCCTGGTCCAGATCCCAGTAAGTCCCGGCCGGCTCGAGGTAAGGGCTCCGCGTCCTATCGCCGACCACCTTGGGCGAGCCTTGGATGGCTCGGCCGATCTGGCGAAGCAGATCCGATCCGGCCCCCGATTGCGCCTGCGCTCCAGCCGCCGCAGTCAGGGCAAACGCCCCGGTCAGCACGGCCCTTCTAACTCCCTTCATGGAACCCCCTGTTCCCACCGATTGATTTGGGACCTTGCAGCCAACTTACGTGCCACGTAGAGTCTACCCGGGGCGTAGCCTCTGGGTCATCCTGTCCGCATGCCTGCATTGCATCCGTTCAGCCAGTGACCTCTGCCCCGCCCGCTCCCCGAGCCGTGGTGGCCGCGCGTTTGCGCCAAGCCCGCGTCCTGCGGGGCCTTAGCCAACGCGAGGTCGGAGTGCGGATGGGGATGGACAAGGACGCAGCGTCGGCCCGCATCTCTCGGTATGAATCCGAGGGCATGTCGATCAGCCTGGAAGCCCTCTTCGAGCTGGCCCAGGCCTTGGAAGTGCCCCCGGCCTATCTCTTGGCGACCAGCCCGGCGATGGCCGATGCGATCTTGGCTTTGGGGGAGCAGAGCGCGGCTCAGCAGGAACGTTTTGCCGAACTGCTGGGCGCTTTGGGTGAGCTGCCGTCGAAGAAGCGCAACGCACTCATCGAACAAGTGTTGTCGCCCACCAAGGACTAGGACATCGGCGAACAAGGACGAATCGACCCCATGTGGACATGGATCACCCACCTCTGCCGCCGCAATAGGACGGAGCCCACCCGGTCCGCCATTGCCATGGCCGCGCTGATCGAACTGAACATGCTGGAGCTCAACGCAGCGGAGGCCCGCAACCGCGTTGAACTGGACCCACCGGGGCATGAAGCAGCACTTCTTGAGAGATTCAAGGCATCGGCCCAGCTGATCCTCAACGAAAAGCCTCCATTCGACGCCGCAGACTCAACCTGGGAATCCCTTGGACAGAAGGCACGCCGCCTAAACCGAGGATTCGCAGACCTCCGATTGCAACTCTCCCTGCCAGCGATCGTTGGTGGGGATACAGAGCGGCGCGACAATACGCGTCCGGTCCTTTAAGGCGGCCAGGCCAGCTCTTCCATGCGGGCTTTCCTCCGTTGCATGTAGTGCAACATCCCGCTGGCGCACTGCTCAACAACGGGGCTTTCCTCAAAGGCCCCAACCCCAACCGCCGTCAGTGCTGCAATGACGCACAAGTTGGTGGTGGCCACCGCGTTGACGGTGGTCTGAAACAGAATGGCCGCCGGCACGTGCGCTCCGATCTGTCCATTGGGATCTTGATACATCACGCGAATGGCCTTCCCGCCATGGACCAGCCCGCAAAGAGGGTCCCACGAATTGGTCACCGTCCGAGCCAGCTTCTGAGGCTCATCGTCCTGCCCGATGCGTGCAATGGCCTGCTCCACGTCCGCGGCCAGGTCTTTGAGGGCAATAGCCACCCACTTTCCTTTCTCGTTTTTCCTTCGAGGGCCCCGATCTTCCTGGAGAAAGTCCGCCAGCTGTTCGTCGTCGGCAAGGAACTGGACAAACACCGCGCGCAGGAATTGCTCAATCTGGGAGCGGTGCATTGCCAAGGCCACCGCTGGAAGATCGATGGGATGGGTTTCCAACAGGAACAGCAACGCACGCCCGTAGTCCATCGAGGCCCTCAACAGTTGGAAAGCCACCCGGTGACGCTCGCTGCCGGCGGGAACAGTGATGCGGGCCATGCAGGACATGTTCGATTCCAGGCTGGCCTTGGCCTCTCTGGCCTCCTGTGCGATGTCCAACGCCGTGGGCTGCCGCGTGGCAGCACGCGGCTCCAGCGCATCGCGGATCGCATCCTTCAACGAATTGTGCGTCATATCCTTTGCCCTTCATTCGCGTATTTCAAAAGATGCCTCAGAGCTGCGGCACGATCTTCCCAGCAATCTACGTTCCAAGATGGATGGTAGACCCAAGTCATCCACGCCCCCCGTTGCCATAATCGAGAGACCATACGTGGCGCTCCTCCAGATAGCGCCGCCTCCTGCCCTCTGAGTTCGCATGGCGAGCATGGAAGGTAGGCTGGTCCGACCGCTTCCCGTGATCGAACATTCGCCAAGCGGTGCGGCCGAGCACCAGGATCACCTCTGGCCGGAGCAGAGGGAGGATCACCTCTACCAACCACTTCCCGCCTTGACTGAAGTCGGTTCCTGACGGGCGGTGTCCAGCTCTCGTGCCGGCAAAGCGCTGGGACAAGTTGCAAAATGCAACGTGCTGCCAGGCGTGGGCGGCATCCACAACATTTGGGCTGCTTTGATCAGTCAGCAGGCGATCCAGCTCATCAAAGAACTTGCCACCGCCTTTCCTGTTGCAAGTCTGCATGTCGCCAAACGTTTCACGGGTGAAAGGACGAGTGACGACGGGATCGTCGGTCCACCCAGCCTCCCGGTAGTGGGACTCGCCCAGTAGCAAGACGCGGCGCCCTTCAACTCCCTTCCAGTAGCCGCGGCCGACGTAGGGCACGAAGGCCACCTCAGCCGGCCACGCTTCCATGTTCAACTCAGCCGGATCATCCATGCCATTGACCTTCGTATGATGGTGTCAGGCTACTCCACACCGTGCTGCCATGCAGCTATTGCACGCCATCCCATGCCATCCCATTTTTCCGCCACATTTAGCCGACAGAAAGCTCTTGCATACCGCTCGCACGTGCTTTAACTGTATGGGCCTTCAAGGATCATGCGGAGGCCCCATGACAACTCACCACGGCTGGCAGGCGTGCCGCGCATGCCATGCACCAGGACTTGATGTGCGTGTAGAGGGAGGCTGGCACCTCCGTGCCAATCCCGGCTACTGGGGAACCAGCGTCCCTAAAACCTTGGTCCTGGGGTTTTCCAAGGGGGCCACCCAAATTGCCGCCGCCCAACACGGGAGCTTCGATGGGGTCGCATTCGCGGGTGCTATGCGCCCTCGCCTCGCAGCCGTGTTGCACGAGCTTGGGATCGATCTGGGTGGGCAAACGATCAACGACGCCCTGACCGCCGAAAGCCGCCACATGGGCGCCGCCTCCTTGGTGCGCTGCGGGTTGTCGGTGATGGACAACGGCAAGCTGGTCAGCAGTGGCACCATCATGCCCAAGGCCATTCGTTCGTCGTTGCCTTTGGAAGCCATGAAAACATGCGTGGCACGCCACCTGGACCCGTTGCCTGACAGTGTGGAGCGCGTGGTCTTGTTGGGGACCACCGATGCCTACATGAAGGGGGTCAAGGCGCTCATGCGCCAGCAATTCAACGACTTCCGAGAAATCAACGAGGTAGCCTTCAGCGCCCAACGCCGGACATGGGTGTTTGCGTCGCACCCCAGCCCGGCCAACGGGACCTTTCAAGCCTGGATCGACGGTGACACCGCCACCGAACCGGGCCGCAAGAAGCAGCTGGCGCGCCAAGCGTTGGGTCACAAGGCCCCAGCGCAGCCCCTCTCAGCTCCGCCTCGCCCGGCACCGGCACCGGCACCGGCACCGGCACCGATCCAGCGTGCCACGCCGCCTGACCCGATTTCACCAGCTAGGGCGTCCAACGGCGACCGTTTTGCCCGAGCCTTCCACCTGGTTCGCCACGATGGAAGGGTGATCGTCCCGGTGCGGATGAGGGACCGAGACACGGGAAACGTGGCGTTCCGGGTGGCCAAAATGGGCAACACCAAGGATGGCCAGCGCGAGATCCACGACGAAGCTGAGCTGTTGCGCTTGTGCGAGAGCGGGCAATACCAAGTGCGCGCCCAACCGTTGGACAAGTCCACACCGGCCAACTTTATTCGGCCGCTGCGAAACCACCGGATCGTGAAGACCCCTGCCCGTTGATCGCCGCACGGCGCGCCAATCCCTCACAAAGCAACAAGCGAACCATCTCGCTGACATGCAGCCCCTCCCGGGCTGCCGCCTGTTCCAGCCGGTCTTTCAGCTCCTGTGGCACGCGAACGGCCATCTGCACGTAAGGTGGCCGGCTCACGTGGACAGCCTCGCCAGGGTGAGCACCCACGCCAGCACTAGCCCAGCCAGGATTTGGGCACGCAAGCGGTAACGCACACGAAGCGCCCCGCTGGCGTGCCGTGCATTGACCCAGAAGATGCCAGCCAGGCCCAACACGGTGGCCAGGAACGCTGCAGCCAGGACGGCGGCCAACACCGCGCCCACGGTGGTCATGCCAGCGCCCCTGCCATGGTGGCCAGGACGAACCACTGTCCAGCGATGAGGCCGTAGCCGATGAGCAATCCCTCCAAGCCCGCCCAGCGTTGGCCGGGGGTGCGCAGCAGCGCCGCGCTGTCGTTGAGCAAGGACCACCCGGAGAGGATGGACAGCCACTCAAAATCAATGGTCATAGCGGTCATAGATCGAGCCCTCCCCTCCAGCGGAATTGATGGTGGAGGGCAACATGACCTCCTCGTTTTTCACGCGTCCGAACACGCTGGCAAACACGTCCATCAGCGAGGTGCTTTGGGCCGCGTCCCGTTCGGCCTGGCGCGCATACTCGTCCAACCCAGACGGGACAACCTGGCGTGCGCCGTTGACGGCGCCGCGCAACCCGCTGGCGTTGGGCATGCTCGCCCCAAAGGTGCGGTTCCACGTGTCGGAAAACCGGTCCAAGCCGTCCATGCCCATAAACAGCAATCGCGCCAGCACCAGGACAACCACGGCGTTGACGACAAGCCGCGTCGTCAGTCTGAATCCAATGAACATCTTCCCCCCTTTCGTTTCGTTGGTCGGTGTCAGACGCACGCATCGCGAACGCCATACGTTTGGGATACACCGGCACGCGAAACCCACAAGGGGGTTATTTTGACTAAAGCTAAAAATTGGGAGAAAAGCCCAATCACGCTGCAGGCGCGGCTGCACTTGCCCGTCAGCCGGCGCTCGACTGGGGCATTGCGTTGAACGGTCCGAGTGACCAAATTGGCAGGGCTAAATCGGGCCCAAGTCTTTGACCACCGCCTGGCCAGGCTTCAAAAAGCCCAATAGCAACCGTCCGCCGGCGACGGTCCGCCCCATGCTGGCGTTGAGGTATCGAGCCTGGAGCTGCGCTGCCACCAGCAGGTCCTGGGTGGCCATGCTGGCGATCGCCGGGCTCACGGCCTGCTGCTGTACAGTTCACACGCAGATGCATGGTTGTTCGATCAAGGCTTGCAAGCCAGTGGAGCTGGGGCTGAAGTTCATGGAAAGCTTGCCGATAAACCTGTAACAAGGTAAATGAGGCGAGAAGCCAAGCGAAGCGATGGCGCGTTTCAGATCGGGGGTTGCTTTGAGCGTTCGAGAAAATCGGCTTCGCTACGTCTTGACCGTAATAGGAGCCACGGCGGTGTGCGTCTTGGCGATGCTCGCGGTCGCCCAAGCCATCCTCTACGTGCGTGACAAGGAAGGGGCGGAGGCAGTGGCGGAAGCCGCGGTGACGCGCTCGGAGGCTTTATCCCTTGCAAGGCGCGTCGCGGCCGAACAAGCCTCTCGCATTGGACAGCCGCCTTGCTCCGCCACCGACATTGACTCACTGAAAGAGATCGCGTTCCGCTCCAGCTACATGAACGACATCGGTCGCATCCGAGACGGACGCCTTGTCTGCAGCGCTCTCTGGGGGCGCTCGCGCCCCTACACCCTCCCCGCCCCACGCTTCTCCAGCGGCGCTGTCCGGCTTTGGCACGCATCGGATCTCGTTGGCTCCCCCTACACCGGGTCCAATCTGATCGCCCAAGGCGACACATTCACCGTGTCCTCCCCGTCTGCCTTCGAGAGCTTGGACCCTGCGCGCAGCAGCTCCATCAGCATCGAAACGAAGGACCGATCGTTTACATTCCGCACCTTGTCCCCGACCAGCCGCGTCGGCACCCCGTCTCTCGTCCAAGCTCAACATTGCAGCCGGGTGGCCGACGTTTGCGCGTTCGTTACCAGCCCTAGGCACGTGGTGTCCGACCTGCCCTCGGCGTTGCTCACCACCATCCTGTCAGCGGGTGCCTCGGTAGGGCTTTTGCTCGCGTTCTTGCTGATCAAACACCAAATCACGGCTCGGCAAACCATCCAGCAACGGTTGGTGCTTGCACTGAAGCGCAGCGAGATCGAACTGGCCTACCAGCCACTGCGTCGAATTGGCACGCGGGAGCTCGTGGGATTTGAAGCGCTCAGCCGCTGGCGCCCGCCGGGAGACGATGAAATCCCGCCGGCCATCTTCGTGCCCATCGCCCACCGATTCGGCCTGAGTCCTGATCTTTTTCGATACGTGCTGGCCCGTGCCATGAATGATCTCGCCCCCGCGCTGAGGGAGCATAGGAACCTCTACGTAAGCATCAATGCCGAGCCCGTGGACATGGCCCAAGAGTGCGTCGTTCGCTACATCGGCAGCGTCACCAACGATTTTGGCGTGTTGCCAGAGCAAATTCGCATCGAGATCACCGAGCGGGAAGAACTCGTGTCCGCTGCCGCAAAGAGCAACATGCAGGCCCTCTCAGTTCTGGGATACCGGTTCTTGATCGACGACTTCGGGACCGGCAGCGCCAACTTCTCCCGCCTCGCCCAATCGCCGTTTCGAGGAATCAAGATCGATCGCATGTTCGTGGCCGCTATCAACGAGGACTCCCCCCTGCGGCCCGTTTTGCCAGGGATGTATCGCATCGCACGTGAGCTTGGGCTGGATGTCATCGCAGAAGGCGTCGAATCAGAGGCGCAAGATTTGCTGCTCTACCGGATTGCTCCAGAGGCTATTGGCCAAGGGTGGCACTATGGCTGCCCTCTCTCAACCAAAGACGCGCTTGCCGCCATCCAAGTTGGGTAGCCCTCGCGCACGGGTCGACCCGAGCGCGTTCACTGGCGCTTGACGTTCGCCCTAGCAAGATGTCCGTGCGTCCGATGGACGCGACAATCGTGAAAATCTCCGCTATGGCGCTGACCCCAGTTGGCGCCGCCGAACCCAACGGGGTGACTCCCCCTCCCCTAGGTGACGCCCCGGCAGTTCAGGGCATCGTCGTGATCGGCCCCCCTAGCAGGCGGCCTCTTTAGGGCAACGCGCGACACACACCCTCAGCAGTGGTCGCAACCGACTGGCCGCCGGTCTGACCTTTTGCTGGTTAACGAACTGGCTCAGCGCTTTCCAACAGCGCCGCTCGGTTACTTCCCTGTGCCTAAGGCTGTCGCCGTGCAGCCCGCCTCTTTATCATGCTCCTGCGACGGCAATAGAGGGATCGGACAGCGGTATCTGGCGTGCGGACTGCGCGGACGACCCCGTAGATGAATTCTTCAGAATCCAATTGTCTCATCTGGTTCCGGTGGGGTTGTCGCGGTGCATCATATGCATTCCGCTCTGTTCAGCTTTTTGTTCATCTTCATGCCCAACATTGGACGTTTCTTCATCGATCAGGTTGAGGGTGTGCGGCGGGCCGACGGCTCGCTCTTGCAGGTCACGCGGATCAGTTGCGCTTGTCTGGAATGCGGCCGCCAACTGCGATTGGTTCCAGGGCATGGCCTGCTGGACTTGGACGGCGCCGCCGTGCTCACTTGCCCGCTCTGTGACAACCGCTAGGCGGTGGCACGCGCGAGGTTGGAAAAGCTTTGCCCCCAACCTAACCACCCGCGCATGGCGAGTCTTGATTGAAGAGTGGACCGCTGTGTGCTGGCCCGAAAGGGCCGATTGACGGTGCAGTCAAGCGGAACGCTCACCGGTTTCCAACGCTTGAGCTTGGGGCCACCCTGCTGCCAGACCGCGATTCGGTGGCCAGCCAATGGAGGAGGGGTATGCACAAGGCTGAGACGGAGGCGTTGGTCAAGTTGGAGCTCCGCCTGAGCGAGTGCGAGAGGCGCCTGCCCAACGCTGAGGGCGAAACCAATGCCTTGGAGTATGCGGTCAGGGCTTTGGTGGCCAGTTCTGCCAATCCCACCGCGGTGCGCCTTGCATGGGCCCACCTGATGCCCATGATCGTCGACATCCATGTGCCTCCCCAGCCAACGCTCCAATGCGGACTTTCTGCTTGGCTTGCGTCATGGACTGAGGTCCGTGGCCGAGCAAATCGACGCTTTGCCCTGCCCCCTAGAGACCTCCCAGATCGAGAACGGTTGCTTGGCCCTTTGAGAGAATTGCTGCCAACAGACGACCGCCCGCTAATGGCCGCTCGCTGTCGCCGTTGAGGTAAGCGGCTTGCAAGCGTCCTGCTGCCATCAACTCCGCCCGTCCCATGCCTGCTGGCTGATTCCGCAAGGGCTCTCCTGGCGACGCCAAGCCTCCCACCAGCGCTTGGACCACGGCGGGACGGCCATCTTCGGACTTTGCATAAGCGGTGGCAACCATGCGCTGGGCGTGCGCCGACCAGCCGCCCAAAACCAACTCGGTGTGCATAGCGCTGATGGGTATGCCAGCGGCTGCCGCCGCGCTCACGTAGTTTGGCCAGAGGCGATCAATCACGCCGCCAAGCTCGCCGGACAGCCGCTCTATCGTGAAGTCTGCTCGAAAACTGGCTTGGAGACAGAGCTCGTAGATTCTTAGGAAGAACTGGGCCGACCCACGCGTGGCCAAGACGGCGTTGTGCTGAGGCAGCAGAAGCAACTTGGCGCCCTCTGAGTGCGCCCCGGTTTGAGCATCTTGCGCAAGGGTATCGACGGTCACAGCCAAGTGATCGGCACTCAGCAACACGTTCAAAATGCTCATCTGCCGTCCTTGGGATCCATTCAGTCGATTGAACCTTCCAACGCCAATTCAGCCATAGGGGTTGTTGAGAATCTCAGACGCAATCCGCTCTCCCGCGTCCAACGCATGGAGGCACGACGACGCTTTGATGCCCAAATCCGAGCGCCCTCCCACGCCGTGGACCTCGACAGCGAGAAGAACCCAACGGCTTTCACTGAGCCGCCAGATCTCGGAGGTGTAAACGTGCTCTCCCACCGACAAGGTGACCCGTTCGAAATCTTTGCCCGGCTTGGAAGTACCCATGGCCCTCGAACCCTGACTGTTCAAAAGCAGTGTGCACGCGAACGCCGCTGGCCTCAACTGATCGCCTTCCTGCGACGCGGGGAGTCACACTCAAGCGAAATGCCCCCCGATGGATCAGACCCAGTCCTCATTGGATGCCGGCGATGTGACCGTGACCGGCCCAACCTGGGGTGGCCGTCATGGCGTTGAAAGGGCGGGACATAGTGAGGGGGCCGCGCCCACCGCGTTCGGGGCATCTCCGGCCGACTCCACCGCTGAAATGGGCCCGATCTGCAGCAGAGCCAAGGCCGCCAAGCACGCCTGCCGACTGGCGAACGTCTCCCGGGGAGCCATCAAAACATGCCCGCGTGGCGCCACCAGCCGCCAGCGCCAACCTTCCGCCCCGGTGATCCGGGCCCAAAATCCCACCCGGTGGTATACCTCAACGTACATAGCTGCCTTGCGTGATCAATCTGCGATGCTAGCGCCATCGAACCGAGCTCGGCCTATCTTCCGGCCGGGCGTTTAACTCGTCTTTTGAACAACGCGCTCAGGCGTGCGTCGCTAGAGCCTGCTCCGGCCCCGGGACGCCCCGGCTCACAGGCTCATCCAGCAGGTTTGAGCCCCCAGGACGTCCGGGAAGAGACCGCAACAATTGACTCACCCTGTGGACGCTTCCTCCCCTACCCCCCTCCGCACCCAGCACGTAGAGAACCCGCCCCTCAAACTGGGCGGATGCCAGCTCAAGCCCCTCCACGTCTGCCAACTTCTTCGTCAGAAGAGCTCGCCACGACGCGGGCGGTTCGGATTCAAATTCGACGATCACCGCGGTATCACCGCACTCCAGCGGCATGATTTCGACGCGAAGGGCGTGGGGCGACGCTGCCGGCAAATCGGGGGCGGATCGGGCCATAGTGGGAGTGTCCAGGCGGGAGGGGTGGGGATTGAGTATCCAGCCCTCGCGGCAAAACCGCGTCAAGGCGCGACGGCGCCCTCGCCTTCCCGTGATTGCCGTCATCACAGGGATGCACCAGCGCTTTACTCCCAGTCCTGCATGATTCCTCGAATTTTTGATCAACCAGGTTTGCTATGACTGCCTCTCGTACCCTCGCATCCTTCTTGTAGAGCACGACGTCGCCATCCGCGAATCGATGCAGGACGTTCTCAAAGACAGCGGCTATGACATCACTGCGGTCGGAGACGCTGAAGCGGCTGTGGAGCGCTTGGCGCAGCAACCCGCCTTCGATCTCCTCATCTCCGACGTGGGCCTGCCGGGGATGAACGGGCACGATCTCGCCAAGCACGCCATGGCACGCCACCCTTCCGTGACGGTCCTGCTGGTCACCGGTCACGGGGGCGTTTCCGGCGCAGACCCACACTTCCTCGAAAACGACGTTATGCTGCTCAAGAAGCTTTCACGCTGCTGGAGTTGCTGGGAACGGTTCGTTCGACGCTTTGACGGCTTCCAGCAACAACTCGGTCACTCTTCTTTCCAACTCCCCCGCGGCGAACGGCTTGGTGAGTATCTCCATGCCAGACTCAAGCTGGCCGGCTCCTACCGCGACGCTTGCTGCATAGCCGGTGATGAATAACACCGGCGTGTCGGACGGCGCTGCCGGCCCGCGTCCGCCACCTGCCGCCCATTGAGCGAGCCCGTCAGGCCCACGTCCGTAATCAGCAAATCAAAGTGCTTTTCGCTGGCATGCACAGTGAGGGCGTCGCTGCCGTTTGCAGCCGCCTTCACGCGGTGGCCCAAACTGCTCAGCACCTCTTTCACCAGCGTGCGCATGGCGGTCTCGTCTTCTACCAGAAGGACCGAGCGACCAGGCGACGTGGCTGGGGGAAGCGCGGGCGTTTCTTGGATTCGGTCATCGGTATCAGCCGTGCTTTGCGGCAAATAAAGGTGCATCGTGGTTCCCACCCCAGGGATGGAGTCAACCGCCACCTGACCGCCGGATTGGCGCGTGAATACGTAGATCGGCAAGCCCCACCCCGTGCCCTACCCGATCGGCTTGGTCGTGAAGAAGGGCTCGAACACCTTTTCAACAACGCTCGCGTCCATGCCGGTTCCCGTGTCTCGGACCGACAAGCGAACATAGGGTCCAGGCGTCAGCACCAAACGCTCCGCCAGTCCGCCATCGACGTGTGAGAGCTCGGCCTCAATCGAGATGCGCCCTCCATCCGGCGTCGCATCGCGCTCGTTGACGCAAAGGTTGAGAAGGGCGTTTTCCAGCTGCGGAGCATCCACCCGCACGACGTCCTCCACTTGATCCGACCGCGTCTCGATCTCAATGGAGGGCCCGATGGAGCGGGCCAGGATGTGGAGCGTCCTGTTCACCATGGCCGACACGTGGATGGCCGACGGTGCCAACGTCTGCCGGCGAAAGAACGCCAACAGTCGTTGGGTTAACGCTGCAGCTCGGTCGGCCCCCGTTCGAGCCATCTCCACGTAGCGACCCAGGTCCTCCAAACGGCCTTGGCCAACGCGCATCTCCAACAGCTCCAAGCCCATGGAGACCCCGGTGAGCATGTTGTTGAAGTCGTGGGCAATGCCGCTGGCCAGTTGGCCGGGGGACTCCATCTTCTGGCCCTGTCTCAGCCGTTCCTCCATCGCCATCAGTTCGTCAGTCCCGGCCTGCACCCGCTCTTCAAGCGTTGCGGTCAACTGCTGCAAACGCTCTTGAGCCACGCGGCGATCGGTGATGCCGGAGGCTGCACCGAACCACTCGCTGACGTTGCCTTCGCTGTCCATCAACGGGACTGCCCGCACCTGGATCCAGCGGACGGAGCCGTCTGGCAACAAGGCGCGGTGTTCTACCTCCAACGGCGACGCCAACTCCGGGGCATGAGCAATGGCCAATTCCACCGCGGGCCTGTCCTCGGCGTGCATCAGCTGTTGACGCCAGTTGCCCCCAGTGGCCTTGAGCTCGGCCATGTCCCCTTGGCGATAAATCTGCTCCTGCTGCCAATCGGGGGAGATTGAGTAACGCGACTGGGTGGCCGCGGCCACCCCAGGGGCCGCTCGCTTTGCGCCTAGGATTGGCACAATTGGCGCAATGGAAGCGTGCTGGCCTTGCGTTGAGCCTTTCCATCAACCTCTCCGCTCGGAATGTCGCGCGGCAAGGAATGGCCGATGAACTCGTGGCCAAAATCCACGCGCAGGGGTTGGATTGCCAGGACGTGGAGGTCGATATCACCGAGGGAGAATGGCTGCGGGTCAACTCGCTGCCGGGCGAGCAACTCAAGCGGATGGCCTCGTCAGGCATTCGGCTCGCGGTGGATGACTTCGGCAGCGGCTACAGCAATTTCGGATACCTGACCGAGTTGCCCATTCACACGCTCAAGCTCGACAAGTCGCTGATAGACGATATCCGAAGACCAACGCGCATTGCTCAAGGTCCAAGCGATCGTCGGTCTGGCCCATGATCTGGGCTACTCGACCGTCGCTGAAGGAGCCGAGACGAACGGTCAGGTCGCCAAGCTTCAAGGCCTTGGGCGTGACGAAATTCAAGGTTTCGCGCTTTCCAGACCCATCAGCGCCATTGAGTTGGCCGAGCTCCTTGCACCCTGACCCGAGGGAGTTTGATACTCGGTCTTCCAGCCGACGAACCGTCCCGGATGGAAGCACGCGGAAGGATCCTGCAGCGTGCGTATCGCTTTCAGGAAGTCTGCGAGATCGCTGAGGCCGCTGACTGCCTCTGGCCTATTTCAGGACCCTACCCGTGGCTAATACCGGCTTTTATTTTGCTTCGCTTTGTCAATGGAGAACTGACCTCCGACGGCGCTCTGGCGCGTCTGCATGCTGTTGAGGCCACTTGTAGCAGCTGTGGTCTCACCTCGCTGCTAGCACCGGGCGAGGGCCTGACGGACTTGGAAGGCGCCGGTGTGATGGTGTGCCCACACTGCCAGAACCACCAAGCGGTGAGCCGGATGAGGTTGGAAGAGTTCATGAAGCGAATGGCCGGCACGAACGCTACAGCCACCGCTAACCCATCGTCTTCGGACGACGGGCAGGTCTTGTCAGAGTGAGGCCCTTGGCCTGCCAATCTGAACGCCTCGGATTTCTTAGGGCATGAATTGCCACGGTGGACACATTAAGGGCATGATGCGATCGCCCTTTGGTCTTTGCCCACAGAAACCATGACCGTTCCCCTGCCTTATGATCCATTTCTGCAGGCCTCATCAGAGCCATTGCTGGAGCTGGTGATTGTGCGTGTGGGCTGCGATTTGTTCGGTGTGGATGTCGAGTCGGCCGTGGAAATACGCGGACCAGAGACGCTGACCCGAACCCGGGACCGCCAGTTTGTAGTCTCGATCAGAGGGCAAGACGTCCCTGTGGTTGATCTGGGCTTGATCACCGGAGGCGATGCAGTCGGGACGGGTTGTCCAGCAATGCTGTTGGTTCAATCCGCGGTTCAGCTGTTCGCCCTTGCAGTGGACGAAGTCTTGGTCATCGAGAGCCTGTCTGCCTGGCGTGCCGAGCCTGCCGCTCACAGCGACCGATTCGCTGAGCTCTGCCCGCAGGGCGTGCAGCTGGGAAACGGCAAACGCGTCGCCGTCATTGACCCTCGTCGTGCCCTATCCATTCAGCAACGGCTGGAGATCGATTCAGGTTGATTGCCCAATGCTGCACGGTGCTGCCGCTTTCAGTTGCAACCGATTCGCGCGCGTTCCAAGTTCCACGCTTTGCGGTAATCTCTGGCTGACACCGCGATTCCGTGCATGAGGCGCTCGATGGAGAAATTCGACGGAGCAACGTGGTTCCCACTGGACAGGTTTGAAGTCGGCATTGACGCCGAAACAGCAGTGGTTGCACTCGGGCTTTACCAAGTTCGCAACGCGGCCGGTGACTCGACCATGTGCGGCTCGACGATGACTCCGACGCAAGCGGAGCGAACTGGCAATGCCCTTTTGATCGCCGCCAACCGTGCTCGCCTGACGATCCCGGGCTCAAGCAGCAGCCACTGATCCTCTTCTGTGTTGATGTGCCTGCTCGCGGAGGGCTTGGTGAACGACGAGGTCAGGGACGCATTTTTGCGTCTTCAAGAAGCAATGAATCGCATGCATATACGTGTTGCGGCGCTGGAAGCGGCCACAGTGCTCCTGCTTCGCACGAACGCCGGCAACGCCAACGTCGCAGACGAGTTTGAGCGCAGCATTCGGCACTACCTCCAAGGGATGGACCAGCACCGGGACCATGTCTTCGCGTTCGAGGAGATCGTCGAGCCATGGCTGGGCATCCTGAGGGAACCATTGGCTGGCATTCCCCCGTCTCCGAGCCGCTGAACTGCCAAAGCGGAGCGGCCATCGGGCGGCCGTAACCTCGGCCAATGCCATTGCCGCCTCGCCGCCTCACGGCGCAAGGCGCCGAGCTTTCGGCGCGCTTGCGGGTCTGAGGCCGCCATCCAGGCGGCCTCACCCACGGTGACTTCAGCGGCAACTTCGGTCAACCATGCCCTGCGAGCGACCATGCGTTCGCACTGGCCTTGGAAGGGCGGTTAGAACTCCTGCCAGTGCGCTGCGTCCGCAGATACCTGCCGTGCGGGACGAGCTGGCAATGCCTTCGGCGGGGTTGGCTTGCCCGCGTAGGCGGTTTGAGAAAGGCGGGAGCCGTCCACAGCACCTGGCTTGGTCAAGCTTGCACTGGCCGTGGCTGGCGTCTTTCCCTGCGCGCGTTCATTCACCTTGAAGACCGCGACGGCGGTTGCCAGCTGTACCGACTGGTCTTCCATGGATCGGGCAGCGGCGGTCGCTTCTTCCACCAACGCGGCGTTCTGCTGGGTCGTTTCGTCCATCTGAGAAACAGCCTGGTTCACTTGCTCGATGCCCGACGCCTGCTCCTGAGAGGCGGCAGATATCTCACCAATGACGTTGGACACGCGCTCAACCGAGCTGACAATCTCAGACATCGTCTGGCCAGCCTGGTCAACCAGCGCCGATCCTTGAGCGACCTTGGCCACAGAGTCCTCGATTAGCCCCTTGATCTCCTTGGCTGCAGAGGCAGAGCACTGTGCCAACGTGCGCACCTCGGAGGCCACCACGGCGAACCCTCGACCCTGGTCCCCGGCTCGAGCCGCCTCCACGGCCGCATTGAGTGCGAGGATGTTGGTCTGGAAAGCAATGCCATCGATCACGGAGATGATGTCCCCGATGCGGCGCGACGAGGCTTCGATACCCCCCATCGTCTCCACTACTTTCCCGACCACTCCACCGCCCTGCCCGGCCACGCGCGAGGCCCCACTCTGGCCAACTCGCTGGCCTGGCGTGCATGCTCGGCGTTTTGGCGCACGGTGGAGGTAAGCTCCTCCATGGACGCCGCCGTCTCTTCCAAGTTGGCCGCTTGTTGTTCGGTGCGTCGCGACAAGTCGCCATTGCCCGCGGCAATTTCCGTCGACGCGGTATTGATTGCCGTGGATGCCTGCTGGATGCGGGAGACGATATCGGTCAGCTGAGCCACGGTCGCGTTAGCGTCTTCGCTCATCGTCGCAAAGACGCCGCGGAAGTCGCCTTCCATGCGGTGGGTCAAGTCGCCAGAGGCATGGCCTGAAGCAAGGTGGAGACGGCGCTGAGGCTGTGGTCAGCTGTCTCCATCAGACGGTTGAGGTCCGAAACCATCAATTCAAAGTCGTGCTGGAACGCAGACGTGTTACCGCGGGCGGAGAAGTCGCCGTCGGCAGCCGACACTGCCAACCGCTTGATCTCCGTGTTGATCGCCAGCAGACTTGCTTTGGCAGCGTCCATCGATTCGTGGAGCACGCCCGGGAGCCGGGCAGGCGTCGCGCGTCACGCCGCAGGTCACCGGCCGCATACTCGTTGAGCACTTGGATGGCATCCAGGATGGCCTCAAGGTGCTCGAACACCATTGTGTTCATGCCCTTGGCCAGCTCGCCGTAGACACCGGGCAGGTCCTCCGGAATCCGGTGCGAGATGTCTTCGGCCTCGTGAAGCTTGACCATGACCTTGGTGTCGTTCGAAAAACGCTCCAAGGTGGCAACCATTTGACGGAGGGAGAGCAGCATCTGGCGCGCCTCATCGCGGCTCTGGTAGTCGGTTCGCACGTTGAGGTCGCCATTGGCCACGCTGCGGATAGCGGGCAACGCCTCACCAATGGGCCGGGTGACCGAACGGCTGATCGCCCACCCCAGCACGCTTGCGACCAAGTACAGCACCGCCAAGACCAAGCCTGTGATCGACATCAGGTTGTTGAGGCTTGCTGCGTTGGTTGCGAGTTCAGCCTTCATGCCGCGAAGGTTGTATTCGCTGACTTTCTCCATGGCGTCGAACAGCGCCACGCGCTTTGCCCTGGATTCTGTCACCGAGATCGTCTGCGCGGCCTCGGCATCGCCAGCGAGGAGCGCAGCGTGAAGCTGATCGTGGATGACAAAGTAATCGCTCAACGCAGCGCTGACCGGCTTGAACAACGCGGCATCTTCGCCATCGGCGAAGGACCGCAGGTATTGCTTCACCAGCTCGTTGATCTTGGCCTTGCCCGCCACGATCCGCTGTTCGTATTGCTTGACGGCCTCAGCGGAAGTGGCTTCGCTGACCTGGGAGGTTTCGTAGATGCGGAGATCGCCGAACTGCGCACGCATCTCTCCGATGGCATAGCTGCCAGGCGCCCAGACGGACTCAATCCTGGACAACTCCTGCTTCGAATGTGACGCGCGGACAATAGTGAAGATGCCCAACGCCAAGGTCATGCTGGTCGTTATGGCGAATGCCAGCATCAGTCTTTTGGAGATGCTTCCGACGTGGCTTCTTCGGCGCACAGGAAGAACACGGCGTCGCCGTGGCTTGAAGCACTCAACGCGCTATGAATGGAGATAAGCGCGGCGAAAGGAGACCTGACGAAGGCCTCCTGGTAACTGTGGCCTTTGATCTCGCTCGCCGTGGCCAACAGCGCGCTTGGCCTGCTCCGCTCGATCAGAAAGCGGCCGATTGCTGGAGTCGGGAAATCCAATGGCGAACGACGTCTTCAGGAGCCAGTTCTTGAACGCTGTCTGCAGGACAACGATCTGGTCGCCGTCTTGAAAGTGACGGTGCTGAACGACAGTGCTACTGATGATGCAAGTAGCGCGCATTGATGGGCAGCAGCGACGTTCGCTTCCAGCGTATCCACTGTAAAGAGGAAGGCTTGCGGTCCAATGCACTCCAAAGGGCGGATGCATGTTGCCAGTCAGCTAGCGCACGTGCGCGCCTGCCGGTTCGCCTCTGCAATCTTTGCCAAGCGCCTCGATCCAGGAAGCGATCTGTTTGACGCCGTAGGGCTTGGACAAAACACCCCGATCCCGGTGCCGGCTGATCACATCGTTCGGATGAAGCGTGGAGGTAAAGAAGAAAGCGATGCCATCGCGCCGAAGTTCGTCTGCCAACTTGTATGCACTGCGCCGGGCGTCAGGGCTGGCGGGCACATCCAGAATGACGACGTCGACGTGCCCCGCTTGCGCTGCGCGCAAGGCTCCTGAGCTGAATTCCAAGCATTCGACGTCATAGCCGAGCTCTCTTAGTTCGACTCCAACCACCTCACAGATGGAGGTTTCAATGTCCACGAAGAGAACGTTCATGTGGATTGCCGTTCCACAAGGTCGGGTCAAATTTTCCACACGGTCAGCAGCTGGTTCAAGCTAGTTGGGACGACTTCTGCTTTCGGCAGACGGAATCTGCTCAGCTTTGCCAACGCTTCATCGGGAGCGCGAGAGGAGCTCCCAGCATCCTTCCGCCGGGTGACAGACCAGTCGCCACGATGTTCATTTCGCCTCCCCTTCGCTGAGTGGTTTCGAGAGGGGCCCCACGTAGACGGAGGCAGACGGCCCTCCCGTGAAGCGCACAAGGAGATCCATCGCCGTTGCATTCATTGCGTCCGCATCGCCCCGCTGAGAGAAGCTGGCCCAGTCTGCCATCGCGATGCTCTGCAGCTGGCCCTCCTTGGCCAAAAACAGCCGCATAGGCCACCGCGGCAGCCGACGTTGCGAGACACGCCCGCGTGCCAACTCGATGAAGTTCAGGTGGCTGCGCGCTTCGGATGCCCTGGCGTAGGCAACGCGAAGGCCATCCGGTGGACCCTCCAGGTAGGACAGGAACCGGGCCCCGTCGTACAAGGTCACCCCGGTCACGCCGGCCTGTCTGTTGAACCGCTCCGCGTCGGCTATCAACTCAGCCAGCCGCCCAAGGCTAAGGTAGGGGCTGGCCTCACTCACAAAAACCACCGCACGGTTTGGCATGACACGCTCCTAAGATTGCTTCAGACCCAACAACCTGACGGGTCGGGAAGAGCAACAAGTGCTACACGGCAACCTTTGATTTTGCCTTCCAGGCGCCTGTTTCCAGATCCTTCCGCAGCACCCAGTCCTTCGCCGGAATCTTTGCCCCACGGGCGGTCAGGTAGTCCGGCATGAATAGCATGATCTCCCCCCCTTGAATCAGACAGCTGGTCGAGAGGACCACGCCGTCACTGAGCTCGACCAAGCAGGTGGTTCTCTCGCCCAGTTCAGCCTGCTCGCCTGTCAGGGACGCGGTGGCCCCTGGGTAGATGTGGCTGTGAGTAAATTCCAACCGCATGGCATGCCCCTGTCGAATGCCTCAAATTCATGACTCCCCTGCTTCCACTGTGCAACGTGAATCGGGCGGCCTACAGAGGAAATCCGTTACCCATCACTGCGGAACGTCATCGAGACGATTGCCGACCAATGCGGCAAGCCGCTCCATCCCCGTTTCTGGGATGAATTTCCCTCCGAAGCGTTGAGAGAAATTCACCCAGTTCGACCTCATCAGTGCTTTGAGCTCGGCTTCTGAAATCCGCAGGAAGAGCAATGCATGCGCAGGGAACCGCAACTGCTGGATGGATCCCCGCGCCAGCTCAACGATTTCGGTATGCAGGGTGAAGGACTGGGTGTAAACGGAGCTCGCAGCCACCGCACTCGCTGTGCCTTCCAAATACGTTAAAAACCTGCTGCCGTCGAAGCATACAACTGCACGCGAGCCGCACTTGGCATTGAACTCTCGGCCTGCACGCATGACTTCGGGCAAGCGCTCCTCACCGATCTCTTCCACAGCCGCGCTTACGAACACCACCGCACACTTAGACATTACGGGCTACCTTTCACTCGGCACCAGTGCAAGCCGGCCAACGTGGATCAGCTGTGTACAAAACGCAGGCCAGCTTGAATTTCAGTTTTCAGTTGCGCTATTCCTGAACCTTTAAGAGTGCACCATGGCTAGCCCCGTCCCCGACTCAAGTTGGCTGCAAGAGCGATGACCTCGCTAGGGATCACGGCCCCGAGGTGCGCGAGAACCGCGGCTTGGACGACCTCTGTGTTGCAGAGGAAGAATATCCCGTCTCGCGGCCCAGCCGACGTCAGAGACCGGTTGACACTGCTCACCGAAGCTGGCACATCGCTCACGAACACTTCGTGAAACTTCGACCCCGCAAAGCGCGCTTGGAGGGCTCTCCGAGTTGCTTTCGTGTCCTGCCATAGCTCCACACCGTATTTTCCAGACAATCCGATGCCACTGGCGGTAAATACGTAATGATTTTTAAACGAGGTCAACCACACCAGAATCGGTCCGCCCTCGGCGAGAACGCGTCTGTGAGCAAGCTTGCTACGTATCATCGGGCTGCTCGTTGTTGGCCTGATTGATCGATTCGCCCCTCTTGTGGCTCCGTGGGCGGCGCGAATTGCGAGCTACGAACGATGGACAGGATCAGTATCCGACAGCGGCAGAGGTGAGGGCAACGCCTGCGCGCCGCCCGTCATTTCGGCCGTCCGGGTAGATGGGCTCACCGCACCACAAACGGCCGATCTGTAAGCGAAACAAACCGAGCGGGCTGTGTAGGGCTTAAATCCTTTGGCCGCCCGCCAGGCTCAGCCGAAGCGCTCATTGCTCCGCCGATTCATCCCCCCCCGGTGCACGCGAGACAAACGCCATCCACGTGCCACCTGAAATAGCCGGTGTCGCCCGTCAACGAATAGCGGACTCCGGCCCAAATCGATGTCGCTGTCGGGCTGTGCCAAGCGCGAGTCCTGTGGCAGGCGTGGTGAAACGAACGTATCATTTCGCTCTCCTGCGGCGCAACCATTCCCGGCAGGACAGCGCCTTGAAGAGCGCGATTACAAGTTGGAGCAGCGCCAGACCAGTTGCGCAGGCCAAGATAACCATAGCAAGAGGCAAAAGTAGCTCCATGAAGGATCCTACAGGCCCGCGGGTTGGCAGCAAGTCAAGGCGCCCGGGCCATTGGCGCTCAGCAATCTCCTGTTCGCTTGGGGTGAGATCACCACAACCGCGTGACAGTGGCGTGAAAATCGTGTGGCGATCGCAAGTAGCTGGCGCATAGCGAGCTGCCGTCCGAACGCAGGTTGGCTCCCGTGTGCGCAGCCATGACGGCAGCCCCCAACAGGTGCACCTGGGTGCGCCCGTTGTCCTGCCACCCTTTGGGCAGCGATTCAAGGGCCGCCAAGGCTTCTTGCCCTGACAGGCACTGGATGCAGGTCAGGTAGGACCATTGAAGGCCCACTTCCTCGCGCAAGCGCCTGCCGGCGGCCTTCTCGTCCAATCGGCCCTCGGCACTGTCCAGCAGCACGTGGGCGGCCGCAATGGCCTTGCCTTGGGGCGAGAGCCGGCTCTTCTTCTCGGGGAACAGGCCGCGCATGATCAGGCCTTCTTGCTGGCCTTCTTGGCGACGGCATTCTTCGCAAGTTTCTTGACGGCCTTCTGGGCCACCCTGGCGGGAGCTTTCTTCACCGCCCCATCAGCCGACGGGAACTTCGCTCCGGGGTTGGCCTGAGCCCACGCCTTGCCCTCGGTGGACTTGGCCCACGCGGTGAAGACCTTGGGGGCCAAACCCCGACCGGCCCACGTCTCACCGGTTGGGAGGCGATACTTCGGCGCCACCTTGCCAAGCTTGCGGCCCTTTCGGGGTCCCGGGGCAGCCTTGGCGGCACGCGCCGGCTTGGCGTCGATCGTTTCCCCGATGAGCTTGGCCACCTGCCGCCGCTGGGCCGGACTGAGGACCTTCGCATACTTCTGCAGGACCGCCAGGGCTTTGGGCACCTCGCCGTCGCGCTTCTCCACCAGCTTCTTCTGGGCTTCGAGCTGTTTGATTTCGGCGTTAAGGGATTTCAGGGTAGTCAGGGCCAAAGGAGCACTCCGGTCGGGAATCCAACGGTTATAGCCCATCGCTCCTGGCATGGCCACCCGAATGGGCCCCATCTTGACACCCACCAGCCTGGGGCGCGATAACTCCCTTGCCGCGAGGGGAAATGCCCCCGGCGTATTGCCTGCTTAGCTCAAGGCAACAGGTTCCCGATTCGATCGCACAAGCGACGACGGGATGGTTTTTCCTGTCTTTTGAGATCTAAGCATGCCCAAACTCCAACGGTTGAGAACCGAGGCTTTCCTCGCCCAGAAGGGCCGGTGCTGCTATTGCAGCGTGCCGATGTGGAACGCCTCTCCCGATGAACTAAAGCCGTTCGGCCTGCGCGCCAAAACGGCCACGCCGCTTCGCTGCACCGCCGAGCACCTGGTGGCCCAGCAAGAGGGCGGAAAGGACGTGGCCGGCAACATTGCTGCCGCCTGCTGGCTCTGCAACACACGCCGGCACAAACGCAAATCGCCGCCCTCCCCCGAGGCTTACCGCGCCTTCGTGCAGAATCGCCTGGCGAAGGGGAAGTGGCACCCGCCGAGCGTGGCCAAGTTGCGCCTCAGAACGTGTGGAACGCAACCACCCGACGGATGAGTTCCGCCACGCTCACGTGCTGCCGCTGCGCCTCGTGGCGGGCGCGGTCGGCCAGGTCTCGGGAAGCCCGGATAGGCGGCAAGCGGCCGTCCCTGCGGCCGGCAACGGGAGAGCGCAGCAGCTGGGGGCGCGCAAGGTAGGCGGTGAGCCATTGGCGCACGGCTTCGCTCTCGCTCACCCCGGCTGCTCTAGCGCGTGCGGCCAATGCCTGGCGCAAGGTTGAAGAAAGGGACACTTTCGGCAGCACGGCCGTCAAGGGAGGCTTGGACGTCAGCGTCACAGCCTCTGCCTCAGTCGGCCGACGGGGGCTGGGCGGAAGAAGCGCTCCAATCGTTTGGTCTCCAGCAGCGCTTCCATGAAGGCCCCCATGGCGTGGGTATAAGCGTCCTCGCTGGCCCCCAACCGCAAGCTCAGCGCAAGCCGTTCCCACTTTCCGTTGGGTGCGCATGCGATGGCGAACAACCAGTGGTGCGTCCAGTCATCCTCCAACCAATCGGATGCAACGAAGAGCACCCGGTGATCACGCTGGAACGGCAGGGACGACAGCGCATGGTCAACCGCATGGCGGTGGGCAGCCTGTAGCCGTGCCCTCTCCTCGCCGTCGGTGTCCAGTAACGCCGCGAACCCTTTGGGCAGGCGCAACGAGACTCGGTAGCCCGCCGCACAGGTGTGGTGGTCTTCGCCTTCCCACAACCGCTGTTGCCCATCGAGCTCCTGGCCCATAGCAAAGCGCCGCATGGCGTCCTCGGTCACCGGCCCACCGGGCTTCAACTGGGTCAACCACGCACCACCCCAGCGCAACGCGGCCAAGGGCGCGTCCAGCAGTTCTGCGAAGGAAAACCCATCGGCGAACACGTCCTCCCGGCAGATGCAGGTGAGTTGCAGGTTCATGGGATCACCCTCACAGCCGTGCCCTACTATTCGGAACGGCTTTCGTTGCGCCAGGGAGAGTCGCATCCAAACGCAGGGCCTCTTGTTCCGTTTCCCATCTGCATAGGCGATCGCGTGTTTCCGGACGTTGCTGTTCGAGCCACGCATCGGGACGTGGCTCTGCATTGACAAGCTGCAACCAAGCCTTCGAACGCGGATTGGCCCCTGCCTGCAACAACAGGTCGAGCAGCTCCACGTTGCCCGCCAGATAGGCGAAATAGATAGGTGACCGCCTTATCTCGCCACAGTCGTATTCCGCGTCCGGATCTGCGCCAGCTTCGAGCAGCACGCGACAAACCTCGAGCCACCTTCGCCCATTTTCTTCCCATGGACTGTCCTGCATAACAGCAAAAATATGTGGCGTTTTTCCATCTTTTCGCTCCCGAGCGTTCACATCAGCGCCATCTGCAATCAACTGCTCAAGCTCCCTCAGCTGGAACCCTCCTTCGCGGTCGAATAGCTGAAAGATGGGTGGCATCCGGCGATGTCTCCTCCATTTACCCATGCGTTTCTCAATGACATAGCGGGGGATCAGGATTGGAGACAGCAGCGTCAATACAAGGAACTCCACGCGAACCTTCCAGATCGGCTCTTGAAATAGATTTGGCGGGTCACGCAAATCCTTTAACCATCCCCGCACACCCTTTTTGATACTTGCCACGAAATTCATGTCAGCCCCCATGGAATACATTTGTATCCCTTCAGATCCATGCAAGCAGAAAGGGACATCCTGTCCAGAGGGCTTTACTGACTAAAGCGAAAAAATGCTGGGGTTGCACGACACACGTCCTCCCGGCAGATGCATGTGAGTTGCAGGTTCATGAGATCAGCCTCATAGCCGCGGCTTGCTCGTCCGAACGGGCTCATCAGTGCCAGGGAGGGATACTTTCAAATGTGCGGCGGCCCGCTTCGCTTTCCATTCGTCGATGCCATTTCTGATCTCTGGCGACCCAGTGCTTGCCAAGGCATCCGGGTCCGCCCCAGCTTCGAGCAACACAGTGAGCAATGGAACATGTCTGTAGAGATCAGCCGAGTAGAGAGCCACCCACCCATCGTGCCGTTGAGAATTCGGATCAGCCCCCGCTGCACACAGCACGCGGCAGGCCTCGACCCATCCACGCCTGGCAGCCATGAGCAGCGGAGTCTCCTGATCTTCCTCGCGCCGAGCGTTCACGTCGGCGCCTTCTGCGATCAAATGCCTCAAGGCATCCAGAGCAGGTTCGCGTTCCCAGCTTTCAAGCAACCTAATGATCGGTGGCGTCCGCAAGTCGTCCCGCCATCGCCGGACCTTGCCCACAACCCAATTTCGAGAAAACCAGATAGGGGCCGTTAGGGTGTAGAGGAGAACGCCCTTTCGAGAAAGAAGCCCGCTTCCTTCGAATCCCATACCCGTCTCCCATGGAATACGTTTGTATTCCTTCCCCCCCATGCAAACAGAGAGCGGCGCGGTGTCCAGTGCTTCGGGACGGCTAAACTCAGAATCTGCGGCCTCTGGCCGACAGATTCAAAAGCCCACGTCCTTCACGGACCTTGAAGGCGCCCATGCCCGTCTCTGATCCCCTCGCGTTCGACCTGCTGCGGGCGTTCGCGCAGCTGGAGTTTCGCCTCAAGAACGATCCAGGCTTTCTTCGCGCCGGTCCTTACCGAATGGCCCAGGTGAACTGGCCCGCGGTGGATGAGGCGGTGTCACGGCTGGACGATTCACTCTTCTTCGATCGGGTGTCGGACAGCACGCACGAGCAAATCCTCACACCTCCACGTGATCGCCCGATGGTCCAGGAGGTGGCGGTGGTCAACGGTCTCAACCGCACTGTCTTCCAGCGCCTGCCCCTTCAGCAATCCAATGCCGGTGCTTTGGTCGAAGCGGCACGCCGGGTGCGCAACAACCTCTTCCACGGGGGCAAGGAAGAGCCGCATTTGGGCGATGATGACGAGTGGGCCGCCGCCGCACTGGACGTGGCCGAGTGCCTGCTTCACCTGCTGAACCATGGAACGCTCAGATCGGGATTGGCCCCGTGAAGGGATATGACGCCTCCGGGGGACGGACGTAGGCACTGGAGAATCGAGGGGATGACTAGAGCGCGACGGGCGGGAAACGCTCTTCGTGTTCCGGATACAGGTCGATCATGAAGAACTCCCGGCGGAACCCTTCAAAGATTCCTGGGTCACGGATCATGGCCTCGATTTGCGCGTGCGTCCAAACAGCGCCATGTTCCGCAGCGCGGGCCTGGAGACGTTCAGCCTGCTGTCCCACGGCCTCGTCCGTCAGGTGGTGTTCCGCGTAGCCTTCCACGATCAATCGGTAGATGGTCTGCACGCTCAACTGCCAGAACTCGTGGCCAGCTTGCGTTGCCCGAAGGGCACTCATGGCCCGCTCCGAGGACCGGGTCATCAGCAGGGCTTGATAGAACGCAGACAGCGCCGTCTCCAGATCCCCAGCCGATATCTGCCGTTTGGGGGCCAAGAATGCCCAGAACGGCGCCCGATGCTCAGCACGAACAAAATTGGCGATGGCGCCCCCATGGCATGCGGCCACCACCGTGATGAGGTTCAAGCGCGTGGCCACGTTGAGGTTTACGAACGCCGGCTTCATGTCATCCCACGTCAACCAAGACCCGTCAGCGAACTCCAGCCCGTCCTCTCCACCGTGGCACTCGATGTGAAGCAACGGCACGTAGGGCTCCCTGGATGCTTGCTGAGCAAGCTGGGCCAACAGATCGAGAAAAGCCCCGCTGGAAGGAACACGAACGCTGGCGATGTGAGGAACGTCGCCGATCACCCGCGCCCAGTCTTGGGCATCCGCGAACAGGCGGGCTGCGGTGTTGAGTTGGCCTTCCGGGAGGGAATCCACGATGAGAATTTGGTTGAAAGTAGCGTTCATCGGCGCCTCCCCAGCCCCGGACTGCCACCTTGCACCACGGGGCTGCCACCTCGCCGCCGCCTCCCATCGTCCGGACCCAGCGCACGCTCTAGACGCTGCAGCGCTGTCTTGGGCGCTGGCCTGGCATCAATGGACGGTAGCTTGGCTATCTCAGCCTTGGTCATTTTGGTCGAGGGCTTGAACCGATTCTTGGGAAGCTCTGTCTTCCCCGTCACTTTCTTCTCAAGCGGCCTCGGTTTCGGTGCAGGCGGCGCTTCGTCGAGCATGCCAAGCTTGGCAGCCACCATGCGCAGTTTCGAAGGTGAATTGGCCTTGCGGAGAAAAATGCGCGCACGGCGCTCCGCATAGGCACGCGACCACCCCATGCGTGTCATTCCCTCGACGATGATCGTTTCCAAGAACCTCTCTTGCGCTGGGGTCAGAACAATCGGCCCGTTGGGCTGCCCCTTCTTAGACACCCGCTTTTTGGGGGAACGCCCAACAGGACCCTTCTTACCCGAAGGCTGCGCCGACTTCGGCTTCCTTGCCGATCGAGGTGTCACTTATCCACCTCCGATTTGGGCGGCCGTGCTTGCGTGCGGTCCCGGTAGGTCTCGGTGACGAAGTCCACAAACGCCACGGCAGACGCCACCGCCAAGCGCGCATGCCGGGGCTGAAGCCCACGGTGCTTGCCGTCCTTGCCATGGCCGGTGCCGTAGAGGCTGCGAAGGTTGGCCAAGTTACCGGCGATTTGGTTCAGGTTGCTCAGGATGCGCTTGATGCACTCGGCACCCTTGGCTTGGTCATCGATCCCTTCGGGCACCAGGTCCAAGCTCTTGGCCAGTTTCTTAGCCAGGTCGTTCATGTCATCGCTCTTGCCTATCTCCACCCCCATCTTGCCCAGGATGGTCTTGCAGCACGATTCCACCAGCTCCTTCGCGCTGCCGATGGCCAGCTCGGGATCTTTCTCGACCGCGTATTCCATGCGCTGTATCTGCTTGGCGATGGCGCCCGCGTCCAAGGAATCGGCGGCAGACCTTCCCCTCTCAAAGGATCGGTGACCATTGGAGGTCAATGGGCGGGGTTCATACCGGGCCCTTCCTGCGATCCGCTCGACTTCGACCAAGTGCCAACCCGCTTGCCGCAATTGGTCGTTGAGGTGCTCAACGATGGTGGCGGCCTCCTCCCGGTCAGGCCTCACCACCGGGTGGACCATTTCCGCCAGGAACCGTAGGAAGGTATCGGCCGGACCATCCAGCAACGGAAATCGGTCGTCGTCGAAGATCCAGTAATCGTCCCAGTCAAAATTGTTGACCCGGTGCTGGTAGATGTCCCCCGCGGCGTCCTTGTAGCGCGAATCGGTGGATGGCAACCGCCGCAGCTCGTAGATGCGGCTTAGAAACTCGGTGTCGTCCAACGCGCCGAACACGTTCACCTGCTCCAATCGGAGCCCATCAAAAATGTTCCGACGAACGGCACGGGGAATGACAACTGGAGAGGAGGAGCGCCAGTCTTCGTTCTGGCCCACGATGGGAATCAACCGGGCGGCGAACAAGTCGTGGCCATTCGGGGGAATGGCTTCCGTCAATGCCTCGGTGATCTGTTCGCAAACGTCCTTGAGCTTGGGCCGCAAGCGCGCAAACTCCGGCGCTGGCACCTCCAGCAGGACGTTCCAGTAGTTCGTTCCCCCGTTCCAGTTGTCAGAGGTATCGTGCTGGATCACTGCGGTCGCGGTGCGAAGAAGATCTGCCGCGTCGGTGTGCCCGCTCTCTTGGAGCAGCACGTAAGCGGCGCCCAAGCACCGCTCCAACACCTGATCATCGAGAGGGCTCGTCAGCACTATCAGCTCCGGCGAACCAGCATCGCTTGGGCAGGGTCGTAGACGTAGTCGGTGATGCTCCCGTCTTGGATGCGCTTGACGGCCTCGTCAATCACAGGAAGAGGAACCAAGAACCACTCGCGAGGTTTCACGGGGTTGCCGAAACGATCCTCGATCGTCAGATCCAACCTCACGTCTTGGAAAATTCGGTGGAACAGGTTCTCCAGGCGTGCACGATTGAGGTTGGACAGCTTGTAGGTCGCCACCACCTCGACCTTGGCCAGCATGTATGTGGGATCCTTCTCGGCGTTGCCGACGCGGGCCTCGACCCTGCCGCCGGTAATGCCGATCTTGTGAATCAGCTCGCGGTGCTCGACCACGTAGGAATTGTTGGACAGGCTACGCAGGACGTAAATGGTCCCATTGACGATGTCATTGGGCTCTAGGGTGTCTCCAAACAAAGGGCCATGATCATCGTCGGTGATGCGTCGGCCGGTATCGTCCTTGTAGAGCGCCCGCTGCAAGGAGCGCTCGAGCAAATCGCTCTCGGTGCCGTTGGAATAGATCACCCGCAGCCTGGCGTTGGATTCTCCATTGGGTGTGCGCACCGGCTCGCCCACCTCGGCGACGTAAGCCATCTGCCCGCCGAGAATGAAGAAGTTGCCCTTCTCCACGCTGGCGTCGCGGCCAAACCGCAAGGTTTTCCGGAGCCCCGACTTGAGATCCCCTTCCACGCGCTCAAAGAGCGGCACAAAGCGTTCAAAGTCTGCGCAAGGCGTGCGGCTGGCAATGTCTTCCAACGCCTTGCGTTCTTCATAGGACCGAACGTGACGCAACTGGGTGATGTCGTCCTCGGATCCTCCTTCGCTCACACCCAAGTCGGCCAGCAGGGCGTCATCGTCTACCGATTCACCTCGCCCGGTGGCAGCAAGGGTGGGGGCTTCTTGGAGCAGTCCGTGCGTATCCAAGGGCATGAGCAACGGATGCGCATCGGCAAGCGACCGCAGGCGGTCCAGGCGCACGGCGAACAGGCGTTCAAAGATGTCGCGTTCCTCTCCATGCTGCGGAGAACGCCCATGCTCGTCCACGAACCGGAGGATTTCTTCGAAACCGGCGATCAGCCGTTCTTCCTGGGGCGTTCGCGCAGCGGCCTTGATCGGGGCCAGATCTTGCCCCAGTTCGGCCAACAAGGCCTCGTCTTGGTCCCAATCAGCCATGATCGCTACCTCGGGCCTCGGCCGCCTTGCGTTGCTGGACGTGCTTGGCCAAGGCCACCACGCCTTCGGCCATTTTTCGCTCCCACGGGTCTGGCGAGTTGATGTCGGGGGCGCGCTGCTTTTCTGCCTTGAACGCGCGGGCTCGCAGGGCCAACGCCTTGGCCTCGTCGTAAGGAATGGCCACGCGCTTGGCTGAAATGCTGGCCTGGACCTGACGGAGAATCTTCTCATCCATGGCCTTGGCCAACACCGCGTAGGCGGCATCGAACGGGTTGATCCGGTCGATGAGGTCAATGTTCAAGTCCCGCACGTTGACGAACTTTCGCACCCCGTCGATGAGCGAGGTGTTGCCCTGCTCCCCTTGGGCATCGTCTTCTGCCAGCCGCTGCTTGGCCTGTTGGGTCACGTTGAGCGCGGCGATGGCGTGCTGACGGATAGCCTCTTGATCTTCCGCGGTCAGGTCAGGGTATCGGTCACGCACGATCTTGCCGAGCTGAACCTGGGTCAGGTCTTCGGGCAGGGTGTTTTCCTTGTCGAACAGCCCACGTTCCACCGCCGTCTTGTCTTGAATGAAGGTGGTGATCACCTCGTTCAAATCCTCGCGGCAGATCCGTGCCGCTTCGGGCGAGGTCGGCATGGCCAGCCCCCCAATCTCCACGTGAACTTGGCCGGTGGTCGGATTGACACCCACGTTGGGACCGTCCTCTTGGTAGCCGTCCTCGCCGTAGTCAAAGCCGTCCATCTTGCCGGCGTTCTTGGGCGTGAACTCGAACCGCGGGGCCAGGACCTGCTCCATGAGCAAGCTGGCCGCGATGGCCTTCAGGGTGTCGTTGACGGCGTCCACGACCGCGGCCTCGTCGGCAGCGGGTTCGGCGATGAGGTTGGTGAAGCGGGAACGCTCCTTGCCGGGTGCATCGCGGGTGGCGCGGCCGATGATCTGAACGATTTCGGTCAAACTGCTGCGGTAGCCGATGGTCAGCGCGTGTTCGCACCAAATCCAGTCGAACCCTTCCTTGGCCATCCCTAAGGCAATGATGATGTCGACGTGGTCTCGGTCGTCCTTGTGCGCCGGATCCTTCAGCGCCGACAGGACCTTGGTGCGCTGTGCAGCGTCGGTGTCGTCCACCAGGTCGGCAACCTTAAGCACGCGTCCGTCGGCCAGCTCGACCTGATGGAACCCCGTGGCCGGGTCCAATCCCTTCCAAGTGCCTAAGCGGGACATGATTTCCTCGACCTCGCGGTGCTTGTCCTTGAGGCTCTCCCGGGCATTGACGTTGGGGATGTGGACGATGGTTTTCAGGCCAGGATCCAGCACCTTCATGATCGCGTCCAGGTAGCGGCCCGTGTAGAAGAAATAGCCGATGTCCAGGGACTTGAGGTAGGTGTAGCCGTTGAGCTGTTCGTAGTAGGTGTAGGTCACCGTTTCAAAGCGTGCCTCGTCCGAGGGCGAGAGCACCGCCACGGTGTCTCCACGGAAGTAGGAACCGGTCATCGCCACCACGTGGACCTGTCCATGCGCGATGAGCTGACCCAGCTGACTGCCCAGCTTGTTGTCCGGGTTGCTGCTGACGTGATGGAACTCATCGATGGCGATCAAACGGTTGTCGAAGGCCTCGATACCGAACTCGTCCACCGCGAAGCGGAAGGTCGCATGGGTGCACACCAGCACCCGATCATCGCTGGACAAAAACTCGCCAACGGCCTTGATCTTGGACTTGGCGACCTTCCCGTTGTCTTCGCCCGGTGCGTTGCACAAATTCCACTGTGGCCGAACCACCCAATCGCTCCAGAACCCGTGCTTGCTCAGCTCTTCGTCGGCAAAGCTGCCCCCGATCGAACGTTCGGGCACCACGATGAGGGCCTGCTTGAGCCCTTGGTTCTCCAGCTTGTCCAACGCAATGAACATCAGGGCTCGTGACTTGCCCGAGGCCGGAGGCGACTTGATGAGCAAAAACTGCTCACCCCGCGAGGCGTAAGCTCGTTCCTGCATGGGCCGCATGCCCAGCGCATTGACCTTGTTCGACTCACCGGTGCGAGCGGCCGTGATGGAGACGGACGGCACGGTGTGCCGATTGGTCGGATTGGTTTCCATGGTCATTTCGCCCTTCCCCCCTTCTTGGGCTTGGCCGGCCTGGCCGTCATCTTGGTGTAGAGATCGAACAACTTTTCCAGCCGCTCAGTGTCGTTTCGGAATCTGCGACCGATGTAGATTCGATCGATCACATCATCGTTCCGTTCATGAGCTTGGCGCAGATCCTCCGGCATTTGATCAGCGACATACAAATCCGCGATGGTGGATGGATAGTGCGCCTCTCTCGCCAGCAAAATCTCTTGGGCACAGGTCATTAGATCTATTCGATTCTGATCCGTTAACAGCGGAACAGGAAAGCTGTTGTAGCAGACGCCCGATGAGTAGCGAAGATCTGATTTCATTCGCCCCGCAGTCAACGACACCCAAGCAAGATGCATTCGAGAACAAATCAGCGACAACACATACAGCGGCGCATCATAGATAGCTTGGGCAGCGTCGGATATCACAACATCATTACCCAGCAGGCCAACCGGAATGTGCGGCCGCTTTTCCGATGAAACGCGCGGAACAATTATCGAAGTGGCCTTAGCCGTGATCGTGCGCTCAAAGCGATGTGGCGTATCAACCCCTAATTTGCCCCGCTCGCTACCACCCTCTCTATAGGCAGCAATCGCGTCCAACCGTTTCTTGATGAATGGGATCGAGTTCGCCAAAGCCGCCTTATCGTCATCGATCCAAAGGCAATAACGCTCAATCCCATTGATGAACTCCATGGAGCCAAGAATTTTCCTTACGAGAACCGCAGCCTCCGGATGACCTTGGAGCAACTCTTCCTTTTCATTAGAACTAAGCATGAAGTTACCAAGATCCCGAGGAATATTTCCCGCAACCATCTCAGGCAGGCCTGAAATAGACTGCGAGTGCTTTTCCACGATGACATTTGGGCCATTCACCAAATAAGCATTGATATTCCCAACGACCTGCCGCTGAGAATCCCTGTAAATGCATTTGTCACCAACCCGCCCACTCGAAACCCCAACAACCACACAAATTACGTTCGCGTTGTTGCTTGCATTATTGGACCAATAAAAGTCCTTATGGGCGAAAAATATTTCCTGACCCCTAGCAAAAATTTGAGGCCAAATGATGGGAACCTGAACCCCCTGGCAAATTGAATTCGTTGATACGAACGCAAATGCCCCGCCCCTTTCGATATATTGAGATGCCTTCCAGAACCATCCGGCAATGTAGTCCATTGCTTTGTGTTTGCTCCTAGGCCCTAGCACAGATTTCAAATCAGCCTTTTGAGAGTCTGTCTGGAACTTATCTCCCACATACGGTGGATTTCCGCAAATGTAGGTTTCTCCCCCCTCGTTTTCAAAGTCGATTTCGGACTGATCGGCGGGAGCAGTGAACAAGTCGTCGCCCTGGAGGTTGACCTCGGTTCCTGTCGGCGGGCAAACGGAGAGCCAATCGATGCGCAAGGCGTTGCCGCAGGTGATCCAGTTCTTGCTGTCGAGCGGAAGGACGGTAGCCAACGCCTGCTGCTGCCCGCGGTAAAGCACGTCGCACTGAAACTCGGCGATGATGAGCGCCAGCCGGGCAATCTCGGCGGGGAAGTCGTTGAGTTCAATGCCACGGAAATTGTTGATCGGGATGTCGGACTTCCGATCCTCCTCGCCGCGCCGCCGGTTGATCTCCGCCTCAATCTTGCGCATTTCCTTGTAGGCGATAACCAGGAAATTGCCGGACCCGCACGCCGGATCGAACACACGGATGTGCGCCATCCGCTTGCGCAGGTTGAGCAGCTTGGCCTTGTTGTCCTCCGCGGATTCCAGATGCGATCTCAGGTCATCCAAGAAGAGCGGGTTCAGCACCTTCAGAATGTTCGGCACGCTGGTGTAGTGCATGCCCAACGATCCGCGCTCCTCCTTGTCGGCCACCGCCTGAATCATGGACCCAAAGATGTCTGGGTTGATCTGGCGCCAGTTCAGTTCACCGATCCGGAGCAGATACGAGCGTGCAGCCCGGGTGAACCGCGGAACTTCTGTGCTGCCTGAGAACAACCCGCCATTGACATAGGGAAATGCCAGCGCCCAACCGTGAAGGCCCGCGCTGGGACGATCATCGGATTTCAAGTTCATCGCCGTGAACAGCGTTCCGAGCACGGCGTCCGTGTTCGATCCGTCAGGAGCCGACATCCGGTCCACGGTGCGCGTGAACAAGCTATCTCCGTGGAAAATGTCCGTGTCCTCGGCGAAGAAGCAGAAGATCAGTCGGGCCATGAAGTGATTCATGTCCGATCGCCGCTCGTCGGTGTCCCAGTCCGGGTTGTGGGTCAGCAGCTCCACGTAAAGCTTGTTCAGACGGCCCGTCGCCCGGACATCGATCGGGTTTTCCTTGATCTCCTGAACGGTGGTGATGCCAGCGAAGGGCAGGAAATAGCCAAAGTGCTCGGCCAGCTCGGCATAGGGGCATGCCAAAGGCTCCCCTGTGGCCAGATACTCCGCCTCAAGGGATTCACCGTCGGTGGCAAGGACGAGCTTGATCCGATACGTCGAGTTCTTGGCGCTGGCCTTCAACGCTTCGAACGTCTCACGCACCTTTCCTCGTTCGCACACTGCCAAGTGGATGTGGTTGCGTTGAAGAATGGCCCCTGGAACGTCGGAAAGATTCGTCCCGCCGGACCCGACTTTTCTCAGGCGCTTGAGGGTGACCTCGTTGTTGCCAAACGCCGCCAAGAACTGGAAGGGGAACTCTGCAGAATCAAAGGGAGCCTGGGCCAGCTCGTAGATGGCCTCTTCGATTTCCACCGCGTTCATACGGCCAAGATCCACGACGAAGCCCCGCCGTGACAGGCACGGCGGAAGGGAGGATGGGAGCAGTCCACGTAACGTTGAAGCAATGACATCCGGCAACTCTCAAAAGGCAGGTCCCAAGTATCGTTCAGCCCCATGGTAGAGGGCCACTTTCGCGGCACCTGCGACGTAGCAAGCCTTTGTTTCCAAAGGCCCTCCCCATCAGCGGCAAGCCACCTCGGCCACCGTTTGCGCAGCCCCAAGGTCCGCGGGCAGCTGGGCCTTGCAGACCCCTTCCACGTCCACCGTCAGGCCGGGTCGCGGCTGCTCCAGGTAGAGCACCCCGTCGTAACCCACCTGGGTGGTCTCGGTCGCCGTCTTGGCCACCGTGCCCGCTTCGATGGCCGGGCCAGTGAGGCGGAAGGTTCGTGCGGTCTCGGTCAGGACTGGGAAGGTGAGGTGCATGCCGGCTTGGCGGCCAGCGGTGGCGGTTTGCTCGATCTCGGCCAACTGGGTGCCCAGTGGCAGCGCCCGATCGTCTACGCGGACCTCGGTGGGCACCATTGGGGTCACCTCGCCCACCACCAGGCGGCCCTGGGCGTTGGTCTTCCCTACCAATCTGCCGCCCACCCTCACCGGCACCCCGGCTTGGCCGGGCACGTCCACCACGGCGAAGGATTCGGCCGGACCTAGGAACGTCACGCCCTGGCGGTCCAGGTGAACGGCACCGGCCATCGAACCGGAAGCCCAGGTGCCGCTGGGCCCGTGCTCGGCGTTGATCTGGGCCCACCCTGCCCGGGTGGTCCAGTTGGCGTTGGCCCTGGCCGTCTGGCCAGCCGCTCCCTCGTCCACCGAAGCGGACAAGCCGACCGGGGTTCCCAACACCGTGGGGCGGGCGCGTCCTTGGACGGCCCAGGCGGTGGCATCCGGGGCTTGCCGGGCCCGAACGCTCACGCCCTTGCCCCGACCGAAATCGTAGCTGTAGCCCACCTCCACCCGGGTTTCCTTGAGCTCAAGGTCCCGCAAGGCGGAGACGGCCACGGTGTGCCCGTTGCCACGCCAAGTCAGCCCGGCGTCGGCGTAAGCGGTGCGAAAGCGTGGCGTGCGCACGTCCGAATAGCTGGCCCGAAGGGACCACTGGGGCGTGGGCCGCCAGAACACCGAACCTCGGGTGCGCTGCTCCACCTCCACCGCACTGGGGGCGCGCAGGCGCCAGTAGTCCTGTTGGCGCTGGTGCTCCAGGCGCACGCCAAACCTCGGGCCGCGGTAGTCGTAGGCCACGGCCTGCCGTTGGCCGCCTTGCGTGGAAGTGCCCAATTCCAGATCGAACGTGCCGTAGGTGCCAAGCACCGTGGTGGCCCCCAAAGCCACGTTGGCCTTCCCATCCGTTGAGGTTTGGGCGGTGCTGCGCAGGGTCCACCGGTCGTTGAGGCCCCAAGCCGCCGACCCGGTCGCGCCCAACGTCCCGTAATCGCTCTCTCCTTGGCGCACCCGGCCTGCCGCGACCTCCCAGGTGGTGAGCCCTTTGCGGAGCAACGTGGGGGCGACGTAGAAGCGCTGATCGCTCACCACCGTTTCGCGGCCGTAAGGGTCTCGCACGACCACTTGGGTTTGCTGTGCTCCGGTGCCCAAGGCGCCGCCATCGGCGGTGAACGGCCCTTTCCCCACCCGGCCTTGCAGCACGCGGGCGCGGTTGGCCAGGACTTCGACCGTCGCCGGATCGAGCGCCACGCCGCCGAGCACCGGGACCGGATACGTGGGCGTCAGCGGGTCCAAAGCCCGCGGGTCCTTGGCCACGCGCACCCCGCCCAAGTTGACCGGCGAGGACCACGGACCAGCGAACACATCGCCGGCCTGGTAGGTCACCAAGCGGTTGGGATCGTCTTTCTGCCAGCGCGTCACGCCGCGAACGTAGCCGGTGCCGGACGCGTCGGTGTTGACCTGCCCGCTGGTGCTGACAACGCCCCAGCGCCCCGCCTTGCGGACCTCGTGGCCCAACGAGAGCGCCTGCTGTTGCTCGGACACCATGCCGGCCACGCTGTAGTTCACCAGCATTCCGGGAGCGGGCGGCGCGATGGGCCCGCGCTCGGTGCGATCACGGGCCACGCGTTGGGCCTTGAGCCGATCGCCCGGCAGATCCAGGGCGACCGTGGCGGTGGCCTCGTCCACGGCAAACCCCACGCCCAGCGCCTGGGCGCTCATCGGCTCCGTTTGACCGGCGGGAAGTTGGAGCCCGACCTCGCGCCAGGTGACCGGGTCGGCGAACCACTGACCGCCTTGCTGCCAGAACGTGAGCGGATCCGCCTTGGCCTTGCCGCCGATAACCGGCACCAGGAGCGCGGGTGCCACGCCGTCGGGCACCGCTGCGCTGGCCGACGAAGCAGCCAGCAACACCAAGGCCAGGGCCCGGCCACGCATGGATCACCGCCCCACGGGGACGGTGACGGACTGGCCGTTGACGGTGATCGAAAGCACTTCGGCACGCTGGCCAGGCTGGGTCTCGTAAGTCATCGAGGCCCCCGGTAGCGTCCAACCCAATGCACCGTCGCGCCACGGCTTCCCACCGGCCGGGCCGATGGACGAAACGCGGGCCGCGGTTTGGCCGTGGTTGGTCAGACGGTAGCCCTTGGCCACCGCTTGGACGGTCACCTGGGGGATGGGTGCGTTGGTGGCTTCAAAGGCCACGGGCAAGTCCTGGTTGACCAACAACTGGACGCCTTGGGCGTTGGGGTCTTTGAGCTGCATCAGCAGCACGCGGTAGTAGCGCCGCTCGCCCAGCGCGCCCACCCTCATCAACCGGGCGGTGCGCTTGGATTGGGGCGGGACGTCCACGAAGGTCGGCGCCCCCACGATCTCCGTGGTGGGTGAAAACACTTTCTGCCCCGTGGCCTGATCCCACCCCACCGCTTTCACCTGGTAACGCACCGAGGCGTCCCCGCTGTTGTGCAGCGTCACGGCGACGTGCTTGGCCGAGGTATCGGCCATCAGGGTGGTGGGGCCCACGGAGATGGAACCGGCGGACGCCGAAAAGGACAGCAAGGACGCGGCGGCCACGGCCAAAAAACGTTGGGAATGGGTCATGGGATCTCCTTTGGGGGTCTCCATTCAAGCTAGATCGGAATGCAATTCCGTCAACCCATACCTACTCACCTTTTCGACAACAAAAAAGCCCCCGGGGGCAAGCCGGGGGCTTCGGGACAACCGAGGGGATCAGTTGTAAGTGGCGGTGACGGTGACCGTGTCGGTGTAGTTGCCGCCCACGGCCTGCTTGAGGGCCAAGAAGCGCACCGCGTAGTTGTAACTTTGGACAGTGCCGTCGCCAACGCCGGTGAACGCGTCGGCGTCATCCCCCCATACTTGGCTTCCCTGCGGGTCCTTGAAGAAGCCGTAGGGGATGTAAGCTCCGGCGCCGTTGGTCACAGCCCGGTAGGTCTCATACCCGGACAGCAGGCCGAAGTTCTGCCCCTGGCCCGGCGAAATGGAGTAAGTCGTGCCCGCGTTGCACACGATGCTCAGCCCGGAGGTGCGGGCGGCAGCTTCAGAGATGCCCGACCAGTCCATCCCTTCGATGGAGGTCACGGACAGCTGGCAGGTGTTGGTCAAGGTGCCCTGAATCGTCAGATCCGCGGTGGTGTCGGCGGCGAACGCGGGCACTGCCAGCGAAGCCAAGGCGATGGGCAGAAGGGCGCGAAGGAAGGTCTTGCGTGTCATGGGTATCGTCTCCTTGAGAGGGATTGAGTGGGGATGAGTAGCCCCCAAAAGGGCCATCCCCTTACCGATACCTCGAATCTGAAAACGCGCAAGGGGGCCATTGAGCCAGCGGTCAGAGCCTGGGTCGTTTGCCACCTGCGGTGGCTGACTGTTCCCATACCCGATCCAGCTCACGCGCCCGGTGCTGAGCCATTGCCTCCTTAATCATGCGCTGGAGGACAAACGCAAAAGCGTCAGTCACAAAAACGCCCACGCCGATCCCATAGTTATCCGGCAGGCTGGAAATCTGCCTTATCGATGGCTTGTAAATGACCTCATCGATCTCAGGAGGCAACGGATCAACGCGCGTGTCAATGAACGCGCCCACCTCGGTTTCGGCTGCCTTGCAGAGCTCGGCGTCAGTGAGCAGCGCCCGCAAGTCGGCCAGCGTGGGAAGCCACACCGTGTTGAATAGCGGGCAACCCACCGAGGGACTGATGAAATGGATGCCGTGAAGCACGGTCGCCCTCTCACTCTTTCCGAGCTCGCCGTCTCCCCAATGACCGTTCATTCGAGGGGTGACGTCACCCATCATTAGCCAGTTCCGCTCGCCGCCCCTGCTCTTCTCGCCAGCACTTGAGCAAGTGTTTGTAACCGGACTTGGCTTGGGTGACGTGGAAGGATCGGCCGTTAACGTAGACCTTCCCGCCGTTGTGGAGCTCGACGGCATGAACCGCACTCCAAGTGGTCGCCCAGCCCAGGCTGTCCTCTTCTTCAAAGCTGACGGGCTCCAACGAGACCGCTGCATAATCTTCAAACAAGCCGGGATTCAATCCCAACGCGATCATCTTGGTTTCGTGGACTGTGAAGGTTCCGCTCATTTGCCACCTCTTGTCTTGGTCGGCGGCAGTGCCTACCCCTGAATCCAAGGTAGATCGCGCTGAAAATTTGTCCACGTCTGTAGCGGACAAAACTTTGACTAAAAGTAAAAACTGCGGAGCTAGGCCGCAGTTTTTCCTAACATCACTTATCGCGCCGAAGGCGTTGGTGCTTGCCATCCATGCGGATGCTTTTTCAGATGCCGGCGCGCAGCGGCCGGCGGCGGCTTCCGGCACTGGCCTTTGCTCCCAAGTGGGCCAGCCATCGGGAACTTGAGAGCTTCGGTCGGAACAGCGACGATGGGACGACCTGTCCTCTCACGAAGGCCCCTATGTCCAACATGGCCGATCCCAATCAAGCCCTAATCTCTTTCCAAGAAGCCCTGGCTGCGGGCGGCCTTCGGCTGGAGCGGGGCCGCATCGATCCAACGGTCTACCTGCACGTGGATCACCTCCAAGGCAAGCCGCGATTCCCTTACGTTCAGATGGACGGGAAGACCGTCACGGCTTTTGCCAATTTCGTTCCCAATGGAACCTTTGAAGGCCATGCGAACCTAGCGGTTGGCTACGCGGTTCCCGAGCGTTATCGAAACCAGGGGCGCGCCAAAGCCATCCTTGCGACGGGCATTGCAGAGCTCCAAAACGGCTTTCGCGGGCATCCGCCCTTCTACATCGAAGCGGTGGTGAGCGTGAACAACCCCGCTTCGCAGAACGTGGCCCAAGAGGTTCTGGGCGGCGAACCTGAGCCAATCGTGGACAACCATTCGGACGAGCCCGCCCTTCGCTACGCAAAACTGTTCCCAACCGGCAAGTAGACGGCAACGCCCGCGCCTACTTTGGACCCTACATACAGCAAGGAAAGCACATGAGCACGTTCTCAGAACGCCACAACTACAGCTCGCCCGATGCAGACATCACCATTCGTGAAGATGCGCCCGAGGTGTTGCGCGGAGCCGTTGTTGCCATCGCTGGCAAAGCGGGGATTGGATACGAAACCCTGCGCAAGGAAGTCTGCGGTGCGCTTGGCGTGGCACCAGACACCCGGGGCAACTGGAGCGAACCCAACGTGATCGCGGAGGTGCAGCATCACCTGGAAGAGTGCGAATGGTTTGAGGTGTATGACGTCATCGAAAGCATAGCAGCGTCCCTTCAAGGTCGCCCACCTGCCTATGGGCAGCCCAAAGCACCTTCGGACGTCTTCTCGGACGGAATCAACAAGGTCTTTCGGAAGAACGGAATCGGTTGGCAGCTGTTGGGCAACCGCATTGAGTTTCGCGGTTCAGAAGCGTTTGAAATTGCTATCAGGAAGGGCACCAGCGAGTTGCGAAGCGCTGGGAAAAACACGACGGCAAATGAACTGCACGAGGCTTTGCGCGACCTGTCTCGTCGCCCCAACCCCGAGCTCACCGGCGCCATTCAACACGGAATGGCTGCGTTGGAATGCTTGGCAAAGGATTTAACGGGTGGTGACAAGGAGACGCTGGGGGCGTTGGTGAAAAACAACCCCAGCCTGTTCCCCTCGCCTCTTGGAGAAGCAGTTTCCAAAGTCTATGGATTCGCGTCTAACAACGGGCGCCACCTTAAGGAGGGCGGTGATCCGTCGTTGGAAGAGGCCGAACTGATCGTGGGCTTGTCAGGGGTGCTTTGCCGCTACTTGGGACACAAAGTCCGCCGTCCTTAACTCAGCGCATCCGCTGCCATGGGGCGTCCTTGGGCGCCTCCAGGGAAACCTCGACAACGTCGTCTGCAGCACGCCATGCCCTCCCTTCGAGCACCATGGTGGGACCTCTGGAACGTGCGATGGCGGCCTCTTTGGCGGTCGGAGGGTTCCACGACCGATGCTCCTCAAGGTAGCGCCCCATGGACGGCTTCAACGGCAAGCCACCGCTCGGCAAAGGCAACGCCCGATCATGGCGTTCGTCTTGTTGACGGGCATAGGCGACTTGCTCGGGCTCCCCAAACGCCTCCCGGTGGGCATCCAGCATGCGATCAATGGCGTCCACGTCCCCGCGGGCATGGAGCGATTCGGTGTAAAGCGCCTGAAGCAACGGGTCGCGCGCTTGGTGAACCTCTTCGCCCGTGCCTTCGCCCTGGAACAGCCTGTCGTGGCGAGGGCGGGCGTCGACGGGGTCTTGGCGTAACCGCCCGTGGCTGGTATTCATGCTCGCCTCCGTGCCAGTCCGCTGCCGTGAAGCATCCCGCACGTGATCGAATAGACGACAAGAGCCAGCGAAGATGACAGGTATGGGTTGGAAGGATCCAACCAGACCACGGCCACTAGGTGCTGAAGTTGGTAGGCCAGCAATGCCAAGCACGCGTAGAACAGGGCCAACCGCCACAGCAACGCAGCCACGGATGGGGCGTCTTCTCGGCCGACCTGAAACGCCTCCCAGCCCCTGCGTGCGCTGCGGGCTTTGGAGGCGCACAGCCACGCGATTCCGAAGGTGATCGCAAACATGGCGAGCTCAAACAGCACGACCACCAGAATAACGGTCATGGGATCCTCCTCTGGGTTGGGAGCAGGCCATGGGCCTGCAGGTAAGCGTGGACTGCCTGTCGGGTCACGCCGAGGCGCTTGGCAATTGCAGGGCCGTTGCTCCCCTGCTCCAGAAGGCCCACCACCAGGGCGTGTTGGTCAGCCAGTGGGCGCCGGGGCTTTTGACGCAACCCCAGGTGAGCGAGGTCGGCGCTCACCACGGGCGACGGAACGCCCAGGGCTTGGGCGATGGCGGCGCGGCCGTGTCCCTCTCGGAACATCCGGGCGACTTTGGAGCGGCGGTGGGCAACGGATGGCCGCTTCATGAGCTCAACCACAAGCCCGCAAGCCGTGCCTTCGCAATACACGCCTCCACCAAGGTGTTCGCTTTCGTGCATCCTTACGGCCCCACGCGAGCGCTGTTATCCGACCGGGCATTGATGCCTATGGCACAAGGGCTTCCGCACGAATAATCGCCAATGCGCACCGGCGAAGCATCAAGCGGCACCGCCCGGGAGTAATCGCCAATGCGCTCCGGCGAAGCATCAAGCGGCACCACCCGGGTTTTCTTACCCTTCCCCACCAAGAAGACCCGATCACCTTCGCGCACGTCCACGTCGGCGTCTTGGACTACCGCCAGGACGCGCTGGCGGCGATCGGACAGATCGCGCACGTAGATCTCCACCGCACGCCGGCCGCTGAGGCCGTTTTGAACCGCGGTTCCGGCAACCCCACCGATGACGCCACCGGCCACGCGGGCAGCATTGCGGCAGTCCCGGTTCTTGACCTGGTTAGCAGCCCCATAACCAACGGCCGCCCCGATGGCGGAGCCGGCGTTCAGACGCTGGTCGGACTTCAGTTGAAGCGTGCGAACCATCAGGACCTCGCCCAGTCGGGCGTCCTGGACGGATAGGGCCTCGGACGAACCGTAACGGCGAGCGGAGGTGGAATCGCCGGCAAAGGCGGCCGGAGCAGACAACGCCAATGCAAGGGCCAGAACGATGGGTTTCAAGGTGCACCTCCATTTCGTGAGTAGGTTCACCTATGCATAGATCGATTCTGGGAATGCGCAAGGGGGGCTTCGGAGCGCGGTTACACAAACTGCAGTCCGCGTCATTAAATTGACGGAAAAGCGACAAAAATGAGGCAGCGCACGGATCGGAATTGCTGTTACTGCACGTAGATCAGACTGGCCATTTCTTCCCCTTTCTCTCTCCCCCTCCGCGTCTGGCAAGGAATCTGAAACCGGCAAGCTCTCCTGTCGTGCAATGTTCCTGATCGACATTCAACCTGTGATGATGTGGGAACGCTCTCCCTCAACCTGCCAAACCGTCTACGAAAGTGGCAAAATTGCAGGATCACTCACAGGGGGAAATTGGATGTCCGACACGACCTACAGCCACCGCATCCTCAAGACTTATGGCCTGCTGGTGGACTTCGAAGGTAAACCACGCCTCAAGAACGTTCCGTCGCCTCTAACCGGTCAAAAGAAGGCAAAGGAGACGATGGAAAAGTGGACGCAGCGAGTGCTGGGGGATGAGGTCAGCAAGGTCCGTATCTACCGACCGGCGCGCGTTAAGAGTGACACACTGATTGCCAGTCTCACAGACACGCACGACGCCAAGCTGGTGCGCGACATTGTTCGCGGCGCCGTTCGCAAGAAGAGCAAATCAGCGAAAGCAAAGATTGAAGAGATCAAGGTAGAGCACGCCGCCGAGCTTAGAAAGCGCCGAGCCACCGCGCGAGACCTTCGGAAAGCACACGAAGAAAACTTGTCGGGAAAGCTCGATGAGATCCTGGCTGCGACGGCCTATCTGCCGTTGGATGACCTTCAGGACTTGGTGGTGGAACTCGGAGAGGACTTGAGCCCTTCGGTCCGCAACTGGGCACTTGCATTGACTCCGGCCAAGGATGCTGACGAGGTTTCCGTCATCGACGTTCTCAAGCAAATGCTCCTGCGTATGGACGTGCTGTCGAAGAATAAGTAACCAGAATTTGTCAGCCACTGTCGCGCACCCTTCCTCCCGACAGGCGGGTGCGCGTTCAGTCGCTTGTTCGCGGGTCAAACTGCCAGGTTCAGACGCCCCCCTCTTGCCTTGAAGCGCGGTCGCGGCTGGTCGTTGGCGGCATGTTTTTCGACCTCCTGCAGATTGGCCGCCACTGACTGCCGCTCCTGCTCAACCTTCTGGAGCGGCTCGCGAACCAACTCGGGCACCTTCAGGAACTCCACCACCCGCTCGGCCGCCGCCGCGGCTCGGAAGAGCTCCCGGGGATCGTCTCGGAGGATTTGGATCCAGGACTTCACGTAAGCCGCGTGCTGGGTTGGATCGTGGCCAATGCCCAGGCGTTCGCCCATCAGCATTGACGACACCTCCGCGACCAGTTCTTCCTTGGCGTAGTCGATGCTCCCAAAGGCCCCCTTCTGATCGCGGTTGAGGCGGGTGGGAAAGCCGGTCCAGTGGCCCAGTTCGTGCAACGCGGTGGCGTAGTAACCGCTGGCCGAGTGAAAGGTGTTGCGCTGGGGCAAATGGATGCTGTCCGTCATCGGCCGGTAGAACGCCTGGTTGCCCCCGTCGTGGTGGATCTCAGCCCCGCTGCCCTTGAGCACCGCTTCGCAGGCCTGATGGATATCGGGCTCTGCGCGCGGGGGTGGCAGGACCAACGCCGGCAACCCATCGATCTGCATCGCGTTGAACACCCGGGGGAAGAAGACCTTGGGGTGGGCCTTGGCGATGAGCTCTGGGTCCCCGCTCTTCTTTGCCTCTTCGACCGGGGACCAATCCCAGTATTCGATAACGCTGGCTTTCTCGCCTTTGCGAACCTGAGCGCCCACGGCCGCGGCTTGCTTGTAAGTCATCCACCGGTTGTCCTGGGTGTCCCAGGCGCTCTGAAGGGCCCACAGGTGGAGCAAGTTACCGCCCCGGTAGTTTTTGCCGGTAGTCGGGTTCATCGGCAACCCGAGGTCCACTCGGGCGTCCCACGGCTTGAGGAAGGGACCGGTGCCCTCCTCCATTTGCCGAATCAGGCGTTCGACGACGTCGCGGGATTGGCGCTGAAGGAAGCTTTCGTTGGGGGTGGCATCGGACACGGACAGGCTCTCCTGAAAGGCAAGGAAAGGCGCCTGTCGGCAACGCCAAGGGGGTTAGGCTGGAAACTTCAATCGTGAATGGTGACGGCGCGTCCCTGCTCCAACAAGTTCTCCAGCAACGCCAAGGCCCGGCCGATGGCCAAACCGGTGCCGGGGTCTGTGTCGCCCTCCTGGAGCTGCACCCGGATGCCCTCGGGGGTTCGGTGCACGGTGAAACGGAGGGAGGCCGCCAGGGCGTCCTGGCGGTCCATGCTGTCGTCTACAAAGGCATCGGAAGGGGTCATGGTGTCAGCATGCGACAGGATAAGGATTTGGCAAGCCCCCGCCACGACCTCACCTGCTGACAGGGCGCCTCTAGGGCTGGATGAGAAATGGGACCACTGCTTCCGCCTGCGGTTGACGGCATTGAGCCCCAGCCTCTCTACAAGCCAGCCAACCGCAAAACGGTTGTTGTGGAACTGGCTCACACAGGCGTTTCCAAATCTGCCATGTCCCGCAGCGGCTTGATGCCAGCAATCCGAATCTCGGCCACACGTGGCTTCTTGCCCCCATGGGAGATTTGGTAGATGCCGGCCTCGGGGAACTTCTCGCGAACGCGCTTCCAGAAGTCCTCCGCGTTGACAGGCTTCTTGCCCAGTTCTTCCAACACGTATTGGCGGTAGTCGGCGTAAATGGCCGTCTTGTCGGTGCAAACACCGCTGTCGTAGGAAGCGTCGCGGTCCGCCATGTAGGCCATGGTCGTGTCCGATTCCATTCGGTTTTGCTCGGCCAGCGCCAGCACGGCGTCGGGCAGCTTCTCGGAAAACCCGCCACGCTCCATGAGGCGCAGCGCTCCTTCCAGCACCCAGTCCAGCACCTGGGCCATTTCCTCCTCGCTTTCGGTGATCTGAAGGTGGAAGTCAGGCTCACGCTTCTTTCCATTTCCACCCTTCGCGTCGTCGTGGGTCTTCTCGCCCATCCGAACATTGAAGGGGATGGCCAGGACCTTTCGCCAGAACCCGTGCTCATGCCCGGAAACCGTGAACCAGGCGTTGACGCTGGCGAACAGGGTGCCGATCGGGAGCGTGGTGTATGCGTCTTTGCGCTTGGCCTCGACTTGGATCGGGTCACGGGAAATGAGCGCTTTCAGGACTTCCTGGATGGATGCGGCAAGGACCTTTGGCGTCTCCGTGACAATGTAGGCGCTCTTGCCCACCAGCGGGGCCATGGCGAAGGTTCCGTCCAACTTCTCCAGACGCAGCGACACGTTGCGGGGGTGAAGGGCGCGCAGGATGTGGAGGAACGTGGATTTGCCATTGCTGCCCGACCCAACCAGGAAGAAGGCCTTCTCAAAGCAGATCGACATCAACGAGCTGGCCACCGCCTCCTGAAGGAGTGCACGCACCTCCAGGTCGGGCTGAAAGAGATCCAGGTATTGACCGAACTTCGAGTTGGGATCCAGCGGCTTGGGAGTGTAGTAGCCATCGCCGTCAACCTGGTCCATCCGCAGCGTGGCAGGGACCTGGTAAGTGATTCCATGCTCCTTGGTGGCCGCCAGGACCCGAATGCGCGTCCTAGACGGCGTCTCGTCGTTTTGAAACAGGAGTGCTTGCCGCGGGCCCAAAGCCTGTCCATAGGTCGCAGAGAAAACGTCCTGATCAACGACCTCTTCCCCATCCGCCGCTGCGCGAGCGCAACGCGGCTCGTCAGGCTTGACGATCTCAAGGTAGCCCCCCTTGAGGGGAACGATGGCCCTGCGATCGGACTTCTTGGGCAACCAGCATTTCCGATCCCCCATCAGCTCAAGCACCGCTGTGTTGATGCAGCTGGTTGCATGACCTGCGTTCGCCTTGTCCTTGCGCTCCAATCGAAGCCAGGAAAGCGCCTTGGCTGCCATGTCCTTCTCCGAGCAACGGTCCCAGTAGCCCTGCTCAGGAAGCCAGCGGAAGAAGCTGCAGTCGTCGTCGCCATCCGGCAACTTGCCGCCGATCGCATACTCCTCCGTCGCTTTCAGGTGATCGGCAAAATCGGCCTCGAATGCTTGATCGCTCAAGGTTGCCTTAGGCGCTGGTGCTCCAAAAGCCGCCTTGGGGGCCGCACTCCCACGGAAGGAAAGGACGTTGCTGGGGCGCCCGTTGACACCCGAGGTTGGTGTTGTATCGTTCATGTGTGTGATGTCCATTTTCGAACCCCGGTTGGCGCCGGGGTTTTTTGTTGATTACGCGGCCTGCTGGACGCGACTCATCCATTCCACCAGCGCTTGACGCATGGCTTCCGATGAAGTCTTGCCCTGGGCATCAGCCGCCGCTTGAAGCCGCCGCTTGAACGCTCGACTCACCCGCGCCTTCAGCATTTCGTCTCGCGGTTGCGTCGCCTTCTTCGATGTGGGGGAGTTCGTCATTGCTCGTTTCCTGGTTGATGTGGTCCCGTTGTGGCCACAACCCCATCCAAACAGAGCTCACGAACTTGTCCAGACCGACTTCTTGACTAAAACCAATATCTGTTGCTTCAACAGCATTTTTTGCATAAACGAGAGGCAATTCACGCTTTTCAGCCAAGGTGTAACAGGTGCTTGTTACACCCCTTGTTACGGCTGAAACCCTGACCAGACAAGGGTTGTCACGGGTGTAACAGGTGTAACAAGTAGATCCATTGGTTTGAAAAAAGTGATTGGCCTTGACGCCAAAATCTCTGATGCAGCTGCAAGTAATACCTACCCACCCGTTACACCCGTTACACGCGCCTTCGACTCTGCAAAGCCATTGAATCCATTGGACAAACTGCCGTAACAAGCACTTGTGACGGGTGTAACGGGTGCTTGTTACGTCTCCGAGAAGATCACTCTTCGCCATCGGCGTCACTCGCGGATGACAAAGAAATTTCCGCACACCCGCACGCAGCTGCCGGTCGCTTCGCGCCGGCTTCTAAAATCTAAAAGCCCGTTTGGAAGTGAATAACTCCGCCTTCGGCGCGATAGCGATAGGCCCGGGTGGGCACCACCGGCGTTAACCGTCACTGGCACCCGGCAAGGGTTGAGCCCTGGGCGAACCGCACGGCAGCTTTGACTGGGACACTGCCCCTATCCGCAACCATTTGCTTGCTACAAATCGTCCCGCACGAGTTCGAAGGGGCAATCCTCGCGACACTCCGACGCAAACACCGGCACCAACAGGTGACGCTGAGCGATGATGTCTTTGCATTCCACGTGAACGGCTCCGATGGGGCGCTCCCAGACCAACTGATTGATCAACAGCTGGAGAGCGGTCATTGCAGCGCAGAGCGGATCCCTGTCGTTGGCCGACACCACCAGGTCCATCAACGCGTCCGGATCGTTGGATTGGCTCCAAAGAAGGGCATGGACACGGGCCAGAAGCAGCGTTCCAGCACCGCAGGTGAAATCGTTGAACAGCGGTTCCTGACACCCATCGCCCAAACCCCTGGGAAGAAACCTCATCGCGCCCCGAGCAAGGGCCCACGGGGTGAAGTCCTGGCAATCCCTTTTCTTCTGACCCGATCCCGCCAGCTCGTTGAACACCCACCCCAGGATGCACTCAAACGGCTCAGCGCTTTCGATGGCGGCGATGTAGGCGTCGGCCACCTCTGCCCCCCAATCCCCGTCTTCAAGATCCACGTCGCTGAGCAGGCCCACGTCCATCCAAGGCAAGACCGATACCCCCACCCCGTTCTTGCGCTTTTCCAGCTGCTTGTGAACGGCCGCCCTAAGACCGTATGCCACGAATTTGGACATGCGTTCGCGAGGCGAGAGGGCAGGAATACAGTTGACGGCCTTCACCAGCCGCTTGTAAGCCTGCGCCTTCTTTTGAAGTTCGCGTTCCTCCCATGCCTTCGCAACATTGACTGGGCCATCGCGACCCTCAATCCTGCCTTCCATATCGCTCATCCTCTGCAGGATATGGAGGGCTGCCTTGGTTTGGTTACTCATCGTTCGCACTCCCCTGGTTCGCAGTGGCCACCTGCGCCACCCGCTGGATGGCAAAGAACTTCCCGCGCAACACACCGCTTGCCTGCGCTTGCTGAAGGTGACCGGCGGCGCGCTTGCCGTAAGCCACCACCAACGATCCCGACGGCGCTGCCGTGCCGGTGGTTCCGTCTGGACGCACAAACCTCAGCCTCCCACGGGTGAACAGAATCGCCGTCGCGCTGGGGTGGGAAAGCACGCAGTCGTGCATCCATCCCGTCTCCATGCTGACCGGTACCAGGGCGATACCGCCGCCGGGGTGGTTGGCCAGCTTGCTCAACCACTTCTCAATCCCTTTTCCGTAAGGCGGATTCATCCACACGAATGCCTGCTTGGGCCACGGCGTAGCCAAGCCGTCCTGACTCGGCGGGATCATCCGGCGGGCCGTGGGCGCCGGCAGCCGCGACGGGTCTTCGGGCGTGCAAGGGTCGAGGTCAAAGCCGCGCTTGCCCCCGAGCGCCTTGACGATGGCAGGCGGGGTATACCAATCCACGCTCGTGTGGGCCTTGTCGCTTGCCTTGTAGCAAACGGAGGTGAGCCGGGTGGGTTTCTGTGCCAGAAGGCGCTTGGAGCGGGTTGCTGCGTTGAACGGCAGAACGTTGGACTTGGGCTGCATGAGGATTCTCCAGGCAATGCTCCGCCAGCACGGCTGCGTTGCCGCGTTGAAGGAATGGGTTTTGGGAGTTGGGCTTGAACTAGCCCGAGAGGCGCTACTGACGGCGGGTTACCACCAAGAGTCGTAGAACACGTTCCAACCCTCGTTGATCAGTGCGCGGGCCTGCGCAATGAAGTCCAGATCTTCTTCAGCTCGATCGGCATCCGATTCACCGAAGAAGAAGCCTTGGGTATAAGGCAAATCATCGTTCAGGACAGCCAGTTCCAACGCATCAAGATCGTCCAATCCAAGGAATACGGGAACTTGGTTGAAGTCGAAGGGATCAACCTGCCCCGTCCTAGCACTGTGCAACTTGCACATCCACCCGTGAAGGTTTGGATGCTTTCGCCAGTAGAAAAATAGTTCTTGAGTGCGATCTCGCACATCAGTGCGGGTCTTGACCGCATACATATCGAGGCCCATCGGCTTGCTCCATCGCCCCGACCACCGAGGCGTTGGAGTAATCATCCGAACTGAGAGCTTCCATCGATACGGATATTGGAGGCCTCCAATATCCGTTAGCGGCCGTTACATTCGCCCATTGCGCTTGTCGGGCATCTTTGGAGGCGTTGGCTGCAGGCGTTCGTCCAGCGCTTGTTCGATCACCCTAGCTCGCGAGGCGTCGAGCTGCTGCGCCAGGTCTCGCAGACGGCTGGCCTGGGCTTGGGCTGCGTTGTTGAATGCGTCCACCCACTGGCGCTTTACGTCAGGGTTCTGCCAAGGCTGGGCGAATGCCTCGGCCAGCGTGCAGACCCGAATCCCAAGCCCGATCTGCGCGCCCAATGCTTGGAGCCGGCGAATTAGCGCACCGGTGATCGGTTGGTCAGTCAGTGGCTCCAGGAAGAACTGCTTAGCCTTGGACCCTTTGGCCACCAGAAACGGCAGTTCTGCAGTTAGGAGGGTGTCGACCGCAACGCCCCGTTCGCTCAACGGCTTCCACAGGCCCTTAGCCTTGAGCTCGGCTGCCCAGGCCATCAACGGGACAAGGGTGGTCGAGCGCTTGCGAGTTCCCTTCACCGTGAACAGCGTCCCCGTTGGGGGGTGTTCCTTCAAGAGGTGTTGCAACTGGGCCGTGCTGATCGCCAACACCCCGGCGGCCTCATTGAAGCTCAGCTCCACGTCCACCGTGGGGCGCTGCTTCGCTAGGCGCAAATGGTCTGCAACCTTCTTCTCCATCTGGCCCACGCTTTCGGAGCCAGAGAGTTTGCCGAGAAAGCGATCGATGGCTCGGCGGTAAGCATCAGCGGCAGTGAGGGCCATTAGTTTCGCTCCCTCCCCTTACCACTGACCTTCGTAGGGCGTGCAGAGGTATTGCTGCTGCGCCGCCCGACCTTGCGTGCCGGCAGGGTGCGCAGCGCCTCCAGGTCGATTCCGTAATTTAGGACACCCAAAGCTGGCGTTCCTCCGGCACCGTTGAGCTTCTCACTCACCGTAAAGGGCCTGCTGTAAGTCGCGTGGTGTTCGTCGTCCAATTCGTGGCCGACGATTTGGGCTCGCATCTCAGAGGCCACACCGCTGCCCTGCATCTCCTGAATCACGGTCTTTCGGAGACTATGGAAACCACGCTTCGCTTTCGGCCACCCACCACTGTGCTTTTGGAGGTAGTAGCTGAACGCCTTCGATATCCAGTTCCCCGCACCATTCTTCGCCTTACTGTCAGCCTGCGGAAACAATCGCCAGTCCCCGCTCTCCCTTCGTTCGGCGACGTAGTCCAAGAAACCGAGCTTGATCAGGTCGGGATGCAACGGGACGACCCGATTGGAAACATCGGTCTTCAACCGCTGATCCTCCCCCTCATCGGTAAACCGTATGCACGGGATCCCCTCCTCCTCCTTGACGTCGAGGGTGAACAGCTGCCCCACCTCACCCGCCCGGGCTCCCGTATACAGGCCCAACAAAGCCGCCCAGCGCGCTCCCGTTGAAAGCTGCCTGAAGCTATCGGGTGCGAAGAGTTGATGGACCTGGTCCAAGGTAAAGGCCTGGAAGCCAAATTTTCTACGCTTGCGCTTCTCGGCCATCGAAACGCTGACGTGACCTGCGGCGACGTTGTCTCCCTTTAGCACATAGCCTGAAGCCATTGCCCAAGTGAAGAATCCTCTCTTTCCTGCGAGGTAGCTCTGGCGATTGTTGAGCGTAGAACGCGTTAAACCGCGCTTGGCCAAATGGTCGTAGAAGCGGGCCATCTCAGGCCGCGTGATGGTGTGCAGCTCGCGCTCGGCGCCCAAGAACTCGATCAGCTCTGTCACGGGAAGCAGTTTGATGCCGACCGTTTTGACCTCAATGTCCTCGGCGGCGACTTTGTCCTGCCAGATTCGCTTCGCATCGATCAGGCTGATCGTCTCAGCTGGCAGGGGCTGCGCCGCCACTGATTCCAACAGTTTGGGCCCAGCTGCCGCCGGAACTGCCCCCGCATCACGGAAGTGGAACTTGCCGATTTCTTCCAGCGCCTCCATTGCTCGAGCATGGTCGGCCGCATCCGTGGTCCGAAGACGGAAGCCCGGCAAGTCAATTTCATAACGCCGGGAGCCGTTCTCCGCGACGCTGCGCAGAACATCCTCAACCGTGAGTCCCTTCTTGGTCATGCACCCATCCCTGATGGCATCGAATGCTTGAGCATAACGCTGTGCGATGGCCAAGGCAGCCACCCTTGCGCTATGCAGGTGGATGCCTAGGGGATGCTTGACGAAGGGTTTGCCGAGGATGCCGCGCATGTCCGTCGGAACGCGCATGCGAAACTGGTAACGACCAGTGGAAGAGCGAGTGAGATAGCTTGGTAATCGCATCGGAGTTGTGCCCCGATTTGTGCCCCAAGCCGCCCTTCAAGACCCTAAAAAATGTTGTTTAAAAACAAACACTTACTAAGGATTGGCGGAGAGAGTGGGATTCGAACCCACGGAAGGTTTAACCCTTCGCCGGTTTTCAAGACCGGTGCCTTAAACCGCTCGGCCATCTCTCCGTATCGGCCCGGCCTGCTGGCCGGGCGCGTATTCTCGCACGGCCGGGCGATTTGCCCAAGACCGGCGTGGCGCCGGGCATCACCCAGCGCTCCCACAGCAGGCCTCAGCCCGCGTCCACCGCCAACGCACCCAGTGCACTGGCCTTGATCCGCTCCTTGGCCTTTTCACAGGCACCACCGCAGTCCAGGCGCGAGGCCTCCAGCTGCGACGGCAGGTGCTCGGCCAGGAAATCGATGAATACCCGCACCGCCGGCAGCAGGCCGCGACGCGAGGCGAACACGGCGTGGCACACGCCCTGTGGCAGCGACCAGTCCGGCAGCACCACTTCCAGCTCGCCATTGCGCACCGCATCGGCGCACACGGTTTCCGGCAGCATGGTGATGCCGAAGCCGTCCTTCACCATGCTCTGCAGCAGCGGGAAGTCGAAGCCGGCCACGCGCGGCTGCAGGTCAACCCGGCGCACTTCGCCTTCCGGGCCATGCAGCTCCCAGCGCTGGCGCGCTTCGTCTTCGCTGATGCTGAGGGTGACGTGCTGGGTCAGCTCTTCCGGGTCCTTCGGGCGACCGGCACGGTCCAGGTACTTCGGGCTGGCCACCAGCAGTTCCTGCACCTGGCCGAAGCTGCGCATCACCAGGCTGCCGTCGTCGTCCAGGCGCGAACGCACGCGCAGCGCGACGTCGTAGCCTTCATTGATGATGTCCACGCGGCGGTTGCTGATGTTCAGCTGCAGGCGCACCTTCGGGTACTGCTCCAGGAACCTGGGCAGCAGCTTGGGCAGCTGCATCTGCGCCAGCGACACCGGCACGCTGGCGCGCACCACGCCGCGCGGTTCCGCGCTGAGGCGGTCCACCACTTCGCGTGCGGCCTGCGCCTCGGCCAGCATGGTCTGCGCGTGGCGGTGCACGCTGGTGCCGACGTCGGTGACCGCGAAACGGCGCGTAGAGCGCTGCAGCAAGCGCACGCCCAGGTCGGTTTCCAGCTGGCTGATGCGGCGGCTCAGGCGCGACTTGGGGATGCCCAGTGCGCGCTCGGCGGCGGCGAATCCGCCGTGGTCGACCACCATCGCGAAGTAGTACAGATCATTCAGGTCATGCATGCCCGAGTTCCATATCTAGAACAATACGTGGCATTCAATCACCTTTATCCCGCCTTTGCAACAACCTATCGTTCTCTCCGTCGGCGGGGCCACCCCGCCCCTTCCTCCCAGAACATAGGTGACTGCCATGAAGCTTCTGCATCTCGACGCCAGCGTGCTTGGCGACAACTCCGTGTCCCGCCAGCTGTCGGCCGCCGTGGTCGCCCGCTTCACCGGCCAGATCGATGGCCTGCAGGTCGATTATCGCGATCTTGACGCCAATCCGGTACCGCATCTGCGCAGCAGTTCGTTGGCCAAGACCGATGCCGCCGAGGCGACCGATGCTGAACAGGTGATGCAGCAGTTCCTGGACGCCGACATCGTGGTGATCGGCGCGCCGATGTACAACTTCAGCATTCCGTCCACGCTGAAGGCCTGGATCGACCGCGTGGCCGTGGCCGGCCGCACCTTCAAGTACACCGAGAACGGCCCGGTCGGCCTGGCCGGTGGCAAGCGGGTGATCATCGCCAGCAGCCGTGGCGGTATCTACACCGACTCGCCGGCCGACTTCCAGGAGCCGTTCCTGCGCCAGGTGTTCGCCTTCATGGGCATCAACGAGGTCGAGTTCGTGCGTGCCGAAGGCATCGCCTACTCGCCGCAGCACCGTGAAGACGCCATTGCCGGCGCGCTGGCCACCCTGCCGTCGCACGAAGTTGCCGAAGCCGTCGCGGCATAACGCGTTCCAGCGTTCGGCGCCCCTCTCCCCTCGTCTGGGCGCTGAACGCGGGCCGGGATCCCCTCCCCCATCCCGGCCCACCCCGGCGGCCCCGCACTGCGGGGCCGTTTTCTTGGGCAACGCGCTAGGCTGGGGGCATGAACTACATCGTGACGGCTGCGCACCGCAGCGAATTTCCGCACCCGATCACCCTGCGCCGTGGCCAGGCACTGGTGGTGGGCGAACGCTATGAAGGCCCGGAGGGCTGGGACGACTGGTTCCTGTGCGAGGCCGAGGGGCAGCAGCCCGGTTTCGTGCCGGCGCCGGTGATCGGCCGCGATGCGCAGGGTGGCGCTTTTGCCACGGAGGACTACTGCGCGCGGGAACTGGATGTGGATCCCGGGCAGGTGCTGCGCGGGGAACGCACGCTCAATGGCTGGGCGTGGTGCGTACCGGAAACGGGCGAACCCGGATGGGTGCCGTTGGAGAAGGTGCGCGTCATGGAGTGATCGCGGTAGATCATTGACGCAGGGCGTGGATGCAACCCGCATCGTAGATCCACGCCATGCGTGGATTCGGTGCCATGCAAGCATGGCACCCACCAGAGCCACGGCAATGCCATGCAAGCATGGTATCCACCAGAGCCGCAGCGGTGCCATGCACGCATGGCACCCGCCCGATCAGGGAGTCAGGCGATGGTTTCCAGGCCGCCCATGTACGGGCGCAGCGCTTCCGGCACGGTGATGCTGCCGTCGGCGTTCTGGTAGTTCTCCATCACCGCGATCATCGCGCGGCCAACGGCCACGCCCGAGCCATTCAGCGTGTGCGCCAGCTCCGGCTTGCCGGTGGCCGGGTTGCGCCAGCGGGCCTGCATGCGGCGGGCCTGGAAGTCGCCACAGTTCGAGCACGAGGAGATCTCGCGGTAGGTCTCCTGCGACGGCAGCCAGACTTCCAGGTCGTAGGTCTTGATCGCCGAAAAGCCCATGTCGCCAGTGCACAGCAGCACCTTGCGGTACGGCAGGCCCAGCTTTTCCAGCACCACTTCGGCGCAGCGGGTCATGCGCTGGTGCTCGGCGTCGCTGTCTTCCGGGCGGCTGATCGAGACCAGCTCGACCTTCTCGAACTGGTGCTGGCGGATCATGCCGCGCACGTCGCGGCCACCGCTGCCGGCCTCGGCACGGAAGCACATCGAATGCGCGGTCATGCGCAGCGGCAGGCGCTCGGCGTCGACAATCTCGTCGCGCACGATGTTGGTCAACGGCACTTCCGAGGTCGGAATCAGGTAACGCGTGGAATCACCCACGGCGGTCTTGAACAGGTCGTCCTCGAACTTCGGCAGCTGGCTGGTGCCGCGCAGCGAATCGGCGTTGACCAGCAGCGGCACGTTGGTCTCTTCATAGCCGTGCTCGCCGGTATGCAGGTCGACCATGAACTGGGCCAGCGCACGGTGCAGGCGCGCGATCGGGCCGCGCAGCACGGTGAAGCGCGAGCCGGACAGCTTGGCGGCGGTCTCGCCGTCCAGCCAGCCGTTGCGGGCGCCGAGCTCGACGTGATCCAGCACCTTGAAATCGAACTGGCGCGGGGTGCCCCAGCGCGCCTGCTCGACGTTGTCGTTCTCGTCGGCCCCGGCCGGCACGTCATCGGCCGGAATATTCGGGATGCCCATCGAGATCGCTTCGATCTTCTCGCGCAGCTCGTCCAGGGCCACTTCCGAGGCCTTCAGTTCGTCGGCGAACGCGGCGACCTCGGCCATGATGGCCGAGACGTCCTCGCCCTTGGCCTTGGCCTGGCCGATGGCCTTGGAACGGCTGTTGCGCAGGCTCTGCAGCTCCTGGGTACGCACCTGGATACGCTTGCGATCGGCCTCCAGGGACTCCAGGGCAGACACGTCGAGCTCGAAGCCGCGGCTGGTGCGCAGGCGTTCGGCGAGGTCGGCGGGCTGGTGGCGGAGCAGGGCTGGATCAAGCATGGCAGGTGTCGTGGTGGGTATCAGGGACGGGATTATCGCTTGTTATACGGATTTCTGCCGCCCGGTTCATTCCCGCCGTGGCAGAATCGGGCTATTCCGTACTGGTCCGGTCCATGTCTGCACCCCGCTCGTCGTCCGCCAAGTCGTTCACTGTGCATATCCCGCGCAACGCCCTGAAGATCGCCGGTATCGCGTTCGGTGTGGGCATCCTGCTGTTCGTGCTGGTCTGGCTGACCGGGCGCGACAAGGAATTCTTCCGCGCCGACCCGGCCGCACAGACCCCGCAGGAAACGGCCCAGGTGGAGCCATTGCCGGAGCCGCTGGCCGCGGCCGCGGGCTCCAGCGACATGCCCGATGCCAAACCGGCCCCGGTGGAGGAAGAAGCCCCGAAGCTGGTCGAAACCGCCCCGCCGCCGCCCGCCCCGGTGGCGGAAGCGGCCCCGGCTGCACCGGGCCCTGCGCCGGCGGCCACCGGCAACAGCCAGCCGATGCCGATTGCCGGCCAGTCGCCGCCGCCTGCCTATCCTGCCGCCGCCCTGCGTGCCGGTGAGACGGGCAGCGTGGTGGTGCGCGTGGATGTGGATGCCACCGGCTACCCGAACAACGCCACGGTGATCCAGCGCAGCGGCTCACGCGAGCTCGACCGTGCCGCCACCGATGCAGTACGCCGCTGGCGCTTTACCCCGGCGCAGAGCAACGGCCAGGCCGTGCCCGGCAGCATTGAAGTGCCGTTCGACTTCAAGACGCAGTAACTGAACGCTTGCCGGCAGGCAAACTGAACCTTGCCGGTTGCGTTGACGCAACGCTGACACTCCTTGTCCATGGCTCGGGCAACACTGCCCACGTCGTCCATTGACGGAAGGAGTTTGCGATGACTGCCACCACCCACGAAGACCTCCATTCGCCGCAGCTGCAGCAGGATTCCAGCGTGCAGCACAGGCCCACATCACCGTGGATGTGGATCGCGCTGATCGTGGCGATGTTCGCGGCCGCCCTGCTGTGGCTGCGTCACTCGAACCAGGAAGATGTGGCGCCGGCACCGGTTGGCGAGCGCATGCTGCCGGCCCCTGAGCAGGCCGCGGTTGCCGATGCTGCGGCGCCTGCCGTGCGCCAAGCCGCACCGGCTTCCAGCCAGCGCAAGGCCGCGCCGGTGGTGCGCAATCGTGAAGCGCGCCCGCTGGCCAGCAACCGCATGCCGACCTACCCGGCCGCTGCACTTCGTAGTGGCGTGCAGGGCAGCGTGATCGCCAGCCTGAATGTCGATACCCGCGGCAATGTCGCCAATGCTGCGATTGTTTCGCGCAGTGGCGAGCGCAGCCGCGACCTGGATCGTGCGGTGCTCAACACCGTGCAGAACTGGAAGTTCCAGCCTGCGGTGCATGACGGCCGCGCAGTAGCAAGCGTGGTGCGGGTTCCGGTGGATTTCCGCACCGAGCAGCGTTGATCGCGGACGAGGGGTTCGTGATGTTTCGACGGAGGCTTCGGCCTCCGTCTTTTTATATGGAAAGGCGTGCCAACCAAGGTTGGCACCTACCGGTTGATGAAATCGTGCCAACCAAGGTTGGCACCTACCGGGTTGTGTCGTCCGCCGGACGTGGCCGCTCAGGCCAGGTTGAACCCGGCGCTGCGTGCCAGGCCGTCGAAGTCCGGGAAGGATGTGGCGACGTTGGCGATGTCGTTGATGCGCACTTCGCCATCGCTGATCTGGCCGGCGATGGCGAACGCCATGGCAATGCGGTGGTCGCCGTGGCTTTCGATGGTGCCGCTGCCCAGGCGCACACCACCATGCAGGGTGGCGCCATCTTCGGTTTCGTCCACCTGCATGCCCAGCGCGCGCAGGCCGGTGGCCATCGCAGCCAGACGATCGGATTCCTTGACCCGCAGTTCGGCGGCGCCGCTGACCACCGTCTCGCCCTCGGCGGCGGCAGCGGCCACGAACAGCGCCGGGAACTCATCGATCATGTCCGGCACCAGCGCTTCCGGAATGCGCGCGCCCTTCAGCGGCGCGTAGCGCACCAGCAGATCAGCCACCGGTTCACCGCCCTGCTCGGCCGGGTTCTCTTCGGTGATGTCTGCGCCCATCAGGCGCAGCGCATGCAGCAGGCCGGTGCGGCGCGGGTTCAGGCCGACCTGCTTCAGGCGCAGCTCGGAGCCGGGAATGATGCTGGCCGCCACCAGGTAGAACGCAGCCGAGGAGAAGTCGGCCGGGACCACGATGTCGGTGGCACGCAGGCGCTGGCCGCCACGCAGGCGCGCCTTGCCCGGCGAGAATTCGATGTCCACGCCAAACGCGGACAGCATGCGCTCGGTGTAGTCGCGGGTCGGGTGCGGTTCGGTCACCTGGGTTTCGCCCTGCGCATACAGGCCGGCCAGCAGTACGGCCGACTTGATCTGTGCGCTGGCCACCGGCGAGGCGAAGTCGATGCCGTGCAGCGTCTGGCCGCCATGCACGTGCAGCGGCGGCGTGCCATCGCTCTCGGTATCGATCTTCGCACCCATCTGCGCCAACGGGCCGGTGACGCGGCGCATCGGGCGGCCGGACAGCGATTCATCGCCGATCAGCGTGCAATCGAACGCCTGCCCGGCCAGCAGGCCCGCCAGCAGGCGCATGCCGGTACCGGCGTTGCCGCAGTCCAACGGCGCGTCCGGTGCTTTCAGGCCATCGATGCCGACACCGTGCACGATGCGCTGCGACGGGCTGGGCGTTTCGATGCGCACGCCCAGCTGACTGAAGATGCGCGCGGTGGCGCGGGTGTCTTCGCCTTCCAGGAAGCCGTCGATATGCGAGGTGCCATCGGCCAGCGCGGCGAACATCACCGAGCGGTGCGAGACCGACTTGTCGCCGGGAATGGTCAGGCTGCCCTGCAGCGGCTGGCCCTTGCGGGCAATCCAGTGTTGCGCGTTGCTCATCGTTCGATCATTCCGTAAACGCCGACAGCGCCGGCGATGCATCAGGGGGCAGCGGCCGCAGCCGCCACAGCAGCACTCAGGGCACGGCCACCGGATAGGAACCCAGCACCTTGATCTGCGCCGAGTGCGCTTCCAGTTCGGCCAGCGCGGCCTGCATCGGCGCGTCGTCGATATGGCCGGCCAGGTCGATGAAGAAGCCGTATTCCCACTTGCCGTGGTGCGACGGGCGCGACTCGATGCGGTTCATGCTGATGCCGTGGCGGGCAAACGGGCTGAGCACGTCGAACAGCGCACCGGGCTTGTCATGGATGAACACCAGCACCGAGGTGCGGTCATGGCCGGAGGTCGGGAAGATGTTGCGGCCCACCACCAGGAAGCGGGTGGTGTTGTCGGCGTCGTTCTGGATCGGCTTGGTGACCACCTTCTTCAGGCCGTACACATGGCCGGCGCTCTCGCCACCGATGGCCGCTGCATCGTCGGCGTTACGCGCACGGCGCGCGCCTTCGGCATTGCTCGACACCGGAATCTTCTCGGCCTTCGGCAGGTTGGCGCGCAGCCAGGCCGAGGTCTGCATGAACGACTGCGGGTGTGCGTAGATGCGCTCGATGTCCTCGATGCGGCCGCTGCGCGACATCAGGTACTGCTGCACGCGCAGTTCCACTTCGCCGCAGATCTTCAGGTTGGAGGTCAGGAACATGTCCAGGGTGATCTGGATGGTGCCCTGCCCCGAATTCTCCACCGGCACCACGCCGAAATCGGCGTTGCCCGCTTCCACTTCCTGGAACACTTCTTCGATGCTGGCCATCGGCAGGCCCAGCGCCGAGCGGCCGAAGTGCTTGAGCACGGCCTGCTGGCTGAAGGTGCCTTCCGGGCCGAGGTAACCGATCTTCAGCGGCTCCTGCTGAGCCAGGCAGGCCGACATGATCTCGCGATAGACATGCACCAGCAGCTCGTCGCTGAGCGGGCCTTCGTTGCGGTCCACCACCATGCGCAGCACCTGCGCTTCGCGCTCGGGGCGGTAGTAGTCGACGGCGGCGGCGAGCTTCCCCTTGGCCTTGCCCACCTGATGGGCGAAGCGCGCGCGCTCGGCGATCAGGTTCTGGATGTCACGGTCGATCTGGTCGATCTTCGAGCGCACATCGGCCAACGCCAGCGGCGCCAGGGTCGGTGCCGGGTTCGACGCGGCCTTGGCCTTGCCCTTCGCCCTGGCGGGCGCGCTGTCCTTGGCCGGTTCTGCCTTCTTCGGCGCCTTCTTGCTGGATTTGCTGCTTGCCATCGGAGTTCCTTGTTGCGGGGCACGCACCCGACGGTGCGCGCCGTTCATTGCTCAACCGTGACGCTGCTGGAAATCGGCCATGAAGGCGACCAGCGCCTCGGCCCCGGCCAGCGGCATGGCGTTGTACAGCGAGGCGCGGATGCCCCCGACCACCTTGTGCCCCTTCAGCGCCAGCAGGCCGGCGGCCTTGGCTTCGGCCACGAAGCGGGCATCGAGGTCGGCATCGGGCAGGAAGAACGGGATGTTCATCCGCGAACGCGCCGCATGCGCGACTTCGTTGCGATAGAAGCCACCGGAGCCGTCGATGGCGCCGTACACCAGGGCGGCCTTGGCGGCGTTGCGCTTGGCGAACTCGGCCACGCCACCTTCGGCCAGCATCCACTTGAACACCAGCCCGGCCAGGTACCAGTTCCAGGTCGGCGGGGTATTGAGCATCGAATCGCGGGCGACGTGCGAGCGGTAATCGAAGATGTCCGCGCGCGGCTGGCCACTGCGTTCAAGCAGGTCACGGCGGATGATCATTACCGCGATGCCGACCGGGCCGAGGTTCTTCTGCGCGCCGGCGTAGATCACGCCGTAGCGGCGCACGTCCAGCGGCTCGCTGGCGATGGAGGAACTGAAGTCGGCGATCAACGGGACATTGCCGGTGTCGGGCACATCACGGAACTCGACGCCGTGGATGGTCTCGTTGGCGGTGATGTGCACGTAGGCGGCCTCAGGCGAGAGCTGCCAGTCGGCACGCGGCGGCAGCGTGCGGTAGCCATCGGCCTCGCTGCTGGCGGCAATGTTGACGTCGACGTAGACACCGGCCTGCTTGACCGCGGTCTTGCCCCAGTGGCCGCTGACCACGTAGTCGGCGCGCTGGCCGGGGGCGGCGAAGTTGAGCGGGATCAGCGCCTGCTGGGTGGTGGCGCCACCGGGCAGGAACAGCACCGCATAGTCGTCGGGGATGTCGAGCAGGCGCCGCAGGTCGGCCTCGGCCTCGGCCGCCACGGACATGAACTCCGCGCCGCGATGGCTCATTTCCACGATCGAGGCGCCGGACCCGTGCCAGTCCAGCATTTCCGCCTGCGCCTGGCGCAGGACCGATTCCGGCAAGGTTGCAGGGCCGGCACTGAAGTTGAACGCGCGCGTCATGTCACACCTGTGGGGCAAGACCCCTAGTATGCCGCAGTGCACCAGCCTTGCGGCCTAGTGCGGCAAGGGAAATTTGGTTTCATTGGAATCCATTCGCCGCCAGCATGGTGCCGGTAGCCGCCGACCTTGGTCGGCGTACGCCGTCAGGCGTCAAGCCCGCCGAAGAAGCGTGCCGACCAAGGTCGGCACCCACCAGAGCGGCCCCCGAGGGTTCAGGTCAGCGCGCGCCGAACCAGAGCAGCAGGCTGAGCAGCGCGGCCAGCAGCAGTGCGCTCGCCAGCAGCCACGGCCAGCGCCGCACCTTGCGCGGTGCAGCCGGCAGCACCGACGCCTGCTCGGCATCCTGGCTCGACTCGTCCTCGACCGGCAGCGGTCGCCGACGCGGATCATGCGGTACTTCCAGCACGAAACGGTGCTGGCCATCGAACACCACCTGGTCGCCGGCCTGCAGCCAGCAGTGGCGCACGGCCACGCCGTTGACCCGGGTACCGTCGGCACTGCCCAGGTCGCGAAGCAGTACGCGCTCGCCGTGCACTTCTACGCGGGCGTGCTGCTCGGCGAACGCCGGGTCATCGATGGCGATGTCGGCCTCGCTGCCGCGGCCAATCAGGCGGGCCCGCGACAGATTGAAGCCGCGCCCATGATGGAGGCCACCGACACCGCGCAGCAGGCGCTGCTGTTCGTCGCTGACCTCTTCGTTTTTCGGCGCCGGCGCCTGCAACAGGCTTTCGACCTCACCCTGCAGCACCATCTCCACGCCATCCACATACACTGCGTCGCCTGCACGCAGCAGGGCCATCCGGCGCACCGGCCGGCCGTTCACGTGGATGCCGCGGATACCGTTGCCGACCTGCAGCCAGAGGCCGCGGTCGTCCATGCAGAACTGCGCCAGCAGCAGGGCGCCGTTGCCGGCGTCGCCGAGCCGCACGCTGCCGTTGGCCTGGCGCACGATGCGCTGCACCCCGGGCCGCAGGGGCTGGTCGGGCTGTTGTTGCTGACTGAAGTGAACAAGCAGGTTCTGCACGCGGCGCAGCCTAGCAGGTTGGCCGCCAACGAAGAAGAACCTGCGATGAGTGCTTGGCGCGAAGGCCCTCGATGCGCACAATGCTCGCCCTCATTGATCATCCCCGCCCTGCGCCAGGAGCCTGCATGTCCACCATCGATGTCCGCCACGCCCACGCCCTGCCCGACGCACAGGCGCGCGCGGCAATCGAACAGGTTGCCGCCAAGCTGTCCGAGCGCTTCGGCCTGAAGTCCTCGTGGACCGCCGATGTGCTGAACTTCTCCGGCAGCGGCGTGGACGGTGCGATCGAACTGCAGCCGGGCGCCGTGCGCGTGACCGCCAAGCTGGGCTTCCTGCTGTCGGCGATGAAGGGCATGGTCGAAGGCGAGATCCAGCGCGTGCTGAAGGAAAAGCTGGGCTGAATCCCGACGGCGGCCATCACGGCCGTGCAACGCCAACGCGCGCTACTCTCGGGGCAGGCCCAACTCCCACGGGAAGTGCGATGAACCAGTACGAGAACGACGACCGCCGCAACGACGACGCTTCTTTCGGTGACCAGGCCGAGCGCTTCTCGCGCAAGCTCAGCGACTCCGCGCAACAGGTCTGGCTGGCCGGCCTTGGCGCACTCGGACGTGCCCAGGCCGAAGGCAGCCGTTTCTTTGATGGCCTGGTGAAGGAAGGCGAGGCCTGGGAGTCGCGCCGCCGTGAACGCAGCGGCGAGCAGGGCCCGGGCTGGCGTGACAACGTGGAATCGTCGCTGGACGAAGCCCGCGAAAAGGCCTCCGGCACCTGGAACAAGGTCGAAAAGGCCTTCGACGACCAGGTGCAGGGCGTCCTCAAGCGCCTGCATGTACCCACCGCCGACGAAGTGACGGCGCTGGAAGCCCGCATCGATGCACTGCATGCGCGCCTGGCCAAGCTGGAGAACCGCGCCGCCTCCGGCGCCGACGCTCCCGCCCCGGGCAGCCATCAGTCACCGGACAGCGTGCCCTGACCGCCATTGTTGCAATGCAATAAATTTTGATTGACAATCGCGAGCAACCCGCCAATCGCTTCGGCTGCCGTTTGTTCCCTCCCCTCACGGCTTCAGGATTGGCGGGTTTTTCGTGTCCGCCGTATGCCGAATCTGCGTGCGCCGTCACGTTTCCTGTCAGGAACCTCCTGACCCAGCGGCGCGATACGACCTTTACACTGTCGTCTTCCGCACTCGTCCCCTCCGCGCACCTCCTGCATGCTCCCCTGGATCCTGGCCCTGCTGTCGGCCCTGTTTAGCTGTTCCTTTGCCGTTGTCTATCTGTGGTGGATCAAGCGGCGGCAGAAGGAGATGCAACTCGGCCTGCAGGCCCTGGCCGGCATGCACTGGCGCGAGTTCTCGGTGCTGGTTCGACGCATGCTGCGCGAGCAGCGCGGCCTGCGTGAACTCAGCGATGCAACGGAGGAATCACGCGAGCCGAGCAGCGACTTCCTGCTCAGCGACGGCCCCAACACCTGGCTGGTGTCGTGCAAGCACGGTCTGGCTTATCGCATTGGTACCGCCGCGGTGAATGAACTGGGCGCGGCTGCCCGCCTGGCCGGTGCCAGGGGCGGCATACTGCTGACCGAAGGCCGGATCGAACGCGATGGCCGTAGCGCCGCTGAGAAGCAGGCGGTTGAAGTGCTGGACGGCCCACGCCTGTGGCCATTGCTGCAGCCCTACCTGCCGGGCGACATCGAAGCGCGCGTGCGCGCAAGCGCCCGGCATGAGGCGCTGCGCCGGATTGCGATTGCCGCACTGGGCTCGGTCACGCTTGGGTTGCTGGTGGGGTTGGGCCTGCTGGGCCTGCACACGGAAGAGGCCAGGCCTGTTGCCGCCGCACCGATGGCAGCAGCGCCTGCGGTCGCACCCGCAACCGAGCCGGCCCCGGCTGCGGCAGCGCCGGCCACTGCACCGACCCCCTCGGATACTGACGCGCGCCGCAATCCAAACCCGGATGCGGCCACCCTGGATCGCTACCAGGCCGAGCTGGCCCGTGCGCTGGCCGGCAAGCCCGGTATTGCCAGCGGCGTGTGGCTGACCCGGCAGACCCTGGCGATCAACCGCACCGGTGAACTGGACGCGGTGTGGCCACGGGTCTGCGAGGAAGTGCTGCACTACCCCGCGCTGCGCAACGTGCGCATCCAGCTCAATGCCCGCCCCGGCGTGGATGAGCCGGTGCGCTGGCGACAGTGCGCTACGTATTGATGGGCGAATCCGGCAGATCCACGCCATGCGTGGATGCCACCTGCAGAGTCGAGCCACGCTCGACTCATCGCGCGTCGCGCAACAGCAGCCGAGCGTGGCTCGGCTCTACATCGCGCCTGCTCAGCCCAATGCAGCCAGATGGGCGATGTAGCTGGAACGCGATTCACCCGCCGCTCTTGCCTGCGCATCCAGTCTCGCCAGGATCCGGCGTGGCAGGCTGATGTTGACCCGCTCGATGGTGTCGTCCAGCAGCGCCGGGTCAATGCAGATGTAGGCAAGAATCCAGCGGGTGTCCCTTGATGCCTCGGCGGCGATCTTCTGGGGTGCGGAAGGTGTCGGAATCGAGCGCCCGTCATCCAGGGCCGCGTCGATCCAGGCAAGCGCAGCCTCTTCCGCAGCGCTGAGCGCATCATCAAGCGTGTCGGCCGCCGAGAAGCACCCGGGCAGATCCGGAACGACGACGCCCCACGCGGTACGTTCATCGCCTGCCTCGATCAAGACTGGATAGCGCATGGGACCTCCTACGTCAGCCCTGCGAGCTTCCGCAACGCCAGCACCAGCCCCTTTCCCAGATCCTTCCTTGGATGAGGCACGGTGATGATGTGAGGGCACTGCGGGTGCACGAATACATGATGGGATCCGCGAATCCGCCGACAGGTCCAACCTGCCGCTTCCAATTCCCGGATGAGCTCCCTGCTCTTCATACAGGGACGATACACATCGTACACACGCCCCGACAGAGTTCAAGGCGACAGTACACGCTGAGCGAACCTGCCCCTAGCGCGCGCCCGGCGCAAACCGCGCCACCAGGTCCCAGGCGTCGCCGAGAAACACCTGCCGCACGCGGGTGATCGGCTGTTCACCGCGCCAGGTCAGGCGCTCGATCACCAGGCAGGCGGTGCCGGGCTTCACCTCCAGCAGCTTGGCCGTGGCGCTGTCCGCGCCCCAGGCACTGATGCGGTGCTGGGCCCGGGTCCATGACACGTTCTGCAACAGCCAGCTGCCCGGCGCTGTGGTGTTGAAATCGACCTCCAGCACCTCGGGCACGCCCACCGGACTGATCAAGCGGTGTTCCAGCGCCAGCGGGCGACCATCGGCCAGGTGCAGGCAGCGCATCGCCAGCAGCTTCTGCTGCCCGGCCAGCTCCACTTCACCGGCATTGCCGGCGTCGGCCAGGCGCAGTTCGCGTTGCAGCAGGCGGTAGCCATACTGATGGCCGCGCGAGCCGACCTCCATCGCGATATCGGGGATCTCCAGCGCCACCTGTTCCAGGTGCGGGGGCTGCCGCGCCACGAACGAGCCGGCGCGACGGCGGCGCTCGATCATGCCGCTCTCGGCCAGTGCGGTCAGCACCTTGTTCACCGTCATCCGCGAGCAATCGTACTGCTCCATCAGCTCGTGCTCGTACGGAATACGGAAGCCCGGCGCCCACTCTCCGCTGAGGATGCGGCTTTCCAGATCGCTGCGGATACGCTGGTTGAGCGTGGCGGACTTGCTGGCCTTCACGTAATGGGGTCTCGGTGGCGGGAGGCGATCAGGCCAGCACGCCCTTCAGGGCGGCGGCGAAGGCGCTGGTGATCGCCTCGCGCTGCAGGTGGCGGCCGTCGGCCACGTACTGGCGGCCATGGCGCCAGACCGATCGCAGCGCGCCATTACGTGCGGCGAACACCCAGCTGTCAAGCCATGCGTCGTCCTGTCGCGCCTGCAGCGCGGGATGCGCAGCGTCCAGTTCAACCAGGTCGGCACTGGCACCGACCTGCAGTCCGGCGGTCACGCCCAGCGCCTGCGCACCGCCGTGCAGTGCGCCCTCGAACAGGAAGCGACCGGTGCTGCGGGTGGCATCCGGGGCCAGCACATTGCGCCCGCGCAGGGTCAGGCGCTGGCCGTATTCGAGCAGGCGCAGCTCTTCAGCCGCGTCGATCAACACATTGGAATCGGAACCGACGCCGAAGCGACCGCCTTCGCGAGCGAACGCCTGCATCGGGAACAGGCCATCGCCCAGGTTGGCCTCGGTGATCGGGCACAGGCCGGCCACGGCCTGGCTGACTACGATGGCTGCGCGCTCGTCATCGGTGATGTGGGTGGCATGCACCAGGCACCAGCGCGCATCCACCGGCGCGTGGTTGTACAGCCACTGCACCGGACGCTGGCCGCTCCAGGCCAGGCAGGCCTCGACTTCGCGCACCTGCTCGGCGATATGGATATGCACCGGGCCTTCGGTGAGCGGCAACAATGCACCCAGTTCCTCGCCCGTGACTGCACGCAGGCTGTGCGGAGCGATGCCGAGCACCGCATCGGGCAGCGCGGCCAATGCCGGCTTTGCGGCGTCCAGCAGCTGTGCAAACCCGTCCACATCGTGGATCAAGCGACGCTGCGCGGGATTCGGCGCTGCACCGCCAAAGTCGGCATGGGCATAGAACACCGGCAACAGGGTCAGGCCGATGCCGGCCTGATCGGCCGCCGCCGCAATCCGCGCGCTCATCTCGGCACGGTTGGCATACGGGCGGCCGTCGGCGTCGTGGTGCAGATAGTGGAATTCGCCAACGCGGGTGAAGCCGCTTTCCAGCATTTCCATATAGGCCTGGGCGGCGATGGCCTGCACCGCATCCGGGCGCAGGTGGGCCAGGAAGCGGTACATCAGCTCGCGCCAGCTCCAGAAACTGTCGCCGTCACCGCCGCCGATCTCGGTCAGGCCGGCCATGCCGCGCTGGAACGCGTGGCTGTGCAGGTTGGGCAGGCCCGGCACCAGGATGCCGACCCGGGTATCGCCCGGCTGCGCATCCTGCCCCGTGCGGATGGCCGTGATGCGGCCGTCCTGCACCTGCAGCTGGACATCGCGGGCCCAGCCTCCGGCCAGCAGGGCGTGGGCGGCATGGAATCTGTGGGGGGAACGCGAATCGGACATGGCTGGACAACCCGAAATGGACGCCTATATTGTATAGACATATAAGCACAGCCGCGTTGTGGATGCCATGCACGTCGATACCCTCTGGTCCAACGTCCACCTGATCACCCTCGACGGCGACGGCCTGGGCGTCATCCGCGATGGCGTGCTGGCCTGCGCCGACGGGCGCATCGTCCATGTCGGCACCGCCGGCAGCGATGCCCACCTGCAACCGACCACCCGCATCGACGGCGAAGGCCGCTGGATCTCGCCGGGACTGATCGACTGCCACACCCATCTGGTCTACGCCGGCAACCGCGCCAACGAGTTCGAGCAGCGCCTGCAGGGCGTCAGCTATGCGGAGATCGCCCGTGCCGGCGGCGGCATCGTCTCCACCGTGCGTGCCACCCGCGCCGCGACGCCGGAACAGCTGGCCCGCGAAAGCCGCCCACGCCTGCTGGCGATGCGCGCCGAAGGCGTGACCACGCTCGAGATCAAATCCGGCTACGGCCTGACCCTGCCCGACGAACGCAAGCAGTTGCAGGTGGCGCGTGCACTGGGCGAGGAATGCCGGGTCAACGTGGTGACCACCTTCCTCGGCGCACATGCCATCCCGCCGGGCCGCGAGGCAGAGGAGTACACCGACGAGGTGTGCAACGTGATGATTCCGACCATCGCCGCCGAAGGCCTGGCCGAAGCGGTGGACGTGTTCTGCGAGAACATCGCCTTCTCGCCCGCACAGACGCGGCAGGTGTTCGAGGCGGCACGTGCCCACGGGCTGGCGGTGAAGATCCATGCCGAGCAGCTGAGCAACCAGCATGGCGCCGAACTGGCGGCCGGCTTCGGTGCACTCTCGGCCGACCATATCGAACACCTCGATGACGCCGGCATCGCGGCAATGGCCGCCGCCGGCACGGTCGCCGTGCTGCTACCCGGCGCCTTCTATTTCACCCGCGATACCACCCTGCCGCCGATCGCGGCGCTGCGTGCGGCCGGGGTGCCGCTGGCGCTGGCCACCGACAGCAACCCGGGCACCTCGCCCCTGACCAGCCCGCTGCTGGCGATGAACATGGGCGCCACCCTGTTCCGCCTGACCGTGGACGAGTGCATCGCCGGCTTCACCCGTGAAGCGGCGCGTGCACTGGGCCATGGCGACCGTATCGGCCGACTGGCCGTGGGCATGGACTGCGACCTGGCGATCTGGGACATCGACGCCCCCGCCGACCTGGTCTATCGCATTGGATTCAACCCGCTGCACGCGCGCGTGGTGCGCGGACAGCCCGACCTGCCTGCCTCCTGGAGCAACACATGAGCAACACCCTGGTTCTTCGCCCCGGCCACGTCACTCTCGCCCAGTGGCGGCAGGTCTATCGCGGTTCACCGCTGGCACTGGACCCGGCCGCGCTGCCGGTGGTGCGTGCCAGTGCCGCGGCCGTGGCCGCCATCGTCGCCAAGGGCGCGCCGGTGTATGGCATCAACACCGGCTTCGGCAAGCTGGCCAGTGTGCGCATCGAGCGCGAGGACCTGGCCACCCTGCAGCGGAACATCGTGCTCTCGCATGCGGCAGGCGTCGGCGAACCAATGCCGGCCAGCGTGGTGCGCTTGATGATGGCGCTGAAGCTGGTCAGCCTTGCACAGGGTGCTTCGGGCATCCGCGAGGACACCCTGCGGCTGCTGGAAGCGATGCTGGTCAAGGGCGTGCTGCCGGTGGTGCCCGCACAGGGCTCGGTGGGTGCTTCGGGCGACCTGGCACCGCTCTCGCACCTGGCCAGCGTGATGCTGGGCGTGGGCGAAGCCTTCATCGGCGACGAACGCCTGCCGGCCGTCGATGCTCTGGCACGCGCCGGTCTGCAGCCGATTGAACTGGGCGCGAAGGAAGGCCTGGCGCTGCTCAACGGCACCCAGTTCTCCACCGCCTATGCGTTGGCCGGCCTGTTCGAGATCGAGACCGTGTTCCAGGCGGCGCTGGTGACCGGCGCACTGTCGGTGGAAGCGGCCAAGGGCTCCGATACGCCGTTCGATCCGCGCATCCACGCCATCCGTGGCCAGCGCGGGCAGATCGCCACCGCGGCCACGCTGCGAACGCTGATGCAGGGCTCGGACATCCGCGAATCGCACCGTAACAACGACGTGCGCGTGCAGGACCCGTACTGCCTGCGCTGCCAGCCGCAGGTGATGGGCGCCGCGCTGGACATCCTGCGCCAGGCCGCGACCACGCTGGAAATCGAAGCCAACGGCGTGTCCGACAATCCGCTGGTGTTCACCGATACCGGCGAAGCCCTTTCCGGTGGCAACTTCCACGCCGAGCCGGTCGCCTTTGCCGCCGACATGCTGGCGATGGCGGTGTGCGAGATCGGTTCGATCAGCGAGCGCCGCCTGGCCATGCTGGTCGACCCGGCGCTGTCCGGCCTGCCGGCGTTCCTGATCCCGCGCCCGGGGCTGAATTCCGGCTTCATGATTCCGCAGGTCACCGCCGCCGCGCTGGTCTCGGAAAACAAGCAGCGCGCCTACCCGGCCAGTGTTGATTCGATCCCGACTTCGGCCAACCAGGAAGACCATGTGTCGATGGCCGCGCACGGTGCGCGCCGCCTGATGCAGATGGCCGAGAACGCGGCCAACGTGATCGGCATCGAGCTGCTGGCCGCCGCGCAGGGCTGCGACTTCCACGCCCCGCTGCGCTCCAGCGCCGCGCTGGAAAGCGTGCGCGCCACCCTGCGTGCGCAGGTGCCGACGCTGGAAGAGGATCGCTACTTCCACCCGGACATGGTGACCGCCACCAACCTGGTGCGCAGCGGCGCGCTGGCGCAGGGCCTGAGCGATCTGTTGCCGACCGTGGAACCGCAGGCATGAATGCCCATCCCGAATGGCTGACCGTGCACGAGGGCGACGCCCCCCTCATCGTCAGCTTCCCGCATACCGGCAGCGAGCTGCCGCATGACCTGATCGGCCACTACCACTCGCCGTGGTTGGCACGCCGCGATGCCGACTGGTGGGTGCACGAGTTGTACGACTTCGTGCGCGGCATGGGCGCGACCACGGTGCGCTCGGCGATCTCGCGCTCGGTGATCGACCTCAACCGCGATCCCAGCGGTGTCTCGCTGTACCCGGGCCAGAACACCACCGGGCTGTGCCCGCTGACCACCTTCGACAACCAGCCGCTGTACCACGCCGGGCGCGAACCGGATGACGCGGAAATCGCGCGCCGCCGCGACACGTATTTCCTGCCCTACCACGATGCGCTGGCCGCGCAGATCACCCGCCTGCGGGCACGCCACGGCACCGTGGTGGTGTACGACGCGCACTCGATCCGCTCGCACATTCCACACCTGTTCGACGGCGAACTGCCGCAGTTCAACCTGGGCACCGCCGGCCCCTCCGGTGCGCCGGACACGTCCTGCGACAACGCGCTGAGCGATGTGGTGGAGAACCTGCTGAAGATCAGTGGCATGAGCCAGGTGCGCAACGGCCGCTTCAAGGGCGGCTGGATCACACGCCACTACAGCAACGTCGCCGGCGGCGTGCACAGCCTGCAGATGGAACTGGCCTGCCGCGGCTACATGCACGAGCCGCTGCCCGACCAGGTGGACGAACACAGCTGGCCCACCCCGCTCGACCCCGACCACGCCGCACCGCTGCGCCACACCCTGGCGCAGGTGCTCAACGCCTGCCTTGAATTCGCTACGAACCGGAGCGCCGCATGACCCGCAACGACCCGTCCCGCACCATTGCCGCGCCGACCGGCACCACGCTCAACGCCAAAAGCTGGCTGACCGAAGCGCCGCTGCGCATGCTGATGAACAACCTGCACCCGGACGTGGCCGAACGGCCGCAGGAACTGGTGGTGTACGGCGGCATCGGCCGCGCCGCGCGCGATTGGGAGAGCTTCGATGCGATCGTCGAAACGCTCAAGCGCCTGGACGACGACCAGACCCTGCTGGTGCAGTCGGGCAAGCCGGTGGGCGTGTTCCGCACCCACGCCGACGCACCGCGCGTGCTGATCGCCAATTCCAACCTGGTGCCGCGCTGGGCCAACTGGGACCACTTCAACGAGCTGGATAAGAAGGGCTTGGCCATGTACGGCCAGATGACCGCCGGCAGCTGGATCTACATCGGCGCGCAGGGCATCGTGCAGGGTACCTACGAGACCTTCGTGGAAATGGGCCGCCAGCACTTCGGTGGCGACCTGACCGGCAAGTGGCTGTTCACCGGCGGCCTGGGCGGCATGGGTGGCGCACAACCGCTGGCCGCCGTGATGGCCGGCGCCTCGTGCCTAGCGGTGGAATGCCGCAAGAGCAGCATCGACATGCGCCTGCGCACCGGCTATCTGGATACGTGGACCGACAACCTGGACGAAGCGCTGCGCCTGATCGACGAATCGTGCAAGGCCGGTACACCGAAGTCGGTGGGCCTGTTGGGCAACGTCGCCGATGTGTTGGCCGAACTGCTCAAGCGCGGCGTGAAGCCGGACCTGCTGACCGACCAGACCTCCGCGCACGACCCGGTGAACGGCTACCTGCCGCAGGGCTGGACGGTCGAGCAGTGGGACGACAAGCGCGTATCCGCTCCCAAGGAAGTGGAGAAGGCTGCACGCGCGTCGATGGCCAACCACATCCGCGCCATGCTCGGCTTCCACGCGCTGGGCGTGCCGACCGTGGACTACGGCAACAACCTGCGGCAGATGGCGCTGGAAGAAGGCGTGGAGAACGCGTTCGACTTCCCCGGTTTCGTGCCGGCCTATATCCGTCCGCTGTTCTGCCGCGGCATCGGCCCATTCCGCTGGGCGGCATTGAGCGGTGACCCGGAAGACATCGCCAAGACCGATGCCAAGGTGAAGGAACTGATTCCGGACAACCCGCACCTGCATCGCTGGCTGGACATGGCCGCCGAGAAGATCAAGTTCCAGGGCCTGCCGGCGCGCATCTGCTGGGTCGGCCTGGGCGACCGTGATCGCCTCGGCCTGGCCTTCAACGAAATGGTCGCCAATGGTGAACTGAAGGCGCCAGTGGTGATCGGCCGTGACCACCTGGACAGCGGCAGCGTGGCATCGCCGAACCGCGAAACCGAGGCGATGGCCGACGGCTCCGACGCAGTGTCCGACTGGCCGCTGCTGAACGCCCTGCTCAATACCGCCAGCGGCGCGACGTGGGTGTCGCTGCATCACGGCGGCGGCGTCGGCATGGGCTTCTCGCAGCACGCCGGCATGGTGATCGTCTGCGACGGCACCGAAGCCGCCGCCAAGCGCATCGGCCGCGTGCTGTGGAACGACCCGGCCACCGGCGTGATGCGCCACGCCGATGCCGGCTATGACATCGCGATCGACTGCGCGAAGGAAAAGGGATTGGATCTGCCGGGAATCCTGGGCTGATCGCTGGGGTGCCGGCCAGCGGCCGGCACTACCGGGCACGTTCCGCCCTGGCACGTGTGGTAGTGCCGGCCGCTGGCCGGCTCTCCCTGATGCGGGAATCGGTGCCCTTGACCCGCTCTCCCGCCGTGACCAACATGCGCCATCACCGCTGACGGATCACCGCGATGTACCGCACCCTTGCTGCTGCATTGCTCTGCGCCCTGGCCATCGCCCTGCCGGCCTCGGCGCGTGACGTCCCTACCGGCCTTTCTTCCCGGCTCGACGCCCAACTGCAGGCCAACCGCGAGCGCTACGGTATTGCCGGCCAGGCGGTACTGGTCGCGCGCAACGGGAACGTGCTCTACCAAGGCGCCAGCGGTGAACGCGACCCAGCCACGCATGCGCCTGCCACCGTCGATACCATCTTCACCTCGCAGTCGGTGGCCAAGCTGCTGACCAGCACGCTGGTGATGCAGCTGGTGGAACAAGGCAAGGTGGACCTGGATGCACCCGCCAGCCGCTATGTGCCTGACTTGCCGTCGGCATGGCAGGCGATCTCCGTGCGCGATTATCTCAACCACAGTTCCGGCATTGCCGAGTACTACAACCGCGTGGACAACCGCTGGGTCAGCAAGGGCTACAGCGGCGTGGCACCCACCCTTGCCGCCGCTCTGAAGGTGGCGGCTGCTGCACCGATGCAGTTCGCCACCGGCAGCCGCGTGCAGTACACGCAGGCCAACTACCTGGTACTGACAGCGCTGCTGGAAGCGCACTACCGCAAGCCCTACTCCGCCATAGCGCGCGAACGCATCCTGCAGCCGCTGAAGATGACCAGCACTTCATGGGGAGCAGCCAGCGTACCCGCGCAGCGCGCAGCGGTGCCGTACATCGGCAAGGACGGCACATTGCAGCCCGCCAACGAAGATCCGTGGCCGGACTACGGCTGGGGCCATGCCGATCTGCAGACTACCGTGGGCGACATGAACCGCTTCCTGCAGGCGCTGGCGACCGGAAAGCTGGTACGCACGGCGACGCTGGAAAAACTATGGCAGCCGCAGAAGCTGAGCGGTGGCGGCAGCAACTTTTTCTCCACTGGTTGGGACACCACGCACAGCGACGACTACACCCAGGTCGGTCACGATGGTGGCACCCGCGTACGGGTGCGGCTGGCCTACAAGGACACGCTGGCCAGTGGCTACTGGGTGTTCGTGTACCTGACCAATGGCAGCGCGCGCAATGTGTGGTCGAGCACGTTGGTGGAGAGCACGATGGCGGTGGCCGCACCTGTCGAGTTTCCGCATGCGGTGCTGTCGGAGCGACTGATCGCCTATGCACTGGATAATGATGCCGGCGCCGCGCAGGCGATGCGGGCCTGGTTGCGCGACGACACGCGGATTACGGGCAACGAACGGGAGCGTGCGATCAATGCGAGCGGCTATGCCATCCGCGGGAGTCTGGGCGCGCGCAAGGCGCTGAAGGTGTTCACCCTCAATACCGAGCTGTATCCGGATTCGGCCAACACCTGGGACAGCTTGGCCGAGTGCCATGCGGCGCTGGGTGAGAAGGAAACGTCTGATCGGCTGTATGCGAAGGCCAAGGCGATGGCGAAGCCTTCACCGTAAACCGATTGTAGAGTCGAGCTTGCTCGACTGCTTCCCTGCATCGGAGTCGAGCAGGGCTCGACTCTACAAATGCAAAAGAGCAGTCGAGCAAGCTCGACTCTACAAGTACGCGGGCGGCCATACGCCGCCGATGGGTGACGCGGCGCGCGCGACCTGTTAACTTGCGCACCACTTTCGTGGTTTACAGCAGTCCCGCATGTCGCTCTCGTCGTACCGCCCCACTCCGTCGCCACTGTTCCTGGCCGTTTCTCTCGGCCTCGCCGCTACCGCCCACGCCGCCCCGCAGGCCACCACGCTGGATGCGGTGCAGGTCACCGCCGCCGATGCCACCGCCCAGGCACGCGAGGCGTTGAAGCGCGTGCCCGGCGCCAGCAACGTCATCGATGTGGCCAAGGCCGACAGCCGACTGTCCAGCAGCGCCGATGTGCTGGCCTACCAGCCGGGCATCAGCGCACAGTCGCCAGGCAATGAAGGCACCAAGGTCTCCATCCGCGGCTCCGGCATCAACCGCGGCCCGGGCGCGCACGCCTCGGGTATTGCCGTGTCGATCGATGGCCTGCCGTTGACCGGACCGGGCGGCACGCCCTACGAGCTGCTGGAACCGCTGTGGCTGTCGCGCGTGGAAGTGCTGCGCGGGGCCAACGGTTTCGAGCATGGCGCGCTGGCACTCGGCGGTGCCATCGACTACGTCAGCCGCAGCGGCCGTGATTCGGCGGGCGTGCAACTGCATTACGAAGCCGGCAGCCGTGGCTACCAGAAGCGCGGGATCAGCTGGGGGGGTGTCAGTGGCGATGTCGACTACTTCCTGGCCTACACCGATACCGAATTCGACGGTTACCAGTACCATGCCCGTGGCGACGGCAAGGGCGCGATGGCCAACATCGGCTGGCAGATCACGCCCGACCTGCAGACGCGCTTCTTCGTTCGCTACCGCGAAACCAATCACGAAACGCCCGGGCGCCTGACCCGCGACCAGATCCGCAACGACCCGCGTGCGGCGAACCCGGCCAACCTGGCCATTGATGCGCGCCGCCCGCAGCCGGGCAGCACGTGGGTGGGCAATGTCACCACGCTGCAGATCGATGAGGATTCCTCGCTGCAGGCCGGGCTGGTCTATCACAAGTACCCGATGGACTTGAACGAGAGCCTGTACCGCCAGCAGCTGGACTACGCCAACCTCAATGCCACGCTGGACTATCGCCATCGCCACCGGCTGTTCGGCCTGGACAGCGAAACCACCGTAGGCCTGCGCGTCACCCACGACCTGGACGCCGACGTGCGCGAGTCGCTGCGCTTTGCCAACAATGGCTATGCCGCTGGCACGCGCACGCGTGACTTCCGCCACCACGGCACCGACAGCACGCTGCACGTCAGCAACACCCTCACGTTGAACGAGCGCCTGCGCCTGCAGACCGGACTGGCGCTGATCAACACCCGCCGTGATGTGCAGGTGACCTGGCCGAACAGTGGCGGCCGCCTGCGCGACCACGACTGGGACTATGCGCCTCGACTGGGCTTCACCTGGCAGCACAGCGCGCAGACGCAGTGGTTCGGCAACCTCAGCCGTTCGGTGGAAGCACCGCACCCGTGGTCGATGATCTGGGGCTCGAACCAGTACTTCGGGCCAGGCAATGGACCGTCCACCGGCCGCCAGCGCGCGCCGGTGCCGATGCAGAACCAGACCGCCACCACGCTGGAACTGGGCGCACGTGGCGACGCTGTGCTGGGCCGCTGGGAACTGACCGGCTACTACGCACACGTGAACCACGAACTGCTGAGCGTGGAGCTGCAGCCGGTGCCAAACCTGTTCATCGCCGAGAACAACGCCAGCCCGACCGTGCACCGTGGCATCGAGGCCGGCTTGGACAGCACGCTGTGGCAGGCCGCGCCGGGGCGCCTGTCATTGCGCCAGGCGTATACCTTCAGCGATTTCCGGTACCGACACGATGCGCGCTTCGGCAGCAACCGCCTGCCGGGCCTGCCGCGCCACAGCTATCAGGCCGAGCTGCGCTTCGACGACGCCTCCGGCCTGTACGCCGCGCTCAATACCGAGTACGCCTCGCGTATCGCGGTGGACTACGCCAACAGCTACTGGGCCGACAGCCATGTGATCTTCGGCAGCCGCATCGGTTACGACGCACCCAATGGCCGCTGGCAGGCGTGGGCGGAGATGCGCAACATCGGCAACCGCCACTACGCCGCCACGGTCACGCCGGGCTATGACGATGCCGGCAAGGATGTAGCACGCTCTACGCCGGGCGAAGGCCGCGGCATCTATGCGGGTGTGCGCTGGCGCTTTGATTGAGCCACATTCCGGCCGGGCCACTCTCCATAGCAAAGAACAGCAGCAGCCCGGGTCCGCCAGGCCGGCGCCACCGGGTGCCGCGGATCGTGCAGCATGGACGCTTGAGAACCTGATGCAGCATGCTGGCATCCTTGCCGGGCACGCGTAGGCGGTGTTGCGCGGATTCCACCGCAGCCGCTCCTCAGCTGCGGTCTACGATCCGCACGATGCGACCGCCCTCGAAAGCGAACTCGCTGCGCCCCTTCAGTGCCAGTTCCGCGCCTGTGCGGGGGCCGCCGGGAATGTCCTGCGCGAACACGCCACGCCAGCCAATGCTGGCCAGCGCCACGTCATCCTCGAAGGTCAGCCCAAGCAACTGCTGCTCCCGCTCGCGGAACATCTGCGCCGATTGCCGTGCCAGCTCAGCAAAGGCATCGATGCCTTTGGTGACCATGGTCAGCTGGTCGCCGCTATGGTTTTCGAAGCGCACGTTGTGCGCCAGCACTGCCAGCATGGCGTCGATGTCGAAGCGGTTGTAGGCCTGCAGGTAGTGCTCGATCAGGTGGCGGCAATGCGATTCGTCCATGGCGACGTCCAGTCAGGGCCAGCACCGAGTCTCCCGCGACCGTGTGGCCGGATCAAGGCGTCGCCACGGCTTTCAGCAACTGCGCGGCCACCTGGTCGAACGGGGCGATGTCCTGCAGGGCACGGCACATCGCCACCGCGCCTTCCACGCTGGCGATCACCAGGCTGGCCAGCTCACCCGCTGCGGCCGGCGCATGCCCTTCAGCAATGAAGGCGGAGGCCAGATGGCCCTGCCAGCGCGCGAACACCTCCGCGGCGGCTGCGCGGGGCTGGCTGTGCATCGCCTCCACTGGCTCCTCCACCGCAGCGGCCAGCACCGGGCACCCCGCACGGAAGCCGGAGCGCAGCAGCCGCTCGCGCCACATCGCCAGGAACTGCTGCAGGCCCTGCGCCGCGCCGCCCTTCAGCAGCTCCACCAGCAGTGCTTCCACCTTGTCGCCGGCCATGTGAGTGGCACGCGCCAGCAGCTCCTGCTTGCCGCCGGGAAAATGGTGATAAGTGGAACCCAGCGGCGCTTCGGCCAGCTTGGTCACCTCGCGGATGCTGGTGGCATTGAGGCCCACGCGCGCCAGCATCTGTGCCGCGGCATCAATCACGCGTTGAGGCGCATCAGAGGATCGCGGGCTCACGGCAGGCTCCTTGCTAAGACAGTCGTCATAGATTAGCGTACCGGCCGTTCTATAACAGTCGTCATAGCCATGAATCTCTGGTTCCGCCTGCTCCACCTGCTGCTGTGCAGCCTGTTCCGGCCGAAGCTGGACGCCCCGTTCGGGGTCTCGCGGCTGCAGTTCCGGGTGCTGCCCAACGACCTGGACAGCAACCTGCACATGACCAATGGCCGCTACTGGAACATCTTCGACCTGGGCCGGCTGGACCTGATCCTGCGCATGGGCCTGGGCCGGGTGGCACTGCGCGAGAAATGGGCGCCGATCGTCGGCGCCGGCACCATCCAGTTCCGCCGCGAGCTGAAGCCGTTCCAGCGCTTCACCCTGGAAACCCGGCTGGTCGGCTGGGTAGGCTCACGCGGCATCATGGAGCAGCGCGTTCTGATCGGCGCCGAACAGAAGATCGCCACCCGCGCACTGCTGGTCACCGGCATCTACGACCGCCGCGCGCGCCAGTTCCTCGGCATGCCGAAGATGATGGAAGCGATCGGTGTGGTCGCCCCGCCGTCGCCGCCACTGAGTGCGGCCGCCGAGGCGCTGCTGGCGGCCGATGCCGCGTTGAAGCAGGACGACGCCTGAGGCCCCTCACTCCACCTTCGGCATGTTCTTGGTCACGCAATGGATGCCGCCGCCGCCACCGGCAATCGCATCGATGTCCACCTGTTCGATCACGCGGCCCGGATACAGCTCTTCCAGCAGCTCACGGCAGTAGCCGTCGGCGGCGTCATCACCGAACTGCGGCGCGACCACCGCGCCATTGATCGGCAAGTAGTTGATGTAGCCCATCGCCAGATCGTCGTTGTCGCGGGTATGCACGTTGTCGCGCCCGTCCAGCGGCGGCGGCAGCGTATGCACCTGCAGGCGGCGGCCATCGGCATCAGTGGCCCCGCGCAGGATCTGCAGGTGCTCACGGGTCAGCGCGTAATCGTAGGACTCCGGATCGTTGTCGAGGTTGGCGATCACCACACCCGGACGCACGAAGCGCGCGTAGAAGTCCACGTGCGCATCGGTGATGTCTTCACCGGCGATGCCGGGCAGCCAGATGATCTTGCGCAGGCCGAGGTGGTGCTTCAGCTCGGCTTCGATATCCGCGCGCGACCAGCCTGGGTTGCGGTTGCGGTTCACCCAGCAGCTCTCGGTGAGGATGGCGGTGCCATGGCCATCGACTTCGATGCCGCCGCCCTCGCCCACCAGGTCACTTTCCAGCAGCGTTGCGCCGGTCACCTGCGCCAGCCAGGGTGCCACCGCGCCATCGTTGCGCGCGCTCTGCTTGCCACCCCAGCCGTTGAAGTTGAAGTCGACCAGGCCCAGCCCGCCCTGGCCGTTGGTGACGAAGCAGCCGCCGTAGTCGCGCACCCAGATGTCATCCAGCGGCACCTCGAGGAACTCGATGTTGTCGCGGCCGCAGCGATCCTGCGCCTGCTTCAACTGCGCCGGGCGGCACAGCACGCTGACCGGCTGATGGCGGGCGATGGTGCGCGCCAGCCGCGCCACGGCGGTGTTCACCGCATCGGCCTGCGCGCCCCACACGCGCGGCTGCGCAGCAAAGGCCAGGAACACGCGTTCCTGCGGGCCGTGCTCGTCCGGCATGCGCCAGATGCCTGCGCCCGGGCCTGCCGCTGCCACGCGACCCGGCAGGCCGGCCAGACCCAGGGCGGCCAGGCCGCCAAGACCGGCGGCGCCCGCCAGCTGGGTGAGGAAGTGACGTCGGTTGCTCATGACAGGCTCCAGGGCCGGTGTGGGATGGACGCTATGCTGCGCTTGCCGATCTATAAGAACAAACGATAGATTCAGCCATCATCTGAACAGTTCTGCTTATCTGAAATGCTCAAGCACTGGCCACCCCTGAACGCCCTGCGGGGCTTCGAAGCCGCCGCCCGGCTCGGCAGCTTCCATCGCGCGGCCGAGGAACTGCACCTGAGCCAATCGGCCATCAGCCAGCAGATCCGCGGCCTCGAAGACGCCCTGCAGCAGCCGCTGTTCTTCCGCCAGGGTCGCAGCGTCACCCTTACCGATGCCGGCCTCGACCTGCTGGACACCACACAGTCGCTCCTGCGCCAGCTGGCCAGCGGCATCCGCCGGCTCGATCAGTACCGCAAACCCAATCAACTGATCGTCAACACCAGCCCGGCGTTTGCCCGTCATTGGCTGGTGCCGCGCCTGGCCGACTTCCATCGCCTGCATCCCGACGCCGACCTGTGGCTGCTGACCAGCGAGGAAGCACCCGATATGACCACGCAGACGCTGGACGTGGCGGTGCGTGATGACCTCGACTCACAGGCGCAGTGCCAGCATCGGGTGCTGCTGCAGGACCGTCTCTATCCGGCCTGCCATCCGGCCCTGCTCGCCACGCCCGTGCAGCAGCGCCTGACCCTGCATGGCGAGCGCGAGATGGACTGGAGCCAGTGGCAGGTACAGGGCGGCGCGGACGTGCGCCAGCGCCGCGAGGGCATGAATTTCTCCGAGCCCGGGCAGTTGCTGGATGCTGCGTGCCAGGGGCTGGGCATCGCGCTGGTCAGCGAGTTGCTGGCGGCACGGGCATGCGAGCAGGGGCTGTTGCAACCGCTGGATGATGCACGCGTGCGCGGCCCACGCTGGAGCTGGCTGGTGCATGAGGACAGCGCCGCAGATCCGCTGGTGATCAGTTTCTGTGAGTGGTTGCTGGCGAGTCTGCCTGCAACAGCGCGCGCTTGATCGCCGCCTCAGCCAACGGCGACATCACTTCATAGCCCTTCGCGGTCGGATGCACGCCGTCCTCGGCCAACCGTGGGTCCAGACCACCTTCGGCATTGGCCATCGGCGTGTAGTAGTCCAGATACACCAGCTGCTTCGCATCGGCATAGCGCCTCAGGGAAGCGTTCAACGCACGCACCTTGGGCGCTGGAGTGATGCCCGGCATCCACGGATACTCGCTGACCGGCAGCACGGAGGCCAGCACCACGCGGATGCCATGCGCGCGCGCCAGATCCACCATCGCGTGCAGGTTGTCCTCGATCATTGCCTGCGTGGACGGGCCGGTGTTGCCGGCAATGTCATTGGTACCGGCCAGGATCACCAACACCTGCGGGTGCAGTGCCAGCACATCCTGCGGGAAACGCAGCAGCATCTGTGCCGTGGTCTGGCCACTGATGCCACGGTTGAGCCAGCCCCTGCCTGGGAAGAACGAGGCACTGCCCTCCCTGCCCCAACCTTCGGTAATCGAATCACCGAAGAACACCACGCGTGGTTGACCGGGCACTGCCGCAGGCAGCTGTGCGTTGGCGTCGCGATAGCGCTGCAGCTGCGGCCAGTCGGCCAGTTGCTGCTGCATGAAACGCACTTCGTCCGGACGCAGCTGTTCAACAGGCTTGACCAGCAACGGATTGACCGCCGCCTGTTCGGCCGCCTCCAGTGGCGTGCTCAGCGCCATGACAACGGTGATTGCAGCGGCAAGCAGCACGGGTCCACGCATGCGTGGTTCTCCAGATGACCAGACCCGCAGTCTAGCGCTGTGCACAAGGCTCAGCGCGCAGCGGTGCGCGCCGCCACGCCGGTCACCTTCGCCGGCATCCACATGCCCGGCGTCCAGCCGCTGGCGGCCAGGATGGCCTTGGGATTGTCCTGCTGGATCAGCGCTCGCACTGCGTCACGCTTGTCCCTGGCCTGCAGGTAGTAGGCCTTGGCAATCCGGTAACCGACCCAGTAGCCCAGGTCGTAGGGCTCCTGCGAACCGGGCGTGTAGTTGTACAACCACGGCGACAGGTCGGTGCTGTCGAGGTCGAGTGCGAACGCGCTTTCGATATGCACTTCGCGGCCGCGAGTCCACGCGGCATGGCGGCCATTGCCCACGTTGCCGGAAATCAGTTCGGTGATGAACTCGGCGATGCCCTCACCCAGCGACACACGCAGTACCGTCGCATGCGGATCGCCCGGCTCGAAGTCGGTCAGCCCGGTCTGCTGGACGTGCACGTACTCATGCGCGATCACGTGAACGAAGCGGTCCTGCACATTGGGATTCATGAAGTCGGCCGCGCACAGTGCTTCCAGCCCGATGATCACGCCACTTTTCGAGGTCAGCCCGACCGGCCGGCCACGGCCCACCGCGATGGTCACCGGCGGGAACCGGGTCTGCGGGTAGATCGCCTGCAGGTTGGCGAACACGTGCGTCAGGCGCTGCTTCACCACCGGCAGCTCGGCCAGGCAGTTTCGTCCCTGTGCGTACAGCTCGGGCTGGGCGGCCATGGCTTCGGCAATCCGTTCGGGAGTGACCCGCCGCGCCTTGGCCAACTCCGCCAGGCCCACCGAGCCCTCGGCCATGTATCCACGCAGCTGTGCAACGCTGGGCTTGCCGCCGGCAGTGTCGTACAGCGCGTAGAAGCGGGTGACATCCTCGGTGAGGATCTGCGGCGCGGCCGGCTCCGCCGCCATGGCCATGCCAACCGCCCCGGTACAGGCCAGGGCCAACAGGCCGCGCAGGATCATGAACATCGCTCCGTCCTTGGTGGAGTGCATGCGAAGCGCGCAATCTACCACTCTGCCCGACCCGCCGCAGCAGGCGGATGCGGCCGCTCCGGCGCTGTGCCAGACTCGCTTCGGCACCTGCCACGGATGATGGAGCACCGCACGATGATGATCGTCCCCGCGTACTGGGCCGAAGCCCGCCTGCAGGCCCGTTTCCGCGGCCGGCCGATGGTCGTGCGCCGCTTCGGCTGGTCCGACGAAGGCCCGGCCGAGGCCCAGGGGCACGCCGACCGGCGTGCCAATGAAGCCCTCAACGCCATCCTTGCCGGACAGGCACTGCCGCGTCGTGAGGTGCGCAGCAACTACGGTGTGGAAGGTGTTCCGATCCGCGAGCAGATCGTGCGGCGCGACGGCGATGTCATCATCACCCGCAACAGCTACGGTGCGCTGTGCCTGAACACCCCGGACGTGCTGTTCGCCGACATCGACCACGCGCCGCCCCCGGCAGGGTGCGTGATGCCCGCCCTCATCGCGGCGGTGCTGCTGTTTGCCGGCGCCATCATTGGTACCCTGCTCTGGCACTGGCTGGTGGGACTGGTGCTGGGCGTGGCGGCAGTGGTGCTGGTGAATACCGCGCTGCTGATGCAACGCAGGCGCCGCCTGGCAGCGGCCGGTGGCGCCGAGGGTGTGGCCCTGCAGCGGGTCGCGGCCTTCAGCGAGCAGCATCCGGATTGGCACCTGCGGGCCTACCGGACACCGGCCGGACTGCGCGTGCTGGCCATGCACGCCACGTTCCCACCCGAGGACGAACAGCTGCAGGCGTTCTTCAAGGCACTGGGCGCCGACACCCTGTACGCGCGCATGTGCCGGTTGCAGCATTGCTTCCGTGCACGGCTGACACCCAAACCCTGGCGCGTCGGCCTGAAGCACCGCATCCGTCCGCCGGTGGCCGCGTGGTCAGCCGAGCAGGCCAACAACCCGGACCGCCTGGCCTGGATTGCCGAATACGAGAAGAAGAGTTCCGGCTTCGCGGCCTGCGCCTATCTGCGCAGCTTTGGTGACACCACGCGGACCCACGCCAAAGCCGAACACGTGCGCGACCTGCATGATCGCCTGTCGCACGCGCTGGACCGGCTGCCGCTGGCGTGAGGGCGGCAGACGCTCAGTCAGCGCCCTGCACGAACGGCTGCCCTGCCAGGGTAGTGCCCAGCCGCACCGCGACCTGCTGATCGCCCTTTTCGAAGGTCGTGACGCACTCTTTTCCGCCCTTCTGGCATCCGACTTCCGGAAAGCCTTCCAGCGATTCCGGCGCGCCCTGCATCGGCTGGGCCTGCCAGCCGGCCGCATCGAGCAGGCGCTTGGCCTTGGCGTAAGGCATGCCGGCGATGATCCCCAGCTGGGCCAGCTCGGCAGGCAGTGGCTGGGCACCTGCAGTCGAGACCAGGACCAAGGACAACGTTGCAGCAACAAGGATGGCTTTCATTGCACCGACCCGGGACGAACTCACAGGGTCAGCCTAGCTCATTTGCCTGACGCGGGAATGTGCCGGTAACACGCCGTTACCGAGCCTCCACAGTTGATTGCAGTGCACGCCTGATAGATCACTCTGCGCGCCGTCTGCGCCAGGCACCACAGTCCAGCGACTCCAGTGCGAGGTCACTGCGCAACCGGTCCTGCAGCCACCCCATCTGGAATCGGCTGCGCGTCGCTTCGCCGTCCGGCAACAGCGCATTCACCGCTTCGCTCAATGCCGGGCGCCACTCTTCCTGCGCGCCGGCCAACACCTGTTGATCGAACTCCGCCGACGGCAGGCGCTTCCAGGGCAGCATCATCGTCGCCTGCGATGTCGATACCAGTACGACATCCGGGCGTCCCGGCCGGGTCACCACCACGGTCATCATCGGGTAATCGTCGGTCCAGAGACCTTCAAAATGGCGTGCGACACGTGCCTGCAGGCTCAAGGTGGCCAGCGCCTGGCGGGCGAACGCACGCTGCTGGACGAACGAGCATGCGCCCGGCTGCAGGCTGCGCAGCCCCGGGTCCAGCCCCAGTATCGCGGCCCGGTCGAGCCGCGAACTGATCAGATTCACTGTGGCTTCCCGGGTCAGTGGTGCTGCCTGCAGCGCGGCCTCGAAGGCCGCCATGGCGTCGACCGGCAGCAGCTCAGGCAGGCGCGCCTTCACGTCAGGCGCATCCACCACCTGCACACGGGTGGTCATGCCATAGGCATCGCGCTGGATGAGCCAGCGCTCCGACACCGAACCCCAGCCAGACCAGTCGTACGTCACGTGCACGCTCATCCGTGGCGGGACCGCCATGGCAACCGGAGAGACCAGCAGCGCAGCCAGTGCCAGCAATCCAGTCTTCATGAGGCCTCCCCATCCCTTTCAAACAGCAGCCCAGCGTAGGACCGGTTCCACCGGATGCAGAAGGCCGCCCGGAGGCGGCCTTCTGCAACGCCGTCGAGCAGGCTCGACGCTACTTGGCATTCTTCACGTAGGTGTCGAACCAGTTCAGCATTTCCGACACCAGCTGCTCGTTCGATTCCAGCGCGGTGTACCAGTGCGGCTCGTTCGGCAGCATCACCAGGCGGGTGGTACCGCCGTTGCCACGGATCGCCTGGTACAGCTTGCGCGACTGGAACGGCTCGGTACCCGGGTTGGCGTCATCCTCGCCGTGCACCAGCAGCAGCGGCAGCTTGATCTTGTCGGCGTAGAAGAACGGCGAGGCCTTCAGGTACACGTCCTGCGCCTGCCATACCGAGCGACGCTCGTTCTGGAAGCCGAACGGGGTGAAGGTCTTGTTGTACGAACCACTGGTGGCCACGCCCGCCTTGAAAAGATTGGTGTGCGCGATCAGGTTGGCGGTCATCAGGCCACCATGGCTGTGACCGGTCACGCCGATGCGGTTGCGGTCAACCACACCCATGTCCACTGCCTTGTCCACCGCCGCCTTGGCGTCGGCTTCCAGCTGCTCCAGGTAGGTGTCATAGGCGTTCTTCGGGTCGCCCACGATCGGGAACGAGGCATTGTCGATGATCGCGTAGCCGGCCAGCAGCATCAGGCGGTACGGCTGCAGGCGGGTGAAGGTCTGCTGCGAACCGGACACCTGCCCGGCCTGCGCGGCGTTGGCGAAGTCGGCCGGGTACGCGTACAGGATCGCCGGCACGCGCTGTCCTTCCTTGTAACCCGGCGGCGTGTACAGGGTGAACGACAGGTCCACGCCATCGGCACGCTTGTAGGTCACCAGCTGCTTCTTGATCTGGCGCACTTCCGGGGTCGGGTCGACCAGTCTGGTCAGCGCAGTGGCGCTGGAGGCGAACTGCGCCTCGCCGGCCTTCGCATCGGCCACCGCCTCACCCTGCTGGCGGATGAAGGCGTTCGGCGGATCGATCACCGACTGGTGCCAGGTCAGGTAGCGGCCCGGCGTGGCGCTGAAACCGAGGAACTGCTCGTAGGCATCGGCACTGCTGCGGAACAGGCGCTCGCTCTTCAGCGTACCCAGGTCCAGGCGGTCGAGGAACGGACGATCACCCTGCGGCGAAGCGCCACGGCCGCTGAGGAATACATGGTTGCCCTCACGACGCACGACCGGCGCGCCGTTCGGCAGGCGGGTGAAGACCAGGTTGCCGGGGTTGCCGTACAGCTCATCGCTGGACATGTCCCACAGCAGGCGCCCTTCCTTCTTCGGCTGGTCCACGTCGACGATGCGGGTCTGCATCCAGTGGCGGTTCTCGTCGTTCTCGTACTGGAAAGCCACGGCCGGATCGGCGGTCCACGCGAAGCCTTCGAAGCGCTGCGCAGTGCGGGTGATTTCGGTCGGCTTGCCGTTGAACGGGGCCTTCAGCATCAGCACGCGATCACGGTGCGGCACGTTGACCTTCCAGTCGCCCTTGTCCAGCGCTTCGGCATAGACCAGGGTGGCCGGATCGGTGGCGCGCCAGTCGAAACCGCGCGGGCCTTCCGGCACGCCGTGCACCGGCACACGATCGGCCAGCGGCAGGCTGGCGATCGCGGTGGTCTTGCCGCTGGCGATGTCCAGCACCGCCACGTCGTTGGCGAAGCGCTGGTAGGTCACCGCGTGCGAATACGGGGCCTTGATCGACTCGGTCAGCACATGCACGCCATCGGGTGCGGCGCTGACCTCGTTGAACAGCGCCGGCTGCCCGACCGGGCGCACGCTGCCAGCCGCAGTATCGACCACCGCCAGCTGCGAGGCGCCGTAGTAGGCGAACAGCTTTTCGTCATGCACGCTGGTCAGCGTGTCGCGCGCTTCATAGGTACTGCTCTCGCCGCTGCTGCCCAGCGACTCCTGCGCGTCCGGGCCGGTCGGCACTCCACCATTGGACGGTGCCGGGCCCTGGTTGGCCGGCACCAGCTTCACCAGCAGGTTCTGGCTGCCACCCAGCCACTGCACGGTGTTGCCGAAGATCGGGTTCAGCTGCACGTTCGGCACCTGCTTCACCTGGCCGGTGGCGGCATCACCGACCCACAGCTGCACGCTGGTGTCGACCGCGTTCTGGAAGGCGAAGTGGCTGCCATCGGCCGACCACAGCGCGCCGGTGGCGCAGCCCTGCGGCAGGTTCACCTTGGTTTCCTTGCCGCTGCCGGTATCGACCAGGGTGAAGTCGGCCACGCAGGCCGGAATGCCATAGCCGCCGGGGGTGTCATGGCGGCTGCGGTTCTTCGGCTCCAGGCGCACGCCGGCCAGCTTCAGATAGGGCTGGGCCACGCGGCTGATCGACGGATAGGTCTGCGCGGTGGTCAGCAGCAGGCGCTGGCCACCCGGTGCCACGTTCGGTGCCGGCGGCGGCGGTGCCTTCAGCACCTTGAGCAGGTGTTCCGGCGGCTTCGCGTAATCGGCAAGCGCCGGGCCAGCGGCCAGCAGGCCGACGGTGGCAACGGCAATGGCCGCCGCCAGAGAGGTTCGACGGATCAGCATCCTTATCCCCTGGGGTGTGAATGGGCGCCCGAGGACGGGCAAGGGCCCGAATCTAGCACCGCAGGGGCTGTAGTGAATGGGCCGGAAGGACTAGTGGCCGGATGGGGCAAAGTGCAGCGCCGGGAGGTGCCGGGGAACTGCCGGCACCTGCCAGGCGTGGCCTGGCACTACTGCTGGGCGTGCAGGTCCCAGGTGGCCAGGTAGTCCGGGTCGACCACGATCATGCCGCTGTTGCGCATGCGGTACTCGCCCGGTTCGGCGGGCAGGTACTGGTCGAGCATCGGCGGCAGGTAGCGCTCGTGGCCATCGTTCTCGTCGGCCAGCACCACGCCTTCGTCAGCGCTGATGCGCAGCACCGTACCCGCGTACTGCTCCAGCCCCTGCACCTGGCCATCACCGCCATAGCGGGTGACACCGACCAGCACCAGCTTGCCGATCATTTCCTCGACCTTGGCATCGTCCAGGGGCGGCAACATGGGATTGAATTCGTCGCTCATCGGTGCACCTCCAAAGCCTGTGGGGACATCATGGATTCGGCGGCCGCCCACGTTGCCACTGCCGGCGGCAACGCAGGGATTCATCTCGGGGCGCAACTCTCTGGATCGCAGGACCCACCGGGCAACGCCGGGGGCGCGAGGTGTGAACGGTGTCTGCAGCTGCGGGGGCGGCCATCCGTGCCGGTGCCGTGACCGTGTCAGGCCAAGGTCAACACCACGCGTTGCGTTGCATGCAGGGTGAAGCGTGACAGCTGCACTGTAGCGGCATGACGGCCTCCTGTTGAAGGTCACACGCGGGCGTGTTGCTCCGTTGGAACGAATGCTGCCACTGCGCGCGGAAGGAAGAAGTGAAGATTGCCGGCGGCCCGTACAAGGCGATTCGCGCGGTGCCCGTTCATTAAGCTGGCGCGTCGTTCCGCTGCGGCGCGTCTCCCGCGGCGCCACGCTAGAATGCGCCCATGCGCACCGTACATGCCCTCCGCTACATCACCCCTTTACGGGAAGGTGGCTCCCTGCCGGCCGTGGTCGAGACCGACGACGACGGCATGGCCGTGCTGAAGTTCCGTGGTGCTGGCCAGGGACCGAAGGCGCTGATCGCCGAGCTGATTGCCGGCGAGATGGCGCGCACGCTGGGCCTGCCGATTCCAGAGATCCTGTTCGTCGAACTGGACCGCGAATTCGCCCGCACCGAGCCGGACCCGGAAATTCAGGAGTTGATCCGTGCCAGCGAGGGCCTGAACCTGGGTCTGGACTACCTGCCCGGCGCGATCAACTACGATCCGGCGGCAATGCCCGTGGATGCCGACCTGGCCTCGCGCATTGTCTGGTTCGATGCGTTCACCAGCAATGTCGATCGCACCACGCGCAATCCCAACCTGATGGTGTGGCATCGAAAGCTGTACCTGATCGACCACGGTGCGGCCATGTACTTCCATCACGACTGGGCCAATGCCGGCGACGCCTGCGAGAAGCCCTTCGTACTGATCCGCGACCACGTGCTGCTGTCGTTCGCCAGCCGCATCGCCGAGGTGGATGCCGAACTGGCCGCCCGCCTGACCGATGCCGAGATCGAGCGCATCGTCGGCCTGGTGCCGGACAGCTGGCTGGTCAACGAGCCCGCATTCAACAGCCCGCAGGCCTATCGCCAGGGCTACATCAACTATCTCGAGCACCGCCTGAAAGTGCGTGCGGTGTTCGTGCAGGAGGCCATCCGTGCCCACGCTGCACACGTATGACTATGCGGTCATCCGCGTGGTGCCGCGGGTGGAACGCGAAGAGTTCATCAACGTCGGAGTGATCGTGTCCTGCCCCGGCGCGCGTCATCTGGAAGCGGCCATCGAGATCGATCCGGCACGCCTGCACGCGTTCGCCCCGGCGCTGGACCAGGAGGCGCTGCAGCCGTGGCTGGATGCGATCGTGGCGATCTGCCGTGGCGACGCCAGCGCCGGGCCGATCGCGCAGCTGCCGGCACGCGCGCGCTTCCATTTCCTCACCGCCAAGCGCAGCTCGATCGTGCAGATGTCGAGCACGCACGTGGGTCGCACGGCGGACCCGGCCGGTGTGGTCGAACACCTGATGACGAAGATGGTGCGGGTGCCGCGCTGATGCGGCCGTCTCTCACTTCTTCGCGCGCACCCTCTGCCAGGCAATGAGCGCACAGGCTGCTGCTGCAGCAATCAACATCCACCCGGCTACCGCCTGTCCATGCAGGTAGCCCTGTGCATACGCAGCGCTGGCACCTTCGCTGGCCATCACCGCGACACCCTTGAGTATCACCTGCATTCCGCGCAGCAGGAGCACCATGCTGGCGACCAGACATACCACGGGAAGGAATCGGCTCATGAACCGATTCTGGTCCGCCACCCGCCCCAGCGTCAACATCGCTGCAGCACAGTCGCTCGGGCCTACAGCGGCACTCTTCGCGCGATGTAGTTGACCACGTTGCCGATCGCATCCGGATCGACATTGGCCAGGCCAACGATCACACAGCCCTGCGCGGGCAGCACCACGATGGCACTGTTCGATCCGGGCGCACCGCCTTCGTGGCCGTACTGGTGTTCCCTGCCCTCGCCCTGCACCACGAAGCCGAATCCGTACCAGCCCTTGTGGTTCTGCGCCGTGGTGGCCTGTTGCAGCAATACAGGTGAGACCAGCTTTCCACTACGCAATGCCTCGGCAAACGCCACCATGTCGCTCACCGTGCTGTAGCCACCACCGGCTGACATGCCACGCCAGGGCAGCGACTTCGTTTCACGGAGCCATTGCCCATCCTTCTTCGTGTAGGCGACGGCACGCTTCGGAACACTCACTATTTCCGGCTCGAAGCCGGTGCCGGTCATACCGGCCGGGCGCAGGATGTGGTCCTGCACATAGACGTAGTACGACTGCCCTGAAACCGCTTCGATGATGCGCCCCAGTACGATGAAGCCATAGTTCGAGTAGCTGTCCTGGCTGCCAGGCGCGAACTGCGGCGCATCCTTGGCAAAGCGCTGCACGTAGTCATCCAGCGTCTTCAGCGACGCAGAATACTGTTCGAAATCATCGCCGAAGAAATCACCCAGGCCACTGGTATGTGACAGCAGATGACGTACGGTCACGTTGTTGGCGACGGCCTTGTTCGGATAGTCCGGCAGGTGCTTTCCGATCGTGTCATCGAGATTGAGCTTGCCATCCTGCACCAGCTGCAGGATGGCCACTGCGGTGAACATCTTGTTGGAGGACGCAAGGCGGAACTGCGTATCCACGCCCACTGGGATGCCAGCGGTGCGATCAGAATCGCCACCGCGCCAGTCCAGCAGCACCTTGCCGTTCTGTACCACCTGCAACGCCCCCGACAGCGCGTCCCGCGCCCGCAGCGCCTCGAGTTTTGCCGCGGCATCGGCCATCAGGACAGGCAAAGCCACCCGCGCTGGCTTGTACTTGTCCGGCGTTTCAGCGCCCTCAATCTGGAACTGCTTCACGTGCGCAGGATTGGCCGGATCCATGACGGCCGTCACCCGCATCGCACGCTCGTTCAACTGGCCCATCACCAACAGCTTCGCCTGGCTGGACGTGCTCTCGAGTGTTTCCAGAACGCTCAGCGGGCCTGTGCTCTCGCGGAAGTCGAGATAGTCCTTGGGAGTGCTGCCCTCCTGCTTCGCATATCTGTCGGCGAATGCCTGCAGCCCCTCTAGGCTGCCCGCATTGAAGGCCGCAAGCCAGTCATCGATGGCATTCTGCGCACGTGGATGCGCATGCTCGAAAGATCTTGCGCCAACTGCCGGAGAAGCCGAGGCGATCACCAGGACCACGCAGGCCAGTGCATTGCAGAGAAACAGGCGTCCAAAAGCCCTCATTACAGTTCCTTTGCGGGTGTCCCTGGACGCATCCTGGATGATGGATCGGCCCGCCGCATCCACGCCAGGGACTCTGCCGCAACACATCAACGGTAGCGTTGAATGCTTCGATGCGCTGCCATCCACTGCGCGCGTTGGCTGGAAAGCGCACAACACGTTGCGGCCCTGAAGCGGCGTGAGGGCGTGATCCTTCACAGTAGACAGGAACAATGCTGACCGATGGCCACGCTACCGCCGCGCCATGCTCTGCTCGCTGAACCGCGCCACGCAGAAATCCACGAAGCTGCGCAGCTTGGGCGTCAGCTGGCGGTCGCGCGGGTACAGCAGATGGATCCAGGTCGACACCGGCTCGAACATCGGCAGCACTTCCACCAGATCACCGCGTGCGAGCGCCGCCGAGAGCATTTCGTAGGGCTGCAGGATCAGCCCCAACCCACCGACGGCCGCAGTCAGCAGTGGCTCGGCCTGATTGACCATGAAGCGGCTGGACACCGGCACGGTCAGCACACTGCCCTCGGGATCGCGGAAGCTCCAGCGGGTGCGGATGATCGAATGCGCGAAGCCCAGGCACTCGTGACGGCTCAGATCGTTTGGATGGACAATGGCCGGGCGCGAGGCCAAGTATGCCGGCGATGCGCACAGCACCAGCGGATAAGGCCCCAGCCGTCGCGCCACCAATCCACTGTCGGCCAGGTCACCGGTGCGAAACACCAGGTCGTAGCCGTCTTCGACGATGTTGACCAGACTGTTGGACAGGTTCAGATCGACCTGCACGTCCGGGTAGTCCTGCATGTAGGCCACCACCGCCGGGCCCAGCGCATGCACGCCGAAGGTGACCGGTGCGCTGATGCGCAGGCGCCCCATCGGCCGTCCGCGTGCCACCTCGGCCAGCTGCTCGGCGCCCTCCACCTCTTCCAGGATCACCCGCGCCCGCGCCAGGAAGGCCTGGCCGAAGTCGGTCAGGCTCTGCTTGCGCGTGGTGCGGTTGAGCAGGCGAACGCCCAGGTGCTGCTCCAGCGCCTGGATGTGCTTGCCGACCAGTTGCGGCGACAGATCCAGCACGGCGGCGGCGGCGGCGAAGGAGCCGACCTCGGCCACCTTGGCGAAGGTCCGGAGGGGAACGATCAGGTCCATTGCAAACAGAATATTTCCAATGAAATGCCAGATTACCTCTTATTCTGGACGCAGGCCACGTGCATAGTGGCCACCACTTCCCCGCCGGCCCCACCGCCGGCCCCTCCCTGGAGCCCCCCATGAGTCAGGTTGTCCGCATCCACGAATATGGCAATGCCGATGTGCTGCGCATCGACGACATCGACGTTCCCGCCCCCGCCGCCGACGAAATCCAGGTCCGGGTCAAGGCCATCGGCCTGAACCGCGCCGAGGTGATGTTCCGCAATGGCGCTTACCTGCAGCAAGCGCAGTTCCCCAGTCGCCTCGGTTACGAAGCGGCCGGCGTGGTCGAAGCCATCGGCAGTGCCGTGGACGGATTCAGCGCGGGCGATGCGGTCAGCGTGGTCCCACCCCTGGATATCGCGCGCTGGGGCACCTATGGAGAATTGGCCAACGTGCCGGCGCGACTGGTGGTCAAACACCCGGCGTCGCTGGGCTTCGAGCAGGCCGCGGCGGTATGGATGCAGTACGTCACCGCCTGGGGCGCGCTGCTGGAACAGGCGAAGCTAGGGGCCGGCGAGTTCGTCATCATCACCGCCGCCAGCAGCAGCGTCGGCCTCGCCGCCATCCAGATCGCCAATGCCGTAGGCGCCACGCCCATCGCGGTCACGCGTGGCCCGGGCAAGCGCCAGGCCCTGCTCGATGCCGGTGCCGCCCATGTCATCGCCACCGAGGAACAGGATCTGGTGGCCGAAGTAGCGCGCATCACCGAGGGCGCCGGTGCCCGCGTGGTGTTCGATCCGATCGGTGGCCCGCAGTTCGTGCCGCTGACCGAAGCGATGGCGCGCGGCGGCATCCTGCTGGAGTACGGCGCGCTGAGCAGCGAACCCACGCCGTTCCCGTTGTTCAACGTGCTGGGCAAGTCGCTGACGCTGAAGGGCTACCTGTACTCGGAAATCGTCTCCGACGATGCCGCACTGGCGCGTGCCAAGGCGTTCATCGTCGACGGCCTGGACAAGGGCACGCTGGCGCCGAAGATCGCCAGGGTGTTCCCGTTCGCGCAGATCCAGGACGCACATCGTTACCTGGAATCGAACGAGCAGATCGGCAAGGTGGTAGTGACGGTGTAATCGGACGTGATGCAATGGGGGCGGCCGATGGCCGCCTCTATTTCTGCCCCGCCGGCAACGCGTACGCCATCACGTAATCGCCCTTCGGGGTCTCCATGAAATGGTGGCCGCCGGCCATGATCACCACGTACTGGCGGCCGCCCTGTTCGTACACCATCGGGTTGGCCTGTCCGCCCGCCGGCAGTTTGGTGTGCCACAGCTCTTTGCCGGTTTTCAGATCGATGGCGCGCAACAGGTCATCGGTGGCCGCGGCAATGAAGATCAGGCCGCTGGCGGTCACCACCGAGCCGCCGTTGTTGGGCGTGCCAATCTCGATCGGCAGGCCCGAACGGATGCCGAATGGTCCATTGCCACGGGCACTGCCGAACGGGCGGTCCCACAGCAGCTTGCCGGTGCGCAGGTCGATGGCCCGGATGCCGCCATACGGCGGCTGCTTGCACAGCAAGCCGGTGAACGGCAGCCGCCAGCCGGCATTGACCTGGATGGCGTACGGCGTGCCTACCTGCGGGTCGCCCGCGCCTTCGGCGCCGCCCTTGTCGAACCGGATCTTCTCGCGCGGAAGCCAGCCCAGCCGGTCGGCCTCGGCACGCGGCACCAGCCGGTTGTAGTTGGGCATGTCGTTGTAGTTGGCCACGACCACGCCGCGACGGGTATCGATGGACACGCTGCCCCAGTCCGAGCCGCCGTTGTAGCCGGGGTATTCGATGGAATGACGATCACTGCTCGGCGGTGTGTAGAAGCCTTCGTAGTACGCCTTGCGGAACTGGATGCGGCAGACCAGCTGGTCGATCGGGGTCAGCCCCCACATGTCGCGCTCGGTCAGGTCATGCTCGCGGCGCAGCGTGTGGTACAGCGAGAACAGCTGGGTGGGTGAGCGCTGTTCGGGCTCGACACCGCCGATGGGCACCTTGCGCTCTTCAGCGGCGCTCAGCAGCTGGCCGTTGCGGCGGTCGAGGATGTAGATGTCGCCCTGCTTGGTCGGCAGCAGGATCGCCGGCACCTTGCCGGCAGCCGTCGGATAGTCGATCAGGCTGGCCTGCGAGCCCAGGTCGTAGTCCCAGACATCCTTGCGCACCGCCTGGAAATGCCAGGCCGGCTTGCCGGTAGCCACATCGATGGCTACCAGCGAGGTCGCGTAGCGGTTCTGGTTTTCCGTGCGCGAGCCACTCCAGTAGTCGCCGGCCGAATTGCCCAGCGGCAGGTAGACCAGCCCCAATGCCTCGTCACCGGTGGCCGTGGTCCACATGTTCGGCGTACCACGCGTATAGGTCTGTTCGCGCGGAGGCAGGCCGCTACGCTCGGGCTGGTCCATGTCCCACGCCCAGCGCAGCTTGCCGGTGATCGCGTCGTAGGCCTGGATCACCCCCGACGGTGCATCGCGACGCTGCCCGTCCAGCACCTGGTGGCCGGTGACGATCACCCCGCGCACGATGGCCGGCGGCGAAGTGATCGACACGTACCCCGGCGGTACCTCGCCCATGCCCAGGGTGATGTCGACCTAGCCGTTGTTGCCGAAGTTGGCGCAGGGCCGGCCGCTGCCGGCATCCACCGCGATGAGGCGGCCGTCCAGCGTGCCTTCGATGATGCGCGCCCAGCAGGCCGGATGGCTGCCCGGCGCAGCACTCCGGGTCACGCTGGGCGGTGGCTCCGGCAGTGCCAGATCGGCAGCGACATCCGCCAGTGCCGCATCAGCCAGGGTCGGTGCGCTCGGTTGCTGGTAGTAACTCACACCGCGACAGGCGGCGGTGTACGGGATCGAGGCATCCTTCACTTTGGGATCGAACCGCCACAGCTCCCTGCCGCTGGCGGCATCAAGCGCGATCAGCCGGTTGCGGGCGGTGCACAGGTACAGGCGGTCGCCGATCTTCAGTGGTGTGGTTTCCGCACCCCAGCGCTTCCTGGGCAGGTCACCGGTCCGGAACTGCCAGGCCAGCTGCAGCGTGCCGACGTTGGCCGGCGTGATCTGCTGCAGCGGCGAGTAGCGGGTGGCGGCGTTGCTGCGGCCCCACGCCGGCCAGTCGCCCTCGGCAGGCTGGTCGGCCGGCTGCAGGCCGGTGGTGTCGCGGGTCGGCTCCAGGCCGGCACTGGCTGCGCCTTCCGGGAACGGCTGATGCCCATCCACTTCGCCATGAGGCGCAAACGCCAGGCCGAAGGCCGCCACGAACACCAGCATCAGCACGCCGGCGACGCTGCGCGACAGGCGCCTGGAGACGGGTTGGTGGAGGGTCGGCGCCAGCAGCGCCAGCACGATGCCAAGCACAGTCACCAGGCCGAGCCGCGGCACCCAGCGCCAGTAATCACTGCCCGATTCCCACCAGGTCCACAGCAGCGTGCCGAGGAACACCAGCGCGTACAGCAGCGCACCGCTGCGGCGGTTGCCGAACAACAGGATGCCGCTGGCCAGCAGGCCGAACCCGGCGATCGCATAGTAGGCCGAGCCACCGAGGCTGAGCAGCCACGCGCCGAGCCCGCCGATGACCAGGCCGAGCACGACCAGCAGCAGCGACAGCACGGTGACCAGCGGGTGGCGGGAGGAAGGAGCGGAGGAAGACTGCGGCGTGGCGGACATCGTCGATCTCCGGGGCAGCATGCGCCCTTATCCCACCGCCGACGTGAAGCGCGCGCGTATATATGGCATCCGGATACGACGACGCCGGCACAGGGCCGGCGTCGTCGGGTACCTCAAGCTGGCGGCAGGATCACTCCTGCGCGGTGTCCTCGCTGCTGGCAGCAGCCGGGATGCCGTCGGTCGCGGCCGGGGCGGCGGCGGCCATCTCGTCCTCGTCCTCGTCGATCGAGGCATCCATGCGTTCCACCGCCTGCAGCTTCTCGTCCTTCGACAGGCGGATCAGGGTCACGCCCTGGGTGTTGCGGCCGACGCGGCTGATTTCCGAGCCACGCGTACGCACCAGGGTGCCGCCATCGGAGATCAGCAGGACTTCATCGCCGGAGCCCATCAGCACCGCGGCCACCAGCTTGCCGTTGCGCTCGGTGGTCTGGATGCCGATCACGCCCTGCGTGCCACGGCCCTTGCGCGGGTAGTCCGGCAGCGGGGTGCGCTTGCCGTAGCCGTTCTCGGTGGCGGTGAGGATGTACTGCACGCTGGCGTCGTCGGCGCCGTCGATCACCGCATCGCCATTGGCTGCGATGTCCTCGACACCGTTGTCGTCCTCGTTCTCGTCCTCGCTGCCGCCGGCACTCTCGGCCACGATCAGGCTGACCACTTCCTCGCCGGCCGGCATCTTGATGCCACGCACGCCGGTCGCGGTACGGCCCATCGAGCGGACCTTGTCCTCGCCGAAGCGCACGGTCTTGCCGTTGGAGGCGAACAGCAGGATGTCACGCTCACCGTCGGTCAGGCCGACGCCGACCAGCGCATCGCCCTCGTCCAGGTTGATCGCGATCTTGCCGCGGGCCAGGCGGAAGGCGAACTCGCCCAGCGGGGTCTTCTTGACCGTACCGTTCTTCGTGGCGAAGAACACGAACTGGCCATCGGCGTATTCGCGCACCGGCAACACGGCCTGCACGCGCTCGCCCGGCTCCAGCGGGATCCAGTTGATGATCGGACGGCCGCGGGCGTTGGAACCGGCTTCCGGCAGCTGGTAGACCGGCAGCCAGAACACCTTGCCCGAACTGGTGAAGGTCAGCAGCGTGTCGTGCGTGTTGACCAGCCACAGCTGTTCGATGAAATCCTCTTCCTTGGTCGCCGCCGCACTACGGCCACGGCCACCACGGCGCTGCGCGCGGTACACGCTCACCGGCTGGCGCTTCACGTAACCGGCGTGCGACACGGTGACCACCACGTCTTCCGGCGCGATCAGGTCGAGGATGTCCAGGTCTTCTTCGCTGTGGCGGATTTCGGTGCGACGCTCGTCGCCGAATTCAGCCTTGACGTTGACCAGTTCCTCGCGGATCACCTGCAGCAGGCGGTCGGGATCTTCCAGGATGTGGATCAGCCCGGCGATCACTTCCAGCAGCTGCTTGTACTCGTCGGTCAGGCGGTCCTGCTCCAGCCCTGTCAGGCGGTGCAGGCGCATTTCCAGGATCTGGGTGGCCTGGATCTCGGTCAGCTGGTAGCCGCCCTCGATCAGGCCCACGCCCTTGGGCAGGTCTTCCGGACGCGAAGCTTCGGCACCGGCGGCGCCCAGCATCGCACCGACCAGGCCTGGCTCCCACACGCGTGCCAGCATGCGCTCGCGGGCTTCGTTCGGGTTCGGCGAGGTCTTGATCAGTTCGATCATCTCGTCGATGTTGGCCAGCGCGACGGTCAGGCCTTCCAGCACGTGGGCACGGGCGCGCGCCTTGCGCAGCTCGAACACGGTGCGGCGGGTGACCACTTCGCGGCGGTGGCGGACGAACGCCTCCAGCATCTGCTTGAGGTTCATCAACTGCGGGCGACCATCGACCAGCGCCACCATGTTGATGCCGAACACCGACTCCATCTGCGTCTGCTGGTACAGGTTGTTCAGCACAACCTCGGCAGATTCACCGCGCTTGATCTCGATGTAGATGCGCATGCCGTCCTTGTCGGACTCATCGCGCAGCTCGCTGATGCCTTCGATCTTCTTTTCCTTGACCAGCTCGGCGATCTTCTCGATCAGACGCGCCTTGTTCACCTGGTAAGGAATTTCAGTGACGATGATCGATTCGCGGCCGTTGTCGGCCACTTCGATATCAGCCTTGGCACGGATGCGCACGCGGCCACGGCCGGTGCGGTAGCCGGCGACGATGCCGGCGGTGCCGTTGATGATGCCGGCGGTCGGGAAGTCCGGGCCCGGGATGTACTCCATCAGGCCGTCGACATCGATGTCCGGGTTGTCGATCAGCGCGATGCAGGCGTTGATCGATTCGCTCAGGTTGTGCGGCGGGATGTTGGTCGCCATGCCCACCGCGATACCGGCCGAACCATTGACCAGCAGGTTCGGGAACCGGGTCGGCATGACCGTCGGCTCCAGTTCCTTTTCGTCGTAGTTGGGCTGGAAATCGACAGTTTCCTTGTCGATGTCCGCCATCAGCTCATGCGCCAGGCGCGACATGCGCGCCTCGGTGTATCGCATCGCCGCGGCGGAGTCGCCGTCGATCGAACCGAAGTTACCCTGGCCATCGACCAGCATGTAACGCAGCGAGAACGGCTGTGCCAGGCGCACCAGCGTGTCGTACACCGACTGATCGCCATGCGGGTGGTACTTACCGATGACGTCACCGACGATACGCGCCGACTTGAAGTAGGGCTTGTTGCTGTGCGCGTTCAACTCGTTCATCGCGAACAGCACGCGACGATGCACCGGCTTGAGGCCGTCGCGCGCATCCGGGAGCGCGCGGCCCACGATCACGCTCATGGCGTAATCGAGGTAGCTCTTGCGCATCTCGTCTTCCAGGTTGACCTGGATGATTTCCTTGGCGGTTTCTGCCATTCGGGTTCCGTTGTCTGGTAGCGGTCCAGTCCGGCGCAGCCCTCTGCGGGAGGGGGTCGTGCCGGAACCTCGATTCAACCTGTGGATACTACCACAACAGGCCGTTTTCCGCCTCCCTTTACGGGGATTTTACCGGCACAAATCAGGAACTTAGGGGTTGCCGGCCAGCGGCCGGCACGACCCGGGGTGGAGGTCACGCTGCCCCTCCCCTGCGCTTCAACCGCCGAAGGCGGCGCGCATGCTCTCCACGGTCGGGTTCAGGATCACCCCGCGCTCGGTCACGATGGCGTCGATCAGCTCACCCGGGGTGACGTCGAATACAGGGTTCCAGGCGGCAATGCCCTCGGCCACGGTGCGGGTGCCGCCCACGCCGTACAGCTCGCCCGGATCGCGCTGCTCGATCTCGATCTGGCTGCCGTCCACGGTCTCCATGTCCACGGTGGAGGACGGTGCCACGACCATAAACCTGACGCCGTGGTGGCGGGCCGCAATGGCCAGCTGGTAGGTGCCGATCTTGTTGGCGGTATCGCCATTGGCGCAGATGCGATCGGCACCGACGATCACCCACTGCACGGCACCGGTCTTCATCAGGTGCGAGGCTGCCGAGTCGGCGATCAGGGTGGCGTCGATGCCATCCTGCTGCAGCTCCCACACGGTCAGGCGCGCGCCCTGCAGCCACGGCCGCGTTTCGCCGGCGAAGACACGGGCGATGCGGTGCTGGGCCATGCCGGCACGGATCACGCCCAGTGCGGTACCGAAGCCGGCGGTGGCCAGCGAGCCGGTATTGCAATGGGTCAGCACGCCGCTGCCAGCGTCGATCAGGCCCGCGCCCAGCGCCCCCATGTGACGGTTGGCGGCCAGGTCTTCCTCGGCAATGGCCTGCGCTTCCGCGGCCAGCAATGCCTTCCAGTCCGGGCCGGCAGCGTTCAGGCAACGGCGCATGCGTGCCAGCGCCCAGGCCAGGTTGACTGCGGTCGGACGCGAAGCGTTCAAGCGCTGCAGCGCCGGCTCCAGCTGCTGCAGTGCCTGCATGCCATCGGCCGCCTGCACGTCACGTGCCGCCAGCACCACGCCCCAGGCAGCCGCGATACCGATCGCCGGCGCACCGCGCACGGTCAGTGCGTGGATGGCCGAGGCGACCTCGTCACTGTCATGGCAGACCACGTGCTCGACCACGAACGGCAGCTTGCGCTGGTCCAGCAGTTGCAGGGCATCGCCGGTCCACAGGATCGGGCGGATGTGGTCGTAGCGGGCGTAATCGATGTCGGAGGCAGGGTTCATGGGCCCATTGTAGGGCCACGCCCGGCAGCGTTGGAGCCTGCCCGGCTCAGTTCACCAGGAATTCGGCGCGGCAGCCGCCGTCCACCCAGATCCCGTTGCGGTTCCAGCCCCAGGTGCTGCCCTCCTCGCACGGCGTGTTGGACAGCTGCTCGGAGACGGCAGCCCCCACCGAGATGCTGGCGCCGCAGAAGCGGCGCTTCTTCGACTTCGATTCGCAGGTCAGCCTGCGCGGCACGTCGACGAAGCGGCCCTCATCATCGGCCACCTCGAAATCACCCTGGCAACCGCGGCTGGTCCACACCTCATTGCGCTTGTAGCCCCAGCCCTGCCCTTCCCGGCACGGCAGCGCCGACAGCTGTCGCAGCAGGCGGACCGGGGCGCCATCCAGGCGCACCGGGCAGCTCTGCGGGCGGCCGTTGGATTCACACCGCACCACGCGACGGACCAGGCGCTTGCCTTCAGTGGCCGCAGCCGTGGCGCCGGCAGCGCGACGCGCGCGGAACTCGGCGCGGCAGCCCAGGGTGACCCAGACGCCACTGCGGTCGGTCCCCCACTCGCTGCCACGGATGCAGCTGCTGTTGGACAGCTGGCGGACCAGGTCGACGCCATTGCTGACATCGATATCGCAATGCACCCACGCCATGTCACGCGATTCGCAGGTCACCACTGCATCGTCGTAGCCAACCTGCTGGGCAGACGCCGAGGACGGCAGCCAGGCACCCCAGAGCGCGATGGAGTACACCGGAGCAGCGACGACCGCAAACCACTTGACCAATGCCTTCCCCAACAGGAGTGGACGAATTCCGATGCCAGTGTCTCGCATCTGCCGTGATAAGAGCATCATCCTGCTTGCCGAAGCAAGCGCGCGAACGCAGCAATCCGTTCAGTCTTCGATGTTCAGCAAAGCGCTGCGCTCACGCATGGGCGAAGTCGTAGGCCAGCACATCGGCAATGCGTGGCGTGCGGTTCATCGCCATCAGCAGGCGGTCGACGCCGACGGCGACGCCGGCACAGGCCGGCAACGACGGCAATGCGGCCAGCAACGCTTCGTCCAGCGCCGGCTGCACCTGGCCGCGCTCATGCCGACGCTGCAGGTCACGCTGGAAACGCGCACGCTGCTCGTGGGCATCGTTCAGTTCGTGATAGCCGTTGGCCAGCTCCACCGGCCCCAGGTACAACTCGAAGCGTTCCGCCAGCGGCGGCGTGCCGGGGCGGATGCGGGCCAATGCTGCCTGGCTGGCGGGCCAGTCATGCACCACGGTCATCACCGCGTCATCGAAATGCGGCTGGATATGGTGGGTCATCAACAGATCCAGCCAGTCATCGCGGGTCAGGCCGACCGGATCGATATGCACATCGCCCAGTGCGGCGCGCAGTGCGGCCTCATCGGCGTCGAACGGGTCCACGCCCACATGCTGCTGGAACAGCTCGCAGTAGCTCAGAACGCGCAGGGATGCACTGCGCCCGACCAGGGCCAGCGCCTGGCCGACCAGCTCGGCGGTTTCCTGCACCAGCCGGTGGTGGTCCCAGCCGACCCGGTACCACTCCAGCATGGTGAACTCCGGGTTGTGGCGGCCACCGGCCTCGCCGTTGCGGAACACCCGGCCCAGCTCATAGCAGTCGCCAACACCGGCCGCCAACAGGCGCTTGAGCGGATACTCCGGCGAGGTGCGCAGCCAGCGGCGGCGGCCGCCGGCATCGACGTGGCCGGTGAAATCGGTATGGAAGCTGTCGATGTTCGGTTCGGTGTTGCCCGCCACCGACAGGATCGGCGTCTCCACCTCCAGCACATCGCGCTCGGCGAAGAAGCGACGCACCAGCGCATTGAGTGACGCGCGCTGCTGCAGCGTGCGCAGCAGGGCCGCGCTCACAGGATCCCCTCCGGACGCGGATGGTCCAGCGGCAGGGTCAGCAGGTCACGGGTGTCATCGATGTAGCCGCTGGCCAGGTACAGGCGGCGCGCCAGTTCATTGTGGTGGTTCACTTCCAGGCGCAGCCGGCTGACGCCCCGCCCGCGGGCGCGCTGTTCGCAGATGGCCAGCGCCTGCTTGCCACGGCCACGACCGCGCGCGCGATGGCTCAGGTACAGCTCGTCCAGCAGCATGAAGTGGCCGCCCTGTTCCAGGCTGAAGCCCATCGCGATCACCGCGTAGCCCACCACGTCAGCCGCCTCGTCCAACCACAGCAGCACTTCGCCGTTGCGCGGGTCGGCCAGCAGTGCATCCACGCCGCGACGCACGCGCGCATCATCGAAGTCGATCCTGTCTTCGGCATAGAACTCGCGCATCAACGCGATCAACCGTTCCTCGTCGGCGCGGGTGGCGAGGCGGAAATCCAGCGGGGCGGTCTGCATCGGTGTTCCTTTGTGTTTCAGGCCGGGCGCGAGGCACCCGGCGAAGTCATCATTCGTGTTCGGCGAGGTAGGCCAGCAGTCGGTCCTCGTCCCACACCGGCACGCCCAGCGACTGCGCCTTGTCCAGTTTGGAGCCCGCCTCGGTACCGGCCACCACGAAGCTGGTCTTCTTCGAGACGCTGCCGGAGACCTTGGCACCGAGTGCCTCCAGGCGCTCCTTGGCGGCATCGCGGGTGAGCTGGGCCAGGGTGCCGGTCAGCACCACGGTCTGCCCGTCCAGCGGGCCGGCCACGATCTCGGCCAGCGCCGGCGCCTTGGCCAGGATCAGCTGCATCGCCTTTTCGGCCGCCAGCAGCATCACGCCATGACCTTCGGCGTCCAGCCACTGCGCCAGGCCGCGCGCGGTGTCGTCCGGCAGGCCCGCGTTGACGAACTGGCCATGTTCGGCATCCAGCACCGCCTGGGCGCCCGGCAACGCCGCCACCAGCTTCTCCGCGCGCAGGCGCGTGATTCCGGGGATTTCCGATTCAACCAGCAGCTGCGCAAGATCCAGGCCTTCGCGCAGCTTTGCACTGGGTGCATGCACATCACTGATGCGCACCTGGCCGACCTTCAGCAGGTCATCGATGGCCTGCTGGTTGCCCTGCTGCTCGAAGAAATGGCCGAGCGAGCGGGCCACTTCGCCACCGATGTCGGGCACGCGCTTGAACAACGGCCACGGCAGGTGGCGGATCAGCTCCAGATCACCGAACCACTGCGCCAGCGCCTTGGCCGTGCTCTCGCCCACGTGTTCGATGCCGAGCGCGAACAGTAGTCGCTCCAGCGTGGCGGCGCGGCTTGCATCGATCGCCGCGATCAGGTTGTCGGCCCACTTGGTGGCGATCTTCTTCGTGTTCCAATCGAAGCTGGCCGGCTGTACCAGCGCCTGTGCGCGCCAGCCCGGATCAGTGCCATCCAGCTTGAGCACCGCGTTGAGCACCGCACCGCTGCCTTCGGCCGGCAGGTGCAGTTTCAGCGCGGCGGCCAGTGCGGAAGGGTCTTCAGCATCCAGCACCAGCTTCAGGTGCAGCAGCTGGTCGCGGTTGAGGCGGTACAGGTCGGCCACGCTCTTGACGATGCCCGCGTCGACCAGGGTTTCAATGTACTTGTCCCCCAAACCATCGATGTCCATCGCGCGGCGCGAGGCGAAATGGGCAATGGCTTCCTTGCGCTGTGCCGGGCAGGACAGTTCGCCCGAGCAACGCCATGCTGCAGCGCCTTCCTCGCGCACGATCTCCGAACCGCACACCGGGCAGCGCGTCGGCATCTGCCATGGCGCGGTGCCCGGCGGGCGGCGGTCGAGGATGACGCTGACCACTTCCGGGATCACGTCACCGGCGCGGCGAACGATCACGCTATCGCCCACGCGCACATCCAGCCGTGCGATCTGGTCGGCGTTGTGCAGGGTGGCGTTGGACACGATCACACCGGCCACCGCCACCGGCGCCAGCCGCGCGACCGGCGTCGCGGCACCGGTGCGGCCGATCTGGATCTCGATCGCCTCCACGGTGGTGCTCTGTTCCTGCGCCGGGAACTTGTGCGCGATGGCCCAGCGCGGCGCACGCGAGACGAAGCCCATCGCCTGCTGGCCGGCGCGATCATCCAGCTTGTAGACCACGCCATCGATGTCGAACGGCAGGCCATCGCGGCGCTCACCGATATCGCGGTAATAGCCGAGCAGGCCGTCGGTGCCTTCCACCACCTTGCACAGCGCGCTGACCGGGAAGCCCCAGGCGCCAAGCTGGGCCAGCGTGCCCGAATGGGTGTCGGGCAGTTCGCCGCCCTGCACCTCGCCGGTGCCGTAGGCGAAGAAGCTCAGCCTGCGCTGCGCGCTGATCTTCGGGTCCAGCTGGCGCAACGAACCGGCGGCGGCATTGCGCGGGTTGGCCAGCACCTTGCCACCCTGCTGGCGCGCACGTTCGTTGTAGGCCTCGAAGTCGGCGCGGGCCATGTAGACCTCGCCGCGCACCTCCAGCACGTCGGGCCAGCTCTTGCCATGCAGGCGCTTGGGGATGTCGCCGATCTCACGCAGGTTGGCAGTCACGTCCTCGCCGGTACTGCCATCGCCGCGGGTGGCGCCCAACACGAAATGACCTTCTTCGTAGCGCAGGCTGATCGCCAGGCCATCCATCTTCGGCTCGGCCGAGAACTGCAGGCTGCGACGGCCCAGGCGCTCATCGATGCGGCGCACGAAATCGGCCACTTCCTCATCGCTGAAGGCATTGGACAGCGACAGCATCGGCACCGCGTGGCGTACTTCCGGGAAACGGCCGGAGGGACGGGCGCCGACCTGCTGGGTCGGGCTGTCGGCACGTGCCAGCTCCGGATGCTCGCGCTCCAGCGCTTCCAGCTCGCGCACCAGCCGGTCGTAGTCGACGTCGGGGATCTCCGGCGCATCCAGCTCGTGGTAGGCGCGGTTGGCCTGGGCGATCTGCCGGCGAAGGTCTTCGGCGCGTTCGGCGGGGCTGGGGCTCATCGGGATCCGGTGGTTCTGGGATGGCCGGGAATTCTACCGCGCCCGGCCGTCAGGCCCTGTAACGCCGGCGCCCTTTGTAGCGTCGAGCCATGCTCGACTGGCGCTCCCCCGCCCTGGCAGGTGCCAACCTTGGTTGGCACATCTCCAATGGAGCATGGCTCGAATCCACAACAAGCGGGCTTGCCGCCCATCACCACCAGCGTTAGCGTGCGTCGGTTGCCCTCTGGAATCCCGCCCGTGACCCTGCCTGCCTCCCGCCGCCACTTCCTGCAGCTGGCCGGTGCCGGCCTCGCCTTGGCGGGCAGCGGCCTGCCCCGCCTCGGCCAGGCACAGCCCGCCGCTGTCGCGGCGCCTGCCCCTGCCGACGGCGCCGTGCTGCTGAATTTCAACGAATGCCCCTACGGCCCCTCGCCTGCAGCACAGCTGGCGGCGCGCGACAGCATCGCCCAGTGCGGCCGCTATCGCTTCGCGCTGGCGGGCCAGGTCCGCGACGCCTTCATCGAGCAGGCGCACATTTCCGCCGACCACGTGCGCCTGTACCCCGGCTCCAGTGAACCACTGAACCGTGCTGCCACGCTGTGGACCGGTCCGCAGGCGGGACTGGTGGTGGCCGACCCCACTTTCGAGACGCTGGGTGAAGTCGCCGCCGCGCACGGTGCGCACGTGCAGAAGGTTCCGCTGCGCGACGACGGCGCACACGACCTGCGCGCGATGGTCGCCGCCGCGCATGCACGCCCCACCGGGCTGCTGTATGTGTGCAACCCGAACAATCCGACCGGCTCGATCAGCCCGCCGGATGAGCTTGTCTGGCTGTTGGCCCACAAGCCGGCGTCGACCCGCGTTCTGGTCGACGAGGCCTACCTGCAGTACAGCGAGCAGCCGAGCCTGATCACACAGGTTGCACAGCGCGATGACCTGATCGTGCTGCGCACGTTCTCCAAGCTGTACGGCATGGCCGGCCTGCGACTGGGCGTTGCGGCGGCCCATCCCGACCGCCTGCGTGAGCTGGCCAGCCTCGGCGACAACCCGTTGCCGGTGCCCGCACTGGCGGCGGCACTGGCCAGCCTTCGCGACCCGCAACTGATCGCGCAGCGACGACTGCAGAATGCGAAGGCACGACAGACCACCCTTGCATGGCTGGGCAAGCGCGGCTTCAGCTGCCTGCCCTCGGAGGCAAACTGCTTCGTGGTCGATGTCCAGCGCGACGGTGGCGCCTTCGCCAAGGCCATGGCGGAGAACGGCGTGGTGATCGGGCGCAGCTGGCCGATCTGGCCGCAGCGCGTGCGCGTCACCGTGGGCACCGAAGAGGAGATGGCGGCATTCCGCCAAGCGTTCGCGAAGGTGGCCGGCGTACCGGCATAACCCCGCCGGGTGGGTGCCGACCGTTGGTCGGCACGCCAGACAGGGCCATTTGTAGAGTCGAGCCATGCTCGACTCATACCCTACGGGGCCCGATCAAACCATCGGCACCACGCAAACGGGTACTCGCCCAACTGTTCCGCCAGGCCCGCACGGACAGGGTTGGCGGCAATGTACAGTGCTTGACTCCGCAGGGACTCATCACATCGCACAGCGTGGTCGTAATACCCCCGCTGCCAAAGTGGCCCGTCGGTTCCTGACAACCTACTGCACCGGGATTTCATGATCTGCACCGAAGCAGCAAGCGTTCCTCCGCGAAGCTGCATCAACCAATGAATGTGGTCCGGCATGACCACCCAAGCGAGGTTGATACATCGGCCCTCCTGCTGGAGGCGCTGCAGCGTCGCCACCGCGAGTGCCGCCAGATCGGCGTCATCGAAGAATCGCTGACGGCGGTGAGTGATCGTGGTGATCGCGTAGACATTCCGGGATTGCGACCAACGACCTTTCAGGAGACGTGGGCTGGGCATGCCTGAGCATTACCGGACCGGGTCCGGTCGGATATCGCTTGAATGCGGTCAGATGTGTAGGGAAGGCCCCAGTCGAGCATGGCTCGACTCTACACAACGCCATCCGCGCATGGCGTGGATCTACCCGGGGATACCGAACAACGGCCGACGGTGGGTGCCGACCGTTGGTCGGCACATCCGGTTTTACCAGCGCGGGGTCTTGGTCAGCGGCGGTGCCTGGTGCTGGCGGTCGTAGGCACGCAGCTCATCGCGGATGTGCGCGATGCGCTGGCGGCCCAGGGCATTGCGGCTGTCATCCAGCACCACGCCATCCAGCAGTTCGGCCATCCGCTGCACGGTCGGCAGCATCTTCTCCCAGGCGTCCAGCGCGGTCAGCGGCGCAGGCAGGGTCAGGAAGAAGGCAATCGCCGGGGTTTCCATGGCGCGGATGTTGGCCATGTCGAAGCTGCCCGGTTTCATGATGCTGGCCATCGAGAAGATCGGGCCGCGCTCGGGATGGGCCTCCACCAGGCGGTGGAAGACATTCATGTGGCCAAACACCAGGCCGGTCTTTTCGGCCGCGACCACGATGTCCTCGCCGCGCAGCTGCTCGCCGGCGCGGGCGGCCACGAACAACGAGACGATCTTGTCGAAGTCCTGGGTGGCGCGCTTGCCGAGATCGCTGGCCCCGGCGTCGGTGTCGGCCAGGCCGAGTTCGGCCTGCTCGCCTTCGCCGCCCATGCCCGGTTCGACCCGGCCATCGGCCACGGCGACGCCATCCTCGCCCATCACCGGCTCGCGGCGCTCGCCACTGCTTGGCTCCGCGCTTTCCACGCGGCGCCCCTGGGGCTTCTTCTTCGGACGGCCAAACAGGAAGATCGCGGCGATCAACAGCAGGCCGGCGGCCAGGATGCCGATGCGCAACAGTGCCGTGTCGGACATTCGATAGGTTCTCCGGCTAGTTCATTCAGGTAACTAGGATGGCACGTCAGGCCGCGCCCGCCAATCGCGCAGCTTCTTCCAGGTCCACGCTGACCAGGCGGCTGACGCCCGGCTCGCGCATGGTCACGCCCGACAGCTGGTGGGCGGCTTCCATCGTGGCCTTGTTGTGGCTGACGAACAGGAACTGCACCTTCTCGCTCATTTCCTTGACCATGTTGGCCAGGCGGCCGACGTTGGCTTCGTCCAGCGGCGCGTCCACCTCGTCCAGCAGGCAGAACGGCGCCGGGTTCAGTTGGAAGATGGCAAACACCAGCGCCACCGCGGTCATCGCCTTCTCGCCACCGGACAGCAGCGAGATGCTGGAGACACGCTTGCCCGGCGGACGCGCCATGATGGTCACACCGGTGTCGAGCAGGTCTTCACCGGTCAGTTCCAGATAAGCATGGCCGCCACCGAACAGGCGCGGATACAGCGCCTGCACGCCTGCGTTGACGCGGTCGAAGGTGTCCTTGAAACGGCCACGGGTTTCGCGGTCGATCTTGCGGATGGCGTCCTCAAGTGTTTCCAGCGCCGTGGTCAGGTCGGTGTGCTGCGAATCCAGGTACTCCGAACGCTGCGAAGCCTCGCCGTACTCGTGGATGGCCGCCAGGTTGACCGGCTCCAGCCGGCGCATGCGGCCGTCGATCTGGTGCACGGCCTGCTCCCAGTCGCCCAGGCGGGCGTCCTCGGGCAGTGCGTTGAGTACGTCCTGCAGCACGAAACCGGCCTTCTCCACCGCGCCCTGCAGGGTGTCCGCGCTGAGCACCAGCGCCTGCTGGTCCAGCTTGCGCTGCGATATACGCTCGCGCTGGGCCAGCGCCTGCTCGTCGCGCTGATGACGGGTCTGCTCGTAGTTGCGCAGCTCGGCATCGATGCCATCGAGCAGCGTGCGCACCTCGGTCAGCGCGCGGTCGGCACGCACACGTTCTTCCAGTGCGTTCTGGTGCTCGGCCTGCAGCGATTCAACCGGCGAATCACCTTCATCCAGTTGCGAGTGCAATTCACCCAGGCGCGAATCCAGCTGCCCGCGCTGGGTACCCATGCGCTCCAGTGCCTGGCTCAGTGACGCCAGCTGCGCACGCTGCGATTCCAGGGTGAGCGCCAGCGAATGCGAGCGTTCGCGCACCGCACGCGCAGCATCACGGGCGAGGTCGCGCGCCTCGGTCAGCTGGCGGCGTTCGCCCTCCAAGCGCTGCCGGGTTGATTCCAGATCCCCCATGCTGCTGACCGCATTCTCCAACCGCGAGCGCGCTTCACGCGCCTGCGCGTTGTTGGCTTCCAGCGTTTCCTGCAGCTGCTTCAGTTCACCTTCGATGCGGTCGATGCGGGTACGAGCGGCTTCCACCTTGCCCTGCTGGCCCTGCAGCTGGCCGGCAAGCTCGGACACCGCACGATGGGCCTGGTACAGCGTGCGCTGCGCGTCTTCGCGTTGCTGCTCGGCGGCCTGCAACTGCTCGCGGAAGCCGGCCAGCTGCTCTTCCAGCTCAGCCTCGCGATCCTGCAGTTGCTCGATCTGCTCGCGCAGTTCGTTGATCTCACGTTCGCGCAGCAATGCGCCCTGCTGGGCCGCACCCGAGCGCGAAACGCGCAGCCAGCCCTGGCCCAGGCGCTCGCCGCCCTGGGTGATGATCGAATCGCCTTCGGGCAGGCTGGCCTGCAGCGTCTTCGCCTCGGCCAGATCACGTGCACCGTGCAGGTGCGCCAGCAGGCGACGGATCGCGGCCGGGCCACGCACGCGTGCCGCCAGCGAGGTCGGGGCAACCTTCAGGTCCGCATCATCGTCGGCAACCAGCGCGATGTGACCTTCGCCCAGCTCACCCAGCGCATCGACCAGCCCGTCCGGGTCATCGACCAGCACGCCTTCGATCAACTGGCCGAGCGCACTTTCGACCGCATTTTCCCAACCAGCATCGACATCAAGGCGTTCGCCGACACGCGCCGCCGAATCCAGTCCATGCGCCTTCAGCCAGGCCACGGCGGCGCCCTGCTCCTGGCCGAGCGCGGCCTGCTGCAGGGTTTCCAGCGATGCCAGGCGGCCGCGCAGCCCATTGGCCTGCTTGCGCAGTTCGGCCAGTTCGTTCTGGCCGTTGCGCTGCTGCTCCTGCACGGCTGCCACGCCCTGCTTGCGGTGTTCGACCTCTTCGCCCAGTTCGTCCAGCGCGGTCTTCTGCGTGTCGTGCTGCAGATGCAGCTGCTCGAAGGCTTCTTCCAGCGCGTCCACGTCCAGCCCGGCGCGCTCGGCGGCCAGTGCTTCGCGGCGGCGGTCGGCGTCGAGGACCTGCTTGTCCAGGTAGTCCACGCGGGTACGCTCGACATCGCCGGCGCGCGAGGCTTCCGAACTCTGCGAGGTGTGCTGTTCCCAACGCTGCTGCCAGCTGGCCAGCCGGTCCTCGGCCTCGCGCAGGCTTTCCTGCTTGATCTCGTTCTCTTCCTGCAGCTCCTCCAGCTGCGGGGTGGCGGCCTCCACCGCCTCGCGCAGCACCATCAGCTTGGCCTCATCGCCGCTGATGTGCTGGCCCAGCTCGGCCAATGCCTGGCGGGTCTCGTCGCGCGCCTTGTGCAGGCGCTGCGACAGCTCGCGCTGGTGCTGGATCTGCTGTTCCAGGCGCGCCAGCGTGCTGCCGACCTGGTAGACCGCGGCCTGCGCGGTATTGAGCGCATCGGCGGCCTCTTCGCGACGCACGCGCGAGGTCTCGATGCGGGCCTCGGCATCGCGCTGGTCTGCGATCAGCTGCTGCAGCTTGGTCTCTTCCTGCGACAGGCCTTCGCGCAGCTTCGACAGGCGGCCGTCGAGCCCACGGAATTCCAGGGCCTTCCACTCGGCGTCCTTGACCCGGCGCTCTTCCTGCAGGGCCTGGTACTGCTCGGCCTGCCGGGCCTGGCGCTTGAGGTGCTCGAGCTGCTTGCTGATCTCGTCGCGCAGGTCGCCCAGCCGGTCCAGGTTCTCGCGGGTATGGCGGATGCGGGTCTCGGTTTCCTTGCGGCGCTCCTTGTACTTGGAGATGCCGGCCGCCTCTTCCAGGTACACGCGCAGGTCTTCCGGGCGCGCCTCGATGATCTGGCTGATCATGCCCTGCTCGATGATCGAGTAGCTGCGCGGGCCCAGGCCGGTGCCGAGGAACAGGTCGGTGATGTCGCGGCGACGGCACTTGGTGCCGTTGAGATAGTAGTTGCTGGTGCCGTCGCGGCTGACCGTGCGCTTGACCGAGATTTCGTTGAACGAGGCGTATTCGCCGGAAATCGTATGGTCGGAGTTGTCGAAGATCAGCTCGACGGTGGCCTGCGAGACCGGCTTGCGGGCGTTGGAGCCGGAGAAGATCACGTCGGTCAGCGAGTCGCCGCGCAGGCGGCTGGCCGAACTTTCGCCCATGACCCAGCGCACGGCGTCGATGATGTTCGACTTGCCGCAGCCATTGGGCCCCACCACGCCGGTCATGTTGGTCGGCAGGTGCAGGGTGGTCGGATCGACGAACGACTTGAAGCCGGACAGCTTGATCGTGGAAAGACGCATAGGGGTTCCGGACTGGGGCCGGCAAGCGGCCTGCGTTTACCCTCCAAGTCATTGATCCTGTTGGGATCGATGCCCGTGGAACGGGTGTGACGCCCTGAGTATACCGATGTGGCCGTGTTCTACGAATGGGCGTGGAACATTGTCCGGCCCCGCCCCGCCGGCCAGGCGTGGCGCAACGCTGAGAAAGCGGGCCATAAAACAAAACGGGCACCCTTGCGGGCGCCCGTTCTGCGGTGATTCCAGGCCTTGCGGCGCGGGATCAGGCTTCGGCGACGACGACGACCTTGACGGTGGTCTCGACGTCGGCGTGCAGGTGGACCAGCACGTCGTATTCGCCGATGTTGCGGAAGGCGCCTTCGCCCAGGATGACTTCGCTCTTGCTGACCGGCAGGCCGGCAGCGGTGAAGGCATCGGCGATTTCACGGGCGCCGACCGAGCCGTACAGCTTGCCTTCGGTCGAAGCGTTGGCGGCGATGGTCACGCTCGCGCCTTCCAGCTTGGCCTTGCGGGCGTCAGCGTCGGCGTGGATGGCCTGGGCCTTGGCTTCGTACTCGGCGCGCTTGGCTTCGAACTCGGCCTTGTTGCTCTCGGTGGCCGGAACGGCCTTGCCCTGCGGCACGAGGAAGTTACGGCCGTAGCCCGGCTTCACGTCGACCAGGTCGCCCAGGTTGCCGAGGTTGGTGACTTTCTGCAGGAGGATCAGCTGCATGGTATTGCTCCAGATGAGTTATTCGTTAGCGAGGCGACGCCCCGCAACAAAGGCTGTCCGAATAGCTGGCACAGCGGGGGCGGCACCGGGCCGCCCCGCCGGGCATCAGACGTCGTGGTTGTCGGTGTACGGGATCAGGGCCAGGAAGCGAGCGCGCTTGACGGCGGTCGCCAGCTGGCGCTGGTACTTCGACTTGGTACCGGTGACGCGGCTCGGCACGATCTTGCCGTTCTCGGTCAGGTACTGGCGCAGGGTGTTGAGATCCTTGTAGTCGATCTCCTTCACACCTTCAGCCGTGAACTTGCAGAACTTGCGGCGACGGAAGAACTTGGACATGGGAAGGCTCCTTAGGCGGCGGAAGCGGCGTCGTCGCCGGCTTCGTTGTCAGCGGTGGTGGTGGACTCGCCTTCTTCGTCGTCACGACGACGGCGCTCACCGCGCTCCGGCTTGTCACCCTTCTCGTCCTTGCTCTTCATGATCAGCGACTGCTCGGTGTCAGCCTCGTCACGCTTGATGACCAGGTTGCGCAGCACGGCGTCGTTGAAGCGGAAGCTTTCGGTCAGCTCGTTCAGCACGGCCTGGTCGGCTTCGATGTTCAGCAGCACGTAGTGCGCCTTCACCAGGTTCTGGATCGGGTACGCCAGCTGGCGGCGGCCCCAGTCTTCCAGGCGGTGGATGGTGCCGTTGCCGTTCTCGACCAGCGACTTGTAGCGCTCGATCATGGCCGGGACCTGCTCGCTCTGGTCCGGGTGGACCATGAACACGATTTCGTAATGACGACTCATGTTTTTTCTACCTTTCGGATGTGGCCTTGCGGCCGGACAGCCCCCCGCCGTTGAGACCGCGGTGGGGCAAGGATTCCCGCCAGGAAGGCAGGAAGCCGCGCATTATGGCGCAGATGGGGGTGCCGGGCAACCGGGGCGGGGCCGGACGAAGCTGAACCGGGGCGCCCCTCCCCCCTGCCGACCAAGGTCAGCGACCACCAAGGCGCAGGCGTCAGGCCTTGTCGGCGTCGGTGGTGAAGCTCTCGCCGCAGCCACACTCGGCGGTGGCGTTCGGGTTGCTGAACGTGAAGGTCTCGCTCAGGCCGTGCTTGCCGAAGTCGATCACCGTGCCGTCCACCAGCGCCAGACTCTTGGCATCGACGTAGATCTTCACGCCGTCCTGGTCGAACACGGTATCGCCTTCGCGCTCGTCGCGGGCCAGGTCGGTGACGTGGCCCCAGCCGGAACAGCCGGTCTTGGTCACGCCGAAACGCAGACCCAGCGCGCCGGGGGTCTGGGCGACGAAGCGCTGCACGCGCTCGAAGGCAATGGGGGTCAGGCTGACGGCCATGGGGCTACTCCAGAGGTACGGGGACATTATAAGGAGCCGTTGCCGCGAAAAATGCCTCGCAAGCGGAACACTGCAACCGGTAAACTCCCGTGTTCACAGATCGAGTCGATCAGCAGAGGATTCAAGTCATGACGGTGGTCAGCGTTGAACATGCGCTTGCCGGGAAGATCCCGGAAGGCGGCGAAGTCACGGTACGCGGATGGGTGCGCACGGTGCGCGGTTCAGCGAATCTGGCCTTCGTGAATGTGAGCGACGGCTCCTGCTTCGCCCCGATCCAGGTCGTGGCCAACGACACCCTGGCCAACTTCGACGAGATCAAGCGCCTGACCAGCGGCTGCTCGGTCATCGCCACCGGCACCCTGGTGAAGTCGCAGGGCAAGGGCCAGTCGTTCGAGATCCAGGCCAGCGCGCTAGAAGTGGTCGGCTGGGTCGAAGACCCGCTCACCTACCCGATCCAGCCCAAGCCGATGTCGCCGGAGTTCCTGCGTGAAGTGGCGCACCTGCGCCCGCGCACCAACCTGTTCGGCGCAGTCACCCGCATCCGCAACTGCCTGGCCCAGGCCGTGCACCGTTTCTTCCACGAGAACGGCTTCAACTGGATCAGCACGCCGATCATCACCACCTCCGACGCCGAAGGCGCCGGCCAGATGTTCCGCGTGTCCACCCTGGACATGGTGAACCTGCCGCGTGACGAGAAGGGCGCGATCGATTTCAGCCGCGACTTCTTCGGCAAGGAAACCTTCCTGACCGTGTCCGGCCAGCTGAACGTCGAGGCCTACTGCCTGGCGCTGAGCAAGGTCTACACCTTCGGCCCGACCTTCCGCGCCGAGAACAGCCACACCACCCGCCATCTGGCGGAGTTCTGGATGATCGAGCCGGAAATCGCCTTCGCCGACCTGGCCGAAGATGCACGCCTGGCCGAAGAGTTCCTGAAGTACCTGTTCCGCGCCGTGCTGAACGAGCGCAGCGACGACCTGGCCTTCATCGCCGAGCGCGTGGACAAGAACGCGATCACCAAGCTGGAAGACTTCATCAACGCACCGTTCGAACGCATCGACTACACCGATGCGGTCAGCCTGCTGCAGAAGTCCGGCAAGAAGTTCGACTTCCCGGTCGAATGGGGCCTGGACCTGCAGACCGAGCACGAGCGCTGGCTGACCGAGGAACATGTCGGCCGCCCGGTGGTGGTGACCAACTATCCGGAGCACATCAAGGCCTTCTACATGCGCCTGAACGACGACGGCAGGACCGTCGCCGCGATGGACGTGCTGGCCCCGGGCATCGGCGAGATCATCGGCGGCAGCCAGCGCGAAGAGCGCCTGGACGTGCTGGACGCGCGCATGGCCCAGTTCGGCCTGGACCGCGAGCACTACAGCTGGTACCGCGATTTCCGTCGCTACGGCTCGGTGCCGCACGCCGGCTTCGGCCTCGGCTTCGAGCGCCTGGTGGTGTACGTCTGCGGCCTGTCCAACATCCGCGATGCGATCCCCTACCCGCGCGCCCCGGGCAGCGCGGACTTCTAAGCCACTTCACACGACCACGGAGGTACTGCCCCCATGACCCTGTTCTTCGCCCTCTGTTTCGTCGGCGTTGCAGTGGCCGGGTTCAGTGCCTTCGTGATCTTCTGGCCACTGACCCTGGTGCACGTGCGCGATCGCCATCCGGCGCTCGCCGAGCGCTTCGGCAGTGGCGCCTTCCTCAAGCCCGATGCCCTGGCCTGGCTGCTGCGCCGCGACTATCGCCAGCAACCGGACCGCTCGTTGTCCGGGCTGGCGACCCCGGCCTGGGTATCGCTGCTGACCCTGCTGGCCGGACTGGGCATGGCCGCCCTGCTCTGGCTGGCCTCGCTCTGGTAACACATCCATGAATGACATCACCGCCTCGCGCGACAGCTGGTGGCTGGCCAGCCTCGGCAACACCCTGATCTGGGCGCGCCTGCGCGTGCGCCCGGCCGGCACCGCTGAAGTGCTCGACAGCGATGGCAACACGCTGAGCTATGACAGCGAAGACACCGCCCGTTCGCAGCTGTTCGATGCCGAGTTCGTCGAGTACGACGGCCTGGACGAGGAAGACGCACTGGTGCGTGGCTTCAGCCTGCATGAAGTGCAGCCGCCGCAGGCCGACAGCGACGAAGGCCTGCGGGGACGCATGATCCAGTCGCTGGGCGGGCGCGCCTGACCCGCGCATGTTCACCCCGCGCGCCTTCGCCGAGACCGACCTGCTCTGGCTGGACCGCCTGCTGGCGCGCGATCCGTTCGTGACCGTGCTCACCACGGGCAGCGATGGCCTGCCGGAGCTGACCCGGATGCCGGTGCTGTACCGGCGTGACGGTGATCGTATCGAGCTGCGCGGGCACTGGGCCCGTGCCAACCCGCAGTCACGCCATCGTGGCGCGGCCAAGGTGCTGGTCGATGGCCCACATGGCTACATCTCGGCCAGCTGGTACCCGGACAAGGAGCCCGCTGCGCGGGTGCCAACCTGGAACTACGCTGCGGCGGAACTGCGCGGCCAGCTGCATACCTTTGACGATACCGCTGCGCTGGCCGAGCTGGTCGGCGCCATCAGCGACCGCTTCGAAGCCAGCGTCGGCCAGGCCTGGCAGTTCGATGGCGCGCGCACCGAGCATGGCCCGGAACTGCGCGCCATCATCGGTTTCCGTTTCCAGGTCGAGCACGTGCAGCTGAAGCTCAAGCTGAGCCAGAATCATCCCGACGCCAACCAGCAGGCAGTGGTCGCCGCGCTGGACGCGCTGGCCACTCCATCTTCCCAGGAACTGGCGCAGTGGATGCGCTGGCACCGCGAACAGGCCGCCCGCAGCGACTGAGCGCAACAGATTCCCGCGACGACGCAGCCGGAGGGTTGCGGCGAGCCCCTACCCGACGCCAGGGACCCGAACATGAAAGACATCCACAAGCTGCTGCAGAACAACCGCGACTGGGCCGACCGCATCGAGAAGGAAGACCCCGAGTTCTTCCACCAGCTGGCCAAGCAGCAGCACCCGGAATACCTGTGGATCGGCTGCTCCGATTCGCGCGTGCCGGCCAACCAGATCATCGGCATGGCCCCGGGTGAGGTGTTCGTGCACCGCAACGTGGCCAACGTGGTCGCGCACACCGACCTGAACTGCCTGAGCGTGGTGCAGTACGCAGTGGACCAGCTGAAGGTGAAGCACATCCTGATCGTCGGCCATTACGGCTGCGGTGGCGTGCACGCCTGCCTGCACAACACCCGCGTCGGCCTGGCCGACAACTGGCTGCGCCACGTCGGTGACGTGATGCAGAAGCACACCGCGATCATCGACGCCATCGAGACCGACGAACTCAAGCACGCACGCCTGTGCGAACTGAACGTGATCGAGCAGGTCGCCAACCTGTGCCGCTCGACCATCGTGCAGGATGCCTGGGCCCGTGGCCAGAAGCTGATGGTGCACGGCTGGGTCTACAGCCTCAAGGACGGCCGCGTGCGCGAAATGGGCATCGACGTCGGCGCGCCGGAAGAGCTGCAGCCCGCCTACGAAAAGGCGCTGTCCTACGTGCCGCGCAAGGGCAAGCGCGACTGACCTCCAAGGGAAACCGATCATGCTCGCTTCGCCGATCAACCTGCACGCCTGGATCGAAGAACACCGCCACCTGCTGAAGCCCCCGGTGGGCAACAAGATGATCGACAACGGTGACTTCATCGTGATGGTGGTCGGCGGGCCGAACTCGCGCACCGATTACCACTACGACGAAGGCCCGGAGTGGTTCTACCAGCTGGAGGGCGAGATGGTGCTGAAGGTGCAGGAGGATGGCGCGGTGCGCGACATTCCGATCCGCGCCGGCGAAATCTTCCTGCTGCCGGGAAAGGTGCCGCACTCGCCACGGCGCCCGCCCGGCGGCGTCGGCCTGGTAGTCGAGCGCAAGCGCCTGCCGCATGAGCTGGACGGCGTGATCTGGCACTGCGAGCGCTGCAATCACAAGCTGCACGAAGAGTTCTTCCCGCTGCAGAACATCGAAACCGACCTGCCCAAGGTCTTCGCGCGCTACCACTCCAGCCTGGATCTGCGTACCTGCAGCGCCTGCGGGCATGTGGACCCGCTGCCGGCACCGGCGGCGGGCTGAACCATCGATCCGTGGTTGCCCACCCTGGTAGGCGCTTGCTCGTTCCCGCTCTGGTAGATGCCCACCTTGGTGGGCGCTTCGTCACACGTGCGCCAACCTGGGGTGGCGACCAGCGGATCACGTGGTGCTGGTAGCGGCTTGACCGCTACCGGGCCTTCCCCCAGGCGCTACACTGGCAGCCCCGTTGCAGCCTGTTGCCCGACCATGTCCGACCTGCTCAGCCGCACCCACGCCATTGCCCTGGACGCCGCCGATCCGCTGCGTCCGCTGCGCAACGAATTCCTGATTCCGCGCCATGGTGGCGGCGAGCAGACCTACTTTGTCGGCAACTCGCTGGGCCTGCAGCCGCGCGGTGCGCAGGCAGCCGTGCAGGAAGTGATGAAGCAGTGGGGCGAACTGGCCGTGGAAGGCCACTTCACCGGCCCGACGCAGTGGCTGTCCTACCACCGCCTGGTGAGCGCACAACTGGCCCGCGTGGTCGGTGCGCTGCCCAGCGAAGTGGTGGCGATGAATACCCTGAGCGTGAACCTGCACCTGATGATGGTCAGCTTCTACCGGCCGACCGCGCAGCGCCCGGTGATCCTGATGGAAGCCGGCGCGTTCCCCACCGATCGCCACGCCGTGGAGGCGCAGATCCGCTTCCATGGCTTCGACCCCGCCGAGTGCCTGGTGGAAGTACAGCCGGACGAAGCCAATGGCACGATCTCGCTCACGGCGATCGAGCGTGCCATCGCCGAGCATGGCCCGCGCCTGGCGCTGGTGCTTTGGCCCGGCGTGCAGTACCGCACCGGCCAGGCCTTCGACCTCGATGCGATCACCCGCGCCGCACGCCTGCACGGTGCGCGGATCGGCTTCGATCTTGCACATTCGATCGGCAACCTGCCGCTGCGCCTGCATGACGTCGCACCTGATTTCGCCGTGTGGTGCCACTACAAGTACCTCAACAGCGGACCGGGAGCGGTGGCTGGCGCGTTCGTGCATGAGCGGCACCATCGCGACACCACCCTGCCACGCTTCGCTGGCTGGTGGGGCCATGAGGAAGCCACCCGCTTCCAGATGGCGCCGCAGTTCATCCCGGCCACGGGTGCCGAGGGCTGGCAGCTGAGCAATCCGCCGATCCTCGGCCTGGCACCGCTGCGTGCGTCGCTGGACCTGTTCGAGCGCGCCGGCATGGACGCCCTGCGCAGCAAATCGGTGGCGCTGACCGGCATGCTCGAAGCGCTGGTGCGCGCGCGCCTGTCGAGCGTTCTGGACATCATCACCCCGGCCGAACCGCAACGCCGTGGCTGCCAGTTGTCGCTGCGCGTGATCGGTGGCCGCGAGCGCGGCCGCGCCCTGTTCGAGCACCTGCGCGGCATCGGCGTGCTCGGCGACTGGCGCGAACCGGACGTGATCCGGATTTCGCCCACCCCGCTCTACAACCGCTACCTGGACGTGCACCATTTCGTCGAGGAAGTGGAAGCCTGGGCTGGCCTCTGAGCCCGCCCCTTCCCTACTGCTGGACAGTTCGTTGATCGCACATGCCTCCCGCTCGTTGAGCATCATCGGTGCCGGCCTCGCCGGTTCTCTGCTGGCCATCCTGCTGTCACGCCAGGGCTGGCGCATCACCCTGTACGAGCGCCGCGGCGATCCGCGCGTGGCCGACTATGAAAGCGGCCGTTCGATCAACCTGGCGTTGGCCGAGCGCGGGCGCAACGCGCTGCGCCAGGCGGGCGTGGAAGACGAGGTGATGGCGCGCGCGGTGATGATGCGCGGGCGCATGGTGCATCCGCGCGAGGGCGAACCGCAGCTGCAGCGCTACGGCCGCGACGACAGCGAGGTGATCTGGTCGATCCATCGCAGCGACCTGAACACCACGCTGCTGGAACTGGCCGAACAGGCTGGCGCCACCGTGCACTTCCATCGCCGCCTGCACACCGTCGATTTCGACGCAGGCTACGCGCGTTTCATCGATGACCGCGACGACAGCCCGCACGACATCCGCTTCGACACCCTGATCGGTGCCGACGGCGCCGGATCGGCCCTGCGCGCAGCGATGAACCGGCGCGCGCCGCTGGGCGAGGACATCGCCTTCCTCGACCATTCCTACAAGGAGCTGGAGATCCCGCCGGCCGCCGACGGCAGCTTCCGCATCGAGCGCAATGCACTGCACATCTGGCCACGCGGCCACTACATGTGCATCGCCCTGCCCAACCACGAAGGCACTTTCACTGTCACCCTGTTCCTGCCGAACCAGGGCGATCCCAGCTTTGCCACCGTCAACACCGGCGCGCAGGCAGAGGCGCTGTTCGCGCGCGAGTTCGCCGACACCCTGCCGTTGATCCCGAACCTGCGTGCGGACTGGGAACAGCATCCACCCGGCCTGCTCGGTACGCTCACCTTGGAGCGTTGGCACCAGGGCGGCCGCGCCGTGCTGATCGGCGACGCCGCGCATGCGATGGTGCCATTCCATGGCCAGGGCATGAACTGCGCGTTCGAGGACTGCGTGGCGCTGGCCCGCCACCTGATGGAAGCGGATGATCTGCAAGGTGCGTTCGCCGCGTTCGAGGCCGAGCGCAAGCCGAACGCGCGCGCCATCCAGCAGATGGCGCTGGAAAACTACCTGGAAATGCGTGACCGCGTGGCCGACCCGGCCTTCCTGCTGCAGCGCGAACTGGAGCAGGAACTGCAGCGGCGCTGGCCGACCCGCTTCGTGCCGCATTACACGATGGTCACCTTCCTGCACACGCCCTACGCCGAAGCGCTGCGCCGCACCGAGTTGCAGCGCGACATGCTGGTGGCCGCCACCGCCGGCCACGATTCATTGGACAACATCGACTGGGCCGCGCTGGAAACACGGATCCACGCGCAGTTGCCGGTCCTGGAGGGCGCGCACTGATGGCCGACAGCTTCCTGTTCTACGACCTGGAAACCTTCGGCCAGGATCCGCGCCGCACTCGCATCTCGCAGTACGCGGCGATCCGCACCGACGCTGACCTCAACGAGATTGAAACGCCGGTCAGCTTCTTCGTGCGCCCGGCCGACGACCTGCTGCCCTCACCGATGGCGACCCTGGTCACCGGCATCACGCCGCAGCAGGCCATGGCCGAAGGCATCAGCGAGGCCGAGGCTTTCGACCGCATCAACGAACAGCTGTCACGCCCCGGCACCTGCGCACTGGGCTACAACACGCTGCGCTTCGACGACGAGTTCATCCGCTACGGCCTGTTCCGCAATTTCCATGACCCGTACGAACGCGAGTGGCGCAACGGCAATTCGCGCTGGGACCTGCTGGACATGCTGCGGCTGATGCGCGCCATGCGCCCGGACGGCATCCAGTGGCCGCTGCGCGAAGACGGCGCCACCTCGTTCAAGCTCGAACATCTGGCCGAAGCCAACAACGTGCGCGAAGGCGATGCACACGAAGCACTGTCCGACGTGCGCGCCACCATCGGCATGGCGCGCCTGTTCAAGCAGTCGCAGCCGCGCCTGTGGGAGTATGCGCTGAAGCTGCGCGACAAGCGTTTCGTCGGTGGCCTGCTGGACATCGCCGCGTTGAAGCCGGTACTGCACATCTCCATGCGCTACCCGGCCAGCCGCCTGTGCGCGGCGCCGGTGCTGCCGCTGGCGGTGCACCCGACCATCAACAACCGGGTGATCGTATTCGACCTCGACGGCGACATCGACGACCTGCTGGAACTGCCGGCCGAGGTGATCGCGCAGCGCCTGTACATGCGTGCCAGCGAGCTGCCCGAAGGCGTGGCGCGGGTGCCGCTGAAGGAGGTGCACCTGAACAAGGTGCCGGCGCTGATCGCCTGGAACCACCTGCGCGCCGACGACCATGATCGCCTGGGCCTGGACGTGGCGGCTATCGAGGCCAAGGTCGAACGGCTGCGTCCTTTCGCCGCGCAGCTGGCCGAAAAGGCACGCCAGGTCTACAACCAGCCCCGCGCCGCCACCGTGGCCGACGTCGACGCCTCGCTGTACGACGGCTTCCTCGGCAACGGCGACAAGCCATTGCTTGCCCTGGCGCGCACCACCGCACCGGAACAGCTGGCCGAGCTGGAAGGCCGCTTCCGCGACCCGCGCCTGCCCGAGCTGCTGTTCCGCTACCGTGCGCGCAACCATCCCGGCAGCCTCGCACCGGCTGAACGCCAGCGCTGGCAGGATTACCGCCGCCAGCGCCTGCTCGGAGACGGCGGCCTGGGTGAACTCAACCTGCCCCAGTACCAGCAGCAGCTTGATGCACTGGCCGCCGATGCACCCGACGATGCGCGGCGCCAGGCCCTGCTGCAATCGCTGCGCGACTGGGGCCAGCATCTGCAGGAGACGTTGTGAGTACCTATTTCTCGGACGCCAGCTTCAGGTTCCTGCGCAGCCTGGCGCGGCATAACGAAAAGGCATGGTTCAACGACCACCGCCAGCAGTACGAAGACCACGTGCGGCAGCCGTTCCTGCGCCTGCTCGGCGACCTTCAGCCGGCGTTGGCCGAGGTCAGCGACCATTTCCGCGCCGATACCCGCGGCGTCGGTGGCTCGCTGTTCCGCATCCATCGCGACGCGCGTTTTTCCAACGACAAATCGCCCTACAAGACCTGGCAGGGTGCGCGGCTGTTCCATGAGCGTCGCCGCGAAGTGGCCGCGCCCTCGTTCTACGTGCACCTGCAGCCGGGCGAAAGCTTCGTCGGCGCCGGGCTGTGGCATCCGGAGCCTGAAACCCAGCGTCGCGTGCGCCACTTCATCCTCGACAACCCGGGCAGCTGGAAGGCCGCCGCGCATGCGCCCGCGCTGCGCAGGCGCTTCGACTTCGAGGAAAGCGAGAAGCTGGTGCGGCCGCCGCGCGGTTTCCCGGCTGATTTCGAGTTCATCGACGACCTCAAGCACCGCAACTGGGTGATGTGGCGCTCGCTGGACGACGCCACCATGACTGGCCCGCGCCTGCTGTCCACGCTGGGCAAGGATCTGGCGGCACTCGGCCCGTTCGTTGACTACCTGTGCGCCGCGCTGGACCTGGAGTTCTGAGCCACATCACCCGCCATTCACCACTGGCCGCCTCACTTGCGGCAGTCTGGGCGGCATGAAGAAGCTCATCGCAGTGCTGGTCCCGGTGGTTCTCGCGCTGTCCGCGTGGTGGTTCGGCGGCCCGTACGTGACCGTGCATGGCCTGTCCAGGGCCATCGAGCAGCGCGACACCGAGCGGCTGGAGCGCTACGTCGATTTCCCACGTGTGCGCAGCAGCCTGCGCGCGCAGCTCAACGACTACCTGGTGCGCCAGGCCGGCCCGGATGTGGCGGCCAGCCCGTTCGGCGCCCTGCTCTACGGCCTGGGTGACCAGCTCGGCGGCGCCGCGGTGGACACCATGGTGACCCCGACCGGAATCGGCGCGATGCTGCAGGGCCACGTGCTGTGGAAGCGCGGCCGCAATGAACTGCAGGGCGGCGATGCCTTCGGTCCGACCGAGCCGGCACGGCCGCTGAAGAATGCCGAGCATCGCTTCGAAGCACTGGACCGCTTCGTGGTCGACATCGACCGCGGCCCTGGCCAACCGCCACTGAAGGTGGTGCTGGAGCCGCAGGGCCTGCGCTGGAAGGTGGTGGACCTGCAGCTGGGGATGTCAGGTACGCATTGACCGGTACCTGCCCACCTTGGTGGGCGCCGATGCATGGCCGTGCCAACCAACGGTTGGCACCTACCGATCAAGTCCGCCTTATCCCTCGTTGGCGACGCCGTGCGGCACGTGACCGGCGGCCACATGCTCACGCGCACTGTCGATGTTGTGCTGTGAATCGTCGAAGAAGATATCGGCGCCGAACGCCTGCAGGAATGGGCCCTTGTGGCGGCCACCAAGGAACAGCGCCTCGTCCAGGCGCACGCCCCACTCACGCAGGGTGCGGATCACCCGCTCGTGGGCCGGTGCCGAGCGCGCAGTGACCAGCGCGGTGCGGATCGGCGCACTCTCGCCGGCCGGGAACACTTCCTGCAATGTATGCAGGGCCGACAGGAAACCGCGGAACGGGCCGCCACTGAGCGGTTCGCGGGCGCGTTCGCGTTCATGGCGGCCAAACGCCTCCACGCCCTGTTCGCGCGAGATGCGCTCACTCTCGTCGCCGAAGATCACCGCGTCGCCGTCGAAGGCGATGCGCAGCTGCCCGGCCGGTCGACCGGTGTCGATCTGGTCGGCCGCCGCAGCGGCAGTCTCGCCGGGCGGCTTGGGCAGGATGGTCGCCGCTGCGATGCCATGGCGCAATGCGCTGCGCACCGATTCCGGGTTGGCCGACAGGAACAGGTCGGTGCCGAACGGCTTCACGTAGGGCCAGGTCGGCTCGCCGGCGGTGAACGTCGCGCGGATGATGCCCAGACCGTAATGCTGGATCGAATTGAAGATGCGCAGGCCGGTATCGGCCGAATTGCGCGACAGCAGGATCACCTCGACGCGCGGATTTTCCGGGCTGGCGCCCTGGTTCAGCGCCAGCAGCTTGCGCACCACCGGGAAGGCCACGCCGGGGCCGAGGATGTCGTCCTCATGCTGGCGCTGGAATTCGGCGTAGGCCGCCACGCCATCGCTCTCGAACAGCGCATGGCTTTCCTCGAGGTCGAACAGGGCGCGCGAGGTCACCGCGACGGTCAGCAAACGGGGGGAGTTGTCGCCCATCGGTGGGGTCCTTCAAGCGGTCGGCACGGCCGGCCGCCCATTGTCTTCAAAAAACGAACTGTTCGCTCAGGATCCGGTCTTCCAGGTTGTGCTCCGGGTCGAACAGCAGGGTTACGCGGCGGTCCTTCGACTCGCGGATGGTCACTTCGACCACGTCACGGGTCTCGTGCGAGTCGGCGGTCACGCTGACCGGGCGCTTGTAGGGATCGAGCACACGGAAGCGCACTTCGGTATCGGCCTTGAGGATCGCCCCGCGCCAGCGTCGCGGCCGGTACGGGGCCAGCGGCGTCAGCGCGATGGTGTGCGAGCCCAGCGGCAGCACCGGGCCGTGCGCGGAATAGTTGTAGGCGGTGCTGCCGGCCGGGGTGGCCACCAGCACGCCGTCGCCGATCAGCTCGGCCACGCGTTCCTGGCCGTTCAGATCGATGCCGATATGCGCAGCCTGCCGGGTCTGGCGCAGCAGCGACACGTCGTTGTAGGCCAGCGAACCGGTGCTGGTGCCCGACTCGGTCAGCGCCACCATTTCCAGCGGGCGCAGGTTGGCCGGCTCGGCGCGGGCAATGCGCGCATGCACGTCATCGTCGCCGCGGTACTGGTTCATCAGGAAGCCGACCGTGCCCAGCTTCATGCCGAACACCGGCTTGCCCAGGTGCCCGTGCCGGTGCAGGGTCTGCAGCATGAAGCCATCACCGCCCAGCGGGCACAGCACGTCGGCCTGCTCGGGCGCGTAGTCGCCATAGCGCGAGACCATCGCCGCGCGGGCCATCTGCGCCGGTTCGGTGGTGCTGGCCAGGAAAGCGATGCGGGGGGAGTCGCTCATCGGTGGATCCGGGGGAGGCATGAGGGAGAGCATAACCGAGCGCCGGGGGTTGGACCCCGCTGGGCGGATGACCGGCCCGTCCGCCGGGACACGCCATAAACCCATCCATGGGGGCTCGGTCGCGCCATCCATGGCGCTCACGGTCCCGGCGGACGGGCCGGTCATCCACCTGACAGGTTGCCGGCCGGCGTCGGGTCAGTGATCGCAGAAAAACAGGCAGAAACAGAACGGCCCCGCTTTCGCGGGGCCGTTCCTCCAACTGCTGCAGATCAGGAGCCCCCCTGAGTCAGGGGGGCGCGCCAACGGCGCGGGGGTCTGGGAGCATGGTTGGCATGGGGCCCACGGTTTGCAGAGCAAACCGTGGGGCGTCAGCGCGAATGCGCTTACGCACCATGCGCAGCCAGCTGGCCCAGGCGCTGCACCGCGACCGAGACGGTCGGGTAGTCCAGGGTCTTCTGCTCGGCCAATTCGGCCAGCATCGCCAGGGTGAAGCGCAGGCTGTTGTCGTCACGGCCCATCCAGGCTGCGACCTTGGCTTCAGCGCTGCTGCCCTTGGTGCCCAGCACCTGGCCGGCCAGGTTGCGGTGATTGGCCGCCAGCTCGTCGCGCAGCACGCCACGTGCCACCGCATGCCAACGGCCGTTGACCTCCAGCGCATCAACCTGCTCGAACAGCCACGGCAGCTGCAGGGCGTCGCCCAGGCGGAAGTGGACCTTGGACACGTCCACCGGCTTCAGCTTGCGGGTACGCGCCAGTTCGATGATGTCGAACGCCGGCTCCAGGAAGTGCAGTTCGGCCAGCTGCTGCGCCAGCGCGGACGGCAGGCCCTTTTCCTTCCACTCGGCCACCAGGGCTTCGTAGGTCGGACGCTGCGAATCCGGCAGCACGCCCGACGCGACGCGGATGTCGTTGAACGGACCCTGGTAGCGGTTGACCGCTTCGGTGATGCCCGGCATCGCGCCCGGGCGCGACAGCAGCCAGCGCACGAACGAACGCTGCAGCTTCCAGATCACTTCCAGTGCATCGATCTGCACCGACTCCGGCACCTTGCCGTCGAGGGCATCGATCTGCGCCCACAGCGCGCGTGCATCCAGCGTCTCACGGCTGATGGTGTAGGCCTTGGCGACCTCGGCGATGGAACGGCCGGTGTCTTCCTGCATGCGCATCAGGAAGGTGGCGCCCATGCGGTTGATGGTCTGGTTGGTCACGGCCGTGGCGATGATTTCACGCTTCAGGCGGTGACGCTCCATCGCGTCGGCGTACTTCTTCTGCAGCGGGGTCGGGAAGTAGCGCTGCAGTTCCTTGGACAGGTACGGATCTTCCGGAATGTCCGAATCCAGCAGCTGGGCGAACGCCACCAGCTTGGAATAGGACAGCAGCACCGACAGTTCCGGACGGGTCAGGCCCTGGCCACGTGCCTTGCGCTGCGACAGCTCGGCATCGGACGGCAGGAACTCGATCTGGCGATCGAGCAGGCCCTGCTGTTCCAGGGTGCGGATGAAGTGCTGCTTGGAACCCAGGCGCTTGACCGCCATCCGCTCCATCAGGCTCAGCGCCTGGTTCTGGCGGTAGTTGTCGTTGAGCACCAGCTCGGCGACTTCGTCGGTCATCGAGGCCAGCAGCTTGTTGCGCTGCTCGACGGTCAGCTTCTTGGCCCGCACCACATCGTTGAGCAGGATCTTGATGTTGACTTCGTGGTCGGAGGTGTCGACACCGGCCGAGTTGTCGATGAAGTCGGTGTTGAGCAGCACGCCGGCCTGGGCGGCTTCGATGCGGCCCAGCTGGGTCATGCCCAGGTTGCCGCCCTCGCCCACCACCTTGCAGCGCAGCTCGCCACCGTTCACGCGCAGGGCGTTGTTGGCGCGGTCGCCGACATCGCTGTGCTGCTCACTGGCGGCCTTGACGTAGGTACCGATGCCGCCGTTCCACAGCAGGTCGACCGGTGCCTTCAGGATCGCGCTCATCAGATCGTTCGGCGACAGCGCCTTGACGTTGTCGTCCAGGCCCAGCGCTTCACGCACCTGCGGGGTGATCTCGATCGACTTCAGGCTGCGCGGATAGATGCCGCCACCCTTGCTGATCAGCTTGGCATCGTAGTCCGCCCAGCTCGAACGCGGCACGGTAAACAGGCGCTCACGCTCGACGAACGTGGTGGCCGCCTCCGGGTTCGGGTCCAGGAAGATGTGGCGGTGGTCGAAGGCTGCGACCAGGCGGATGTGGCGCGACAACAGCATGCCGTTGCCGAACACGTCGCCGGACATGTCGCCGACGCCGACCGCGGTGAAGTCCTGGGTCTGGCTGTCACGGCCCAGCGCACGGAAGTGGCGCTTGACCGACTCCCACGCACCGCGTGCGGTGATGCCCATGCCCTTGTGGTCGTAACCCACCGAACCACCGGAGGCGAATGCATCGCCCATCCAGAAGCCGTGCGCGATGGCCAGGCCGTTGGCGATGTCGGAGAAGGTCGCGGTGCCCTTGTCGGCGGCCACCACCAGGTACGGATCGTCCATGTCGTGGCGCACGACATCCACCGGCGGCACGATCTTGTTGTTGACGATGTTGTCGGTGATGTCCAGCAGGCCCTGGATGAACAGCTTGTAGCAGGCCACGCCATTGGCGAAGACCGCGTCGCGGTCACCATTGACCGGCGGGGTCTTGGCGAAGAAGCCGCCCTTCGCGCCGACCGGCACGATGACGGTGTTCTTGACCATCTGCGCCTTGACCAGGCCCAGCACTTCGGTACGGAAGTCTTCGCGACGGTCCGACCAGCGCAGGCCACCACGGGCGACCGCGCCGAAGCGCAGGTGAGTACCTTCCACGCGCGGGCCGTAGACGAAGATTTCGCGGTACGGGCGCGGCTTCGGCAGGTCCGGCACCAGCGCCGAATCGAACTTGAAGCTGATCACGTGGCCGTGCTGGCCGTTGGCATCGGTCTGGTAGTAGCTGGTGCGCAGGGTCGCGTCGATCACGCCCATGAAAGAACGCAGGATGCGGTCTTCGTCCAGGCTGGACACACGGTCCATCAGCTTCAGCAGCGCATCGCGCGCGGCCTGCATCTGCGCCTCGCGGTCACCCTTGCGGGCGTCGACCACGGTCTTGAGCACCTTCAGGGTGGCGTCGTCGCCGGCGGCCAGCACATCGAGGTGGGCCTTCAGCTGCACCTGGCCGGCGGCGATGTCGTCCTTGCTCTCGTGGCCGGTGGCCGGATCGAAGCGGGCTTCGAACAGTTCCACCAGCAGGCGGGCCAGCAGCGGGTAGCGGGCAAAGGTGCCTTCCACATACGCCTGCGAGAACGGCACGCCGGTCTGCAGCAGGTACTTGCAGTAGCCACGCAGCATGGCGACCTGGCGCCAGTGCAGGCCGGCAGCCAGCACCAGGCGGTTGAAGCCGTCGTTCTCGGCATCGCCGTGCCAGACGCGGGCGAAGGTCTCGCCGAAGGCTTCATCGACGCTGGCGGCATCGATCGCGCCGGCGGTCGATTCGACCTCGAAGTCCTGCACGTACACCGGGGCGTTGTCGACCGACAGGCGGTACGGACGCTCGGCGATCACGCGCAGGCCCATGTTTTCCATCATCGGCAGCGCGTCCGACAGCGGGATGTCGTCCAGCTGGCGGTACAGCTTCAGGCGCAGGCCATCGCCGCTTTCGCGCGGCACCGCCTGCAGGCTCAGGCGCAGGTCGTCCGGGCCGGTCAGGGCATCGAGCTGGCTGACATCGTTGGCGGCAACGGCGGTGCTGTTGTCTTCGATGTAGCCGGCCGGCAGCGCCTTGCCGATGCGGGCGGCGATGCGCAGGCCTTCGGTTTCGCCGTGGCGGGTCACCAGCGCTTCGCGCAGGTCGTCCTGCCAGTTGCGCAGCACCTGGGCCAGCTTCTGCTCCAGTTCGGCGGTATCGACGTCGAGCATTTCACCCGGCTTCGGACGCACGATCAGGTGCACCTGGGCCAGCGGCGATTCGCCCAGCACCACCGAGCTGTCGACGTACTCGCCGTGCAGCGCGTCCTTCAGCATCGCTTCGATGCGCAGGCGCACGTCGGTGTTGAAGCGCTCGCGCGGCAGGTAGACCAGTGCGGAAATGAAACGGCTGTACTTGTCACGGCGCAGGAACAGGCGGCTGCGCACGCGCTCCTGCAGGCCCAGCACGCCCATCGCGGTGCGGAACAGTTCGTCCTCGCTGGACTGGAACAGCTCTTCGCGCGGCAGGGTTTCCAGGATGTGGCGCAGCGCCTTGCCACTGTGGCTGGCCGGGGCCAGGCCCGACTGCTTCATCACATGCTCGTGGCGCTGGCGCACCAGCGGGATCTCCCACGGGCGACGGTTGTAGGCGCTGGAGGTGAACAGGCCGAGGAAGCGCTGCTCGCCGATGATCTTGCCCTTGGCGTCGAATTCCAGCACGCCGATGTAGTCCATGTAGCCGGCGCGGTGCACGCGCGAACGGGCATTGGTCTTGGTCAGGATCAGCGCGTCCTTCAGCCCGGAGGTGGCGTTCAGGCCCTGCGCGGCCAGCGTCTTGACCGGACGGGCGGCGGACTTGTCCTTGCCGCGCATCAGGCCCAGGCCGGTGTCGTTCAGCGGTGCCAGCACCTCTTCCTTGCCCTGCTTCTCGACGCGGTACTCGCGGTAGCCGAAGAAGGTGAAGTGGTTGTCGGCGGCCCAGCGCAGGAACTCCTGTGCTTCCTTGCGCGAGGCATCGTCGACCGGCAGCTGGCGCTTGCCCAGGTCGTCGGCCAGCGCCAGCGCCTTGTCCTTCATCGGCTGCCAGTCGCGCACGATCGCACGCACTTCATCCAGCGCCTTGTTGATGGCCTGCTCGATGGCGGCCATGGCTTCGGCCGGCTGACGGTCGATCTCCAGCAGCATCACCGATTCGGCATCACCCTCGCCGACCTTGACCAGCTTGCCGGCCTTGTCGCGGGTGAAGCGCAGCACCGGGTGGCCCAGCACGTGGACGCCCACGCCCTGCTCGGCCAGCGACATGGTGACGGTGTCGACAAGGAACGGCATGTCGTCGTTGACGATCTGCAGCACCGTGTGCGGCGATTCCCAACCATTGGCCTTCGTGGTCGGATTGAACACGCGGACGTTGGCCTTGCCGGCCTTGCGGGCACGGGCGAATTCCAGCGTCTCAGCCGCGAGAGCGGCCCACTCTTCAGCGCTGTGGTGCGGAAACTCGTCCGACTCCATGCGCTTGTAGAAGTCAGTGGCGAAGGCCACTGCTTCGGCCTGTGCGGCCGCGGGGTAGCGCTTGCGCAAGGCCGTGTACACCGGCTCCAGGGAGAAACCAGCGGTCACTGCGACCTCCGACTCTGCTGGTTTGGTCTTGTTTTTCACGGTCTTGGCTGCGGTTTTTTGCGGTTTCATGGCAGAGCGATGCGCTTGCTCAGTTGGGAAAATGAAATTGTAGCCCTACCGCGCGAAAAGGCCTTGCTGCAGGACGGAATAAGCAGATTCGGGTTTGCTGCGGTTTAGACGCCTATTCAGTTCGTACCGGTATGGTCGTGGCACCCGTTTCAGCACTGCAGACAGGATCGGCAAAGCGTGTTACCGGAAGACACACGCGGCGACGCCGATGCGATTCCACAATCCTGAACTGGACGGTATAGTCCACCGCGTGAATCCGGCCTACCTTCCCGTTGCCCTCGACGCACGCGATGAGCGCGTGTTCGACGCCGTGCGCGAACTGCTGGCGCAGCAGGGCATGCAGATGAGCATGGACGCGGTGGCCCAGCAGGCCGGCTGTTCCAAGCAGACCCTGTATTCGCGCTACGGCAACAAGCAGCAACTGCTGCGCCGGGTGATGCAGCGCCACGTCGGCCACGCCACCGGGGCCATGGTCCGTGCACTCCGCACTGACGACCTGCGTGCCAGCCTGCTCCAGTTCGCCACCGACTTCCTGGAGCATTTCAGCCAACCGCACGTAGGACAGGCCTGTCGGCTGATCGCCGCCGACGCGTCCCAGTTTCCCGAAGAGGCGCGTACGCTGTACCGGCATGGCGCCGGCGCGCTGACGCTTCATCTTGCTGAATGGATTGAAACCGTTTGCATGCAAGGCCAGCTACGGCATGACGACCCGCACTTCATGGCCGAGCTGCTGCTGAGCATGATCGCCGGTCAGGATTTCGACAAACAGCGCTTCCATACCCCCCACCGTGATGACGCGCTGCTGCGTCGGCGCTGGGCAGAGTTCTCCGTCGACAGCTTCCTGCGCGCGTTCGCGCCACAGCCGTCGCCGGCCCCGTCTACAAACCAACCCCGGAGTTCCTCCTGATGACCGCCCCACTCCGCACCCTTGCCTTGACGTGCGCCGTTGCTGTCGCTCTGGCCGCCTGCAAGAAGCCGGAACAGCAGACGCCCCCGCCGCCGGAGGTGGGCGTCATCGACGCCAAGCCGCAGACCCTGCCGCTGCAGCGCGAGCTGGTCGGCCGCCTGTCGCCGTTCCGCAGCGCCGACGTGCGCGCGCGCGTTCCGGGCGTGCTGCTCAAGCGCGTCTACCAGGAAGGCTCCCAGGTCAAGCAGGGCCAGACCCTGTTCCTGATCGACCCGGCGCCGCTGCGTGCCTCGCTCAACGCCTCCGAAGCCCAGCTGGCCTCGGCCCGTGCCACCTATGCCAACGCCAAGGTCGCCGCCGACCGTGCGCGCTCGCTGGCCCCGCAGCAGTTCGTCTCCAAGTCCGACCTGGACAACGCCGAGTCGGCCGAGCGCACCGCCCTGGCTGCGGTCAAGCAGGCCGAGGCCGCGTTGACCTCCTCGCGCATCAATCTGGGCTACACCGAAGTGACCGCCCCGATCAGCGGCGTGGCCAACAAGCAGCAGGTCACCGAAGGTGCGCTGGTCGGCCAGGGCGATGTGACCCTGCTGACCACCGTCGACCAGCTCGACCCGTTGTACGTGAACTTCTCGCTGAGCGTCGATGAGCTGACCCAGCTGCGTGCGCAGCAGGCCAAGGGCGCACTGGCCCTGTCCGGCGATGGCAAGGCTACCGTCAGCGTCAAGCTGGCCGACGGCACCACCTACAGCGAGCCGGGCACGCTGGACTTCTCCTCGACCACGGTCGATCCGGCCACCGGCGCGGTCTCGCTGCGCGCGCTGCTGCCGAACCCGCAGCAGATCCTGCTGCCAGGCGCCTTCGTCAGCTTCCAGGCCAACCTGGGCGAGCGCAACAATGCCTACCTGGTGCCGCAGCAGGCGCTGCTGCGCGACACCACCGGCGGTTACGTGATGGTGGTAGGCACCGACGGCAAGGTGGTGCGCAAGAACGTCAAGACCGATGGCGCGCAGAACGGCAACTGGCTGGTCAGCGACGGCCTGGCCGCCGGTGACAAGGTGATCGTGGCCGGCGTGCAGAAGGTCAAGGAAGGTGCACCGGCGGTGGCCAAGCCGTGGACCCCGGGGCAGGACGCCAACGGCAAGCCTGCCGCAGGTGGCGCTGCTCCGGCAGGCGCTGCGCCGGCCGCGGGCAAGGCTCCGGCCGACGCCGCCAAGCCCGAGCAGGCCGATGCGGCCAAGCCGGCCGCCACCGATTCGAACAAGCAGTAACGGGAACCTTCCGTCATGCCTAAATTTTTCATCGAGCATCCAGTCTTCGCCTGGGTGGTTGCGATCCTGATCTCGCTCAGCGGCGTGATCGCGATCCTCAACCTGGGCGTGGAGTCCTATCCCAACATCGCCCCGCCGCAGGTGACCGTTTCGGCCACCTACCCGGGCGCCAGCGCGGACACCACCGAGAAGTCGGTCACCCAGGTGATCGAGCAGCAGCTGACCGGTATCGATCACCTGCTGTACTTCAGCTCTTCCTCGTCCTCCAACGGCCGGGCGCAGATCACCCTGACCTTCGAGACCGGTACCGATCCGGACATCGCCCAGGTGCAGGTGCAGAACAAGGTATCGCTGGCCACGCCACGCCTGCCTTCGGAAGTGACCCAGCAGGGCGTGGTGGTGGCCAAGGCCAACGCCGGCTTCCTGATGGTGGTGGCACTGCAGTCCGATACACCGACCATCAACCGTGATGCCCTGAACGACATCGTCGGTTCGCGCGTGCTCGACCAGGTCTCGCGTATCCCCGGCGTCGGCAGCACCCAGCAGTTCGGTTCCGAGTACGCCATGAACATCTGGCTGAACCCGGAAAAGATGCAGGGCTACGGCCTCTCGGCCAGCCAGGTGCTGGCGGCGGTGCGCGCGCAGAACGTGCAGTTCGCCGCCGGTGCGCTGGGTTCGGACCCGTCGCCGGAGGGCCAGCACTTCACCGCCACGGTCTCGGCCGAAGGCCGCTTCAGTTCGCCTCAGGAGTTCGAGAACATCATCCTGCGCGCCAACGCTGACGGCTCGCGCGTGCTGTTGAAGGACATCGCCCGGGTCGCCTTCGGTGCCAACAACTACGGCTTCGATACCCAGTACAACGGCAAGCCGACCGGCGCCTTCGCCATCCAGCTGCTGCCGGGCGCCAACGCCCTGAACGTTGCCGAAGCGGTGCGCGGCAAGATGGACGAGCTGCAGCCCAGCTTCCCGTCCGGCGTGACCTGGTTCTCGCCGTACGACAGCACCACCTTCGTCAAGATCTCGATCCAGGAAGTGGTCAAGACCCTGTTCGAAGCGGTGTTGCTGGTGTTCCTGGTGATGCTGATCTTCCTGCAGAACTTCCGCGCCACCCTGATCCCGACCCTGGTCATCCCGGTGGCCCTGCTCGGCACCTTCCTGGGCATGTGGATGATCGGCTTCACGATCAACCAGCTGACCCTGTTCGCGATGGTGCTGGCGATCGGCATCGTGGTCGACGACGCGATCGTGGTGATCGAGAACGTCGAGCGCATCATGTCCGAGGAAGGCCTGGCGCCGAAGCCGGCCACGCAGAAGGCGATGACCCAGATCACCGGCGCGGTGGTGGCGATCACCGTGGTGCTGGCCGCGGTGTTCATCCCGTCCGCCCTGCAGGGCGGCGCGGCAGGTGAGATCTACAAGCAGTTCGCGCTGACCATCGCCATCTCGATGGCGTTCTCGGCGTTCCTGGCCCTGGGCTTCACCCCGGCGCTGTGCGCGACCTTCCTCAAGCCGACGCACAACGACAACCCGAACATCATCTACCGCACCTTCAACAAGTACTACGACAAGATCAGCCACACCTATGTGGGCCACATCACCTCGGCGGTGCGCCACGCGCCGCGCTGGATGATCCTGTTCGTGGTGCTGACCGCGCTGTGCGGCTTCCTGTTCACCCGCATGCCGGGCAGCTTCCTGCCGGAAGAGGACCAGGGCTACGCACTGGCGATCGTGCAGCTGCCGCCGGGCTCGACCAAGGGCCAGACCAACGAAGTGTTCGCGCAGATGCGTGGCATCCTGGAAAAGCAGGATGGCTATGAAGGCATGCTGCAGGTGGCCGGCTTCAGCTTCGTCGGTTCCGGCGAGAACGTGGGCATGGGCTTCATCCGCCTGAAGCCGTGGGAAGAACGCAAGTTCACCGCGCCGGAGTTCATCCAGAACATGAACGGCGCGTTCTACGGCATCAAGGAAGCGCAGATCTTCGTGGTCAACCTGCCCACCGTGCAGGGCCTCGGCCAGTTCGGTGGCTTCGACATGTGGCTGCAGGACCGTAGCGGTGCCGGCTACGAACAGCTGACCCAGGCGCGCAACATCCTGCTGGGCAAGGCCGCGCAGAAGCCCGAAGCACTGGTCGGCGTGCGTCCGAACGGGCTGGAAAACGCCCCGCAGCTGCAGCTGCACGTGGACCGCGTGCAGGCGCAGTCGATGGGCATGTCGGTGTCGGACGTGTACAGCACCATCCAGCTGATGCTGGCCCCGGTGTACGTCAACGACTTCTTCTACGAGGGCCGCATCAAGCGCGTCACGATGCAGGCCGATGGCCCGTACCGCACGGGCCAGGAGTCGCTGAAGAGCTTCTACAGCCCGTCCAGCCTGACCACCAATGCCGATGGCACCAACGCGATGATCCCGCTCAACACGGTGGTCAAGTCCGAATGGGTGTCGGCATCGCCATCGCTGAGCCGCTACAACGGCTACTCGGCGATCAACATCGTCGGTTCGCAGGCCCCGGGCACCAGTTCGGGTGAAGCGATGCAGACCATGGAGGCGATCGTCAACGACGACCTGCCGGCCGGCTTCGGCTACGACTGGTCCGGCATGTCCTACCAGGAAATCCTGGCCGGCAACGCCGCCACCCTGCTGCTGGTGCTGTCGATCGTCGTGGTGTTCCTGTGCCTTGCGGCGCTGTACGAAAGCTGGTCGATTCCGGTGGCGGTGCTGCTGGTGGTGCCGCTGGGCGTGCTCGGCGCACTGGGCCTGTCGATGCTGCGTGGCCTGCCCAACGACCTGTTCTTCAAGATCGGCCTGATCACCGTGATCGGCCTGGCGGCGAAGAACGCGATCCTGATCGTGGAGTTCGCGGTGGAGCAGCGTGCAGCGGGCAAGAACCTGCGCGATGCCACCATCGAGGCGGCACGCCTGCGTTTCCGCCCGATCCTGATGACGTCGTTCGCGTTCATCATGGGCGTGATCCCGATGGCGATCTCCACCGGCGCCGGTGCCAACTCCCGCCACGCCATCGGTACCGGCGTGATCGGCGGCATGCTGTTCGCCACCCTGCTCGGCCTGCTGATGATCCCGGTGTTCTTCGTGGTCGTGCGGCGCATGCTGGGCGACAAGCTGGATGAACCCTCCAAGGAGTTCATGGAACGCCAGCGCGACGCCGAAAGTGCCCACCGCCCGGATCGTTGATCCGGCGCTGGGTTGAAACGAAAAGGCCCCGGAGCGATCCGGGGCCTTTTTCATTCGTGCCATGAAGCCGGTAGTCGCCAACCTTGGTTGGCACCGCTGGATCCCAACCAAGGTTGGCATCTACCAGAGCGGATCAGCGCAGCCCGGTCTCGTTGCGGGCGATCACCAGGCGCTGGATTTCCGAGGTGCCTTCATAGATCTCGGTGATCTTGGCATCACGGAAGTAACGCTCCAGCGGCATTTCCTTCGAATAGCCCATGCCGCCATGGATCTGCACCGCCTGGTGGGTGATCCACATCGCCGCTTCCGAGGCGGTCAGCTTGGCCACCGCCGCTTCGGTGCTGAAGCGCTTGCCCTGGCCCTTCACCCATGCCGCGCGCAGGGTCAGCAGCAGGGCTGCATCCAGCTTGCACTTCATGTCGGCGATCTTGGCCTGGGTCATCTGGAAAGTACCGATGGCCGCGCCAAAGGCCTTGCGCTCCTTCACGTATTCCAGGGTCGCTTCATAGGCGGCCCGTGCGATGCCGATGGCCTGCGAGGCAATGCCGATGCGGCCGGCGTCGAGCACGCTCATGGCGATCTTGAAGCCCTCGCCCTCCTGGCCCAGCACATCATCGGCCGCGGCCACGTAGTCGTTGAACTCGATCTCGCAGGTGGCCGAAGCACGGATGCCCAGCTTCGGTTCGGTCTTGCCACGACCGAAGCCGGCCTTGTCGGTATCGATGATGAAGGCAGTGATGCCACGCGCGCCCTTGTCCGGCTCGCTCATCGCGAACAGCACGATGTACTTGGCCACCGGGCCGGAGGTGATCCAGCTCTTCTTGCCGTTGATGACGAAGCTGCCATCGGCCTGCTTCACCGCGCGGCAACGCATTGCGGTCGCGTCCGAGCCCGACTGCGGCTCGGTCAGCGCGAACGCACCGATGGCCTCGCCCTCGGCGATCGCACGCACATAGGTCTGCTTCTGCGCCTCGGTACCGTGGGTAAGGATGCCGTTGCAGAACAGCGAATTGTTGACCGACATGATGGTCGAATGGGCTGCGTCGGCGGCGGCGACCTCTACCATCGCCAGCACGTACGCAACCGGGTCCATGCCCGCACCGCCGTATTCGGTCGGCACTTCGATGCCCATCAGGCCGTTCTCGCCGAGCAGGCGGATGTTGTCCAGCGGGAACTCGCCGGTACGGTCGTGATGCTCCGCACTCGGGGCGATCTTCTCCTGCGCGATGCGCCGCGCCACGTCCTGCAGCATCAACTGCTCTTCAGTAAAGCTGAAATCCACAACACCCTCCCAGGTACATGATGAAGTGGGCCACGCAAGGCGTGCCCGGATGGCCTGATTGTACCGGGGCGCGACGGCTTCCGTACGCCAGCGACTTGACCGCGGCAGGCTCACTCAGCGAATATATCTCTATATCGCGATAGGTAGATATTTATGGATCTTGAAGACTGGTCGACTCGCCTGAAGGTGTTCGCTGATGCGACCCGCGTGCGCCTGCTGGCGCTGCTGGAGCAGGAAGAGCTGACCGTGGCCGAGCTGTCGGCGATCACCCGCCTGGCGCAGCCGCGCGTGTCCACGCACCTGGCACGCCTGAAGGAAGCCGGCCTGGTCCGCGACCGCCGCGCGGGCGTGTCGGCCTACTACCGCTTCGACGAGGCCCAGCTGGACCCGGCGCAGCGCGCATTGTGGCACGCCTTGAGCAACGGAAGCGATGACCCGCTGCTGCGCCAGGATGCCGAACGGGTGGCCGCGGTGCTGGCCCACCGCGCCGCCGACCAGAACTGGGCCGACAGCGTGGCCGGCGACATGGAACGCCACTACTCTCCGGGACGCACCTGGGAGGCACTGGCCCGGACCGCGCTGCCGCTGCTGGAGACCGGCGACGTACTGGATATCGCGTCCGGCGACGGCGTACTGGCCGAACTCGTCGCCCCCCACGCCAAGCGCTACATCTGCATCGACACCAGCGCACGCGTGGTCGCCGCGGCCAGCGAACGGCTGCGGCGCCTGCCCAACGTGGAAGTGCGCGAGGGTGACATGCATGCCCTGCCGTTCAAGGACGGCAGCTTCGACCTGGTGGTGCTGATGCATGCACTGACCTACGCCAGCAAACCGGCGCAGGCGGTGACCGAAGCCGCACGCGTGCTGCGCTCCGGCGGCCGCCTGCTGCTGTGCAGCCTGGCCCGCCACGAGCACAAGGCGGCGGTGGAGGCCTACGGCCACGTCAACCTCGGCTTCAGCGACAAGGAACTGCGCAGGTTCGTCGACAAGGCCGGGCTGCAGGTGTCCAGCCTGGAAACAGTCACCCGCGAGAAGCGTCCGCCACACTTCGAAGTGATTTCGCTGATCGCCAACAAGCCCTGAGCTGGAGACCGCATGTCCGCCCTGCCGTGGTTGCATCCTGATCGTGCCAATGCCCTGCTCGACGCCCTGCGCGAGCGGATCCTGATCATCGACGGTGCGATGGGCACGATGATCCAGCGCCACGGCCTGCAGGAGGACGATTACCGTGGCGAGCGTTTCGCGGGTGGCTACGACCATGCCCATGGCCCCGGCTGCGACCACGGCGTGCCGGAAGGCCATGACCTGAAGGGCAACAACGACCTGCTGCTGCTGACCCGGCCGGAGGTCATCGCCGACATCCACACGGCCTACCTGGAAGCCGGTGCGGACCTGGTCGAGACCAATACCTTCAACGCAACTTCGGTCAGCCAGGCCGACTATCACCTGCAACACCTGGTGTACGAGCTGAACAAGGCGGGGGCTGCAGTGGCACGCGCGTGCTGCGATGCGGTCGAAGCCACCACGCCGGACAAGCCACGCTTCGTCATCGGGGTGATCGGCCCGACAAGCCGCACCGCTTCCATCAGCCCCGACGTCAACGATCCCGGCTTCCGCAACACCAGCTTCGACGAACTGCGCGACACCTACCGCGAAGCGATCGAGGGCCTGATCGACGGTGGCGCCGACACGCTGATGGTCGAAACCATCTTCGACACGCTCAATGCCAAGGCCGCGCTGTACGCGCTGGAGGAGGCCTTTGACGCACGCGGTGCACGCTTGCCGGTGATGATTTCCGGCACCATCACCGATGCCTCGGGACGCACCCTGTCCGGGCAGACCGCCGAGGCCTTCCATGCGTCGCTGGCGCATGCGCGGCCGCTGTCGATCGGGCTGAACTGCGCATTGGGCGCCGCTGCGATGCGACCGCACGTGGAAACCCTTTCGCAGGTTGCCGGCTGCCACGTCAGCGCCCACCCCAATGCCGGCCTGCCCAATGCCTTCGGCGAGTACGACGAAACGCCCGAAGAGATGGCGGCCACCCTGCGTGGCTTCGCCGAGGATGGCCTGTTGAACCTGGTCGGCGGCTGCTGCGGATCCACCCCCGACCACATCCGCGCCATTGCCGAGGCTGTGGCCGGCCTGCCGCCGCGCGCCCTGCCCGGCAACCAGGAGCAGCAGGCCGCATGAGCACGCCGTCATACACCCGCCTGTCCGGCCTGGAACCGCTGGTCATCACCCCGGACCTGCTGTTCGTCAACGTCGGTGAGCGCACCAACGTCACCGGCAGCGCCCAGTTCCGCAAGCTGATCAAGGAAGGCCGCTACGAGGAAGCCGTCGATGTGGCCCGCCAGCAGGTGGCCAGCGGCGCGCAGATCCTCGACGTCAACATGGACGAGGGCCTGATCGATTCGGAAGCGGCGATGACCCGCTACCTCAACCTGATCATGTCCGAGCCGGACATCGCGCGTATTCCGGTGATGGTCGACTCGTCCAAGTGGAGCGTGATCGAGGCCGGGCTGAAGTGCCTGCAGGGCAAGAGCGTGGTCAACTCGATCTCGCTGAAGGAAGGCGAGGCCCTGTTCCGCGAGCACGCACGCAAGGTGCTTCGCTACGGCGCCGCCGCAGTGGTGATGGCCTTCGACGAAAGCGGCCAGGCCGATACCTGCGCGCGCAAGGTCGAGATCTGCACCCGCGCCTACCGCATCCTGGTCGACGAGATCGGCTTCCCGCCGCAGGACATCATCTTCGACCCGAACATCTTCGCCGTCGCCACCGGCATCGAAGAGCACGACAACTACGCGGTGGACTTCATCGAGGCCACCCGCATCATCAAGCAGACGCTGCCGCACTGCCATGTCTCCGGCGGCGTCTCCAACGTGTCCTTCTCGTTCCGCGGCAACGAAACGGTGCGCCAGGCCATCCACTCGGTGTTCCTGTACCACGCGATTGCCGCCGGCATGGACATGGGCATCGTCAACGCCGGTGCCATGCCGATCTACGATGAGCTGGAGCCGGACCTGCGCGAGCGCGTGGAGGATGTGATCCTCAACCGCCGCAGCGATGCGACCGAGCGCCTGCTGGAGATTGCCGAGCGCTACAAGGGCAAGAAGGGCGCGGCGAAAACCGAAGACCTCACCTGGCGCGAAAAGCCGGTGGCGCAGCGCCTGGCGCATGCACTGGTGCACGGCCTGGATGCCTTCGTGGAAGAGGACACCGAGCTGGCGCGGCAGGCCTCCAGCCGCCCGCTGGACGTGATCGAAGGGCCGCTGATGGACGGCATGAACGTGGTCGGCGACCTGTTCGGTGCCGGCAAGATGTTCCTGCCGCAGGTGGTGAAGTCCGCACGCGTGATGAAGAAGGCGGTGGCTTACCTGCTGCCTTACATCGAGGCCGAGAAGGCACGCAGCGGCGATTCGGCCAAGAGCAATGGCCGCATCATCATGGCCACGGTGAAAGGCGATGTGCACGACATCGGCAAGAACATCGTCGGCGTGGTCCTGGCCTGCAACAATTTCGAGGTGATCGATCTAGGCGTCATGGTACCGGCGCAGAAGATCCTCGATGCCGCACGCGAGCATCATGCCGACATCATCGGCCTGTCCGGGCTGATCACCCCATCGCTTGAAGAAATGAGCCACGTCGCACGCGAGATGCAGCGCCAGGGCTTCGACCTTCCGTTGCTGATCGGCGGCGCGACCACCTCCCGCGCGCACACCGCGCTGAAGATCGACCCGCACTACCAGGCCCCCACGATCTGGGTGAAGGACGCCTCGCGCGCGGTGGGCGTGGCCCAGTCGTTGATCTCGCGCGACCTGCGCGAGGCGTTCGTCGCAGCCAACGAGGCCGACTACGCCGAGATCCGCGCGCGCCATCGCAACCGCGGCGACGCCAAGCGCCTGGTCACGCTGGAGCATGCGCGCGGGCAGAAGTTCCAGGGCGGCTGGGACACCTATACGCCGCCTGTGCCCAACCAGCCCGGGCTGCATGTGTTCGACGACTATCCGCTCGCGGAGCTGGTCGACTACATCGACTGGACCCCGTTCTTCCAGGCGTGGGAACTGGCCGGCAAGTTCCCGGCCATCCTCACCGACGAGATCGTCGGCACCCAGGCCAGCGACCTGTACCAGGACGCCCGCGCGATGCTCACCCGCATCGTCGATGAGAAGTGGCTGACCGCCAAGGCGGTGTTCGGGCTGTGGCCGGCCAACAGCATCGGCGACGACGTGCGCGTGCAGCACCCGCAGGGCGAAACCACGCTGCACTTCCTGCGCCAGCAGGTGGACAAGCCGGCCGAGCGCCCGGACTTCTGCCTGGCCGATTTCATTGCCCCGGCCGACAGCGGCAAGCAGGACTGGATCGGCGCGTTCGCGGTCACCGCCGGTATCGGCATCGACGCGCACGTCGCGCGCTTCGAGGCCGAGCATGACGACTACAACGCGATCCTTCTGAAGGCGCTCGCCGACCGCTTCGCCGAGGCGCTGGCCGAGCGCCTGCATCAGCGCGTGCGTACCGGATTCTGGGGATACGACCACGCCGAGACGCTGGACAACGAAGCCCTGATCGACGAGCAGTACCGCGGCATCCGTCCGGCGCCCGGCTATCCGGCCTGCCCCGAGCACAGCGAGAAGCGCCGGCTGTTCGACCTGCTGCAGGCCGAAGCGAACGCCGGCATGGAACTGACCGAGAGCTTCGCGATGCTGCCTACGGCGGCCGTTTCGGGCTACTACTTCAGCCATCCGCAGAGCCAGTACTTCGTGGTCGGCCGGCTCAGCCGCGAGCAGGTCGGCGACTACGCCCGGCGCAAGGGCGTGGACCGCGCCCAGGCCGAACGCTGGCTGGCCTCCAACCTCGACTACGACCCCGAATGACACACAAAGGGGACGGAGGGGATCAAGTCGTTTGTGGCACAAGCGACTTGATCCCCTCCGTCCCCTTTTTGCTTCATCATTCCGCGATGACCGTTCCCGTTGCCCGCCTCTCCAGCTTCTATCTGTTCTACTACGCGGCGCTCGGCGCGTTCACTCCGTACTGGAGCCTGTTCCTGACCGCGCGCGGCATGAGCGTGACCGCGATCAGCGTGATGATGGGGCTGTGGTACGCCACCCGCGTGGTCGCGCCCAGCACCTGGACCTCACTGGCAGCGGCCTCGCCACGGCCGATCCGCCTGCTGCGCATCGGCTGCGTACTGACCCTGCTCAGCTTTGCCGCCTTCCTGCTGCCCTTGCCGCAGCCATGGATGTACCCGGCGATGGTGGTGTTCTGCTTCTTCTACAACGCGGTGATGCCGCAGTTCGAATCGATCACCCTCACCCACCTCGGCAGCGACAGCCATCGCTACGGGCTGATCCGGGTCTGGGGATCGCTCGGTTTCATCGCCATCGTCACCCTGTTCGGCTGGCTGATCGAAGGTGACGGCTCGGCCAGCCGTGCCGGACTGCTGCCCTGGATGATGCTGCCGCTGTTCGTCCTGCTGGTGGCGTCGGCCTTCAGCAACCAGTATGCGCGCGGCATCGGCAAGGCCGATGGCGATGCCAGCGGCTTCTGGCAGATCGTGCGGCGCCCGCCGGTGCTGGCGTTCTTCCTGGCCGCGTTCATGGAGCAGCTGTCATTCGGCCCGTATTACACGTTCTTCTCGGTCTACATGGACCATCACGGCTACCGCACGTCCACGCTCGGCCTGCTGTGGACCGTCGGCGTGGTGTTCGAAGTCGGCGTGTTCTTCATCATCGGCCGCTTCTTCCGCCGCTATGACGCCAGCTGGATGCTGCTGATCGCCCTGGTCAGTTCCTGCCTGCGCTGGGCCGTCACCGCGCTGTTCCCGGAAAATCTGCCGGTGATGCTGGTCGCCCAAAGCGCACATGCGCTGGGCTTTGCTGCCTTCTTCGCGGCCGCGATGCAGATGCTGGCAACCTACTTCCCCGGCCGCCTCAATGGCCATGGCCAGGGCCTGCTGTACGGCTTTTCGTCCGGTGTCGGCGGCGTGCTGGGCGCACTCATCGCCGGCCAGCTGTGGAAAATCGATGATGGCCGCACCGCATTCCTGGCCGGCAGTGGCTTCGCTCTGGTCGGTGCGCTGCTGTGCTTCTTCGCGCTGAGCCTGCCGCTGATCCGCGCGCGCCGCAGCGCCGTGCACGCCCCGTAACGAAAACGCCGGGCAATGCCCGGCGTTTTCCTCATCCTGCAGTTCCGCTTACCAGACCAGGTCGTCCGGCACGTGGTATTGCGGATCCGCGTACGGATCTTCCTCGGCGGGCGCATTCGGGTCGACCTTCAGCGCGACCGACGCGGCGAACACCGCTTCGGACTGTGCCAGCACCTCGGCGGTCACCAGCAGGTAACGGCCATTGAGCTGCACCACGCCCAGTTCACCGGCATTGAGTGCGGTCAGCTGTTCGGCGGTGACGTAGATGCGCTTGATCTTGCCGCCATACGGGAAGTGGCGGGCAATGTCCGCCGCTTCGGCATTGAGGCTCTTGTCCTTCAGCAGTTCTTCCAGCTTTGCCTTCGCCTCGCGGCGGACGCGTGCTTCTTCCTGCTTCAGGCGCTCGGTCTCGATGCGCTCTTCCTTTTCCTTCTGCGCACGGATGGCGTAGGCCTTGGCCAGGTCCATCTCTTCGGCGCTGCGCGGCTTGCGCGGGCCTTGCTGGCCGGGGCCACGCGACGGGCCGGGCTTGCCGGCGCCGCCATGACCATGGCCACGACGCTCGCCGGGCTTGTGTTCGCCCTTGCCAGCGCCCTGCGGCTTTCCATTGCCATTGCCACCCTTGCCCTGCGGGCGGCCATCGCGGCGGGGGCCATCATTCTTGCGCTCGGGCTTGGGGGCGGGCTTGAAGCCCAGGCCCATCAGCTGGTCGCGGAGGGTATCGCTCATAGGGTTCGGATCAGTAGTGCGGCGGCGGCGGTTCGCTCGCCGGATCGGAAGAGTTCAGTGCGTTGCGGACCTTGCCCAGGTCTTCCAGCAGCACGCGCAACACATCGGCGTTGCGCATGCCCTGCATGCGGGCATCGGCCAGCGCATCGCTCAGTTCGGCCAGCGCCTGTTCCTGGAAGGACACGCGCATTTCCAGCTCGACCAGGCGCGCTTCCAGCGCCTGCTCACGTTCGGTCGGCAGCAGATCAGACATGCAGCGAGCGCCCCCGGCCGATGCCGTAGTAGGCCAGGCCTGCCGCTTCCACTTCAGCCGGGTCATACAGGTTGCGCCCGTCGAACACCGCCGCGTCCTTCAGCTGCTCGCGCAGCTTCTGGAAATCGGGGCTGCGGAACTGCTTCCACTCGGTCACCACCACCAGCGCGTCGGCCCCCTGCAGCGCGTCATCGGCACTGCTGCAGAACACCAGGTCGTCGCGCTCGCCGAAGATCCGCTGCGATTCATGCATGGCTTCAGGGTCGTAGGCACGCACGGTGGCGCCCCCTTCCCAGAGCTGTGCCAGCAGGCGACGGCTGGATGCCTCGCGCATGTCGTCGGTATTCGGCTTGAATGCGAGGCCCCACACGGCAAAGGTCTTGCCGCGCACGCCTTCATCCTCGCCCCGGTCGTAGTGACGCTGGATGAGGGCGAACAGATGCCCCTTCTGCGATTCGTTGACCGCCTCCACCGCGTTCAGCAGCTTCGGCTCCAGGCCATGCTGCTGGGCGGTGCGGGCCAGTGCCTGCACGTCCTTCGGGAAGCACGAGCCGCCGTAGCCGGCACCCGGGTAGATGAAGTGCCAGCCGATGCGCGGGTCCGAGCCAATGCCCTGGCGGACCTGCTCGACGTCGGCACCGACGCGTTCGGCGATGTTGGCGATTTCGTTCATGAACGAAATCTTGGTCGCCAGCATCGCGTTGGCCGCGTACTTGGTCAGCTCGGCCGAACGCACGTCCATTTCCACAACGCGGTCGTGGTTGCGGTTGAACGGCGCATACAGGCGGCGCATCACCGCCACCGACTCTTCGCTGGTCGCACCGATGATGATGCGATCCGGGCGCATGCAGTCGGCGACCGCGTCGCCTTCCTTCAGGAATTCCGGATTGGACACCACGTCGAAGGCGATGTCCGCGCCACGTGCGGCCAGTTCCTCGGCGATGGCGGCACGCACCTTGTCGGCCGTGCCGACCGGCACCGTCGACTTGTTGACCACCACGGTCGGCACACTCATGTGCCGGCCGATGGTACGGGCCACGGCCAGCACGTACTGCAGGTCCGCGCTGCCATCCTCGTCCGGCGGCGTGCCCACCGCGATGAACACCACCTGGCCATGCTCGATGGCGGCCGCGGCATCGGTGGTGAACGCCAGCCGCGACGCGGCATGGTTGGCCTTCACCATCGGCTCCAGGCCCGGCTCATAGATCGGGATGATGCCCCGGTTGAGGCCATCGACCTTGGCCTGGTCGATGTCGACGCAGACCACCTGATGACCAACGTCGGCCAGGCAGGTGCCGGTCACCAGCCCTACATAACCGGTACCGAAAATCGCAACGCGCATGTCCGTGCAGGCTCCGTGGTCGCTTACGGCAGGACGCCCAGCAGCTCGACGTCGAACGTCAGAGTTGCGTTCGGGCCGATCGGGCCACCCGGGGTGCCGTTTTCGCCGTAGGCCAGGTTGCCCGGAATCCAGAAGCGGTACTTCGAGCCCACCGGCATCAGCGCGACGCCTTCGGTCCAGCCCTTGATCACCTGGTCCAGGCCGAACTCGGCCGGCTGGCGGCCGTAGGAGCTGTCGAACACGGTGCCGTTGAGCAGCTTGCCTTCGTAGTTCACGCGCACCTTGCTGCTCGGCAGCGGACGCTCGCCGCTACCCGGGCGGATGACCTGGTACTGCAGGCCCGACGCGGTGGTCACCACGCCCGGCTGGGTCTTGTTCTTGGCCAGGAAGGCATTGCCTTCTTCGCGGTTGGTCTGGGCGGCGGCGGCGGCCTTGGCCTGCATTTCAGCCTGCTTGCTGCCCATGAAGGCCTGGATGGTGGCGGTCGCGTCAGCTTCCGTCATCTTGGGCTGGCCCTTGTTCAGACCGGTGCTGATCGCGTCAAACAGCGAGGCGACGTCGATGTCGTCCTTCAGCTGCGCCAGCGACGGACCGACCGAGTACGAACCGATCATCTGCGACACCTTGACGCGATCGACCTTCGGCGGCTGCGAACCCGGCGCAACGCCCGGTACCTGCTGGCCACTGCGGGCCATCACGACCTGGCGCAGGGCAGCATCGGTGGCCTTGGCCTGTTCCTGGGTGATCTGCGGCTGCAGGCCTTCGAACGAACGCTCCACCGCGGTACGCAGGGCGGCAACGTCGATCTCATCGGCAATCGGGGTGAACGACTTGGCCACGTCCAGGCCGATGGCATAGCCGAGCTTCTGCTTGGGGGAATTCAAGGTTGCGGTCTCCTTGGCGGCTGCGGGGGCAGCCGGTTGTTGCGACAGAGCGACACCCGAAGTGCCCATCGCCAGAATCAGAACCGACGCCGCGGCGCCGCGCATTCCCATCTTCATTCGCTGCATTCCTGGAAGTGTCTGGGCGCCGACGTCGGCGCGAAAAGAAACATTGTCGCACGCATGCCGGAGATGTCGAGGCATGCGTGGCGGATATCAATGCGTGGCCGCTGCGGCCAGGGCCTTGTCGATGGCCGCGGTCAGCTGCGGATCGTCCGGCGTGACCTTGCTGGCAAACTGGGCGATGACCTTGCCATCGCGGCCGACCAGATATTTGTGGAAGTTCCAGCCCGGCGCGACGCCGGTTGCAGCGGTCAGCCGCTGGTACAGCGGCGTGGCCTCGGTCCCGACCACGTGTACCTTCTCGAACATCGGGAACTTGACGCCATAGGTAAGCGTGCAGAAATCCTGGATCTGCTTTTCGTCACCCGGCTCCTGGCCCTTGAAATCATTGGACGGGAACCCGAGCACGGCGAAGCCGCGGCCGGCATAGCGCTTCTGCAGCGCCTCCAGGCCTTCGTACTGCGGCGTGTAGCCACATTTGCTGGCGGTGTTGACCACCAGCAGCACCTGCCCGTGGTAGCGCTGCTGCAGGTTGACTTGCTGCTTGCTGGCCAGCGGCCGGTACTCGAGGTCGAGCAGATCGGCCGCCAGGGCACTGGCCGAACCAGCGACACCAGCCACGATCAGGACCAGCAGGGACAGGCCGCGCATGCGGCGCGGGGAAACGGTCGACAGAGGCATCAGGAACAGTCCGCGGTAGCCATTCACAGGGCCCGGCCGCTACCGGCCGGGAATCGGCCGAACTATAGCACCGGGCCCCTGCCGCCCTGATGGCACAGGCCCCGGATGGCTTTGCGCGGCATGGCGTTTGCCTGGCCCAGCCTGCCGGCGCACCGCAGTGATGACATGGCATGGACATCACTGAATGGAAGCCCGATCGCCCCCTCGCCGCACAACAGATTTATTTCTCTTTAGAATCAACTGCTTGATGGGATATTTCGGCGATATGACCACCCCTGCCATCAGTTGGGGCCGGCAAGGACTTGCACGGCGGCGTGCCGGTGTTATAGTTGCATACAACACCAGTCACCTGAGACAGGGGGAAGCCATGAACACCCGGATGCGTCGCACGCTCACCGCGCCTGCGGTCACTGCAGTTTCCACCCTGCTCGTGCTCACCTGGCTGGCCGTGCCCGCCTCTCCCGCCACCGCACTGCCCTCCGGCAGTGCACAGGACACAACCGCTTCGCCGGCAGGGAACGCCGACTCCTCCCCCCCTCCCCCGCGTCGGCTGCACAGCTCCCTGTCCATGCCGTATTTCTCGTTCGCCCAGCCGCTGACCCCACGGAGCTGAATATGAGCGACATCCAGTGGAGCGACGGCGCTCCCATCTACCGTCAGTTGAAGGAGCGTGTGATCGCCATGATGCTCGACGGAATCCTCAAGCCGGGCGATGCCCTGCCTTCGGTGCGCCAGGTGGCCGCCGACTATCAACTCAACCCCATCACCGTTTCGCGCGCTTACCAGGAACTGGCCGATGAAGGCCTGGTCGAGAAGCGCCGCGGCCTGGGCATGTTCATGACCGAGCAGGCGGCCACGCAGCTGCGCAGCAGTGAGCGGGACCGCTTCCTCAACGAAGAATGGCCGGCGGTGCTGGAGCGCATCCAGCGCCTGGGCCTGAGCCTCGACGAATTGCTGCCCCAGGGGAAAGTCTGATGAATAGCACTACAAGTGAATCGGTCATCACCGCCCGAGGCCTGCGCAAGGCCTACAAGACCACGGTCGCCCTCGACGATGCCAGTTTCAGCATTCCGAGCGGGCGCATCATCGGCCTGATCGGCCCCAACGGCGCGGGCAAGACCACCGCGTTGAAGGCCATCCTCGGCCTGACCTCGGTGGAAGGCGAACTCAACGTGCTCGGCCGCGACCCGCGGCTGCACCGCGACGAGCTGATGAACGACATCTGCTTCATCGCCGACGTTGCCGTGCTGCCGCGCTGGCTGAAGGTGCGCGAGGCGATCGATTTCGTGGCCGGCGTCCACCCGCGCTTCGACCGCGCCCGCTGCGAGCGCTTCCTGGCCAACACCAAGCTGCAGCCCAAGCAGCGCGTGCGCGAACTGTCCAAGGGCATGATCGTGCAGCTGCACCTGGCACTGGTGATGGCCATCGATGCCCGCATCCTGGTGCTGGACGAACCCACCCTGGGCCTGGACATCCTGTACCGCAAGGAGTTCTACCAGCGCCTGCTGGAAGACTACTTCGACGAGCAGAAGACCATCATCGTCACCACCCACCAGGTGGAAGAGATCGAGCACATCCTCAGCGACGTGATGTTCATCCGCGATGGCCGCATCGTGCTCGATGCGGAAATGGACGACGTCGGCCAGCGTTACACCGAGCTGCTGGTCAATGCCGACCAGCTGGAAACCGCCCGCGCGCTGAAGCCGATCGACGAGCGCAGCCTGGCGTTCGGCAAGACCGTGATGCTGTTCGATGGCGTACCACGCGACCAGCTTTCAACCCTTGGCGAGACCCGCATCCCGGGCCTGGCCGACCTGTTCGTCGCCATCATGAAGGGGACCTACGCATGAATGCCGTCAACCACCCCGTCAGTCCGCTGGGCACCCTGCGCTGGCTGCTCAAGCGCGAGTACTGGGAAAACCGCGGCGGCTTCCTCTACGCGCCGCTGATCGCCGGCCTCATCTCGCTGGTGATGAGCAGCATCGGCATCGCCTTCGGCCTGTTCGCGCTGAACCGCGCGGCACGCAGTGGCGGGCTGCACGTCGATGGCGAAAGCGTCAACGTCAATGGCCTGGACCTGGCACTGCTCACCCGCAACATCAATGGCAAGGACCTGGCCGACCTTGGCAACGGCCTCGACCTGACCCTGGTGCTCAGCTCGGCCTGGCCGTTCCTGGTGCTGGCCTTCGTGGTGTTCTTCTACTGCCTGGGCGCGCTCTACGACGACCGTCGCGACCGCAGCATCCTGTTCTGGAAGTCGCTGCCGCTGTCGGACACCCAGACCGTGCTGTCCAAGGTGATCAGTGCACTGGTCGTCGCACCGCTGATCGCGGTGATTGCCGGCATCATCACCATGTTCGGCTTCATGCTGGTGATCAGCCTCGTTGCGCTGGCCCACGGCGGCAGCCCGATGACGCTGATCTGGGGGCCGGCCAGCCCGCTGACCCTGGTCGCCGGCCATCTGGCCTGGATCCCGGTCTACGCCCTGTGGGCGCTGCCCACCGCCGGCTGGCTGCTGTTGTGCTCGGCCTGGGCACGCACCAAGCCGTTCCTGTGGGCGGTGATGCTGCCACTGTTCGCCGGCGTCATCATCAGCACCACCAAGGTCATGCCGCTGATCGGCCTGACCACCGGCTGGTTCTGGCAGAACATCGTCGGCCGCCTGCTGCTGGGTGCCGTTCCGGGCATGGACCTGGTGTACCGCGTCGGTGTGAACAATTCGCACAGCGACCTGAAGTCCATCGCCTCACTGCTTGGCCCCGGAGCACAGCTGCAATCCCTGGCGATGCCGGAACTGTGGATCGGTGCCGCCGTCGGTGCAGTGTTCATCTTCCTCGCCATCCGCCTGCGCAAGCGCGCCGGCGAGATCTGATTCCATCCACCTGGAGGCACCACCCATGCGTTCCCTGCTCGCCTGTTCCGCGTTGTTGCTGTTGCCGCTGTCGGCACTCGCCGCCGATGCCCCGAACTGCAAGTTCACTGCCGCGCGCACGTTGAAGCTGGATGTGGGCGGTGCCCGGGCGGTGGTGTTCGAAGTCAACCAGCATGACCTGAAGATCGTCGCCAGCAAGGGCGGCGGCCAGCTTGACGGTCGTGCCTGTGCCTCCAGCCAGGAGTGGCTTGATCAGCTGGTGCTGGACCAGCGCAAGGTGGGCGACAAGCTGGTGGTGAGCCTGCGCCGCGAGGGCCGCAACAGCGGCATCAGCCTCGGCAACAGCTACGCCTGGCTGGATATCCGCGGCAGCGTGCCGGACAACCTGCCGCTGCAGCTCAAGGTCGGCTCCGGCGACGCCAGCGTGGAGAACGCACAGTCGCTCAGCGTGGATGTCGGCTCCGGTGATGCGGTGGCCCGCGGCACCCGCGGCGACATCCATGCGGCAGTGGGCTCGGGCGACCTCAACATCGATGGCGGTGGTTCGCTGAACCTGCTGTCGCTGGGCTCCGGCGACGTCAACGTGCGCAACATCAGCGGTAACGCCAGCACCGGTACGGTCGGCTCCGGCGACCTGAAGATCAGCGATGTGCGCGGCAATGCCCGGCTGGATACCGTCGGTTCGGGCGATATCGAGTTCAAGCGCGTGCAGGGCAGCGTTGAAGTCGGCGTGGTCGGCTCCGGTGGCGTCGACCTGGCCGACATCGGTGGCGATGTGCATGTCCGCAGCCACGGTTCGGGCGACATCCAGGTCGACGGCGTGCGTGGCAGCCTGACCGTCGACCACAGCGGCAGCGGCGACGTCGAGCACCGCAATGTCAGTGGCAGGGTCACCCTGCCGCGCGGCAAGTAATCTCTTCCAGACACGTCCAGGGGATCACCATGAAGCTGTTGCGCCTGTTGCCTGCCACCCTGCTGTGCCTGCCGCTGATCGCCTGCGGTGGCACCTCCTCCCCATCCGACAAGACCGTCGGCAAGAGCGTCGCCGAAGCCACCAGCGGTGTCGGCGATACGGTCAAGCAGGCCATTGAAGATGCCCATAAGGAGATCATCGAGGGCAACATCAAGATCTCCGCCGACCAGCAGCCACGCGCTGAAATCACCCCGGATGGCCGCCTGCTGATCGCGGGCAAGGAAATCACCGCCAATGACACCCAGCGCCGCCACCTGCAGGAATACCGTGGCCACGTTGTGGCCATCGCGATGGACGGCATGGATGTCGGCCTGGCCGGCGCCAAGCTGGGAGCCAATGCGGCCGGTGAAGCACTGAAGGGCATCTTCAGCGGCGACAGCGAAGGCGTGGAGAAGCGCATCAACGCCGAAGCCGCAAAGATCGAGGCCCAGGCCAAGCGCATCTGCGAACGCCTGCCGGCGATGCTGGCCAGCCAGCAGGCACTGGCGCGTGAACTGCCGGCCTTCAAGCCGTACGCAACCATGGACCAGAGCGACGTGGACGACTGCGGCAAGAACAACTCGGTCACGTTCTCGAAGTGAGACAAATCAGCGCACCCGGCCGCCCCTGGCATTCCACGGTCGGCCGGGCTGCGCTGGCGGGCTTACAATGGCGGCCCCGGACGCCCCCGAACCGAATGCCATGAAGAAGTTGTTCCTGCTGCTGGCCGCCCTGCTCTGCCTGGGCCTGGTCGGCTGTGACAAGGATTACCGCAACCACCGCGCCGAGCGCGGCAAGCCGAAGATTTCCGTCAGCGAAGGCATGGTCACCGTGCGTCGCCCGCCGGCACCGAACATCATCATCCTCGGCGATGGCACGATGAAGGTGGACGAGATCCAGATCCCGCTGGACGACGGACAGAAGCAGATGCTGCAGACCATGTTCGGCAAGCTGCAGGTGCTGCGCCAGAACACCCTGGTCGCCGCGCCGGCCGACCCGAACATGCAGCCGGTGAAGATCCAGCCGCCGGAGGGCATGGAGGTGATTCCGGCAGACCTGATCCAGCGCATCCCCGAATTCAAGGACTACACCGACACCTTCGGCAACATCGTCGCCGACCGCCGCTGAAGAAAAACGCCGCCCGAGGGCGGCGTTCGTGCGCGTGGTGGGTGCGGACCGTGGTCCGCACGCCGTTCGATCAACCGCCGGCGCCACCGCCCCCGGCCTGGATGCCGCCGGCAGTCAGCGCGGTCGGGTCCAGCAGGCGACGCAGCTCGGCCTCGTCCAGGCCGCTGTCCTCCAGCGCCACGTCCAGCACCGGGCGCTGTTCCTTGTAGGCGCGCTTGGCGATCGCCGCGGCCTTCTCGTAGCCGATGATCGGGTTCAACGCGGTGACCAGGATCGGGTTGCGCGCCAGCGCCTCGGCCACACGGTCCTCGCGCACCTTCAGGCCGGCGATGGCGCTGTCGGCCAGCAGCGTGGACACATTGGCCAGCAGACCGATGCCATCGAGCAGGTTCACCGCGACCAACGGCAGGGTGACGTTGAGCTGGAAGTTGCCGGTCTGCCCGGCCACGGTGATCGCGGTGTGGTGGCCGATCACCTGTGCGCAGGCCATCACCGTCGCCTCCGGAATCACCGGATTGACCTTGCCCGGCATGATCGAGCTGCCCGGCTGCAACGCCGGCAGTTCGATCTCGCCCAGCCCGGCCAGCGGACCGGCGTTCATCCAGCGCAGGTCATTGGCGATCTTGATCAGTGCCACCGCCAGCGCATTGAGCTGGCCGGACAGTTCAACCGCATCGTCCTGCGCGGCCAGGCCCTCGAACTTGTTCTCGGCGCTGTCGAACTTGACCGACGTCTGCTGCTTCAGTGCCTTGGCCACCTGCGCGCCGAAGCGCGGGTCGGCATTGATGCCGGTGCCGATCGCGGTACCGCCCAGCGGCAGGCGGCGCACGCGCTTGAGGCTGTCCTCGATGCGTTCCTGCGCCGAGGCGAGCTGCGCCGACCACGCGCCGAACTCCTGCTCGAAGGTCAGCGGCATCGCATCCATCAGGTGGGTGCGCCCGGTCTTGACCACCTTGCGCAGGCTGCGGCCCTTCTTGTCCAGGGTCTTGCGCAGGTGCACCAGCGCCGGCAGCAGCTGTTCATGCGCCGCCAGCACCGCCGACACGCGCAGCGCGGTCGGGATCACGTCGTTGGAGCTCTGCCCCTGGTTGACGTGGTCGTTGGGATGCACCGTGGTCTTGCCCGCCTTGCCGGCGCGGTTGGCCAGGGTGGCGATGACCTCGTTGGCATTCATGTTCGAGGACGTGCCCGAACCGGTCTGGTAGACGTCGATCGGGAAATGCGCGTCCCAGTCACCGGCGGCCACTTCGGCGGCCGCGATCTGGATCGCCTTGGCCACGGTCTTGGGCAGGTGGCCCAGCTCGGCGTTGACGCCGGCGGCAGCGCCCTTGACCAGGCCCAGCGCGCGGATGAAACCACGCGGCATGCGCTGGCCCGAGACCGGGAAGTTCTGTACGGCGCGCTGGGTCTGCGCGCCCCAGAGGGCATCGGCAGGCACCTGCAGCTCGCCCATGCTGTCATGTTCGATCCGGAATCCCGGGGTGGCACCCTTGCTTGCAGCTTTGCTCATTGCATCAACTCCGCACTACTTCAGTTGGGGAAAGGGAAGCGGCGGCTGGCAGGGTGTCGCTTCCCGGGCTGGCGGCTGCGACAACGATACTCCCTTGCCTGCAGCGTGGGATGACGAGGGCGGGCCAGATCGTTCCGCCTGCACGGCCGTTCTGCACGCTCCAGGGTAGTGCCGGCCGCTGGCCGGCAGCGCATGGAATCGCTGGCCGGGCGTGATTGCCGGCCGGCGGCCGGCACCACCACGCCGGCACGTCGTAGAATATGGCCCCCGCCGCTCGTCCCCGCCCTGCCGACATGTCCGATTCCGCCCTGCTCGCCCTGTCCCCGCTTGATGGCCGTTACGCCGGCAAGGTCGACGCCCTGCGCCCGATCTTCTCCGAATATGGCCTGATCAAGGCCCGCATCGTGGTCGAGGTGGAATGGCTGCTGGCCCTGGCCGCCGAGCCGGGCATCGTCGAACTGGCCCCGTTCTCCGACGCCGCCGTCGCCCGCCTGCGCGCGCTGGCCGCCAACTTCAGCCCGGCCCAGGCCGCGCGCGTGAAGGAGATCGAGCGCACCACCAACCACGACGTCAAGGCGGTGGAGTACTTCATCAAGGAACAGCTGAAGGACGACGCCGAGCTGGCTCCGGCGCTGGAATTCGTGCATTTCGCCTGCACCAGCGAAGACATCAACAACCTCAGCTACGGCCTGATGCTGGAACAGGCCCGCCGCGAAGTGCTGCTGCCGACCCTGGACGGCATCGCCGCCTCCCTGCGCACCCTGGCCCACGCCCAGGCCGGCCAGCCGATGCTGTCGCGCACCCATGGCCAGACCGCGTCGCCGACCACCCTGGGCAAGGAGCTGGCCAACGTGGTCGCGCGCCTGGAACGCCAGCGCAGGCAGATTGCCGCAGTCGAACTGACCGGCAAGATCAACGGCGCGGTCGGCAACTACAACGCGCACGTGGCCAGCTACCCGGACGTGGACTGGCCGGCCTTCGCCGAGCGCTTCGTGACCGGCCTGGGCCTGGTGTTCAACCCGTACACCACGCAGATCGAGCCGCACGACAACGTCGCCGAGATCGGCGATGCCGCGCGCCGCGCCAACATCATCCTGATCGACCTGGCCCGCGACATCTGGGGCTACATCTCGCTGGGCTACTTCAAGCAGCGCCTGAAGGAAGGCGAAGTCGGCTCGTCGACGATGCCGCACAAGGTCAACCCGATCGATTTCGAGAACGCCGAAGGCAACTTCGGCATCGCCAACGCGCTGTTCGAGCACTTCAGCGCGAAGCTGCCGATCAGCCGCTGGCAGCGTGACCTGACCGACTCCACCGTGCTGCGTGCGCTGGGCACCGCGTTCGGCCACAGCCAGGTGGCGCTGGATTCGCTGGCCAAGGGCCTGGGCAAGCTGGAAGTGAACCCGCAGCGCCTGGACGCCGATCTGGACGCGGCCTGGGAAGTGCTGGCCGAGGCCGTGCAGACGGTGATGCGTCGCCACGGCCTGCCGAACCCGTACGAGCAGCTGAAGGCGCTGACCCGTGGCCAGGGCATCACCGCCGAGTCGATGCGGGCGTTCGTGCAGGGGCTGGAGCTGCCGGCGGATGCGAAGCAGCGCCTACTGGAGATGACTCCGGGCAGCTACACCGGCCTGGCTGAGTCGCTGGCGAAGAAGATCTAAGGGGTTTCCTTTGCGGCGGCGGCCGCGGGCGCTGCCTG
>NZ_JAOCAV010000003.1:0-601086 GCF_029839665.1 Stenotrophomonas sp. GD03930 | reverse complement strand
GACGAAGCTGGCCTCGGCCACCAGCCAGTACACCGCCTCGGCGATCTCCTCGACCGTGCCGATCCGTGCCAGCGGCGTGCGCGCCAGCAGCGCCTCGCGGGCGAAATCATCCTTGCCCTGTTCCGGCCACAGGATCGCGCCGGGGGCCACCGCATTGACCCGCACCTTCGGCGCCAGCTCCAGCGCCAGCGAACGGGTGGCCATCTCCAGCGCGGCCTTGGCCATGGTGTAGGCGATGTGGTCACGCATCGGATCGGTGCCGTGCAGGTCGGTCAGGTTGACGATGCAGCCCTGCTGGCGGCGCAGGTAGGGCGCGGCTGCCTGTGACAGCAGCAGTGGCGCGCGCGCGTTGACCGCATACAGCTCGTCCATCGCATCGGCAGTGACCTGGCCGAGCGGCGTGGGGAAGAAGTTGGAGGCGTTGTTGACCAGCGCGTCCAGGCGGCCGAAGTGGGTGACGGCCTGTTCCACCAGGTCGGGCAGGGCGTCGGCGTCGCGCAGGTCGGCCTGCAGGGCCAGTACGCTGCCCGGGCGTACGTTGTCGAAATCGAACGCGGCCTGCTGCAGTTCGGCGCTGGAGGTGTTGGCGTGCAGCACCACCGACCAGCCACAGGCGTGGAACTGGCGGGCGATGGCCGCACCGATCCGGCGCGCGCTGCCGGTGATCAGGACCACGGGGTGGGTGTCGCTCATCGAGGGTCCTCCAAGGCTCGGCTATCCTGTGCACCATTGTCACCGCATTCGAAGACGCCATGCAGCCCACCTTCCCCCTGCCCGAAGCCGATGCCCTGGCCCACAGCGACCAGCTGGCCGCCGCCCTGCGCGCCGAGATCCTTGCGCAGGGCGGGGCAATGCCGTTCTCCCGCTTCATGGAGCTGTGCCTGTATACCCCGGGCTGGGGCTATTACAGCGCCGGTGCCAGCAAGTTCGGTGGCAGCGGCGACTTCACCACCGCGCCCGAGCTCGGCAGCCTGTTCGCCGGCAGCGTGGCCAATGCCCTGGCGCCGGTGTTCGCCCAGCTGGGTGCGCAGGCGCGGATGCTGGAGCTGGGTGGCGGTACCGGTGCCTTCGCCGAGGCGGTGCTGCTGCGCCTGGCGGAGCTGGACGCGCTGCCCTCGCGCTATGCCATCCTCGAACCCAGCGCCGACCTGCGCGAGCGCCAGCAGCAGCGCCTGCAGCAGAACCTGCCGGCCGAGCTGGCCGCGCGCGTGGACTGGATCGACCGCCCGTTCGAAGAGGACTGGGAGGGCGTGGTGTTCGCCAACGAGGTGATCGACGCGCTGCCGACGCCGCGCTTCCTGATCCGCGACGGCGAGGTCTATGAGGAAACCGTCGAGCTGGACGCCGAAGGCCGCTTCATCCGCGGCGCGCAGCCGGCCGACATCCTGCTCAACGGCGCGGTGCGCCACATCGAGCGCTATCTGGAGAAGCCCTTCGCCGAGGGCTACCGTTCCGAAGTGCTGCCGCAGCTGCCGTACTGGCTGCAGGCGGTGGCTGGTGGCCTGCAGCGCGGTGCGATGCTGTTCGTCGACTACGGCTACAACCGCGGCGAGTTCTACCAGCATGACCGCGACGATGGCACCGTGCGCGCGTTCTACCGCCACCACGTGCACAACGACGTGCATCGCTGGCCGGGCCTGCAGGACATCACCGCCTCGGTGGACTTCACCGCGATGGCCGAAGCGGGCCTGCACGGTGGCTTCGAACTGGCCGGCTACTGCAGCCAGGCCAGCTTCCTGCTCGGTAACGGCCTGGACCAGGTATTGCTGCTGGCCGAGGAGCGCACCGATGAAGTCGGCCGCATCCAGCTGCGCGACCAGGTGAAGAAGCTGACCCTGCCGACCGAAATGGGCGAGCGCTTCCAGGCAATCGGCCTGCAGCGTGGCGTCGATTTCGAGCCGGCCTTCGAACTGGGTGACCTGAGCTGGCGGCTGTGAGTGATGCTCGGCCGCTGATCAAGCCGCTGCGCAGGCCGCGGCTGTGGACCGTGCTGTGGGCGCTGGCGGTACTGCTGGTGATCGTGGTGTGCCTGATCCCGCCGCCGCCGATTCCGTTGCCGGAAAACAGCGACAAGGGCGAGCACTTCCTGGCCTATTTCATCCTGGCCGGCAGCGCGGTGCAGCTGTTCCGTCGGGGCCGCCCGCTGCTGTGGGTGGGCGTGGGACTGGTGCTGATGGGCATCGGCATCGAGTTCGCGCAGGGCGCGCTGACCAGCAACCGCACGGCTGATCCGATGGATGCGCTGGCCAACACGATCGGCGTGCTGGCCGGCATGGCTACCGTATTGACCCCGCTGCGCGACCTGCTGCTGCGCTGGCGGGGGTAAAGGCGTGCCAACCAAGGTTGGCACCTACCGGTAGATCCACGGCACGCGTGGAGCCGTCCCGTAGATCCACGCCATGCGTGGATGAACTGCCCGGGGTGCCGACCAAGGTCGGCACCCACCAGGACAGACCTGCCCTCATTTCCCCAGCGTCACCTCATCCAGCACCCACATCGCCGGGCGCGTATCGCCGGTGAAGTTGATGCACAGGTCGCCGTTACCCTGGGTACCCTTCGGCAGCGTTGCACGCAGGGTCACGAAGCCATCGGCATCCGGCTGGGCCGGCAACGCAACTTCGGCCAGCACCTTGCCGCTGCAGTCGCCACGGCGCACCTGCATCTCGCCATGCGCACGCCTGGCCTTCTCGAAGCGACGCTTGGGTTCGTCATGGGCCAGCTGGAAGTAGTACGGAATACGGCCCGCACGCACTTCCACGCTGCCGACGCCGTCCAGCTGCGCCTGCGGCCAACGCCAGCACGGCTGGAAGATGTCGACGTTGAACACCGCGCGGGTGCCTTCGCGCGGGCCATCGTCTTCCAGGCGCAGCACCAGGCCCTTCTTGCCCACGCAGCTGAGCAACTCATCGCTGCGGCGGCTGAGCAGCGACTGCGCGGTGAACGCGGCGACGGTCGGCTTCGCGGCCAGCATCTGGCCCTGGTAGAACGCGGCGGCCTGCACGGTGGCGGGCAGCGTCGCGGTCAGCGGCTGCTGGTACAGCGGCGACTGTGCGCTGACCGGCTGGCCATCGGTGCTGTAGCGCACCTCATAGCCCAGCGGGTTGGCCAGCGACACGGCCACGGTGTTGGCGGTGCGGTTGTCGGTGTAATCCACGCCCACTTCGAACGGCGTCTGCGCATAGGCCAGGCCCCAGGCGCGGTAGCGCTGCAGCTGCGCCGGCAGGCGCGCGAGGAAGTCGCGGAAATCGCGGTGTTCCGGCGTGCTCCAGCCGGTCTCGGCCACCGCCGCCAGTCGCGGGAACAGGTTGTGCTGCAGGCGTGCATAGCTGCGCGTGTGCTCGGTGAACATGTTGGCCTGCAGGCCCAGGATGTGCCCGCGCTTGTCGGCAGCCAGTTCGGCCGGCACCGGCTCGAAGTTGTACAGCTTGCCAAGGTTGACCTGGGCCGGACGGCCCGGCGGCTCGTTCGGCGAGGCGGTCTGCAGGTAGTCCAGGTACAGGTAACCGACCGGCGACATGATCACGTCATGGCCGGCACTGGCTGCGGCCAGGCCGCCTTCGGTGCCCTGCCACGACATAACCGTGGCCTGCGGCGGCAAGCCCCCTTCGAGGATCTCGTCCCAGCCGATCAGGCGCCGGTCGTGTTGCTCCAGGAACGTCTCCAGGCGCTTGATGACATGGCTCTGCATGGCCATCTCGTTGTTGATGCCCAGCGCACGCATGCGCTGCTGCACCTGCCTGGAGGCTTCCCACTGGTCCTTGACCGCCTCGTCGCCGCCCACGTGCACGTACTTGGCCGGGAACAGTGCGATCACTTCTTCCAGCACGTTCTCCAGGAAGGTGACCGTGCTGTCCTCCACGTTGAACAGGTTCGGGAACACGCCCCACTCGCTGATCGGCTTCAGCGGGGTGCTGATCGAGCCCAGTTCCGGGTAGGCAGCGATGGCGGCGGTGGCGTGACCGGGCACGTCGATTTCCGGAATGACCTGGATATGCAGCCTGGCTGCATAGGCGATCACGTCGCGGATCTGCTCCTGGGTGTAGAAGCCACAGTACGGATGTTGCTGGCCACTGACCGGATCGATGCCGCCGTCACCGGCTGGCAGGCGGCAGCTGCCCACCTCGGTCAGCTTCGGGTAGCGCTTGATCTCCATGCGCCAGCCCTGGTCGTCGGTCAGGTGCCAGTGGAAGGTGTTGAGCTTGTGCGCGGCCATCGCGTCGAGCACGCGCTTGATCTCGTCCAGGCTCTGGAAATGCCGCGCCGAGTCGAGCATGAAGCCGCGCCAGCTGAAACGCGGCGCATCCTGGATCTGCACCACCGGCAGCACGCCGTTGCTGCCACCGGTGGCGAGCTGGGCGAGGGTGGTTGCGCCATAGAACAGGCCGGTTTCGTTGCCGGCCTGGATCACCACGCCCCGCGCGGTGCTGTCCAGCGTGTAACCCTCACCACTGTCGCGGAAGGTGGGAACGATCTCGAAACGGATACCGCCAGTGCTGGCGGCCGCCTTGCCCTTGGCCAGGGCCAGGCGCGGGCCACCACTGCGGGCCAGCAGGTCGGCGAACTGCGAGGCGACCCGCTGCGCGGCCTCGCCTTCGGCGTGCAACGTGGTATCGGCGCGTACGCTGATGCCGTTGCCCTCGCCACGCTGCACGTTGGACGGCGCGGGAATCAGCATCAGGCTGCCGGCGCGCAGCTGCGGGCCGGGGGCTTCGGCGGCGGGCGTGGGATCGGCGGCGAGTGCCGGCATCGCCGGCAGCAGGGCGAGCAGGCCGCCCAGCAGCACTGCGCTGCGCATCCTGGCGCGGGAAGGCTTGACCATCGGAACGACTCCTTGGAACGGTGCGATGAACGCTATACATGAAAAACGCCGGGCCCGGAATGACCCAGGCCCGGCGTGCGTGCACGACTCGGCGATGTTGCCGCCGCTGGATCAGTACTTGAAGCGGAAGTTGAGGTAGTACTGGCGACCGTTGCTGTAGAACGAAGTCGGGATGGCCGCGGTCTGGTAGTACTTGTAGGTCGGGTTGTTGAGGTTCAGGCCATCCAGGCTGATGCTCAGCCAGTCGGTGGCCTTGTAGCTCAGCGATGCCGACAGCGTGCCGAAGTCATCCTGGTAGTACGGGTTGGTGCCCGACAGGCTGATCAGGAACGAGGAACGGCGGGTGTAGCTGACCCGGGCGCCGAAGCGCTCGTTCTCGAAGTAGGCACCCACGTTGTAGGTGTTCTTCGAGGTGCCCAGCAGGTTGTGCGAGCCATCCGACCAGGTGTGCGAGGTCGTGCCATTGGCGTAGGTGTAGTTGGCATTGATGCCGAAGTACTCGCCGATCGGCTGCTCGTAGGCCACTTCCACGCCGGTCACCTTGCCGTCGGCATTGATCGGGGTGGAGATCTGGTAGGTCTCAAGCTGGTTGGTCAGTTCGCTGTAGAGCTGGCGCGAGACCACGTCGAAGGCGATGTAGTCCTTCAGGTCCATGTGATAGGCGCCCACCGACAGCATGCCGCGCGGCATGAAGTACCACTCCAGGTTGGCATCCAGGTTGGTCGACAGGGTCGGCTTGAGGTTCGGGTTGCCACCGCCGCCGGTCCGGTTCAGGTCCGAACCGTACGAGGAGGCACCCAGCGCCGAGTAGTCCGGCAGGGTCTGCGTCTGCGAAGCGGCGACGCGCAGCACCAGCTTGTCGTCCAGGTCGAACTTGATGTTGGCGCTGGGCAGCACACGGTTGCGCTTGTTCTGGAAGGCCAGGCGCTCCCACATGCCGAACAGGCTGCTGACATCGGCGTCGGCGGCCTTGCTGACGGCGTTGTAGGTGTCGATGTCCTGCTTGATGTTGACGTAGCGCAGGCCAACGTTGCCGCTCCACCAGTCGCCGCGGAAGTTGGCCTGCACGTAGCCGGCGAAGTTCTTTTCCTTCACCTTCCACTCGGCGCCGTAGTTATGGCGACCGGTCGGGCCATCATTGCCGGCCAGCCAGGTGGAGTTGTTGGTCACCGCGTCCTTCAGCGCACCCGGGGTGAAGTACCAGAGGTTGCGCGGGAAGGTGCCGCCGATGTCACCGGCAAAGCCACTCGGATAGTTGGCCGTGGCACCGTTCTTCAGCGCGCTCCAGATGTCACCTGGGGTTGCACCTTCCGGCGACAGCGCTTCGCGCTTGTGGTCGGCGAAACGCAGGCCGAAGTCGATCGAGCTCAGCACGCCGCCATCATTGAAGTACTGGTTGAAGTCGAGCGTGGCCCACTTCTCCTTGTCTTCAGCCGTGACCTGCTGGTTGCCCCAGGTGCCGAAGCTGGTCACGCCGTTGGGCGAGATATCGCCGCCGACATTCCAGTCGATCGGCGAGCCATTGCCGTGCGTGGCCCAGCTGGCGCCGCCACCGTTGGCCAGGGTGACCTCGGCGATGTACTGGCGCGGCGTTTCGCCGGTGCCCTTGGTGCTGCCGGCCTGGAACTTGGCGGTCAGGTTGTCGTTGATCTGCCAGTCGGCATCGAAGGTGACATAGCTCGACTTGGCCTTCGACTCGCGGTAGATCATGTCGTACACCGCGTAGTCGGTGCCCGGCACGCCCTTGTAGGTGGCGTTGGTCAGCACGCCATCCTTGATCACATAGCCCGGATCCGGCGCCTGCGACTTGGCGAAGCTGTTGCCGAACATCATGAAGTTGCGGTTGTAGTTGTTCGCCTTCAGTTCGGAACTGAAACCGTTCAGGCCCAGGGTGAGGCTGTCGCTCGGCTTGAACTGCAGCGAGACCAGGCCGCCCTTGCGCTCACGGGTCTGTTCGAACAGGGTCGAACCCAGCAGGCCCGGTACATTGACGCCGATCAGGTCGGGGTTGGTCTTGGCCACCGGATCACCGGCGCCGATCTTGAAGAAGCCGCCCGGGATTTCCTGCGCTTCACGGCGCAGCTCGCGCTTCTGGCTGAAGCCCTGCACCATCACGCCGAAGGTGCCTTCGTCGTTCTTGTAGTTGAACAGTGCCGAATACTGCGGGTCGTTCGACTTGGCCTGGTCCGAGCGCACCATGCCGATCGAGCCTTCCGCGGTGAACTGCTTGGAAAATTCCAGCGGCTTGCGGGTGATGATGTTGACGGTACCGGTGGTGCCGCCGTCCTGCAGCTTGGCCTGCGAGGACTTGTTCACTTCCACCGAACTGACCAGTTCCGACGGCAGCAGCGAGTAGCTGACGCTGCGGCCGACGTTGTTGCCCTGGCTGAGCACGAACCAGTCGGCCGAGCCGACGGTATGGCCGTTGATCAGGGTCTGGGTCAGGCTCGGGCTGGTGCCGCGCAGGCTGACACGGTCGGCTTCGTCGAAGCCGCCTTCGTCGGCGCTGGACGAGCTGATGTTGACGCCCGGCAGGCGCTGCAGGGTATCGGCGACGTTGTGCGCCGGCAGCTTGCCGACGTCTTCGGCGGTGACCACTTCCACGCGCGCATTGGCTTCGCGCTTGGTGTCCAGCGACTTTTCCATCGAACCACGGATACCGGTGACCGTCACGGTGTCCAGGTCGGTGGCGGTCTGGGCGGCCTGCTGTGCATGCGCACTGAAGGCGATGCAGCTGACGATGGCGGCCGAAAGCAGGGTCTTGCGGGTGTTCATGATGTCTCTCCTCATCACTCGATTGGATGCCGGCGGCGGTGTTCGATTACGGTTGCGAAGACATGCGCGGGGTGGCGGCGAAGTCCCGTGCGTTGGCGTGCCACGTACTGCGTGCTGCGATTGCGTTGAAGCCTGTTGCGGTGTCAGGCGGCCGACTGCTGCAGGTACCAGCTGGCAGCGCCGACCACGCCCAGCTGGCCGTGCTCGACGACCTTCACCGGGATGCGTGCCAGTGCTTCGCCCATCGGCCCCTTCTGCAGGTACCGTTCGACGAAGGTGCTGGCGTGCAGGTATTCGCGGATCTGCGGCAGGATGCCGCCGGCCAGGTAGACGCCACCATGGGCGCCGTAGAACAGCGCCATGTCGCCGATGGTGCTGCCGAGCAGGCCGCAGAACACATCCAGCGCCTGGCGTGCGTGCGCATCGGTATCGGCCATGGCGGCGGCGGTGACCGCATCCGGGCTGGCCAGCGTCGGTACCTGCCCCTGCAGCGCACATACCGCGCGGTACAGGTTCATCAGGCCCGGGCCGGAGATCGCATGCTCGATCGACACGTGCGCGCGGTCGCGCTGCATGTGGCGGACGATGGCCATTTCCAGTTCGGTGCTGGCGGCCAGGGTCGGCTGGCCGGCTTCCGTCGGCAGCACCACCGGGCCGTGTGCGGTGGGAATCCACAGCGCGGCGCCGAGGCCGGTGCCCGGGCCGACCACCAGGGTCGGGCCGCGTGCAGCGGTCTCCGGTCCGCACAGGTGCAGCACGCCGCTGGCGTCCACCTGCGCAGCGGCGTAGGCCACCGCTTCAAAGTCGTTGACGATGTAGACCCGCTGCAGGCCGACGTCGGCTTCCACCTGGCGCGCCGACAGCGGCCACGGCAGGTTGGCGGTGATCACCGTGCCGTCCTCGCGGGCATAGCCGGCGCTGGCAACCACGCAGTGCGTGGGCCGCGGGCCTTCACCGAGGAAGTCGGACAAGATCGCGCTGAGGCCGGCATGGTCGGCATTGCGGTACTTGCGGTATTCCAGCACCTGCACCGGGTGGGCGGCATCACCGCTGGCCTGGACCCGGGCCACGCGCACATGGGTGCCACCAACGTCGGCGGCCAGGAACGAGGGCGCGACTCGGGACAGGACATGGGCCGGGGCGGGGTGGCTGGCGGTCACGCGGGCTCCTGCTGCAGGTGGGGCCGGCCCCGGGATCGGGGGCGGCGATTGGGGCGGAGTCTGTAACCCCGCTGACAACGATGTCAACGAGTTCGTGACACTTTCGTTGCTGCGCCGCAACGAATACGACATGCAGTAAACGTTTACATGGCGTGAGCATGGGTTTCACACGGGAACCGTTGCTGCATGGGGCTCAAGGGCTGCAGCGCATTCAGCCCGATCTACCGGAATCGGCTTGCGCAGTGCAGCACGAGGTTTGCGGGGCGATGCAGGGAAGTTGACAAACCGCCGTTGTCCATCGAAAGAATGTGACAACGTTGTTCCCAGCCACTCTCCGACGCCGCGTTCTGCGGCCGTCGCCGCAGGAGCCCTCCTGATGTCCGCCGTCCCCGCTGCAAGCGCGCGCCCGAACGTGGCCACCTCCATCGCCATCGTCGGCGTGTTGTTCTTCCTGATCGGTTTCTTCACCTGGCTCAACGGGCCGCTGATCACCTTCGTCAAGCTCGCCTTCGAACTCAGCGAGGTCGGCGCCTTCCTGGTGCTGATGGTGTTCTACCTGTCCTACTTCTTCCTGGCCCTGCCGTCGTCGTGGATCCTGCGCCGCACCGGCATGAAGAAGGGCCTGAGCCTGAGCCTGCTGGTGATGGCCGGTGGTGCCGCGCTGTTCGGCGAATTCGCCACCCAGCGCTGGTACCCGGGCGCGCTCGGCGGCCTGTTCGTGATCGGCAGCGGCCTGGCCCTGCTGCAGACCGCGATCAACCCCTACATCTCCATCCTCGGCCCGATCGAGACCGCGGCGCGGCGCATCGCGCTGATGGGCATCTGCAACAAGATCGCCGGCATGCTGGCGCCGGTGCTGATCGGTACCGTGGTGCTGCACGGCATCGGTGACCTGTCGGCCAGCGTGGCCGTTGCCGATGAAGCGACCAAGGCGCAGCTGCTCAACGACTTTGCCGCCAAGATCCACGCGCCGTACCTGGCCATGGCCGGTCTGCTGGTGCTGCTGGCGGTGGCCGTGCTGTTCTCGCCGCTGCCGGAAATCAAGTCCGCCGAAGCCAACGCCACCCCCACCACCGCCGGCGCCGCCGAGCGCCGCAGCATCTTCCAGTTCCCGCACCTGTGGCTGGGCGTGCTGTGCCTGTTCGTGTACGTAGGCGTGGAAGTGATGGCCGGCGATGCGATCGGTACCTACGGCCACGGCTTCGACCTGCCGCTGGACCAGACCAAGATGTTCACCTCGCTGACCCTGTTTGCCATGCTCATCGGCTACGTGGTCGGCCTGCTGCTGATCCCGAAGGTGGTCTCGCAGTCGCGCTACCTGACCATTTCCGCCGTGCTGGGCGTGGTGTTCTGCCTCGGCGCCTGGGTCACCCACGGCTACGTCTCGGTGGGCTTCGTGGCCGCACTGGGCTTTGCCAACGCGATGATGTGGCCGGCGATCTTCCCGCTGGCGATCCGTGGCCTGGGCCGCTTCACCGAAACCGGTTCGGCGCTGCTGGTGATGGGCATCGCCGGCGGCGCGATCATTCCCCAGCTGTTCGCCGTGCTCAAGCAGCACATCGACTTCCAGCTGGTGTTCGTGCTGCTGATGGTGCCGTGCTACCTGTACATCCTGTTCTACTCGGTGATCGGCCATCGCGCCGGCCTGCCGCAGGACAAGGCCTGATCGGCGATGATGGACGGCAGCCAACCCCAGGGAAAACCCATGCGCAGAGCGACCATCAAGGACGTTGCGGAGAAGGCCAAGGTCTCGCTGAAGACGGTCTCGCGGGTGATCAACAACGAGCCCTCGGTGATGCAGGCCACCCGTGCACGGGTGCTGCGTGCCATCGCCGAGCTCGACTACGAGCCCGACCCGTCCGCGCGCAACCTGCGCAGCGGCACCACCTTCGTGATCGGGCTGGTCTACGACAACCCGAACCCGTACCACATCATCGGCGTGCAGAACGGCGTGCTCGCTGCCTGCCGCGAGACCGGGTTTGGCCTGCAGATCCATCCCTGCGATTCCAGCTCGCCGCTGCTGGCCGATGAGCTGGCCGACTGGGTGCAGCGTTCGCGCCTGGCCGGGCTGGTGCTGACCGCACCGATGTCCGAGCGCCGCGACCTGATCCAGGCGCTGACCGCGCGCGGCATCAAGCTGGTGCGCATCATCGCCGCCACCGAAGACCCGGCCGACGGTGCCTGCGTGTTCGTCGACGACCGCGAGGCCGCCTACGAGATCACCGAGCATCTGATCCAGCTCGGCCACCAGCGCATCGGCTTCCTCTGGGGTGGTATCTCGCACCGCTCCTCCGGTGAGCGTTATGCCGGTTACGAGGCTGCGCTGAAGGACTACGGCATGACCGTGGACAAGCACCTGGTGGTGCAGGGTGATTACACCTTCGATGACGGTTTCCGCGGCGCGCGCCGCCTGCTGGCGCTGCGCGAGCCGCCCACCGCCATCTTCGGCTCCAACGATGAAATCGCCGCCGGCGTGCTGGCGGCCGCCAAGTCGGCCGGCATGAACGTGCCCTATGACCTGTCCATCGCCGGGTTCGAGGACAGCCCGTTCTCGCGCCAGTCGTGGCCGCCACTGACCACCGCCAAGCAGGCCACCGAAGACATCGCTCGCCACGCTGCGCGCCTGCTGATCGCGCAGCTGCGCAGCGACGCCTACGACGATGCGCCGGCGCCGCTGCACAACCAGGGCTTCGTGCCACAACTGGTGGTGCGCGGTTCTACGGCGCCGATGCGCCCGGCCGGCGCACGCCCCCTTCCTTCCGATCCTGCCTGAGCCTGCCATGTCGCTGTCAGACCCCACTTCCACCCTGATGTTCGCCGAGGCCGCTGAAGCAGCCGACGTGGTCGCCCGCCAGTTCTCGCGCAACCACGCCACCATGGAAACCCTGGCCGCCAGCCTGCGCGCGGCGCCGCCGCCGTTCGTGGTCACCTGCGCGCGTGGCAGCTCCGACCACGCCGCCACCTACGGCAAATACCTGCTGGAAACCCAGCTGGGCCTGGTGGTCGCCTCGGCCTCGCCGTCGGTGGGCTCGGTGTATGCCGCACCGCTGCAACTGCGCGGCGCACTGTTCATCGTCATCTCGCAGTCGGGCAAGAGCCCGGACCTGTTGCGCAATGCGGAAGCCGCCAAGGCGGCCGGTGCGCGCGTGATCGCGCTGGTCAACGTCGAGGATTCACCGCTGGCGCAGCTGGCCGACACGGTCATTCCGCTGCATGCCGGTGCCGAGAAGAGCGTGGCCGCCACCAAGAGCTACCTGGCTTCGCTGGCTGCGCTGCTGCAGCTGGCCGCGTACTGGAAGCAGGACAGCAACCTGCGCGCGGCACTGGACCTGTTGCCCGATGCAATGCGTGCGGCCTGGCAGTGCGACTGGAGCGCGGTGACCGACGGGCTGGTCGAAGCCACCAACCTGTTCGTGCTCGGCCGCGGCCTGGGCCTGGGTGCAGCGCAGGAAGCCGCGCTGAAGTTCAAGGAAACCTGCAGCCTTCACGCCGAGGCCTACAGTTCGGCCGAGGTCAAGCATGGCCCGATGGCGCTGGTCGATCGTGGCTTCCCGGTGCTCGCCTTCGCACAGCCGGACGAGACCGGTGCCGGCACCCGCGCAGTGGTCGATGAGTTCACCGCGCGCGGTGCACAGGTATGGCTGGCCGGTGCTGGCGGCAATCTGCCGGTCGCGGCCGCGCCGCATCCGTTGTGCGCGCCGCTGCTGACCGTGCAGAGCTTCTACCGCGCGATCAACGCGCTGGCGCTGCGCCGTGGCTTCAATCCGGATCTGCCGCCGCACCTGAACAAGGTCACGGAGACGGTCTGATGGCCACGGTGCTGCGTAACGCCCGCATCCTTGCAGGCGATGAATTCCGCGACGATCTGGCGGTGGTGATCGAGGACGGCCGCATCAGTGCGCTGCTGCCCGATGCCGCGCCGCAGATCGGCCAGGCCGCCGAGCAGGTGGACCTGGGCGGAGGCTGGCTGCTGCCCGGTTTCATCGACGTGCAGGTCAACGGCGGCGGCGGTGCGCTGTTCAACAACACGCCGGACGTCGCGTCGCTACGCACCATCGCGCAGGCGCACCGGCGTTTCGGCACCACCGCGATGCTGCCGACGCTGATCAGCGACGACGTGGGCGTGATGCGCGAGGCCATCGGTGCGATGCGCGAGGCCATCGCACAGGGCGTGCCGGGCGTGATCGGCATCCATCTGGAAGGCCCCTACATCGCACCTGCGCGCAAGGGCACCCACGATGCCAGCAAGTTCCGCGTGCCGGACGAGGATGAGATCGCGCTGGCCGCGTCGCTCGACAACGGCGTGACCCTGCTGACGCTGGCGCCGGAACGCGTGCCGCTGGAGACCATCCGTGCGCTGGTCGAGCGAGGCGTGATCGTCGCCGCTGGGCATACCGCAGGCACCTACGAAGAGATCCGTGCGGGCCTGGATGCCGGCGTGCGTGGCTTCACCCATCTGTACAACGCGATGTCGCCATTGCAGGGCCGCGAACCCGGCGCAGTGGGCGCCGCGCTGGAAGACCGCGACAGCTGGATCGGCATCATCGTCGACGGTGTGCATGTGCATCCGGCCAGCCTGCGCGTGGCCCTGGCGGCCAAGCCGCGTGGCCGCCTGCTGCTGGTGACCGATGCAATGCCGCCGGTCGGTGCCGATGACCCGAGCTACGTGCTGTACGGCGAAACCATCACGGCCATCGACGGCGTGGTCCGCAATGCCGCCGGTGCACTGGCAGGTTCGGCGCTGGACATGGCCACCGCCGTGCGCAACACCGTGCAGCTGCTGGGCCAGCCGCTGGCCGAAGCCGCACGCATGGCCTCGACCTATCCGGCGCAGTTCCTCAATGTCGATGACCGCCTCGGCCACATCGCAGAGGGCTACCAGGCCGACCTGGTGCTGCTGGATGACGCCCTGCAGGTGCGCGGCACCTGGATCGCCGGACAGTACGAGGCCGCCTGATGAACGCTACGCCGCCACGCCGGCTGGGCTCGATCGATGCCCTGCGCGGCATCACCGTGGCGGCGATGCTGCTGGTCAACAATCCGGGTGACTGGAGCGCGGTGTTCGCACCACTGCGTCATTCGGAATGGCACGGCTGCACGCCCACCGATCTGGTGTTCCCGTTCTTCCTGTTCCTGGTCGGTGTGTCGATGGCCTTCAGCGTGGCACCGCGCGCGCTGGACGCGTCGGTCCGCCCTGCGTTGGCGCGTGGCGTGCTGGAACGCGCACTGCGCATCCTGCTGGCCGGTGCGCTGTTGCATCTGTTGATCTGGTGGGCGCTGCAGACGCATCACTTCCGCATCTGGGGCGTGCTGCAACGCATCGCGGTATGTGCGGCGCTGGTGGGCGTGCTGGCGGTGTATGCGCGGCCGCGCGTGCAGGCGGCCGTGCTGGTCACGCTGCTGGTGGGGTACACCGTACTGCTGCTGGGCATCGGCGATCTGGCGCCGTGGACCAATCCGGCCAGCCGTCTGGATACCACGCTGTTCGCCCCGTGGATCTACCAGTGGCACGCCGATACCGGGCTTGGCCATGATCCGGAAGGATTGCTGAGCACCCTGGGTGCCCTGGCCAGCACCGTGCTCGGCCTGTTGGCCGGCGGCCTGCTGCGCAACGGGCGTTCGGCGGCGCTGGCCGGGCTGGGCGTGGCAACCGCTGTGCTCGGGTTGCTGCTGGCCACCGTGCTGCCGTTGAACAAACAGCTGTGGACGCCCAGCTATGTGTTGTGGACCGGTGGCCTTGCCGCGCTGGCGCTGTGGCTGGGCCACGTGCTGATCGACCGCAAGGGTTGGCCGGCGCTGGGGCGGCGCTTCGGGGTCAATGCGATCACCGCCTATCTTGGCGCGTCGGTCATGTCCGTGGTGCTGATGGCTACTGGCGCCTGGGGCTGGATCTGGCAGCAGCTGACCCATGCGATGCCGCAGGCGCTGGAGCTGGCATCGATGCTGCAGGCAGTGGCGTTCGTCGCGCTGTGGTGGGGCGTGGCCTGGTGGTTGGACCGGCGGAAGATCTACCTGAAGATCTGACCCGCCTCATCCACGCCCTGCGTGGATGCTCTTCTCGCTACTGGTGGCCTCCAGAAAAATGAATGGTTTCAGTCACGTAGAGGCCAGGTGAGGATCGCTCGAGTTCGCAATTGAAGTGTGATCACTGGCACGTAAATTCACCTGTCGAAACCATTCACGACAAGGCAGACTGCGCTCGCAGTACCGCATATCCGCAGTTCCTGATCCCCTGTCCAGGAGTGCTGTATGTCCCGTGCCGTCCCGCGCGCGTTTCGTCCGCGCCGCCTCACCGTTTCCGTGCTGCAGGCCCTGGCCGTTCCCTCCGTCATGCTGATGTCCGCCAGCGTCGCTTGGGCCGGCTGTGACGTCATTGCGCCCGTTGCCGGCCAGACGGTCACCTGCACTGCCAGCGCACCCAACCCGCAGACCGTTCCCATTGCTGCCAGCGGCGCGGCCGGCATCACCGTCAACGTTGCCAGCAGCGCCCAGCTGCAGCAGAGCGGTGGCGGTTCCGCCATCTCGCTGGTCGGCGCAGGGGGCCATCTGCTGTCCAACCAGGGCGCGATCAGTTCGCTCAGCGGCGTGGCGGTGCAGCTCGGCGGCGGCAGCCGCGTCGAGAACCTTGGCAGCATCAGCACGGGCAACAACATCGCCCTGCAGTTCGTCGGCAATGGTGACAGCGTGCTGGTCAACCGCGGAACGCTCAGTGGCGGAACCGGCGTGCAGTTCGGTGCCGGCAATGATCGCCTGGAGATGCAGGCCGGCAGCATCACCGGCGGTGTCCTGCAGGGCGATGGCAACGATGTGCTGCTGCTCAACGACGGTACCCTCGACCGTGTCGACCAGGGCAGCGGCGATGACCAGATGACGGTCACCGGCGGCACCATCACCGGCGTGGTCGCACAGGGCAGTGGCCGCGACGATTTCGTCATGACCGGCGGCACCGTCGGCGCCCTGCAGCAGGGCGACAACATCGACACCTTCCGCATGAGTGGTGGCCGCATCATCGGCGCGTTCGAGGATGGCGACCGGGCCTGGATGACCGGTGGCCGCATCGGCCGGGTCAACATGAAGCTGGACAAGAACCTGTGGGACATGTCCGGCGGTACCGTTGACGGCAACGTGGTGACCGGCTTCGACACCGACACCATCATCATCTCGGGCACGGCCTACATCGGCGGCAACATCAGCGTCAGCGGCGGTGCCGACAGCGTGACCATCACTGATGGCACCGTGCGCGGCCAGGTGCTGCTCAGCACCGGCAATGACACGTTCAACTGGACCGATGGCGGCATCGTCTACGGTGCGATCGACATGGGCCCGGATGACGACGTTGCGAACCTGGCCAACCTCACCCAGACCCACGTCGGCGCAGTACCCCTGTTCGACGGCGGCAGCGGCACCGACCAGCTCAACCTCACCAACGTCAAGACCACTGGCGTCGGGCGCTTCCAGAACTGGGAAACGATCAACCTGGCCAGCAGCACCGAACTGACCTTCGACGGCGCTCTGGTGCTGGGCGATGCCGGCACCGGCACCGGTACGCTCACCGTCGACGACACCAGTACGCTGTTCGCTGGCGGCGGCAACTACGCGATTCGCCCGTTCGCGGCATCGGGCCTGGTCAACGTGGTCAATGCCGGGCGCATCGACCTGACCGCCAGCGGCAGCGCCGGTGATGCCTTCACCGTGCGCGGCAGTTACCGCGGAGACGGCGGTGGCGTGTACCTGAAGACGGTGCTGGGGGCCGATGATTCGGCCAGTGACACGCTGGTGTTCGACGGCGGCACGGCCACCGGCAGCACCGGCATCGGCATCCTCAACGTGGGCGGCGGTGGTGCGGCGACACGTACCGACGGCATCCTGGTGGTGCAGGCATTGAATGGCGCCACCACCGCGCCGGGCGCATTCTCGCTGTTTGCGCCCGTGGCGGCCGGTGCCTATGAGTACTTCCTGTTCAAGGGCGGGGTCAGCGCGGGCACCGGCGAGAACTGGTACCTGCGCTCGACGCTGGTGCAGGGACCAACTCCGGCGCCCAATGGCGGCGGTACCGTCACGCCGCCACCGCCAACACCGCCGGTGGCCCCGCCGCCGCCGATCGCGCCGGCGCCACCCCCGCCGCCCGAAGGCGCCACCGATCCGGACCTGACCGCCGGTGAGACCGCCCCACCGCCACCGCCGCCGGAGCCACCGCCGGCGCCGCCGCCGACCGATCCGGAAGTGCCCGAGGTGCCGGTGGCCGGTGGCAGCCTGCCTGGCACGGGCGCGCCGCCGACACCGGATGCGCGCCCGGCAGAAGGCGCCGTGGTGCCGCTGTACCGCGTGGAGACCGCCACCAACGCGGTGGTGCCGCCCCTGCTGCGCGAGGCGTCTCTGGCCAGCCTCGGCACGTTCCACGAACGGCAGGGCGAGCAGCGCCTGCTGTACAACCAGGGCGCGCTGCGCACCGCCTGGGGCCGGCTGGTCGGGCAGAGCAGCGAGATTCACTGGAAGGGCGATGCGCAGCCCGGGTTCGACGGCGATGTGATGGGCCTGCAGGCCGGTCTTGATGTGTGGGCTGCGGCCAACGACAACCATCGCAACCAGATCGGCGTGTTTGTCGGCCGCACCCGCGCACAGGGCAAGACCACCGGCCTGGCGCTGGGCTGGGAGAACGTGCAGGTGGGCCAGAACCGCCTGGATGACAAACACGTGGGCCTGTACTGGACACTCACCGGCAGCACCGGTGGCTACATCGATGCGGTGGCGATGCAGAGCCGTTACGACGGTCGCGTGCGTTCCTCGCGCGGGCTGGGCTTCGGCATCAAGGGCGATGACACCAGTGTGTCGGTGGAGGCCGGCAAGCCGCTGCTGCAGTTCGGCCAGTCGGCCTGGTGGCTGGAGCCGCAGGTACAGGTGATCTGGCAGCGCACCGCGCTGGATGACCGTCGCGATGCGGTATCGAGCGTGCGCTTCGACAACGACAACGCCTGGACCGGCCGCATCGGCCTGCGCCTGGCTGGCGATTACCAATTGGCCGACAACGGCTGGCAGCCGTACTTCAAGCTCAATTACTGGCACGGCGGCTCCGGCGAGGATCGCATCCGCTTCGACGACGACGTGATCGTCAACTCGCAGCGCTCGCGTGCGCTGGAAGCCGGCGTGGGTGTGGTCGGGCGCTTCAACCGCACCATCAGCGCCTATGCGGTGGCCGATTACACCCGCGAACTGGGCGGCGATCGCAACGAGAAGCGCCGCATCATCGAAGGCAACATCGGCCTGCGCGCGGACTGGTGACGGCCGCGCGCCCGGGTGGGTGCCGACCTCGGTCGGCACTCATCCCATCACCGCCATGATGCGCTCTGGATTCCAATCCGCTCTGGATTCCAACCGGCGCCATGACCTGCTCCGCGTTCCAACCGACGCCATAATCTGCTCTGGTGGGTGTCGACCTTGGTCGACACGAATCCATCGGCGTCACGATCCCGCGCGTGCACCGGGTGCCACCAACCCGCCCGCATGATCGGCCAGCACCACCACCGCATGCAGCAGGCCTTCCTCCACCTGCGGCGGGCACTGCGCTGCCGCATCATCCATCTCGCGCGCCGACTGCGCCGCCAGCAACACACCCCCGCAGGCGGACACCGCCGCGAGGCACCGCGTGGCCTCGGCCAGTTCCCGGCCACGCGACTCGCCGAGGTGCCGTTCGCGCCAGGGCTGGCCATCGGCAGCGTGGCTTTGCGCGATACCACGCAACCGGGCGAAGAAGGCCGACGGCGCGGCATCGCCGTCGCCCTCGCACAATGCATCTTCCAGCGCTTCAGCCACGGGAGTGGGCAGCGCCAGGCCGGGCAGGACATCGCCCAGCAGGGCGTGCAGACGTGGATAGGCGGGGTAGGGCGTGTTCATGGCAGCAACCTCACAAGGCAAGGCCACCTGCGGGATGCAAGGTGGCGGGCGGTGCGGGTTGGCGTGCCGGTGAAGCTCTCCACGAGGAATGACGCCGGCGGATCCGGGGATCCCCACGCACCGCCCGCCGCAGAACGACGGACGGTGCATTGTTCGGGCCGGCAACGACGTTGCAAGCCTGCTCGTGAAAAACTTCATTCAGGACGCCAATCCCGGCCAGCGCAAAGCGCGCCGGCAGAGCCACCTTCGCGCTTTTGCCCGAGTGGCAACATGGGCAAAGTTGCAAATGTTGTTGTGCGCGGCGCGTGCCAAAGCCGACATACAACGACAGCGGCAAGCGCGTATGCTGCGGTACTCATCCAAGACGAAGGAACGTCGAATGTCGCTTGATCTCCGCGTGATCGCTGCTGCACTGGGCGCCCTGTTCTGCAGCAGCGCGCAGGCTGCCGCACCGGCCGTCATCGACCTGCCGACAGCACAGGCGCAGGCCCAGTTGCTGGACATGCTGGAGAAGGAGTCGCTGTACCGCGACCGCGTGGACTGGCCGGCCATCCGTACGCGCCTGAAGGCGGCGCAGAATGATCCGGCCCAGGCCCGCGCGGTGCTGCAGGAGGCCACCGGCCGCAGTTCCGGCGGGCATGGCGAGTGGATCAGCGCAAAGCAGCTGCAGGCGAAGGCAGAACGCCTGGCGCGCGCCAATGGCGCAGCGACAGCGGCTCCGAAAGCAACGACGGCCCCGGCCGAAGTACTGGACCCGCGTATCGGCCGGGTGGAGATCGAGGGCTACGGTGTCATGCAGGGCCCGACGGCGCACCAGCAGATGATGGAGCGTGCCAAGCGCTGGCAGGCGATCATCGATGACCAGGACAATGGCAGCCGCTGCGGCTGGATTGTCGATCTGCGTGGCAACACCGGTGGCAACATGTGGCCGATGCTGCTGGGCGCGGCGCCGCTGTTGCGCGTCACGCCCAGCGCCGACGAGAACGTGGGTTCCTTCGCTGCCGCAGATGGTTCGTCGCTTTGGCAGCTGACGCCGTCCAGCGTGCGTCATGGCGAGCACGTGCGGGTCGATCTCAGCGGGCCCGGCTATCTGCTCAAACACCCCGGCGCGCCTGTGGCAGTGCTGACCGGGCCGCGCACCGCCAGTTCCGGCGAGGCGACCGTGCTTGCCTTCCGCGGTCGCCCGCAGACGCGCAGTTTCGGCCAACCCACCTCGGGGCTGTCCACTGCCAACGTGATGCGGCCGCTGGTCGATGGCAGCGCACTGCTGCTGACCACCAGCGTGATGCAGGACCGTAATGGCCAGGGGGATGGGCTGAAGATCGAACCAGACCAGCGCACCGGCAGTGATGCCGCCACGCTGGCTGCGGCGCAGCAGTGGTTGCTGCAGCAGCCCGCCTGCCAGGCGCGCTGATCCATGATCCTGATCGGCCAGCAGGAACGGGTGGTGATCGTCGGTCCTACGGAAGCCCACCACTGCCTGCGTTGCGGAACGGAAACCGACTTCGCGCCGCAGCTGCGCTACAAGATGGCGCGCATCGACCTGCTGTTCGGCTTCGCCTACCAGCGCCGATACGAGCTGGCCTGCACCCGCTGCGAGCACGGCTGGCTACTGGACACCGAAACCATGGACCAGCAGCTGGGTGGGGTGCCGATCCCGTGGCGGCACCGCTTCGGCCTGCCGCTGATGCTGGTGGTCGTGGCTGGCCTGGCCCTGCTGGGCTGGCTGTGGCGGCACGGATTCATCGGTGGCTGATGAAGATGAGAGGGTTGCTTATATCCCATTTTGGGACTAGGATCTGCGAATGAAAGTGGTTGCTTTGGCGACGCTGAAACGATTCTGGGAACGCCATCCCGATTCGGAAGCAGCGCTGAGGTCCTGGTATGACGAAGTCAGGCACGCCGTATGGGACACACCGCACGACGTACGCCAACGTTACGCAAGCGCAAGTTTCGTGGCGAACAGTCGTGTGGTGTTCAACATAAAGGGCAACAGCTACCGGCTTATCGTCGCTGTGGGTTACAGGTTTCAAGTGGTCTACATCAAGTTCATTGGCACCCACGCCGAGTACGACCGGATCGACGCCGACACTGTGGAGCTTCTATGAACATCCAGCCCATCCGTACGGAAAGCGATTACGAAAACGCTCTGCGCGAGATTTCGGCCTATGTGGACAACGAGCCGGAGCCGGGGAGCGAGGATGGCGATCGATTCGAAATTCTCGTGACGCTGGTTGAAGCCTACGAAGCGAAGCACTACCGGATCGAACCGCCAGATCCGATCGAGGCAATTCGCTTCCGCATGGAGCAGGGCGGTCTGACCGTGAAGGATCTGGTGCCGTCCATCGGCCAGCTCAACCGTGTCTATGAGGTGTTGAATCGCAAGCGAGGCCTGACTTTGGAAATGATCCGGAAGCTTCACCGCAACCTGGGCATTCCCGCGGAAAGCCTCATCGGCCGCTGAAGCCCGCGTGTCCCAGCGGATGCGCTGCCGTGCCTCACCCCCGGCCTGCTAAAGTTGCAGCCTGCAATCACGTACCGGAACCCACCATGGACCACGACACCCCGTTCGAACCCCTCAACGACCTCGAGGTGCGCCTGCTGCAGGCCCAGGACGGGACGCTGACCGCATCGCAGTTCCTCGATGGCCTGTTGACCTCGACGGCGTTCGTGCTGCTGGACAAGGCCATCGGCGAAGACGGCGCCTGGGATGAGAGCATCTCGCCGCTGGTGCTGACCAGCGAGAGCGGCGAACCGATGTTCGCGGTGTTCACCTCGCCCGAGCGCGCCGGCCTGTGGCACGAGCAGCTGCCGCAGTTTGCCCATGCGATGCCGATCGCGGTGCACGCGCTGCTGGCCGGTATCGGCGACGGTGTCGGCTTGGTGCTGAACCCGGGCCTGGACGTGGGCATGGAAATGATTCCCGATGCCGTGGCCCAGCTGAAGCAGCGCGCTGCAGCGATCACGCGTGGCATGGCGCATTGATTCCTGCCTTGGCTGGCTCGCTGCTGTTTTCAGGTCGGCCACTTGGCGGGTAACGCCCTCCTGTTCTGCATGCGATCGGCATTTCGTAGTTTTCCTAGCGGGCGCGACACCTAGGTAGCGCCTGCGTTTCACGGTGGACCTGTCTGCCGTGTCGCAATTCCCTCTTCCTCGGCCTCTGTTTCAGCAACACGCTCACGGCCCCTTGGCCCTGCGCGCGTTGCTCCATGGATGGCTCCGTTCCTGCTCCGCAATGGCCCGCCCTGCGCTCTGCGCTGGCCGGCCCTTCGCACGCCCAGCGCTTCCTGCGGCTGCACACGTCGCTGGGGAGCGATGTGCTGGTGGCCGAAACCCTCGATGGCGTCGAGCAGATCGACGGCATGGGTTTCCAGTGGACGATCACCGCGCTGTCGCTGGACGCCGGCCTGCAGCTGGCGCCGCTGATCGGGCAGGGCGCGCTGCTGCAACTGCAACAGGCCGACGGCAGCCTGCGCCCGCTGCATGGCCGCATCACCGCCGCCGAGCGGCTGGGCAGCAATGGCGGCCTGGCGCGCTATCGGCTGCGCCTGCAGCCGTGGCTGGCGTTCCTGTCGCAGCGGGTGGACAGCTACGTCTTCCACGACAAGACCGTGGTCGAGATCGTCGAGGACCTGTTCGCCGACTACAGCGGGCTGGCACCGGCCTGGCGCTGGTCGCTGGGTGACGCCAGCCAGTACGCACGGCGCAGCCTGACCACGCAGTACCAGGAAAGCGATCTTGCCTTCGTCCAGCGGCTGTTGGCCGAGGAGGGCATCTATTACTGGTTCGAGCATGCCGGCGAGCCCGGCGGCGCGGACTTCGGCACGCACACCCTGGTGCTGGCCGACCACAGCAACGACGCCGCGGAGCTGGGCCGCGTGCGCTTCCATCGCCGCGACGAGAGCGAGCGCAGCGACAGCGTGCAGCGGTGGTCCACCGCGCACCGCTGGCGGCCGGGCAAGGTCGAACGTACGACCTGGGACTACCGCACCCTGGAGCGTCGCCAGGCCAGCGCCGAGGCCGGGCAGGGCAACGACCTGGGCATTGTCGACCGTGATACCTGCGGCCCCTATGGCTGGCAGGACAACGCACGCGGACAGCGCCGCGCGCAGCAGCATCTGGACGCACTGCGCGTGCGCGCCCATACCATCGATGGCGCCGGCCAATGGCGGGCACTGGCACCGGGCGCGCGCTTTGGCCTGTCGCAGCACCCGCAGGTCGGCGAGGACGCACAGTTCCTGTGCCTGTCGGTGCTGCACCAGGCGCGCAACAACCTCGATGCCGACGTGTTCGACGCACTGGAACAAACCCTGGGTCCGGCCAGCGTGGCGGTGCCGGCGCTGCCGGACGCGCTGTCCGGGCTGGCCTATGGCCAGCCGCCAGGCGAGGTGTCCACCGCGTTCTACGACAACCGCTTCGTCGCCATCCCCGCCGAAGTGAACTACCGGCCACAGACCGAGGACGGCCACGGCGCGCACCTGCATCCACGGCCGACCATCACTGGCACGCTCAGCGCGATCGTGGTCAGCGACGGCGACCCGCTGCTGTCCGACCGCGACCATCGCATCAAGGTGCAGTTCCCGTGGCAGCGCGGCGGCAACGCCAGCAGCGGCCTGGCCCATCCCGGCGGCGACGACAACGCCCCGGCCAACGGAGGCGCCTGGACCTGGGTGCGGGTGATGACCCCGTGGGCCGGCGACAACTGGGGCGGCGTGGTGCTGCCGCGGCGCGGCCAGGAAGTGCTGGTGGCGTTCCTGGAAGGCGATATCGACCGCCCGGTGGTGGTCGGTGCGGTCTACAACGGCCGTGGCCAGCAGGACGCACAGCACAACCAGATCAACGGTGGGGGGGCCACCGCCACCGGCAACGCCGCCGCCTGGTTCGAGGGCAACGACCACGCGGCGGTGTACACCGGCTTCAAGAGCCAGGCGCTGGCCGACAGCCAGGGCGGCACCGGCGGCTACCAGCAGCTGCGCTTCGACGACACCCCCGGGCAGGGCCGTGCGCAGCTGTCCACCACCCAGCACGAGACCACGCTGACCCTGGGGCATCTGAAGGGCGGCCAGGACAACGTGCGCGAGGGTGAGCGCGGCTTTGGCGTGGAGCTGTCCACCCAGGCACAGGGCGCGCTGCGTGCCGGACGCGGCCTGCTGCTGACCACCGAGCAGGGCACGCCGCAGATGGCCGCGCCGCAGGCATTGAGCCAGCTGCAGGAAAGCCAGCAGCTGCTGCAGCAGCTGGCCGAATCGGCCGCCAACCAGCAGGCGCAGCTGCCCGGCGAGCCGAACGAACTGCCGGTGGACACCACCCTGACCGAGCTGCAGGAGACGCTGCGCGCCACCCACAGCGGCAGTGCCGCCGGCAGCATCGCCGGTGGCGATGGCGAGGCACCGGGCTGGAGCGCGCCGGTGCTGCTGGGCAGCGGTGTGGCCGGCGTGCTGAGCCTGACCCCGGCCGACCAGGTCTGGGTGAGCGGCACCCACACCACGCTGGCCAGCGGCGTGGCACTGAACTGGATGACGCAGGGCTCGCTGACGATGGCGGTGGCCGGCGGTCTGGTGATGTACACCGCCGGCGTGCAGCCCAGCGGCGAAAGCCCGAACCAGGAGCGCGGCATCGCACTGCACGCCGCGCAGGGCAAGGTGAGCGCGCGTGCGCACAAGAACCAGATGATCGTGGCGGCCAAGACCAAGGTACGCATCGCCAGTACCGAAGCGGACGTGCAGCTGTCGGCGCCGAGCAAGCATCTGCTGGCGACGGCGGCAGGGGCCTACATTCGCATTGAGGGCGACAACATCGAGCTGGGCGCGCCGGGGAAGGTGGAGTTCAAGGCCAGCCAGCGGGATTGGGTGGGGCCGGCGAGTGTGGCGGTGGAGGCGAAGGTGCCTGAAGGGCGCTTCAAGGGCTGTGAGCCGCACTTGAATGCCGCCGTGCGCCGACAGGAGGCCTGCGCCGATGTCGGTTGAAGCATTGTGCGAACAGCTGGTTGCCATCAACCGCAGCAGTGCGGGGCAATGCCACCTTCTGATGCAGCCGGCGGAAGATCGATGCGAGAGGGACGAGGCCTTCGACGCGCTACTGGAATCGGTCGGGATAACGCCGGTTCCCGTCGCCATTCGACAGATACCGAAGGCCCTGTGGCCGTCCCTGATTCCCCTCGACCTGGGCAAAGGTACGCACTCCCTGTTGTCGGGCCAGACGGTGGAAATGGCGATGGCACAGCGCTCGGCATCGTCGCTGCTGGCTGCGCGCCCACAGCGTGCGTGTGCGTGGATATGGACACCGTTGCTTACACCTCAGCTGGCCAGGCAGCTTGCCGAGCGCGCGGTCGCGCACTGTCCGCATGCGCAGGGCCGGAAGCGGTGGCTGCGCTTCTACGACCCGATGGTGACGGACCTGTTCCTGCAGTGCTCATCGCGTTCGCAACGGGCGTATCGGTTTGAAGGTGCGACCACGTGGATGTTCCTGGATCGGTGGGGAGAGTGGGCCATCAGCAACGCCGTCGCGCCTGCACTGCCCGGTGACCCTGCCGTGTCCTGGCCCGAGCTGGAATCCATTGGTGCATTGAACCAGGCGTGGATCGGCGCGCTGCGGGCCGGAACCCCACCGGATCGCGCCACGTTCGCGCAGGTGCAGCGCAGTGTCGGAGAGGGGCGCCGTTGTGGTGTCTCCAGCGGTACTGATCTGGATCTGTTCGCCACGCATGCGCTCTTGATCGGGCCTCAGTTCCACAGGCATCCCACTGTCCAGACGCTATTGGCGCAGATCGCGCACGGTGAGCGGTATGGCGATCTCATTCGACGGATTGGCGAAACGGAGTGGCAGGACATCCGCATCGTGGAGTCCACATACGCAAGTGCGTTCAAGGGAGACGGGGCACATGACGCGCGATAGCAAAGATAGGTACGACTCCAGCGGGCCCTTCACGGGTGAAAGCAACGTCGGGATCCGCAGCGCGGGCAGTCCAGACATCGTCGATCTTCCGGCGGTTGCCGCCACGCTGCCGGACGAGACAGAGAAATCAGCCTGCGACGTCTGCCGCTCCACTGGGCTGGCCATCCTGCCGGTGCGCTACACGGTGGTGCCTGCCAGCTGCAACGTGAGCCTTGGTGGCCTGTCGCCCGCACACGCCAGCGACGTTGATGTCAGTGCGGCGGGATACACCTACGCGCTCAGAACGTTGCGCCAGGGTCTGCTGTACCTGTACTACGAGCAGGGTCCCTACGGTCCGGAGTACTGGGAGTGCTACGCCATCGCCGGAAACGGCACCCTGTGGCGGCAACCCACCGCCTACAGTGCGCGCGCGATCGCAGGCGGTGGCCTGCCCAGCTGTGGCCGCAGTGGCCACGATCCGATGCGCACGGAGTTCATCACCATCCAGCGCCCGCATGTATGCGGGACGGTCTGGCTGGCCTACTCCCAACACCCCTGGACGCCAGCGACGTTGGATCGCTATGGATCCGACCCGGCCCTGCGCGCCGAGCGGATGCAATCGATCGAGCCAGCCAGATGGATCACGTCGGCGAGAGCAGAAGGCGACCAAGCGCCATTGAAGGATGCCGCCGGGCTGGCCTCGATCATGGAATATCGATGGCTGGATAACCCCTCAGGCGATCCGCCAGACCTTCCGTACAGCAGCGCACTCCCGGGTGCCTCCAATCCGGACGGGGCGCTTCGCAACGTGCGGCTGCACGCGCATGGCACGCGTTACCCCTGGTCGCGGCGGGATTACCCTCGTAGCGACGGTGTCGACCCGCGCCAGCAGCGGTTTGAGCGCCTGAAGCAACACAGCAGCAACGGGCGCATCGGCAGTGATCGTCAGGAGTACCCGCCCATGCTGCTGGGCTTGTGGGATGCGGTTGGCGTCGTGCACGAGCTCAGTGGTTACTGCAATGACCTGGTCGCCTGCATCAACCAGTTCAAGAGCGAGCGCGAACTGGAAGTCAGCGCTGTTGACCAGATCGAACAGATCTCGCGCCTGCTGGAGCTCAACGGTGCGGTGATGGCAGGGAACTACGCAGCACAGACCGTCCGCGAGGTGGAGCGGCAGCGCCGCCTCGGCAATCCCTCGCTTCCCTCATGGGACCCCAAGGTAAAGCTCTCCGAGGAGGAGAAGCGGGAACTCGCGCGGGAGTATGAGCGCCAGTTCCTGCCGCTCTATCTGAAGGACGCCCAGGATGCGTGGAAAAACAAGTACTGGCCGCTGATTGACGAGCCCCGTTTCACCGCGTTCAAGAGGAACATGGACGCGATGACGCAACAGGTACTCGACCGGCTGGGACCGAAGATGTCGGTGCTGGTTGCCTGGCTCCGCCACGATCTGCTGCTGGCGACGCTGGAAGACTTTGACGGCAAGTCTGCGGCGCAAGGGGAGAGGTTCGAGGAGATCATCACAGAGGCGATCGCCGTGCTTGGTATGCACGAGATAGGCCGTGCGTTGCTGACTGAACTGTCCCACGATATAGAAGTTACCGGAAGAAAATCCCTGCTCTGGCGAGTCATTGCGAAGAACGACGAAGAGTCTCGCAAGGAGCTGCAGCAGACACTCACGGCGGCGCAGGTGTGCGCCAACACGATTCTCGATGTGGCCGGCGCAGGCTGGGCGGCATTTGTCGCAGGCACCGCGCATCTGAAGTCTTACTTGGCCCTTTACCGCAAGTTGGAGGCGGCGCAGAAAGAGGCCGCGCCCCCCACCGCCAGTGCCCGCATCCTTCGCGACAGTGGCGTTGATCGCTTCGTCACTACCGCAGGTGCCTACCTTCTGAATCGATTCCCGATGAAGGGCATCCAGGACACTGCCGGCAACGCCATGGTCCGGTTCGTGCTCCTGACACGGGCGTTGATGGAGCGCGATGAGGCCATCAGCCTGGTGGCTGAAGAACTGAGCAGTGGCCAGCAGGGCAAGCGCTACTTCCTGGAGCGTATCCAGTTCTACAGAACCAAGGGCAGCGCGCTGCCGATGCAGTTTGCGCTTCGGGACCTGGAGCTGCATCACGGCGCGCTGGCGATGCGCAAGCGTTGGCAGGCAGCGGCGGAAAGCAGCCGCAATGTTGTCCGCCTGAACTCCCTTACGGCCGTGTTGGAGATGGTGAACTTCATTCATCTGGCAACCAAGGTTGACAAGGACACACGCGACTACGCGACGTTACTGGCCTCTGGAATGTCGCTTGTGGCTGTGTATACCGGTGTGCACGAGGCTGTGGCGAAAGAGTTTTTTGGTGCGGGTAGCGCCAGTGCCATACGGATGAAAGTTGCCGGAAGTGTGATGGCGGGGGCGGGTAGTTTTATTGGGGCGTACTACAGCGTCCTGGAGGCTGAGAAGGCAAGTGAATTTGGTATGCGCGCCCCTATAGCGTTGGTGATAAAGGGGGGAGCAATGGCAGCTACCGCCTCTGCTCAGTTCTTGACCGCTCTTGCCTATTCTTCCCCTGTCATTGAGCGCGTGGTAGGACGCAACTCACTAACGATCGGCCTTAGAGGTTTAAGGGCTGGCATTGAGGCAGCGGCGGGTGGAGAAGGCGGGCACATCGTTTCCTCTCAAGCCATGAAACGTATCGGTACATGGATCTTGCGACTTAGTGGATGGGAGGTAGCTTTGGGTCTTCTGCTCGTCGAAGTTTTGATATGGGCTGTTAGCGCGAATGATCTGGAGAAGTGGTGTATGACCAACGTCTTCGGTAAGAGGATTGGTGACAGGTCGAGAGGGAGTCGCTCGCCCGACGATGTCTATGCGACTGCACAGGAGCAGCAGCTGGCATTTGAAAGGGCTATTGGCTCGGTTTCGATTCGGTCTCAATAGGTGGGGTGCTCTAGTGAGTGTTGGTGAGGACGTGTTGCTTGAAACAGAGATCGGAACTATTTCCGGTCAGAGGGTTCAGTACGTCATGGAGAATATTTTTTGGCGAGATGGGGATTGCGTGGGAATGGCTGCGACTGGTGCTTTGTCCGCTGCGCTGGGTCACAGCGGCGTCGCTGCCGGTATGGCGGTGATGTCTTCAGAGGAAATGGAAGAGCCGGTTGCGAGGGTTGAGTTTTTACTCGGTGAGGTGCCTGTTGAAGGGCTGCTCTGGAACTGGCCTTTCAGCGAGGGAGATTTCGTCAGGGTAGTCGGAAAGCGAGATGGCGAAGGGAAATTCTTCGCTCTATCAGTGCTTGATGAGAGTAAGAGATTAATCGTTTCCTATCCGCATGTAAGTGCCGGAAGTTGGGCGCACTGGATTTCTGTAGCGAAGTATTCTCTTATGTTTGCCGTTCCATACTGGGCAGTCTTCTTGGGTATTTTGTCTGTAGTCTCGTCATTGTCGGTTGAGATTCTTGTGTACGCATATTTTGCAGGGATAGTTTTTTCTCTTGCGGTTGGGTACCGGATTGGGCGCAGATTCACTCGCTATGCAAAGATGGCGGATTCGATATTCTCTGCGCTTGGTTGGAGTCGAGGGGCGGCAATTGACTTGCGGAAGATAACAAGGGCGGCGCGTCAAAAAGGTGATCATGTTGCATTGGGTGATACCTATTTCAGATACTGAGCGATGTGAGTTTATTGCGGAATTCAAGCCAAACTTCCTTGGTCAGGGGAATTGGGATGACCGCATTGCACTTGGCGGTGCATGCTTTGACTATTAACATTGCGAGGTTATGCGTGCTGATGGCGCCTGACATCTATCGCCTTTGGGCGGCCCGTGCACAGTGGCGTTGATCGCTTCGTCACCACCGCCGGCGCATTCCTGCTGAATCGATTCCCGATGAAGGGCATCCAGGACACCGCCGGCAATGCCATGGTCCGGTTCGTGCTTCTGACACGGGCGTTGATGGAGCGCGATGAGGCCATCAGCCTGGTGGCTGAAGAACTGAGCAGTGGCCAGCAAGGCAAGCGCTACTTCCTGGGGCGTATCCAGTTCTATCGCAAGAAGGGTAGTGCACTGCCGATGCAGTTCGCGCTCCGCGATCTGGAGCTGCATCACGGCGCGCTGGCGATGCGCAAGCGTTGGCAGGCTGCGGCGGAAAGCAGTCGCAATGTTGTCCGGCTGAACTCACTGACCGGCGTTCTGGAAATGGTGAACTTCATCCATCTGGCCACGAAGGTGGACAAGCAGACGCGTGACTGCGCGACGTTATTGGCCTCTGGAATGTCGCTTGTGGCGGTGTATACCGGTGTGCACGAGGCTGTGGCGAAGGAGCTTTTTGGCGAAGGGAGCGCCAGTGCCATACGGATGAAGGTTGCCGGAAGTGTGATGGCCGGGGCGGGTAGTTTTATTGGGGTGTACTACAGCTGTTTAGACGCTGAAGCTGCCGACAGACAGCAAGAGCTTGCTGCCGACATACTTCTGAGTACTAAAGCGTTCGTGACGGCGGCTGCGGGCGGAGCGCAGTTCCTCACCGCGCTTGCCTACTCTTCTCCCGTGATCGAGCGCAGTCTGGGACGCAACTCAGTGACTTTGGGGCTTCGTGGCCTGAAAGCAGGGCTTGAAGCTGCTGCGGCTACGGAGGGGGGAGTGTCGTTGCATCGCAGGCAATGAAACGACTTGGTGTATGGATTCTGCGATTGGGCGGTTGGGAAGTTACCTTGGTTCTGCTCATCATTGAAGCCTTGGTATGGGCTGTCAGTCCGAACGACTTAGAAAAGTGGTGTATGAACAATGCATTCGGAAAAAGTGCTGAGCGTGGAAAGGGTGAGCGTGCCCTCGTTGGAAAGACCTATTCCACAACGCGAGAACAGATGCTGGCGTTTGACCAGGCTATTGGCTCGGTTACGTTGAGGGTGCAATGAAAATTGAAGTAGATGTGTCTTCGGAGAGGGGGCCGCTTGATACCGAAACCGGCACCATCTCCGATCTGCGAGTCAAGCACGTTGTGGAAAATGTATTCTGGCGAGAAGGTGATCGATCAGGCATCGCGGCTACTGGTGCTATTGCAGCCGCGCTGGGGCTGAGTGGGCCTGCAGCCGGGATGGCGATGATGTCAGCTGAGGAGATGGCTGAGCCGGTTACTAGAGTCGAGTTCCGACTTGGCGAAACTCAAGTGGAAGGGTTGCTTTGGAACTGGCCATTCAGTGAAGGGGATCGAGTAAAGGTCGTTGGAAAGAGGGTCGAAGATGGGAAATTCTTTGCTCTGTCAGTTCTGGATGAGAATAAACGGCTGATTGTGTCATATCCCCATGTCAGCTCTGGAAGTTGGGCGCACTGGATCGGTGTCATGAAGTACACGCTGATGTTCTCACTGCCAAGTGCTGCTCTATACGTTCTGGTTGCCGGCTTTGGGTCGATTAATGAAACTCCCTGGGACTGGTCTTCCCTGAGAAGATTTTTTTACATATTTCTTAGCTGTGTCTCTGTCTCGTGCTTCATTGGAATTAGGATTGGTTCTCGCTTCACGCGTTATGCAAGGATGGCTGACGCAATATTCAAATCTCTTGGCTGGGTCAATGGGAAATATCTGAATCTGAGGCGTATCACAAACTTGAAGAAGAGGGCGGGTGACCATCCAGCGCTGGGCGATACCTATTTCAGGTACTGATCAGCGACTCCTCACACCACGCTTCCCAGCAAACCGCAGATTCCTACCGCGCCGCCGCAATCGCCTTCACCCGCGCCTTGGCCAGCGCTTCACCAATCGCCGGGCCTTTCAGGTGCGTCGTATCCAGATCCCGCGCCTGTACCGAAAGCGCTGCCTGGTGCAGGCGCTTGAGCGTTTCACCCTGCGGGTAGTCGGCGTCCTCAAATCCGAGCCGGCCGCGCTTGTCGGCCTCGCAGCACAGCGCGATGCGGGCCACGCGCTCGGGCCGGCGCAATGCATCGCAGCGGCCCAGCAACTCCAGCACGGTGGCATCGCGTAGCTCATCGATGCGGTGCACGTTCAAGTGCTCGCGGCAGACCGCTTCGGCCAGTTGCTGGTGCTCGGTGGGAATCTTCAGGCGCGCGCACAGCGCCTTGAGCGGCTTCAGGCCGCGCTGCTCGTGCATGATGTGGCGCGGCCATTCGTCCGGCGGGGTCAGACCCTTGCCGAGGTCGTGGGTGAGCGCGGCGAAGCCGACCAGGTCATCCCCCGGCGCCAGTTTCGCGGCCATGTCGCTGACCATTTCCTGGTGAATACCGGTATCCACTTCCGGGTGGAACTCCGCGCGTTGCGGCACGCCGTACAGTGCTTCCAGCTCGGGCAGGATCGGGCCCAGCGCATGCGCATCGTGCAACGTGCGCAGGAAGGCGGACGGGCGTTCGCAGGCCAGCGCCTTGCGCAGTTCCTGCCACACGCGCTCCGGTACCAGTGCATCCAGCTCGCCGCTGGCGGCCACCTCGCGCATCAGCGCCATGGTTTCTTCGGCGACGCTGAAACCCAACGGTGCGAAGCGCGCCATGAAGCGTGCCGCCCGCAGCACACGCAGCGGATCTTCGACGAACGCAGGGCCGACGTGGCGCAACACGCGCTGTTCAAGATCACGCACGCCGCCGTAAGGGTCGACCAGCGCGCCGGTGCCTTCGTCGCAGGCAATGGCGTTGATGGTGAAGTCGCGGCGCTGCAGGTCCTCTTCCAGCGTCACCGCCGGATCGGCGTCGACCACGAAGCCGCGATAGCCGCGGCCGGATTTGCGCTCGGTACGTGCCAGTGCGTATTCCTCGCCGGTCTGCGGGTGCAGGAACACCGGGAAATCGCGGCCCACCGCAGTGTAGCCCTGCGCTTCCATCTGCGCGGGTGTGGCGCCGACCACCACCCAGTCACGGTCGCCGGCAGGGCGCTGCAGCAGGCGGTCGCGCACGGCGCCGCCGACAAGATAGATCTTCATGGGGCGATGATCGCATGGTCGGCGCAGATGCACCGGTAGTGCCGGCCGCTGGCCGGCACCCCCTGGACAATAGCGGTTGCCGGCCAGCGGCCGGCACTACCCATGCAGAGGCATTACGGCAGGCCGCGCCACTCCGGCACGAACAGGCCGGCCAGGAACCACAGGCCGTAGACGATCCACAAGCAGAGGAAGTACAGCTTGATCTGCGCTTCGTCCCACAGGCTGCCCCAGCTGTCGACGAAGGCCAGTGACTTCCAGCCTTCCATCCAGGCCGCGCCACCCCAGCGCAGCACCCAGGTGGCGAGCAGGCTCCAGGCGACGAACATCCCGATCCAGGCCAGCAGGCTCATCGTTTCCCTCCCCAGGGAGTGGATACCGGGGAGTGCCGGCCAGCGGCCGGCACTCCCGTGTTGCGATCAATCGCCGCCCTGGTCGGCGTTGGCGGCGCAGCTGAAGCTCTTGCGCTTGTCGACCAGGCGGCCCATCAGGCGGTCGCTCAGCGGCAGCGCATCGCCGTTGAGGCGCCAGTCGTAGATCACGCTGAAGGCCAGCACGCGGGCCACGTACTCGCGGGTTTCCTTGTAGCTGATCGTTTCGATCCACAGGTCCGGATCGAAGCCCGGTCGCTGGCCCTGCCAGCGGGCGGTCGGGGTCGGGCCGGCGTTGTAGGCGGCGATGGTCACGTACGGCAGGCCGTCGTACTTGTTCATCAGCTGGCGCAGGTACGCGGTACCGATGGCGATGTTGGTGTCCGGGTCGTACAGACTGTCGGCACCACCGTAGCCGGTCAGGCCGATCGACTTGGCCACGCCGGCACCGGTGGCCGGCAACACCTGCATCAGGCCCATCGCGTTGGCAGGCGAACGCGCGCGCGGGGTGAAGGTGCTCTCCGCGCGGATCTCCGCCGCCACCCAGGCCGGGTCGATGGCGTTGCGTGCCGATTCGCGGCGGATGGTGGCGTCGTGGTGCAGCGGGAAGCGCAGGTCGTACAGGCGCTGTTCCTGCGGCTGCTTGCCGAGTGCGAACACGGCGCGGTCGAACCAGCCGTTGTCCTGCGCCACGCGCACGGCAAGGCGGCGCTGGGTGTCATCGAAGCGCGACAGCGCGCTGTTCCATTCGGCCACGGCCCAGCCGGTGCGGTCGATCTGGTACAGCGCCATCGCACGCTGGATGGCCGGGTCGCGCGCGATCACGGCCTGCGCCTGCGCGCTGTCGTTCGGCTTCCATGGGCACAGCGTATAGCCCTGCTGCAGCTTGTCGGCGGCGAGGAAGCCGTGGAAGGTGGGGGCGCGTGCGGCATCGCGGAACAGCGCCTGGGCCTGCTGTGCCTGGCCGGTCTTCTCCAGCATGCGGCCTTCGAAGTAGCGCCAGCGCGGGTCGCTGCGTTGCTTGCTGCCCATCTTGCGCAGCGCGGTCAGTGCCGCGGGCCAGTCGCCACGCGACATCGCTTCGCGCACGCGCCATTCGTGCAGGCGCTCGTCATACGCCGACTCCGGCACCGCATTGAGGCGGCGCGCCGACTCCGGCAGATAGGAGGCCACCGTCCACAGCGCGATCTGGTACAGCACCTGGCCCTGCTGGTCGGCACTCAGGCCGAGGGCCTGCGCGTACTGCGGCAACTGCTGCTCGGTGGCGCCCGGGTCGGCCTTGGCCAGTTTGGCCAGGCCATCGGTGGCGATGCGCCGGCTGCGCTCGTTGCGCGGCCAGTTCAGTGCGCTGGCATTGGGCTTGTCGACGAAGGCGGCGTACGTGTTGGCCAGTGCCAGGTCGGTGGCGGGCAGGCCGCGCGCCGCACTGCGCATCACCGCCGGCTGCTGCGCGTCGGCGGCCGCGTCGATGCGCTCCCAGCGCAGCGCGTCACTCAACCCGCCCTGCGCCTGCAGCACGGCGAAAACCGCATCGCAGCCATCGGGCAAGGACTTGCCGTTCTTGCGCCACAGGTCCTGTGCCTCGCTGATCCATTGCGGATCGACCTTGCCGGTCACCTGGCGCGCGGTCAGCTGTGCGCAGCGCAGGCCGGCGTTGTCGGTGGGCGCCCAGTTGGCCAGCAGGGTCGACCAGTCCTGGCGGCGCGCGACCGAAGGCAGCCACACGCTGCGGAAGGTGGTGGCCACGGCCTGGCCGTCGTAGCGCTTGAGGAAGGCCTGTGCCTGTGCGGTATCGACGGTATCGATGTTGCGGCGCAGGTTGGCGTACTCCAGCCAGCCATAGGCCGGGTGGCGGCTGAGCGCACCGGCCTGGCCGGGATCGAACTGGCCGCGCTCGGCGGCAGCGATGGCGGCTTTCAGCTGCGCATTCTGGGCATCGAGGGACTGGGCATTGGCGCAGCCGATCAGCAGCGTGGTGGCCAAGGGCAGCAGGGACAGGGCGGTCGAAGAGCGTCGGGTCATGGCGCCCAGCATAGCGGGCGCTGGCTGAATTCAGTTTCGCATTGCGTGCATGCCGCAGCTCGGCAACGGCAGCTGAATGTTGCGGATACCGGCACTGCCATTCGGGGCGGCACGCGCCGTAGTGTCGGCCTTGGGCGAACGGCCCGGCTGCAGGGAGCGGCACATGGCGTTCAGTAGCGCAGGACGAAGCGGGCCACTGGCGGAGATCAATGTCACGCCACTGGTGGATGTGATGCTGGTGCTGTTGATCATCTTCATCGTGACCGCGCCGATCGTGGCCCGGCCGATTGCCGTGCAGTTGCCACAGGCCACCGATCGCACGATCGATCGCCCCGAACCGCCACCGCCGATCGAGCTGCGCCTGGATGCGTCCAACCAGCTGAGCTGGGACGGGCAACCGATGGCGATCAGCGATCTGCAGGCGCGCCTGCAGGCGCAGGCCGGTGAGCACGCCGGCAACCTGCCGGAGCTGCGTATCGCCACCGATCCGGCGGCCGAATACGAAGGCATGGCCAGGATCCTGGCCGCCGCCGAGGCTACCGGCATGGAGCGCATCGCCTTCGTGCGGTGAGTGGGTCAACGGGCGGCCTGCCATCGGCAGGCCACCCTTCCTGGATGCCGCAGGAGGCATGTTCCTGAAGGGACAACCGCTGGATATGCCTGCGCTGCAGCAGATACTGGCGCAGGCGCAGCAGCTGCCACTGCCGCGTCGCCCGGCGGTGCGCCTGTCGACGGCCGACGACACCGATTACCAGGACATGGCGCGTGTGCTGCTGGCTGTCAGCCAGCACGGCCTGCGCGTGGACGCACTTGCCCGCCCGTGGCGGCACTGGCAAGACGGCTTGATGGAAGGCGGTTGATCTCGGCGCACGCTGTCGCAGCTGGCATCTGTGCTGCGCACGGCGAACAGTACCGTCCGGTCTTAATCTGTCGTCATTTGACGTAATCCGCCGTCAATTGCGTCAATTCCGCGTGAAAGAGTGTCGATCATCACGCCGTGATTTTTACCGCTTGTTTACAAAGGAGACGCTGCCGCCATGCAGGGGGGGAGCGCGACAGCCCATGTCCCGACATTCCTTTGGAGAGAGAGCGAATGATTCACCTGCATCACCGCCCGTTGGCGGTTGCCGTCGCGCTGTGCGTGACGGCCCTGGCACCGCTGGGTGCCGCTGCACAATCCACCACCAACCTCGATGCGGTGGAAGTCACCGGTACCCGCATCAAGCGCGCTGAAGTCGAAGGCCAGGTGCCGATCCAGACCCTGACCCGCGGTGACATCGAGCGCACCGGCCTGACCTCGATCGGCGAGGTGCTGCAGCAGCTCACCGGGTCCGGTTCGGCGCTCAACGCCAAGTTCAATTCGTCCGGCAATTTCGGCTTCCCGCCCGATGGCAGTGGCGTGGGCGCCGGTTCGGCGCAGGTCGATCTCCGCCACCTGGGCGCCAAGCGCGTGCTGGTGCTGGTCGATGGCATCCGCTGGGTCAATGAATCGTCTGCGTCGGGCGTGGGCTCGGCCACCGACCTCAACACCATTCCGCTGGCCATCGTCGAACGCATCGAAGTGCTGGAGGACGGTGCGTCATCGCTGTACGGCTCCGACGCCATTGCCGGTGTGGTCAACATCATCACCCGCCGCGATTTCGATGGCGGCCAGGTCACGCTGAACTACGGCGAATACAGCAAGGGCGACGGCACGCAGAAGGGCGTTGACCTGGCCTGGGGCAAGAGCGGCGATCGCTTCAGCCTGTTCCTGGGCGCCAGCTGGACCAAGCAGGACCCGGTGTTCGCCAAGGATCGCGAGCAGTCGCGCTTCCCGATTCCGGGCACCGGCCTGGCGTTCGGCAGTGGCGGCATTCCGCAGGGCCGCTTCGCCTTCGTCGATCCGAACACCGGCGCCTCGCAGAACATCGTGCCCAATACCGGTGTGAGCAATCCGCGTTACGACGGCAGCGCCGGCTGCAACCGCACCGATGACTACCATTGCTTCACCAGCGCCGACCGCTTCAACTTCGCCGAATACAACATGGTGCTGACGCCGTCGGAGCGCAAAGGCCTGTTCGGCCAGTTCCGCTTCGACATCACCGACAACGTGCAGTGGTACGTCAAGGCACTGGGCAACCGCCGCGAGTCGACCAACCAGGCCGGCCCGGAGCCGCTGTTCTTCGGACCCGACGGTGCCACCGGCAATCCGCTGGCCGACAACATCGTGGTCTCGCGCCTGAACCCGTACAACCCGTTCGGCTTCGACCTGGTGTCCGGCGACAACATGAGCCTGATCGGCCGCCGCCCGGTGGAAGGCGGTGCGCGCGTGTTCAAGCAGAAGGTGGACACCACCTATTTCGCCACCGGCCTGGTCGGCGACTTCCATGCCGCCGACCGCAGCTGGTACTGGGACGTCAACGGCATGTACAGCAAGAACAAGGCCGAACAGACCAACTACGGCAGCTATGACATCTACAAGGTGAACATGGCGCTGGGCGATCCGGCGGTGTGTGCGGCCACCCCGGGCTGCGTGCCGCTGAACATCTTCGGTGGCGTCGGCTCGATCACCCCGGACATGCTGAAGTGGATCCAGCCGGTGGTGCGCGACCGCAGCCAGAACGAACTGAGCCTGTTCACCGCCAACCTGTCCAGCGAGCTGTTCTCGCTGCCGGCCGGCCCGGTGTCCTTCGCCACCGGCGTCGAGCATCGCAGGTACAAGGGTTCCTACCAGCCTGATCCGCTGACGGTGATCGGCCACTACAACGGCGTACCGTCGCAGCCGACCTCCGGCTCCTATGACGTCAACGAGGCCTACCTGGAGTTGAGCGTGCCGATCTTCGCCGACTCGCCGTTCGGCAAGAAGCTGGACCTGAGCCTGGCCGGGCGCTACTCGGATTACTCCACCTTCGGTGGCGAGTTCACGCCCAAGTACGGCCTGCGCTGGCAGGTGACCGACGACTTCGTGCTGCGCACGACCTATGCCGAGGGCTTCCGCGCACCGTCGATCGGCGAACTGTACGGCTCGGCGGCGCGTGCCGACCTGCAGCTGTTCGATCCCTGCTCGGTAGGCCTGGGTGGCACGCCGCCGCGTGGCAGTGCGGCCAACTGTGCCGCGCTGGGCGTACCGGCGGGCTTCCAGCAGGCCAACTCGCAGATCTCGGTGACCACCGGCGGCAATCGTGAGCTGGATCCGGAACGCTCGCGCAGCTTCAGCGCCGGCTTCGTGTGGAGCCCGTGGTTCGGCAACAACGCGTCGTGGTCGGAGCGCTTCGATGTGGAGGTGACCTTCTACCGCCATGCCATCGACGGCGCGATCCAGGCGATCAATGCGCAGACCCAGCTGGACCTGTGCGTGGATACGCTGGACCCGATCTACTGCAATGGCATCACCCGTGCCAGCACCGGTGCGGTCAGCAGCTTCAACAACCGCCTGACCAACCTGGGTTCGATCAAGACCGATGGCTGGGACGTGGACCTGTTCTGGACGTTGCCGCAGACCTCCATCGGCCAGTTCAAGCTGGCCTGGAAGAACACCTTCGTCGGCCGTTACGAGGCCACCGGTGCGGCCGGGCAGAAGCAGCCGCAGAAGCCCGGCGTGGAAGTGGCCGACAGTTCGATTCCGGAGTGGACCAGCAACGCCAGCATCGGCTGGACGATGGACCGCTGGAGCGCCAACTGGACGGTGCGCCACATCTCCGAGCTGACCGAGAACTGCGGCGATGCTGCGGTGTTCCCGGTGTGCAGCAACCAGGCGGCCGGCACCAACACGCTGTCGGCCACCACCTTCCACGACATGCAGGTGGGCTACAAGATCGACTGGATGAAGGGGCTGCAGCTGACCGCTGGCCTGAACAACGTGTTCGACAAGGATCCGCCGATCTGCCTGTCGTGTTCGTTGAATGGCTACGACGCCTCGACCTACGACATCCCGCGTGGGCGCTACTGGTACCTGCGCGCGGACCTGCGGTTCTGACCTCGGGATGCCGCGCCGGGACCCTCCCGGTGCGGCGCTCGACGCTACGGAATGCACGGCGCCGGGTTGCCCCGGCGCCGTTTGCATCAGAACGACCAGGTAAAGGTCAGCGAGCCGTTGCGGCCATCACCGAAGGCGCCGTAACCATTGATCTGCGACAGGTATTTCTTGTCCAGCAGGTTGTTGAGGTTGGCCTGCACGCTGAACTCCGGCGAGATGCGGTAGCGCACGAAGGCGCTGACCAGCGCATAGCCGCTCTGCTCGATGCGGCCATAGGCCGGCACCGTGTAGTAGATGCGGTTCTGCCAGTTGGCGCCGCCGCCGACGGTCAGTTCCTGCAGCGACTGCGGGGTGTAGCTGGTGAACAGCTTCAACGCGGTCTGCGGCAGGTTGGTGTTGATGTCGCTGCCGTTGATGTCCTTGGCCACGTAGCGCGATGCGCCGAAGGTGGCATTCCAGCCCGGTGCCAGCTCGCCGTTCACTTCGAACTCGAAGCCGCGGCTGACGGTGCCCCGCGCGGCAATCGAAGCGAGTTCGCCGGGCCGGCCGATGATCGGTTCATTGGTGGCCTGGGCGACGTTGTCCTGCTCGATGCGGAAGACCGCCAGCGAGGCATTCAGGCGATTGTCGAACCAGGCGGCCTTGACGCCCACTTCGTAGCTCTTGCCATCCACCGGATCGAGGTAGCGATCGTTGCGGTCGCGCGCGGTCTGTGGCTGGAAGATTTCGGTATAGCTGGTGTAGGCAGACCAGGTGTCGTTGATGTCGTACACCAGGCCGGCGTAGGGCGTGGTCACCTTGTGTTCGCGGTCATCGTTCTCGCCTTCGCTCTTCCAGTCGGTGTAGCGCGCACCGAGAATCAGCTTCAGCGGGTCGGCCAGCGTCAGGCGGGTGGCGAGGTAGCCGGCCTTCTGGGTGATGGTGCCGCGGCTGGCCAGCGCCAGCGGGTTCCAGTTGGGCTGGCTGATGTTGCCGGTCCAGTTGAAGTAGCTGGCAAACGGATCCCACGGCAGGTTGGCGCCGCCCACCTGGTAGTCGCCGTAGTTGGCGTACTCACGCTTGTTGTAGCTCAGGCCGGCCATGAACTGGTGTTCGCGGCCGAACAGGCGGAACGGACCATCCACGTAGCCATCGATGGCGTTGACCTTGCGCTCGGTGTTGTAGAAGCCGGCCGACGGCGAGATGCCAGCACCGGTGGTCTTGTTGAAGTTGGAGGCCCCGGTGACCCAGTTGTTGTAGGCCGGATAGAACAGCTTGTCGTCGGCCTTGGTCTCGTCGTGGGTGGCGCCGATCTTGAACTTCCAGCCGTTGCTGAAGGCATGCTGCAGCGTGGCGAAGGCACGCTTGCTGGTGGTGTCCCAGTAGGTCCAGTCCGGGCTGGCATTGAAGGACTCGTCATACGGCGTGCGGCTGCCGTCCGAGTACAGCATCGGGAAGCCGCCCCAGGTGGCGCCATTGGCGCGCTTCTGCTGGTAGTCGTAGCCCACGCTCAGCTGGGTGTCCGGGGTCAGGTCGGCATCGATGACCGCGTAGCCCAGCGTCTTGCGCTGGTTGTAGCGGTCCATCTGGCCGTCGGTATCCAGGTAGCTGCCGATGACGCGGCCACGCACGGTACCGCTGGCATTGAGCGCGCTGCCCACGTCCACGGTGGTGCGGGTGCGGCCCCAGCTGCCCACGTTCACCGAGACGCTGCCGGTCAGTTCGGCGCTGTCGGCATGCTTGCGGATCAGGTTCACCGATGCCGACGGATTGCCGGCACCACTGAGCAGGCCGGTGGCACCGCGCACCACTTCCACGCGGTCGTACAGGGCCAGATCGAGGCCGGAATCACCGTAGCTCCAGTTCTGCACCATCTGCGTCGGCAGGCCATCGAACTGGTAGGCATCGATGTAGAACCCACGCGCGTAGAACTCGGTGCGCTCGCTGTCGGACTGGGTGCTGGTCACGCCGGTGGTGTTGGCCAGCACGTCGATGATGTCGTCCAGCTTCTGGTCTTCGATGCGCTGGTGGCTGATGATGCTGATCGACTGCGGGATCTCGCGCGGTGCCAGGTCGAAACGGGTACCGGCGGAGGTACGGCGCACCGAATAGCCTTCGGCACGCTCACCCTTGACCACGACCTTGTCGAGGGTGGTCGGGTCGGCGGCGGCGTCGGCAAAGGCGGCCGGGGCGATGGCCAGGCTGAGGGCGGACAGCACCGCCGCGGACAGGCGATGGGGCAGAACGGGGGAGGTCGAACGGATCATTGGGGTTCCTGGACGGGCACGTGCGTGCGTCCGACCGGCTTCCCGGATGGTCTGGCGCCGCGGCTGGTGGGGATCTCACGCCGCTGGCGGAACCCTGCGTTCAGGGCGGTGGCTGGGCAATGCGAGCACGGACGAACCGTCCTGGCCGTCCGCAAAACGCAAATAGCGTAATGGGAATTGTTTTCGTTTACAAATGGGCGAGGGCGGTGCGCATGCTGTCGCGGCCGATCTAGTCCTGCGGCGGCAGGCGTTCGGCCTGGACCTTCATGCGCGGCCGTTCCCCCTCAATGCCGACGGCGTATTCGACGGTGATCACTACGTCCGCCTCGAGTCCGCGCACATCCAGGGACTGCACCTTCCCGGTCACGTATTCCGGGAACAGCCGTTCCGAGCCGGCGTAGTTCGTCCCGGGGGCCAGGCAGGCCAGGGTGCGCTGGATGTTGATCGTGGCGAATTCGGTGGACGTATTGGGCAGCAGCCAATCGCAGAACTGCCTGCCCGCAGGGGTGCCGCCATGCGTGCAGTGCTTGCTGAAGCTGCTCCAGTCGCTGACCAGTTCAATCGCCGGCTGGGTGCCGAGCGAGGCGCTGTTGGCGAAGGCAAGAAGATGCGCACACAACGGGTCGTGGCGTGCCTGCAGGGTGCTGCAGCCGGTGGCCAGCAGCACAAGGGCGACCAACGGCGCGGTGGTGCGAAGGCGGGTCATCGGTGTGCTTTCCCTGTCACTGCGCTTGATGATGGGTCTGGCCGGGCGTGGCGTCGAGCCTGGCCGGCCAAGCGGTCAGCGCAACAGCGGCAGCGGGTCGCGCGCGCCTTCGGCGCCGTAGATGCCCCAGTGCAGGTGCGGCGGCGTGCCCTTGGCGTTGCCGCTGTCGCCCACGTGGCCGAGCAGGTCGCCGGGCCGGACCACCTGGCCGCGCGCCAGGCCATCGGCCCAGCTTTCCAGATGCGCGTAGTAGTAGCGTTCGCGCGCGGGCCCGATCACCCAGACCTGGCGGCCGCCAAGCCCGCGTTCGCTGACATCGGCGACGACGCCAGGCGTGGCGCTGCGCACCGGCGTACCGCGCCTGGCGAAGATGTCGATACCCGCGTGCGTGCGATCACCACCGCGCGGCGCACCGAAGGTGTCGGCGATCTGCCTTGGGCGCACGCCCTGCACCGGCACCGGCAGCGCGGTGGCGGCGGGCATCCGCGAGAGTGTCCACAGCATCTTCGGTGCGGCCGCCCACGGGCTGTTCCACAGCGCCAGGGCTGCAACGATGGCAATGGCCAGGAACAGGCCGCGCAGCAGCCAGCGGCGCAGGCGATGGGCAGGGGAGGTGGTTGTGCTCATGGCTTCGGACTGTAGCGTCGAGCCACGCTCGACGGCTGTTGCTTTGCGGTCAAAGGGGAGTCGTCAAAGGGCAGTCGAGCAAGCTCGACTCTACAGGGGCGGTAGCAGCGGCACTTCGAAACTGCGTTTCAACGTCCCCAGTGCCACCGAGGTCCGGAAGCGCTCGATGTTGTCATCACCGCCGAACAGGCGCTCGGTGATCGCCTCGTATTCTTCCATCGACGCCGCTGAAAGCAGCAGCAGGAAGTCGCCGTCGCCGGTGATCGAGTAGCACTGCTGCACGGCAGGGTCGTCCTGCACGCGGCGCTTGAACGGCGCCACGCGCTCGCGCTGCTCGCTGACCACGCGCACCTCGACGATGATGGTCAGCGGTCGCCCGACCTTGGCTGCAGCGACCACCGCCACATTGGCCGCGATCACGCCGCTGTCCTGCAGGCGCTTGATCCGGCGTTGCACGGCCGGGGTGGACAGGTGCACGGCCTCGGCGATTTCGCGCTGCGGCAGGGTGTTGTCCCGCTGCAGCAGGTCGAGGATGGCGCGGTCGAAACTGTCGAGCACGGGGGCGATGGCCATGGCGAGCAGAAATTGCACGAACGGGCTGTCAATTGAGCCAAGTGCTCGGCGTGGGCGCAATAGACTTTGCCCATGCAGACCTCACGATTCGCGCCGATGTTGCCGGCGCTGGCGGTGCTGGGCTCGGTCACCTCGCTGGCCATCGGCACCTCCTACGCAAAACACCTGTTTCCGCTGATCGGCGCGCAGGGCACCAGCGCGCTGCGCGTGGGCTTCTCGGCGCTGTTGCTGCTGCTGTTCTGGCGGCCGTGGCGCTGGAAAACCAGCCGCGTGGATGCGATCACCATCCTGCGCTACGGGCTCACCCTGGGCCTGATGAACCTGCTGTTCTACATGGCCCTGCGCACGATTCCCTTCGGCATCGCGGTGGCCATTGAGTTCACCGGGCCGTTGACGGTGGCGATGCTGTCATCACGACGACCGATCGACTTCGTCTGGGTAGGTTGCGCGGTGGTGGGGTTGTTGCTGTTGCTGCCGTTGGGGGGAGGCCCGGCGCTGGACCCGGCCGGTGTGCTGTATGCCATGGGTGCGGCGGCATGCTGGGGCCTGTACATCGTGTTCGGCAAGCGCGCCGGCCACCTGCACGCCGGGCATTCGGTGTCGCTGGGGCTGCTGGCGGCGTCGCTGGTGGTGGTGCCGGTGGGGGTGGTGCATGCCGGTGCGGCGCTGCTCGATCCGAAGATCCTGGCGGCGGGGCTGCTGGTGGCGCTGGTATCCAGTGCGATCCCGATGTCGCTGGAAATGATGGCGCTCAAGCGCCTGCCCAAGGAGACCTTCGGCATCCTGATCAGCATGGAACCGGCGGTGGCCGCGCTGTGGGCGATGCTGCTGCTGCATGAGCACCTGCACGGGCTGCAGTGGCTGGCGATCGGCTGCACCGTGCTGGCCTCGGTGGGCAGCACGATGACCGCGCGAAGGCTGAAGGTGCCGGTGGCGCAGGCCGGGTAGTGCCGGGCCGTGCGCCGCGAAGAGCGTGCCAACCAAGGTTGGCACCCACCAGAAGTGGTCAGCGCAGGGCGTCGGCCGGGACGTCGATCGCCATCGCCAGGGCGAGGTGATCGGAGAACGCGGCCGGTACGGCCTCCACGGTGCGGGTCTGCAGCCCGCTGCTGACCAGGATGTGGTCGATGGCGCGGTCGGGGCGCCAGCTGGGGAAGGTCGGCACGATGCAGCCGGGCGGCTGCAGCCGGGTCTTCTGGTACAGCACCTGCATTTCCGGGCGTTCGGCCAGGCAGTTGAAATCGCCCATCAGCACCGCGTTGGGATGGTCGGACAGCAGCTCGGCGATGAAGCCCAGCTGCGACATCCGCGAGCCCGCGCCGAGTGACAGATGCGCCACCGCCACGGCGAGACCGTCGGTACCGTCGCCGAACTTGGCCAGCAGCACGCCGCGCCCGCCGATGCGGCCGGGCAGGGCGTGGTCCTGCACTTCCACCGGTTCCAGCTTGCTCAGCAACCCGTTGGCGCTGGAGGCGACCCCACCCATGCGCCGGTTCGGCTGGTGGCTCCAGTAATTGAAGCCGGCGCGCTGGGCCAGGTAATGGGTCTGGTTGGTGAAGCCCGAGCGCAGGCTGCCCGGGTCGGCCTCCTGCAGGCCGACGATGTCATGTTCGCGCGCCAAGGTGGCAATCGCGTCAAGGCTGCTGCGCTTGCGACCCGCCGGCAGCGCATGTGACCAGCTGCGGGTCACATAGTCGCTGTAGCGGCGGGTACTTGAGCCGGCCTGGATGTTGGCCGTCAGCAAGCGCAGGGTCCGTGTACGGGGGGAATTCACGGCCGGGGAAAACGTCTCTTGGATCAGTGAGCCTGGGCCGCACCGCGTTCGCGGGCGATCAGGTGGTCGGCAATGCGCAGCATGTCCGGGAAGCTCTTGCCCTTCACCAGGTACTTGCCATTGACGATGATCGACGGCGTGCCGCTGATCTGGCTGCGCTGGGCGAACTGCTTGGCCGAGTTGGTCTTGGCGTTCACCGCGAAGCTGCCCATGGTGGCGGCGAACTGCTTCGGATCCACGCCATAGGCGCCGTAGAACTTGGCGATGTCGTCCACCGAGTCACGGCCGCGCTCGCCCTTCAGGGTCTTCTGCGAGTGGATGGCGGCGTACAGCGCTTCGTGGGTCTTCTCCTGCACGCCCAGCGTCTGCGCGGCGTAGAAGGCACGGGCGTAGTCATCCCAGGTGCCGCCGAACATGGCCGGCACGTAGACGAAGTTCACGTCGCTCGGCAGGCCGGCCTTCCACGGGCCGACCAGCGGCTGGAACGCGGCACAGGCCGGGCAGACGTAGCCGAAGATCTCGGTCACTTCGATCTTGCCGGCGGCCGGCTGGAACGGCTGGCCGTTCGGGATGACCTGGTAATCGGCGCCTTCCACCGGGGCCGGGCCGGTCAGCGCGGCGGTGGTCGGGGCCGGAGCGGCCGCCGGAGCGGCTTCGGCTGCAGCCTTGTCGCCTTCGGCAGCGGCCGGGGCAGCGCCTTCGGCGCCCGCCGCCGGAGCGGCCGGCTCGTTGCTGGCCGGGGCCGCTGCCGGTTCGGCCGGAGCCGCGGTGGTGTTGGTGCTGCCGTCGTCGGCCTTGCAGGCGGCCAGGATCGGCAGCAGCGCTGCGAGGGCGAGGGCGGCGAAACGGGTCTTCATGGAAACGTCTCCAGCATCTGGAATGGTGGGGCCGGCGTCAGGCACCGGCCAGAGGGAAATGATGACACGCGGCGGCGACAGCGCCGTGTCGATGGTGGGTGTTGGTTCAGCGGCCGCGGGCCGCGCGGGCCTGGGCGATCAGTGCCGAGGCGATGCGCAGCTGGTCGTCGAAGCTGTTGCCACGCACCAGGTACTGGCCGTTGATGATGATGGCCGGGGTGCCCGGCACCTTGGTGCGCTGGGCGAACGCGCGGGCGGCATCGACCTTCTTCTGCACGGCATCGCCCCGCAGCGCCTGCAGGTAACGGTCCGGGGCCACGCCGTAGGCTTTGTAGAAGTTGGCGAGCTCATCGGCCGAGATGTTCTGCATCGGCAGCGCGCCGTCCTGGTGCAGTGCCTTGAACACGGCGGCATGGCTGCGCTTGGCCACGCCCACTTCGTCAGCGGCGTAGTAGGCCAGGGCCCAGGCATCCCAGGCGCCGCCGAAGGCGGCCGGCACCGGGGTGAAGCGCACGTCGGCCGGCAACTTGGCGGCCCAGGCCTCCAGCTGCGGCTCGAAATGGGCGCAGTGCGGGCAGGTGTAGCCGAAGACCTCGACCACTTCGATCTTCCCGGCCAGCGGCTGGAACGGGCCCGGCTGGGCGATGCGCTCGTAGTCTTTGCCTTCCACCAGCGGTGCGTTGGCAGGGGTGGCGGCACTGGCGGCCAGCGGCAGCAGGACCAGCAGGGACAACAGCAGGCGGGGAATCAACCTCATCGACACGCATCTCCGTTGAAAAAAGCAACGCCGGCGCGGTCGCCGGCGTGAAGGAAACATACCGCAGGCAGGGGCCGCGGTGGCGGCCCGGGCCGACCAGTGGTGGTCAGGGGGCGGCAGCCGGTTGCGTTGGCGTGGCCGCAGCGGCCAGGTCGTCGGCCTTGTTGTGCAGGCCCTGCAGATAGCTCGACAGCGCCTGTACCTCCTGTTCGCTCAGTTTCTGCGCGACCGTGGCCATGATCTGGAAATGGGTCTTGTCGGTCTCATGGGTCTGCCCGGCCTGGTACTCCTGCAGGCGGCGCGCGACATAACTGGCGTGCTGGCCACCGAGATGCGGATAGGCGGGTCCCGGATTGCCGGCGCCGCTGGGGCCATGGCAGGCCATGCAGGCCGGCAGGCCGCGCTTGGCGTCGCCACCGCGGTACAGCTGCTGGCCGATCTCGTAGAACTTCATGCCCTTGTAGGGGCCGTCGGTGACCGCCGTATCGTCGGCGATGCCGGCCGTGGCCTTCTGGGTGGCGAAGTAGGCGCCGATGTCACGCATGTCCTGCGGGGTGAGGTTCTGCACGAACGGCACCATCGCCACCGCCGCGCCGGAACTGCGCTGGCCGTTGGCGATCAGGGCCATCTGCTGGGCCACGTAGCGTTCGCTCTGGCCGGCGATGGACGGGTACATCTCCACCGTGGCGTTGCCGTCGGCGCCGTGGCAGGCCGCGCAGGCCGAGGCCTTGGCCTGGCCAGCCTTGGCATCGCCCCAGTGGGTCTTGCTGAAATCCACCTCCAGCGAGGCGGTGTTGATCGGCCCGTTGTCGGGCAGCGGGGTCAACGTGGTCTGCGCGAACGCAGCGGCGGCAACGACTACGGCAGTGGCAAGGGCGGATACGGCAAGAACGCGAGCGTGGCGCATGCTAAAGCTCCGTATGGACCGGGCCGGGCGGTGGCCGCCGGCATCGCCCGGATTATCAACGGCGTTTCCGCGCACGGTCAACGCAGCAGTGCAGCAAAATGCCCGCAACGGCCGCCGGCACGGGCGCGCGGCGCCGCAACATGCGATCCTAGGCACATGTCATTGCTCATCGAACGCGCCCGTTACCACCTCTCGGCCCACAACGTGCGGCAGCTGCCGCCCGATGAAGGCGCCGAAGTGGCCTTCGCCGGACGCTCCAACGCCGGCAAGTCCAGCGCCCTCAACGCGCTGACCCGCCAGAACGCCCTGGCCCGCGTGTCCAAGACCCCCGGCCGCACCCAGCAGCTGGTGTTCTTCCAGATCACCCCGGACGCCCACCTGGTCGACCTGCCCGGTTACGGCTACGCCAAGGTGCCGCTGGACCTGCAGGCGCACTGGCAGGCCTTCATCGACCGGTACTTCCGCACCCGCGAAGCCCTGAAGGGCCTGGTGGTGGTGATGGACATCCGCCACCCGCTGAAGGATTACGACCGGCAGATGCTGTCCTACGCGGTGCAGCGCGGCATGCCGGCGCACGCACTGTTGACCAAGGCCGACAAGCTCAGCCGCAGCCAGCAGATGCAGACCCTGCAGAAGGTGCGCAAGGAGCTGCACTCGGCCTACGGCGACAGCGTCAGCGTGCAGGTGTTCTCCGGCGAGGACCGTACCGGCGTGGACGAGGCCCGCGCCGTGATCGGCGGCTGGCTGGGGCTGGAATAAGCGAGACCCCGTCGCCCGGCTGGCAGCCGGGCGCTACCGACCTGTTTCCTGGTAGTGCCGGCCGCTGGCCGGCAACATCGCCCTGTCCTGTGGCACACCCTCACAACGGCGAATACTCCGCCGGCACCCACGCATAGGCTTGGCCTTCGCTGCGCACATGGCCCAGGCCCGGGAACGGCAGGTGCGCACCGGCCACCCACCAACCGTTGGCGGTGGCCTGCAGCAGCAGGCCGCGACGGCTGGCCGTGGCCGCCTTGCGGTCCGAATCGGCCTCGAACGCGGCCTCCGGGTGCGCGAACTGCACGGCGTGGAAGTGCAGCACATCGCCCCACACCAGCAGTGACTGGCCCTGGCTGTCGAACCGGTAGGAGACGTGGCCCGGCGTGTGGCCGTGGGTATCCATCGCCACCGCGCCACCGGGCAGGGCATCGCCGGGGCTGAAGGTGCGCAGGTGGCCGCTGGCCTGGTACGGCGCTACCGCGGTGCGCGCCAGCGGGAAGGCGAAGCGCACGCCCTTCGGCGCAGTGGCCTCGCTGGCCGGATTGAGCCAGTAATCGGCATCGGCCCTGGACAGCCACACGGTGGCATTCGGATAGGCCGGCTTGCCCTGCGCGTCGAGTACGCCGCACAGGTGGTCCGGATGGGCATGGGTCAGCAGCACCTCGTCCACCTCGGCCGGGTCCACGCCGGAGGCGCGCAGGTTGCCCAGCACCTGGCCCAGGCCGGGGCCGAAGCACTTCGCGGTGCCGGTGTCGACCAGGGTCAGGTGGTTGCCCTGGCGCACCAGGAAGGCGTTGATCGCGGTCTGCAGCCCTTTCGTGTCTTCCGGCACGTAGCGCCCTTCAAGCAGGCGGCTGACCAGCGTTGGCGGCACGTCCACCACTTCCTGCCGGCCGAGTGCGACCACGCCATCGAACAGGGCGGTAACCTGCAGCGCACCGACGCGCTGATGGTAGACGCCGGGCACCTGCCGGGTGGGAGCGGGCGAGCTGGCTTCGGCCAGCGCCGCCAGCGGCAGGGCGGACAGGGCCAGCAGCAGGGCGCTGCGCAGGGGCAGGTGATGCAGGGTCATGGCGGTTCTCGGTGGTTGACGGGCGGTTCCGTTGCCGGACAGCGTGCCGTGGCCAGCGTGTGCGCGGCGCTCAAAGCAGTGCGCGGAATGCTCAGGGAAGGGGGTGTCTGCAGGGCTGCGCCCTGCACCTGCTGCAGGCAACAGCAACAGCAACAGCAACAGCCGAAGCAACAGCAACAGCGGGCTATCCGTGGGATGGCGGGATGGGTCCGGTTGCGGGGGACGCCGTAAATACGTCCATGTAGGCTCGGTCGCGCCATCCATGGCGCTCACGCCCCCGCAACCGGACCCATCCCGCCTTCGACAGTTTTCTGCGAGCTGTCGGGACGGCGTTCCGTTCTGGTGGGTGTCGACCTTGGTCGACACGTTAGATCTGACCCAAATTTGATTATCGATATCTGACAGATGTGTCGACCAAGGTCGACACCTACCAACAGCACACGGAATCTGTCAGAGGCGGGGCGGTGTGGGTGGGCAGGACCGTTGGCGCCATGGATGGCGCCATCGAGCCCCCATGGATGGGTTTACGGCGTGTCCTGACCACCCACACCGCCCCGCCATCCCACGGAATGCACGCTGTTGCTGTTGCTTCGGCTGTTGCTTCAACGCTTCGGCGGGTGCAGGGCGCAGCCCTGCCGCCCCCCCCTAAATGTCTGTGGGAGCCAGTCCGTACTGTTCGGCGAAGCGCTTGCTGAAACTGGCCGCAGACCGGTAACCCGCGCGTGCGGCGACGGTCTTCAGCGGCAGGTCGGTGGTGTAGAGCAGCTGCATGCCATGCGCCAGGCGCGCCTCCGTCAGCAGCTGGCGCAGGCTGGTGCGCTCGGCGGCAAGGCGGCGACGCAGGGTTGCGCCGCTCAGCGCGAACTGTTCTTCCACATCCCGTGATTGCCAGTCGCGTGCCGGTTCGGCGGCAATGCGGTCGCGGATCTGTTCGCCCAGGCTCGGTGCCTGCGGCAGCAGCAGGTTGCCATGGCCCTGCCGGCACAGGGTCAGCACCAGCGAGGCCAGGGCCAGGCGTGCGTCGCTGTAACGGCCATCCTGCAGTGATTGCCGCCACTGGCGCAGCACGGCGCCATGTTCGATCAACGGCAACCGCGCCATCGCCGGGCCCGCACTGGGCAGTTCCTCGTTCCACAGCGTGCGCGCTGCCGCCAGCACTTCGGCACACAGCGGCACGATCGCACTGAGGTAGCGTCCGCTGTCCGGATCGGGGCTGTTGACCACGTCGATGCGGCAGCGCTGGGTCAGCAGCAGGATGTCGCCGGGGAAGAATTCCAGCGACTGGTGTGCGGTGCGCACCTGCTTGCGGCCTTCCAGCAGGATCGCGAACTGCGGTTGCGGAATTTCCACCGAACTGGCGCCATGCTCGCGGCGTGCGGTGATGCAGGCATAGCCTTCGGCGCGTTCGCAGCCGGCCAGGCCGGTCATCTCGGCCAGCAGGGCGGTGGCGGCGGGTAGCATGGCGGTCATGACACGTGCGTGCCCAGCAGGCGGCCGACAGCGGCGGCGGCGGCCATCGCCAACGCGCCCCAGAACATCACCCGGGCAGCGCCGCGCACGGGCGGCGCACCACCGGCCTGCGCCGCCATCGCGCCGGTCAGGCACAGACCGAGCAGGGTGCTGGCGGTGGTGATCATCGCAACCTTGTCGACCGGCGCGAGCAGGGCGGTCAGCACCGGCAGCGCGGCGCCGCAGGTGAACGCCCCGGCCGAGGCCAGCGCGGCCTGCAGTGGGCGGGCACGCAGGGTGTCGGTAATGCCCAGTTCGTCGCGGGCGTGGGCGCCCAGCGCGTCGTGGGCGGTGAGCTGCTCGGCGACCTGCCGCGCCAGCACCGGGTCCAGGCCGCGGTGGCGGTAGATTGCGCTCAGCTCTTCCAGTTCACTGTGTGGGTCTTCGTGCAGTTCGCGTTTTTCCGCGGCGAGGTCGGCTTCTTCGGTGTCGGCCTGGGTCTGCACCGAGACGTACTCGCCGGCGGCCATCGACATTGCGCCGGCTACAGTGCCAGCGACCCCGGTGGCCAGGATCGTACTTGCCGGGGCGCCGCTGGCGGCCACGCCGACCACCAGGCCGGCCACCGAGACGATGCCGTCGTTGGCCCCCAGCACGGCGGCACGCAGCCAGCCGACACGCTCGGAGCGGTGCAGTTCGGGGTGTCGTGAATGGCGACTCATGGCCGTGAGTGTACGAGGGTCAAGAGGGCGTCGGTAGGATGCTGAAACCCGTCACCGTCGCATGACGCGGCGGAGTGCCACGCTATAGTGCGCCCTTGCGATGGAAGGCCTCCAGCCCCACATCCCCCGCCACAGTCCAGCGAGCCTTCCCCTTGTCGAGCCCCAGCCACGTCGCCGATACACCCATTACCGACCGCTCGCAGCTGGTGGAGGTGATCGCCTCCGGCGAGAAGCCCCGCACGCAGTGGCGCATCGGCACCGAACACGAGAAGTTCGGGTTCCGCCTGGATGACCTGCGCCCGCCGACCTTCGACGGCGAGCGCGGCATCGAAGCGCTGCTCAACGGCCTGGTCCGCTTCGGCTGGGAGCCGGTGCAGGAAAACGGCAACACCATTGCCCTGCTGCGCGATGGTGCCTCGGTGACGCTGGAACCGGCCGGCCAGCTGGAACTGTCCGGTGCGGCGCTGGAGACCATCCACCAGACCTGCGTGGAAACCGGCACCCATCTGAACGAAGTGGCGCAGGTGGCCGGCGAACTGCAGCTGGGCTTCCTCGGCATGGGCTTCCAGCCGAAGTGGAAGCGCGATGAAATGCCGTGGATGCCGAAGGGCCGCTACAAGATCATGCGTTCGTACATGCCCAAGGTCGGCTCGCTGGGCCTGGACATGATGACCCGCACCTGCACCGTGCAGGTGAACCTGGACTACGCCACCGAAGCGGACATGGTGAAGAAGTTCCGCGTGTCGTTGGCGCTGCAGCCGATCGCCACCGCGCTGTTCGCCGATTCGCCGTTCACCGAAGGCCAGCCGAACGGCTACCTGAGCTACCGCTCGCACATCTGGACCGATACCGACGCCGACCGTACCGGCATGCTCGACTTCGTGTTCGAGGACGGCTTCGGCTACGAGCGCTATGTCGACTATCTGCTCGACGTGCCGATGTATTTCTCCTACCGCGATGGCATCTACCACGACGCCAGCGGGCAGAGCTTCCGCGACTTCATGCAGGGCAAGCTGCCGGTATTGCCGGGCGCGTTGCCGACCCTGCGCGACTGGTCGGACCACATGACCACCGCGTTCCCGGAAGTGCGCCTGAAGAAGTATCTGGAAATGCGCGGCGCCGATGGTGGCCCGTGGAGCCGCCTGTGTGCGCTGCCGGCGTTCTGGGTCGGCCTGCTGTATGACGACACCGCGCTGGATGCCGCCTGGGACCTGGTGCGTGACTTCACCCTGGCCGAGCGTCATGCGCTGCGCGACGGTGTGCCGAAGCATGCGATGAACCTGCCGTTCCGTGCTGGCAGCGTGCGTGACCTGGCCCGCGAAGCGGTGAAGATTTCGGTGGAAGGACTCAAGCGCCGCGGCGCTCGCAATGCCGACGGCCAGGACGAGAGCAAGTTCCTGGACGTGCTGCAGGAAATCGTTGAATCCGGGCTGACCCCGGCCGAGCGCAAGCTGGCGCTGTTCCATGGCCGCTGGCACGGCGACGTCGATCCGGTCTTCCGCGAATTCGCTTATTGATCGCCTCGCGGTAGTGCCGGCCGCTGGCCGGCAGATGTACGGGGTTGCCGGCCAGCGGCCGGCACTACCCAAACGAAGAACCCCGGCATTGCCGGGGTTTTTCATTCTTGCATCTGCCCTGGATCAGGCGGCGTTCGGCAGCGTCGCCATGTCGATCACGAAGCGATAGCGCACATCGTTCTTCGCCATGCGCTCCCAGGCCTCGTTGACGTTCTTGATGTCGATCATCTCGACATCGCTGACGATGCCGTGCTCGGCACAGAAGTCCATCATTTCCTGGGTTTCGGCCATGCCGCCGATCGCCGAGCCGGTCAGGTGCTTGCGGCCGAAGATCACGCTGCCACCGGTCAGCGGCGGGTCCAGCTCGGTCAGCACGCCGACCAGGCACATGGTGGCCTCGCGCTTGAGCAGGCCCATGTACGGGTTGGTGTCATGGCCGACCGGGATGGTGTTGAGCAGGAAGTCGAAGCTGCCGGCGTGTGCCTTCATCTGTGCAGCGTCGCGCGAGACCAGCACTTCGTCGGCGCCCAGGCGCTTGGCGTCGGCACCCTTTTCCGGCGTGGTGGTGATCATCACCACGTGCGCGCCGAGTGCCTTGGCAAACTTCACACCCATGTGGCCGAGGCCACCGAGGCCGATCACGCCGACCTTCTGGCCCGGGCCGACCTTCCAGTGGCGCAGCGGCGACCAGGTGGTGATGCCGGCACACAGCAGCGGCGCGGCGGCCTTCAGATCGAGGGTGTCGGACACCTTCACCACGAAGCGCTGCTCGACCACCACGTGGTCGGAATAGCCGCCGTAGGTCGGTGCACCGCTCTGGCGTTCGCGGCCGTTGTAGGTCCAGGTCGCGCCTTCGGCGCAGTACTGCTCCAGGTCGTGCTCGCAGGCGTCGCAGTGGCGGCACGAGTCGACCATGCAGCCGACGCCGGCGTGGTCGCCGACCTTGAAACGGGTGACGTTGCTGCCGACTTCGGTCACGCGGCCGATGATCTCGTGGCCCGGCACCATCGGGTAGATCGAGCCACCCCAGTCGTCGCGGGCCTGGTGCAGGTCGGAGTGGCAGATGCCGCTGTAGAGGATCTCGATACGGACATCGTCCGGCCCGACCGCGCGGCGTTCGAATTCGTAGGGAATCAGCGGGTCGGTATGTGAATGGGCGGCGTAACCACGGGCGAGGGACATGGGGAATCCTTGGCAGGGTTTGTCGAAAGGCGTTTTACAATACGCCCCGTACCCAGCGGCAAGAAGCCCGGATATCGGCATGATTCATCAAGTGAAACTGCACAATCATGGCCACTGACAATCTATCCCACCTTGCCGCGTTCGCGGCGGTCGCCCGTCACCGCAGCTTCCGCCGTGCCGGCGCCGAGCTGGGGCTTTCGACCTCGGCGGTGAGCTACGCGATCCGCGCGCTGGAGGAACGGCTGGGGGTGGGCCTGTTCCATCGCACCACCCGCAGCGTGGCCCTGACCGAGGCCGGGCAACGCCTGCTGGAGCGACTACAGCCGGCCCTGGGCCAGGTGCATGACGCGCTGGAAGAGATGAACCAGTTCCGCGCCGCCCCGGCCGGCCTGCTGCGCATCAACGCCACCCGCGCGGCGGTGGCGACCCAGCTGGGGCCGCGGCTTGCGCGCTTCCTGCACGCGCATCCGGACGTGCGGGTGGAGCTGACCGAGAACGATGGCCTGGTCGATATCGTTGCCGAAGGCTACGACGCCGGCGTGCGCCTGCATGAGTTCATCCCCGAGGACATGGTGGCAGTGCCGATGGGGCCGCCGCTGCGCGGGCTGATCGTCGGCGCGCCGGACTACCTGCGGCGACGTCCAGCCCCGCAGCATCCGCGCGATCTTGCTGCACACGAATGCATCCGCTTCCGCTTCGCCAGCGGGCATCTGTACAAGTGGCAGTTCGAGCGAGGTGGGCAGGCGTTGGAGATCGACGTGCCCGGAAGGCTGACGCTGGGCGAGCAGGGCACCGTGGTCGGCGCGGTGCTTGATGGCATCGGCCTGGCTTACGTGCTGGAAGACACCGCGCGGCCATACATCGACTCGGGGCAGATGGTGGCGGTGCTGGAAGACTGGAGCGAACCGTTCGCCGGTTTCGCGTTGTACTACCCGAAGCAGCGGCAGATGCCGGCGGCGCTGCGTGCGTTCGTGGACATGCTGCGCGAGTGAGTCGCTGCAGGAGTGCCGACCAACGGTCGGCACCCACCGGGACAGGGCATTCCTGGATGGCGCCAGGCTACGGCACCTGCAACACCGGCCCCAACAACGCCACGCACTCATGTAGATGCACGTCCACCGGCGCATCCTCGGCCACCACGCCGATCACGCGCTCGCGCAGTGGCTCGGCCACGGCCATCGCCAGGATCAGCCTTGCCGTGCACGCGTGGTCTGCATCGCGCAGCAACCCGCGCTGCTGCTGCCGCGCCAGCCAGTCGGCCAGCAGCACGCGGCCGCGTTCGATGCCGTTGTGCAGATAGGCCTGCAGCAGCGCGTCCTTGCCGGGGAAGTCGGTGGCGAGCAGGCGGAACACCTGCACTGCCTGCGCCGACAGCGCTTGTGCGCAGACCGCCTGCAGGATCGCGTGCAGCAGCGGCAGCACTTCGTCGGCGTTGCGGGCATCACGCTGCAGCTGCGGCGCGAAGCCGTCGGTCCACTCACGCACCGCCAACCCCACCAGTTCCTCGCGGTTGCTGGCATGGCGGTACACGGTCTTCTTCGCTACCCCGGCATGCGCTGCCACCGCTTCGATGGTGGTCGCTTCGTAACCCTGTGCCAGCAGCAGTTCCAGGGTGGCCTGCAGTACCGCATGGCGGACTTCGGCTTCCGGTCGCGCGGGGCGACCGCGGCGACGGGTCGGCGTTGTGGGCTCGGGCAGGGTGGTGCTGTTCATTGCGCCCCATCTTACCGCATCCGATTAATTGCGAAACGCATATCGTTTCCGTATTGTTGAATCTCCAACCCACAGGAAACGTCGATGGATACCGCTGTGAACGCTCGCGCCTGGCTGGACCACCACGATCTGCTCGACCCGGCGCCGATGCGTCTGGAGACCGGCATCCAGCGCCGCGAAGACGGCACCCTGCGGGTGGCCGTTCGTACCGATCTGCACGGCTGCAAGGGCCGCATGCTCGACTGGTGGTTCACCTTCTTCGAGACCACCCAGCACATCCGCTGGTGGCATCCGCTCGATCACGTCGAGCATCGCGGCTGGGACGCAGCCTGGCAGCGCGGCCGCAGCTACCATGGTGCCAGCATCCATGCGGTGGAATCGCTGGCCGACATTCCGCCGGTGGCAGCGCGGCTGAAGTTTCATGACCCGCGCACGCTGCTTGCACCCGAGCGCCTGCAGGCGGCGCAGGATGCGGGTGATGTGTCGGCGGTGATCGCCGCACGCATCGGTTTTGGCGATCACGTGCGCCTGGATGCGCATGGCGACCCTTGCGATGGGCAGATGTTGCACGTCGCGCGCGATACGCCGTTCGGCTGCGTGCTGCGCAGCCGATTCGTGCTGGGCCTGGACAGCGCCGAACCGCAGCGCGATGCCAGCGATGCGGTCGGACTGGGCCTGCTCAGGCACTGCTACACGGAGTTCAGTTTCCTCTCGCGCCTGCTGCCGTCGCTGTACTACGGCGAGCGCGCCAACGGTGAGGCGGTGCCGTTGCCGTGGTGAAAACCGCGCCGGTCATTCGAGCAGCGCGTCGTAGCCTTCGCCACTGAACTGGATCAGGCAGAAGCCGTGGCCGAACGGATCGGCCAGTACCGCGATGTGGCCCCAGTGACGCTCGCGCACCGGCTGCTCCAGCGTTGCTCCAGCAGCAACCGCACGCGCCAGCGCGGCCGCGATGTCATCCACCACCCAGTCCAGATGCAGCGGCGTCCAATGGCGCTCGTAGTCGCGCACGTCGCCGTCCTCGGTGGCGGCGCTGCCTGCCTCGTTGTGCAGCAGGTACAGCGGGGTCGGCCCGCCGAGCAGTTCCACGGCGCCCGGGCCGAGGCGGCGGGCGATGCGCAGGCCGAAGGCTTCGGTGTAGAAGGCTTCAGCCGCGGCCAGATCGGGGACGTCGAGATTGACGATGAACGCTGCGGTGGGCGTATCCATAAGCCGGCTCAGTGGATGCGGGCAGGCAGTGTACGCCCGCATCCACGCATGGCGTGGATCTACTGCGCGCGCGGGTAATCGAGATAGCCGGCTTCGCCGCCACCGTAGTAGCTGCTGCGGTCCGGAGTGGCCAGTGCGATGTCGTGCTGCAGGCGCTCGACCAGATCCGGGTTGGCGATGAACGGTTGGCCAAACGCAGCCAGATCGATGGTACCGGCCTCGACCAGCTGCAGGGCGCGCTCGCGGGTCATGCCGCCAGCCAGGATCAGCGTGCCGCCGTAAGACTGCTTGAACTGCTGCAGGAACGCCTCACCCAGCACCGATGCACCCTGTTGCAGATTGTCGTTGAGGTGCACGTAGGCCAGCCCACGCTTGCCCAGCTCCTCGGCCAGGTACAGATAGGTGGCTTCGTTGTCGGGGTAGAACGGCATGTCGAAGGTGAGGTTGTTCGGGGCCAGCCGCACGCCGATGCGGTGCGCGCCGATGCGTTCGGCCATCGCATCCACCGTCTCCAGGATCAACCGCGCACGGTTCGGCAGCGAGCCGCCGTAGCGGTCCTCGCGCTGGTTGATGAGCGGGTTGAGGAACTGTTCGAACAGGTAGCCGTTGGCGGCATGCAGTTCGATGCCGTCGAAGCCGGCGGCGATCGCGTTGTCGGCACCGCGCACGAAGTCGTCGACGATGCCTGGAATCTCGGCCGTATCCAGCGCACGTGCCGGAGTGGGATCGGCGTGGCCGCGGCTGCCGTCGTCCAGGTACACGAACGAGGTGTTCTTTGGTGCGCTGGCGACCGGGCGGGTGCCGGCGCTGACCGGCTGGCCACCCCCGGGCTGCAGCGAGGCATGCGACATGCGGCCCACGTGCCAGAGCTGGGCGAAGATCGTGCCCTGCGCGGCATGCACCGCCTGGGTGACCTGCTTCCAACCCGCCACCTGTTCGGCCGACCAGATGCCCGGCACGTCGATGTAGCCCTGGCCCTGCGGCGAGACCGGCGTGCCTTCGCTGATGATCAGGCCGGCACTGGCACGCTGCCGGTAGTACTGCGCGGTGAGGTCGTTGGCGACCGATCCGGGGTTGCGGGCACGGGTCATCGGCGCCATCGCGATGCGGTTGCGCAGGGCAGTGCCGGCCAGGTCGAACGGGTGGAACAGGGTGGCGGTCATCTCGGTTATCTCGGTGCGGGGGGAGGGGCGCCAGCGGCGCCATGCACACAGGATGGAGTTGACATGCGGGCGCATAAAGCGCTTCGATTTCCCTTGGTGCGGGACTATTTGTCCCTAATGAGGGATTGAAGATGCTGCCGCTGGAATCCTTGAATGGCCTGGTCACGTTCGTCACCACGGCCCGCTCGGGCAGTTTCACCGAGGCCGCCGATACGCTGGGCATCTCGCGCTCGGCCGTGGGCAAGGCCATCGCCCGGCTGGAAGCGCGGCTGGGCGTGCGCCTGTTCCATCGCACCACGCGGCGCATCGCGCTGACCACCGATGGCGAGGCCTATTACGCTTCGTGTGCGGCCGCGCTGGAAGAGATTTCCGCCGCCGAGGCCTGCCTGGGCTCGGCCGGCCTGCCCAGCGGGCGGCTGCGCATCGACATGCCGTCCTCGTTCGGGCGGCTGGTGGTGCTGCCGGTGCTGTTGCGCCTGTGCCGGCAATACCCGGACCTGCAGCTGACGATGACCTTCACCGATCACTTCGTCGATCCCGTCGAGGAAGGCATCGACCTGCTGATCCGTTTCGGCGGCCTGCACCAGGCCGAGCACCTGGTCGCGCGCCGGCTGGGCCGCCAGCGCCTGGTCACCTGCGCCGCGCCGGCCTACCTGCAGGCGCACGGCGTGCCGGGCAGTGTGGAGGAACTGGCACAGCACCGCAGCATCGTTGGCTTCCGCCACGGGCAGCCGGTAGCGTGGCGCATCGGCAGTGATGATGCCGAAGGAACCTTCATCCCCAACGCGGCCTACCAGCTCAACGACGGCGATGCGGTGATCGACGCCGCCATCGCCGGGCTGGGCATCTGCCAGATGCCGGCGTCGCTGGTACGCCGTCACCTGCAATCCGGCGCGCTGCAATCGGTGCTGGACGCGCACATGCAGCGCCACATCGACATCCACGCGCTGTGGCCGCCAACCCGTCACCTGCGGCCGAAAGTGCGCTACGTGGTGGATGAACTGACGCGGCTGGCGGGCGAGGGGTTGTTCGATTGAGCGCGCGGGATTGAGCCGCCCGGGGCTGCGTGTATACTATCCCCCAGTATAGTTCTGAGGAGGCCCCGCCATGCCGCACTCCCCCGAAGAGAAAAAGAAGGTGCTGGCCCGCGTGCGCCGCATCCGCGGCCAGTGCGATGCGCTCGATCGCGCGCTGGAAGCCGGTGCCGACTGCGCGCCGGTGCTGCAGCAGATCGCCGCCATCCGGGGCGCGGTCAACGGCCTGATGTCCGAGGTGATGGAGGCGCATCTGCGCGAGGAGTTCGGCCAGCCTGCGGCTTCCGATGAACAACGCGCCGAACGCGTGCGCGACATGAGCGCGTTGATCCGCTCGTACCTGAAGTAAACGACGGCGCAACGTTGCGCCGCGCATCCTGTTACTGCCTGTCTTTGGAGAAGCCACCCATGAAGTCCCGTGCCGCCGTCGCCTTTGGTCCCGGCCAGCCGCTGCAGATCGTCGAGATCGACGTCGCCCCGCCGAAGAAGGGCGAAGTGCTGGTGAAGATCACCCACACCGGTGTGTGCCACACCGATGCGTTCACCCTGTCCGGCGACGATCCGGAAGGCCTGTTCCCGGTGGTGCTGGGCCATGAAGGCGCGGGCATCGTGGTGGAGGTGGGCGAGGGCGTGACCAGCGTCAAGCCGGGCGACCACGTGATTCCGCTGTACACCGCCGAGTGTGGCGAGTGCCTGTTCTGCAAGAGCGGCAAGACCAACCTGTGCGTGGCCGTGCGCGCCACCCAGGGCAAGGGCGTGATGCCCGACGGCACCAGCCGCTTCAGCTACAACGGCGAGCCGCTGTACCACTACATGGGCTGCTCGACCTTCAGCGAGTACACCGTAGTGGCCGAAGTGTCGCTGGCGAAGATCAATCCGGACGCGAACCCGGAACACGTCTGCCTGCTCGGCTGCGGCGTCACCACCGGCATCGGCGCGGTGCACAACACCGCCAAGGTGCAGGAAGGCGACAGCGTGGCGGTGTTCGGCCTCGGCGGCATCGGCCTGGCGGTGATCCAGGGTGCGCGCCAGGCCAAGGCCGGCCGCATCATCGCGGTGGATACCAATCCGTCCAAGTTCGAGCTGGCCCGCGAGTTCGGCGCTACCGACTGCATCAACCCGAAGGACCACGACAAGCCCATCCAGCAGGTCATCGTTGAAATGACCACCTGGGGCGTGGACCACAGCTTTGAATGCATCGGCAACGTCAACGTGATGCGCGCGGCGCTGGAATGCGCGCACCGTGGCTGGGGCCAGAGCGTGGTGATCGGCGTGGCCGGTTCGGGCCAGGAGATCTCCACCCGTCCGTTCCAGCTGGTGACCGGCCGCAAGTGGATGGGCACCGCCTTCGGCGGCGTGAAGGGTCGCAGCCAGCTGCCCGGCATGGTCGAGGACGCGATGAAGGGCGATATCGAACTGGCGCCGTTCGTCACCCACACCATGGACCTGGACAAGATCAACGACGCCTTCGACCTGATGCATGAAGGCAAGTCGATCCGTTCGGTGGTCCACTACTGAGCCGCGCCGGGTGGCAGGCTTGAGGGCCTGCCACCCCTCGGGAGGAACCCATGGAACGCATCGAACACCGCGCCTGCTTCGGTGGCTGGCAGGACGTCTACCGTCATCATTCGACCACGCTGGGCTGCGACATGCAGTTCGCCGTGTACCTGCCGCCACAGGCGGAGACGCAGGCGCTGCCAGTGCTGTACTGGTTGAGCGGGCTGACCTGCACCGAGCAGAACTTCATCACCAAGGCCGGCGCGCAGCGCTATGCGGCCGAGCACGGCGTGATCATCGTTGCGCCCGACACCAGCCCGCGTGGCGATGACGTGGCTGATGCCGAAGGCTACGACCTGGGCAAGGGGGCAGGGTTCTACCTCAACGCCACCCGTGCACCGTGGGCGAAGCATTACCGCATGCACGACTATGTGGCCCAGGAACTGCCGGCGCTGATCGAGGCGAACTTCCCCGCGACCGGCGCGCGGGCGATCAGTGGCCATTCGATGGGCGGCCACGGTGCGCTGATGATCGCGCTGCGTAATCCGGGGCGCTACCGCAGCGTGTCGGCGTTCTCGCCAATCGTTGCGCCCAGCCACGTGCCGTGGGGGCAGAAGGCGTTCCACGCCTACCTGGGCGATAACCCGGCCGACTGGGCGCAGTGGGATACGTGCGCGCTGGTGGCGACGGCCAGTGAGCGCCTGCCCCTTCTGGTCGACCAGGGCGGGGCCGACGAGTTCCTGCAGACCCAGCTGCAGCCCGAGCGCCTGCAGCAGGCCTGCGATGCGGCCGGCCACCCGCTGACCCTGCGCCTGCAGCCCGGCTACGACCACAGCTACTACTTCATCGCCAGCTTCATCGGCGGGCACGTGGCACACCACGCCCGCGCCCTCCAAGGCTGACACCCCCGGAAAAGGGGACGGAGGGGATTAAGTCGCTTTTGCCATTGTGCTGAAAGCGACTTAATCCCCTCCGTCCCCTTTTTTCTGCGCTGGATCACGCCATCGTGGCGCGACGCCGCGCTATCGTGCGCGCATACGGCCTTGCGGATCGGGGGAGGCATGCCGGTAGTGCTGGCGCTGCTGTACGTGCTGTGCCATGGCTTGGTCGTGGCCCTGTGGCCGGGGGCGACCGGCGTGGGCTCCTTCGTTTTCCTGACCGGTGCGCCGCTGCTGGCGGCGATGGCCTGCCTGTGGCGGGCGCGCCGCGACCGTGCCGCGCTTGGCTGGCGTGCCACGGCGCTGGCGCTGCTGCTGTGGGCCGGCGGCATGGCCTTCAACATGATCGATGCACTCGGCGCCGGCCGCGCCGATATCACGCCGCAGGCCAGCCTGTTCCTGTACGTGCTGTATGGCGTCCCGCTGGTGTTCATCCTGGCCCGCGCGCGCCGTGAGCGCCTGAGCATCAGCCTGATCGACGCCGCGATGGCGGCGCTGCTGGGCGTGCTGTTCTTCGTGCATACGCAATCGTTCGCCGCCCGTATCGATATCGACGATTCGGCGATGGCCAGCATGCAGCGCATGTTCGATATCCAGAACCTGTGCATCGCCGGGTTCGCGGTGGTGCGCTGGCTGGCCGGTGATGTGCCCGAGCGGCGCGGCTTCTTCCGGGTGCTGGCGCTGTACGCGCTGGCGTACCTGCTGGTGGCCTACTACATCAACCACTACACCTCCGGCGATTCCTTCGGTGCCTACAACGATCTGCTGATCGACCTGCCGTTCCTGCTGCTGGCGTTGCTGGCGCTGAGCCGGGCGCCGGTACCGGGCTCGGCGCCGCATCCACGGCTGGCGCGCACCGTGCAGGCTGCAGGGCCGATGATCCTGCCGTTGCTGCTGCTGGTGGTGGGCACGCTGGTGGTCGACCACGCGCGACCGCTGGCGGTCAGTGGCTTCGTGGTGGCCACGCTGGGCTTCGGCCTGCGCAGCATCCTGCTGCAGACCGACCTGATGGAACGCCAGGCCGGCCTGGACCAGCTGGCGCGCCAGGATGGCCTGACCGGGGTTGCCAACCGCCGCGAGTTCGACGCGCTGCTGCTGGCGGAGTGGAACCGCGCACGGCGCAGTGGCAGCCCGCTGGGCCTGCTGCTGGTGGACATCGACCATTTCAAGGCCTTCAACGACCAGCACGGCCATCCGGCTGGCGATCGCTGCCTGCAGGCCGTGGCCGCGGTGTTGAAGGCCATCGCCGGCCGCGCCGGCGACAGCGTGGCGCGCTATGGCGGCGAGGAGTTCGCGGTGATCGTGCCTGGAAGCGCGCTGTCGGGCGTGCTGGCGCTGGCCGAACGGCTGCGCGAGGCGGTGGAGGCCCTGCCGCTGCCGGAAGGGTCGGTCAGTATCAGCATCGGCGTGGGCTACCTGCATCCACCGGCCCTGGCCAGTGCCGATCAGTTGCTGGCGGACGCCGATGCCGGCCTGTATGCCGCCAAGCGGGCCGGCCGCAACCAGGTGGTGCTGCACGCGCATGTGCTGGATGACGAAGGCAGCACGCACGGCACGATGGATTGCTGAAGGCCATGGTTCCCGTGGTGCCTGCGCGTGCGGATCATCGCTGCCGCAGCCAGCCGGCCGGATCGAGCAGGCGGAGCCCGACCGGTGACAACGAGCGCTGCCGCAGCGGCAGCTTCGCCGCGTGCACCACGAATGCACAGCATGCCAGTTGCCGGCGCAACGGCGCCAGCGTGTCATCGTCGCGGGGGCGTGCGTGCCGCCACTGTGCAATACGCAGCAGGCAGACCAGCAGGTCCAGTTCGCTGGCGGCGATGAACGGCGAGCCGGACCGCAGCAGATCTATCGGCGCGGCAGGCGTGGCCAGCAGCGGCAGCAGATTGATGAACGTGTCGCAGCCCTCGGGATCAAGGCCGAGGTCGCTCAACCCGGCCAGCCCATCGGCCCGCAGGTCGGGCTCGCGCAGTTGGCGTATTGCCGCCAGCAGCGCCTGTTCACCACGACCCAACTGGCGGCCGAATGCCCGGTAGTTGACGCGGGTAGGAAACAAGGGGGAACGGGAGGCCATGGCAGCTAGGGTTGGGGGTCGCGGGTTTCCACCAGCACGGGACAGGGCGCGTGGTCGATGGTCCATTGCCCGATCGACGGTTCGAACAGGCGTTGCAGGCGGGACAGGTGGCGGTGGCCGATCACGATCAGATCGCACTTCAGGCGCTTGGCCTGTTCGCTGATGACTTCGCCGGGGTCGCCGGAGGGAATCTGCGCGATGGCATCGACGCCGCGTTCGCGCAGTTCGGCCAGGGCTTCGGCCAGCACCGCTTCGGCGCGCGAGCGCTGGCGGGCGGCTTCCGGATACTCGATGCGGTCGGCTTCGCTGGCATCGGCGGCCAGCGCGAATTCGGGATCGAGCACGCACAGCAGGTGCAGGCGACTACGCGGGCCGGCGATGGCCGCGGCGAGGTCCAGCACGCGCGCGTGCTGGGGGCCGCCGTCCAGGGCGACCAGCAGGGTATTGAACATGGATGTCTCCTTGGCAGGTTGGGGATGGTGGCCGATGTCACCGCGCGCACCCATGCCGTGCGGCGCAGGCAATACGTGCATGGAATGCAATCGACTTTTACTTGGAGTGTCGTAGAGTCACTCCATTTATTGGAGACTGCCATGCCCTTGCCCGATCTCAACCTGCTGCTGGCCCTGGATATCCTGCTGGACGAAGGCAGCGTCGCCGGAGCGGCTCGGCGCATGAATCTGAGCGCGCCGGCCATGAGCCGCACCCTGGGGCGGATCCGCGACGCGCTGGGCGACCCGGTGCTGGTACGCGCCGGCCGCGGCCTGGCGCCGACCCCACGCGCGCTGGAACTGCGCGAGCAGGTGCGCGACGTGATCGAGCAGGCCCATCGGGTGTTCAACGAAGGGCGCGAGGTGGACATCCAGACCCTGGAACGTACCTTCAGCATCCGCGCCAACGACGTGTTCATCGGCAGCTACGGCGGCCGCCTGCGGGACGTGTTCCGCGAGCACGCGCCAGGCTGCACGCTGCGGTTCATGCCCGAAGGCGATACCGACGATGACGCGATGGTGCAGGGCCGGATCGACCTGTATATCAGCACTGCCGGCAAGCATACGCAGGAAACCAAGGTGCAGAACCTGTTCACCACGGCCCTGCTGGGCGCAGCGCGCAAGGATCATCCGCTGTTCGACGGCGATATCACCGCCGAACGGTTTGCCGCCTGCGACCACATCGCCGTCTCGCGGCGCGGCATCGCGCATGGGCCGATCGACGACGAACTGGCACAGCTGGGCCTGCAGCGGCGGGTGGCGATGGTCATCCCCACCTTCCATGGCGCGATCTTTGCTGCAGCCGCCTCGGACCTGGTGCTGCCGCAGATGCCCAGCGTGATGCTCGATCGCATCGCCTACATGGGGCTGCCACTGCGCATGTTCCCGTTGCCGGTGCCGGTACGCACGGTGGCGCTGGTGCAGGCCTGGCACCCGCGCATGGACAACGACCCGGCGCACCGCTGGCTGCGCCGTGCGATCAAGAGCATGTGCGACGCCGACGCTGTGTAATCGTGTGCCGACCAACGGTCGGCACCCACCCAAACCCGTGCGTCCCGCGCACGCCTGGCATCGCATCCACGCCATTTTTCGCAGCAGTGGGCCTGCCTAGACTGCGCTCCCCACATTCACGGAGCGCACGCCATGTCGCTTCACCTGCCGTGCGCCGCACGGATCGGCCCGCGCCCGTGAGCGCGATCACCGTGCCACAGGCCCCGGCCGCCCCGCTTGCCCCCGCGTTCGATCGCCGCATCGTGGTCGGATTGTGCGGCGTGCTGCTGGTGGTGCTGCTGTCGGGCTTCAACGAGAACGTCACCAAGGTCGCGCTGGCCGACATCCGCGGTGGGATGGGGTTCAGTGCCGATGACGGCAACTGGATCACCGGCATCTACAGCGCCATGTCGGTCAGCGCGATGGCCTTCGCGCCCTGGTGCGCAGCCACCTTCTCGCTGCGCCGCTTCGGCCTGGTGATGATCGCCGCCTTCATGGTGCTGGGGGTGCTGTGCCCGCTGGCGCCGAACCTGCCGACGTTCCTGCTGCTGCGCGCATTGCAGGGCCTGGCCGGCGGTGCGCTGCCGCCGCTGCTGATGAGCGTGGCGCTGCGCTTCCTGCCGCCGGGCATCAAGCTGTATGGCCTGGCGGGCTACGCGCTCACCGCAACGTTCGGGCCGAGCATGGGCACGCCGCTGGCCGCACTGTGGGTCGAGCACGCCGGTTGGCAGTTCGCGTTCTGGCAGATCGTGCCGTTCTGCGTGGCCGGCATGGTGATGGTCGGCTGGGGCCTGCCGCAGGACCCGATGCGCCTGGAGCGCTTTGCCCAGTTCAACGGCGTGGGCCTGGCCCTGGGGTTGCCGGCACTGGTGATGCTGGTGCTGGGCCTGACCCAGGGCGCGCGCCTGAACTGGTTCGATTCGCCGCTGATCACGGTGCTGCTTGGCGGCGGCACCGGCCTGCTGGTGTTGTTCTTCATCAACGAGTGGTTCCACCCGCTGCCGTTCTTCAAGCTGCAACTGCTGGCCCATCGCAATCTCAGCTATTCGCTGGTCACCTGCGTGGGCGTGCTGTTCGTGCTGCTGGCGGTCATCTCCATCCCCTCCGGCTTTCTCGCCAGTGTGCAGGGCTACCGCCCGCTGCAGACCGCGCCGATGTTGTTGTGGGTGGCGCTGCCGCAGGCCATTGCGTTGCCGCTGGTGGCTGCGCTGATGAACCAGCGTGCGGTGGACTGCCGCTGGGTGCAGGCGGCCGGGCTGCTGCTGCTGGCGGCGGCGTGCTTCCTGGGCGCACACCTGGATGTGCAGTGGAACCGCGACACCTTCCTGTGGGTGCAACTGCTGCAGGTGGTGGCACAGCCGATGGCGGTGCTGCCGTTGCTGCTGCTGGCGACCACCGGGCTGGCGCCGCAGGACGGTCCCTATGCCTCGGCCTGGTTCAACACCGTCAAAGGCTTTTCGGCGGTGTTTGCCGGTGGCGTGCTTGATGCGGTCGGACAGTCACGGCGCCACCTCCATTCCACCGCGCTGGTCGACCACCTGGGCAACCAGCCGTGGCTGCCCGCCAGCGCCGATCTGCCCGCACGCCTGCACGCCCAGGTGCAGGCGCTCACCTCGGCGGACCTGTACTGGCTGGTCGCGCTGGTGGCCCTGGGCTGCCTGCCGCTGCTGCCGTGGGCCACCCGTGTCCACCCGCCACGTGCCGTGGCCTGACCCTCACCCGCAAGGACTCCCCCATGAGCCTCAACAAGACAACCCTCAACACCGGCCTTGTGCTGGGCGTGCTGGCCCTGGCGACCGGCAGCTGGCTGCTGCTGCGCGACGGGCGCTACCAGCGCACCGACAACGCCTACGTCAATGCGGATTTCACCGTAGTCGCACCGAAGGTGGCCGGCTTCGTCAGCAGCGTCGAGGTGGACGACAACCAACCCGTGAAGGCCGGCGACGTGCTGGCGCGCATCGACGACCGCGACTACCAGGTGGCCCTGCAGGCAGCGCGTGCCGACCTGGCCAACGCGCGTGCACAGCTGGCCAATGCACAGGCCGCACTGGCCCAGCAGGGCTCGCTGATCGAACAGGCCAGGGCCAGTGTCGATGTCAGCCGCTCCGAACTGACCCTGGCCAGCGCCGACCAGCAGCGCTACCGCGAACTGGCCCGCGACGGCGCCGGCACCGTGCAGAACGCGCAGCAGGCGCAATCGAAGCAGGCCGTGGCCAGTGCGCACCTGCAGCAGGGCCAGGCCGCGTTGTCGACCGCACGCCAGCGCATCGACATCCTGACCGCCGGTGTGCAGGCCGCGCAGGCCGCGGTACAACGCGCCGAAGCCGCGCAGGCGCGCGCCGAACTGGATCTGTCGCACACCGTGCTGCGCGCGCCGATCGACGGCATGGTCGGTCGCCGTGCGGTACGCGCCGGCGCCTACCTGACCCCGGGAACGCCGGTGGCCGCCGTGGTGCCGTTGAAGCGCGCATTCGTGGTCGCCAACTTCCAGGAAACGCAGATGACCCGCATGCAGGCCGGCCAGCAGGTGGAGCTGAAGGTGGACGTGTTCCCGGGCAAGTCGCTGCGTGGCCACATCGACAGCATCGCACCGGCGACTGGCGTCACCTTTGCCGCCATCGCGCCGGAAAACGCCACCGGCAACTTCACCAAGGTGGTGCAGCGCATTCCGGTGAAGATCGTGCTGGAGCCGGGCCAGCCACTGCTGGAGCAGCTGCGCGCCGGCATGTCGGTGGAAGCCCGCGTTGACCTGGACAGCCGCGTGCGCGTGCAGAGCGCGCAGCGCGTGCAGGACCGCACGGACGGGGAGGACGCATGAGCGCTGGCAGCGTGTTCCGAACCTTCGTTGCGGCCACCCTGTGCACGGCCCTGGCCGCCTGCACGATGGGCCCGGACTTCGTACGCCCGCAGGCCGAACTGCCCAGCCACTGGCAGGGTGAGGCGGTCGCCGGCAACGCCATCGACCAGGACGCGGCCTGGTGGGCCGGCTTCGACGATCCGCTGCTGGGCCAGCTGGCCAGCCAGGTGCTGGCGGCCAACCTGGACCTGCAGTTGGCGGCCAACCGCGTGCAGCAGAGTCGCGCCGCGCCCGGTGTCACTGCGGCCGACCGTCTGCCCAGCGTCAGCGCAACCGCCAGCGGCCTGCGTGCACGCAACAGCGAAGTGGGCCTGAACGATCCGTCCGGCAACGGCGGGCGCGAGGACTACGGGCTGTTCCAGGCCGGTATCGGCCTGAGCTGGGAGCTGGACCTGTGGGGCCGCGTGCGCCGCCAGGTGGAAGCCGCCGATGCACGCGTGCAGATGGCCGAGGAGGATGCACACGCGGTGCGCATCGCGCTGCTGGCGGAAACCGCGCGTGATTACCTGCAGCTGCGTGCAACGCGGCAGTTGCGGGCGATCACCGAGGACAATCTGAGCATCGCCCACGACATCAAGCGCCTGACCGAAGCGCGCCAGCGCCAGGGCGTGGCCAGCACGCTGCAGGTGTCCAGCGCAGCGGCGCAGGTCGCCTCGCTGCAGGCGCGCATCGCGCCGCTACAGCATCGCGAATCGCAGCTGCGCAATGCGCTGGCATTCCTGCTGGCACAACCGCCACAGGCGCTGGACGCACAGCTGCAGGACGCGCGCCGTGACTGGCCGGCGTTGCCGACGGTGGCGGTGGGCGTGCCCAGCGAACTGGCCGAACGTCGCCCGGACATCCGCCGTGCCGAAGCGGCACTGCATGCGGCGACGGCGGGCATCGGCGTGGCTCAGGCCAGCTTCCTGCCGCGCATCACCTTGAATGGCGATGCCGGTTTCCAGGCCAGGCAGCTGGATGACCTGGACGGCTGGAACGCGCACCGGTTCAGCATCGGGCCGGCGATCAGTCTGCCGATCTTCCAGGGCGGGCGGTTGAAGGCCAACCTCGCATTGAGCCGGCTGCAGCAGCAGCAATCGGCGCTGCAGTTCCGTCGCACCGTGCTGCAGGCCTGGCATGAAGTGGATGATGCCATTGATGGCTACGCAGCCGAGCAGCAGCGTACCGTGCAGCTGCATGTGGCGGTGGACGAAAGCGAGACCGCACTGGGTGCGGCGCGCCGGCAGTACCAGGCCGGCGTGGTCGACATGCTGGACGTGCTGACCACCCAGCGCATCGCGCTGGACAACCAGGCTGCGCTGGCCAACAGCCAGGCCACCGCGGCGATTGCACGGGTGGAGCTGTACCGCGCGCTGGGCGGTGGCTGGTAATGCCGGCCGCTGGCCGGCATCTTCATGGATTCTGCAGTTGCCGGCCAGCGGCCGGCACTACCGTGTGACGCGGTAGTTGCCAACCAAGGTTGGCATCTACCCGGGGCAGGCCTCAACGCACGTCGCGCAGTTCCCAGTGATGACCGGCCAGCAGGCGCAGGCGCTGCTTGAACACGTCACTGTCGATGCGGGTGGTGGCCACCAGGTTGATGCGCAGGTCTTTCTGCTCACCGGTCACGGTGGCGTCCGGGTCGGTGGCGCCCCACTGCGGTTCCACCGCATCCGGGTCGGGCTGCTTGGCCTTCCAGCGCTCGAACAGCGTGCCGCTGCGCAGGGCGTCCTGCAGCTCTTCGGCGAAACCGGCGGCGCCCTGCGAATGGAAGGACAGGTCAGGGTCGTTGCCGCGGGCCTTGGACGGGTCGGGCAGGCTGATGTGGTACTGCGCAGGCATGGAGTTCTCCTTGAAGTGCGGCAAGGCTGGCACAGTCGCGGTGGAATCGATGTGCAGATTCCGGCCGTGGCCAGCGCTCATTCGAACCGATGCGGCCCATCGGCAAAGCCCACGGTGACCGCGCCCTTGCCGACGTTGACCATGCCGGTCAGGCTCATCACCGATTCGTACACGGTCACGCCATGGGTGGCGCAGACCTCTTTCAGCGGTGCATAGCCGGGCAGGCTGCGCAGCTCGTCCAGCTCACCGCCGTAGCTGACACACACGGTCGGCGTCATCAGGCCGGCACGCACGCGCTGGCCAACCACCGCGAACAGCTTCTGCACCGCGTTGTCGAAGCCCTTGATCTTGGCCACCGGCCCGGTCTCGCCGCGGTAGCCGTGCAGCACCGGCTTGATGTCCAGCGCGCTGCCCAGCGCGGCACTGAGCAGGCCGACGCTGCGGTCGCCCTTGTGCCGCGCACGCGCGCGCATGTAGTACAGGTCGCGGGTGACCATGTAGCCGTGCACGTTGCCGGCCAGTTCCTCCAGCCGCTCGCGGATCTGCTGCACGCTGGCGTTGCTGTCGCGCAGGCGCACCGCCTCCACCGCGGTCACCGCCTGCGCGGCGAACAGGTTCTGGGTGTCGAGCACGCGCAGTGCGAACGGCGAGTTGTAGCCCGCGGCCTGCCGCACCGGCTTGTAGTCGTTGAGGATGGCGAAGCTGGCCTGCAGCGCGTTGTCGTGGATCGGGCTGCGGGTCTTGGTGATGGTCATGCAGAACACGTGGTCGTAATCGATCACCAGCTGCTGCAGGAACAGGTCACGGATCTGGTTGACGCTGAACGGGATGGTTTCCGCCTCCGCACCATGCTCGGCCACGTGCGCGTGCAGGAAGCTCAGCGTGGCCTGCTCATCGCGATGATCGGCCAGCACGGCTTCGCCGATCCGTACGGTGATCGGCAGCAGCACGATGTTGTGCGCGGCAATGAAGTCCTGCGGCAGGTCGCAGGCCGAGTCGACGACGATTCCGATGCGCATCCGCGGCTCCCCCTCCAGGGCGGTTGTAGGTTCGGAAACGTGAAATCTATCTCAAAACCGGGCGTGGCGCGCGAGGGAAACGCGCCACGCCCTGTTCAGCGGTTGCGCTGCACCGCTACCGGCAGGCTGGCCAGGCGCTGCCATTCGGGCTGCAGCAGCAGGCCTGGGTCGGCCAGCACGGCGGCCATCAACGGGTGCGCGTCGTTGCCCCAGAACAGCTCGTCGTCGATGGCCAGGGTGGGGACCCCGAACACGCCCGCGGCAATCGCGGCCTCGGTATTGCGCCGCAGCTGCTCCTTGACCGCCGGCTCGGCGATGGCACGGTCGGCATCCTCGATGCCCAGCCGCGCGGCCGGCTCGCGCAGCGCATCGGCACTGTCGGCGGCGTTGCCGTCGCGCCAGATCCAGTCGAACAACACATCCACCGCCTGTGCGCTGGCGCCGGCGGCCAGGCACAGGCGCAGCGCCGACAACGGGTTGAACGGATGGCCCGGCGGGAATCGCAGGGGCGTACCCTCGGCCTGCGCGGTCCACAGCAGCTGGCGGTAGATGAAACGACGCTTGGCGGGAATCTCGGCCGGACCGAGGTTGCCCAGGTGATGCAGCACCGCACCGAAGGCAATCGGCACCGGCTGGATCTGCGCGAACTGCGGCAGCTGCTTCAGCTTCTGCCAGTGCAGGTAGGAATACGGCGAGACGAAGTCGAAGTACCAGCGCAGCGTGGCCATTGGAATTTCCTCGTGTACGGTCAGGGCTGCGCGTTGCGCTGCAGGTAGCGGTCGCGCAGTTCGGTCTGGCGCGAGCGCATCGGCATCGCGCGGCCGCCCAGCCAGACCTGTTCGGCATAGTGCGCCACGTCCAGCGGGTCGCCTTCCCACAGCACCAGGTCGGCGCGCTTGCCGGGCTCGATGCTGCCGATCTGGTCGGCCACGCCGAACGCCTGTGCCGGTACTCGGGTCAGGCCGGCCAGGCCGTCGGCCCAGGGCAGGCCATGGGCGACCGCATTGCCGGCCAGCTGGCGCATCTTGCGGGCGTTGTGGGTGGCGTCGCCGCGCTGCACGAAGGAGACCGCCACGCCCGCGCGCTGCAGGCGTGCCGCATTCTCCAGCGTGGCCCCGATCTGGTCGAAGCTGGCCGGCAGGTTGGCCAGCACATCAACGAACACCGGCACGTGGGCAGCGGCCAGTTCCGGCGCCACCTGCCACGCTTCGCTGGCCCCGGCGATGGCGATCTTCACCTTCTCGCGGGCGGCCCAGCGCAGCAGCTGGCGGATGTCGGCGGCACGGTCCACTTCCACCACGATGCGGCCTTGGCCGGCCAGGTAGCGGCTCAACGTGCGGCGGCCGGCCGGGGTCAGCAACGCATGCGGCGAGTCTGCGGCCACCTGGCCACGCGCCTCGTCGATCATCTGCTGCAGCAGCATCCACTGCGCGGCGCGCGACTGGCCGGTCAATTCCGAGGCGGCTGCGCCGATGCGCAGGAACAGGGCGCGCGGGCCGATCGGATCGATGCTGCCATCGAGCCGCATCACGCCGCCCTGGCCGGCCACGAAGCCGCCGCCGGGGGTTGCCCCCAGCGCGGTGAAGCCGATCCCTTCCAGCCGGGTCACCGGAATCAGCACCGAGGCCGGGTTGTAGGCCAGGGTCACGTCGAACTCGGGCCGCAACGGTTGCTCGCCGATCTTCAGTGCGCTGTCGACGGTGCTCCTCTCGACCAGTACTTCTTCGATGCCGGTCTCGGTGATGCCGCCGAACAGTGCAGGGGTCAACGGGCGGCCACTGGCCTCGACCACGGTTGCGCCAGCGGGCGCGGACAGGCCGTTGTCCACCGCACGGATGATGCCGCCCTGCACCAGCACGTCGGCGTTCTGCAGGCTGCCGCGTGCGCTGGCGGTGTGCACCGTGGCGTTGCGCACCAGCAGGTCCTGCGCCTGTGCGGATGCGGAGATGCACGCCAGCACCATGGCGGTAGCGCCGAGCCAGGCCCGGCTGCCCTTCGCGGCAGAGTGCAGCCACTGCTTGAGCACCCTCATCAGCGCACCTCCTGGCCAAGCTGGAAATCGGAACGCGGCGTCGCCGCCGGCGCACTGCGGTCGTACAGGCGGCGGCCGTCGATGAAGACCTGCTCGGCCAGCGCGTAGGAACTGAAGGGATTGCCGTTCCACACCACCACATCGGCCATCTTGCCGGCCTCCAGGGTGCCGGTCTGGCCCTCGATGCCCAGCGCCTTGGCGGCGTTGGCGGTCATCCAGGTGATGGCGTGCTCGGGTGTGATCTCCGGCATGCGTGCACGTCGCGCCGAGGCCATCACCTTGGCGGCTTCCTGGTTGAGGCGCTGGATGCCTTCGGGTGAATCGGAATGGACGATGGCACAGCTGTTCTTCGGCCGGTCGACCAGCGCGATGTTCTCCGGAATACCGTCGAAGGCCTCCATCTTGAAGCCCCACCAGTCGGCCCACAGCGCGCCGCAGACGCCATCGGCGGCCAGCCGGTCAGCCAGCTTGTAGGCCTCGACGCCGTGGTGGAACGCGGCCACATTGAAGCCGAATTCCTTGGCCAGGTCGAGCATGGTGGCCATCTCGTCGGCGCGGTAGCAGTGGATGTGCACGCGGATGTCGCCCTGGATGGCGCCGGCCAGCGTGTCCAGCTTGAGGTCGCGCTTGCCGCCGGCATCCCCGGCGCTGTCGCCCTTGTCGCTGCCGAACCAGCCCTTGCGCTTGGCCGGCTTGGGCTTGTTCTTGGCGATGTAGTCGGCGGCATCGATGAAGGCCGCACGATAGCCGGCCACGTTGCCCATGCGCGTGGCCGGGGCCACGCCCTTGCCTTCGCCGTAGACCCGCTTGGGGTTCTCGCCGCAGGCCATTTTCAGGCCCCACGGCGCGCCGGGGAACTTCATCGCCTGGTAGGTCACCGCCGGTACGTTCTTCAGGGTCACGCCGCGGCCACCGACCAGGTTGGCCGAACCGGGCAGCACCTGCATGCTGGTCACGCCGCCGGCCAGCGCCGTGGCGAAGCCCGGGTCCTGCGGCCACACCGAGTGTTCGGCCCAGACGTTGGCGGTGACCGGCGCGGTCATCTCGTTGCCGTCGCTGTGCGCACCGACGCCCGGGCTGGGATACACGCCCAGGTGCGAGTGCACGTCGATCAGTCCCGGCGTGACCCACTTGCCCTGGGCATCGATGCGGGTGACGCCGGCGTCGGCCTGCAGCCGCTGGCCGACCGCTACGATGCGGCCCTCGCGCAGCAGCACGTCGGCGTTGTCCAGGCGCTGGCCGGTGCCGGTCAGCACGGTGGCGTTCTGGATCAGCACCGGCGCATCGGGATGCGCCTGGTAGGTGCTGGGGTAGGGATCGGCGAGGAAGCGCGAGGCGCCCACCGCCGGTGCCGTACTCAATGAAAGCAGCGCCAGTGCCACCCCGGCGCGCAACAACGTCGATGCCATGCAGTTCCCCTTGCTTGCGGCTTGGTCCCACCGCCGACGCTAGCCGGGGCGTGGTGGGCTTGCCAAGTGACCTTCTTCACAGGCCGGCCGCTGGCGGCTCGACGGCACCGCCGGTCTGGCCGAAAATAGCCGGTCCCCCGCCGTCCCGGACCCCGGCCCATGAAGAGCAAGCAGGAAATCGTCGACAACTGGCTGCCGCGCTATACCGGCGTGCCCCTGGACCAGTTCGGCCAGCACATCCTGCTGACCAACTTCGGCGGCTACCTGCATACCTTTTCCGAGCTGACCGGCGCGCCCGTCATCGGCCTGGACCGGCCGATGGCCAGTGCCACCATCGACGGCATCACCATGATCAACTTCGGCATGGGCAGCCCCAATGCCGCGATCATCATGGACCTGCTGTCGGCGGTGATGCCCAAGGCGGTGCTGTTCCTGGGCAAGTGCGGCGGGCTCAAGCGCAAGAACCAGCTGGGCGACCTGGTGCTGCCGATCGCCGCGATCCGCGGCGAGGGCACCTCGGGCGACTACCTGCCGCCGGAAGTGCCGGCGCTGCCGGCGTTCGCGCTGCAGCGTGCGGTCTCGACCATGATCCGCGACCTCGGCCACGACTACTGGACCGGCACCGTCTACACCACCAACCGCCGGGTCTGGGAACACGACGAGGCCTTCAAGGAGCGGCTGCGGGCGATGCGCTGCATGGCCATCGACATGGAAACGGCCACGGTGTTCGCCGCCGGCTTCGCCAACCACATCCCCAGCGGCGCGCTGCTGCTGGTGTCGGACCAGCCGATGATCCCCGACGGGGTCAAGACCGAGGCCTCCGATGCCAAGGTCAGCTCCCAGTTCGTGGAAAACCATATCCAGATCGGCATCGAGGCGCTTAAGCTTATCCGGCGCAACGGCAAGTCGGTCCGCCACCTGCGCTTCGACGAATGATGATGATGGCCTGGCGCGGCGCGCCGGCCCTGGGGAGTAGGTGATGGACGTTGCCGCGCAAGTGGTGGAATTCTGGAAAGAGGCGGGCCCGGAAAAGTGGTTCGCCCGCGACGATGCGTTCGACGCGCAGTTCCGCCGGTTGTTCCTGGATGAGCATTTCGCCGCGGCGTCGCGCGCGCGCGAGCATTGGCTGGGCAGCGCCGAGGGCGCGCTGGCGCTGATGCTGCTGCTGGACCAGTTCCCGCGCAACTGCTTCCGCGGTACCGCCCATTCCTACGCTACCGATGGCCTGGCCCGGCACTACGCGATGCGCGCCATCGAGGAAGGCCTGGACCTGCAGCTGGTGCCGAAGCTGCGCGCCTTCATCTACCTGCCGTTCGAGCACTCCGAGGATCCACTGGACCAGGACCGTTCGGTGGCGATGTTCGACGTGCTGGGTGACAAGGAATACCTGCAGTACGCCGAACTGCACCGCGACATCATCCGCCGTTTCGGCCGCTTCCCGCATCGCAACGCGGTACTGGGCCGCATTCCGGCGCCGGAAGAGCTGGACTACCTGGCCGAAGGCGGGTTTGCGGGGTAGATCCACGCCATGCGTGGATGCAAAAAACGCCGGCGTTCGCCGGCGTTTTTCGTAGGTTTCAACCGCTGCCGATCAGTACTTCGGCACGCCGTTGTCCACGTCTTCCGACCAGGCGTTGATGCCGCCGGTGACGTTGAACACCTTGGTGAAGCCCAGCGCACGGAACTGCTCGGCGGCCTGCGCGCTGCGGCCACCGTGGTGGCACATGAACGCCAGCGCCGTGTCCTTCGGCAGGGCTTCCAGCGCGGCGCGGCCGTTGCCGTCGAAGCTCTTGAACGGCACGCCGACGGCGGCGATGGCGCGTTCGTCAGCCGGGCGCACGTCCACCAGGGTGATGTTGCCGGCGCGCACCAGGTCGTCGGCATCGCGAACGCTGATTTCCTGCACCGGCTTGGGCGCGTTCGGGTTGTCGATGGCCAGGCCCTTGCCGCGGATGTCGTCCACCCAGTCGATGGTGATGCCGTTGGCGCGACGGGCGCTGGCCAGGTCGAACTGCACGCGCAGGCCGTTGGACTCGGCGGCGATCGCGCCTTCGTCGTGCGGGGCCAGTTGGAAGTTCGGCTGGAAGCCGGCGTCGATGGTCAGCTGCAGCGCGGCGCCGGGGGCGTCGGCCAGCGCGCCCTTCAGCATTTCCACCGCAGCCGGGGTCACGGTGATGCTCGGCGGGGTGCGGTCCGGCGCGGCCAGGCCCAGCACGCTGCTCAGCTCGCCGCTGGCGGCCATCTGCAGCACGATGTCGCTGCCGCCGACCAGTTCGCCGTCGATGTACAGCTGCGGGATGGTCGGCCAGTCGCCATAGGCCTTGATGCCTTCACGGATTTCCTGGTCGGCCAGCACGTTGACGTGGGCGAACTCGACGCCGAGGTCCTGCAGGGCGCCCACGGCCTTGGCCGAGAAACCGCACTGCGGCATCGACGGCTGGCCCTTCATGAACAGCACGACGCGGTTGTCGTTGAGGATGGATTCGATGCGCGAACGCAGGGCGGGATCGAGGGACATGGACGTCGGGGTTCCGGGAATTCGAATGATCAATTCTACCCCCGGCGGCATCGCGGGGGATGAGCAGGGCAGGAACATTGCGTCGCATCGCCCCACGCGCGGCCGGGGCCGCCAGGTCCAGGCTGTCGCAGCTGGCCCTGATCCTGGCCCGGGCCGCCCCGCTGGGGGATGTCAGTCGGCGCGGCCGAGCAGGTGCGCGGCCACCGGCAGCGCCAGTTCGCTCCACAGCGCGTACATCCGCGCCGAGGGATGCAGGCCATCCTCGGCGATCATCGCCGGGTCCTCGCCCTGGGCGCGGCTGATGTCGGTGATATCGACGAAGGCCACGTTGTGCTGGGCGCTGATCACCTCGGCGGCCGCGTTGAACTCGTCGGTCTCGATCTCGATCGCGGCCAGGTCACGGCCGCTGCCAGCGCCGAACGGGGTCGCGCCCCAATCCGGGAAGGACAGCACCAGCACCCGCTCGGGGCGACCGGCGGCAAAGCCGATCGCGCGCTGCAGCAGGGCCGCGAACTGGGCACGGTACTCGTCCAGCGGGCGCCCGCGGTACTGGTTGTTGACACCGATCAGCAGGCTGACGAAGTCGAACGGGCCCTGTGGCGCGGCCAGGTCGATACCGGCGTCCAGTTCATCGGTGGTCCAGCCGGTGGTGGCGATGGTCTGCGGATCGGCCAGGTCCACGCCCTGCGCACGCAGCGCGGCGGCCAGCTGGTGCGGCCAACGGCCTTCAACCGCAACCGCTTCGCCGATGGTGTACGAATCGCCCAGCGCCAGATAGGACAGCGCCACCGCTCAGGCCACCGAACGGCGCGGCTTCAGCGGCACGACCTTGGTCGCGTCCTCGGCACGTCGGGCCAGCACGCGGTCGATGCGGGCGAACACATCGCGCATCACCGAGGCTTCCGGCATCAGGGTCACGCGGAAGTGGTGGCGGTAGGGCACGTTGAAGCTGGAACCCGGCACCACCAGCACGCCTTCGTTGTTCATCAGGTCCAGCGCGAAGTTGTGGTCGTCGAAGCCCTTGGCGGCGGCGCCGACCACGGCCGGGAACGCATACAGCGCACCGGCCGGCGCGACCAGCGACAGGTGCTCGCTGGCTTCGCAGGCCTCGATCACCGCGCGCCGGGTCTCATACAGGCGGCCACCGGGCGTACACAGTTCGGAAATGGTGTCCGGGCCGTTCACGGCGGCCTCGATGGCGTACTGGCCGGGCACGTTGGCGCACAGGCGCAGCGCACCCAGCAGGTCCAGTGCTGCCCGGAAGTCGCCGAGCCGGGCATCGTCGCCGCTGAGGTGGGCCCAGCCCACGCGCCAGCCGCAGGCGCGGTGCACCTTGCTCAGGCCGCTGAAGGTCAGGCACGGATGATCGCCGGCCAGCGGCGCGACCGGCTGGAACACCGCGTCGTCGTACAGGATCTGGTCGTAGATCTCATCGACCAGCAGCAGCAGGTTGTGGCGGCGTGCGATCTCCACCACGCGTTCCAGCAGTTCACGCGGATAGCTGGCGCCGCTGGGATTGTTCGGGTTGATCAGCACGATGGCGCGGGTGCGCGAAGAGACCAGCGTCTCGATCTCGCTCGGGTCCGGCTGGAAGCCGTTCTCCGGCGCGCAGCGGTAGTACACCGGGCGGCCATCGTTGAGGATGGTCGAGGCCGACCACAGCGGGTAGTCGGGCGAGGGCACCAGCACTTCGTCGCCCGGGTTGAGCAGGGCGCGCAGCGAGAGGTCGATCAGTTCGCTGACGCCATTGCCGAGGAAGACGCGGTCCGGGTGCGCATCGGGCGCGCCACGGCGGGCGTAATAGCCAGCGATAGCTTCGCGTGCGACCGGCAGGCCCTGCTGGTGGGTGTACGGGTCGGTGCGGCCCATGTCGTCGGCGATCGCGCGCTGCAGGTGCTCGGGCGCACGGAAGCCGAAGGCACCGGGGTTGCCGATGTTGAGCTTGATCAGCTTGCGGCCCTGCGCCTCCAGCTCCCGGGCTCGCCGCGCCAGTTCTCCGCGGATTTCGTAGCGCACTTCGGAAAGGCGCTCGCGGATGGCCAGGGGCTTGGGCGAGGGGGTGGACATGGGGGCTGGGCCGTCAAATGGCATGGGGTTTCCATCCTACCGGAATTGCTGCAGTGCATGGCAAGGGCGCGGGCCTGCCGTTGCTGGGCTGGCAGGGCATCGGGCCGGTTAGAATGGCGGCGATGACCCATACCCCCGATTTCACCGCCCTGCAGACCATCGGCTGGCCCTGGCCAGGCCCGGCGCAGCAGGCCGACTGGCAGGCCGCGATGGCTGCCCATCCGCAGGCCCGCCCGGCGCGGGTGATCGAACAGCACCGCACCCATTACGTGGTGGCCGACGGCCCGGATGCATCGATCAAGGCCGAGTCGCTGCCGGAATGGCAGCGCCCGCGCTTCCCCAGCCATGAGCGGCCGGCGGTGGGCGACTGGGTGCTGCTTGATGGCATCCGGATCGTCGCCCTGCTGCCGCGCCGGACCGCGATCAAGCGCGGTGCGGCCGGCGAGCATTACCACCAGCAGGTGATCGCGGCCAACATCGATACGGTGTTCATCGTCTGCGGCCTGGACGCCGACTTCAATCCGCGCCGTATCGAACGCTACCTGCTGCTGGTTGGCGGCGGTGGTGCCGAACCGGTGGTGGTGCTGACCAAGGCCGACCAGACCGAATACAGCGAAGACGCACTGGCGGTGCTGGAAGAACTGGAGATGCAGGGCATCGCGCTGCATGCGATCAACGGCCTGGATGCCGACAGCGTCGCCGTGTTGCAGCCCTGGCTGGGCCCGGGCCGCACGGTGGTGCTGGTCGGTTCTTCCGGTGCCGGCAAATCCACGTTGACCAACACCCTGCTTGGCGAGCAGCGGATGAAGACCAATGCGGTGCGCGCCAACGACTCGCGTGGCCGCCACACCACCACCCATCGCGCGCTGATGCCGCTGCCGACCGGTGCCTGCCTGATCGACACCCCCGGCATGCGCGAGTTGAAACCGACCGGCGAAGAAACGCTGTCCGAGGGCGGCTTCGCCGATATCGAAGCACTTGCCGCACAGTGCCGCTTCAACGACTGCAAGCATCAGCAGGAGCCGGGCTGCGCCGTGCGCGCAGCGATCGACGCCGGTGAGATCGAAGAGAGCCGGCTGCTGAACTACTTCAAGCTGAAGGAAGAAGTGGCCGCCGCGGCCGCCAAGCTGGCGGTGCGCCAGGCCGAGACCGCGCAGGAGCGCGGCGGCAGGAAGGGCAAGGGCCAGCAGTTCCGCCCGGCGGGCAAGCCACGCCGGCGTTGAGCCGTTTCTGGTAGGTGCCAACCTTGGTTGGCACGAATGGATCCGAAGCCCGCCTTTGCCTGCTCATGGTAGGTGCCAACCTTGGTTGGCACGAATGTGTCCGAAGCCCGCCGTTGCCAGCCCTTGGTAGGTGCCAACCTTGGTTGGCACGGATGTGTCCGAAGCCGCCTGCGGCGGATGCCAATCAAGGTTGGCAGCGACCCGATCCTCCGCCCGTCCCAAAGCAAGGGCAGAGCGCTATAGTCCGCGCATGGAACCGACCGCGACGCTGGACCGTGACGTGGCCCACCATGCAGCGCTCGATGCGCGCCTGGTCGAGGCCGTGGGGGGCATCCGCCTGCTGGGGCTGACCAGCTGGCCGGCAACGGTGCAGGCACCGTTCCTGGACAGCGTGGCGCGCGGCCAGCCGGTGCTGCCGAAGGTGGACTATCCGCGGTTGGATTTCAGCGAAGAGCGCCGCGCGCTGGCCGCGATCGCCGCCGACTGCGACGACAGCCATCCACTCGGTCATTACGTGCGGCAGTCGGCGCAGAGCTGGGACCTGGCCGCGCAGCTGCTGGAGGGGCTGGGCACCGCCGCCGTCGATACCTGTTCGGTGCAGCTGTTCGGCGCGCCCGAGCAGCCGCTGCCGGGCAATGGCCCGAGCACGCGCGAAGCGGCGCGGCACTTCATCCAGATTGCCGCCGAACTGGACCACGAACTGCTGGCGCCGGAAGAGCAGGTGCCGGTGTCGGCCATTGCCCTGCAACTGCAGCTGCAGAACGACCTCGATGCCTTCTTCGAATCGCGCATCATCCAGGTGCAGCTGGATCCGGAGCTGGTCTCCAAGGCGGCTGCCGGCCCGACCCGCATCCGCCTGCGCACCAGTGCGCGTTTCAGCGCCTACGACCGCGCGCAGCTGTTCCACCATGAAGCACTGGTGCATTCGCTGACCGCGTTGAATGGCCGCGAACAGCCGGTGCTGCCGAGCCTGGCGCTGTCGTCGCCGCGGGTGACCGCGACCCAGGAAGGGTTGGCGACGTTCGCCGAACAGATCACCGGCAGCATCGACATCGAGCGCCTGAAACGCATCAGCCTGCGTACCGAAGCGATTGCGATGGCGCGCGAAGGCGCCGATTTCATCGAGGTGTTCCGCTATTTCTGCGATGCCGGGCAGAACACCGAAGAAAGTTTCGCCTCGGCGCAACGCGTGTTCCGCGGCGTACCGCCCAGCGGTGGCCTGGCCTTCACCAAGGACACGGTGTACCTGCGTGGCCTGGTGTCGGTGCACACCTTCTTCCGCCATATGCTGGCCGAAGACCGGCTGCAGGTCTGCCGCTGGTTGTTCGCTGGCAAGATGAGCCTGACCGATGCGATTGCGTTTGCGCCGCTGTTCGAGAGTGGGGTGCTGAAGCCACCGCGCTGGCTGCCGCACTGGGTGAGCCGGGCGAATGGGCTGGCCGGCATGCTGGCGTTCTCGTTGTTCGCCAACCGGATACGGATGGACCAGCTGGCGCCGGAATGAAATGCGTTGGCGGGTTGATGCGCTGGCGCCTCGATTGATATCGCTGGGCGGCGCTGGGACACCCTGGCCAGGACACGCCGTAAACCCATCCATGGGGGCTCGATCGGCGCATCCATGCGCCTCACGGTCCTGGCCAGGGTGCCCCACCGCCGCCAGACAGTTTCCCGCGCGGGCGGCAGCACATCACCGCGCCGAAGGGATTGCTCTTTGCTTTTTGCTCTTGCTTTTCATTGCCTTCGCGCCGGCGCAGGGAATCGTCCAGCGCGGGTAGGCAGGCCCATGCAGGACCGTTGGCGCCATGGATGGCGCCATCGAGCCCCCAGGGATGGGTTTACGGCGTGTCCTGCATGGGCCTGCCTGCCCGCGCCATGCAGGAACACTCGATGCGCCGCAGCGCCCGCTTCTGACTTAGAACTCCGCCGCCACCGTCATGAACACCTGACGCGGCGCGCTTGCATGGATCGCATAACGCGTACCGTTCGGATCGGTCGGTGCGAACGAGCTCAGCTGGCCGGCATAGCGCTTGTTGGTCAGGTTGGTCGCGTTCAACGACACCCGCACGTTGCGCAGGCCGAAGCCCGGGCCGAAGTCGTAGCCTGCACCGGCGTCGAAGGTGGTCACGCCCGGCACCGACTGGTCATTGGTGTAGGTGTAGTAGCGCTTGCCGGTGTACTTGGCGCGCAGGCTGGCGAAGAAGCCATCACGGTTCCAGCTGATTTCACTGGAGGCCATGCGCTGCGGGGTGTCCACGGTGATCTTGCCGGCCACTGGCACGATCGCACCGCCCGAGGTGTAGTCATCCTCGTAGGTGGTCTTGTTCCAGGACAGCGCGTTGTACCACTGCAGGCCGTCGATCGGCTTGAGGATGAAGGTCAGCTCCGCGCCGTGGCTCTTCACCGAGCCGACGTTGATGAAGCGCGTCACGCACTCCGGACGCGTACCCACCTCGATGCTCGAGCACGGGTTCAGCGACAGCAGGCGGTTGTCGAACTTCACGTTGTAGGCGGCGATGGACGCCTGGTACTTCTCGCCGAAGGTACGGAAGCCGGCTTCCAGGCTCCTGGACTTTTCCGGCTCCAGCCCGGCGCTGGCCGCGAACGATTCCGGCGAGACCTGCAGCGGGCCGCCGCTGCCACCGCCGACGAAGGCGGCGATGTTCTCGGCGTACGAAGCGAACAGCTCGTTGTTGGCGTTGAGCTTGAAGCCCAGGCCGACCTGCGGCAGCACCGATTCCTTCGCGGTCAGCGTGCCCGAGGCGATGCTGGTCTCCACGCCCGGGTTGGCGGTGGCGCGCATGCGGGTGTTCGGGCTCTTGATGCCGACGTCCACGGTCAGGCGCTGGTCCAGGAAGCGCATGCGGTCCTGCACGTAGAACTGGCGCGTGCGGATGTCGAAGTCCTGGTTGAACAGCAGGCGGTCCGGGTTCTTCAGGTACAGGTCGTCCAGGAACGGGCCGCTGATGTAGTAGAAGTTGCGCGAGACGTTATGGTCGTTCTGCTCGAACCACAGGCCGGCTTCCAGCTCGTGGATGCCCACCGTCCACGACAGCGCGGCGGTGAGGCCATCGCGGTTGATGGTGTAGTTGGTGCTGCGGATCGAGATCGGCAGCATCCTGTCGGTACCCGGGTAGGACGGCTGGCCCGGCGCCCACCAGTGGCCCTGGCCACGGTTGTCATGATGGTAGGCCAGCAGCTTCAGGCGGCCCTGCTCGCCCAGGCGCAGGTCGGCATCCACCGAGTACAGGTTGTCGTCACGCAGCGCACGGCTCTGATAGTAGGCGTCGTCGATGCTGCGGACATTGCCGCTGAATTTGCACTTCGAAGCATTGAAGGTACCGGGCGCGCAATACGCGGCGGCCACGGCGCGATCCCAGTCCGGCGCGTAGATGTTCCAGTCATAGCCCAGGCCGCGGGCCAGCATGTCCTTGGACAGGTAGGCGTAGTTGGCCTGGCTGGCACGCGAGGTCGCCACGAACGCACCGAAGCGGTGGTCGCCGACATTCCAGACCGCCTTGGCGTTGAACTGGCGCGTGGTCTGGTTCTGGTGCGGCGCGGCCCACATGTCCTGGTCCTGGTGCACGCCGGACACGTAGGCCGAGAAGCCGTTGATGTCGCCGGTATCCACGCGCAGGTAACCACGGCGCTGGTTGTTGTCACCCACGGTGACGCTGGCGCGGCCGCCGAACTCGGTGGACGGATCCATCGAGAAGTACTGGATGGTGCCACCCAGGTTGCTGGTCGAGGCTACGCCCAGCGAACCGATGCCCTGCGACAGTTCGGCGCCGGCCAGGTTCTCGGCGATGATCGCGCGGGCGATGCTCAGGCCGTTGTAGTTGCCGTAGCTGTTGTCGCCCAGCGGGATGCCGTCCAGCGTGTAGCCGAGGCGGCTCTTGTCGAAGCCACGCAGGCTGATCGTCTGCGATTCTTCGTTGGCACCGAAGGCATCGTTGGACTGCACCGACACGCCGGGCAGGCGGTCGAGGATCTTCTGGCCGCTGGTACCCGGCGGCAGCACCTGCTTGTCGACCGCGGTGATGCGCTGCACCTGGCGGGTCTCGCCCTGGCCGATCACGGAGACGGTATCCAGCGTCTGCGCGCTCAGTGCGGCATCGGTGCTGGCATTGGCGCCGGCATCGGCCACGGTGGCGGCATGGGCGCTGGCGGCGGAAAGCGCGATCGCCACGGCGATCGTCAGGTGTCGGGTCTGCATGGTGGTCCGTTGCATTGGGGGTGGTCACCGGCATGCATGCGCGGTGCATGGCCACTATGCGAACGGAACATGAAACCTTCTTTACGAAAAGCCAACGAACGGTGCACGCGCGTGATGCGTGTCCAGCACTACCTTCGACAAGGCGGGATCAGAAGCGCTCGCCGGGCCAGCTGAACCTGAGCTGGGTCATGCAGTCACGGTCATGTTCGGAGAATGAGAATCCGATCTGGATTCCGCTCATCACGGTGCCGAACACCGTCGACTCGTCCAGGCTATGTCCTGATGGAACGGATAGAACACTGAAGTTGGGGAAGCGGCGACCCATCTGCTTTCGCGAGATGCAGGCGCCGCCCAGCGAGAGCGTCACGCCTTTGATGATTCGCCCGGAGGCATCGGTATGGATCTGGCCAGAAGGCCCCTTGATCCTCCCGGCGACCACGAATGGCGCCAGATCGATGGTTGCGCTGTCGCCCCGGCCGATTCTTGCTTCCGAACGCGAGTTGGCCGGAGCCAGTGGTGATAGCTGCACGACAAGGTCAGAGCGCGCCAGCTGCGAGGACCAGCGCTCCACGAGCCGCCATGTTGCGTCCGCCTCCTCTGCACTGGCGGCGGGCGTGGCTGCTGTCGCAGAACCGGCAATCAACAGGCTCAGGAGCAGAAGAAGTTCAGGGACGGGCTGCGATCGCTTCATCGTAGATCCTGCCGTAGAAGTCGTTGTAGTTCTCGCCGGTGGTTGAAGTTACGTTGTTGTCGCAGAACAGCTTTCCCACCTGCCGGTCCAGTTCTTCACCGCCAGCATCGGCCCGTGCGATGAGGCTGGGGCCGTTGGACGCCGCCACACCGATGTCGTAGTACCCCAGGCTGGTTACCAGAAGCTCGCTGCGCGCGGTGAGGTTGTTGAGTACCGCTTTCCCCTCCATGGTGCAGAAGTGCTGGATGAACGCACTTCGGGTACTCAAGGCGATGCCGTCGAAGTACAGTGCGTGCCCGACTTCATGGGCAATGGCTGCGATCCGGAAATAATAGCCGGCAATGTCGGAGGAATCGCAGTCGAAGGACTGGATGTAGATCCGGATGGGATCGCGATTGGTATAGGACGCGGGCGCCCAGGAAAAGGTCCACTCCGGATGCCCGGTGATCTGTGCATCGAGAGTGGGGGCACCTGGTATCAGCCAGTCGGGGCAGCCCAGACCCGTGATCACCCGCATCGGCGGGGGCTCCGCCCGGGCCTGTGTCGTCAGCAGCGTAGTGGCGACCACAAGAAGCGCAATCAGCAATGCACGCATGCCAACCTCCTTGATCCGCGATTCCAGCCGTTGGTCCATCAGGCTCAGTGAGCGTTGGCAGGTATAGCATCGGTTCTGCCGATGTATCGGGCAGTGCGTCTCAGAATTGCAGAGGCAAAATGGGGCCGGATCCCCCTCGCACGCGAAGGTTCACCGGCCCCGCGCACTCCGTGGGGGAGGCAGTCCACGCGGTGCGTGGAAGCGGGCTCAACCCATGTACAGGCCGCCATTGACCGGGTAATCCGCGCCGGTCACGTACGAAGCCTCGTCCGAGGCCAGCCAGGCCACCAGGCCCGCCACTTCCTCGGGGCGGCCAAGGCGGCGCACCGGCACCGAGGCGGCCAGCCGGTCCAGTACATCCGGTGGGAAGCTGCTGATCGCCTGGCTGGCGATGTAGCCCGGCGACAGCGTATTGACGGTGACCCCGCGCGAGGCCACTTCGGCGGCCAGTGCACGGCTGAAGCCATGCATCGCCGCCTTCGCCGTTGCGTAGTTCACCTGCCCGATCTGGCCCTTGTGCGCACTCACCGAGCCGATGTTGATGATGCGGCCCCAGCCACGCGTGGCCATGCCGTCGACCACCTGCTTGGTCAGGTTGAACAGTGAATTGAGGTTGGAGGCGATCACCGCGTTCCAGTCTTCCACCGTCATCTGCCGGAACAGCAGGTCGCGGCTGCCGCCGGAGTTGTTGACCAGCACGTCCACTTCACCGACTTCGGCGCGCACCTTGGCGAACGCCGCGCTGGTCGAGGCCCAGTCGGTAGCGTTGCCTTCAGAGGCGATGAAATCGAAACCCTGTTCGCGCTGTTCGCGCAGCCAGTTGGCCTTGCGCGGCGAATTCGGCGCGCAACCGGCGACCACGGTGTGGCCGCTGCGGGCCAGGCTCTGGCAGATGGCAGTACCGACACTGCCCATGCCGCTGGTGACGTAAGCGATTCGAAGCGTCATTGCAGAAGGCTCCTTGGTAAGAGGTCAGGCCGCGAGCGGATACAGGCCGAACAGCAGGCTGCCGACCATCAGCAGCATCGAGATGGCGATGGCCCACTTCAGGGTGAACTTCTGGTGGTCGGCGAACTCGACCTTGGCCAGGCCCACCAGCAGGTAGGTGGACGGTACCAGCGGGCTGAGCAGATGCACCGGCTGGCCAGCCAGAGACGCGCGCGCCATTTCCACCGGGGTGATGCCGTAGTTGCCGGCGGCCTCGGACAGGATCGGCAGCACGCCGAAGTAGAACGCGTCGTTGGACATGAAGAAGGTGAACGGCATCGACGCCACCGCGGTGATCACCGCCAGGTACGGCCCCCACGACTCCGGAATCACCGCCAGGAAGCTGTGCGACATCGCTTCGACCATGCCGGTGTTGTTGAGGATGCCGGTGAAGATGCCAGCGGCGAAGATCAGCGACACCACCGACAGCACGTTGCCGGCGTGGTTGACCACGCGACGGCGCTGTTCGGCCAGGTTCGGGTAGTTGATCACCAGCGCGATGGCGAAGCCGACCATGAACAGTACGGGCATCGGCAGTACGCCGATGATCAGTGCGGTCATCAGCGCCACGGTCAACGCCAGGTTCACCCACAGCAGCTTCGGGCGCTTGATGTCTTCGGCGTCTTCCACGGTCGGCAGCGGGTTGCTGTCGTCGGACACGCTGTTGTCCATCCAGCTGCCGCCCTTGGGCAGGGTCACCACGCCGAGGCGACGGCGTTCCTTCAGTCCCAGGTACCAGGCCAGCAGCAGCACGCCGGCGCAGGCGATCACCATCGACGGGATCAGCGGCACGAACACATCGGCCGGGTCCACGTGCAGCGCAGTGGCCGCGCGTGCGGTGGGGCCGCCCCACGGGGTCAGGTTCATCACGCCGCCGGCGAGGATGGTCACGCAGGTCATGTTCAGCGCGTTCATGCCCAGCCGCTGGTACAGCGGCAGCATCGCCGAGACGGTGATCATGTAGGTGGTCGAGCCATCACCATCGAGCGAGATCAGCATCGCCAGCACCGCGGTGCCGAGCACGATCTTCATCGGATCGCCCTTGACGAAGCGCAGGATCACCCGCACCAGCGGATCGAACAGGCCGGCATCGATCATCACCCCGAAATAGAGGATGGCGAACATCAGCATCACGCCGGTCGGCGCGATCTTCTTGATGCCTTCCAGCATCATTTCGTCGATGTCGGCGCCGAAGCCGCCCAGCAGGGCGAAGATGATCGGGATGGTGATCAGGGCGACCAGCGGCGACAGTCGTTTGCTCATGATCAAGTACATGAACGTAATGACCATGCCAAAGCCGAGGATGCTCAGCATCATCTGCGGACTCCTTGCGAAAACAGGATGTGGGGGAGTGGAAGCGGCCCGGGCGGCATGCCCGGGAATCCGGGCTTAGAAGTCGTACTGCAGGCGGCCGGTGACCGCGCGCGTGCGGTCCACCGTGACCCCGGCCAGGCGGTCGCGGTTGCGGCTTTCGATCACGTTGAGCATGAAGCGCAGGTTGTCGCGCAGGTACCAGTTGCCGCCCAGCGTCCACGCTTCGGTGCTGCCACGGCGCAGGTCGGGCGCACCATCGAGGTGCTGCGCGCCCCACATCTGGTCGTAGCGCAGCGCCACCTCGAAGGCACCGGCCTTGTGGCGGATATCCTTGACCCGCGCGAAGCGGCCGGTCTTGCGGTCGTAGGCGCGGCTTTCGCCGGTGACGAACCAGCTGAGCATGCCGTAGGCGGCCATCACATCGCCGCGCTGCGCACCGTCATCGAAGGTGGCGCCGCTGAACTCGCCCTGCCACGACAGCGGGCCGCGCACCTGCGCGTATTCCAGCGACCACTTGTTGACGTCGGTATCGCGGCCGGCGGAGAAGTCGACCAGGGTCAGGCGGCTCTCGTCGGACAGATGGCCAGCCGGGCGCGGGCGGATCTTCAGGCCCGGAACGCCGTTGGCACCCGGGTTGTCATAGGCTTCGCGGGCCAGCGACAGACCCAGGTGCAGCACGTCACCGTCGCGGGGCGAGGGCGCCCAGGTGACCCGGCCACCGGCGGCGCGGCCCTTCACCTGCCAGGCATCGATGCTTTCCAGGCTGTAGACACTGGCGGCCCAGGTGAAATCACCCGGATTGGCCTGCCACGACGCGCCCAGGCGGTACAGCGGTGCCAGCGTGGTGCCGGCGTTGCCGCGCTCCAGGAAGCTGCCGTAGTTGGAACTGGTGCGGTCATCCAGCGAGAAGTACTGCTTGAACTGGCCGACGGTCAGCTTGCCGGCCTTGCCAAAGCTGCGTGCCAGGTACACGTCCTTGGCCTCGACACGGTCGCCGGAGAAGTCGGCTTCCAGCTTGTAGTCGACCACGAAGAACTTGCCGGACACATCGACCCAGGCGCGGCGGATCTCGGTGTCGTCCTTGTTCGGCGTACCGCGGTTGTCGTTGTCGAAGGTGGCGAAGTCCAGGTGCAGGCGGCCACCGAGGGTGGCGGTGACCGGACGGTCGTCTTCGGCAAAGGCTGGCGCCGACAGGGCAGCCAGAGCCATCATGGCGGCAGGACGCCGCCAGGCAAACGTGAATTCCACAAACCCTCCCAGGTGCGCGCCGGGCGCGCGGCAATCGTGGGCACCGGACGGTGCGCGGCCGCAGTCTGGGTCGCCGTAGCTGTCATCGTCCTGTCAACGGTTTGTGCGGTGCAGCGTAAATGGTCACCAGTCGGGGCGTGGCGGGTGCATCCTGCGCCATGCGGTAGCATTCGTTTCCCCTCCCACCCATGTGCCCATGCGCCTGCTGCTGGTCGAAGACAACCCGGATCTGGCCGATGCGATCATCCGTCGCATGCGCCGTAGCGGCCACGCCGTGGACTGGCAGGCCGACGGGCTGGCCGCGGCCAGCGTGCTGCGCTACCAGAGTTTCGACCTGGTGGTGCTGGATATCGGCCTGCCCAAGCTGGATGGCCTGCGCGTGCTGGCCGGCATGCGCGAGCGCGGCGACAGCACGCCAGTGCTGATGCTGACCGCGCGCGATGGCATCGAAGACCGCGTGCAGGCGCTGGATGTGGGTGCCGACGACTACCTGGGAAAGCCGTTCGATTTCCGCGAGTTCGAAGCGCGTTGCCGCGTGCTGCTGCGACGCGCGCGGGGCCAGGCCAGTGAAGTGGTGCAGATTGGCGGTTTCCAGTTCGATAACGCCGCGCACCGGGTCAGCCTCGACGGCGAGCCGATCGAGCTGCCGAACCGCGAATACCGCTTGCTGGAGATCCTGGTCGGTCGCCTTGGCCAGGTGGTCGGCAAGGACGAGATCGGCAATGGGCTGTTCGGTTTCGACGATGAGGCCGGTCCCAATGCCATCGAGCTGTACGTCGGGCGCCTGAGAAAGAAGCTGGCTGGCGCCCCGCTGCGCATCACCACGGTGCGCGGCGTCGGCTATCTGCTGGAAGCCAGTGACGGCAGCGCCGACGGCGATGGTTGACGCGCGCACAGCGAATGCCGCACCGGGGTCGCTGCGGCGCACGCTGCTGCTGTACCTCGGTGCATTGCTGGCGGTGTTCGCGGTGGCGCTGCTGTTCGCTGCGCGCGATTACGGCCAGCGCGCCGCCAATCGGTCCTACGACCACCTGCTGGTGTCCTCGGCGCTGTCCATCGCCGATTCGGTTGCACTTGTTGATGGCCAATGGCAGGTCGATCTGCCGTATGCCGCGCTGGACCTGCTGGCGATGGCACCGGAAGACCGCGTCTTCTATCGTGTGGCCGACAGCCGCGGCAACCTGATCACCGGCTACGGCGACCTGCCGGCGCCGCCGCGCCGGCCCGGCACGCAGCCGCAGCTGTTCGATGCTCCCTACAGCGGCGAGACCGTGCGTTTCGTGGTGGTTGGGCGCAGCTTCGCCGCCGCCTCGGCGCAGGGCGAGGTGCAGGTGCAGGTGGGCCAGACCCGGCGTGCGCGCGAAGCGGTCGCACAGGACATGGTCAATCGCGCGCTGCTGGCAATCGGCGTGCTGTCCGGGCTGCTGCTGGCGCTGGTGGCCTTCGGCGTGCATCGGGCGTTCCGCCCACTGGTGCGGGTGGAGCGCGAGCTGTCGCGTCGCGAGCCCTCCGACCTGAAGCCATTGGACGCACGCGTGCCGCGCGAGATGGACCAGATGGTGGCCGCGTTGAACCGCTTCATGGAACGCTTGTCCAGCAGCAACGAGACCCTGCGAGCGTTCATGGCCGAGGCCGCGCACCAGATGCGCACGCCGCTGGCCGCCCTGCGTGCGCAGGCACAGCTTGCGCTGGACGACGACGACCCGGAAGACATGCGGCGCAGTCTGCAGGCGATCGAGCGCAATGCCACCCATATGAGCCGCCTGCTCAACCAGCTGCTCAGCGATGCCAGCGTGATCCATCGTTCGCACCTGCAGCGTTTTGCGTCGGTGGACCTGGCCGAAACCGTGCACCAGGCCCTGCATGAAGCCCTGCCGCAGGCGGGCCCGGCACCGCGGGTGCAGCTGGCGATGACCGCCGAGCCGGTGCAGGTGCACGGCGACGCACTGCTGCTGCGCGAGGCGATCAAGAACCTGGTCGACAACGCGCTGAAGTACGGCGGCGACGGTTCATTGCAGATTGCGTTGACCGTGGAGGGTGGGCAGGCCGTGCTGACCATTGCCGATCACGGCGCAGGCATCGCGCCCGCCGATGCCGAACGCGTGTTCGAGCGCTTCGCGCGCGGCGAAGGTGCGCCGTCCGGCGGTGCCGGGCTTGGCCTGGCCATCGTCAAGCGGGTGGTCGACAGCCACGGTGGCCGCATCGACCTCAGCAACCGCCCGCAGGGTGGGCTGGTCGCCACCATCCGCCTGCCCCGGAGCAGCTCATGATCCGTCTGTTCGCCACGGCCATCGCCCTGCTGCTGGCCCTGCCGGTGCTGGCCGCGCCGGGCGACGTGCGTCGTTTCCCTGCGCAGGGAAATGCCACCGCTCAGCTGCGCATCCACGGCACCACCGACATCGAAGTGTTCGCGGTGGTCATCGCCGATTACCAGCGCCTGCATCCCGGCACCGAGGTGGTGTACGAGGACATCATCACCCAGGACCTGTACGCGCGTTACCTGCACGACCGTGCCGGGCCAGCGTCGCCGGACCTGCTGATTTCCAGCGGCATGGACCTGCAGACCAAGCTGGTCAACGATGGCCATGCGCTGCCGCACCGCTCGGCGCAGACCGCTGCGCTTCCGACGTGGGCGCAGTGGCGCAACGAGGCGTTCGGGATCAGCTACGAACCGGTGGTGATGGTCTACAACACGCGCACGCTGCCGGCCGCGAAGGTGCCGCATACGCGCCGCCAGCTGCTGGACCGGCTGCGTGCCGAAGGTGCGCCGCTGCGCGGCAAGGTCGGCACCTATGACATCGAGCGCAGCAGCGTGGGATACCTGTTGGCCACCCAGGATGCGCAGCGTGGCAGCATTGCCGGTGCGCTGCTGGGGGCACTGGGCGACAACGACGTGGTGCGTGAGGAGCGCACCGGCGTGCTGCTGGACAAGGTGGCCAGCGGCCAGCTGTCGCTGGTCTACAACGTGCTCGGTTCCTACGCACAGGCGCGCATCGATGCAGGCGCGCCGCTGGCCATCGTCGAACCCGAGGACTACACGCTGGTGGTGCTGCGTACCGCGGTGATTCCGCGCACCGGCCCGCACCCTGAAGAAGCGCGGCGCTTCCTCGACTACCTGCTGTCGCCGCGCGGCCAGCAGGTACTGTCGCGCGAGGCGCGGCTGATGCCGATCGTGACCGGCAATGCGCGCAGCGATGACGCGCCGGGCCGCAGCCGCCGTCCGATCCAGCTCGGCCCGGGCCTGCTGGTGTACCTGGATGCGCTCAAGCGCCGCCAGTTCCTCGACGCGTGGCGCAGCAGCGTAGAGCCGGCAGGGCGCTGACGCGGCGGCCTGCCCGTACAATGGCGGCATGAGCGAATACACCATCCTGATCGCCGACGACCACCCGCTGCTGCGTTCGGCGGTGGTGCAGTCATTGCGGCAGAGCCTGCCGCTGGCACAGGTACGCGAGGTGGCCAGCGCCGAGGCCCTGGCCGAAGCCCTCGACGCGCACCCGGATGTGGACCTGGTGCTGCTCGACCTGACCATGCCCGGCGCACACGGTTTCTCCGCGCTGCTGCACGTACGCGGCTCGCATCCGGACATTCCGGTGGTGATCCTCTCGTCCAATGACCATCCGCGGGTGATCCGCCGCGCGCAGCAGTTCGGCGCGGCCGGTTTCATCCCGAAGTCGGCCCCGGCCGAGACCATCGGCGAGGCGGTGCAGGCCGTGCTCGACGGCGGCCTGTGGTTCCCGGCGATGGCCGCCGAGCGCTCCGAGGCCGACGCGCTGCTGGCCAGCCGCCTGGCCCAGCTGACCCCGCAGCAGTTCCGCGTGCTGCTGTGCCTGGCCGATGGCCTGCTCAACAAGCAGATCGCCTACACGCTGGGGCTGGCCGAGAACACGGTGAAGGTGCATGTCACCGCAATTCTGAAAAAACTCGAATGCCATAGCCGCACGCAGGCGGCGGTGCTGGTGAAGGCGCTGGAGCCGGAAGGCGACGCCGGCGCCGGGCTGTAGTTTCCAGCCAACGGCGCAGCCCCTCGTGGGTGGTGTTTGGGTTGGTCGCTGAAAGCAGAAGCCGCGAGTGGGCCGGTCGGGTCGGGTGCGCGGGGGACGCCGTGAATCCGTCCCTGGAGGCTTGGCAGCCGCATCCATGCGGCTGACACCCCCGCGCACCCAACCCGACCGGCCTCTGACAGATTTCGGTGGCCTGCACCCACGGAAAAGAAAAAGAAGATCAAAAGCAAAGGCAGCCTGGCAGGCCGCCTTTTGTAGAGCCGAGCCCACGCTCGGCTGCTTTCCGATCAGTCCGCAAGCCGAGCATGGGCTCGGCTCTACACGAGCAAGCGCAGCGCCGCGACCCGCTTTTGATCTTCATTTTCTTTTCCGTGGGCGGACGCGCACGGAACGTGTCCGTGGCCGGGTAGATGGGCTGCGCAGGGGCGTGAGCCGCATGGATGCGGCGACCGAGCTTACAGGGACGTACTTGCAGCGTCCCCTGCGCAGCCCATCTACCCGGCCTCACCCATGAACCGCATTACGCCTCCACCCACGAGGGGCTACGCCGTTGGCTGGAAACTACCCGCGATGGCGGATCAGCAGCTGGCTCATCAGCGCCCGCAGCGCCGGCGGTTTCACCGGCTTGGCCATCATTCCCCAGCCGCGCTCGGCGGCCATCTCGCGCAACCCCGCATCGCGCTCGGCGGTCACCAGCACCACCGGCGGGCGTGCCTGCCACTGCTCCGCCAACGTCTCGTACAGCACCGGACCGTGGTGATCGCCCATGCGCACATCCAGCAACACCAGTTCCGGCACGGTTGTGGCACTGGCCAACTGCAGCGCCGCCTGCGGGCCGTCGGCCAGCACCACCTCGCAGCCCCAGCGTTCCAGCAACGCGCGGCTGGCTGCGCAGACGTGAGGATCGTCATCGATCACCCAGACCCGACGCCCGCGCAGCGGATTGTCCGCGGCCGGTTCCTGCACCAGCACCGGCGCCGGTGCCGTGGTGGGAATCGCGCTGGCGTCGCCGAACGGCACACCCACCGCGAACACGCTGCCCTGGCCCACGTGCGAGCGTAGCCGGATCGGATGGCCAAGCAGGCGGCCGATGCGGTCGACGATGGCCAGGCCAAGGCCGGCACCGCGCTGCTGGCCGTCGTGCAGGCGGCGGAATTCCTCGAAGATCTCGCCCTGCAGCGCATCGGGAATGCCGGGTCCCTGGTCGTGTACTTCGATCCACAGCAGCCCGTCGCGGCGCCGGCAACCGAGCAGCACGCGGCCGCGTTCGCTGTAGCGCAGCGCATTGGACAGGAAGTTCTGCAGGATGCGCCGCAGCAGCGCTTCATCGCTGACCACCACCGCATCGGTATCGACCCAGTCCACCACCAGCCCGCGCGACTGTGCGGCGATGCCGAACTCACGCGCCAGTGTCTGCAGCAGCGGGCCCAGCCGGAATGCCTGCACGCGGGTTGGCAGGCTGCCCGATTCCAGCCGCGCGATATCCAGCAGGCTGTTGAGGATTGCGTCCTGCGCCGCGAGTGCGGCGTCGATGTGGTCGCTGGTCTGCTGCTGTGCCGGATCGCTCAGCTTGCCGCGCAGTACCGAGACGAACATGCGCGCGGCATTGAGCGGCTGCAGCAGGTCGTGCACCGCCGAGGCGACGAAGCGCGTCTTGTAGCGGTTGGCCTGCTCGGCTTCGCGGCGTGCTTCGTCCAGGTCGTGGGTACGCTCGGCGATGCGGTGCTCGAGTGCGTCGGCCAGCGAGCGCAGTTCGCGCGCGGCGTTCTTGTAGCTGGTGATGTCGGCATAGCTGGTGACGAAGCCGCCGTCGGGCAGCGGATTGCCGCGGATCTCCAGCACCGTGCCGTCGTCCTTCTCGCTTTCGCGCATGTGCGGGCGGCCACTGCGCAGGTGATTGAGGCGGCGCTCGATCGCCTCATCGACCGGGCCCGGGCCAAGCAGGCCGCGACGCGCGTTGAAGCGGAACAGCTCCTCGATGGGCCGGCCCACGCGCACCAGGTCCAGCGGAAACCGGAACAGCTCGAGGTAGCGCGAATTCCACGCGACCAGGCGCAGCTCGCGGTCGATCACCACCACGCCTTGTGGCAGATGTTCCAGGCTGCGGCTGAGGCCACTGTCGGCGTCGGTGGCAGCCTGCAGCAGGCCATCCTGCGCGGTGCGCAGCTCCTGCGCGTGCTGCTTGAGCAGGGTTTCCAGTTCACGGCGGCTGCGCAGGCGGTGCTTCGCCAGGCGCCGGCGCTGCTGCACGAACAGCACCAGGAAGCCCAGTGCGAGCCACGCGGCACCACCAGTCAGCGCCGCCGCACGGCCGGCGGCGGTGGCAGCGCTGGCGTCGTGCAGCAGGTGCAGGTTCCAGCCTTCGGCGGGCAGTGCAAGGCTCTGCCACAGCATCGGTTGTACCAACGCAGGGTCGAGCAGGCGCACCATGCGCCCACCGTCGGCCAGCACGTCCTCGGTGCGTGCGCGCAGCGGCTGCAGGGCACGGTCGGCGTACTGCCGGGCGTCGAGCATTTCGCGGCGTTCATCAGCGCCCAAGGGGCGCAGCAGGCGGTAGCGCCAGTTGTCCCGGTTGGCCAGGAACACCACGTCGTGGTCATCGCTGGCCAGCACCACGTCCGGGCTGCTCAGCCATTCCTGCTCCAGCGCCGACAGCTCGACCTTGATCACCACCACGCCCAGCCGCTTGCCGTCTTCCTCGATGGCCTGTGACAGGTAGTAGCCGGGTACGCCGGTGGTCATGCCGATGCCGTAGAAACGGCCGCGGCCCTGGGCCAGCGCCAGGCGGTAGTACGGGCGGTAACTGTAGTTCTCGCCGACGTTGGTGGTCGGCTGGTCCCAGTTGCTGGCGGCCACGGCCACGCCGTCGTGGCCGACCAGGGTCAGCGTGGAGGCGCGGGTGACCTCGTTGGCACGCTGCAGCTTGAGGTTCAGCCGCTGCCGTTCGGCAGGCGAGGGCGCAACACGCAGGGCATGCAGCAGATCCGGATCAAGCGCCAGCACCTGCGGCAGCGTGCCGAAGCGGTCGATGCGCTGCTGCAGGCCCTGGCCATACAGCTGCAGCTGGCGTTGCACCTGGCTGCTTTCTTCGCCCAGTGCGCGCCGCCAGGCGTAGTGGCCGGCGGCGACCGCGCACAGCACGGTACCGCCGACCATCACCAGGATCGTCAGCAACAGCATCCGGTGGCGGCTGAGCCAGTACATGGCGGCAGTCTACGCAGGGCCGGCGGGCGTGGCGTGCACGCCCGCCGGGGTCTGACGTGGAAGGGGTCAGAAGTGCATCTGCGCGCGCAGCTCGAAGATTTCCGGCGTGCTGTGCACGCCACGACGGCTGGCATCGACCTTCACGTAGTTGGCCTGGAACTTGAAGTGGCTGGTGAGGTACCAGTTCGCACCCAGGGTCAGGTCGTGCTGGCGGCCACCGAGGATGCTGCCGTCGTCGAGGTCCAGGCGGCTGTAGCGTGCCACCAGTTCCACCGCGCCGTAGTTGTGCGCGGGCTTGATGTTGGCCACGGCGCCGGCGTTGTACGGGCGCGATTCGCCGGTCAGCACCCAGCTGGCCATCGCGTACTGGCCACTGCCGGTGTAGTCGGGCAGGCCCTTGCGGGTGACGGTGGCCTGCAGGGCTTCGGCCTGCAGCGAGAACGGGCCGCGGATCCAGATGCCTTCCAGGCCGGTGCGGCGGATCTGGTCGGCGGTGACCAGCGCGCCGGAATCGACGTAACGGATGTCGGTCAGGCCGGCTTCCGGACGTGCGCGCAGGCGTGCGCTGGCTTCGTGGTGCACATCGCGGCCATCGCTGTAGCCACGCGGATTTTCCTGCGAATAGGCCACGCCCAGGTGGATCACGTCACCCGGCGCCTTCACCGGCGTCCACACCGCGCGTACCGCCTGGGTGGTGCCGGGGTTGTCGCCCTGCAGGTCCTTGCCGCCATAGGCGCCGGCCTGCAGCAGGTACTGCGGGCGCTCCAGCACCCATTCCACGCCGGTACGGCGGCCGGCGTAGAACGCCTGCACCGGCAGCGCGGTTTCCAGGAAGCTGCCGGCACGCGAGGAGGTGTTCGCATCCAGGCCGACCGGGGTCTTCATGTAGCCGAAGCGGAAACGGCCGACGTCGCGGCCGAAGAACGCCTTGCTCTCGAAACGCACGAACACGTCCAGCCAGGTGTCGGCCTGGAAGTCGTAGTAGACCATCGCGTCGTAGACGCCCTTCTTCTTCAACGTTGCGCCGAACTCCTTGCGGCGCACGGCATCATCGTCCTCAAGGCCGCTGGCCGAGGAGAAGTCGTTGTAGTCGTAGGCGATGTTGGCGGTGGCGGCCAGCTCGGTGCCATCGCCGAAGGTGTACTTGGTCGGCCAGTTGTCGAAATCCGCTGCCGAAGCGAAGGCGGGAAGGGCGGCCAGCGACAGGGCCAGCAAGGTGGGAATCGGGCGCATGTTGGGTGCGGCTCTCTCGGATTGCGTGTGGACAGGACATCAACGGCCGCAAGGGCCGGAACTTTCGCAAGGACGCGCCCGGCCGTTCAGCCTGGGCCACCGGCCTCCCCGGGATCGGGCGGTGCGGCGCCAGTGTAGGCACCGTGGCCGCCTGAACCGGGGGGCTAGTACCAATAGGTTATCTGCGCCGGCGTGCCTGGCGCGTACAAAGGCGTCCATTGGTCGCACCCCTCGTGCATGCAGCACGGGGCCCGCGATCAGTTTCCACGGTAACGGTTCCCGTGCTGTCCCGGGGCCGTACGTGCCTGAAAACGCCCCTTCCGGAGTACGCCATGCACATCCCGACCGCAGCCCCGGCGCCTGCAAAGCCGTTGCCGATCTATCGCCAGCTGTACTTCCAGGTGATCGTGGCGATCGTCCTGGGCGCCATCCTCGGCCACTACGAACCGCTGATCGGTGAGAAGATGAAGCCGCTCGGCGACGCCTTCATCAACCTGGTGAAGATGATCATCGCGCCGGTGATCTTCCTGACCATCGTCACCGGCATCGCCAGCATGACCCACCTGCGCACCGTGGGCCGGGTGTTCGCCAAGGCGATGGCGTACTTCCTGTTCTTCTCCACGCTGGCGCTGATCGTCGGCATGATCGTGGCGCACGTGGTGCAGCCCGGCGCCGGCATGAACATCAACCCGGCCGAGCTGGACCAGACCGCGGTGCACAGCTACGTCGAGAAGTCGCATGACCTGACCCTGGTCGGCTTCCTGATGGACATCATCCCGAAGACGCTGCTCAGCGCCTTCGTCGACGGCAACATCCTGCAGGTGCTGTTCGTGGCCGTGCTGTTCGGCATCGCGCTGGCGATGGTGGGCGAGAAGGGCAAGCCGGTGCTGAACTTCCTGGAGGCGCTGGTCGCCCCGGTGTTCAAGCTGGTGCACATCCTGATGAAGGCCGCCCCGATCGGTGCCTTCGGTGCGATCGCCTTCACCATCGGCAAGTACGGCGTCGGTTCGCTGATCAACCTGGCCTGGCTGGTGGGCTCGTTCTACCTCACCGCGTTCCTGTTCGTGGCGGTCATCCTGGGCCTGGTCTGCCGCCTGTGCGGCTTCTCGGTGTTCAAGCTGGCGCGCTACCTGAAGGCCGAACTGCTGCTGGTGCTGGGCACCTCCTCGTCGGAGTCGGCGCTGCCGTCGCTGATGGAGAAGATGGAACGGGCCGGCTGCAGCAAGTCGGTGGTGGGCCTGGTGGTCCCGACGGGCTACTCGTTCAACCTGGACGGCACCAACATCTACATGACCCTGGCCGCGCTGTTCATCGCCCAGGCCACCAACACCGAACTGACCCTGGGCCACCAGATCGCCCTGCTGCTGGTCGCCATGCTCAGCTCCAAGGGCGCGGCCGGCGTCACCGGTGCCGGCTTCATCACCCTGGCCGCCACCCTGGCGGTGGTGCCGGAAGTGCCGGTGGCAGGCATGGCGCTGATCCTGGGCGTGGACCGCTTCATGAGCGAATGCCGCTCGCTGACCAACTTCATAGGCAATGCCGTGGCCACCGTGGTGGTCTCGCGCTGGGAAGGCGCACTGGACCGCAACCGCCTGCAGCTGGCGCTGGATGGCCGCGAAAGCGAGCTGCCGCCGCCGGTGGATGCGCTGCCCGAGGCGCTGCCGGCCAAGGGCTGATCCAGGTGTGTGGTACCGCGGGGCCGATCACGACAGTGGTACGGCCCCGCGGCGTTTCAAGGCGTCCCACGGCTGTCACGCGAGGCGCCGAAGCTGGTATCACGGTCTGGTCGCATACGGCACGGAATTGTGCGGTCGCAGCATGCCTGCGACAGGATAGCGACAGGTCCAGACGCTCCAACGGGGGTATCATCCCCTGTCCCTTCTGCCCATTCATGTAACCCACATCGATGTCCAACGAAGATTTCAAACAGGCCGCCCTCGATTACCACCGGATGTCTCCGCCCGGCAAGATCAAGGTTTCCGCTACCAAGCCCATGCTGACCCAGCGCGACCTGTCGCTGGCGTATTCGCCGGGCGTGGCGTACGCCTGTGAAGCGATCAAGGCCGACCCGCAGCAGGCCAGCGAGCTGACCGCGCGCGGCAACCTGGTGGCGGTGATCTCCAACGGCACCGCGGTGCTGGGCCTGGGCAACATCGGCGCGCTGGCCGGCAAGCCGGTGATGGAAGGCAAGGGCGTGCTGTTCCAGAAGTTCGCCGGCATCGATGTGTTCGACATCGAAGTGGATGAAACCGACCCGGACAAGCTGGTCGACATCATCGCCTCGCTGGAGCCGACCTTCGGCGGCATCAACCTGGAAGACATCAAGGCGCCGGAATGCTTCGTGGTCGAGCGCAAGCTGCGCGAGCGCATGAAGATCCCGGTGTTCCATGACGACCAGCACGGCACGGCGATCATCGTCGGCGCGGCCGTGCTCAACGCGATGGCGATCACCGGCAAGAAGATCGAGGACGTGAAGCTGGCGACCACGGGCATGGGCGCGGCCGGCATTTCCTGCGTGAACATGCTGGTGCAGCTGGGCCTGAAGCCGGAGAACATCCTGGCCTTCGACCGCGAGGGCGTGATCCATACCGGCCGCACCGACCTGGACCCGGAAAAGCAGCGCTATGCGCGCGACACCGACAAGCGCACCCTGGCCGAGATCGTCGATGGCGCGGATATCTTCCTGGGCCTGTCCGCGCCGGGCATCCTGACCGCCGAGATGGTGAAGACGATGGCGCCGGACCCGGTGATCTTCGCCCTGGCCAACCCGACCCCGGAAATCATGCCGGAACTGGCGCGTGCCGCCCGTCCGGACGCGATCATCGGCACCGGCCGTTCGGACTACCCGAACCAGGTCAACAACGTGCTGTGCTTCCCGTACCTGTTCCGTGGTGCGCTGGACGTGGGCGCCACCGCGATCAACGAGGAAATGAAGATCGCCTGCGTGCGTGCCATCGCTGCACTGGCACGCCGCGCCGCCACCGACATGGGCTCGGCCTATGGCGGCGACACCCCGAGCTTCGGCCGTGAATACCTGATTCCGCGTCCGTTCGACCGCCGCCTGCTGGTGGAGCTGTCGGCTGCCGTGGCCCAGGCCGCGATGGACTCGGGCGTGGCCTCGCGCCCGATCGACGACATGGGCGCCTACCGCGACAAGCTGGCCCAGTTCGTCTACCGCACCAGCCTGATGATGAAGCCGGTCTACGACCGCGCGCGCAGCGACAAGCAGCGCGTGGTGTATGCCGAAGGCGAAGAGGAAGTGGTGCTGCAGGCGGTGCAGAACGTGGTCGATGACGGCCTGGCGCACCCGATCCTGATCGGCCGCCCGGAAGTGATCGAGTCGCGCATCGAGCGCCTCGGCCTGCGCCTGAAGATCGGTGAGAACGTTGAAGTCACCAACATCAACGACGACCCGCGCTTCAACGAGTACTGGCAGTACTACCACGGCCTGACCGGCCGTCGTGGCGTGACCGTGGCCGCGGCGAAGAACCTGATGCGTTCGCGCCCGACCCTGATCGCCGCGGTGATGGTGGCCCGTGGCGAAGCCGATGCGATGCTGACCGGCATCGTCGGCCGCTTCCACAAGAAGCTGGGCTACGTGCGCAGCGTGCTGCCGCTGGAGCCGAAGGTCACGTCGACCTCGGCGATGACCGGCGTGATCAACCAGCAGGGCGTGTTCTTCTTCGTCGATACCCACGTGCAGGAAGACCCGACCGCCGAGCAGCTGTGCGAAGCCACGCTGCAGGCGGCCTACCGCATGAAGCTGTTCGGCATCGAGCCGAAGGTGGCGCTGCTGTCGCACTCCAACTTCGGCAGCCATGATTCGAAGGACGCGCTGAAGATGCGCCAGGTGCGCGAGCTGCTGCTCAAGCGCAACCCGCGTCTGAACGTGGACGGCGAAATGCAGGGCGACACCGCGTGGGATGAAGCGCTGCGCCAGAAGCTGCTGCCGGGCTCGACCCTGCAGGGCCGCGCCAACCTGTTCGTGCTGCCGAACCTGGAAGCGGCCAACATCGCCTACAACCTGGTGCGTGTGTTCACCGACGGTGTGGCGATCGGCCCGATCCTGATGGGCGTGAACAAGCCGGTGCACATCCTGACCACCAGCGCGACCTCGCGCCGGATCCTGAACATGACCGCGATCGCCGCGGTGGATGCGCAGATCCGCAAGCAGCTGGAAGCGGAAAAGAAGGCATAAGCCTTCTTCCCGATTCCAGCTGCAGAAGCGCGCCCCACGGGGCGCGTTTCTGTTTCCGCAAGGCGGAAACGGGTCCTGCCGGCCGCTGGCCGGCAACCGCAATCATGTCCACCACCACCACCACCACCACCGCAGCCGGCCAGCGGCCGGCTCTACCGCTGGTCCGTGCCACACGCGCTTCGCAACCCGGTCATTTGCCTGCAACCCCGCTGGGGCCCAATACGCCCACGCGGCCCGGCCGTGGGAAGGGACCGGACCGGCCTTCCCACCCTGGGCCCGACCACCTCCCCATCGGCGAAAGTGTCATGCGCAATCGAGTGACCCGGCGGTACTTCCAGCAGTTGTTCGCGCTGTACGCAGGATTCGTGCAGTCGCGCTGAGGCCGCCAGCTGCCGCGGCGCGGCGGGCATCCGTGCCCACCGTGCATGCGGCTTACTGCGCCGCGCCGGGTGCCAGCAGTTCAATCTCCGCCAGCGGCATCCGGCCCGGTGCTACCAGACGCAGGCGGTACTCGCTGTAGCGACCGGGCCTGGCGATGCGGAACGGCCGGGTCTGGCGAGCGGATTCGAAGTCTTCGCCGCTGCGCTGGTCCAGCAGCGTCCAGCTGCCGTCGCCGCTGCGGGCCTCCAGCGCCCATTCGCCACCGCGGATGCTGCCGTCGCCGCTGGTCAGCGTGTACATCGTCGGGGCGCCCTCGGCCAGCCCGGTCAGCGCGATGATCGCGCCACCGCCCAGGCCGACCGTGGTACCGGCATCGTCATCCACCAGTGCAGGCAGCGCGCGGCCATCGCCTGATGTGGCTTTCGCGCCGCTGCCAAGCAGGTCGTGCAGCAGCTGCGGACGCTGGCCACGCGCGGTCAGCGAGGGCGGCGCGTCGTCCACGCCACTGCCCCAACGCGACGGCCTTGGGCCCATCACGAAGTCCAGCGTTGCGCCCTTGGCGATCAGTTCGTGCGGTACCCAGGTCTTGGTCCAGGGTTTGCCGTTGATCTTCAGCGACTGCACGTAGACGTTCTCGCGCGTGTTGTTGGCCGCGTTCACGGTCAGCACGGCGCCGCCCTGCAGTTCCACGCGTGCGTGGCGGAATGCCGGCGAACCGATCACGTACTCGGGGGCGCCCATGCGCAACGGGTACAGGCCCAGCGAGGCCAGCACGTACCACGCCGAGGTCTCGCCATTGTCCTCGTCCCCCGGATAGCCCTGGCCGATCTCGCTGCCGACGTACAGCCGCGACAGGATTTCGCGCACGTGCTGCTGGGTCTTCCACGGCTGCCCGGCATACAGGTACATCCACGGGATGTGGTGCGCCGGCTGGTTGCTGTGCGCGTACATGCCCATGCGCACATCGCGTGCTTCGGTCATTTCATGGATGGTGCCGCCGTAGGAGCCGGCCAGGGCCGGGTCTGCGGTCTCCGGGGTGGCGAAGAAGGTATCCAGCTTCGCCGCCAGCCTGTCGCGGCCACCGTACAGCGCGGCCAGGCCTTCGCCATCGTGGGCGGCGGTGAAGGCGAAGGTCCAGCCGTTGGACTCGGTGTAGTCGTGGCCCCACACGCGCGGGTCGTAGCGCTCGGAATCCACTCGCCAGCGGCCGTCGGCAGTGCGGCCCTGGAAGAAGCCGGCGGCCGGATCGAACATCGTTGCGTAGCTGGCCGCGCGGTAGCGGAAGTAGTCGGCCTCGGTGCTGTAGCGCTCGCGTGCGGCAGGCGTGGTTGCGCGCTTGGCCAGGGCATCGGCCATGTTGGCGACGCCGAAGTCGTTGAGCGCACCTTCCATCGTCCACGACATGCCCTCGTGCACGTCGGCACTGGCATAGCCGCGGAAGGTCGAACGCTGCATGCCCTTGCGGCCGACGTGACGGTCCGGCGGTACCACGGTCGCGTTCTTCAACGCGGCGGCATAGGCCTCGGCCGGATCGAAGCCGCCGATGCCCTTCAGCCACGCGTCGGCGAAGGCCACGTCGGAGCTGGTACCGACCATCAGGTCGGCATAGCCCGGCGACGACCAGCGTGCGATCCAGCCACCGGCGCGGTACTGCTCGATGAAGCCCTGCACCAGCTGCCCGGCATCATCGGGCGTGAACAGCGCATAGGCTGGCCACGTGGTGCGGAAGGTGTCCCAGAAACCGTTGTTGACGAACACCTTGCCATCGCGCACGGCGGCGAAGGTCCGGGTCGCGCTGCCGCCGGTGTTGTCCTCGCTGGCACTGGCCTGGTTGGCGTAGCGCCAGTCCGGTGCGGCCGCGCTGCCCACATTCTCGTGGCCGGAATTGGGATACAGGAAGAGCCGGTACAGGCTGGAATACAGCGTGGTCTTCTGGTCGTCGCTGGCATCGCCGATGTCGAAGCGGGCCAGGCGTGCATCCCAGGCATCCTGCGCGCGGCCGGCCACGCTCTCCAGCGTATCGGCCGCAGCAATCTCCAGCGCCAGATTGTGCCGGGCCTGTTCCACCGAGATCAGCGAGGTGGCGATGCGCATGTTCACCCGCCGCTCGCTGCCGGCATCGAACTTGATGTAGCCGGTGGGGCGGCCGGTGTCGATGCGGCCGCTGCTGCGCCAGGGCCTGTCGAAACTGGCCGCGACGTACATGCGGCTGGCGCCGTTGGACAGGCCGCTGCGCGTATCGGTGTAGCCGTACAGCGTCTGCGTGGCGGCATCCAGGGTCAGCCCACCACGCGCATCGACATTGTCGAACAGCAGGTTGGCGTCGCCGTCTTCGGGGAAATCGAAGCGGAACAGCGCCGCATGGTCGGTCGGCGCGATCGCGGCGGCGATGCCGTTGTCGAAGCGCACGTCGTAACGGTAGGGGCGCGCACTCTCATGGCTGCGCTCGAACGACAGCGCACGCTTGCGGCGGTCGGCGGACGGCACGCCGCGGTTGGCCGAGGGCATCACCTGGAACGTCTGGCGATCGCCCATCCACGGGCTGGGCTGGTGGCTCAGCGCAAGCGCCTGCAGCTGCGGGCGGTTCTGCGCATCGTTCTGCTCGTTCCAGCGGTACAGCCAGTTCAGCGCACCGGCATCGGTCACCGGGGTCCAGAAGTTGAATCCGTGCGGCACTGCCGTGGCCGGGAAATTGTTGCCGCGCGAGAAGGTGCCGTTGGCCTGGGTGCCGCGGGTGGTCAGCACCCAGTCGGAGACCCGCTGTGGCCGGGAATGTGGCTGTGCGTCCAGGCGCACGTCATCGATCCAGCCGGACACCGGTGCACCTTCGGCACTGGCCACCTCCAGTTCGATCGCCACCACGCGACGCCCCTGCAGTGCGGATACCTCGCCCAGGCGTATCGCCTTGCGCGCCCACTGCTGCGGATACAGCGTCTTCGACGCGCCCTGCGCGCGCGCGCCGATGGCCACGCCATGCTGGTCGCGTGCAGCGCTGGACGACACGCGGCTGCCATCGTCCAGCAGCAGGTCCAGCGAGACATAGGTCGAGGCCACGGTGTCCTTGCCGACGATTTCCGGCAGCACCAGCCATGACAGGGTGGTTTCGGCTTCGATGGGCAGATCGGTCCTGAACAGCTCGCGCCGCGCGCTGCCGCCGTTGCTGCTGTAGCGCAGTGCATGCAGGCCGCTGTAGCCGGCATTGCGCTTGGCGGCGTAGGGCGCGGCGGGACCGTCGCCGATCGACACCTGCAACCCACCCGCCGCCGGGGTCGGGGCCGGTTCACCCGGTTCGAACGAAGTCTGCAGCCCCTGTGCCAACACCGGCATCGCGGTAGTCGCACAGGCCAGGGCCAGGGCGAGCGGAAGCAGGGCGCGGCGTGGATCGGACAGGGTCATGCAGGGATCTCCCGGAAGGGCTGGCGGCGGGCAGAACCCGCATCGGCGGGCACCACGGACAGCATCGCTCCGCCCGCCGGGATGGCAGTGGGAGAGGCGATGCCGGTCCGGTGGGGGCGGGCCATGCGATCGGGTCGAAGAGGGCAGGTCGGGTCGCGACCTGGCCCGATCCTGCAACAGCCGTCGCGACCTGACAAGTGCCATTTAGTTCGATCCAAATGCGGGAAATAGTGCGGTCGGCGGGTTTCCGGCGCGAACCCGCCGGATCGATTGAAGAAATCGCCCTGCCGATCCGGCCTGCGCAGGGGCGGCACAATGTCGGGGCGGCCCGGATGCTAGAATCACAGCCCTCGCAACCCGTTCATCGACATCCGCCATGAGCCATACCGCCACCGCGCCCGCCAACGCCGAGAAGCGCTACACCGTGCACCGCAGCGACCTGCCGCTGAGCTGCCCGACCCCGGAAATGGCGCTGTGGAACTCGCATCCGCGCGTGTACCTGCCGATCGAAGACGAGCCCAACGGCGAAGCGCAGTGCCCGTACTGCGGTTCCGTGTTCGTGCTGGCCGACTAAGCGGCCGCCCCTTCGATGCGCCGATTGACCGTGGTGCAGTTGCTGCCGGCGCTGCACTCCGGCGGTGTCGAGCGCTCGACCCTGGAAATCGCTGCGGCGCTGGTCGCCGCCGGCCATCGCGCGCTGGTGGTTTCCGCCGGTGGCCGCCTGGTGCAGCCGTTGCTCGATAGTGGTGCCGAGCACCTCACCCTCGACATCGGCCGCAAGTCGCTGCTGACCCTGCGGCATCTGCCGACCCTGCGGCGCCTGTTTGCCGAGGTCGGCGCCGACATCGTGCATGCCCGTTCGCGGCTGCCGGCCTGGCTGGGCCTGTACGCGATCCGCGCCATGCCCGCCGCACAGCGCCCGCACTGGGTCACCACCGTGCACGGGCTGAACTCACCCAGCCGCTACAGCGCAGTGATGACCAGCGGTGAGCGCGTGATCTGCGTATCCAACAGCGTACGTGACTACGTGCGCCGGCATTACCCGACGGTCCCCGAAGCGACGCTGCAGGTGATCCCGCGCGGCGTCGACGTCGCCCAGTTCCCGCGCGTGGCGCGCGCCGACCGCCGGCCGCGCCTGGCGCTGGCGGCCGATCATCCGTGGCTGGCGCAGGTGGAAGGCCCGCTGCTGCTGCTGCCGGGGCGGGGCACCCGCCTGAAGGGCCACGCCCATGCGCTGCAGCTGCTGTCCGACGTGCGCGCCGCCGGTGTGCCGGCCCAGCTGTGGATGCTGGGCACCGATGAACCGGGCCGCGAAGCCTATGTGGCGGATCTGCGCCGGCAGGCGACGGCGCTGGGCGTGGCCGAGGCCGTGCAGATCAGCGCGCCCACCGCACGCATTGCCCAGGCCTATGCCGCCAGTGACCTGGTGCTGCAGCTGTCGGACAAACCGGAAGCCTTTGGCCGCACCGTGGTCGAGGCGCTGTCGGTCGGCCGCCCGGTGCTGGGCTGGGACCATGGCGGCGTGGGTGAACTGCTGCAGCAACTGCAACCCGCGGGCGCCGTACCGTTGGGTGATGCGCGGGCACTGGGTGAACGCGCGCTGGCCCTGCTGGCGCAGCCGCCGTCCCTGCCGGCGCGCATCCCGTTTACCCTGCAGGCCATGCAGCGTGACACCCTTCGCCTCTATGCCGACCTTGCCGGCTGACGCCACGGTTCCCCTGCGCGACGACCGCGCCGGGCGCTGGGCACCCTGGTGGGTGCTGGCGTACGTGGCGATGTGGCCGCTGCCGGGCATCGCCGAAACCGTGCTCGGACTGGGCGCGCTGTACGCCGCCGCGCGCATGGTCATGCGCCGCCTGCAGCGCCGTCCGCACCTGCTGAGCACGGCGGCCTGGGCGCTGACCTCGATCCTGTTCCTTGGCTACTGGCTGCCGCAGGCGTTCTCGGCCATCGATGCCATCGATCCTGCAGCATCGTGGACCAAGGCGGCCGCCGGCCTGCGCTATCTGCCTTTCATGTGGCTGGTGGCAATCGCTGTCGCCACGCCCGAACGGCGAAGGCTGACCTTCGGTGGCCTGGCACTGATCACGGGTGCATGGACGCTGGATGCACTGGTACAGGCCGTGGCCGGTACCAGCCCATGGTTCTGGTCGCTGGAACACCTGAAGCTGGCCGTAAGCGGCCACGCGTTGTGCCCGGCGGACGAAGCCGCCCTGGCTGACCGGCTCAGCGGTGCCCTGGGGCCCTGCAACCTCAAGTTCGGCCAGGTGCTGGCCAGCCTGTCACCGTTCCTGTTGTTGCCGATCGCGCGGCGCTTCGGCAATGCGGGCTGGTTGCTGGCGGCCGCCGCGCTTGGCGGCGTGCTGCTGCTGGCAGGGTCGCGTGCCTCGTGGATCACGTTCGCACTGGTGCTGGCCTACAGTGGCGTGCGCCAGTTCGGCTGGAAGCGGCTGGCGTTGCTGGCGCTGCTTGCGGTGCTGGCAGCCGGCGCGTTGACCGCCAGCGTGCCGCAACTGCGCGAACGCTTCGCGCGTACGGCGATGGCCTGGGAGGGCGGCGAACGCGGTGTCGACCAGGCGCTGTCCGGGCGTGCACGGATCTGGCAGGCCGCCGTGTGCATGATTGAAGAACATCCGATCAACGGTGTCGGCGCACGCGGCTTCCGCGATGCCTATCCGGCCTGCGTCGCCGATGAGGGGCCGGCGGTCTGGGGTAATGCGCCTGCGCTGCATGCCCATCAGATCGTGCTGGAAATCCTCGCTGAAACCGGCGTGCTCGGTCTGCTGCTGTGGTTGGCGGCGGTGGCCCAGGCCTGGCGCGCATGGCGCTATGCGCCGGCCAGCGCGCGTGAGCGCGCGCGCCCGGCGATGCTGGCGCTGGCGGTCACGGTGTTTCCGCTCAACACCCACCTGGCGTTCTACTCGGCGTTCTGGGGCGGCCTGACGGTGATGCTGGCCGCGCTGTTCGCCGGCAGCCTGCTGGCGCGCGAGGCAGAGGATTCGCCGCCGATACGGTAGTTGCCAACCTTGGTTGGCCATCCCCAGGTCGAGGGTCAGATCATCGGCGCCAACCAAGGTTGGCGACTACCTCGCGCATGCAGACGCCCAGCAGTCCGGTCGATGTCAGCCCTGGCTGGCACCGGCTGCCACATCCAGCTAATTGTAGAAATCGCTCCGCCCGCCCGGTTGGCGCTTGAAACGGCGATGGATCCACAGGTACTGGTCGGGGGCCTCGCGCACCATCGCTTCGATGGCCTGGTTGACCCGGGTGGTATCGGCTTCAACGTCTTCGCTGGGGAAGTTTTCCAGCGGTGCGCCGATCTTCAGGAAGTACTTCCCGCCTTCGCGGCGGTGGAAGTACGGGATCACGGCGCAGCCGGTCATCCGCGCCAGCTGGTGGGTGGCGGTGATGGTGGACGCGGTGTGGCCGAAGAACGGCACGAACACGGTGTCCTTGCCGCGCATGTCCTGGTCCGGCGCGTACCAGAGGAAGCCGCCCTTCTTCAGGTGCCGCACAGTGGCGCGGATGTCTTCGTTGGCATACATCGCCTTGGCGTAGCGCAGGCGACCGAACTTCACCGCCCACTCGTACACCGGGTTCTTGTGCTTGCGGTACATGCCCGACAGATCGACGTAGTCACACAGCAGGCGGCCGCACATCTCCAGGGTCATGAAGTGGCCGGAGACCAGCAGCACGCCGCGTCCTTCGGCCTGCATCCGGCGCAGGTGTTCCAGGCCCTCGATCTGTACCTGCGGGCGGATGCGGTCGATGCTGCCCCACCAGGCGCGGATGCATTCGAACACGCCCACGCCCAGTGCATCGAAGCTGTCGCGTACCAGGCGCTGGCGCCAGGCCTCGTCCTTTTCCGGGAAGCACAGCTGCAGGTTGACCTCGGCGGCGCGGCGGCGGCTGCCGAGCAGGCGCCAGCTGATCCAGCCGACGCCACGGCCCAGCGCGCGCTGCAGCATCCACGGCAGGCGGGCGATGGCGAAGGCGCCGAACATGACGGCGAACATCGGCCAGTTGCGGGGATCGCGCAGCGACGGGCGGATGGCAGTGGAGGCATCGGACATTGCTCCATTCTACCAACCCGGCCGCGTGTCTTTCCCGGGGGCCTCCCGTATCCTTGCCGCATGCGTAAAGACCCTGTCGAATGGATCCTGCGCGGCCTGTATTCGGCCGTGCTTTACCTGCTGCTGCCGATCACCGTGTACCACCTGGTCTGGCGCGGTTTCCGGGTCCGTGAATACTTCCGGCGCTGGGACGAGCGCTACGCCTCCTACCCACAGCCGACCGGCCAGCCGCGGGTCTGGCTGCATGCGGTGTCGGTGGGCGAGGTCAATGCCGCCGCCCCGCTGGTCAATGCCCTGCGCCAGCAACGCCCGGATATCCGCTGGGTGATCACCACCATCACCCCGACCGGGTCCGAACGCGTGCGCGCGCTGTGGGGCGACGCGCTCGACCATGTCTACCTGCCGTACGACGTGCCCGGCAGCGTCAACCGCTTCCTCGGCCACTTCCGGCCCAGCCTGGCGCTGATCCTGGAGACCGAGCTGTGGCCGAACATGCTGTTCGGTTGCCGCGACCGCCGCATTCCGGTCTACATCCTCAATGCCCGCCTGTCGGCCCGCTCGCTGCGTGGCTATCGGTTGCTGGCAGCGCTGATCCGTCGCGCCCTGCGCACGGTCACCTGCGTCGCCGCCCAGTCGCAGGATGATGCCGAGCGCTTCGTGCAGCTGGGCGCGGCCCCCGAGCAGGTGCAGGCGCTGGGCAACCTGAAGTTCGACATCGCCACGCCGGACGTTCAGGATTTCGTCGCGCAGTTCCATGCGCAGGTACCCGCTGAACGCCCGGTGTGGATCGCCGCCAGCACCCATGACGGTGAGGAGCAGGCGGTGATCGACCTGCACCGTCGCCTGCGCCAGCAGCATCCCGACCTGCTGCTGCTGTGGGCGCCGCGCCATCCCGAGCGCTTCCCGAAGGTGGAGGCCCTGGCGCGCGAGCAGGGCTGGAATGTGGCGACCCGGCGTGCGATGCAGTGGCCGGACGCCGGCACCGATGTGTTCGTCATCGACACCCTGGGTGAACTGATGCCGTTCTATGCCTGTGCGCAGGTGGCGTTCGTCGGCGGCAGCCTGCAATCGATCGGTGGCCACAACCTGCTGGAACCGGCGGCGATGGGCACCGCCGCGGTGACCGGCCCGCACCTGCACAACTTCTCCGAGATCTCACGACGCATGCGCGAGGCCGGTGCCCTGCTGATCGGCGAGGACGTGCAGGCGGTTGGCGATCTGCTGCAGCACCTGCTTGATGACGAACGTGCACGCGAGGACATGGCGCGTGCCGGCTGCACCCTGGTCAGCAACGGTCGCGGCGCATTGCAGCGTACGCTGGCGCTGGTGGCCCCCCACCTGCCTCCTCCGCGCAGCTGAGGCCGCAGGGGATTCGATCCACGTACTGCGGATCGAATGACGTGATCGCCTGCATCAATTCTGCTTAACGGCGAGATTCCTGTCGTTGCAGGACCGTGGAACGGTGTGCCGACGTGCCTGCGATCACAATGCGGCGTGCACGCCACGGATTCTGATATCGCCCTTCGCCGCAGGCTGCCAGCCTGCTGTCGAACCTGCTTGGGCGGATATCAAGGAACCTTGCGATGGATAGCGACAGCGGCCCGGGCGACATGGGCGATGCAGGGCCGGGCAGGGACCACCTTGCAGGGGTGATCCTGACCCTGATGCTGGGTGGCAGCGTGATCGCGCTGGTGGGGCAGCACACCGCCGCACAGGCAGGCCCTGCGATCGTGTTGAGCCTGTTGCTGGCTGCGCTGGGCACCGCGCCGCTGCTGTATTGCCTGCACATCCTGGGCCGGCAGCTGCCGGTGGCCGAGGGCCTGCACGGCCTGCTGCGGGCGCGTTGGGGCAGGGTCCCGGCCGGCCTGCTCGGCGCCGCGCTGCTGGTGGAACTGATGGCGACCAGCGCCGGCGTGGCGCAGTCCATGGCCAGCCACGTGCATGCGCTGCTGGCCAGCTGTGGCATCGAGGCCGGTAACGCGATGCCGGTTGCGCTGATGGCCACCCTTGGCCTGCTTCTGCTTGGGCTGATCGGATTGCTGCCACCGAGGCGTGGGGCGCTGGTGGCCTGTGCGTTGCTGACGGTGAAGCTGGGCACCGGCCTGTTGCTGCTGGTGCTGGCGGCCCGCCATGTGCACTACGCGCTCTGGATACCGTGGCTGCCGGAGGCCACGGCGCCCTATCGCTTTGGGCCAGGAGGAGTGCTGGCAGCCAGCGTGCCGCTGCTCGGCGTGTTTGCCTGTGCCGGCCTGGTGCTGGGATTTCCCGGCGTGTGTGGCCAGGTGCGGACGCGACAGGCAGCGTTGCTGGCGAGCACGCTGCTGCTGGCCATGCTGCTGCTGATCGTGCTGGCCGCGTTGCAGTCCGGCCTGGTCGAGTTTCCGGCCTTGGCCAGTACGCGGCCGTTGTCGGTGGCATTGCAGCAGCACCCGCAACTGCAGTGGATGATGCCGCTGCTGCCACTGGCGGGGGCGAGCGGGTTGGCGGCACTCCTGCTGGTGCTGCTGCGGGTGGCTGCGCGGTTGGCAACGCAGTTGTGGACGGCGGCCCGCGATGCATCGCATGGGCGTGTTGCGCCGCCGATGCCGGTCGCGGTGGTGCTGGCCGCGGCGCTGCTGGCGCTGGCGATGCCGATGGGCACATTGCCGGTGCTGCCTGGGCCGGCAACCCTGCTGGTGATGGCGGCGCTGTGCCTGGCTGCCCTGCGCGCGCAGGTTCCGCTACCACGCGCCCTGCCGGTGCTGGCCCCCCTGGCCGCCGCGCTGTGCCTGTTGGCCGCCGCGGAACGGATGCGTGCGTGGCCCGGCTGACGACCAGGCAAGCCTCCCATGCGTGGAGGCTTCGGCCTGCGTCGCGCACAAAAAAAAGCCACCCTCGCGGGTGGCTTCTTCGTTGCCGGCAGGGCGGCGACTCAGTGCGTGGTCGTTGCCGGGTTGCCTGCGTCCTGGGTCAGCAGGCGGTTGACGTCCTGCAGCTCGGCCACATCCAGTGCGCCCAGCGACTGGCTCAGCAGCAGGCGGTTCTGCAGGAAGGTGTAGCGGGCGTTGGCGTAATCCAGCTGCGCCGAGAACAGGATGCGCTGGTTCTGGATCACGTCCAGCACGGTACGGGTACCGACTTCCAGGCCAACCTGCGAGGCGTCGTACGCGCTCTGCGCCGAGACCACCGCCAGGCGGCGGGCTTCCACTTCGCTGATGCCCTGCACCAGGGTCTGGTAGGCGTTGCGGGTGTTGCGGTCCAGGGCACGCTTCTGCTGTTCGTAGCCGTCCTGGGCGATGTCACGCTGGGCCAGCGCCTGGCGCACGCCGGACTGGGTGGCACCGCCGGAGAAGATCGGCACGCTCAGGGTCAGGCCGATGCTGTTGGTGCGTGCGTCCGGCGACAGCGAGCCGGCACCGGTGCTGTCACCCCAGGTCGCGCTCTTGCCCCAGCTGCCGCCCAGCGACAGGGTCGGGTAATGGCCACCGCGGGCGGCCTGCACGCTGGCTTCGGCGGCACTGACCTTCAGTTCCTGCGCCTTCAGCGCCGGATTCTGGTTGGTCGCCTGGTGCACCAGTTCGTCGATGTTGCCGCGGTTGGCCGGCACTTCCGGGCGGAAGTCCGCCGGCAGGCCACGCAGGTTGACCACCGGCTGGCCGGTCAGTTCGGTCAGGGCCTGGTAGTTATCGGCCAGGGTGTTCTGCGCAACGATGGTGTTGGCGCGCGCCTGGTCGTACTGGGCGCGTGCTTCGTGCACGTCGGTGATCGGCGCCAGGCCCACTTCCAGGCGCTTGTCGGCGAAGTCGAACTGCTTCTTCGCGGCCGCTTCATTGGTCTGTGCGGCGTTCAGCGATTCGATCGCCACCAGCACGTTGAAGTAGGCCGCCGAGGTGCGCACGATCAGGCTGTCGTTGGCCGAGTCGAGGGTGAAGTCCGCCGCCTTGCTCAGTTCGCGCTGCGAACGCAGGTTGTTGATCTGGGTCCAGTTGAACAGCGTCTGGCTGCCGTCGATCGTGTAGTTGCGGCGCTTGCTGGTGAACGAGCCCGAATTGACATCGGCGTTCGGCTCACTGCGTGTGCGGTTCAGCGTGGCCTGGCCATTGATCTGCGGCAGCAGGGCAGCGCGCGCCTGCACGGCGCCTTCCTTGTCGACCAGCCGGGTCGATTCGGCGGCGGACAGCTGCGGATCGCCGTTGCGCGCCATCTCATAGACCTGCAGCAGGTCGGCGGCATGGGCGGACAACGGCAGCAGGGCAGTGGCCAGCGCAACAGCGAGGGATCGGCGGATCATTGCGGCTTCCTTGGACTCAGAGGTGGAACTGGGGTGCCGGGGCGGCACCGCGCAGGTAATCGATATCGGTTTCGAACAGCGATTCGGTGCTGCCGTCGGCCTTGACCAGCAGGGCCTCCATCGCCGGCGAGCGGCCCTGGATCACGAACAGGCGGCCACCCGGACGCAGCCACGAGGCGAACTGTGACGGCACCACGTCGACCGCACCAGTGACACAGATCACGTCAAAACGGCGTTCGGTCTGCCAGGACATGGCGTCGGCCACTTCCACACGGACATTGGTGCCCAGGCCGGAGGCGTCCAGACGGGCGCGTGCGGCGGCGGCCAGTTCCGGGTCGATCTCCAGGCTCAGCACGTCGCGCGCCAGCGCGCCGATGCAGGCAGCCAGGAAGCCGCTGCCGGTGCCGATCTCCAGCACTTCGTCACCCGGCTGCAGGTCCAGTGCCTGCAGGGTACGGCCCTCGATGACCGGCTTCATCATCTTCTGGCCATGGCCGATCGGCAGTTCGACGTCGGCGTAGGCCAGCGCCCGGTGCGCGTCGGCGACAAAGGCCTCGCGCGGCAGGCGGGCGAGGACGTCGAGCACCTTGATGTCCAGCACGTCCCAGGGACGGATCTGCTGTTCCACCATCAGTTCGCGGGCGTGGGCGTAATCAATCGTCATGAGGTTCAAATCCAGCGCAGTGGGCCGGCCATTTTACCGGTACCGGAGGCCGGCGGCGCGCCCAGAGCATCAGCTGCCGGGTGGCCGGGGTCGCAGTGCCGGAAGTCATCGCGACCTCCGGTTCGTTCAGTTTTGGTTATCCGGCCGTCCCGGTCCCTCTCGGCGCATAGGCGCGCAGGAAGAAGTCGATGCTGGCGGTCACGTGGGTGATAGGGTCGCACTCCACCGGTGACAGTGGCATGCCGCACATCATATGCATGTGCACTTCGCCCTTCACCAGGGTCAGGAACTGCTGGGCGGCGAGGTAGTAATCGGCAATCTCCAGCTCGCCGCGTTCGCCGCGCGCGCGCAGGAAGTCGGCCAGGGCCGCGCAGGTACGTTCCGGGCCGGCCTGCCAGAACAGCTCGCGCAGGCGTTCATCGGTTTCCGGGGCCATCATCATGCGCTGGATCGAGATCGCCGCATCGGAGGTGATCAGCTCGAAGAAGGCCAGGCCGATGCCGATCAGCTGGTCGCGCAGCGGGCCGTCCGCGTCGGACACGAACAGGGCGTCGGGCAGCATTTCAATGCATTTGGACTGCACGGCCTCGGAGAACAGGGTCTCCTTGTCGCCGAAATGGCTGTACACGGTCAGCTTCGAGACGCCGGCCTGAGCGGCGATGGCGTCCATGCTCACGCCGGTATAGCCCTGTTCGATGAACAGTGCCTTGGCTGCTTCAAGGATCGCCGCGCGCTTGCCGAGATCCTTGGGGCGCCCGGGTCCGGCGGCCTTGGCAGCAGGCTTGGCCGACGGCTTGCGGGAAGTAGGAGAACTCATCGCAACAATACTAGACCAAGCGGTTCGATATTTATACTATACCGACCGGTTTATTAAATTGGGCCGGCAGTCGCGGCTCCCCCCTTGTTGGACCCTGCGTTTTCAGGACGTTGACCGATGAAGATCGTGCGCTGGATGGGCGGTATGGTGTGGGTGGCTGCGCTGGCAGCCTGTTCGGGACAGGAACAGGCGCCGCAGGCGGCCGTGCCGGTGCTGGTGGTTCACCCTGGCGAGCAGGCCGGGCAGGCGCCTGCGGCGTTCCCGGGCACGGTGCGTGCACGCCAGGAAAGCCCGCTGTCGTTCCGCGTCGGCGGCAACCTGGTCAAGCGCCACGTCGATGCCGGCCAGCGGGTGAAGAAGGGCGACGTGCTGGCCGAGCTGGACGTGGCCGACTTCGCGCTGCAGGCCCGCGCTTCGCAGGCCCAGCTGGCCGCGGCCGAGGCCGACCTGGTGCGCGCCCGCGACGACCTCAAGCGCTATCAGGTGCTGGCCGACCAGCAGCTGGTCAGCCGCTCGCAGCTGGACCAGCAGTCTGCCGCGTTCAAGGCCGCGCAGGGCCAGGCCAATGCGGCGCGTGCCAACCTCGATGTGCTGCGCAACCAGGCCGATTACGCGCAGCTGCGTGCACCGGCCGACGGCGTGATCGCCAGCCGCGAGGCCGAAGCCGGGCAGGTGGTGTCCGCCGGCCAGACCATTTTCAACCTGGCCGCCGACGGTGGCCGCGAAGTGCTGATCGACCTGCCCGAAGCCACCATCCGCGATTACGCGGTCGGCCAGCCGGTCGAGGTGGAACTGTGGAACCGTCCGGGCCAGCGCCTGCCAGGCACGATCCGCGAGATTGCCGCCGCTGCCGATCCGCAGGCACGGACCTATGCGACCCGGGTCAGCCTGGCGGCCGATGCAATGGCTGATGTGGAGCTGGGCCAGAGCGCACGTGTCTACAGCAGCGCCGGCCGCCACGGCAGCCTGCAGCTGCCGCTGGGCGCGCTGCAGCGCGGTGGCAACGGTGCCGCCAGCGTGTGGGTGGTCGATCCGGCCAACAGCACGCTGAAGGCTGCGGCGGTCACCACCGGTGCCTACGGCAGCGAGACGGTGCCGGTGCTCACGGGCGTCGGCGCAGGCGACTGGGTGGTCGCCGCCGGTGGCCATCTGCTGCGTGCCGGCCAGCCGGTGATCGCCGTGGACCGGCAGAACCGCCCGGTGCTGAAGCCGGCCGCGCCGGCCGCCGCCGCCAAGGCCAAGGAGTAAGCCGGTGCGCCGCTTCAATCTTTCCGAGTGGGCGTTGGCCAACCGTCCACTGGTGCTGTTTGCGATGCTCGCCTTCGCGCTGATCGGCGCGTGGTCGTACAAGCACCTGGGCCAGTCCGAGGATCCGCCGTTCACCTTCAAGGCGATGGTGGTGCGCACGCTGTGGCCGGGCGCCACCGCCGAGCAGGTCTCGCGGCAGGTGACCGAGCCGATCGAGAAGGCGCTGATGAACACCGGCGAGTACGAGTTCATCCGCTCGTACTCGCGCCCGGGCGAATCGCAGGTGATCTTCATGGCCCGCGACAGCCTGCGTTCCCGGCAGATTCCGGACCTGTGGTACCAGGTGCGCAAGCGCGTGGGCGACATCCGGGCGACGCTGCCGCGCGAGATCGTCGGCCCGTTCTTCAACGATGAGTTCGGCGACACCTACGGCAACATCTACGCGCTGACCGGCAAGGGCTTCGACTACGCCGTGATGCGCGATTACGCCGACCGCATCCAGCTGGAACTGCAGCGCGTGCCGGACGTCGGCAAGATCGACCTGGTCGGCCTGCAGGACGAGAAGGTGTGGATCGAGCTGTCCAATACCCGCCTGGCGACGCTGGGCGTGTCGATGCAGCAGGTACAGCAGGCGCTGGCCGACCAGAACGCGATCACCGGTACCAGCTTCTTCGAGACCGCCACCGATCGCGTGCAGCTGCGCGTGACCGGCCAGTTCAACGATATCGAGGCGATCCGCCAGTTCCCGATCCGTGCCGGCGACCGCACCGTGCACCTGGGTGACATCGCCGAGGTGAAGCGAGGCTTTGCCGACCCGGCCTCGCCGAAGATGCGCTTCATGGGCGAAGAAGCGATCGGCCTGGCCGTGGCAATGAAGGACGGCGGTGACATCCTCAAGCTCGGCGCCAACCTCGATGCCGAGTTCGAGCGCCTGCAGAAGACCCTGCCGGCGGGCATGCAGCTGCGCAAGGTGTCCGACCAGCCGCAGTCGGTGGAAGAGTCGGTGGGCGAGTTCGTGCAGGTGCTGACCGAGGCGGTGGTGATCGTGCTGCTGGTCAGCTTCTTCTCGCTGGGCCTGCGTACCGGCCTGGTGGTGGGGGTGACCATTCCGCTGGTGCTGGCGATGACCTTCTTCGTCATGCACTACTTCGACATCGGCCTGCACAAGATCTCGCTGGGCGCGCTGGTGCTGGCACTGGGCCTGCTGGTGGACGATGCGATCATCGCGGTGGAGATGATGGCCACCAAGATGGAACAGGGCTACGACCGCCTGCGTGCGGCCAGTTTCGCCTGGGAGTCGACCGCGTTCCCGATGCTGACCGGTACCCTGATCACCGCGGCCGGCTTCCTGCCGATCGCCACGGCGGCATCGAGCACCGGTGAGTACACCCGCTCGCTGTTCCAGGTGGTGACCATCGCGCTGGTGGTGTCGTGGATCGCAGCGGTGCTGTTCATCCCTTACCTGGGCGACAAGATGCTGCCGGACCTGTTCAATCCGCAGCCGCCCAGGCCGGGCAGCCTGTCCGCGCGCTGGCATGCCAGGCGGCAGCAGTGGGCCGACCGCTACCCGGCGCTGGCCAACCTGATCGCACCGCCGCAGCACGGGCACGACCATGACCCGTACCAGCGCCCGTTCTACCGCAGCTTCCGTCGCTTCCTCGACGCCTGCCTGCGCCGTCGCTGGTGGGTGATCGCCGCGACCATCGCGCTGTTCGTGTTCTCGCTGATGATGTTCCGCTTCGTACCGCAGCAGTTCTTCCCGGATTCGACCCGGCCGGAGCTGATGGTGGACATCGAGCTGGCCGAGGGCGCGTCGCTTCGCTCGACCCAGGCCCAGGCCGAGAAGCTGGAAAAGCTGCTGTCCAGCCGCGACGGCATCGCCAACTACGTGTCCTATGTCGGCACCGGCTCGCCGCGCTTCTACCTGCCGCTGGACCAGCAGCTGCCGGCGACCAACTTCGCCCAGTTCGTGGTGCTGGCCAAGGACATCAAGTCGCGCGAAAGCACCCGCGACTGGCTGCTGCACGAGGTGATCCCGAAGTTCCCGGATGTGCAGATGCGCGTGACCCGCCTGGAGAACGGCCCGCCGGTCGGCTACCCGGTGCAGATGCGCATTTCCGGTGAGCACATCGAGAGGGTGCAGGCGATCGCGCGCCAGGTCGAGGCCAAGGTGCGTGAGAACCCGCACGTGATGAACGTCAACCTGGACTGGAGCGAACCGAGCAAGGTGGTGCGGCTGGTGATCGACCAGGAGCGTGCCCGCGCGCTGGGCGTGAGCAGTGCCCAGGTCAGCCAGTTCCTGTCCAGTTCACTGGCCGGGCAATCGGTGAGCGTGTACCGCGAAGGCAACCGCCAGATCGAGATGCTGCTGCGCGGCCCGGCCGATGAGCGCAACCAGCTGGAACTGCTGTCGAGCCTGTCGATGCCCACCGCCAACGGCGGCAGCATCACGCTGTCGCAGGTGGCGACGATGGAGTACGGCTTCGAGGACGGCATCATCTGGCATCGCAACCGCCTGCCGACGGTGACCGTGCGCGCCGACATCAGCGATGGCATGCAGCCGCTGGACGTGGTGCACCAGATCCTGCCGACGCTGGACGGCATCCGCGCCGAACTGCCCAGCGGCTACCTGCTGGAAACCGGCGGTACGGTCGAGGATTCGGCCCGCGGCCAGAACTCGATCAAGGCCGGCATGCCGCTGTTCCTGGTGGTGGTGGCGACGCTGCTGATGCTGCAGCTGCGCAGCTTCTCGCGCGCAGCGATGGTGCTGGTGACCGCGCCGCTGGGCATCATCGGTGCGACCCTGTTCCTGCTGCTGTTCCGCGCGCCGTTCGGCTTCGTGGCACTGCTGGGCACGATCGCACTGGCCGGCATGATCATGCGCAACTCGGTGATCCTGATCGACCAGATCCAGCAGGACATCGACGCCGGCCATGACCGCTGGCATTCGATCATCGATGCCACGGTGCGCCGCTTCCGTCCGATCGTGCTGACGGCGCTGGCTGCCGTGCTGGCGATGATTCCGCTGTCGCGCAGTGCGTTCTATGGCTCGATGGCGATCTCGATCATGGGCGGCCTGATCGTGGGAACGGTGCTGACCCTGGTATTCCTGCCGGCGTTGTATGCGGCGTGGTTCCGGGTCAAGCCGGACGAATCCGGGGCATGATGCCCCGGGTTGCCCTGCCTCGGCCTCTGGCAGGTGCCAACCTTGGTTGGCACTGACGCATGCATCCACGCATGGCGTGGATGGATCTGCTCGCGGGATCTGCTTTCTGTAGAGCCGAGCCATGCTCGGCTGCTCTTCGCACGATGATGGGATGAGTCGAGCATGGCTCGACTCTACAGAAGCATCCACGCATGGCGTGGATCTACTGCAGCTGCAGTCCGGTGCGCAGCAATGGCAGCAACCACTCGATGAAGACCTGCACGCGGTGTGCGCGGTGCTGCCGGTGCGGCTGCAGCAGGGTTACCGGCAGCGGATGCGCGACGTGCTGCGGCAGCACTTCCACCAATGCACCTGATTGCAGTTCGGCCTGCACGTCGTAGCGCGGAATCTGCAGCAGCCCGAGCCCAGCCACGCAGCAGGCAATCGACGCCTCGGCGCTGTTCACCCGCACCCAGCCTGGCATCGGTAGCGTGTGCAGCTGGCTGCCGTCCTGCCACTCCCACGCTTCCACCCGCGCCGTGGTCGGCGAAGCGTAGTTCACCGCGCGGTGCTGCTGCAGATCGGCAGGATGCTGCGGTACGCCGTGCTCGCGCAGATAGGCCGGTGCGGCAACGTTGACGAAATCGAGCTGGCCCAGGGTGCGGGCCACCAGACTGGAGTCGCTCAGCTGGCCGACGCGCAGTACGGCATCGCAGCCATCTTCGATCAGGTTCACCGCACGGTCGGTCATGCCCAGGTCCAGCTCCACCTGCGGGTAGCGTGCAAAGAAGTCGGGCAGGGCCGGGGCGAGGATGCGGCGGCCGATGCGGCTGGGCACGTCGATCTTCAGCAGTCCCACCGGCTGCGCGTCGTCCTGGCGGAACAATGACTCGGCGTCCTCGACCTCGGCAATCAGGCGCAGGCAACGGGCATGGAACACGTCGCCATCGTGGGTGGTGGAGACCCTGCGGGTCGAACGCTGCAGCAGGCGGGTGCCCAGCCGCTGTTCAAGTTCAGCGATGGCCGCTGACACCGTCGAACGGGGCAGGCCGAGCTGGTCGGCGGCGCGCGTGAAGCTGGCGCACTCCACTACGCGGGTGAAGATGCGGAAGCGATCGATCCGGTCCATTGTTCGCTGGCTCTGGAAAGTTAAGTCAATGTAGCGGGCTTTATCCGTGTTTTCTGCACGATATCGTCGTCAGGGCAGGGTTGCCACCCCGGGCAGCCCCCTCCCGAGACCAACGCCATGACCGACCATTCCCTCAAGGGCAAGACCGTGCTGATTGCCGGTGGCGCCAAGAACCTGGGCGGCCTGCTGGCCCGCGACTTTGCTGCGCAAGGGGCCAGGGCCATCGTCATCCATTACAACAGCGCCGCCACCCAGGCCGATGCCGAAGCCACCGTTGCCGCCGTGCAGGCCGCTGGCAGCACGGCCGTCGCCCTGCAGGGAGACCTGACCTCGGCCGCGGCGATGGAGCGCTTGTTCGCCGATGCGGTGGCGGCTGTCGGTCGTCCCGACATCGCCATCAACACGGTCGGCAAGGTGCTGAAAAAGCCGTTGCTGGAGATCAGCGAAGCGGAGTACGACGAGATGAGCGCGGTCAATGCCAAGGCTGCGTTCTTCTTCCTCAAGGAGGCTGGTCGCCACGTCAATGATGGCGGTCGCATCTGCACTTTGGTCACGTCGCTGCTGGGTGCGTTCACACCGTTCTATTCCAGCTATGCCGGGACCAAGGCGCCGGTGGAACACTTCACCCGCGCAGCGTCGAAGGAATTCGGCGAGCGCGGCATCTCGGTGACCGCGATCGGTCCCGGTCCGATGGATACGCCGTTCTTCTACCCGGCCGAGAGTGCCGATGCGCAGGCGTACCACAAGACCGCGGCGGCGCTGTCGGCATTCACCCGCACTGGCCTGACCGACATCGCCGACATCGTGCCGTGGATCCGCTTCCTTGTCACTGATGGCTGGTGGATGACCGGGCAGACCATCCTGGTCAACGGTGGGTACACCACCAAGTAAAGCAGCCACGCAGGGCGTGGCCGCGAGGTACCTGTAGAGTCGAGCCATGCTCGACTGCTGTTGCGTGAGTCGAGCATGGCTCGACTCTACAGGAGTTGCAGGACAGGTCAGCCCAGCTTCGCCAGCACCGCATCCGTCGCGGCGGCGGTGCTCACCGCCTGGCCCTTGGCGGCCAGGTCGGCGGTGAACACGCCGTCGTCCAGCACGGCATGCACCGCGGCTTCCACCGCCGCGGCTTCGGCGTCCAGCCCCAGCGAATGGCGCAGCAGCATCGCAGCGCTGAAGATCGTCGCGTACGGGTTGGCGATACCCTTGCCGGCGATGTCCGGGGCCGAGCCATGGATCGGCTCGTAGATGCCGACTGCGCCCGGTTCGCCCAGCGACGCCGACGGCAGCAGGCCCAGCGAGCCGGCCAGCATCGAGGCCTCATCGGTGAGGATGTCGCCGAACATGTTCTCGGTGACGATCACGTCGTACTCGCGCGGCTTGGCCAACAGGTGCATGGCCATCGAATCAACCAGCTGGTGTTCCAGTGCCACGTCCGGGAATTCCTCGCGGCCGATGCGTGCGGCCACGTCACGCCACAGGCGCGAGGTTTCCAGCACGTTGGCCTTGTCCACCGAGGTGACCTTGCCACGGCGCTGTTGCGCCAGGCGGAAGGCACTGCGTAGCACGCGCTCGATCTCGGCCACGGTGTAGCGGCACAGGTCGCTGGCGCTGTCGGCGTCGCGGGTCTTGTCGCCGAAGTAGATGCCGCCGGTCAGTTCGCGTACCACCACGAAGTCCACGCCCTGCAGCAGCTCGGCCTTGATCGGCGAGGCGTGCAGCGCCGCCTCGTGGGTGCGCACCGGGCGCAGGTTGGCATACAGGCCCAGCGCCTTGCGGATTGCCAGCAGGCCCTGTTCCGGGCGCACCTTGGCGTTCGGGTCGGACCACTTCGGGCCACCGACCGCACCCAGCAGCACCGCGTTGGCGGCCTGGCAGGCGGCCAGGGTGGCGGCCGGCAAGGGTTCGCCATGGCGATCGATGGCGATGCCACCGATGTCGTGTTCGCTGAAAGCAAAGGTGTGGTTGAAGCGTTCGGCGACGGCCTTCAGGACGGCAACTGCCGCGGCGGCCACTTCCGGGCCGATGCCATCACCGGGCAGGACAACAATTTCAGCGTGCATGCTCACTCTCGTAACGTTCGATTTCAGGGACACGGCCCAACAGATACCCCAACTGGTCGACACCTTCCAGCAGGCAGGTCTGCGAGAAGCCATCCAGCGGGAAGGAATAGACGCGGCCATCCGGGGTGCGCAGTTCGCGCGCGGCCACGTCGATGGTCAGCTCATCGTCCGGGTGCTGCATCAGCGCCTGCACGTCGGCCTCGTCCAGCACGATCGGCAGCAGGCCGTTCTTCAGCGAGTTGCCGCGGAAGATGTCGGCGATCTCGCTGCTGACGATGGCGCGCAGGCCGAGGTCGGTCAGCGCCCACGGTGCGTGCTCGCGCGAGGAACCGCAGCCGAAGTTGCGGCCCGCCAGCAGGATGCTGCGGCCGGCGTTGTGCGGCTGGTTGAACGCGAAGTCGGCCACCGGCGAACCATCGGCCTGCCAGCGCCAGTCATTGAACGCATTGCGGCCCAGGCCGGCACGTTCGGTGGTGGACAGGAACCGCGCCGGAATGATCTGGTCGGTGTCGATGTTGGTCTGGCGCAGCACCACGCTGGCCGAGCTCAGGGTACGGAAACCGGCCATCACGCCACCTCCTGTGCGAACAGTTCGCGGGTATCGGCCACCTGGCCCTTCACCGCCGCCCATGCCGCGCTCATCGGCGACGCCAGCAGAGTGCGTGAACCGGGGCCCTGGCGGCCCTCGAAGTTGCGGTTGCTGGTGCTCACCGCCAGCTGGCCCGGGGCGACCAGGTCACCGTTCATGGCGATGCACATCGAGCAGCCCGGCTCGCGCCATTCGGCACCGGCCGCGCGCACGATCTCATGGATGCCTTCGGCCTCGGCCTCGCGCTTGACGATCTCCGAGCCCGGCACCACCAGCATGCGCACGCCGTCGGCGACGCGGCGTCCGCGCAGCACCTGCGCCACTTCGCGCATGTCACTCAGGCGACCATTGGTGCACGAACCAACGAACACCACATCCACCGGCGTGCCGGCCAGCGCCTTGCCGGCCTGGAAGTGCATGTAGTCCAGGCCCTTCTGCGCGGCGGCATCGTTGGCGGCCGGAATCGGCGCATCCACCGCGATGGCAGTACCCGGATGGGTGCCCCAGGTCAGGGTCGGGCGGATATCGGCGGCGTCGATGTGCACTTCGCTGTCGAAGCGTGCGCCGTCATCGCTGCGCAGCTGCTGCCAGCGCGCCACGGCGGCCTCGAAGTCGGCGCCCTTGGGGCCGCGCGGGGTGTTGGCGACGAAGTCGAAGGTGACCTGGTCCGGCGCGACCATGCCGGCACGCGCGCCGGCCTCGATCGACATGTTGCACAGGGTCATGCGCTGTTCCATGTCCATCGCCGTGATGGTGCTGCCACGGAACTCGATCACGTGGCCGGTACCGCCGTTGACGCCAATCACGCCGATGATGTGCAGGACCACGTCCTTGGCGCCGACGCCAGGTGCCAGCGGGCCGTCCACGGTGATCCCAAGGGTCTTGGCCTTGCGCTGCAGCAGGCATTGCGTGGCCAGCACGTGGCCGACTTCGCTGGTGCCGATGCCGAACGCCAGCGAACCGAACGCACCATGGGTGGAGGTGTGGCTGTCACCGCAGACGATGGTCATGCCGGGCTGGGTGAAGCCCTGTTCCGGTGCGATCACGTGGACGATGCCGCGGTTGTCCGAGGCCATGTCGAACAGCTCGATGCCGTGCTCGGCGCAGTTGCGCGCCAGCGTGGCGACCTGCGCCTCGGAGGCGGCACTGGCGTAGGGCAGCGTGCCGTCGGCGGCAGCCGGCAGGGTCGGCGTGGAGTGGTCCATCGTCGCCTTGGTGCGGTCCGGCCGGCGCGGCGACAGGCCGCGCTCGCGCAGCTCGGTGAACGCCTGCGGTGACGTGACCTCATGGATCAGGTGCAGGTCGATGTACAGCACGGCGGGCGCGCTGTCGGATTCGGGAACCACCACGTGGGCGTCCCACAGTTTGTCGTACAGGGTGCGGGGTGCGGAAGTCATGCGTGTGCCTGGCAGAAGTACGAAGGTGCGGACATCGGGAAAGATAACGAACGGATCATGTCAGCGGCGACGGGCGAGTACCCGCAGCCGCACGTAGTCGGCCAACGGCTGGCCGGCGGCGTTGCGCGGCAGATCGGCCAGCAACGCGGTGGCGGCCTCGCGCACGGTGGCGCGGACCTCGGCGGGCAGATCGTCCAGCAACGGCGCAGCGAATACCCGCAGCCATCCGGCCACGCCGGTCGGTAGCGGGGTTGGGCGCGGCGTGCACTCGATCAGCTGCACCTGGAAGCCATGCTGGCGCAGGCGGTCGGCGTAGGCGTCGGCACTGGGGAAATACCACTGGAAGGCGCTGGCACCGTGGCCATGCGCCACGCGCGCGGCCTGTACCGCGGCGATGATCGTGGCCACATTGCCATGGCCACCGAACTCGGCAACAAAGCGGCCACCCGGGCGCAGGGCACGGCGCACGCCTTCCAGCACGCGGTCAGGCGTGCCCATCCAATGCAGGGCGGCATTGCTGAACACTGCGTCGAACTCGCTGTCGAACGACAGCGCATGGCCGTCCATCACCTGCGCATCGACACCGCGCGCACGGGCCGCAATCACCAGTTCCGGCGACGCGTCCACGCCGTGGATGCGTGCGCCGCTGAGGGCCAGTTCGGTGCTGAGCACGCCATCGCCACAGCCCAGGTCGAGGATGCGTTCACCGGCGCGCGGGTCGAGCAGGCGCGCCACCGCGCCGCCGAGCAGCGGCACGAAGCCGGCGTCGATCGCATAGTCCTGGGCGTTCCAGTGCTGCCCTGCAGGCAGCGCAGTGGTGTCGAAGGCGCTCATGGCGGGTTCCTCAGGCGGTGGCGGGGGTGGGAATGTCGGTGCTGCTGTGGGCGGCGGCCTGGCGCTGGCGCAGCAGGCGGTTGGCAACATCCAGCCAGGCCAGCGCGGAGGCTTCGATGATGTCCTTGCTGGTGCCGGTGCCGTCGTACTCCACGCCCTCGTGGCGCACGCTCAGGTTGGCTTCGCCGCGTGCATCGGCGCCGATGCCGACGCTGTGCACGTGGTAGCTGTCCAGCATCAGCTGCACGCCGGTGGCCGCCGACAGCGCGCCGAACAGCGCATCGACCGGGCCGTCACCCTGCGCGGTCTCGGCCACGCGGTTGCCGTCCGGGTCGGACAGTTCGACCAGCGCGTTGGCGCGGCTGCCGACGTCACTGATGGTCATCGACGCCAGGCGATAGCCCTGCGCGTTGGAGCCGCCCTGCATCAGCGTCTGCAGGTCGGCATCGGTAACCACGCGCTGCTGTTCGCACAGGCCCTTGAACTGCTCGAACACCAGCTTCAGTTCGTCTTCGTCCAGCCAGAAGCCCAGCGCACGCAGGCGCGCTTCGACGGCGGCGCGGCCACTGTGGCGGCCCAGCACCATCTGCGAGTCTTCCCAGCCCACATCTTCCGGGCGCATGATCTCGTAGGTGCCGCGATGGCGCAGCATGCCGTGCTGATGGATGCCCGATTCGTGGGCGAAGGCGTTGGCACCGACGATGGCCTTGTTGCGCTGCACCGGCATGCCGACCAGGCGCTGCAGCAGCTGAGAAGTGCCGACGATGCGCGGGGTGTTGATCGCGCTGTCCTGCTCGTAGAAGGCCTGGCGCACCTTCAGCACCATCGCGATCTCTTCCAGCGAGCAGTTGCCGGCGCGCTCGCCGATGCCATTGACGGTGCATTCGACCTGGCGCGCGCCACCCTCGATGGCGGCCAGCGAGTTGGCCACGGCCAGGCCCAGGTCGTTGTGGCAGTGCGCGCTGAAGATCACGTTGGCGGCATTGGGAACGTCGGCAACGCCGGCGATGACCTGCTGGAACATCGCGCGGATCTCTTCCGGCGTGGTGAAGCCGACGGTGTCGGGCAGGTTGATGGTGGTCGCGCCGGCAGCGATGGCCACGCGCGAAACTTCGATCAGGTAATCCAGCTCGGTGCGGGTGGCATCCTCGGCCGAGAATTCGACATCGTCGATGTACGAGCGTGCCAGTGATACGTGCTTGCGTACCGACTCCAGTACCTGCTCGCGGGTCATCCGCAGCTTGTGCTCGCGGTGCAGCGGGCTGGTCGACAGGAACACGTGCAGGCGCGGGTTGGCAGCCGCTTCCAGTGCGCGTGCCGAGGTTTCGATGTCGGCCTGCAGGCAGCGCGACAGCACCGCCAGGCTCAGGCTCGGGCGGCGCAGTTCGCGGCCGATCAATGCCATCGCCTCACGGTCGGACTGCGAGCTGGCCGGGAAGCCGGTCTCGATGATGTCCACGCCCAGTTCGTCCAGCGCACGCGCCATCACCAGCTTCTGCGGCGGGCTCATGCTGCAGCCGGGGGACTGCTCGCCGTCACGCAGGGTGGTGTCGAAGATGCGGATGCGCGGGGTGGTAATTCGTTCAATGGTGTTCACAGGGAAATCTCCTCGACAGCGGGTGCGACGGCTTGCAGGTGGGAAGGGGAAGAGGCAGGGGATGCGGGGGCGCTGGGCTTGCCGGGCGAGCGCGGCGTTTCGCTGCGCCGTCGCCGTGGCTTGCGCGGCGGGCGCGGACGGATGTCGGTGAGCAGGCCGGCCAGGACGCCGGCATCGATGTTCCCGCCCGACACCACCGCGCACTTGCGGCGGCCGGCGACGCGGCGGCCGGCGGCCAGCGCCAGCGCACCGGCGCCCTCGGCGATGATGTGTTCCTCCAGTGCCAGCCGGACCAGGGTTTCGCGCAGCTCGGCCTCGCGCACGATCACCACGTCGTCCAGCAGCGAGGTGCACAGCCGGCGGGTCAGGAAGCCGGGGATCTTCACCCGTACGCCATCTGCCAGCGAAGCGGCCGGGGCGATCTCGCGGACGTCGCCACGGATCGCGCGCGCCATCGAATCGACGCCTTCCACCTGCGCACCCACCACGCGAACGCCCTGCGATTTCAGTGCCAGCGCGACGCCGGAGGCCAGGCCGCCACCGCCGATCGGCACGATCACCACATCCGGTGCGTGTGCGGCCAGTTCGATGCCGACCGTGCCCTGGCCGGCGATCACGTCGGCATCGTCGAACGCGGACAGGAAGCGGTAGCCGTGGCGCTGCGCCAGTTCCACCGCGAAGGCATAGGCCTCGTCGTAGCTGTTGCCATGCTGGCGCACGGTGGCGCCCCAGTGGGCGACGCCGGCGATCTTGGTTGCCGGAGCGCCGTGCGGCATCACGGTGATGGCGGGCACGTCCAGGCGGTAGGCGGCCCACGCCACGCCCTGGGCGTGGTTGCCGGCCGAGGCGCAGATCACCGGCCGGGTGTCGCCGCGCTCGCGGCCGGCCAGCAGCGCGTTCAATGCGCCGCGTACCTTGTAGGAACCGGTGCGCTGCAGGTTTTCCAGCTTCAGCCAGGTACCGAAGCGCTCGGCATGGTGCAGCGGCGTGGGCGGCAGGAAGCGGCGCAGTCGGGCCTGCGCGGCCAGTACGTCGGCGACGCTTACGTCGCCGACATCGCTTTCCTGGCTGGCATCAGCGGCCGGCATGGGCCACCAGCGGGGTGCGGGCGACCGCCGCATGCGGGCACGGGCGGCGAAGAAGACGCCTCCGTACCGGCACCGTGGTCGCTACGGTACGGGTGTTCATACGGAGGCTCCTTCCACGGCGGTGACCTGCACGGACACGCAGTCGTAGATCTTCTCGATCTGCCGGCACAGCGTTTCCGCCGGGCGCTGGCCATCCACCACCAGCTGCAGGTGCCAGCGGCCATCGTCGGCGGCCACCGGCGCGCCGCTGATCGCACGCGGCGCGAAGCCACGGCGTTCGGCCATGCCGATCACGCGCAGCAGCGCGCCTTCGGCCGGGTGCAGCACCAGGTCAAGCCGGTAGTGCATTGGGGGTCTCCTGACGGGCGTGGGCGGGATTGCTTTCCAGCATCGTGCTGTTGGCGGTGTTCGGCGGCACCAGCGGCCACACGTTGGCGCGTGCATCGATGGCCACGTGCAGCAGGGCCGGGCCCGGCTCGGCCAGCAAGGCAGCCAGGCCACCTTCCACGTCATCGCGTGCGTCGATGCGGGTCGCGGCGATGCCGAACACCTGCGCCAGCGCCACGAAGTCCGGGTTGTCGGACAGGTCGATCTCGCTGTAGCGCTCGGCGAAGAACAGCTCCTGCCACTGCCGCACCATGCCCAGCGAACTGTTGTCCAGCAGCACGATCTTCACCGGCAGCCGGCAACGCGCGATGGTGGCCAGCTCCTGCACGTTCATCATGAAGCTGCCGTCGCCGGACACCAGTACCACCGTGCGATCGGGGCAGGCGAACTGCGCGCCCATCGCCGCCGGCAGGCCGAAGCCCATGGTGCCCAGCGCGCCACTGGTCAGGTGGTTGCGCGGGTGGTTGAAGCGGCAGTGCTGCGCCACCCACATCTGGTGCTGGCCGACGTCGCAGGCGATCACCGCATCGGCCGGTGCCAGCTCGCTCAGGCGCTTCAGCAGGGCCGGGGCGTAGATGTGCTGGCCCGGTGCGTCGTAGCGCGCGGCGAATCGATCACGATGCTGCGCACAGCGCTTGCGCCATGCGTCCTGGTGGGCCTTGGGGGAGGGGAAGGCCGCACGCAGGGCGCGGATGGCATGGCCGACATTGCCGGGCACGGCGACGTCGGCACTGCGCAGCTTGGAGATCTCGTAGGCGTCGGCATCGATGTGGACGACACGGGCGAACGGCGCGAACTCGGCCAGCTTGCCGGTGGCACGGTCATCGAAACGTGCCCCCAGCACCAGCAGCAGGTCGCTTTCCTGCACCGCCATGTTGGCCGCGCGGGTGCCGTGCATGCCCAGCATGCCCAGCGACTGCGGATGGCTGGCCGGCAGAGCGCCCAGACCACGCAGCGTCATCACGGTGGGGATGGCGCTCGCCTCGACGAAGTCACGCAGGTCCTGCACCGCATCGCCGAGCGCGATGCCGCCGCCGGCGTAGACCACCGGCTTCTCGGCCGCTGCCAGCGCGGCAATGGCTTCGGCGATGGCGACCTCGGCCGGGGCCGGCGGCGGCTCGACGCTGCTCGGCACGTGCGCCGGCAGATGGCTGGCATCGGCCAGCTGCACGTCCTTGGGCAGGTCGATCAGCACCGGGCCGGGCCGGCCCTCGCGGGCGATACGGAACGCATCGGCGACCACGCGCGGCAGGTCATCGACACTGCGCACCAGCCAGCTGTGCTTGACGATCGGCAGGGTCAGGCCGAACACATCCAGCTCCTGGAAGGCGTCGGTGCCCAGCAGCGGCGTGGCGACCTGGCCGGTGATGCAGACCATCGGCACCGAATCCAGCATCGCATCGGCGATGCCGGTGACCAGGTTCGAGGCGCCCGGGCCGGAAGTAGCCACGCAGACGCCGACCTGGCCGCTGGCGCGGGCGAAGCCATTGGCGGCCAGCGCAGCGCCCTGCTCATGGCGCACCAGGATGTGCTTCAGCGACGAATCCACCAGCGCGTCGTAGAACGGCATGATGGTGCCGCCGGGATAGCCGAACAGCGTGCGGACGCCTTCGGCTTCCAGCGCCTGGGTCAGCCAGCGCGCGCCATTGGGCGGCGCGCTGCGGTGTGTCGAAGAGTTCATGGGGGAACCTTGCAAAGCGGGTGGGGGAGGGCCGCGTGGTTACGCGGCCTGTCCTTGCAACCAGACCATCTTGGCGCGCAGTTCCTTGCCCACCTTTTCGATCGGGTGCTCCAGGTCGGCCTGCTTGAACTTGTTGTAGTTCGGCAGGCCCGCTTCGTACTCGGCCACCCAGTTCTTGGTGAAGGTGCCGTCCTGGATGTCCTTCAGCACTTCCTTCATGCGCGCCTTGGTACCGGCGTCGATCACGCGCGGGCCGCTGACGTAGTCGCCGTACTGCGCGGTCTCGGAAATGAATTCCAGCATGCGCGAGATGCCGCCTTCGTAGAACAGGTCGACGATCAGCTTCAGTTCGTGCAGCACTTCGTAGTAGGCGATCTCCGGCTGGTAGCCGGCTTCGACCAGGGTCTCGAAACCGGCCTGCACCAGTGCCGAGGCGCCGCCGCACAGCACCGCCTGTTCACCGAACAGATCGGTCTCGGTTTCTTCCTTGAAGGTGGTCTGGATCAGGTTGGCGCGGGCGCCGCCCAGGCCACCGGCATAGGCCAGGGCGTAGTCGGCGGCCTTGCCGCTCTTGTCCTGGTAGACCGCCCAGATGCACGGCACGCCGCGGCCGATTTCATACTCGCGGCGCACCAGCGCGCCCGGGCCCTTCGGCGCGACCAGCACCACGTCCAGGTCCTCGCGCGGCTTGATCATGTCGAAGTGCACGTTCAGGCCGTGCGCGAACAACAGCACCGCGCCCTGCTTCATGTTCGGCGCCAGCACGTCGTCGTAGAGCTTCTTCTGCACCATGTCCGGGGTCAGCACGGCGACCAGGTCGGCGTCCTTCACCGCTTCGGCCGGTGCTTTCACGGTGAAGCCGTCGGCCTGCGCCTTGACCTCGGTCGGGCCGCCCGGACGCAGGCCTACCACCACGTCGAAGCCGGATTCGCGCAGGTTCAGTGCGTGGGCGCGGCCCTGGCTGCCGTAGCCGATGACGGCGATCTTGGTCTGGGGCAGGTCGTTGGTGCTCATGGGGGAGGTTCCTTGCGGTGGGAAGAAAAAAGAACGGCCGGTCGTCGAGGTGACGTGCCGGCCGGTCAGGGGAAAGCGGTGGAGGAGGTGCCGCGCATCGCACAGGCACAGCCACCACGAGGCGTCGTGGTGGTGTGGGTCCTGGTTTTGAAGGTGGCGTTGTTCATGGTGGTTGCGTCTGAAACCAGGTCCTGAAATGAAAAAACCCGCACCGGGGCGGGTGCGGGTTTTTGATGAGTTCCGGTGTGTTTGTTGCTTACACGCTGGCTCGTCCCGCACCTGTGGGTTGGGTAATAAGTACGAGCACAAGAATCGAACGCAGCGATGCGGCGCCGGTGTCGGCGGCTTCGATGGGGGTTCGCGGTGGCGTGTTGTGATGCAACATGTGATCGAGAGAAACACAGCCGTTTTGGCGATGTCAACCCTCGCGACAGAATTTTTTTCGGTTTCCGCTGCATCGAGCGCAATCGCTTGTGGCGCAAGGATGGTTGCCGCTGAAAGTGTTTCGGTGAACCCGAATTCACTCTTTTCAGGGCAGTTTTTGCGCGGATTCCGGGTTGTATTCGCCTTGCTGGGTGCGGACCTTGGTCCGAACCCACCAAAGGCCTTCGCCCATGACCTCTGCCCGATACCGCGTGAAGGCCGCAGCGGCGAAGATCGGGGACCACCCTTCCATCGGAACCTGACCGTGTCCCGACGTCTCGCCCGTACCCTGCTGGCCGCCGCCGTGCTGGCCACCGTGCCCGCACTGTCTTACGCCGCCGACCGCATCACCGGCCACACCTTCGCCACCCGTTCGGAGGTGATCGCGCCCCACGCCATGGCGGCGACCTCGCAGCCGCTGGCCACCCAGATCGCGCTGGACGTGATGAAGAAGGGCGGTTCGGCGGTGGACGCGGCAATCGCCGCCAACGCTGCACTCGGCCTGATGGAGCCCACGGGCAACGGCATCGGCGGCGACCTGTTCGCCATCGTCTGGGACCCGAAGACGCAGAAGCTGTATGGCTACAACGGTTCGGGCCGCTCGCCGAAGTCGCTGACCCTGGCCGAGTTCCAGCGCCGTGGCCTGAAGGACATCCCGGCCACCGGCCCGCTGCCGGTGTCGGTACCGGGCGCGGTGGACGGCTGGTTCGCGCTGCACGAGCGCTTCGGCCGCACGCCGATGGCCGAAAACCTGGCCCCGGCCATCCGCTACGCCCGCGAGGGCCATCCGGTGGCCGAAGTGATCGCCTACTACTGGGATCGCTCGGTGCCCAAGCTGTCGCAGTACCCGGGCTTCAAGGAGCAGTTCACGATCAACGGCCACGCCCCGCGCAAGGGCGAGATGTGGAAGAACCCGAACCTGGCCAGCACCCTGCAGAAGATCGCCGATGGCGGGCGCGACGCCTTCTACAAGGGTGATATCGCCCGCACCATCGGCGATTACTTCAAGGCCAATGGTGGTTACCTGAGCTACCAGGACATGGCCGACCACCACGGTGAGTGGGTCGAGCCGGTCAGCAGCAGCTACCGCGGCTACGACGTGTGGGAACTGCCGCCGAACAGCCAGGGCATCGCCGCCCTGCAGATCCTCAACGTGCTGGAAGGCTACGATTTCTCGAAGATTCCATTCGGCTCACCGGAACACGTGCACCTGTTCGTGGAAGCGAAGAAGCTGGCCTTCGCCGACCGTGCGCGCTTCTACGCCGACATGGCGTTCCAGCCGGCGCCGGTGCAGAAGCTGATTTCCAAGGAGTACGCCGCGCAGCGCCGCGCGCTGATCTCGATGGACAAGGCGTTGAAGGAAGTGCAGCCGGGCACACCGAAACAGCTGGAAGAGGGCGACACCATCTACATGACCGTGGCCGACGCCGACGGCATGATGGTGTCGCTGATCCAGTCCAATTACCGTGGCATGGGCAGCGGCATGGCGCCGCCAGGGCTGGGGTTCATCCTGCAGGATCGCGGCGAGATGTTCGTGCTGCAGAAGAATCATCCCAACGGCTATGCACCGGGCAAGCGTCCGTTCCAGACCATCATCCCGGCCTTCATCACCAAGGACGGCAAGCCCTACGCCAGCTTCGGCGTCATGGGCGGTGCGATGCAGCCGCAGGGGCACGCGCAGATCGTGATGAACCTGGTGGACTTCGGCATGAACCTGCAGGAAGCTGGTGATGCGCCGCGCATCCAGCACGAGGGCTCGACCGAACCCACCGGGCAGGCCACGGCGATGACCGATGGCGGCGAAGTGAATCTGGAAACCGGATTCCCGTACGAGACGGTGCGTGCGCTGATGCGCAAGGGGCATCGCATCGTATTCGCCGACGGCCCGTATGGCGGGTACCAGGCGATCATGCGTGATCCCGAAACCGGCGTTTACTACGGTGCGTCGGAGAGCCGCAAGGATGGGCAGGCGGCGGGGTATTGAGGTTTCCCGGCCACCGGGCGCAGCCCCCTCTGCGGTGATGGCAGTGATACGGGGCTTGGCCGGGCGGGTGGGCTGGTCGGGGGACGCCATGAATCCGTCCCTGGAGGCTTGGCAGCCGCATCCATGCGGCTGACACCCCCGCCCAGCCCACCCGCCCGGCCTCTGACAGTTTCCTAGGGCCGCCACCGCAGGAAGAGAAAGAAGAAGATCAAAAGCAACAGCAACAGCCGCGCGCTGTGGGTTGGGGTCGGATCCGTTTTCCGATACAAAACATCCACGCATGGCGTGGATCTACCACCGTCACCGGAAATCTGTCGGGGGTGGGGCGGTGTGGGTGGGCAGGACCGTTGGCGCCATGGATGGCGCCATCGAGCCCCCAGGGGTGAGGGCGCTTTGCTTGCGAAGCACTGCTTCGCAAGCGCCCGAACGCACAGCCGCCAGCGGCTGGGCCGGTCTGGGGGTTTACGGCGTGTCCTGCCCACCCACACCGCCCCGCCCAACCAGCAGCAACCCAGAGCCGCTTTTGATTTTGACCTTGGCCTTTGCTTGAAAAAAGCGGTGCAGCCGCAGGCTGCAAAACACCCTCAATCCGAATCCTGCGCGCGTGCCGCCTCCGCCTGCGTCTCTTCCTGCGCTGCCATCTCGCGCGCTATCCACGCATCGATCATGTGCCGCTGGCGCTGTGCCTGCCGCCGCTCGCGCGTGTACTCCTGGTCCAGCACCCGGTACAGCGACACCATCACCAGCACCATCAGCAGCGCAAATGGCAATGCCGCGATCGTGATCATGCCCTGCAGCGCATCCAGGCCGCCCGCCAGCAGCAGCGCCGCTGCGATCAATGCCACCGCGATGCCCCAGGCCAGCTTGCGCTTCAACGGCGGATCGCCCGCTTCATCGGTGGACATGCTGGCCAGCACCAGCACCGCCGAATCGGCCGATGTCACGAAGAAGATCATCAGCAGCACCAGCGCGATGCAGGAAAGCAGCAAGGGCAGCGGCATGCTGTCAAACAGGGTGAACAGCACCGTTTCATAGCCGTTGCCCAGTGCCTGTACCAGATCGGCATGGCCGAAGATCTGCGCCCACAGCGCGGTGCCGCCAAACACCGCGAACCAGAAGAAGCCCAGCACGGTCGGTGCCAGCACCACGCCGATGACGAACTCGCGGACACTGCGTCCGCGCGAGATACGCGCGATGAACGAGCCGACGAACGGAGCCCAGGAAATCCACCACGCCCAGTAGAAGATGGTCCAGTCCGCCACCCAGGTGCTGCCCGAGAACGGCGACATGCGCAGACTCATCGTCACCAGCTGGTTGAGGTACGAGCCCAGGGTGGTGGTGAACGTATCGAAGATGAATCCGGTCGGGCCCAGCACCAGTACGGTGGCGGCCAGCAGCGCGGCCAGCGCAAGGTTGAAGTTGGACAGCCACTTCACTCCGCGCTCCACGCCACTGGCGGTGGACGCCATGTACAGCACGAACGCGATGGCGATGATGGTCAGCTGCAGGGGCACGCCCGCGTGCAGGCCGAACACGCGCTCCATGCCGGCAGCGATCTGGATGGTGCCGAAGCCCAGCGTGGTGGCCACGCCAATCGCAGTGGCAACGACCGCTGCAATGTTGACCACGCGCCCGATCCAGCCGCGATGGTGGCGGCCGATGATCGGCTGCAGCATGTCGCTGACCAGGCCGCGGCCGTTGCGGTTGAACTGGAACCAGGCCATCGCCAGGCCGATCAGCGCGTAGATTGCCCAGGGGTGCAGGCCCCAATGGAAGAATGCATAGCGCATCGAAGCCCGCGCCGCGTCCATGCTCTGCGGGGCCAGGCCTTCCGGTGGCTTGGTGAAGTGGGAAATCGGCTCGGCGGCGCCCCAGAACACCAGGCCGATGCCCATGCCTGCGGCGAACAGCATCGACATCCAGCTGGCGCGCGAGAACTCCGGTTCGGCATCTTCACCGCCGATGCGCAGGTTGCCGAAACGACCGAAGGCCAGGTACATCAGGAAGGTCAGCGCCAGGAACACGACCAGAAGATAGAGCCAACCGACACTGCGGATGACATCGGCGAGTACCGACTGGACGACGGTATTGAACGGGCCGGGCGCGAAGCCAGCCAGCAGCACCAGGACGAGCACCAGTGCGATGGAAATGCGAAACACCATGAAGGAGCTTCTCCGATCAAGGGATTGAGGGGAGCGAGCAGAGCTTGCAGCGAGGGGCCGGCGGCGTGCAGCGCGAGCCGGGCAGGGGCCGCGTCGGCGGCGAAGGAAGCATCGGTCGCTGGAATGCGACGGACGTGCACGTTACTGAACGCGATGTCACGGCTCTGTTAGTACAGAAACAACGAATCCACGCGATGCGCGGCTGCAACGGTCATGAGCTGCAGTGCTTTCTATGCTCTAATGCGCAGCAAGAAGCGGGGGTACCGCGGCCAAACGGCCACGGTTGAGACAGTCCCTTGGAACCTGATCCGGCTCATACCGGCGTAGGGAAGCTTTGCAATGCTGCCATGCCCGGACTCCGCCCAGGGACCGTCCGCGCGTGGCGGCAGTGCGCCGCCGCTTCGTCCCTGACCTTCCTGGACGATGCCCGATGAACGCACAGCTCTCTGCCCTGCAGCAACAGGCCCAGCAACTCTCCGAATCCGTGACCCGGCCCATTCCCGGCTCGCGCAAGATCCACGTGCCCGGCTCGCGCCCGGACCTGCAGGTGCCGATGCGCGAGATCGCGCTGACCCGCACGCCGACGCTGTTCGGCGGCGAAGAGAATGCACCGGTCACGGTCTACGACACGTCGGGCCCGTATACCGATCCGGAAGTGCGCATCGATCTGTCCGCTGGCTTGCCGGCGCTGCGTCGCGGCTGGGTGGAAGAGCGCGGCGACACCGAGCAGCTCGAAGGCCTGAGTTCTTCATTCGGTCGCGATCGCGAGCATGACCCGAAGCTCGATGCGGTGCGCTTCCCTGCACGCAGCCTGCCGCGCCGTGCACGCGCCGGCGCCAACGTCACGCAGATGCATTACGCGCGGCGCGGCATCATCACGCCGGAAATGGAATTCGTCGCCATCCGTGAGAACCAGCGGCTGGAAGCGATCCGCGACGCCGGCCTGCTGCAGCAGCATCCGGGCGAGGCGTTCGGGGCGTCGATCCAGAAGATCATCACTCCGGAATTCGTGCGCGACGAGATCGCCCGCGGCCGTGCGGTGCTGCCCAACAACATCAACCATCCGGAAAGCGAGCCGATGATCATCGGCCGCAACTTCCTCACCAAGATCAACGCCAACATCGGCAACAGCGCGGTGTCCTCCGGCATCGCCGAGGAGGTGGAGAAGCTGGTGTGGGCGATCCGCTGGGGCGGCGACACGGTGATGGACCTGTCCACCGGCAAGCACATCCACGAAACCCGCGAATGGATCATCCGCAACTCGCCGGTGGCGATCGGTACCGTGCCGATCTACCAGGCGCTTGAGAAGGTTGACGGCCGCGCCGAGGCACTCACCTGGGAGATCTTCCGCGACACGCTGATCGAGCAGGCCGAGCAGGGCGTGGATTACTTCACCATCCATGCCGGGGTGCTGCTGCGCTATGTGCCGCTCACCGCCAAGCGGGTGACCGGCATCGTCAGCCGTGGTGGTTCGATCATGGCCAAGTGGTGCCTGGCACATCACAGGGAGAACTTCCTCTACACGCATTTCGAAGAAATCTGCGAGATCATGAAGGCCTACGACGTGACCTTCTCGCTGGGCGACGGCCTGCGCCCGGGCTGCATCGCCGATGCCAACGATGCAGCGCAGTTCGGCGAACTGGAAACGCTGGGCGAGCTGACGAAGATTGCCTGGAGGCACGACGTGCAGACCATGATCGAAGGCCCCGGCCACGTGCCGATGCAGCTGATCAAGGAGAACATGGACAAGCAGCTGCGCGAGTGCGGCGAAGCGCCGTTCTACACGCTGGGGCCGCTGACCACCGACATCGCACCCGGCTACGACCACATCACCAGTGCGATCGGCGCGGCGATGATCGGCTGGTTCGGTACCGCCATGCTCTGCTACGTGACGCCGAAGGAGCACCTGGGCCTGCCCAACCGCCAGGATGTGCGCGACGGCATCATGGCTTACCGCATCGCCGCGCATGCGGCCGACCTCGCCAAGGGCCACCCGGGTGCGCAGGTGCGCGACAACGCGCTGAGCAAGGCGCGCTTCGAATTCCGCTGGGAGGACCAGTTCCATCTTGGCCTGGATCCGGAGAAGGCCAAGGAGTTCCATGATGAGACCCTGCCGAAGGACGCGCACAAGCTGGCCCACTTCTGTTCGATGTGCGGCCCGCACTTCTGCTCGATGAAGATCACCCAGGACGTGCGTGACTACGCCGAGGCCGGCATGAAGGAGAAGTCGGAGCAATTCCGCGCCGCCGGTGCCGAGGTGTACCACCAGGGGTGATGCGCGAAGGGGCGTGCCGGCCAGCAGCCGGCACGACCGCTCATCACGCCGCGTCCGGCTATCCTCCGCCCATCACCCCGGGGAAAGGACGCCATGCCTGTTGCCATGACCACCCGCTGGCTGGCCATTGCCCGCCGCCATCCCTCGGTCTGGCTGCTGGGTGCACAACTGCTGGCGGTGCTGCTGTATCCCGCCCTGGATGACACCGCCGCCGGCCGCGCGGCGCTGGGCATGTTCGGGATGGCGGTGCTTGGCCTTGCCCTGTGGGTGGTGCAGCGCAGTCCGTTGGGCACCTGGCTGGCGCTGCTGCTGGCGATCCCCTCGGTAGTGTTCTCGCTGGCCGGCGCCCTGCTGGACCGCAGCGCGCTGCTGACCACGGCGCAGCTGCTGGAGAGCCTGCTGTACTTCTACACGGCCGGTGCGCTGATCGCCTACATGCTGCAGGACCATAAAGTCACCCGCGATGAGCTGTTTGCGGCCGGCGCGACTTTCACCCTGCTGGCCTGGGCGTTCGCGTTTACGTTCGCGGTCTGCCAGCAGTGGTACCCGGGCAGTTTCCAGGGCACGGGCGAGGGGCCGCAGCGCAGCTGGATGGAATTGCTTTATCTGAGCTTCAGCTTGTTGTCCGGGGTGGGATTGAGCGATGTGGTGCCGCTGCATCCGCAGGCGCGGGCACTGGTCATGCTGGAACAGTTCGCGGGCGTCATGTATGTCGCGCTGGTGGTTTCACGACTGGTCGGACTGACGATGCTCCGGCGCATGTGAAAATGAACGCCAGATAAAAATTTCGCGCCCACAGGGGCGCGAATGGTGATGCAGATTATGTGAATGCGTCGGCGAGAGAGAGCCTGAGTGTCGACCCCGTCATAGGCGGGGTAACCGGCTTAGGCTAATATCGGTACGCGTAATTGTTTTTGCGGTATGCGCCGATGCTTTGTGCGGAATCTGGCTTTTTGTTGTCCCTGCATGGGGACGGTATCGCTGGTGAAACCTGCCCAGGCCCGTCCCTACTGTATATCGGAAAATGAACAGCAGCGAAACACAGCCGCCCGAGGCCGACCGCATCCAGGTTGGCGAATGCGTCGTCACTTTGTCCTCGCGAGAGGTCGAAGTTGCGGGTGCGCGTCGTCCACGCCGGCTGACACCGAAGGCGCTGGGCGTGCTGCGCGTGCTGCTGCGGCAGCCCGGCCGGGTGGTCACCCGCGAGGAGCTGTTTGCCGAAGTGTGGCCTGACACGCTGCCGACCAACGACGTGTTGACCCAGGCGGTCACGCAGCTGCGCAAGGCATTTGCCAACGACGACGACAACGGCCAGGCCTATATCGAGACCATCGCCAAGAGCGGCTACCGGCTGCTGGTTCCGGTCCAGGTGCTGGAAGCGCCCGAGCCTGCGATGGAGATCGGTGAGATCGCCGATCCGCCGCTGGCGCTGGCAGGCGCCGCAGGTGTGGTTCCCGTCGGCATCGCGGTGCCGGCACCGGGCCTGCGCCGGACCTGGCGCCAGGTCCGGCGCAAGGTGCTGCTGGTGGCAGGCCTGTTGATGCTGGCGGCGGTGATCGTGCTGACGATGCTGCTGCTGCGCCGGGCCCCGGTGGCGAGTTCGCCGGTGGATGCGGCTGTCGAGAACGGTGTCCGCGTGATCGGCAGCCCGCAGCGGCCCTACCGGCTGATTACCGCGACCAGTGGTTTTGAGACCTATCCAACACTCTCTCCCGATGGTTCCCAGGTCGCCTACGAAGGTGCCAACGAGGACGGCAAGGGCGGCGGAGCGATCAAGGTGCAGACCTCGGGCAATGCGCCCGCGCGCCAGTTGCTGGCCCCCCCGGTGGGCGCCAGCGATCGTTTTCCCAGCTGGTCGCCGGATGGCCGCGAGATCGCCTTTGCACGATTCAGTGCCGAAGGCGGCTGCCAGGTGCTGATTGCCAGCGCTACGGGCGGCGCGCTGCGCCAGGCGACACGCTGTGACGGCACCGAACTGCTCAGTTTCGACTGGACCCCCGACGGCCGTGGGCTGGTATTCGGCAGCATGGTCGGGCGGTATGCGCATCGCGGCATCCGGGTGCTGGACCTGGCCAGTGGTCAATGGAATGCCCTGGACTACAGCGTCGATGCGGACGACTTCGACTATGCGCCGCGCTACTCGCCGGACGGCAAGTGGCTGGTGTTCGTGCGTAATCCGCAGATGGGCGACCTGTGGCGGATGCCGGCCGGTGGCGGCGTCCCGGAGCAGCTGACCAACGAAGCGGCCGAGCAGCGGGGCTGGGCGTGGGTCGATGATGGCCGCACCATCGTGTTCGGGCGGCGTGTCGACAGCGAGGCGCGCCTGTACTACCTCGATGTTGAACGCCGCACGCTGCGTGACGCCGGCCTGGACGATGCGCAGTGGCCTGCGGTGTCGCGGCATGGCGGGGTGCTGGCGTTCGTCCACCGGCGTGCGCAGTTCGGTGTGTTCAAGGTGCCGACCGATGGCGGCAGCGCGCAGCGCCTGTTCGCTTCCAGTGGCCGCGATGGCCAGCCGATGGCAGCGCCCGATGGCCGGCAGCTGGTCTTCACCTCCGATCGTTCCGGCAGTTTCGATCTGTGGTGGGCCGACATGCAGCGGCCGGACTCGTTGCGGCCGATCGAGGGCATGCGGCCGGAGGGGCGGCAGGCGCCGGACTGGGCCGCCGACAGCCGCCACCTGCTGGTGGTGGGGCGCGATGAACACGGGCGCACGGTGATCTACGAGATCTCACCGCGAGATGAGCGCCTGCAGGCGTTGCCGGTGCCGGCGGAGCAGCCGCTGCAGGCCCTGTACGGTGCAACCGAGGACCAGCTGCTGGTGGTTGAACGCGATGCGGACCAGCGCACCCGGTTGAGCCTGTTCGATCGCAGTATCCAGCCTTGGCGCCGGCTGGCCAGCATCGACGGGGTATCGCAGGCCCGTTTCGATCGTGGCAGCGGGCGGGTGCTGTTCACGCGCCTGGCGGCTGGCGGACTGTGGTCGGTCGATCCGGCGCTTTCGTCGGCCAGCGTGCGCCAGATCAGCGAGGACCGGCCGAGCCGCTGGCGTTATCGCACCTGGACGGTCGCCGGCAGTGGCGCTGTCGGCTACCTGGGAACCTCCACCCGGTGTGGCACGACCCTGGTCCGCATCGAGGCCGGTGTCGAGGCCCCGGAGCGTTGCCTGGATGCACAACGGCTCAGCGCGGGCAACGGGATCAGTGCCAGCGCCGATGGTCGTGATCTGTACGTGGCCCTGGCCGTGAGCGATGGTGCCGACATCGGCGTCATGCAGCTGCCTCCGCCGGCGCCGACGCTGTTTCCGGCGTTCTCCAGGCTTTTGATTTTCAAGAAGAATTTTTCTTCGTAATTTTTTCGTGCCGTTCTCGCCGCGAATTCGTGGCGATCTCGGCAGACTTTCCTGACGCGCTGCCGCCCGATTGGGCAAAACGGAGGCCTGTACTAGGCAAATCCGTGGTGCCCCCATGCGTCAACTCTCGCTGGCCGATCGCGGCCAAACCGTCTCTCTCGACAAGTCCCTCGATGAAGGCACGCCGACCTGCCTGGGCGTCGCCCGGCTGGGCAGCCTGCAGACGGCGGGAAGCAGCTTCACGGTCTGGATGCAGGTGCGTGGCAGTTCCTGGGTCGAAGCCAAGGAAGGTCGCTTCCGGCTGCGCCAGGGCGAGTGGATCGCATTCGAGAAGGAGTCCCGGCCGCTGGTGCAGGCGGGCCGCAACGGGTTGTGCGTGGGCCTGAACCTGAACATCGAAGCGCTGCGGGTGCTGACCGAGATGGCCGACTGTGGCCTGTATGCCGGTCGTGGCCGCCTGAACCGCAGCGACGCCCGGGTGGGCCTGCGGCTGTGGCGCGATGCGCTGGCCAGTGGCCAGCCGGCCCATGCACTGAGGCCGCTGCTGCTGCATCTGGCAAGCCTGCAGCGGGGCCTGGCCGAGAACGTGCAGCGCTGCCCGGGGCGCTCGCGCAGCCGCAAGCGGCAGGTGTTCGGGCGCATGCAGCGCGCAAGGCTGTACCTGGAGGGCAACAGCCATCGCGTGGTGCGCATCGGTGAGTTGGCCGAGCTGACCAACTTCTCCAGCTGGTATCTCTCCAAGACCTTCCAGAGCCTCTACGAAGAGAGTCCTCAGTCGCTTTCGGCACGGTTGCGCCTGGAACGGGCCGCCGATCTGCTGCGTGACACCGACATGATGGTGGGTGAGGTTGCCGCAGCCAGCGGATTCGACAACTGCTGCAGCTTCGCCCGCGCCTTCCGCGCCCGCTATGGCCAATCCGCTTCGCGCTTCCGCGAAAACGGCGGGGTTCTGCCGCCACATTCTGCAAAGTCTCTGGTTGGGTCGCGCAAATACAGCGTCGCAACGCAATCGTAACGTGCTGGGGTGTTTTAACACGCTGCTAACACGTACCTTGGAGAGATAGATGAACGTTTGTAATCCCGCAGTGCGGCTCGGCCTGCTGCCCGCCGGCATCGCGCTGGCGCTGGCGCCGGCCTTTGCTTCCGCCCAGGAAGCGAAGGCCACGACCGACCTGGACCGCATTTCGGTCACCGGCTCGCGCATCCGCCAGGCGAGCATGGAAACCGCGCAGCCCGTGATCGCGCTGCAGCGCGCCGACATCGAGAAGCAGGGCTTCACCAGCGTCGGCGATATCGTGCAGAACCTGTCGGCGACCGGTTCGCCGGCCATCAGCCGTGCCGACGCCCTGACCTCGGGCGAAGAAGTGGGCGGCCAGTACGTCGACCTGCGCGGCCTGGGCCCGGAGCGCACCCTGGTGCTGCTGGACGGCAAGCGCATGGGCGTCAGCACCGGCGGCTACACCGACCTGGCTTCCATCCCGACCTCGGTGGTCGAGCGCATTGAAGTGCTGACCGACGGCGCCTCGGCGATCTACGGCTCCGACGCCATCGCCGGCGTGATCAACATCATCACCCGCAAGAACTTCGACGGCCTGGAAGCCAGCGTCTACGGCGGCCAGTACGGCCAGGGCGACGGCGAGAAGCAGGTCTACAACTTCGTCTACGGCCAGACCGGTGAGCGCGGCTCGATCACCTTCGGTGCCGAGTACAGCAAGGAAGATCCGGTCTGGGCGAAGGATCGTTCCTTCAGCCGCTACCCGAACGGTCGCTTCCACCCGAACCCGACCGATTCGGATGCCAACGGCTGGTCGCCGGCGTCCAACCACGGCGTGCTGATTGATGACATGGGCACCCCGAAGGACGCGAACGACGACGTCTGGTACACCCGCGGCAACAACGGCTCGGGCAACACCATGGCCGATTTCCGCGAGTTCGGCACGGCTGACTACACCAATGCCAGCCAGGAAATGTGGCTGCAGAACAAGCTGACCCGTCGTTCGGTGTTCGCCAATGGCAACTACGACCTGACCGACAACATCCGCGCCACCGCGAACGTGCTGTACACCAAGCGTACGGCCACCCAGCAGATTGCCGGCTACCCGTACCAGTCCGAGGTCTACGGCACCCCGCTGTCGGCCGACAGCATCTACAACCCGCTGGGCAAGGACGCGGAATTCATCCGTCGTACCTCCGAAGTGCCGCGCCAGACCGAATCCGAGCAGGAGACCTTCCGCTTCTCGGCCGGCCTGGAAGGTTCGTTCGAGTTCGGCGACAAGTTCTGGGACTGGGACGTGGGTTACGTCTACAACCAGAACAAGGGCGTGAAGACCGGCACCGGCAACCTGTTCATCCCGAACGTGCAGAATGCGGTCGGCCCGTCCTTCATGGACGGCGACGTTGCCCGTTGCGGCACCCCGGGCCACGTCATCGCCGGCTGCACCCCGTGGAATCCGCTGGCACCGTACGGCTCGACCGGCAACGGCTCGCTGGCCGATCCGGCCCTGCAGGCCTACCTGTACCTGCCGAGCCACGACACCTACACCAACACCACCAAGGCCTACAGCGCCAACATCGGTGGCTCGCTGTTCTCGCTGCCGGCCGGTGAGCTGGCCATCGCGGCCGGTTACGAGCACCGCGAAGAAAGCGGCGAGTACAACCCGGATGCGCTGCTGCAGTCGGGCCTGAGCACCGACCTGGCCGGCAAGCCGACCAAGGGCAGCTACAAGCTCGACGAGTTCTACGTCGAACTGAACGTGCCGGTGCTGGCCGACATGCCGTTCGCCAAGGAGCTGTCGCTCGACATGGCCGGCCGCTACTCGGACTACAACACCTTCGGTGACACCATCAACAGCAAGTTCGGCCTGAAGTGGAAGCCGATCGACGACCTGCTGGTGCGTGCGACCTACTCGACCGGCTTCCGCGCCCCGAGCATCTCCAACATGTACGGTGGCACGTCGCAGACCTTCGACGCCTACACCGATCCGTGCGACAGCAGCTTCGGCTCGGCCGCGCGCAACCCGTCGGTGGCCGCAGCCTGCCAGGCGGGCGGCGTTCCGGCCAACTTCCGCCAGATCACCTCCGGCGGTGCGCAGTCGACCGGCCCGGGCACCCAGTCCTACAGCGCCTTCGAGTCGGGCTCCAACCCGGAACTGAAGCCGGAAACCTCCAAGACCTGGACCGCAGGCCTGGTGTACAGCCCGAACTTCGTGCAGGGCCTGGACGTCAGCCTGGACTGGTGGAAGATCCGCATCAACAACGTGATCGCCGCCGAGTCGGTGACCTCGATCCTCAACCAGTGCTACGTGCTGGGCGTGGCGTCGGCATGTGAGCGTTTCGAACGCGGCACCGACGGCCGCACCGTCAACCAGGTGGTCGACGTCACCCGTACCCTGATCAACGGTGGCTACCAGGAAACCGCAGGTTACGACCTGGGCGTCAAGTACCGCCTGCCGGAGTTCTCCTTCGGCAAGTTCGTCATCGACTGGAAGACCACCTACGTCGATTACCTCGAGTACAAGCGTGACAACGAGGCCGAAACCCCGGTCGAGCAGCACACCAGCTGGGCGACCGGCGATTGGGGTGCCAACTTCCGCGTCCGTTCGAACCTCAATGTCGACTGGACCCTGGGCAACCTGGGCGTGAACTGGGGCGTGCGTTACTACTCGGGCATGAAGGAGCCGTGCTCCTACGATACCGAGTGCAACCTGCCTGACTTCACCTCGGCCTATACCCTGGGCCAGCCGAGCCGCAAGGTCGGTTCGAACACCTTCCACGACGTGCAGGTGCGTTACAACCTGCCGTGGCAGGCCACTGTCTCGCTCGGTGCCAACAACGTGTTCAACCACGAAGGCCCGGTCATGTACAGCCAGCCGAACTCGAGCTTCTCCTACTACGGTGGCTTCGATATCGGTCGCTTCTACTACATGAAGTACACCCAGCGCTTCTGATTGATCGAAGTGCGACAGCAGTAATGGGAGGGCGGGCCGCAAGGCCCGCCCTCTTTATTTGTAGGGGAATTCCGAAACATGTTGGAAGGTGAGCGAAATCACGTTCCTGCCGTGTCGTAATCAACACAGTTGACGGGTCCACTTGCGGACACTTGCACATGGAGAGAGCGATGAAGAGCACGCTGTTGCACAAACTGTCTGCTGCTGCACTGATCTATGCAACATTGGTGGGTGCGGTGTTCGCCCAGACCGGTGGCGTCTGTGGGGGCGGGCTGTACTGCGAGGAGCTTCGCCAGGAATGCCTGGCTGCGGGCAAGTCGAAGGTGCTGTGCGATCTGCAGTATCGTCACTGCGTGCAGGATGCCTGCGGCGCGCGCTGATGCAGGAAAGGGCGCGCCGTCAGGCGCGCCCCTTGAGTTCCACTGGGGTGCAGTGGCGGGTTCAGGCGTCGCTGGGTACCAGCCCCATCAACGCATTGGCATGCTCGCGCCATTGCGGCAGCTTGTTGAGCACGCCCGCGCGCTGCAGGTAGTCCTCGTCCACCGGATCGCCGTTGACCAGTGCCAATGCCACGTGCACGGCACCTGTCACCCAGAAGCTGCGCGTATTGGCGCGCTGCGGCTGCAGGTGGAAGGCCACCGCTTCGATGATCGGCATCGGCAGGCCCCACAGGCCCAGCAGATAGGCGCCCGCCTCGGCGTGGCCGGGACGCGTATCTCCCGCCAGCGACGGTTCGGAACGTTCGTTGCGCACACCGGGCAGCAGCAGGCCGATGTCGGCCAGCAGGGCGGCGGTCGCGCCCAGTTCGGCGCTGGATTCGGGCAGCAGGCGTGCGGCCAGCCGCGAGGCAAGCAGGGCGCGCTGCTGCAGCGAATTGCGTTCGGCGGTCGACAGCGTCGGTGCCGAGAACACTTCGCTGGCCAGCACCAGGTCGCGCAGCGTAGCCAGGCCCAGCCGGGTCACCGCGGTGCGCAGGTCGGAGATGGTGCGGCCCTGGCTGAAGAACGCCGAGTTCGACAACTGCAGTACCTTGGCGGCGATGGCCGGATCGGCGGCGACCAGCTTGGCGACGTCAGCGCTGTCGGCATCGTCGTCGTGCTCCAGCGCCTGGGTCAGGCTCAGGTACAGGTGCGGCGGCGACGGCAGCTTCTCGATGCGGCCGATGGCATCGCGCAGGCGTGGGCTGTCCAGCACCTCGCGCAGCTCTTCCAGGCTGGTCAGCGCCTCCAGCAGCACTTCCGGTGCCAGCGGCAACGGCAGGAAGCGATGGGCAACGCCGATCAGGCGCGCCGGTGGCGGCCGGTTGCCATGCAGGGCATCCACCAGCGCGATGCGGATGGTTTCCGGGCGCAGGGTCCGGATCTGGCCCAGCAGCGTGGTGGCATTGAGGTCCGGCAGCTGCGGGCAGACGATCACCGCATCCACGCCCTGCGTGGCGACCGCGGTCATCGCAGCCTGGCCATCGGAGGCGGTCAACGGTTGCCAGTCTTCCCCAAGATCGGCAATGAATTCGGTCAGCTCGGCCGGCAGGCTGGCTGCATCCCCAACAAGCAGAATACGCACGACACATTCCCCTGGCTGTCTCGACGATGGATGTCGACGACGTGTGAAGTGACGCAATTTACCTAATACGACAGCAAGAGTGATGTGCCGTCGTCGTGAAACGTGACCCGCATCGCTCCGGCAGTGCATGCCGGAGCGATCCGGTTCAGGCTCAGGCCTTGCTGTCGAGGTGGCGCTGGTGCGCCTCGATCAGGATCTGCTTGGCCTCGGCGGCGCCGCCCCAGCCGTCGAGCTTGACCCACTTACCCTTTTCCAGGTCCTTGTAGTGCTCGAAGAAGTGGCCGATGCGCTCCAGCCAGTGGCTGGACACCTGGGCGATGTCTTCAACGTGGGCGTAGCCGCTGAAGATCTTCGAGACCGGCACGGCCAGGATCTTCTCGTCGCTGCCTGCCTCGTCGCTCATCTTCAGCACGCCGACCGGACGGCAGCGCACCACCGAGCCCGGCACCAGCGGCAGCGGCAGTACCACCAGCACGTCGGCCGGGTCGCCATCGCCACACAGGGTGCTCGGCACGTAGCCGTAGTTGCACGGGTAGCGCATCGGGGTGGACAGGATGCGGTCGACGAAGATCGCGCCGGTTTCCTTGTCCACTTCGTACTTCACCGGCTCCGAGTCCTTCGGGATCTCGATGATGACGTTGATTTCTTCCGGCGGGTTCTTGCCGGGCGAGACGAGTTCCAGACCCATGGTGTGCTCCAGGTGGGGGTGTAGACGGATAGCTGACCATTTTATGCCTTTGCCGGGCGCTGTGCAGGGGAGGGGGCCCACGGCATGGCGCGGGGCGGTCCTACAGTGCGCCCGGGGTTTGGCCGATGGGGTGGACAGGCGCCGAAGCGCAGGCTGGATGCACCTTCCCGAGGAGTCCGCAGATGAACGTTTCCGTCCTGCTGTTCGGCCTGTCCTGCGCGCTGCTGGCAGCGCCTTCGGCCCAGGCCTTCCCCTATGTCGATCTGATCGACTACCCGCAGCAGGAAGATAACTGGGACCGCTTCTTTGCCTTGGAGGGGCGCCTGCAGCATGGCTTCGACAACATCTGCGGGGACACCTTCTGCGAGGGCGAGTACAGCGACATCCGGGCTCTGCGCCTGCGCTGCTCGGTGGATGCGGTGCGTGGCACCGTCCATGAATGCCTGTGGGCATTTGTCGCAAGCGATCTGGAGGTCTCCCGCGAGGATGGAGCGATCGTGGCCCGGCAACCGACCTGGCTGTGCCGGCTGCCACTGGTGCCGGGAACCCCGGTGGAAGCCTTCCATGCCGCGCTGGCCGCGCGCGATCCGCTGCATGACCCGCTGCCCGGGACCTCGCAGAGCGTCTACGACGGGCTGACCGACTGCCTGTGAGAGTCGTCAGGAATGCAAACGTGACTGATTCGCATTAACGGAGTAGCATGCGCGACGCCTTCTTGTCCGTGGTACCGGCTCCGCGCATGTCCTCCAATGCCGCCACCCTCACCGAACTGCTGATCCGCGAGCGGTCTGCGCTGCTGCGCCGCGTCCAACGTATCCTGGGGAGCGACGGCGGCGCCGAGGACGTGATCCAGGCGGTGTGGTTCAAGGCGCGTGGGGTCGACGACAGCCAGGCCATCGACAACCCGCGCGCATATCTGTACCGGCTGGCGGCCAACCTGGCCACCGACCACGGCCGCGAATCGACCCGCCGCAACCGCCTGCTGGCGGACCACTATCTGTGGGGGCCGGACGAGGTGATCTCGACCGAGGAGCAGGCCATGGCGCAGGACGAACTGCAGCGCGTGCTGGATGCGGCAGGCCACCTGCCGGAACCGACGCGCAGCATCTTCCGGCTCAACCGCCTGCAGGGCCTGACCCAGGCCGAGATCGCGCGCCGCCTCGGCGTATCGGTCACCACCGTCGAGAACCATGTGCGCACTGCGCTGCAACGCCTGGCCTGGGCGCGCAGCGGTCGATGATCGTCCAGGCTTGGGGGTGCTCCCCGCTGGAACGTCTTGATCACTGGACCGTGGATGCGGTCTAGTTCCCCTGCCCGCGCTTGAATGCGCCTGTCCGCCAGCCGATGAGCCCGCCGAACATGCTGCCCGCCGCCAATGACGATGCCCTGGCCGAACAGGCCCGGGGCTGGATCGCGTGGCTGGCGTCGGGCGACGTCGGCGAGGCGCGGATGCACGAGTTCGAACGCTGGCTGGCCCAGCCGGGGCACCGCCGGGCTTTCGAACACGAGCGCGCGCTGTGGCGCAGCATCGGGCCGCGTCCGCAGGCCAGGCCGGTGCAGCGGCCGCGGCCGCGGTCGCGGCGACTGCGCTGGGCGATGGCTGCCGCGGCGGCACTGGCGATGCTGGTGGCCTGGCCGGAAGCCTGGCTGCGCCTGCAGTCCGATCATCGCAGCACGCATGTCGTGCAGGACGTGCAACTGCCCGACGGCAGCCGTGCAGTGCTGGATGCGGACAGCGCGATCGCCGTGAACTTCGACGCGCATGCGCGCCAGGTCGAGCTGCTGCGCGGACGCGCCTGGTTCGACGTCACGCCTGATGCAGAGCGGCGTTTCAGTGTGCGTGCGGGCAATGGCGTGGTCGAGGACATCTCGACCGCGTTCACCGTCGCGCGCGGCGATGGCCAGGTGGAAACCCAGGTCGGGCAGGGCAGGGTGCGGGTGGCCAGCCCGGCCGACGGTGGCTGGACCTACCTGCAGGTGGGCCAGCGCGCAGTCTATGGCGAGCACAGTGGCGTGGCCCGCCTGGGAGACGTGGCGGCGGACAGCGTAGGCGCGTGGCGCCAGGGCGAACTGCTGCTGGAGCAGGCCAGCGTCGCCGATGCCGTGCAATGGGTGGGACGTTATCGTGCCGGGCCTACCTTCGTGCGCGGTGACCTTTCGCGGCTGCCGGCGGTGAGTGCAGCGCTGCGCATCGATCGCCCGGAACAGGCACTGGATGCGCTGGCTGCAACGGCCGGCCTGCAGGTGACCCGTCTTCCCTTCGGTGTTGCCATCGTCCAGTAGATCCACGCCATGCGTGGATGCATTCACCCGTCATCTTCCGCAAATCTCCCTTGGGGTCCTCGCGCTCCCATCCGTCTTACTCCGCGAACGTACCCGCCGCCGCCACGTACGTCGCCGTGTCCGCCTGTGTTGCGGATGACGCCGCGCCCGCGGCACTGATTACCTGACAGGTTCCCCCATGTTCGACTCCCATCGTCCGGGCCGCGTGCTGCGCCCGTCCCGCCTGTGCATCGCATTGCTGGCCGCAGGCCTGGCCAGCGCCGCGCCGTCCGTGCTGGCGCAGAGCGCCCGCGGCGATCATGCCGCCGTGCAGCGCTTCGACATTCCGGCGCTGCCGCTGGACGAAGCGCTGCGCAGCTACATGCGCCAGTCCGGCATCCAGGTCGTCTATCCGGCGACGCTGGCCCAGGGCGTGACCTCGCGTGCGGTCAACGGCAGCCTGTCTGCCAACGACGCGCTGCAGCGGCTGTTGCAGGGCAGTGGCCTGGCGGTACGCCGGGTCAGCGCCGATGCAGTCACGCTGGAAGCAGCGACGCCAGCGCAGGCCGGCGATGGCGTGATCGTCACCGACACGCTGAGCGTGGCCGGCGACCGTGTCGATGCCGGCGCGACCAGCGACGAAGCCCGCCTGCTCGACAGCTACCGCAGCGTCGGCTCCACCACCACGCTCAACCGCACGCACCTGGAGCGCTTCCGCGGCACATCCAACGGCGACATCGTCAAGGGCGTGGCCGGTGTCACCGCCGGCGATCCGCGCGTCGGCAACGGCTTCGACGTCAACATCCGCGGCATCCAGGGCCAGGGCCGCGTGCCGGTGATCATCGACGGCGGCCAGTCCAGCATCGACACCTACCGTGGCTATGCAGGCCAGTCGCAGCGCACCTACCTGGACCCGGACCTGATCTCCAGCCTGACCATCACCAAGGGCCCCAGCCTGCAGGCCAACGCCTCTGGCGGCATCGGCGGCGTGGTCGAGATGGAGACGCTGAAGATCGGTGACGTGCTGCGCGAAGGCCGCGATTTCGGCGTGCGCGTGCGTGGTGGCCTGGCCAACGCCAGCGCCAACAACCTGCCGGCGTACAGTGCTGCGCCGCGCACCGACCGCAGCGCTACCGGCAACCAGTTCTTCAACGTCGCCGCCGCCGGCCATTGGGATCGCTTCGACCTGGTCGCCGCCTACGCCTACCGCGATACGGGCAACTATTTCTCGGGCAAGCATGGCTACGACGATTTCCCGCAGACCCGGCGCACGCTGGCCCCGCTGAACCCGCCGCGTACCGAGGTGTTCAACACCTCCTCGCGCTCGAAGTCGGCGCTGCTCAAGGGCACCTGGCGCATCGACGATGCGCAGACGCTTGAGGCGGGCTACCGCCGTTACGAAGGCACCGCCGGCGAGATCATGGCCTCGCAGATCATCCGCGTTGATCGTGACCGCATCCCGCAGTGGGATCCGGGCCATGTCGACATGGACAGCTACACCCTGCGCTACCGCTTCAATCCGGACAGCGAGCTGGTCGACCTGCGCGTCAATGCCACCTACACCGATACCGACAGCGTGATGTACAACAGCCTGACCGGCATCACGCCGTGGTATTTCGACCGCCGCACCGAGTGGTATGACGCGCCCAGCTTCAGTGGCGACCCGGGCTACAAGGATGCCTACCGCAATCTGCTGCGGCAGAAGCGCTTCGGCCTGGACGCCAGCAACACCTCGAGGTTCGATACGCAGGCGGGTGCGTTCACGCTCGACTACGGCCTGTCCTACAGCGATGAAGACATCGCGCCGGGCAGCTCCGGGCCGGTCATGCACGACGATCTGGTCAACAACCGCTTCCTGCGCAACGCCGAGCGCAAGGAGTACAGCGCCGTGGCCTCGCTGAAGTGGCAGCCCGACGAGCATTGGGAGCTGCTGGCCGGTGGCCGCTGGAACCGCGTGGATGTGCATGACCGCAACCGCCTGGCCACGCCCGACGCCTACGAGGTGCAGGGCCAGTACCGCTACACCGAGCTGCTCAACGGCAACCCGGCGCTGCCATCGTGGCGGGCCAAGCGCATCGCGCTGCTGAACTGGTATCCGGATGCCAACGGCAACTTCACCCAGGAATCGCTGCTGGCCTCGCCGTACAAGAAGGGCACGGTGGCCGACATCGGTGGCTGGAACTTCTACGACGCGGGCAAGGCGCAGGACCTGGAAGTGCCGGTCAGCTGGAGCTGGTCGCAGCCGATCCGCCGCCGCGACAGTGCGTTCTCGCCGACTGCCAGCGTGGCCTACCGCTTCAGCGAAGACACCATGGTCTACGTGAAGTACGCCGAAGGCACCAAGCTGCCAAGCCTGTTCGAGACCACGCTGGGCCTGTTCACCGCTGCCAAGCCGGTGGGTGAACTGAAGCCGGAGCGTGCGCGCAGCTGGGAAATCGGTGCCAGCACCATCCGCTACGACCTGTTCACCGCCGGCGACCGCCTGGCGCTGAAGCTGGCCTACTTCGATACCCGCATCGACGACCTGATCACCCGCGATTACCGCACACTGTCGGCCGGCCTGATCCGCAACGTCGACCGGTTCAAGGTGTCGGGCATGGAGTTCCAGTCCAGCTATGACAGCGGCAAGCTGTTTGCCGATCTGTCCGCGCACTACTACTTCAAGGCCAAGACCTGTGCGCCGGATATCGCCGCCGAGCGCCGCGCCTATGGCGAACAGCGCAAGAACGCGGAGCTGGCCGGCACGCCGGACTGCGTCGATGGCGGCTTCGAAGGCTCCTACACCAACACGCAGAACCCGCCGCGCTACATGGTCAACCTGACCCTGGGGTCGCGCCTGTTCGACGAGCGCCTGACCTTCGGCACCCGCGTGGTGCACAACGCCGGCCCGATCAGCAAGCTGGACAAGGAATGGAACGTCGGCCTGTCGGCGATCCAGCAGCTGTACCGGCCGACCACCCTGGTCGACCTGTTTGCCAGCTGGAGCTTCAACGACCAGCTGTCCGTGGAAGCGGGCGTGGACAACCTGACCGACCGCTACTACCTGGATCCGCTGGCGCTGGGCGTGATGCCGGCCCCGGGCCGCACCGCGCGCCTGGCGTTGACCTGGAAGTACTGATCGACTGCGCAGTGCGCTTTCGGTGGGTGCGGACCCTGGTCCGCACCGCTCCTGCGCTGTAACGGGTAGCACCGGGCCATGCCCGGCGCTGCCCATCGCGTGCTTACAGACCGGTCGCGGCCTTCACCGCGTCTTCGTGAAGCGATTCGTTCAGCTCATCCACCACCGTGCTCCACGCCGCATCGGCCTGCAGCGACTCGGACAGGAACTGGCGCTGGGCGTCGTTCCAGTACGGCGCCTCGACCACTTCCACATCGGTGGCCAGCTGGTGCTCGCGGATGAAGCGGGCGATGCCCTCGGCGCTGGCGTCCAGGCCGAGCTGCAGGAACAGGTTGGTCATGCGCGGTTCGGTGGTGATCATCATCGGTTCCTGCGGGAAGAAGGGATGGTCCATTATCGGTGCACACGGCCTTGGGGAAAGCCCCACGGCGAACGTCTACAGCACGACGACCCCCTTGGCATCCCCCATGAACGCACACATCGCCCCTGAAGACAGCCGCAGCCTGCGGCTCAAGGCCGCCACCCGCGACAGTCACGGCGCGCTCGACAAGCGCATCATGGCCGGCGACATCTTCGCCGACCGCAGCAACTTCGCCCGCTTCCTTCGCGTGCAGTACCGCTTCCACCGCAGCATCGACGCGCTGTATGCCAATCCTGCGCTGGACGCACTGCTGCCGGACCTCGGCGAGCGCCGTCGCCTGAAGCAGGTGTCACGCGACCTGCAGGACCTGGAGCAGACCCTGCCGGGTGCGGATATCGCCGCGCTGCCGGCCGACCTGCCGCTGCCGGCGGCGTTGGGCTGGCTGTACGTGGCTGAAGGCTCAAACCTCGGTGGCACCATCCTGTACAAGATGGCGGCCAAGCTGGGCCTGGATCGCGACTTCGGCGCCCGCCACCTGGCCGCGCACCCGGATGGCGCCGCGCGCCATTGGCGTGAGTTCACCGCTGCACTGGATGCGGTGCCGTTGAGCGCCGAACAGGAGCAGCAGGTGATCGATGCCGCCGATGCCGCGTTCCGCAGCGTGCATGGCCACGTCGAAGTGGAATTCGCCTGATGTACGCCGGCCGCCTGCGGGCACCGCGCTGATGCGCTGGCTCTGGTTCGCGCTGGGTTGGGTGATGGTCGGCCTCGGGGTGATCGGCGCGTTGCTGCCGGTAATGCCGACCACCATCTTCCTGATCCTGGCGGTGGGCTGCTTCGCGCGCAGCTCGCCGAAGTTCGAGCAGCGCCTGCTGGCGCATCCGCGCTATGGCCCGTCGCTGCGGTTGTGGCGCGAACAGGGCGCGGTCTCACGCAAGGGCAAGGCATTCGCCAGCGCCGGCATGGCGGTCGGCTTCGCGCTGTTCTGCTGGGGGGCGCACCCGTCGTGGCGCCTGCTGCTGGGCGTGGGCCTGTTCTTCGCGGTCAGCGCCGGCTACGTGCTCAGCCGCCCGGCACCGCGGCTGGAGCCCAATCCGGTCGTGGAAGTCGACGATGCCAATGATCCGCGCACGGCCCGCCGCCGTGCCGCGACCCCCGATGCTGATGGAAACCGAGACGATGCTGCCTGCTGACCTGGCCCCCGTGGCTGCCCCTGCACTGACGCCCTGGGGCATGTACCTGGCCGCCGACGTGGTGGTGAAGGGCGTGATGATCGCGCTTGCGCTGGCATCGCTGGCCACCTGGACCGTGCTGCTGGCCAAGGGCTGGGAGCTGGCCCGGCAGGCCCGCCAGCTGCGTGCGGCGCGCGCGCTGTTGCTGCAGGCGCCAAGCCTGCCGGCCGAAAGCGCGGAGGCCAGCGCGCAGCAGGGGACCGCGCTGGCCATGCTGGAGGCCGCACGCACCGAACTGCGTCTGTCGCAGGATCTGGACAGCCGCGACGGCATCAAGGAACGCGTCGCGTCGCGCCTTGACCGCATCGAGCTGGAGACCGCGCGCCTGCAGCGACGGGGCATCGGCGTGCTCGCCAGCATCGGCGCGGTGGCGCCGTTCGTGGGTCTGTTCGGCACGGTGTGGGGCATCATGAACAGCTTCATCGGCATCGCCCACAGCAACACCACCAACCTGGCGGTGGTCGCACCGGGCATCGCCGAGGCCTTGCTGGCCACCGCGCTCGGCCTGGTCGCAGCGATTCCCGCGGTGCTGGTCTACAACCATTTCAGCCGCGTGCTGGCCGGCCTGCGTGGCCTGCTCGGTGATCTGTCCGCGGCCGTGCAGCAGCTGGTGTCGCGCGATCTTGACCGCGCCGTGCCGCGTACCGCAGCGACACCGCTGCGTGCGGTGCACTGAGGCGCGGCGATGGCGATCAGGACCGCATCCGACCGCGACGATGCGCCGGAAGAAGCGCATGAGATCAATGTCACGCCCTTCATCGACGTGATGCTGGTGCTGTTGATCATCTTCATGGTGGCCGCGCCGCTGGCCACCGTGTCGGTGCCGGTGCAGCTGCCGGCCAGCAGCGCCGTCGCCACGCCGCCGGAACAGGCGCCGGTGTATGTGACCGTGCAGGCCGACCTGTCGCTGCGGGTGGGCGAGCAGCCGGTGGCGCGCGACGCGCTGGCGGCTGCACTGAAGGCCGCCACCCACGATGACAGCGGACAACGCATCTTCCTGCGTGCCGATACCCGTGTGCCTTATGGCGAACTGATGGCGACCCTGGACGCGCTGCGCGCTGCCGGATACCTGAAGGTGGCACTGGTGGGGCTGGAGCAGGGCGCACGATGAGCGGACTGCGGCGCTGGGCGACCAGCCTGGCGATCGTGCTGCTGGTGCACGCACTGCTGATCGGCGCGGCGTGCTGGTGGGCGGCGCGCGCGCCGGCGCTGGCGGCTGCCGCTCCGCCTGCAGCGCTGATGCTGGAACTGGCGCCGATGGCCCAGGCACCGCCGGTGCCCCCGCGTGAGGTGGCCACCGGTCCATTGCAGCAGCAACAGCAGCGGCAGGCGCCGACGCCGGCCGTGCGCGAGCAGCCGAAGGCACCCGTGCAGCCACAGGGTGATCTGCCTCCGCCCAAAGCACCGGAACCAACGCCCTCGCCGGAGACCGCCGACGCCAATGTCGCGCAGACCAGCGCACCGCCGCAGGTGGCCGCTGACGCCGCCGCGCGTTATACCGCACCGCAGACCACCGCCGGTGAGCGCAGTCGCGCGGAGGCGACCTGGGAAGGACGCCTGCTCGGGCACCTGCAGAAGCACCGCCGCTATCCGCGCCAGGCCGAGCGCCTGCGCCAGCAGGGCGTGGTCTATGTGCGTTTCGCGGTCGCCCGCGACGGTGCAGTGTCGGGCCTGAAGCTGGGCCGCAGCAGCGGCTTCGAACTGCTCGACCAGGAGACGCTGGACACCGTGCAGCGCGCCAGCCCGGTACCGGCGCCGCCGGCCGAAGTGGCCGGCGACCCGGTGCAGGTGATGGTGCCGGTGTCGTTCTTCCTGCGCGGGCGCTGACCAGCCGTTGCTTGAGCAAGCGGTCGGAGCCGTAGAGTCGAGCTTGCTCGACTGCTCTTGCGGTGCGGGCCAAAAGCAGTCGAGCAAGCTCGACTCTACGGGTTTGCGCATGGCGTGGATTACAGCAGCGGCACCAGCAGCAGCGCCACGATGTTGATGATCTTGATCAACGGATTGATCGCCGGGCCGGCGGTGTCCTTGTAGGGGTCGCCGACGGTATCGCCGGTCACCGCGGCCTTGTGCGCCTCGCTGCCCTTGCCGCCGAAGTGACCGTCCTCGATGTACTTCTTGGCGTTGTCCCAGGCGCCGCCGCCGGTGGTCATCGAGATGGCCACGAACAGGCCGGTCACGATCGTGCCGATCAGCAGCCCGCCCAGCGCGCGTGGCCCCAGCAGCAGGCCGACCACCACCGGTACCGCCACCGGCAGCAGCGACGGCACGATCATTTCGCGGATGGCCGAGCGGGTCAGCATGTCCACCGCCCTGTCGTACTGCGGCTTGCCGGTGCCCTGCATGATGCCGGGAATCTCGCGGAACTGGCGGCGCACTTCCTCTACCACGGCACCGGCGGCGCGGCCGACCGCTTCCATTGCCATTGCGCCGAACAGATACGGGATCAGGCCACCGATCAGCAGGCCGATGATCACCGTGTGGTCGCTGAGATCGAAGCGGAACTCCTGCCCCGGATGCGCAGCCTGCAGGTTGTGGGTGTAGTCGGCGAACAGCACCAGTGCGGCCAACGCCGCCGAACCGATGGCGTAGCCCTTGGTCACCGCCTTGGTGGTATTGCCCACTGCATCCAGCGGATCGGTGATGTCGCGGATCTCCGAAGGCAGCTCGGCCATCTCGGCGATGCCACCGGCGTTGTCGGTTATCGGGCCGTAGGCATCCAGGGCGACGATCATGCCGGCCATCGACAGCATCGCGGTGGCAGCGATGGCGATGCCGTACAGGCCGCCCAGTGCGAACGCGCCCCAGATCGCCGCGCACACCGCCACCACCGGTAGCGCGGTGGATTTCATCGAGATGCCGATGCCGGCGATGATGTTGGTGCCATGGCCGGTGGTCGAGGCCTGTGCCACATGCTGCACCGGCTTGTACTGGGTGCCGGTGTAGTACTCGGTGATCCACACGATCAGGCCGGTCAGTACCAGCCCGATCAGCGCGCAGCCGTACAGCGCCATCGGACCGTGCACGTTGTCACCCATCAGCCCGGTGGTGATCGGGTAGAACGCAATCGCAGCCAGCACGCCGGACACGATCACGCCCTTGTACAGCGCGCCCATGATCGAGCCGCCGGGCTTCACCTTGACGAACAGCGCACCGATGATCGAGGCGATGATCGACACGCCGCCCAGCACCAGCGGATACAGTACCGCGTTGGCGCCCGCCTCGGCCAGCATCAGGCTGCCCAGCAGCATGGTGGCGATGACAGTGACCGCATAGGTCTCGAACAGGTCGGCGGCCATGCCGGCGCAGTCGCCGACGTTGTCGCCGACGTTGTCGGCGATCACCGCCGGGTTGCGCGGGTCGTCCTCGGGAATGCCGGCTTCCACCTTGCCGACCAGATCGGCGCCGACGTCGGCGCCCTTGGTGAAGATGCCGCCGCCCAGGCGCGCGAAGATCGAGATCAGCGAGGAGCCGAAGGCCAGCCCGACCAGGGCGTGCAGCGCCTGTTCCATCGGCAGGCCCATGCGCAGCAGCAGTGCGTAGTAGCCGGCCACGCCCAGCAGGCCCAGCCCGACCACCAGCATGCCGGTGATCGCACCGCCACGGAAGGCGACGTCCATCGCCGCGCTGATGCCGTGGCGTGCGGCCTCGGCGGTGCGCACGTTGGCGCGTACCGACACGTTCATGCCGATGTAGCCCGCCGCGCCGGACAGCACCGCACCCACTGCGAATCCAATGGCGGTGTACCAGCTGAGGAAGATGCCGACCAGCACGAACAGCACTACGCCGGCGATGCCGATCGTCAGGTACTGGCGGTTGAGGTAGGCACGTGCGCCTTCCTGGATCGCGGTGGCGATCGCGATCATGCGTTCATTGCCGGTGGGTTGGCGCAGGATCCAGCGCGCCGAGACGATTCCGAACAGGATCGCGAGAATGGCGCAGCCCAGCGCCAGTGACAGCCCGTGACGTTCCAGCATTAGACCCCTCCGCAGAATGGATGGACAAGCATCCAGTGGCGATGAACGGCACCACGAGGGGGACGACGGGCTGCAGCCTGGAACCAACCCGTACCGACCTTGGAGGTCGTCCGACGTATGGCGGTGTTCAGCATTCCCTGGTGCCCGCAGTATGCGTTCGACGCACCGTAGAGTCGAGCTTGCTCGACTGTCCCCTGGCGCAAAGCGCGATCACGCCCTTTGCACCCCGTTAAGCCATGCTCTGCAAGCCTGCGAAGAGTCCAGAAGGAGATTCCCCCATGCGCCTGTCCCTGTTGATGCTTGCTGCCCTGGTGCCTGCCGCCCCGGCATTCGCCGCGGAAACCCCGGAGCTGCAGCGTGCGGTGGGTGCCCCGCAGGCGGTGGGCGCGGCGCATACGCTGCGCCAGATCCCCGAGGCCTGCGCGCGGCTGGAAGGCGTGTTCACCGGCGATGCGGCAGAGCCGTACCGCTTCTCCGCCGTGCGTACCAGCGAGCAGTGCCAGCCACGCGCGCGCTTCGTCGACTATGCCAAGGCACAGCCGAGTGCCGACAAGGGCTGGAAGCTCAACGATGTGATCCGCGTGCCCAGTGCCGCGTGCCCGGCGCAGCAGGCGGTGGTGCGGGTGTGGCGCCTGCCGTCGAGCAACAAGGTCGAGCTGGATGGACAGGGCCAGTCGCGCATCTACCTGGAAGAGGCGAAGAAGCAGGCTGCCGCCGGCAGGATTCCGCAGGTGACGATGTTCGCCGCGCAGCTGCAGATGGAAGGCAAGGCCTGCAACTGAGGCCGTCCGGCGACGCGAATCCACGCAGGGCGTGGCGTGGGGTAGTGCCGGCCGCTGGCCGGCAACCGGGCTTCACGCGGCCAATGTAGCTCCCCGCGCCACCAGCAGCTCGCGCAGCGCCGTGCGGTGGCAGTGCGCCTCATCTTCGCAGTAGCACCCTACGCTGATGTCGCTGTGCTGCGACAGCGCGGCCAGCAGGTCCAGCGCGTGGGCGGCATCGGGCGCCTTCATCTCGGCCTTGTAGTGGCGGAAGAACGCATTCCAGTCGGCTGCGCTTTGCGCCGAGTGCGCCTGCTTCACCAGCTCGGCGCTGGGTGACAGGGTCGGAAACCAGACGTCGTACCAGTCCTGGCGGGCGAACTCGCTGCGCGGCACGCCACGCGGCGGTCGCCGCACCGTGCCGATGCGCAGGCCCTCGCCGGGTACGCGCGGCGTACCGAGTCGAACAACGCGCAGTGCCATGGCACACCTCGATGAAAAGGGGACGGGGGGGATCAAGTCGCAACCGCCCCAACGCGGATCGGAGAGTGATGACGGAGGGGCGGTTACGACTTGATCCCCTCCGTCCCCATTTTCGATTCAGCCCTCGAAGGGCGGCAGCTTCTGCTTCACCGCCAGGTTCTTCAGGGTGACGTACTTCGGCAGGCCGTCGGGGCCGTAGGGCAGTGGTGCTTCGCCCTTGATCAGCGGTGACAGGTAGGCGCGTGCCTTGGCGGTGATGCCGAAGCCGTCGCGGCGGATGAAGCCGGCCGGCATCTTCTTCTCGTGGTTGGCGATCTTCGACAGCGGCGCCGCTTCAATCTTCCAGCGGTACGGCGCGTCGCTGCTGCGCACGATCACCGGCATCACGCCGTTCTGGCCCTTCAGCGCCAACTGCACCGCAGCCTTGCCCACCGCCTGCGCCTGCTCCCAGTCGGTCTTGCTGGCCAGGTGCCGGGCCGAGCGCTGCAGGTAGTCCGGCAGGGCCCAGTGCACCTTCAGGCCCAGCTGGTCCTTGACCCGTCCGGCCAGGTGCGCGGCCACGCCGCCCAGCTGCGAATGCCCGAACGAATCCTTGCCGCCACCGGCATCGGCGACGAAGCGGCCATCGGCAGTGGCGATGCCCTCCGAGGCCACCACCACGCAGTAGCCGACGCGCTCGACCACCGCCTTCACCTTGGCCAGGAACAGCGCCTCGTCATAGGCGCGTTCGGGCAGCAGGATGATGTGCGGGGCTTCGTCATCGCCGTTGCCGGCCAGGCCCGCCGCCGCCGCCAGCCAACCGGCGTGGCGACCCATCGCTTCGTAGATGAAGACGCGGGTGGAGGTCTCGGCCATCGCCGCCACGTCCAGCGCGGCCTCGCGCACCGAGACCGCGGTGTACTTGGCGGCCGAGCCGAAGCCGGGGCAGGTGTCGGTAACCGCCAGATCGTTGTCGATGGTCTTGGGCACGCCGATGCAGGTCAGGTCGTAGCCCGACGCCTTGGCCAGCTGCGAGACCTTCAGCGCGGTATCGGCCGAGTCGTTGCCGCCGTTGTAGAGGAACCAGCGCACGTCGTGCGCGCGCAGCACCTCCAGCAGGCGGTCGTAACGTGCACGGTCAGCGTCCAGTGATTTCAGCTTGACCCGGCACGAACCGAACGCGCCGCCCGGGGTGTGGGCCAGCGCGCGGATGGCGGCGGCGCTCTCCTTGCTGGTGTCGATCAGCTCTTCGCGCAGGGCGCCGAGGATGCCGTTGCGGGCGGCCAGGACCTTGATGCCCTTGGCCCGGGCCTGCTCGATCACCGCAGCTGCGGTGGCGTTGATGACCGCGGTGACACCACCGGACTGGGCATAGAGGAGAGTACCGTTGCGCATGCTTCTACCTGCTCGGGGGAGGGGACATTGCAGGGACATTACCCGGATGCGGTAAAGTGGCGCTATTGCGGTGCAGCGATACCGGACCGTCCGGGACGCGAACCTTCTTTGTTTTCAACACGTTGGAGTCAGGTCAATGCGATTGGTTCTGTTGGGACCGCCCGGTTCGGGCAAGGGGACACAGGCGACGCGCCTGAAGGAAAAGCTGGGGATCGCCCACATTTCGACCGGTGACATGCTGCGCGCGGAAATCGCCGCCGGCACCGAGCTGGGCAAGCAGGCCAAGACGGTGATGGATGCCGGCAACCTGGTGTCGGACGACATCCTGCTGGGCATGCTGGAATCGCGCCTGACCCAGGCCGATGTCGCCAAGGGCTTCATCCTGGATGGCTACCCGCGCAATGTGGCCCAGGCCAATGCGATGGACGGCCTGCTGGCCAAGATCGGCCAGCCGCTGGACGCGGTGGTGCAGCTGGACGTGGCCACCGAGCTGCTGGTCGAGCGCATCGCCGGTCGTGCCAAGGAGCAGGGGCGTGCCGATGACACGCCGGAAGCGGTGCGCCAGCGCCTGCAGGTCTACAACGACCAGACCGCCCCGGTGGTCGACTTCTACGCCGGCCGTGGCACCCTGGCCCGCGTCGACGGCGTCGGTGAGCTGGACGAGATCGAAGCGCGCATCCTGGCGGCGATCAAGGCTTGATCCGGCGCGGCCGGGACACTGTTCCGGCCCCCGGCACAAAAAAACACAGGCCTGGTCCGCGAGGATCAGGCCTGTGTCGTTTGATAGGCGCCAGCAGAGGGCTTGCTCAGGGCCCCGCAGCATGAGCTCCCTTGGGGATGGCCTCTTGGGGAGTAGGACCGGTTCGGGTACTGCGGCTGGCAGTTCGAATTGTGTCCGGGTTCACAGAACATCGCTATCGGGAATTCCCTGACAGATGATTGGAGTTTTCTCACATCCTGTGTAGGACTTGTCTTACCCAAGCGCGGACATTGGCCCTATACAGCCGTCATCGGTCACAATCCTCGGTCATGAGCAGCGTACATATCCTTGCAATCGCCGGCACCTTCATGGGCGGCGTGGCCGCCCTGGCGCGGGAACTGGGCCATCCGGTCAGCGGCAGCGACCAGGCCATCTATCCGCCGATGTCCACCCAGCTGGAACAGCTGGGCATCACCCTGGACCAGGGCTATCGCGCCGACAGCGTGCCGGCCGGCACCGATGAGGTGGTGATCGGCAACGCGTTGTCGCGGGGCAACGCGGCCGTGGAGGCCGTGCTTGACGCTGGCCAGCGCTACATTTCCGGCGCGCAATGGCTGTCCGAACGGGTGCTGCCGGGGCGTGACACCCTGGCCGTGGCCGGTACCCATGGCAAGACCACCACCACCACCATCCTCACCTGGCTGCTGGAAAGCGCCGGGCGTTCGCCGGGCTTCCTGATCGGCGGCGTGGCCGAGGATTTCGGCGTCTCCGCCCGGCTCGGCCAGGGCCGCGAGTTCGTGGTCGAGGCCGACGAGTACGACACCGCATTCTTCGACAAGCGCAGCAAGTTCGTGCACTACCGGCCGCTGGTGGCCATCCTCAACAACCTTGAATACGACCACGCCGACATCTTCCCGGACGTGGCGGCGATCCAGCGCCAGTTCCACCACCTGGTGCGTACGGTGCCGGCGCGTGGCCGCCTGATCGTCAACGGCGAAGACAAGTACCTGGCCGAAGTGCTGGCGATGGGCTGCTGGACCCCGGTCGAGCGCTTCGGATTCGATCCGTCGCTGGAGTGGCATGCCGAGCTGCTGGCTGCCGATGGCAGCGCGTTCCGCGTGCATCATCGAGGCCAGGCGCTGGGTGATGTGCAGTGGTCGCTGCTGGGCCGGCACAATGTGCTCAACGGCCTGGCCGCGCTGGCGGCCGCGCATGCGGTAGGCGTGGCGCCTGCTGATGTGATCCCGGCGCTGGCGCGGTTCCGCAGCGTCAAGCGCCGCATGGAAGTGATCGGCAGCGTTGATGGCATCACCGTCTACGACGACTTCGCCCATCACCCGACGGCGATCGCCACCACGCTGGAAGGCCTGCGTGCCAAGGTCGGCGATGCACGCATCGTGGTCGCGATGGAGCCGCGCAGCAACTCGATGCGGCTGGGTGCACATGCACAGGCGCTGGCGCCGTCGCTGGCACTGGCCGATGAAGTGGTGTTCCTGCACCGCCCGGAGCTGGCCTGGGACGCTGCCGCGGTGATCGCCGCGGTACGCGGCCAAGCGCACGCGGTACCCGATACCGATGCACTGCTGGCACAGCTGCAGTCCCATGCACGCAGTGGTGACCATGTGGTGTTCATGTCCAACGGTGGCTTCGACGGCGCACCGCGCCGCTTCCTCGCCGCCCTGCAGGCCCGATGAGCGCCGACGGTTCGCTGCCGCTGTTCCCGCTGCACAGCACGCTGGTGCCGGGTGCAGCGGTGGGCCTGCGCGTGTTCGAGCGACGCTATCTGGATCTGGTCCGCGACAGCGGCCGCAGTGGCGAGGGCTTTGGCGTCTGCCTGATTCTCGACGGCCAGGAAGTGGGCGCACCGGCGACGCCGGCGGCGTATGGCGTGCAGGTCCGCATCGAAGATTTCGATGTCGGCGCCGATGGCGTGCTGCAGCTGCGCCTGCGTGGCACCCGCCGCTTCCATGTCGAGCGCACGCGGGTCCGTGACAACGGCCTGGTGGTGGCCGACGTGAGTTGGTGCGAGGAAGATCCCGACGACGAACTGCGGCCACAGCATGCGCTGCTGGCCACGGTGCTGGGGCACATCATCGAACAGGCGGGCGAGGCGTATGCGCCGGCGAATCCGGCACTGCTGGATCAGGCGAGCTGGGTCGGTTGGCGCCTGGCCGAACTGCTGCCGCTGAGCGAGCAGCAGCGCCTGCAGCTGCTGCAGATGGACGACCCGCATCAGCGCCTGCAGCAGTTGCTGGGCTGGATGCCGTAGCCGGCAAAGGCCAACCAAGGTTGGCCACTACCAGAGCGCGGCGTAGCCGGTAGATGCCAACCTTGGTTGGCAGCCTTTACCCGAAGCGCCAACCACGGTTGGCGACTACCAGAGCAGCACCGCCTCCGTCAGCGCGCGGTGGTCTTCAACCGCAGTACCGGCAACCCGGTCTCGCCGTGCACGTCCTCGCGCTGCGGCAGGCCATGTACGGCCTCCTTCACCGCGTTCATGGCCGGGTCGACGCCGCGCAGCGGGTGCCACATGCCGATCCATTCGAAGTGGCGCTCGTAGCGCAGGGTCTGTGCGCTGCCCAGCCATAGTGGCGTATCGCCGGGCTGCAGCTGGGCCGGGGCCGGCCACAGGCGCAGTACGTAGCGCTCATCCGGCTGCGCACCCTGGCGCACCATCAGCAGCGCTTCCACCCGCGTTTCCAGCGTGGCCGGCAACACCGGCAGTTGGTCGGCGCCGGTGTTCTTGTCCAGCATCAGCAGGGCTTCCTGCCAGCCGGCCTGTTCCTGCCGCTTCCAGCCGCGGGCTTCCAGCTGCGCCTGCAGCGGCGCCAGCGGGCCGGCCACCTGCACGTCCAGCGGCCAGCGCTGGTCATCGTCGAACTCGTTGCGGCGCGCCGGCAGCGTCGACCAGTCGTGCTGCCACCAGGCCTGCATGTCCATCGCCTGCGGCGCCGGCAGGGTCGGTTCAAAGCGCTCCAGCTTCACCGGGATGTGGCGCGGCGCGTACCACATCGCCGCCAGGGCGAAGACGCCGTAGAACAGCCACGCCACCGGCTTCACCCAGAACGAGCGGTTGAAGCGCCGACGGTAGGCGATGCCCAGCACCAGCAGCCAGAACGTGCCGAACAGCATGCCGCCGATCACATCGCTCAGCCAGTGCGCGCCCAGGTACAGCCGCGAGAAGCCGATCAGGCTGACCACGATGCCCGACACCAGGTACGGCCAGACGCGGGTGCGGCCGGGCATCTCGCGCGCGATCAGCACCGCGAAGAAGCCGAAGGTGATGGTGGCCATGGTCACCGACACCGACGGGAAGCCGAAGCCGCTGCTGGCATCGACCGGACGCACCACATCCACGGTGGCGCCGAGCAGCATGGTCAGCGCCAGGCCGAAGGCCAGTGCGGCCAGCCAGTGCGCGGCGGCCATCCAGCGTCGGCGCCAGATCAGGTAGCCCATCGCCGCCGCGGTGGCCGGCAGCAGTACCTGCCAGGCGCCCAGCGACGCCAGCGCCGCCATCGGGTAGTCGGCCAGCGGGTTGCGCAGCGCCAGCATGGCCTGGTGCACCAGCAGGTCGATCGCCAGCGGTTCGCCATGCGCGACCACCACGGTCAGCAGCGCGAACCAGCCCCAGCCCAGCACCAGCAGCATCAGCGCCAGCATCGCCAGCGGCACCGATTCACGGCGTTTCGGGTCGAGCACGCCGACGGTGTAGCGGCCCAGCGTCGGGTGGCGGTTGGACCAGTCCAGCAGGCGCGCCAGCCAGTTGTCCATGCGTGCGGCCGACCAGCGGTAGCCGTACAGCACGATGGCCCAGACCAGGCCGAGGATCACCATCAGCAGGCCGACCACCACCACCAGGCGTCCGGCCACGGCGGCCACCGCGTCATAGGCTTCGCCCAGAACCCAGCCGGGGGCCAGGAACAGCACCGCCCAGGAAATGCTGGCGATGCCGCTGGCCTGCATGTAGCGGCTGGCCGGCATCTTCATCATGCCGGCAATGGCCGGCACGAACGGGCGGATCGCACCGACGTAGCGTGCGATCAGGATGCTCTTGAACGCATTGCGGCGGAACAGGTTCTCGCCGCGATCGAGCAGCTGCGGATAGCGGCTGAACGGCCAGATGCCGCGCAGGCGGTCACCCCAGCGACGGCCGATCCAGTAGCTGATGCCATCACCGGCGAACGCGCCCAACGCTGCCGCCGCCACCGCGTACGGCCCGGAGATCTGGCCCAGGCCGATGAACACGCCCACCGCGAACAGCAGCGGCAGGGCCGGCACGATGGCGCCGAGAATGATGACCGCATCGCAGAAGGCGATGAGGAAGATAACGGCACCCGCCAGCACGGGGTGAGCGGCAATCCACGCGAGGGTGGCGTCGATCCATGAAGAGTCCATTGCTCGATTATAGGGGCGTGAAGGTGACTGGTTCCCAGCCGCTTCGTGACCGTTTGCAACCGGCGCCATCGCCTAGAATGGGCCCATGCCGCATACGCCAGACGCTCCACCGCATGCCTTGAAGGCCGACAGCTTCGGTCGCATCCTCCTTGTGAAAGGCCCCGATGGCCCGTTCGTGCGCCGCGATCTGGGCGCCACGCCGCTGTGGCTGCGGCTGCCTGCGTGGTGGCTGGCACGCCGCGAAGCACGCGCGCTGCAGCACATCCATGGCATGCCTGACGTACCGCAGCTGCTGGCCTGGGATGGCCGCCACCTCGACCGCAGCTTCATGGCGGGCGATGCGATGTACCAGCGTCCACCCCGCGGCGACGTGGCCTGGTTCCATTCGGCGCGACGGCTGCTGCAGCACCTGCATCGGCGTGGCGTGGCCCACAACGATCTGGCCAAGGAAGCCAACTGGCTGGTCACCGAGGATGGCCGTCCGGCGCTGATCGACTTCCAGCTGGCGGTGATCGGCGATCCGCGTTCGCGCTGGATGCGCCTGCTGGCCCGCGAGGACCTGCGCCACCTGCTCAAGCACAAGCGCATGTATTGCCGCGAGTCGCTCACTCCGGTGGAGAAGCGCGTGCTCAAGCGCACTTCGTGGGTGCGCGAGCTGTGGTTCGCCACCGGCAAGCCGGTCTACCGCTTCGTCACCCGGCGCATCCTGCACTGGGAAGACAACGAGGGGCAGGGGCCGAAGCCGTGAGGGCATCGCAGGTGGTGACCGCCGCGCCGAGTGCGGGCAGCGTGCTGCGCGCGCAGATGGCCGGTGCCCACTTTGTACATGCCTGCCAGGCCAGCACACATCGCGGGGATCGAACCGCGTTGCAGGCCTACCGTGACATGGCGGCGAGCATTCCCGGCTGGTTCGACGGGCTGATGGCGCTGCGCAACCGCGGCATGCGCATGCTCGGCATGAAGGACCTGGGTTCGCTGCGCGCAGTGCAGGACATCGAGCAGCCGCGTCCGGGGCAGCGGCTCGGCATCTTCACGCTGCAGGCGCTGGATGCCGACGCCATCGTGCTGGAAGACAACGACCGCCACCTGCGCGTGCAGCTGGCCCTGCAGTGGCAGGGCGATGTGCTGGAAGTGGCGACGGTGGTGCACACCCACAACGCGTTCGGGCGCCTGTACATGCTGCCGGTAGCCCCGGTGCACCGGCTGATCGTGCCGCACCTGCTGCAGAAGCAGGTACGCGCGTATGGGTAGGTCCACGCAATGCGTGGATGCGCCGAGGCCGTTGTAGAGTCGAGCTCGCTCGACTGAAACGCCAGAATCAGTCGAGCAAGCTCGACTCTACGAAGGTAAGTGCCGGTGACCTTACGGCGCCGCCGGCACCACCTGCTGGCCAATGAAGTTGCGCTTGGCGTCGAAGTCGTAGGCCATCTGCAGCTGGCCCACATCCGGGCAGGCGTGGCAGTCGCGCAGCGGCGTGCGGTACAGCAGGCGGATGCCGCCGTTCTCCAGCGGCGTTGCTCCCGCCGACTGCGCGGGTGCGAACGGCGTCGCCTGCGGGTTGGCCTTCAGCAGTTCCTGCACCGTCGGGTCCGCGCGCAGGGTGTCATCCAGCTGCACGGCATCCACATCGATGCGCTTGCCACTGGCGTCGACCAGGCGGGTGCCTTCGTTGGTGTTGGCGCGGAACGGGTACTCCACCGTGGCCACGCCCAGCCCGTCACTCTCGTGCCAGGCGGTCACGTAGGCCAGTTCGCCGCCGGTGGACAACTGTTCGGCGGCGGTGATCGCATCGGCGCTGGCGCCACCGGCGTGCATCGCATCGCGCAGGCAGTCACGCGTGGCCGCATTCTCGCCCTGGCGGCAGGCGTTCAGGTCGCCATCCCAGACCACGGCCTCACTCCAGCGCATCCTGCCATCCGCAGCGGCCTTGGCCGCGCTGGGCGCGTCACCGGCGGACGGCTCCTTTCCGGGTTCCGGCGAACGGCCCTGGCAGGCGGTCAGCAGGGCGAGCCCCAAGGCAGGCAGCAGCAGGCGGGAACGGCGCATGGCGTGGACCTCGTGCGTTGTCTGGAGGCCCGAGTATCGTCAAGGCCGGGTGAACTCCGCGTCGGCGCGGCATACTAGCGGCTCATTGCATACGCTGGAGTGTGGAACGTGGGCAGTCTGCAGGGCAAAACGCTTTTCATCACCGGTGGCTCGCGCGGCATCGGCCTGGCCATCGCGTTGCGCGCCGCGCGTGACGGCGCCAACGTGGCCATCGCCGCCAAGTCGTCGGTACCGAACCCGAAGCTGCCGGGCACCATCCACAGCGCGGCCGAGGCGGTTACGGCGGCCGGTGGCCAGGGCCTGGCCCTGAAGTGCGACATCCGCGAGGAAGAGCAGGTGCAGGCGGCCGTCGCCGCCACCGTCGACACCTTCGGCGGCATCGACATCCTGGTCAACAACGCCAGCGCAATCTGGCTGCGCGGCACGCTGGATACGCCGATGAAGCGCTTCGACCTGATGCAGCAGGTCAATTCGCGCGGCAGCTTCCTGTGCGCGCAGGCCTGCCTGCCTTACCTGCTGCAGGCGCCCAACCCGCATATCCTCACCCTGGCACCGCCGCCCAGCCTGGAGCCGAAGTGGTGGGGCCCGCACACCGGCTATACGCTGGCGAAGATGGGCATGAGCTTCGTCACGCTCGGCCTGGCCGCGGAGTTCGGCCCGCAGGGCGTGGCGGTCAATGCGCTGTGGCCGCGCACGGTAATTGCCACCGATGCGATCAACATGATTCCGGGCGTGGATGCCGCCGGCTGCCGCACGCCGCAGATCATGGCCGACGCCGCGCATGCCGTGCTGGTGCGCGAAGCGGCGGGTTTCCACGGCCGGTTCCTGATCGATGATGAGGTGCTGGCGCAGGCCGGTGTCACCGATCTGTCGGGCTATGCAGTGGATGCGTCGCGGCCGTTGCTGCCGGACCTGTTCCTGGATTGAGCGTGACCCGCTGGACGAGGCCGAGGGCTGCGACCCTCGGCCTGCTGCGCTAGAATGTGCAGCTGTAATCGTTTTCAACAAGGAAGTGAACGCATGTCACGCACTCTTTCCCTCGCGGCGCTGGCCGCGTCGCTGTCATTAATCCTGGGCGCCTGCGGTGGCAAGGCGCCGGCAACCGCGGGTGACGCTGGTCCTTCCGGCAAGCCGGACGCAAGTACCGCAAGCTCCGACGCACAGCAGCAGTTGACCGCAAAGCTCAACGCCTACATCGGCTGCTTCAACGCGCTTGATTCGAAAACACACGGCAGCATCGAGTCCTACACGCGCTGGATCAAGGACGTCGACGCCGGCCCGAGCGGGCGCGAGACGCAGGTGTACGGGCCGTTCGAGATCAGCGACTACGACATGAAGCAGTGCGACGCGCCGGTGACCGAAGCGATCGCTGCCAAGCCGGCCCTGGCCGATCTTGATGCCTCTGCTGGCCGGTATCAGCAGGCGCTGAAGGCACTGGTGCCGCTCAGCAAGGACGCGCACGACTACTACGATCGCCAGGACTACGAAGACGACCAGTTTGCCAAGGGCAAGCAGATGCATGCGCCTTTGATGGCCGCCTTCAAGGACTTCGTGGTTGCCAGCGAAACGTTCAACACCGCGCTGGAGCGCCACAACGACGCTGCCCAGCGCGAGCAGCTCAAAGCACTGGAACAGGCCGAGGGGCGCACGCGCGAGTACTACCGCCTGGCGATGATGCTGGAAGCGAAGGCGATCGTGGAGTTGATGACCGATGACGGCTTTGATCAGGCCGCGGCCCGCGAACACCTGGATGCCTTCAACCGCATTTCCGATGAAGCGCACGCCAAGGTTGCCGACCAGCAGCCGGGCAAGACGGACTGGGAAGGCTTCGAGCGTGGAGCCGAGAATTTCCGGCGCGAAGGCAAGGAGCGGCTGCAGCGTGTCAGCGAGAACAAGCCCTACACCGATTTCGAGCGGCGCATGCTTGATTCGCCCTCGATGGCGCCGCGCGGCTCTGCCAGCAAGCTGATGCAGGAATACAACACGCTCGTTTTCCAGAGCAATCGCCAGTAACCGAGGCGTTCATCGCGCCATTTTGTCGTAATCGAACAGGTCGATTGCGACGTGACCCATGGCGGGGCGCCGAAGGGCGGCGTCTTCCGGCGCTGCCGGGATGGGTGTGGGCGCGATGAATCACGATGACTGCAGTTTTTACTTGTGCAAGGAACTGATTTGAACGCATCCACACGTATGCTTCCGTTGCTTCTGCTTGGCTCGCTGGCAGGCCTGACCGGCTGCAACAAGCCGGCCGGGCTGGCCGTGGCCGACCCCGGGCTGGTAAAGGTCAATGCCTACATCGAGTGCTACAACGGCGTCGAACAGCCCGTTCACGAAGGCTTCCAGGCCTACACCGGCTGGATGAAGGATCCCGAGGCCGGCCCGACCGGCAAGGAAGCGCAACCGCGCTCGCCCGGCAAGGTGCTGTCGCACCGGGTCGAGTATTGCGGCCAGCCGATGACCGACGCACTGGCGAAGACCCCGGTACTGCCGATGGATGGCCCCGCGCGCGACTATCAGCAGGCGTTCCAGGCCCTGAATGCCCTGACCGAGCGCGCCGATGGCTACTTCACCCGCGAAGACTATCGTCGTGATGGGGGCGAAGGCATGCGCGCACAGCATGCGCCGCTGATGCAGGCCTATGCCGCCTTCTTCAAGGCCAGCGAAGCGATGGATGTGGCGCTGGAGAAGAACGAGAACGAGCGCCGCGCCGCGGAGCTGAAGCGGATCGAGGAAAGCGAGGGTCGCTCGCTGGCCTACTACCACCTGCGCATCCTCGGCGACGGCAAGCAGCTGGCCATGGCGTTCCAGGGCGACGCGCCGGACCTGGCGGTAGTGCGCAAGCAGCTGGCCGAGTATCAGGCGCTGGTGACCGAAGTGCAGAACGGCGGTGTCGGCAAGGATGACCCGATGTGGGGCCATGTGCAACGCTCGGCTGACAAGCTGGTGCGTACCGCAGGCCGCGGCGTCGAGCGCCTGGAACAGGGGAAGCCGATCAGCGCCGAAGCGCTGGCGGCCGAGCGCAAGGCCTCGGGCAGCTGGCTCACCACCGATCCTGAAGGCGCGCAGTCGACGATCCTGGACGCCTACAACGACCTGGTGACCACCAGCAATCGCATGCGTTGAGGAGGATCCACGCATGGCGTGGATCTACCGAGGGTAGTGCCGGCCGCTGGCCGGCATGTGCCTCAATGGTTGAACGCATCCGGCAGTTCACCGCCGCACCTGCGGCAGTGGCGGGCGTCCGGCTCGTGGCCTTCCAGCCCGCAGTGCGGGCAGCCGCGGGCATCGCGGCGTGCGGCCAGCTCGGCTTCGCGCATGGTGCTGGCCAGTTCGGCGGTATAGATGCCGGTGGGCACGGCGATGATGCTGTAGCCGATCAGGATCAGTACCGAGGTGACGAAGCGGCCGAGTACGGTCTGCGGCACGATGTCGCCGAAACCGACCGTGGCCATGGTCACCACCGCCCAGTACATGCTGGCCGGAATGTTGCTGAAGCCATGTTCCGGCCCTTCGATCACGTACATCAGCGCGCCAGCGATGATGGTGATGGTGATCACCGTGAACAGGAACACCAGCACCTTGCGCCGGCTGCGCCACAGCGACGTCATCAGCACGCCGCTTTCCTCGATGTAGCGGGTCAGCTTGAGGATGCGGAACACGCGCAGGATGCGCAGCGCGCGCACCACCAGCAGGCTCTGCGCGCCGGGGATGAACAACGACAGGTAGGCGGGCAGGATCGACAGCAGGTCGATGATGCCCCAGATGCTCACCGCGTAACGCAGCGGGCGCTTGACCACCGCCAGGCGAAGCAGGTACTCGGCGGTGAAGATGATCGTGAATGCCCATTCCAGGATGTACAGGCCGGTGGACCATTCGGCATGCAGGTGCTGCACGCTGTCGATCATCACCACCAGGATGCTGGCGATGATCGCCACCACCAGGATCAGGTCAAAGTTGCGCGAGGGCCGCGAGTCGTGGCGGTAGATGATGTCGAACCACCGACGGCGCCAGCCGGTCTCGGTGGCGGGGTTCAGCTGGGGGGCGGAAAACGGTCGCATGGGCGCATTGTGCCGCAGGGGTTCCGGCGCGAGAATGGGGATTCCTGAACCCTGCCGACTGCCATGACCGCCGCGACCGACCCGCTGATCTCCCTTTCGCACTACTACCTGCCGGTCTACAAGCCCCGCCAGGTGGTACTGGAGCGAGGCCAGGGCGCCCGCGTGTGGGACAGCCAGGGCCGTGAGTTCATCGACCTGGCCGCCGGCATCGCCGTGTGTGGCCTGGGCCACAACGACCCGGACCTGGTGGCCGCGCTGGTCGAGCAGGCCGGCAAGCTCTGGCACACCAGCAACGTGTTCTACAGCGCGCCGCCGCTGCACCTGGCCGAAGAGCTGGTGAAGGCCAGCCGTTTCGCCGAGCGCGTGTTCCTGTGCAATTCCGGCGCCGAAGCCAACGAAGTGGCGATCAAGATGGTCCGCAAGTGGGCCTCCAGCCAGGGCCGCCCGGCCGACAAGCGGGTGATCATCACCTTCCGTGGCAGCTTCCACGGCCGCACCCTGGGCGCGGTGACCGCCACAGCCCAGCCGAAGTACCAGGAAGGCTACGAGCCGCTGCCCGGTGGCTTCCGCTATATCGATTTCAACGATGAAGTGCAGCTTGAAACCGCAATGGCCGCCGGTGACGTGGCGGCGGTGATGCTGGAGCCGATCCAGGGCGAGGGCGGCGTGATGCCGGCCAGGTCCGGTTTCCTCAAGCGCGTGCGCGAACTGTGCGACCAGCACAACGCACTGCTGGTGCTGGACGAGATCCAGGCCGGCATGGGCCGCACCGGCACGCTGTTCGCGCACTGGCAGGACGATGTGGTGCCGGACATGGTTACCCTGGCCAAGGCACTGGGCGGTGGTTTCCCGATCGGCGCGATGCTGGCCGGCCCGAAGGTGGCCGAGACCATGCAGTTCGGCGCGCACGGCACCACCTTCGGTGGCAACCCGCTGGCCGCGGCGGTCGCTCGTGTGGCCCTGCGCAAGCTGGCCTCGGCGGAGATCGCCGCCAACGTCAGCCGCCAATCGAAGGCGCTGCGTGATGGTTTCGCCCGCATCAACGACGAGTTTGGCGTGTTCAGCGAGGTGCGTGGCCGCGGCCTGATGCTGGGCGCGGTGCTGAGCAAGGACTTCGCCGGCCAGGCCGGTGCCATCCTCGACCATGCCGCCGAGCAGGGCCTGCTGACCCTGCAGGCCGGCCCGGACGTGCTGCGCTTCGTGCCGTCGCTGAACATCACCGACGAAGAAGTGGCCGAAGGCCTGAAGCGCCTGCGCGCGGCGATTGCCGCGTTCATCGCCACGCGCTGATCCTCGGCTGTAGAGCCGGGCCGATGCTCGGCTCTACAGGATTGCGTAGCGCTTCAACACCTTCCCCAACCCGCGGCCGTCGCGCACCGTTTCGGCGTGCAGGCCGGCCGCGCGCGCGCCGCGCACGTTGGCGAAAAGATCATCGATGAACAAGGTGCGCGCAGGCGCAACCTGCAGTACCTCGAGCACGCGCTGGAACACCCTTGGCTGCGGTTTGCGCAGGCCGAAATCGGCACTGCAGAACACGCGGTCCTGCAGCGCCGGAAACAGGTCCGGCAGCAGGGCGGGCAATGCCTGCACCATCAGCGCGCCGTTGTTGGTCAGTACCGCCATGGGTAGTTGCAGCGCCTGCAGCCGCTGCAGCACGGCCACCTGCGGATGGCTGGCGGCCTGCCGTGCAGCCACCCAGGCGACCACATCGAGCGTCCTGCCCAGAAGCCCGCCAAGCTGCGCCAGATAGGTTGGGCCATCCAGTGCGCCACGGTCATGCGCGGCGTCCAGCCCGCTGTCGTACAGCGCGGCCTGCACGGCCTGCGGGGAAACGTCCAGCGCCTGCGCCAGGTGCAGCACGCGCTGCGCGCGCTGGTACTGCACCAGCACGCCATCCACATCCAGCAGCAACAGGTCGATCCGCATCGGCCGAGCATGCCATTGCCATGGATGCGCGCAAACCCTGGAGCGTGCATGCGACAGACGGTCGCAGACGGGAGCGCATGGGCCTGCCTAGAATGACGTTTGAATCCGCAGGAGATGCAGCGATGAAGGCTTGGACGGTGGCGGTTGGACTGGGTGCGCTGATGCTGGCGCCATCGGCAATGGCGCGCGTGTGTGCGGTGAGCATCGACAGCACCGACCAGATGAGTTTCAGCAGTCGCGAGATCAAGGTTGCCGCCGACTGCAGCGCCGTGGACCTGACCTTGCGCCACACCGGCAAGCTGGCCGCTACCGCGATGGGCCACAACTGGGTGCTGACCCGCACGGCCGACTACCAGCCGGTGGCGATGGCGGGCATGCGCATGACCCTGGCCGACAGTTACCTGCCGAAGGCCGACAAGCGCGTGCTGGCCCACACCAAGGTGATTGGAGGTGGCGAGACCACGCGCGTGCGCTTCTCCACCCAGGGCCTGCAGAAGGGCGGCGACTACACCTTCTTCTGCTCGTTCCCCGGCCACTTCGCCATGATGAAGGGCAAGCTCGTCTTCGGTTGATGCCGTCTGTAGAGTCGAGCCATGCTCGACTGCTCTGTGCCAACCAAGGTTGGCACCTACCAGATGCGGCAGTGCCAACCAAGGTTGGCACCCACCAGAGCGGGCTCAGCCCTTGGCGGCCTTGAATGCCACGCGTGCAGCGGCCAGCGTCGCCTCGATCACGGCATCGTCGTGGGCGCTGGACAGGAAACCGGCCTCGTAGGCGGACGGTGCCAGGAACACGCCCTGTTCCAGCATCGCGTGGAAGAAGCGGTTGAACGCCGGGATGTCGCAGGCGGTGGCCTGCGCATAGGTCTCCACCTTTTCGCTGGTGAAGAACAGCCCGAACATCGCGCCCACGCGGGTGGTGGTCACCGCCACGCCTGCTTCTGCGGCCGCCGCTTCCAGGCCGGCACACAGGCGCGCGGTGCGCTCGGCGAGGTCGGCATGGAAGCCCGGCTGCTGGACAAGTTCCAGCATCGCAAGGCCGGCCGCCATCGCCACCGGGTTGCCGCTCAGCGTGCCAGCCTGGTAGATCGGTCCGGCCGGGGCGATCTGCTGCATCAGCTCACGACGACCGCCATAGGCACCGACCGGCATGCCGCCGCCGATGATCTTGCCGAAGGTGGTCAGGTCCGGGGTGATGCCGTAGTGCGCCTGCGCACCGCCAAGGGCAACGCGGAAGCCGGTCATCACCTCGTCGAAGATCAGCAGCGCGCCGTGCTTCGTGCACAGTTCGCGCAGGTGCTGCAGGTAACCCTCGCGCGGGGGAATGCAGTTGGCGTTGCCGACCACCGGTTCGATGATCAGGCCGGCGATGTCGTTACCCTGCTGTTCGAACAGTGCGGTGGCGGCTTCGAAGTCGTTGTAGGGCAGGGTCAGGGTCAGCTCGCTCAGCCCGGCCGGAACACCCGGTGAGGTCGGCACGCCCAGGGTCAGCATGCCGCTGCCGGCCTTGACCAGGAACGAGTCGCCGTGGCCGTGGTAGCAGCCTTCGAACTTGACGATGCGGTTGCGGCCGGTGGCGCCGCGCGCCAGGCGGATCGCCGACAGCGTGGCTTCGGTGCCGGAGTTGACCATGCGCACCATCTCGCACGACGGCACCAGGCGGGTGATGGTCTCGGCCATGGTCACTTCGGCCGCGCACGGTGCGCCGAACGAGAGGCCGTTGTCGATGGCCTTCTTCACCGCCTGGCGCACCGCCGGGTGGTTGTGGCCGACGATCATCGGGCCCCAGGAACCGACGTAGTCGATGTAGCGGTTGCCGTCGACGTCGTACAGGTAGGCGCCGTCGGCACGCTCGACGAAGAACGGCTCGCCGCCGACCGACTTGAACGCGCGCACCGGCGAATTGACGCCGCCCGGCAGCAGCTGCTGGGCGCGGGAGAACAGGGCGTGGGACTGGTCGTGGTTCATGGGGCTTTCCTGGGTGTTACGCGAACTGGGCGAGGAGGGCGTGCTGGGTTGCGACCGGGTCTTCGGCGGCGAACACGCTGCTGACCACGGCGACCAGGTCGGCGCCGGCGTCGATGATGGGACCGACATTGTCCGGGGTCAGCCCGCCGATCGCCACCCGCGGCACGCCCAGTGCGGCGCTTTGCCGCAGCAGGTCGGGGTGGGCGCGGCTGCTGGTGATCTTGGTGGTGGTGGGGAAGAAGGCGCCAAAGGCCACATAGCTGGCGCCGGCGGCCACGGCCTTTTCTGCATTGGCCAGCTGGTCGTAGCAGGACGCGCCGATGATGGCCTCGGCCCCCAGCAGCGCACGCGCGCTGGGGATGTCGCCGTCGGTGCCGCCCAGATGCACGCCGGCCGCGCCGACCGCCTTGGCCAGCAGCGGGTCGTCATTGATGATCAGCGGTACGCCATGGGCAGCGCACAGGCCCTGCAGGGCAGTGGCCTGCTCCTGCCGCAGGGCGTCACTGGCGGTCTTGTTGCGGTACTGCAGCCAGGTGGCGCCGGCGGCCAGCAGCGGCGCGGTGCGTACCAGCAGGCGTGCGGTATCGGGTTCATCCGGGGTGATCAGGTAGACGCCGCGGGGCGCCGGGGAAGCTGAAGTCATCGATGGCTACCGGTGAGTGGACCGCAATGGGACAATGGCGGCCCGTGAATCCAGCCCTGATTATCCGATGAGCGATGCCACCCCCACCACCTTGCGTACCTGGATGTGCGTGGTCTGCGGCTTCCTGTACAGCGAAGCGGACGGCTTGCCGGAGGAGGGCATCGCGCCGGGCACGCGCTGGGAGGACATTCCCGAGACCTGGACCTGCCCGGACTGCGGGGTGACCAAGGCCGATTTCGAGATGGTCGAGGTCGATTGACCGGACCTTCCAGTGGGTGTGGACCGTTGGGGTGGGTGCGGACCGTTGGGGTGGGTGCGGACCGTTGGTCCGCACACCTGATAGAATCAATGCAGCCGCGGCATCGGCCCGCCGAGGTCGATCAGCTTGTCCCGCAGCCACTGCGCATCGCTCGCCTCGGGGTTGCGCTTCAGGTACTGGCCCAGGTCATGACGGGCCCCGGCCAGGTACTCCAGCTGCAGGTAGGCCAGGCCGCGGTCGCGCAGGGCGTCGTCCTGTTCCGGGGCCAGCTTGAGCAGGCGATCGGCGCTGCGTGCAGCGCGGTCCCATTCGCCGGCCTCGGCATAGACGCCATGCAGGTTGCGCAGCATGCGCATCAGGATCGCGCGCGCCGGCGCCGGGTCGAGGATCTGCGCCAGCACCTGGTCGTCGGGCATCTGCCCGCCCAGGTGTGACTTGGCCCGCTCGCGCAGTTCATCCACGTCCAGTGGCCGGCCGCCGTTGAACGGGTCCATCACCAGCACGCCGTCATCCACCGGCAGGCGCACCAGGAAGTGGCCGGGGAAAGACACGCCATCAAGGGGAATACCCAGCCGGCGCGAGACTTCCATCTGCACCAGGGCCAGCGAGATCGGATTGCCCAGGCGGCGCTCGAACACCTGGTTGAGGTAGCTGTTGCGCGGGTCGTAGTACTCGTCGTGGTCGCCGCTGTAGCCCAGCTCGTCGAACAGGTGGCGGTTGATCGCCGCCATCTTCAACGGGCTGTTGTCGATGGCCTCCACTTCCGAGCGGAGGTGGTCGACATGGCTCTGGATCAGCGCGTCATAGGTGGACGGCTGCAGATCGGGGTATTCATCGCGCGCGATCAGCAGCGCGGTCGGCAACAGCGGCAGCGCCTCGTCTTCGAGGTCGGCCAGTGCATCCCAGTCGGGGAGTGTGATCCGGTCCTGCATGGTCACAGACTGGCGTCATTCGCAGACGGTTTCAAGCGGTGCCGCGTGAAAAATTCAGGGGTCAGATCCCTTTCGCGTGCGAAAGGGATCTGACCCCTGCAGGGTTGCCGGCCAGCGGCCGGCACTACCGCGGGTGCCGGCCGCTGGCCGGTCGCATCGTTTGCTACTCGATGCCCGGGCCGAAGGTCAGCGCGGTGCCGTCCTTCAGCTTCAGCTTTTCGGCCTGGCCGGCGTTGAGTTCCAGCACGTAGCGCGCCGGGCCGCCGCTGGGGTACGGCGGACACATGTCGCCGGCCGAGCACGGCGGCACGTCGCGCTGCTGGCTGACCAGTTTGCGTTCGTTGTCGAAGTACAGGATGTCCAGCGCGATCTTGGTGTTCTTCATCCAGTACGCCTGCATCTCTTCGCGGTCGTGGACGAACAGCATGCCGTGGTCGGCCGCCATCTGGTCGCGGAACATCAGCCCGCGCGCGCGGGTTTCATCGTTGGTGGCCAGCTCGACCTGGTAGCGGGCGCCGTCCAGCTCGACCCAGTGGCGGGCCGCGTCGGTGGCGCAGCCGGCCAGGGCCAGCAGCGGAAGCATCAGCAGCGAACGCAACAGCGACATCGTCAGGATCCTTGGAAGGGTCAGAGCACGACCGGCGGCTCGCCGCCGACGATCACCACGTCGGCGCGACGGCGCGCGAACAGGCCGACGCAGACCACGCCCGGCAGCTGGTTGAGCTCGCGCTCCAGCTTCTCCGGATCGGTGATCTGCAGGTTGTGGATGTCCAGGATCTGGTTGCCGTTGTCGGTGACCACGCCTTCGCGCCAGGTCGGCTGGCCGCCGGTCATGTCGCGGATCTGGCGGGCGACCAGGCTGCGCGCCATCGGGATCACTTCCACCGGCAGCGGGAAACCGCCCAGCACCGGCACCTGCTTGCTCGGGTCGACGATGCAGATGAAGCGCTCGCTGGCCTCGGCGATGATCTTCTCGCGGGTCAGCGCGGCACCACCGCCCTTGATCAGGCACTTGTTCGGGTCGCACTCGTCGGCGCCGTCCACGTACAGCGACAGGTTGCCGCTGTGGTTCAGCTCGATCACCTCGATGCCGTGCTGCTTCAGGCGCGCGGTGCTCTGCTCGGAACTGGACACCGCGCCCTTGATGCGGTGCTGGATGCGGGCCAGGGCATCGATGAAATAGGCCACGGTGGAACCGGTGCCGACACCGACGATCATGCCGTCTTCGACGTATTCGATGGCTTTCTCGGCGGCCAGGCGCTTGGCTTCGGACATGGGAGAACTCTCAGGCAGGGAATCAGGATTTCTTTTCCAGCGACAGCAGCAGCTTCCACTGCGCGGCGGTCACCGGGAACACCGACAGGCGGTTGCCCTTGGCAACCAGCGGGAAGCCTTCGCCGAGTTCGTCGGCGTGCAGCTTGATCTCGTCCAGCGCGATCACCTGCTTGAGCTTGCGGTCGAAAGCCACGTCCACCAGCATCCAGCGCGGGTTCTCGCGCGTGCTCTTGGGGTCGTGGTAGTCGGATGCCGGGTCGAACTGGGTGTCGTCCGGGTAGGCCGCGCTGGCCACCGTGGCCAGGCCGACGATGCCCGGCACCTTGGTATTGGAGTGATAGAACAGGATGCCGTCGCCGACCTGCATGCCATCGCGCATGAAATTGCGCGCCTGGTAGTTGCGCACCCCGTTCCAGGGTTCGACCTTGACCTTGGCCAGGTCATCGATGGAGAAGGCGTCCGGTTCGGACTTCATCAGCCAGTAGCGCTTGCGGGCGGTCATGCGTTCACGGGGGCAGCGGAGGGGAACAGGGTGCCGCCTTCGGTGCAGATCGCATCCACCGGCACGTCCCACGACGCCACCGGCAAGGACTCGACCTGCTGCACCGCGAACGCCGCACCGACCAGCCAGGGCGGCGCCGGCCGGTCATGGCGGAAGGCGAAGCTGCGATCATACCAGCCGCCCCCCATGCCCAGCCGCCGGCACTGCGGGTCGAAGCCCACCAGCGGGGCCACCACCAGCGCCATCTGCGCCGGTTCCAGCGTGTCTGCCGGCGCCACGTCGGGCTCGGGGATGCCGTAACGGTTGCTGGTCAGCGGTTGGCCGGGGCGCCACGGTGCGAAGCGCAGCACGTCGCCGGCCAACACCGGCAGGCAGTAGGTGAGGCCTTCGGGCAACTGCAGCTGCCAGCGGTGCAGGGCGATCTCGCCATCCAGCGCCCAGTAGCCGGCCACGGCGCCTTCGCGCGGCGCGAACGGCAGTGCCAGCAGGGCATCGGCAAGTAATTCGGCGGCGGCAATGCGCTCAGCGGCGGAAAGGTCGCGGCGGCGTTGCCGCAGGTCGTGGCGCAGGGCCTGGCGCGGGTCGGTCATGGCGGCGTGCGGCAAGGATCAGCCGCCATTGTGCCGCAAAGAACAAGGGCGACGCCCGAAGACGCCGCCCTTGCTGGAATATTGCATTCTCCGCAATGTCGATGCATGCGAAACGACCTTGAACCCGGGGGCTCAAGTGGGAACGCTGGAGAACCATCGGGCTTCCCGCTACAAGGCGGACCTGCACTCCCGGCGCTGTCGCGCTCCCGGTGTCGTTCTTAAGGGACAAGGCGAATGTTTGCACATGCCGTCGAGTACCGCAGAGAACGCGTGGCCATTATAGCCAGCGCGCAGGATCTGGATAGGCCGTTCGTCGGCAACAGTCCGTGCCAATTCAGATATGAGAAGACGCGTTGTGCGCGTTCTTCAGGCGCCGCCGTCGATCGCGCGGTCCAGGCGCCGGTTCAGATCGGCCAGCGTCTGCTGCAGCGCCACTGCCTGGCGGGCGTTCTCGTCGCGCAGCAGTTGCAGTTCATGGGCCAGGTTCAACGCGGCCAGTACCGCCACGCGGTCCACGGCGGCCATGCGGTTGCTGCCGCGGATCTCGCGCATGCGGGCATCGAGCAGGCGCGCGGCGGCCATCAGGCTGTCGCGTTCATCGCCACCGACGCCCACGGTGTATTCACGATCGAGGATGCGGACACTGACCGGTTCGGCACTCATGTGTGCTGCTCCAGGGATTTGAGCCGGCTGATCATTGCTTCCACCCGCGAGCGTGCCTGCTCGTTCTTGGCCAGCAGCGTGGAACGCTCGGCCACCAGCTGTTCCTGCTGGTGGCGCAGGCTGCGGTTCTCCTCGGCCAGGCGCTGGTTGCGTTCAAGCAACGCCTCCACGCGGGCGGCGAAGTCCTGCAGCTGGGCAAGGGGATCGGCGGGTTCCATGCGGGCACGATAGGCAAGCCGGGCAAGGGCGGTCAAGCGTTGTCGCAGCAAGGCCGGACGGCCACGGGGAGGAGGCCGTCGGATTGCTACACTACGGGGTCTCACGGGCGCGCCGGCGCGCCCCGGGTTTCCTTTTCCGAACGAGCCGCACGATGACTGAACTTCCCTCCGTCGACGACGTTAACCGCGCCAGCCAGGAACTGGGCCTGGGCGCCACCGCCGCCGAGCTGCACGGCGCACTGTGCGGCTGGCTGGCCGCCGGCGGCGCCCCCGGCAACGACTGGCCGGCGCGCGTGCTGGCCGACGACAACCTGTCGCCGGTGGCCGCCGACAGCGTGCTGGGCCAGCTGCTGCAGGTCACCATCAAGCAGCTGGAAGACCGCGACTTCGCGTTCGAGCTGTTGCTGACCGACAGCGACGAGGTGGCCGCGCAGGCCGATGCCATGTTCAGCTGGACCCGCTCGTTCCTGGGCGGTTTCGGCCTGGGCAGCGGCGGCCGCCGCCCGACCCTGTCCGAAGAGGGCGAAGAGGCGCTGACCGACATGGCCAGCCTGGCCCGTGCCTCCAGCGAGGATTTCGAGGCCGGTGGCGATGACGACGACGACGCCCTGTCGGAGATCGAGGAATTCATCCGCGTGGCGGTGCTGCTGCTGCACGGCGACGTGGTGCTGGCCTCGCGCCATCGGCAGCGCCTGAACTGATGGATATCAAGCAGCGCACCGGCATCGCGGCCGGCGAGTACAAGCGTCGGCGCCGCCAGCTGATGGACATGGCCGGCGAGGACGCGATCCTGGTGCTGCCGGCTGCGGCGGAGAAGGTGCGCAGCCTCGATACCCATTATCCGTTCCGGCAGGATTCGGACTTCCAGTACCTGAGTGGCTTCCCCGAGCCGGAAGCGGTGCTGGTGCTGATTCCCGGCCGTCGCCATGGCGAGGCCATCCTGTTCTGTCGCGAGCGTGATGCCGAGCGCGAGGCCTGGGACGGCAGCCGGGCCGGCCAGGAAGGCGCGGTGGCGCAGTTCGGCATGGACGACGCTTACCCGATCGATGATCTGGACGACATCCTGCCGGGCCTGCTGGAAGGGCGTTCGCGCGTCTACTACCACTTCGGCCGCGATGCGGATTTCGACCTGAAGCTGATCGGCTGGGTCAACCGCGTGCGCTCACAGGTGCGCCATGGCGCGCAGCCGCCGCATGAGTTCCTGGAGCTGGGCCACCTGCTGCACGAACAGCGCCTGTTCAAGTCCGGTGCCGAAGTGGCGCTGATGCAGCATGCCGCGCAGATCAGCGTGCGCGCCCATCTGGCGGCGATGAAGGCGGCCAAGGCGGGAATCCACGAGTACGAGCTGCAGGCCGAGCTGGAACGCGTGTTCCGCGCCAATGATGCCGTTCCGGCGTACTGCAGCATCGTCGGTGCAGGCCGCAACGGCTGCATCCTGCACTACCGCGACAACAACGCGCGGTCGCGCGATGGCGAGCTGGTGCTGATCGATGCCGGTGCCGAGTACCGCGGCTACGCCAGCGACATCACCCGCACCTTCCCGGTGAATGGCCGCTTCAGTGCCGAACAGCGCGCGCTGCACGACCTGGTCGGTGAGGCACAGGCCGCGGCACTGGCGCAGGCGAAGCCGGGCGTGCCGTACGAGAGCGGCCACCTGGCGGCGGTGCAGACCCTGACCGAGGGCCTGCTGCGGCTGGGCCTGCTGAAGGGAACGCTGGAAAAGAACCTGTCCGAAGGCCTGTACCAGCGCTTCTACCGGCACAAGACCGGGCACTGGATCGGGCTGGATGTGCACGACGTGGGCGATTACCGCCTGGCCGGTGATTCGCGCCTGCTGGAGCCGGGCATGGCGTTCACCATCGAGCCGGGGTTGTACATCGGCGTGGACGACACGACGGTGGAGCCACGCTGGCGCGGTATCGGCATCCGCACCGAGGATGATGTGCTGATCACCGATGATGGCCATCGCGTGTTGACCGAAGGCCTGGCGCGCAGCGCCGACGAGATCGAAGCGGTGATGGCGGGGTAAGGGGTTTCGGCAGGGCTTGCAGCCCTGCACCCGCTCGATGCAACGGCAAGTGCAAAAGCCGAAGCGGCATTCCGTGGGATGGCGGGGCACTGTGGGTTTGCGGGGACGCCGTAAACCCATCCATGGGGGCTTGGTCGCCGCATCCATGCGGCTCACTGATCTGGCTCCCTGAAAACGGACGCCATGAAGCCGTGTCAGGCGGCAGCCCGGAGCTGCCGGGCGTAGTTGTTAGGAGAGTGGTAGCCCAGCGCCGAGTGTAGCCGGGCTGGATTGTAGAAGCCGTGGATGTAAGCAGCGATGGACTGGCTGGCTTGTTCCTTACTGGCGTAAGGCTCGGCAGCCTCTTCTGTCTTGAGCGTCGCAAAGAAGCTCTCGGCCAAGGCGTTGTCCCAGCAATTGCCAGGCCGGCTCATGCTTTGGACCACGTCATGGGACTGCAGCAGCTGGCGAAACTCGTTCCCCCAGTACTGCCCGCCACGATCGGAATGGAAGATCAGGCCAGGTCGTTGTGGATGCAGAGCCCAGGCATTGGCAAATGCTTTCACTACCAGTTCTTCAGTCAAGCGCTTGGAAACGCTGTAGCCCAGCACCTGCCGGGTCTGGACGCTGATGACCACGGCCAGATGCAGCCATCCCTGGCGGGTGGGGACATACGTGATATCCCCGACCCACGCCGTCGGTCCGGTTCCGGGGGCAAATTGCCGATCCAGCAGGTTGGGGGCGAGCTGAGATGAGCCGCCGGAGGATTTGGGCCGGAATCGGCCTTTGGTCTTGCCCTGGATTCGCTCCTCGGCCATTAACCGTGCCACGCGCTTGTGGCCGACTAGATGATTCCTGGCTCGTAAGGCCCTGACCAGCCGACGCCGCCCATAACTGCGTTTGCTGGCCACATGGATGGCCCGAAGCTCGGTACGAAGGGCCGAATCGACATCGCACGTTTGGGCACACTGGCGGCGCAGGTAGTCATGGAATCCAGAGACAGAAACCCCGAGAAGCCGACACAGCAACCTGGTCGGGTAGCGAGTCCTTTGACTGGCGACGAAGGCGTACCTCACTTGGACTCTCTGGCAAAGAACGCCGCCGCTTTTTTTAGGATTTCCCGCTCCATCTTCAGATTGGCGTTCTCGGCCCGAAGGCGGCTGATCTCGCTTTCCAGATCAGTGGCCGGCCTGCGGGCCTCAGAGGTCAACGACCGGCCAGCACGGACCGCGTCAATCCAATTTGCCAGCGTTTTGACGGACATTTCCAATTGGCGGGCCGCTGCGGCTGGGCCGAGCGACTCGGCCAGCTCCACGGCTTGGTGCTTGAACTCATCGGTGTAGCTACGACGGGTGATACGGGACATAAGGGACCTCCCAGTGCGATCAAAGTATCGCTTCTTGGCGTCCGCCCACGGGGAGCCAGATCACACACCCCGCAAACCCACAGTGCCCCGCCTTCGACAGGTTCCTGCGGCTGTTGGTGGGTGCCGACCGTTGGTCGGCACATCTGTCAGATATCGAATGAATCATCCACGCATGGCGTGGATCTACTGGCCACTGCGGCTGTTGGGACGCGCGGCTGTTGGTAGGTGTCGACCTTGGTCGACACAGAGCGAGCGCAGCAAGCGACCCGCTTTTGCTTTTCTTTCTTCTTTTCCGTGGTTGGACGAGGCAGGAAACTGTCAGAGGTGGGGCGGGGTGGGTTCGCGGGGGTGTCCGCGGCATGGATGCCGCGGCCAAGCCCCCATGGATGGGTTCACGGCGTCCCCCGCGAACCCACCCCGCCCCGCAAAGCGCGGCTTTTGATCCAGCATCCAACCACGAGGGGGCTCAGCCGTTGGCCGCAGCAAACTCCGGCCGAGTCAGGTTGTCCGCTTCGCCCTCGGTACACAGCACTTCGTCCTCGATGCGGATGCCGCCATACGGACGGAAGAAGTCCACGCGGTCCCAGTTGATCGCATCGCCATGGCCTGCGTCCTTCACTTCGTTCAACAGCATGTCGATGAAGTACAGGCCCGGTTCGATGGTCACCACCATGCCCGGCTCCAGCACGCGGGTCAGGCGCAGGTAGGGATGCCCCGCCGGGCGCTCGACGCGGCCGCCTTCGTCGCTGGCCGCGAAACCGGCCACGTCGTGCACCTGCAGGCCGATCAGGTGACCGATGCCGTGCGGGAAGAAGGCGGCGCTGACGCCGGTTTCCACGGCGGTCTGCGGCGACACCTTGATGACGCCGAAGTCCTTCAGTACGCCCATCAGCGAGAGATGCGCGTCCACGTGCAGCTGCTTGTAGTCGAAGCCGGCGCGCACCGCCGCACACATCTGCTGCTGGGCGGCATCGACGGCAGCGATCATCGCGGCGAACTCGTCGTGGCCGTGCGCGGCGTAGGTGCGGGTGATGTCGCTGGCGTAGCCCTGCGCGCTGGCGCCGGCATCGATCAGGAAGCTGCGCAGCGGCTGCGGCGCCTTGCGGCCCAGCTCGGTGTAGTGCAGCACGGCGGCGTGTTCGTTCAGCGCGACGATGTTGCCGTACGGCAGTTCATTTGCATCCTGGCCCACGGCCTGGCAGTAGGCCATGTGGATGCTGAATTCGTCGGCGCCATTGCGGAATGCGGCCTCGGCGGCGCGATGGCCACGCACGCCGAGCACCTGCGCCTGGCGCATCAGCGCGATTTCATACGGCGTCTTGTAGGCGCGGTGCCATTCCAGGTAGTTCACCACCGGCGCCGGGTTATTCGGCACGAATGCACCCAGCGTGCTCTGCGGCTCGCCGAGGATCGCGCAGCGCGACGGGTCGGCCGGCAGCAGCGCCAGCGCTTCTTCGGGGGTGCGGATGATGTGGATGTCGAAGTGCTCCACCCACCAGCCGCTCGGTGCATCCGGCACCACGTGCCAGTAATCGAAGGGCTGGTGGAAGATCACCGCCGGGCGCTTGCCGGGCGTGAACACGATCCAGCTGTTCGGTACGCGGGTGAGCGGCAGCCACGCCTTGAACTGCGGATTCACCGCGTACGGGTAGTCGCGATCGTCGAACACCTGGTAGTGCAGGGTGCCACTGGGCACCACCAGGTGATCGAAGCCGCCGCGGGCCAGCGCCTGTTCGGCGCGCCGGCACAGCACGGCCAGGTGGTCGGAATACAGGGCGCCGGGGTCTTGCTGGATCATTGCGGTGGCTCGACACGAAAACGGCCCTAGATTCTGCCGCATACCGCGAAAAACCGCTGTGCCGGAACCGGCACTCAGGCCGTCGAAACCGGTCCCTCGTCGCTGTCTTCGCCCACCCACTGGCGCAGCAGCTGCCGATGTTCGCGTGACAGGGTGAGGAAGCGGAAGCCGGTCCAGCTCTGTCCCGGCACGTGCGCCGGTTCGCTCCACAGCAGGTGCACGCCTACGTCGATGGCTTCCTGGCGGCCATCGGCCATCGGCAGCGGGAATCGCAGCTGGTACAGCGCATCCTCGCGCAACGGCACGCTGGCCAGCATCAGCATGCCGGTTTCAGAAACGTTGCCGAGGCGGCCCACTACGCTGTCGCGCATCTGGTCGGTCACCGGCACCAGGTCCGAGACCTGGCGGCGCGGTGCGCGACGGGTGTCCTGTGGCGGCTGGGTGTTCATGCAGGGGTTTTCCGGCTGTGGCCAGCGGCCAGCGCACGCAGCGCATCGAGGCTGGCCTGCCAGGCACGATCAACCAGGCGGCCCTTGTCTTCGGTGACCAGCTGCGCGCGGCCGGCGCTGAGCTGGCGGGCGAGGGTATCCAGGTCGGTATCGGCGATCTTCTGTCCGCGTGGATTGACCATCAGCGCATGGCCGGTCAGCAGGCTGTACCACGACAGGCGCTGGCGGCGCAGCGTGCCGTCGCCGGTGTCGATGTCGAACCAGCTGCCGAACGGCAGGGTGGACAGCTGTTGGTAGGCGGCTTCTTCGGCACTGCTGCGTGGCTCGGCGGGCGCGCCTGCGCTGGACGTGCCGGCATGCTCGCCCAGTCGCGCGCGTGCTTTCAGGCGTGCGCTGAGTTCGGTACGCGATGTGCTTTCGTCCTCGCCGCCGGGCGTGGCCAGGCGACGCGCGACGGCGGCGGCCTCCTCGGCGTGGTAGCCGACCTGCACCAGCGCCGCTTCCACCTCGGTGGCCAGCGCAGCGTCGGTGCCATCCGCAGCGTCCGCGGCCTGGGCGGTCACCGCCGCGATGCGCTGGGTCTGCTGCAGGCGCTCCTGCCACTGCGGTGAATCGTCACCATGGCGCAGCCGGGTCAATGTCAGGGCGTCGGCCCACGCCTGGCGCAGCAGGGTCTGCACGAAGCGCGGCGGCGCCTGGGTATCGCAGCACTGGTCGATCTGTGCGCTGGCCTGGCGTCGTGCCAGGTCCAGGCGTTCCTTGCCGCGCGCGGCCTCGACGTGGCGGCGCTCGGCCAGCTCGGCGCGATGGGCAGCCGCGCGCTGGTGCTGCTGCACGTCTTCATTGGCGGCAGCGAAGGCCTCGGGCGTCCGCGCATCCTGGCCGAGCAGCCCCTGCACGCTCTGCGCCATGCGCTGCAGCAGCTGGGGGTCAACGTCATCATCGCCGAGCCAGTGGGCGCCGGCTTCGGCGATCTGGTTGAGCAGTTCGCGGGCGGGGTGCTCGTCACGCACGAAGAAGCCAGGGTCGGCCATGGCCGCGCGCGCCAGCGGTACCTGCAGGCGCGCCAGCAGCGCGGCCGGTACCGGGTCGGGACGTTGCTGCTGCTGTACCTGCTGCATCAGCAGGCGCAGCAGGTCGAGATTGTCGCGGTCGTGGCTGCCCAGCTGGGCCTGCGCGCCGTGTTCGCTGCGCAGCTGGGCGACCACCGCGGTCTGCAGGTCGGCAAGGCCGGTAGCGGCACTGGACTGGGCCTGCAGGCGCGCGAGCACCGCATCCACGGCGGCGCTGGGTACCGCAGCGGACGGCGCGGGCGCGGTACTGGCGTGCCGGGCCTGCTGCAGCAGGTCGTGCAACGCGCTGCCGGTGGAGGTGGTGAGCCCAGGCACGGCGGTGTCGCGGCCACCGGCGTCGCTGACCGCTTCCTGCACCAGGTTCGACCACGAGCCCGACGGTGCCGATCCGTTCCAGCCGGTCAGCGGCGCTGCGGGGGCGCGCTTGGCCGGCTGCGTCGCGCGGCCACCGCCGACGGAGTGGGTGATGATGCGTCGCGTGCTCGACGAACGGGCCAGGTAGGGCGTGTAGACCAGGCCGGGCAGAACGCCGTGCTGGGCCAGCAGCGCATTGGCGCGGTCGAGCACATCGCCCAGCCGTTCCAGCACCTGGCGCTCGAAGCTGCGATACAGCGCCAGCTGTACGTCGGCGCCGAGGGTGTCCTGCTCCGCGAGCCGGCGCACCATCGCGCACAATGCCTGCGGCGCCAGCGGCAGCGCGTCGGCCTCGAATGCCGGCGCCGCCGCCAGCACGCCCAGCCGCTGCCCGAGCAGGTTCAGGGTATTGGTCGAGCGCAGGGTTTCGCGCCGGATCATCTCGGTCAGCAGCAGGTCGCGGTCGACGTCATGCTCGGCCACCAGCGACAGCCCCAGCACGCCGGGCAGCGGCGGCGGGGTGGCCCCGGCGGTGGCTGCAGTCGCAGGCTCGCGCAGGCGTGCCAAGGCCTCGGCAACGGCATCCAGCATCCGGTCGGGGAAGTGACCGGCAAAGGCATGCAGTTGTCCGCGCTGGGCCATCAGTTCGGCCTGCTGCAGCGGATTGCGCGCGCGATCGGCGTCGTGCAGCAGGGTCTGTTCCAGCGCCTCGACGGTCAGGATCAGCGGCGCGGCCAGGGTCTGCCGGCACAGGCCGATCAACGCGCCCAGCAGTTCGCGCACCCGCGGCGGCAGGTCGGCTGCGGCCAGGCGGGCCTTGTCGGCAGGGGTGGGGGAAAAAACAGCTGACATCGGCGAGCGGTACCCGGATTCCCGCGGATCGATCTGGTGAATCTACCGTGTCGGCCGATGTCGGCGCTACTTTAGGGTGAATGTGAAATGCATCTGCCGGGCATGGCCCCGATGCGCGGTAGTGCCGGCCGCTGGCCGGCAACGCGATCCGCACCGGATTGCCGGCCAGCGGCCGGCACTACCCGTTACGGCGGAGGCCTTACTCGTCCAGGAACAGGCTCACCACATCGTTGGTGAAGCGGCGGCCCAGCTCGGTTGGCTGCACGTGGCCGTCCGCCATGTGCAGCCAGCCGCGCTGCACGGCGTCGGCCAGCGGTGCGTCCAGCACGCTGCGCGGCAGGCCGGTGCGCGACTCGAAATCGCGCAGGCTGAAACCTTCGTGCAGGCGCAGCAGGTTCAGCATGTACTCGAACGGCAGCCGCCCGGGGGCGATGACATCGTCGCCGCCGAACGAGGCGGGGGTGCCCGCGCTGTCGAGGTAGGCCTGCGGATGTTTCAGTTTCCAGCGTCGCAGTACGTGCTCCTCGGCACCGGAACTGATCTTGCCGTGCGCGCCGGCGCCGATGCCCAGGTAGTCGCCGAAGCGCCAGTAGTTCAGGTTGTGCGCACTCTGCCGGCCGGGGCGCGCATAGGCGCTGACCTCGTACTGGCCAAAGCCGGCCTGTGCCAGCAGGGCCTGGCAGTGTTCCTGCATGTCCCAGGCGTTGTCCTCATCGGGAATGCCCTGCGGCGGCCGTGCGAAGAACACCGTGTTCGGTTCCAGGGTCAGCTGGTAGTGCGAGATGTGCGCCGGCTGCAGTGCGAAGGCGCGTTCAAGATCGGCCTCGGCGCCGGCCAGGGTCTGTTCCGGCAGCGCGTACATCAGGTCGATGTTGAAATTGTCGTAGCCCGCGTCCTGCGCCATCTTCACCGCGCGCTCGGCCTCGCCACTGTCGTGGATGCGGCCCAGGCGCTTGAGCATCGCGTCGTCGAAACTCTGGATGCCGAAGCTGAGGCGGTTCACGCCGGCCGCGCGGTAGCGGTCGAAGCGGCCGTGTTCGGCGGTGCCCGGGTTGGTTTCCAGGGTGATCTCGGCATTGGGCGCGAAGCGCAGGCGCGCGCTGGCCTGCTGCAGGAAGCGGTCGATCGCTTCCGGCGGGAACAGGCTGGGCGTGCCGCCACCGAAGAACACGCTGTGCACCACCCGTCCCCAGACCAGCGGCAGGTCCTGGTCCAGGTCGCGCAGCAGCGCGTCGATGTAGGCATCGAACGGCAGCTCGCCCTTGGCCTGGTGCGAGTTGAAGTCGCAGTAGGGGCATTTGCGCACGCACCACGGCAGGTGCACGTACAGCGACAACGGCGGCGGCACCAGGCGCGGCGGAGTGTCGTGGTCGCCCGGGCAGGTTTCGCCGGGCAGGTGGTTGCAGTGGTCGTGGGCGTGCGGCATGGGCTTCATCGGTAGTGCCGGCCGTTGGCCGGCTTCCCTTGGGTAATCAGGAACGCATCAATACAGCGTGGCCAGCTGCTGCTTGAGCTGCTGCAGGGCGAGGGCGCGATGGCTGATGGCGTTCTTCAGGGCCGTTTCCATCTCCGCGGCGGTCAGGCCGTGGGTGGTATCCAGGAACACCGGGTTGTAGCCGAAGCCGTTGCTGCCGCGCGGTTCGCGGGTGATCTGTCCTTCCCAGCGGCCCTCGCAGATCAGTGGCTGCGGGTCGGTGGCATGGCGCAGCAGCACGATCACCGCATAGAAGCGGGCACTGCGCTGGCCGTCGGGCACTTCAGCCATCGCGTCCAGCAGCTTGGCGTTGTTGGCCGCGGCATTGGTCGGCTTGCCGGCATAGCGCGCGCTGTACAGGCCCGGTGCACCGCCGAGGGCATCGACGATCAGGCCCGAATCATCGGCCAGCGCCGGCAGGCCGGTCGCTTCGCAGGCCGCGCGCGCCTTCAGCAGCGCGTTCTCGACGAAGGTCAGGCCGGTCTCTTCCACGTCGCCCAGGCCCAGCTCGGCGGCCGAGGTGATCTGCAACGGCAGGTCGGCGAGGATCTCCTGCATCTCCACAAGCTTGCCGGCGTTGTGGCTGGCCAGTACCAGTTTCTTCATTGACGCGGCTCCAGCAGGTCCCAGGTATTGCCATACAGATCGCGGAACACCGCGACCGTTGCATAGGCTTCTTCGCGCGGTGCTTCCAGGAACTCGACCCCGGCGGCCAGCATCGCCGCGTGGTCGCGGTGGAAGTCGTCGGTGTTGAGGAAGAAGGCGACCCGGCCACCGGTCTGGTTGCCGATGCGGCTGCGCTGTTCCTCGTTGCTGGCGCGGGCCAGCAGCAGGGCGGCGGCGCTGCCGTCGGTCGGCCCGACCACCACCCAGCGCTTGCTGCCCTGGTCGATGTCTTCCAGCAGCGAGAAGCCGAGCTTGCCGGTGTACCAGGCGATGGCTTCGTCGTAATCGGCCACCACGAGGGTGCTCAGGGCAAGGCGCCGGTTCATGCCGACAGCGCCGCCTGCTGCGCGGCCAGCAGTTCGCGCACGCCCTTCTCGGCCAGGCCCAGCAGCGCGTCCAGTTCATCGCGGCGGAAGGCATGGCCTTCGGCGGTGCCCTGCAGTTCGATGAAACCGCCACCGTCGTTCATCACCACGTTCATGTCGGTGTCGCAGTCGCTGTCTTCGGCGTAGTCCAGGTCCAGCACCGGGGTGCCGCGGTACACGCCCACCGACACGGCCGCGACCGCGCCCAGGATCGGGTTGCGCTTGATGTCGCCGCGCTTCATCAGCACGTTCACTGCATCGACCAGGGCCACGTAGGCGCCGGTGATGGCGGCGGTGCGGGTGCCACCGTCGGCCTGCAGCACGTCGCAGTCGAGGGTGATGGTGCGCTCGCCCAGCGCGTTGCGGTCCACGCAGGCACGCAGGCTGCGGCCGATCAGGCGCTGGATCTCCAGCGTGCGGCCGCCCTGCTTGCCACGCGCCGCTTCGCGGTCGCTGCGGGTGTGGGTGGCACGCGGCAGCATGCCGTACTCGGCGGTCACCCAGCCTTCGCCCTTGCCGCGCAGGAAGCCCGGCACGCGGTTCTCGACACTGGCGGTGCACAGCACGCGGGTTTCACCGAAGCACACCAGCACCGAACCTTCGGCGTGGCGGGTGAAGCCGCGTTGGATGACGACCGGGCGGAGCTGGTCGGGCTGGCGGCCGCTGGGGCGGGAATCGGACATGATGCGGGTTCCGTAATGGCGTGGGAGTACGCCGCCACGCCCGCGGCCTTCACGGGGCGGGCAAGGGGGCTCTGGTGAGGGCGCTAGGGTACCATTCCCCCTTTGCACGCACCGGACACAATCCATGATTCGAAGCATGACCGCCTATGCCGGCGGCGAGCGGGTCACCCCGTGGGGCACGCTGGGCTGCGAGCTGCGCTCGGTCAACCACCGCTTCCTGGAGGTCGGCACCCGCCTGCCCGAGGAACTGCGGGCGCTGGAGCCGCAGCTGCGTGAACGCATTGCAGCGCGCCTGAGCCGCGGCAAGCTGGATCTGGTGATGCGCCTGCGCGCGCCGGAAGCGGCGGGCAGCCTGCAGGTCAATGAGGTGCTGCTGGGGCAGCTGGGCCAGCTGGCACACCGGCTGACCTCCGATTTCCCCAACCTGCAGGTCAGCTTCACTGAACTGCTGCAGCTGCCGGGCGTGACCCAGGGCGAGGCCACCGACGCGCCAGCGTTGCAGGCCGAGGCGCTGTCGCTGCTGGACCAGGTGCTGGACGGCTTCGTTGCCGCCCGTGAGCGTGAAGGCGACAAGCTGTCCACGGCGATTGCCGAGCGCGTGGATGGCATCGAGCGCATCGCCGCCGAGGTGCGCACCTTGATTCCGGCCATTCGCGACGGCCAGCGCGCCAAGCTGGCCGCACGCCTGGCCGACCTGCCGCACCCGGTCGATCCCGGCCGCGCCGAGCAGGAACTGGTGCTGTGGCTGCAGAAGCTGGACGTGGATGAGGAACTGGACCGCCTGGGCAGCCACATCGTCGAGATCCGTCGCGTGCTCAAGCAGCGCGAGCCGGTCGGTCGCCGCCTGGACTTCCTGCTGCAGGAGTTCAACCGCGAAGCCAATACGCTGGGCTCGAAGTCGGTGGACAGCCGTACGTCCAATGCCGCGGTGGAACTGAAGGTGCTGATCGACCAGATCCGCGAGCAGGTGCAGAACATCGAGTGAGACGGCAGGGGCGCCTTCGGGCGCCCTTCTTCGGTCCGGCATTCAGACCACGCTAACGCCCGGCGCTCCCGCGTTCAGGCGGCCCACCACGGCTGCCTGGGCGAACCCCGCATCGTGGAAACAGGCCAGCACCGCATCCACCGCTTCCGGCGCGCACGACACCAGCAGGCCACCACTGGTCTGCGGATCGGTCAGCAGTGGCTGCCAGTGCGCCGCCATGCCCGCGGCGAAGCGCACCTCGGCGCCATACGAGGCCCAGTTGCGGCTGGATGCGCCGGTCACGCAACCCCGCTGCAGCAGGTCCAGCGCCTGTGGCAGCAGCGGCACCTGTGTGCTGTCCACCTCGGCGGCGACGCCGCTGGCGCGGCACACTTCCAGCAGATGGCCGAGCAGGCCGAAGCCGGTGACGTCGGTCATCGCGTGCACGCCGTCCAATGCGGCCAGCGGCACGCCAACGCTGTTCAGGCGGGTGGTTGATTGGACCATCTGCCGGTAGCCGTCGGCATCCAGCAGTTCCTTCTTCAGCGCCGACGAATACACGCCCACGCCCAATGGCTTGCCCAGCACCAGCACATCGCCGGCGCGGGCATCGGCATTGCGCTTGAGCCGCTGTGGATCGAGCACGCCGATCGCGGCCAGGCCGTAGATGGGCTCCACCGAATCGATGCTGTGGCCGCCGGCAACCACGATGCCGGCAGCGGCGCAGGCGCGTTCACCACCTTGCAGGATGCCGCGGATGGTGTCCTGTGGCAGCACGTTGATCGGCATGCCGACGATGGCCAGCGCGAACAGTGGCCGCGCGCCCATCGCATACAGGTCAGACAGCGCGTTGGTCGCAGCGATGCGGCCGAAGTCGAACGGGTCGTCGACGATCGGCATGAAGAAATCGGTGGTGGCGACGATCGCCTGGCGATCATCGAGGCGATACACCGCCGCGTCGTCGCTGGTCTCACGCCCGACCAGCAGTTCGGCCGGCGCGGGAAGCGCCGGAATTCCACGCAGCAGCTCGGAAAGCACCCCCGGCGCGATCTTGCAGCCGCAGCCGCCACCATGGGCCAGTGAGGTCAGGCGTTGCGGGGCATCGGCGGGTGAAGGGGCGGGGGACTGCGCGTGCGTGGCCATGCCGACATCTCCTGCGGAAACACCAATGGCGGAAGGCAGCAGGAGTCGAACCTACCAGGGAACGATCGACGCCCCCTACTGGGTTTGAAGCCCAGCCGCATGCCCGGATGCGCATGCCTTCCGAAAGTACGGTGATGCCGGTGCGCTCAACCGTGGGGGGCGTTCCATTGCAGATCGCCGCGCGGCCGATGCTGGTCACCGACGCGTCGAGTGTAGCCAACGCGATTGAAGAACTCCAAGATCTGGATGCTGCGCTTGCGGCCCAGGCCGATGGCATCGCGGAAGGCGGCCGCATCCACGGTGCCCGTGGCCTGTGACAGCTGCGCGATGATCGCAGCGAGTTCGGCGATGCGGGCCGGTGCATAGAACAGGTCCGGTACCACCTGGAACAGTTCGCCGCGCGCTGCCGCCCTGCGCAGGATGGCGCGGACGTCGTCCTCGGCGAGGCCAAGCCCGTCGGCCAGGGTACGCACCCATGGCGGATCGAAACCGCCGGTATGCAGCTGCGGCAGCACGTGTTCGAGTAGCTGGCGTTCGCGCTCCGGTGGTGCGTGGTCGTGGCCGGGCAGGCGCCACCATGCCCCCACTCGCTGCACGTTGCCGTGGTCGAGCAGATCCTGCAGTAGCGCATTCCACAGGCCGGTCGCCAGCGCAGGAAGGGTGCTGCGCTGCAAGCGTCCGCTGTCGACACCGGGTTCGTCCGGTCGTCGCTGGTGCCAACCCCGTAGCGAGGTGATCACCTGCTCGCCAAGCGCCTGCCAGTGCGAGGTGAGGATGATCACCGTGTCATCGCGGGTGTTGATGCGCCGCGCGTCGGCGGGCAGGTCGATCTGGTTGCAGGCGCGTCGGCAGTAGCGCTGCAGGGCAGTGGCGGGAATGCCGGCAGGGGCCTGTTGCAGCAGCGGGCCAGGCCCGGCGCCCGCCGCCAGTTGCTCCAGCGCCGCCAGCCACGCAAGCCGGCCCGGGCTGCGCCGTCGCCGTTGCGGCGGCTCCGGGTCAAGCACGATGCCGCCTCCCAACGTATGGGTGGCCGCCGAGTCGCGGGCGATGAAACGGTCGCCGCACATCGCGCAGACCGGTACATCGAACACCAGCTGCACGAGCTGCCCGTTGCCGTGGTCATGATCCTCCAGCAGCACAACATGGGCCTGCCGGTGCATCGTGCCCCAGTGGATGTGCAGGGGCGCCCGGTCGCGCAGCGGCGGCGCCAGCGCGGAAAGCCGCAGGCGCACGTCGACCCGGGTGGTGGCCCGCATCGCACGCGGATCGGCAATCCAGTCGCCACGGTTGATGTCGTCGCGGGCGATGGCCGCCACGTTCAGTGCGCAGCGCTGACCGGCCATCGCATGCTCGCTGGCCTGGTTCTGCGCATGGATGCTGCGCACGCGCACGTCGGTGGCAGCCGGCATCAGCTGCAGGTGTTCGCCTGCCGCGGCGATGCCGCCGTGCACCGCGCCGGTCACCAGCGTGCCGTGCCCGGCCAGCGAGAACACGCGGTCCACCGGCATGCGGAACAGCTCACGGCGCAGCGCGTCCCGGCGCGCGTTGGCATCGCTCGCGGCCCATGCGTGCAGGTGGGCGCGCAACGCGTTGATGCCTGCATCATCGGGTGCGGTGCTGTTGCAAACAAACACAGGGGAATCCTGCAGCGGCGTGCCGGCCAGCAGCGCGGCGATCTCGATCTCGACCCGGGCGATGCGCGCGGCATCCACGCGGTCGATCTTGGTCAGTGCCACCACGCCGCGATCCACGCCCAGCAGCTGCAGGATCGCCAGGTGCTCGCGGGTCTGCGGCATCACCCCATCGTCGGCAGCGACCACCAGCAGGGCGACGTCGATGCCGGTGGCGCCGGCCACCATCGTGTGCACGAAGCGTTCGTGGCCCGGCACATCCACGAAGCCCAGCGTTGAGGCGGGGCCCTGCGCGTCGGTGCCTTCAAGGGGCACGTACGCGTAACCCAGCTCGATGGAGATGCCGCGCGTGCGTTCTTCCTGCAGGCGATCGGTCTCGATGCCGGTCAGTGCGCGTACCAGGCTCGTCTTGCCATGGTCGATATGCCCGGCGGTGCCGACGATCATGCCTGCAGCGTGCTCCATTGGGTGAGGAAGTCCGCTTCGTCGGCAGGTTCCAGGCAGCGCAGGTCCAGCCACAGCGCGTCATCGGCGATGCGGCCCAACACCGGCCGGGGCAGCTGGCGCAGGCGCTTGGCCAGGCGATCCAGACCACCACGACGGGCCGATGTGACCCGCAGCCCGGCGCTGGCCAGCTGGGCCTGCGGTTGCGCGCCGCTGCCGATCTGGCTGTGCATCGATGCGCGTTCAAGGGTGCAGTCGGTCGCCAGCGCGGAACGCATGGCCGGCAGCAGGCGCTGTGCCTGTGCATCGATGTCCTGCTGCGTGCGCGTCAGCGTTCGCAGCGTTGGCAACCGTTGCGCCAGGTACTCCGGTTCGCGGTACAGGGCCAGCACCGCTTCCAGTGCGGCCAGGCCCATCTTGTCCATGCGCAGTGCCCGCTTGAGCGGGTTGCGGTTGATCCGCGCAATCAGGTCGGCGCGGCCGGCGATGATGCCGGCCTGCGGCCCGCCCAGCAGCTTGTCGCCACTGAATGAAACCAGGTCCGCACCGGCGGCAAGTGCGTCCTGCACGGTCGGCTCGTGCGGCAGGCCGAAGGTGGCCAGATCACACAGGCTGCCACTGCCCAGGTCCACTGCCAGCGGCAACCCATGCTGGTGCGCGATGGCGGCCATCGCCGCGGTATCGACCTTGGCGGTGAAACCCGTGATCGCGTAGTTGCTGGCATGCACCTCCATCAGCAACGCGGTGCGGGCGCCGATGGCATGGGTGAAATCGGCCGGGTGGGTGCGGTTGGTGGTGCCTACTTCCAGCAGGCGCGCCCCGGCGCTACGCATCACATCAGGAATGCGGAAGGCGCCGCCAATCTCGACCAGCTCGCCGCGTGAGACCACCACCTCGCGGCGGTTGGCCAGGCTGTTGAGCAGCAGCAGGACCGCCGCTGCATTGTTGTTGACCACGGTGGCGGCTTCGGCGCCGGTCAGCTCGCAGACCAGCGCCCGCACCCGTGCATCGCGGTCGCCGCGGCGGCCGCGGCTGATGTCGAATTCCAGGTCGACCGGCGCGGTCATCGCGCGGGTGGCCGCGTGCACGGCGGCTTCGGGCAACAGGGCGCGGCCGAGGTTGGTGTGCAGCACGGTGCCGGTGAGGTTGAACATCGGCTGCAGGTCCAGCCGTGCATCGGCGGTGAGTGCGGCGTCGAGCGCCGCGACCAGTGCCGGGCCTTCAATGGCCTGGTGCAACTGCTCGGCCGAGAGCTGCGCTGCACTGATGCGTTCACGCAGCGCCTGCAGATGTGCGCGCAGCAGCTGGGTGATGCGGCTGCGACCGTGGCCTTCGATCAGCGCCGCCAGCGCAGGCAGGCGCAGCAGCCGGTCCAGCGAGGGCAGGGCAGCGGCCGATGCCAGGGTGGGGGGCGTGGCTGTCATTGGCTCAATCGCCGTCGGATTGCCACAGCAGCGGATTCTGGCTGGCACGCGCGTAGCCTTCCTCGCCCAGCAGCAGGTCCAGCGACAGCGTGCCGAGATCATCAGCGACCGGTTCCAGTGCCGGATCCTTTTCCAGATAGAGGATCTTGCGGTAGCTGTGGCAGTGGTCGCAGGTCTCCGCTCGCACGGCGCTTTCACGTACGGCTTCGCCGCTGTCGCCGTCCACATCGGCCAGGGCGCGGTAGGCAATGTCCTTGCCGGCGGCGCCGCACTGGCTGCACTGCACGCGCACGTAGTGCCACTGGCAGGCACACAGCGAGCACGAAAGATAACGGTAGGAGGCGTAGGGCGGCCGTGCCTGCACCACGCTGGCCACCGGCAGGGTGCCGCACAACGGGCACAGCCCCGGCGCATCGGCCAGCGGTTTCAGGTCGGTGGGGCGGAAGCTGTCGGCCAGCACCGCCCAGTACACCTGCAGCGCGTTCATCACCAGCAGTGCAGCCACCGCATCCAGCGAAGGCGCGTCATCACGCTCCAGCACCGCATGCGCCTGTGCATCGAGCCATGCGTCATCGGCAGCGGCAACGCGCTGCAGTTCCTGCCGGGTTTCCGCCGGCAGCCCGGCCTCATCGGCACAGTGCCGGCACAAGGTGCGCAACCAGTCGCGCCAGTGCCCATCCAGCTGCAGCGTGTTGGCCGGCCGCAACGGCATCCCAGCGCCGGCTGCTGCACTCGATTGCTGGGAACGCGCCTGCGCCTGCAGGGTCTCGCGTTGCTGCGGCGTCAACTCGTCCAGCAGCGACTGCTGCGCATCGGCCAGGGCCGCCAGCAGCTGCAGATAGCCGCCGATGGCGCTGTGCGCAGCCAGGCTGCGCAATCGCGCCGCACGTCCGGCAAACAGCGACGCGGTATCGGGCAGGATGATGCGCGGAACATCGCGCGAGGCCAGCGTCTCGATTTCACCGGGTTCAAGGATGCGTTGCGCCATGCAGGGCCAGCCGGAAGAACCAGCCTCCATCCTCGCCGTTGTCGGCGCTGGCGTCCAGCGTGTTCAGGCAACGCAGTCGAGCATGGCTCGACTCTACAAAAGCCGGTTCCGATCATTGCCGTGTTCAGTGTGTCGACCAAGGTCGACACCCACCAACAGCAGCGGAAAACCAACAGCAGCGGGAAACTGTCGAAGGCGGGGCACTGTGGGTTTGCGGGGTGTCCGCGGCATGGATGCCGCGGCCAAGCCCCCAGGGACGGGTTTACGGCGTCCCCGCACACCCACAGTGCCCCGCCATCCCACGGAGAGCCGCTGTTGCTGTGGCTTGCAGCGGGTGCAGGGCCGCAGGCCCTGCCGCTACCCCTCTTCCCGCCGCCCGCGCAGGATGTCCCGGAACCACTGCCGATGGTGCTTGTACGCCCACCCATAGGTCACCTTGCCCTGGGTCATCGCCCGCACCGAACCCTTGATCCAGATCGCCGCATAGATATGCACCACGATCGCGCACACCAGCACCCAGCCGAACAGCGCATGGGCCAGCACCGAGAAGCGGATCACCCCGATCGGGAAGAAGTGGCTGAAGTACTGCCGCCAGATCACGAAGCCGGTCAGCAGCAGCGCCGACAGGCAGCCGATGATGGCCCAGAACAACAACTTCTGGCCGGCATTGAAGCGGCCCACCGGCGGCAGCTTCTCGTCCTCGTTGCGCAGCACATCGCGCATGCCGCGCAGCCACGCGCGGTCGTCGGCAGTGGGCAGGTTGTCGCGCCACATGCGGAAGGCCAGCAAGGCGAAGCCGATCACCATGGCCAGGCCGATGAACGGGTGCAGGATGCGCGTCCACGGCCCGCCGCCGAACAGCTGGGTCAACGGAAACAGGGCAGGGTGGAACAGCGCCAGCCCGGACAGCGCGGTCAGCACGAAGCAGATCGCCACGACCCAGTGGTTGATGCGGGTCGGCGCGCGGTAGCGGATGATCTGCCGCGGGTGCGGTGCGTACTTCATGGCCGCTGCTCCTCTTCGATCTTCTTCGCCTCGTGCTCGGCCTCTTCCTCTTCCTCGTCGTTCACCGTGTTGCGGCCGATACCGATGTAATGCAGGAAGCCGACAAAGGCGGTAGCGGCGATGGCCAGCACGCCCAGCGGCTTGGCCACGCCCTTCCACACTTCCACCATCGGGCTGATGCGCGGATCCTTGGGCAGGTCGGCGTACAGTTCGGGCTTGTCGACGTGCTGCAGCACGTACATCACATGGGTGCCGCCGACGCCCTGCGGGTCATACAGGCCGGCGTTCTCGTAGCCGCGTGATTTGAGGTCCTCTACGCGGCCGGCGGCATGCTCGGTCATCGCCTGCTTGCTGCCGAAGGTGATCGCACCGGTCGGGCAGGTCTTCACGCAGGCCGGCTCCTGGCCCACCGCCACGCGGTCCGAGCACAGCGTGCACTTGTAGGCCTTGTGGTCCTTCTTGGAAATGCGCGGGACGTCGAACGGGCAGCCGGTGACGCAGTAGCCGCAGCCAATGCAGTTCTCTTCCTGGAAATCGACGATGCCGTTGGCGTACTGGATGATCGCGCCCGGCGACGGGCAGGCCTTCAGGCAACCCGGATCGCTGCAGTGCATGCAGCCTTCCTTGCGGATCAGCCATTCCAGCTTGCCCTTCTCGTCCTCGTACTCGCGGAACTTCATCACCGTCCACGACTGTTCACTCAGGTCGGGCGGGTTGTCATAGCTGCCGACGCAGCTGCCGACCTCGTCGCGCAGGTCGTTCCACTCCATGCAGGCGACCTGGCAGGCCTTGCAACCGATGCACTTGCTTACATCGATCAGCTTGGCGACCTGGCCGGTGTGCGCACCACGCGCCTCCGGCGAGGGCGTGGTGGTGGCCGAGCGGCGGATGATGTCCAGCGATTGCAGTGACATGGCGTGTCTCCTACACCTTCTCGACCTTGACCAGGATGCACTTCGATTCAGGCGTCTGCGAGTTGCCGTCACCGATGGCGTTGGTCAGCGTATTGGCGATGTAGCCGGGCTTGGCCGCACCGAGGAAACCCCAGTGGATCGGCACGCCCACCTGGTGCACGGTGCGGCCATCGATCTGCAGGGCCTTGATGCGCTTGGTCACCATCGCCACCGCTTCGATGTGGCCGCGCTTGGAACTGACCCGCACGCGGCTGCCGTTGTTGATGCCCAGTTCGTCGGCCAATGCCGCGCCGATCTCGACGAACTGCTCGGGCTGGATGATGGCGTTGAGCTTGCCGTGCTTGGTCCAGAAGTGGAAATGCTCGGTCAGGCGGTAGGTGGTGGCCACATGCGGGAACTCGTCCGGCGAACCGATCTGCGCGCGATCGCTGGCGAACACGCGCGCCGCCGGGTTGTTAAGCGTCAGCGCCTGGCCGGGGCTGAGCGGGTTGCTGCGCAGCGGTGTATCGAACGGCTCGTAGTGTTCCGGGAACGGGCCCTCGGCCATGCCGGCCTTGGCGAAGAAGCGGGCGATGCCTTCGGGGTTCATGATGAACGGCCCCATGCCGCCGGCCGGATCTTCGTCGGCCTTGAAGTCGGGCACGTCCACGCTGCCCCAGTTCTTGCCGTTCCACGCCAGCAGCGTGCGCCGGGGATCGAACGGCTGGCCGGCCACGTCGCACGAGGCGCGGTTGTACATCACGCGGCGGTTGGCCGGCCACGCCCAGGCCCAGCCCAGCGTATTGCCGATGCCGGTCGGGTCGCTGTTGTCACGCCGCGCCATCATGTTGCCGGTCGGGCCCCAGGCGCCGATGTAGATCCAGCAGCCCGATGAGGTGCTGCCATCGTCGCGCAGGTCGCCAAACGCGGCCAGCTGCTCGCCGGCCTTGCGCACCAGCCTGGTCGGGTCCTTGGGATCGAACACGTCCGCCAGCGCCTTGCCGTTGTATTCCATCGCCAGTTCTTCCGGCGTCGGCACCTCCGGGTTGGAATACTTCCAGGCCAGATCGCGCACCGGCTCCCACCATGCGCCTCCGTCCTTCTCGTACATCGCCTTGATGCGATGGAACAGCTCGGACATGATCTCGATGTCGCTGCGTGCTTCGCCCGGCGGGTTGGCGCCCTTCCAGTGCCACTGCAGCCAGCGCGAGGAGTTCACCACCGCGCCGTTTTCCTCGGCGAAGGAGGTGGTCGGCAGGCGGAACACTTCGGTCTGGATGGCGCGGGGATCGACGTCGTTCAGCGCGCCGTGGTTCTGCCAGAAGGCAATCGTCTCGGTTTCCAGCGGGTCCATGCTGACCATGAACTTCAGCTTGGAGAACGCGCTGATCAGCTTGCCCTTGTTCGGCGCCGAGGCCAGCGGGTTGAATCCCTGGCAGATGTAGCCATGGATCTTGCCTTCGTTCATCAGCTCGTACGCCTGCAGCATGTCGTACGGCTTGTCGAGCTTGGGCAGGTAATCGAAGCACCAGTTGTTGTCGGCGGTGGCGGCGTCGCCCCACCACGATTTCATCAGGCTGACGTGGAACTTCGGATAGTTCTGCCAGAACGACATCTGGTTGGCGCGCAGCGGCTTCTGCGTGCGCTTGGCGATGTAGGCGTCGTAGTCCTGTTCGTCCTGTTTCGGCAACGTCAGGTAGCCGGGCAGCAGGTCGGACATCAGGCCGATGTCGGTCAGGCCCTGGATGTTGGAGTGTCCGCGCAGCGCGTTCATGCCGCCGCCGGCCACGCCGATGTTGCCCAGCAGCAGCTGCACCATGGTGCCGGCACGCACGTTCTGCGCGCCCACCGAGTGCTGCGTCCAGCCCAGCGCGTACAGGATGGTCATCGCCTTGTCCTTGCCGGCGGTGGACGCGATCATGTCCCAGACCTGGCGGATGCTGTCGGCCGGCGTACCGCAGATGCGTTCGACCATCTCCACGGTGTAGCGCGCGTAGTGCTGCTTGAGCAGGGTGTAGACGCAGCGCGGGTCCTTCAGCGTCGGGTCGCTGCGCACGAAGCCATCATCACCATAGACGTAGTCCCAGCTGGAACGGTCGTAGCTGCGCTTCTCTTCGTTGTAGCCCGAATACAGGCCATCCTTGAAGGCGAATTCGTCCTTCACCAGGAACGACATGTCGGTGTAGTTCAGCACGTACTCGTGCTGGATGCGGTCCTCGGTCAACAGGTAGTTGATCAGGCCGCCCAGGAACACGATGTCGGTGCCGGTACGGATCGGCGCATACACGTCGGCCACCGCGGCCGAGCGGTTGAAGCGCGGGTCGACCACGATCAGGCGGGCCTTGTTGTGTGCCTTGGCTTCGGTCACCCATTTGAAGCCGCACGGGTGCGCCTCGGCGGCATTGCCACCCATGATCAGGATCAGGTCGGCATTCTTGATGTCGACCCAATGATTCGTCATCGCACCACGGCCTAGCGTCGGGGCAAGACCTGCCACCGTCGGGCCGTGTCAGACACGTGCCTGGTTGTCGAACGCCAGCATGCCGAGGGAGCGCACGACCTTGTGGGTCAGCACCGCGGTTTCATTGCTGGTGGCCGAGGCCGCCAGCATGCCGGTGGTCAGCCAGCGGTTGACCGTCTGCCCGGCCTCGTTCTTCTCTACGAAGTTGGCGTCGCGGTCTTCCTTCATCAGCCGCGCGATGCGGTCCAGCGCATCGTCCCAGCTCAGCCGCTTCCACTCGTTCGAGCCCGGTGCGCGGTACTCGGGGTAGAGCAGGCGCGACTTGCTGTGGATGATGTCGGCCAGGCCGGCACCCTTCGGGCACAGCGTGCCGCGATTGACCGGATGGTCCGGGTCGCCTTCGATATGGAAGATGCTCGGCTCGGCGTTCTTGGCGCCATCGCCGAGGCTGTACATCAGGATGCCGCAGGCCACCGAACAGTAGGTACAGGTGTTGCGGGTCTCGGTCGCGCGGGTCAGCTTGTACTGCCGGACCTCCGCGAGCGCGATGCCGGGCGCGAAGCCCATCAGTGCCAGGCTGGAGCCCACCAGGGTTGTCCCGGTGACCTTCAGGAACTGGCGGCGACTCATCGAGGGCATGCCGTTCTCCTTGGATGGCGGGGCGGCACGCAGACCACCCGGCTGTCGGTAGGTACGGCCCGGTTATAGCACAGGCCCCCGGATGCCCATGTGGCACAAGGTCCGGCCGCCTCGCCAAGGGGCGCGAAAAGGGGCGGCTCTGGTAAAGTTGCGTGCCCGCACCCCGGGGAGCCGTCTGCCGGGCCTGGTTCCAGGATGTTCCGCGCAGCCTCCGCCGTCCTGGCGCGATCCTCCGCGCCGGATCTGGAACATCGAGGAAAAATTTTGCGAAATCAACCAGTTGGGTTCCGTGCATGAGCGCCCCGTCACCTTCGTCGGACGCCGTCGCGCGCGGCACGCTGTACATCGTTGCCGCCCCCTCCGGCGCCGGCAAGAGCAGCATCGTCAACGCCACGCTGGCGCGTGATCCGCAGATCGCCCTGTCGATTTCCTTCACTTCGCGTGCGATGCGCCCGGGTGAAGTGAACGGCCAGCACTACCACTTCGTCAGTGCCGAAAAGTTCGAGCAGATGATCGCCGCCGGCGATTTCTTCGAGCATGCCTGGGTGCACGGCGACTGGAAGGGCACCGCCCGGCAGTCGGTGGAACCGCAGCTGGCCGCCGGCCAGGACGTGCTGCTGGAAATCGACTGGCAGGGCGCGCAGCAGGTGCGCCAGCTGGTGCCGGGCACGGTCACCGTGTTCATCCTGCCGCCGTCCAAGCAGGCGTTGCAGGACCGCATGCGCAAGCGCGGCCAGGACAGCGAGGCGGTCATCGCCCAGCGCCTGGGCGCGGCGCGTGACGAGATGCTGCACTTCAACGAGTTCGACTACGTGATCGTCAACGAGGTGTTCGACACCGCCGTCGACGAGCTGTGCGCCATCTTCACCGCCAGCCGCCTGCGCCGGGAGGCCCAGAAGGTCCGCCACGCCGGCCTGATCCAGGCCCTGTTGACCCCCGATCCGGGCGCAACTGACTGATTCCAAAAGAATAGGGTGGGGGTTGGCTTGATTTTGTCCAGCCCCTGCCAGTACACTCCGTCCCCTTTCCCTCATTCGACTGAGCGGCCGACCGGTCGCCGGGAGCCCGTATGGCCCGCATCACCGTAGAAGATTGCCTGGAAGTCGTTAACAACCGTTTCGAGCTGGTCATGATGGCTTCCAAGCGTGCCCGCCAGCTCGCCAACGGCGTGCAGGCCACGCTGGACAACAGCGAGACCGAGGACAAGCCGACCGTGCTGGCACTGCGCGAAATCGCCGCCCGCAAGATCGACAACGCGCTGATCGACGAAGTCGAGAAGGCCGAGCGTGAGCGCGCCGAGCGCGAAGCGCTGGAGTGGGCCGCCGCGGAAGTGGTCGCCGACGAAGACATGTCCAAGAACGACGATTGATCACATCGATCAGAGTCATTGCTGGATAGCCGAACAGCCCGCCCCGCGCGGGCTGTTTCGCATTCAGGATTTGCCGTAAACGTCGCGCTGGAATAGGCTTCGGGCATGAACCCAGGCCCCACTGCCAAGGTCGCCGCAGCCGCCACTGCCGCCGTACCCGACTACGTCCTCCAGCTTGAACGCGCCGCCCATTACCTGCCGCCGGAGCAGCTGCCGCTGCTGCGCCGTGCCTGGGAAGTCGGATCCGCCGCGCACGCTGGGCAGACGCGCAAGTCGGGCGAGCCCTATATCACCCATCCGGTGGCCGTGGCCCAGGTGCTGGCCGAGCTGGGCCTGGACGTGGAAGCACTGATCGCCGCGATCCTGCATGACACCATCGAAGACACCCCGCTGACCCGCGAGGAACTGGCCTCGGAGTTCGGCGAAGCCGTGGCCGAACTGGTCGACGGCGTGACCAAGCTGGACAAGCTGAAGTTCCGCGACCGCCAGGAAGCGGCCGCCGAGAGCTTCCGCAAGATGCTGCTGGCGATGTCGCGCGACCTGCGCGTGATCATGATCAAGCTGGCCGACCGCCTGCACAACATGCGCACGCTGGGTGCGCAGAGCCGCGAGGCACGCGGCCGCATCGCCCGCGAGACGCTGGAGATCTACGCACCGATCGCGCAGCGCCTGGGCATGAGCCTGGTCAAGAGCGAACTGCAGAACCTCGGTTTCAAGGCGCTGTATCCGTGGCGCCACGCGATCATCGAAAAGCACATCCGCAGCCAGCCGGTGGTGCGCCGCGAAGCGATGGCGCAGGTGGAGGTGCAGCTGTCGCAGCGCCTGGCCAAGGAAGGGATCGAGCATCGGCTGATCAGCCGCATCAAGACCCCGTGGAGCATCTACAACAAGATGCGCGACGAGAACAAATCCTTCGACCAGGTGATGGACGTGTTCGGCTTCCGCCTGGTCGTGCGCAGCGTACCCAGCTGTTACCACGCGCTGGGTTCGGTGCATGCCACGTTCAAGCCGCTGGATGGGCGCTTCCGCGATTTCATCGCCATTCCCAAGGCCAACGGTTACCAGTCGCTGCATACCGTGCTGTTCGGGCCCTATGGTTCGCCGATCGAAGTGCAGATCCGCACCGAAGAGATGGACCTGATCGCCGAACGCGGCGTGGCCGCGCACTGGACCTACAAGTTCGGCGGTGATTCGCCCAACAGCGCGCAGAGCCGTGCGCATGCCTGGATCGTCGAGCTGATCGATTCGCAGCGCGCCGCCGGTTCCTCGCTGGAGTTCCTCGACAACGTCAAGGTCGACCTGTTCCCGGACGAGGTCTACCTGTTCACCCCGAAGGGCAAGATCTTGGCCCTGCCGCGCAACTCCACCGCGCTCGATTTCGCCTACGCCGTCCATACCGATGTCGGCAACATGGCGGTGGCCTCGCGGGTGGACAAGAAGCTGGTGCCGCTGCGTACCAAGCTGGTGTCGGGCCAGTCGGTGGAAATCATCACCGCGCGCTCGGCCACGCCGAAACCGCAGTGGCTGGAGTTCGTGGTCACCAGCAAGGCACGCACCGCCATCCGTCACCAGCTCAAGCAGCTGGAACACGAAGACGCCGTGCAGCTGGGCCATCGCATGCTCGACCGTGCGCTGGAAGCCATGGACTCCTCGCTGGAGCGGCTGCCGAAGGGGCGCCTGGACGCGTTCCTGGCCGAGCACCGCTTCCCGCGCCTGGAGGCCCTGCTGGCCGAAGTCGCGCTGGGCAACTGGATGCCGACCCAGGCCGCGCAGGCACTGATGGCCTACGCCGAACTGCGCGGTGGCCCGCATTCGCGCCACCACTCGCAGGAAAAGATCCTGATCAACGGCAGCGAGCGCGGCGTGGTCACCTTCGCCGGCTGCTGCCAGCCGATTCCCGGCGACGAGATCATGGGCTACCACACCGCCGGCAAGGGCATCGTGGTGCACCGCATGGACTGCCCGAACCTGGCTGAACTGCGCAAGTCGCCCGAGCGCTGGGTGCCGATCGGCTGGGATACCACCGTTTCCGGCGACTACGACACTTCGCTGGTGGTGGAAGTGGAGAACGGCACCGGTGTGCTGGCGCAGCTGGCGGCCGCCATCGCGCAGAGCCACTCCAACATCGAGCGCGTGGACTACCTGGACCGCGACTTCAACGCCGCCGTGCTGGCCTTCAACATCCAGGTGCGCGACCGCAACCACCTGGCCGAAGTGATGCGCCGCCTGCGCCGCCTGTCGGTCGTGCAGTCGGTACGCCGGCAATAACGCGAACCTGGTAGTGCCGGCCGCTGGCCGGCAATCGCGTGGACCCGCTGCATTGCGAGGTTGCCGGCCAGCGGCCGGCACTACCGGGTTGCTACAATCACCGCTCTGTTTCCCCCAAGCTCCGGAGCGACCCATGACCCGCCAGATCATCAACACCGAAAAGGCTCCCGCCGCCATCGGCCCGTACTCGCAGGCCGTGCGCGCCGGCAACACCGTGTACTTCTCCGGGCAGATCCCGCTCGACCCGGCCAGCGGCGACATCGTCGGCGCCGGTGACGTCGAAGCCCAGGCCCGTCGCGCCTTCGACAACCTCAAGGCCGTGGCCGAAGCCGCCGGCGGTTCGCTGGACAAGGTCGTGCGTCTGGGCCTGTACCTGACCGATCTGGGCGAATTTGCCAAGGTCAACGCGGTCATGCAGGACTACTTCCAGGCGCCGTACCCGGCCCGTTCCACCATCGAAGTGTCCGGCCTGCCGAAGGGCGCCAACTTCGAGGTCGACGCGGTGATGGTCATCGACTGACCGCCACGTGGCACGCAAGGCGGCGGTCACCCCGGTCCTCTCACCGTCCGGCGAAGCATCCCTGGCGATGCTCGCTGGCGTGGGCCCGGCCGTGGCCGCCAAACTGCACGCGCGTGGCCTGGCCACCCTGCAGGATCTCTGGCTTCACCTGCCGCTGCGCTATGAAGACCGCACCCGGCTGACCCGCATCGAAGACCTGCGCAACGGCGTGCCGGCGCAGGTGGAAGGGCGGGTGGTCGCGGTCGAACGCGGCATGCGCTACCGGCCGATGCTGAAGGTGGCGGTGGAGGACGAAGGGCAGGGCACTCTGGTGCTGCGCTTCTTCCATTTCCGCCAGCAGCAGGTCGGCCAGTTCGCGGTCGGCAACCGGCTGCGCTGCTTTGGCACGCCCAAGCCCGGCCACCTCGGCCTGGAGATCGTCCACCCCAGCTACCAGGTGCTGGGCCGCAATGACGATCCTGAACTCGGCGACCGCCTCGACCCGGTGTATCCCACCGTCGAGGGCGTTGGCCCGATGACGATGCGCAAGCTGATCGGCCAGGCCCTGGACCGCCTGCCCGAGGAAAGCACGCTGGAACTGCTGCCCAGTGGCTGGCTGGACGGCCTCAAGCTGCCCTCGCTGCGCAGCGCGCTGCTGACCGTGCACCGGCCGCCGCCGGATGCCGACCTGGCCGCGCTGGCCGCGGGCACCCATCCGGCGCAACGTCGCCTGGCGATGGAAGAGCTGCTGGCGCATCACCTCAGCCTGCGTCGCCAGCGCATCGCACTGCAGGCGCATCACGCGCCGCCGCTGGCCGGCCCCGGCACGCTGGCCAAGGCACTGCTGAAGCAGCTGCCGTTCGCGCTGACCGGTGCGCAGGCGCGCGTGTTCAAGCAGATCCGCGAAGACCTGTCGCGGCCCAGCCCGATGCTGCGGCTGGTGCAGGGCGACGTCGGCTCCGGCAAGACCGTGGTTGCCGCGCTGGCGGCGATGCTGGCGGTGGAACAGGGCAAGCAGGTCGCATTGGCGGCGCCCACTGAACTGCTGGCCGAACAGCATCTCAACAACCTGCGCGGCTGGCTGGAACCGCTTGGCGTGCGCATCGCCTGGCTGGCCGGCAAGGTCACCGGCAAGGCGCGCGCCAAGGTGATGGAACAGGTCGCCAACGGCGAGGCGCAGGTGGTGGTCGGTACCCACGCGCTGATGCAGGACGCGGTGGTGTTCCAGGACCTGGCCCTGGCCATCGTCGATGAGCAGCACCGCTTCGGCGTGCACCAACGCCTGGCCCTGCGCGACAAGGGCGCGGGCGGCAACAGCGTGCCACACCAGCTGGTGATGACCGCAACGCCGATTCCGCGCACGCTGGCGATGTCCGAGTACGCCGATCTGGACGTGTCGGCCATCGACGAACTGCCGCCTGGCCGCACGCCGGTGCAGACCGTGGCACTCAACAACGACCGTCGTCCCGAGCTGATCGAGCGCATCGCGCTGGCCTGCCGGGAAGGGCGGCAGGTGTACTGGGTGTGCACGCTCATCGAGGAAAGCGAAGAGCTGGATGCAACGCCCGCGCAGGCCACCTACGAATCGCTGCAGGCGCTGCTGCCGGGCGTGCGCGTCGGGCTGGTGCATGGCCGCCTGAAGGCGGCCGAGAAGCTGGCGACGATGGTGGCGTTCAAGGCCGGCGATATCGATCTACTGGTCGCTACCACCGTCATCGAAGTGGGCGTGGACGTACCCAATGCCTCGCTGATGGTGATCGAGAACGCCGAGCGGCTGGGCCTGGCACAGCTGCACCAGCTGCGTGGCCGTGTCGGCCGCGGTTCGGCCGTGTCGCGCTGCGTGCTGCTGTACCAGGCGCCGCTCTCGCAGATGGCGCGCGAGCGTCTGCAGACCATGCGCGAAACCAACGATGGTTTCGTCATCGCCGAGAAGGACCTGGAGCTGCGCGGCCCCGGCGAACTGCTCGGCACCCGTCAGACCGGACTGGCCGGATTCCGCATTGCCGACCTGGCCCGCGACGCCGGCCTGCTGCCCGGCGTGCACGACCTCGCCGAACGCCTGCTGGCCCAGCAACCCGCACTGGCCGATCGTGTGGTGCAGCGCTGGATCGGCACCGCCGTGCGTTACGCCTCGGCGTAATGCCGCCTTGGTGGGTGTGGTCCTTGGCCCAGACATCCACGCTGCGCGCGTGAGTCGAGCATGGCTCGACTTTACAGAGAGATTTTTCGATCAATCCGTGGATGTGTCGACCAAGGTCGACACCTACCAACAGCAGCGTGTCGACCAAGGTCGACACCCACCAGCAGCAGAAATCTGTCGAAGGCGGGGTGGGTCCGGTTGCGGGGGCGTGAGCCGCATGGATGCGGCGACCGAGCTTACATGGACGTACTTGCAGCGTCCCCCGCAACCGGACCCACCCCGCCATCCCCACAGGAAACCAGCTTTTGCCGTTGCTCTGGCGTTTGCCGTTGATTCGGCGGGTGCAGGGCGCAGCCCTGCCGAACCCCAACCCCCGTACTTGCAACGGTCATCATCCCGGTCCACACTTCGTTGCCGATCTGAAGACGGCAACGATGACCCACAAGATCCCCCTGTTGATCGACACCGACCCCGGTGTGGACGACGCCCTGGCCCTGCTGATGGCCTTTGCCGATGAACGGCATGACGTGGTCGCCCTGACCATCGCCGCCGGCAATGTCGGCCTGCAGTACACCGTCCGCAACGCCCTCAAGCTCTGCGACATCGTTGGCCGCGCCGACGTGCCGGTGTTTGCCGGCAGCCCGGATCCGCTGCTGCATCCCTCCGTCGACGCTGCCCACGTGCATGGCCGTGATGGTTACGGCGACGTGGACCTGCCGCCGCCGAGCCGCCAGGCCGAAGCCGAGCACGCTGCGCTGGCCATCCTGCGCCTGTCGCACGAACACGCCGGCGAACTGATGCTGGTGATGCTCGGTCCGCTGACCAACCTGGCGCTTGCGCTGAAGCTGGACCCGACCCTGCCCCAGCGCATCAAGCGCATCGTGGTGATGGGCGGCGCGGTCACCTGCCACGGCAACATCACCCCGGCCGCCGAGTTCAACATCGCCTTCGATCCGGAAGCGGCGCATGTGGTGTTCACCTCGTTCAAGCACCTGCTGGTATCGGACTGGGAAGCCACCGTCGCCCACGGCCTGCCGCTGGAGCAGGCGGAGCAGTGGCTGCAGGCCGATTCCGATCGCGCCCGCTTCTACGAGCTGATCTCGCGCAAGACCCGTGGCCTGTCCGAAGACAGCAAGGGGGGCCGCTGGTACACCGCCGACGCGGTGGCCATGGCCTGGGCGTTGAACCCGGAAGGGCAGCTGCAGGTCGAGTCGCGGCCGCTGAACGTGGAACTGAACGGCACGTTCAGCCGCGGTGCCACCATCGTCGACTGGAACCGCCAGACCGGCCAGCCGGACAACTGCGATCTGCTGATGGCCTACGACCAGCAGCGTTTCGAGGCCCTGGTACGCCAGGCTCTGGGCGCGGACTGACGTCGATGTCCCGGTACCGGTTGCCCCGGGCGGCAACCGGTGCTTATAATGCCGCTCTTGACCACCAGCCCATTTACGGTGTGAGCCCATGAAGGCCGATATCCATCCGAACTACCGCGACGTCGTCTTCCATGACGTCACCTCCGATTTCAAGATCCTGACCCGCTCGACCATGGCGACGAAGGAAACCATCCAGTGGGAAGACGGCAACGAATACCCGCTGGTCAAGGTTGAAATTTCCTCGGCTTCGCACCCGTTCTACACGGGCAAGCACAAGGTCATCGACACCTCGGGCCGTATCGACAAGTTCCAGAAGCGCTACGCGCGCTGATCTGTCGATCCAGCTTCGAACCGACGGCCGCGCTCTGCGCGGCCGTTTGTTTTTCCCCAACGCCTGCCCAACGGGCGTTTGGATGGACGGAACACTGCGTTCGCGTGACAACGCTTTTGCCGATCCGGGCCGCTCAATGGCCGGGTTCTGGCCGCCTGTCGTCTACGACTTCTGTCTAGCGCCGGGCAAATGCTGCTGTGCGATAATGGCGTGATCCCCGGCACAGGCCGAGGACGTCATTCACGTGCCTGACCAATGCGCTTGGGCAGGCGCCTTCCCATGAAGGAGCGCACACAGTGTCCGATCTTGATCAGGTCACGCTCAACGCCGGCGATAAGTCGGTCGTTCTGCCCGTCATCAAACCCACCCTTGGCAACGACTGCGTCGACATCGCGAAGCTGACCAAGGAAACGGGGTATTTCACCTACGATTCCGGCTTCACCGCGACGGCCAGCTGCAAGTCCGCCATCACGTACATCGACGGCGACAAGGGCGTGCTGCTGTACCGCGGCTACCCGATTGAACAGCTGTCGGAAAAGTCGAGCTACGTCGAAGTGGCCTACCTGCTGATCAACGGCGAGCGCCCGAGCGCCGAGCAGCTGAAGGCCTTCACCGACGAGCTGGCGGCCGAAGCCAATGTCGATGCGTCGATCAACACCCTGATCGGCAGCTTCGCCAAGGATGCCCACCCGATGGCCATCCTGACCGCCGCCATCGCGCAGCTGTCGGGCATCTACCACACCTCGCTGGACCTGTCCGACGCCGAACAGCGCCGCCAGGCCGCCGTGCGCCTGATCGCCAAGGTGCCGACCCTGTCGGCGCTGATCTACCGCCACGGCAAGGGCCTGCCGGCCAACAAGCCGGACACCTCGCTGGATTACGTCAGCCGCTTCCTGAAGCAGACCTTCGAGTCGGCCGACGGCCAGTACGAGCTGAACCAGGACGTGGTCAAGGCGCTGGACCTGCTGTTCATCCTGCATGCCGACCACGAGCAGAACGCGTCGACCTCGACCGTGCGCCTGGTCGGTTCGACCGGTGCCAACCCGTATGCGTCGGTCGCTGCGGGCGTCACCGCGCTGTGGGGTCCGGCCCACGGCGGTGCCAACGAAGCCGTGCTGAAGATGCTGGAAGAGATCGGCACTGCCGACAACGTCGAGTCCGCCGTGCTCAAGGCCAAGGACAAGACCTCCGGCTTCCGCCTGATGGGCTTCGGCCACCGCGTCTACAAGAACTTCGACCCGCGCGCCAAGGTCATCGGTGAGATGACCGGCAAGGTGCTCAAGCAGCTGGGCGTGCAGGATCCGCTGCTGGACGTGGCCGTGAAGCTGGAACAGGCCGCGCTGCAGGACGAGTATTTCGTCGCCCGCAAGCTGTACCCGAACGTCGATTTCTACAGCGGCATCATCTACAAGGCGCTGCAGATCCCGACCGAAATGTTCACCGTCATGTTCGCCCTGGGCCGTACCTCCGGCTGGGTGTCGCATTGGCTGGAACAGCAGGTCGATCCGGAAATGAAGATCGGCCGTCCGCGCCAGGTCTACACCGGCAGCGACGTGCGCGACTACCAGGGCTGATCGGCCGCAGTAGGTTGTGCTGAAGACGCCCCGCATCCGCGGGGCGTTTTTTTTTGCCTGGCGTTGGTAGGTGCCAACCTTGGTTGACACGCATTCGGCCCAAACCATCCACGCATGGCGTGGATCTACTGGCGCCCCCGATTTGGTAGGTGCCAACCTTGGTTGGCACGCATCCCGCGGAAACCCTCCACGCATCGCGTGGATCTACCGAGCTCAACGGGCGTTGAACCACCACCGCGCCAAGACCGCGTGATTCAAGGGTCTCATCCGCTTCACAACGGCTCGCGCAGCCTCAGGACGCCATCTGCATTCGCAGCCCTTGAAATGGAGCGTCCATCCCGATGAGTACCCGATTTGATCCACCCGAGCGCGGACCGCTCGGCCCCGACGTTGCCACCGTCGTCACCGCCCCCATCGTTCCGCCCGCCAGCGAAAGCGCGGTGTCCTGGGGCGCGATCTTTGCCGGTGCCGTCGCCGCCGCCGCACTGTCCCTCATCCTGCTGATCCTTGGTGTCGGTCTCGGCCTGTCATCGGTGTCGCCGTGGTCGTTTGAAGGTGTCAGCAAGGAAACCTTCGGCTGGTCCAGCATCGCCTGGCTCACCTTCACCGCGCTGGCCGCCTCGGGCCTGGGTGGCTACCTGGCCGGTCGCCTGCGTACCAAGTGGACGCTGATCCACAGCGATGAAACCTACTTCCGCGACACCGCGCATGGCTTCGTGTCGTGGGCGGTGGCCACGCTGCTCACCGCCGGCCTGCTGACCTCGGCCATCGGTGGCGTGCTGGGAGCGGGCGCCAAGGTCGCCGGTGCCACGGCAGGTGCAGCCGCGTCGACGGCAGGCGTTGTCACGGCAGCAGCAGGTACCGCCGCTGCAGGCAATGCGCAGGAAGGCGACCTCAACTACTGGGTCGATTCGCTGTTCCGCAGCGCGCCTCGCCCGGCCCCGGGCGCACCGGAGGCAGGCACGCCGCCGGCACCGGGCGCGATGAACGACCCGGCAGCACCGCCGCCGCCGGCCGCACCGAACGCGGGTCCGCGTCCGGCCGGCATGACGCCGCCGCCGCGCCCGATGGCGGGTGGCCCTGGTGGCGATCGTCGCGAGATGCGTGCGGAAGTAAACCGCATCATCGTCAACAGCCTGCAGGGCGATGGCCTGGACCCGGCCGATACCCAGTACCTGTCGCAGCTGATTGCCCGCGAAACTGGCATGAGCGAAGCCGAAGCACAGGCCCGCGTCACCGACGTGCAGACACGCATGCGTGCGGCGCTGGAGAAGGCCAAGACCACGGCCAAGCAGGCCGCCGACGATGCACGCAAGGCAACTGCGTACGCCGCACTGTGGCTGTTCATCACCCTGCTGATCGGCGCCTTCTTCGCCAGCCTCAGCGCCACCTGGGGCGGCCGTCGCCGCGACCTGTAATTCCTATTGCTTCAGGAGAAAGGATATGAAGATGTTGCTGCTGTGGCTGCTGGGCGTTCCGATCCCGCTGCTGATCCTGTACGCGATTTTCTTCTGATGATTGCGTAGCGCGTGAACTCTCAGGCCGCCGAAAGGCGGCCTGAGCCATTCTGGATTGAGCGTTTCATGGTGTTTGCGCGGAGCAATGAGAAATGTTGCAAAAGCAGGTTGAGGGATATTGAGTAATTCCCAAACCTTGAGCGAATTCAAAAATTCTCATCAACGTTCAACGTTTTAGGAATGCTTGAATGGTTTGTGGGGCAATGGATTCCTAACATTCTCTCCGTCGCCCGCAACCACCTCCGCGGGCGGCGCTTCCCTCCTCTTTCAGGGGAGGGGAGCTTTCACGTTCCCTGTCCGAGAGAGACACGCCCCATGAACGCCATCATCAAGAAAGCCGCGCTCGCTGCAGCGCTGGCTACCGTTTCACTGTCTGCGCACGCCGTTGAAACCCGCATCAGCGTCTACGCCAACGTCGATGCCACGCTCGCCTTCCAGAAGGAAGACGGGTCCGCGCTGCCGGACTCGGTGCAGCTGGATTATCTGCCTGGCATCGGCCTGCGCCCGTGGAAGGAAAACACCCGTATCTTCTCCAACGATGAAAGCAAGGACATCGAAGTGAAGCTGGGCAGCGATCTTGAGCTGCGGCCCACTCTTGGCAATCCGGGTGCAAGGCCGGTGCCGATGTCCGTGATCCTCAACGGCATGACGCTGACCACGGCCGCTCAGGATCTGAAAGCAACCGACATTTTCGATGGCGCCGTCCAGGGCCGTTCGATCATGTTGCCGCTGAGTCTTGAGCAGACGACCCAGGGCGAAATCGTCGCTGGTGATTACGACGGCATGGCCGTCATCGTCATGGCCCAGAAGGCCACCAGCCCCTAAGCAACCCCGCCGGCCCGTCAGCACGGGCCGGCCTTTCAACGCGATTTCCCCGAATGAATTCTCCCGCACCCGCCGTGACCCGGCTGGCGCTGGCGCTCGCTCTGGCGTTGGCGCCAGCGCTGGCCCACGCCCGCAGCGTCCCCGCTGGCTTTGAAGATCTGGTGGAAGGCCAGACCGAGCAGCTGGACGTCAGCCTGTTCGGCCAATCGGCGGGGCTGTCGCCGGTGCGGGTGACGCTGGATGAGGTGCAGCTGCTGGAGCCGCAGCGCGTGGCCCAGGCCTTGGGCCTTTCCACCGAGGCGCAGGCCGCATTGCTGCCGGCGCTGTCGAAGCCGATGCCCCGCAACAGCCATCTGGCCTGCCGTTTTGGCGGCGCTGCGGCCGGCTGCGGCTACATGGCGCCGCCGGAAGATCCCGCGTCTGTGCACGCACTGTATGACGAAGGCGAAGGCGTGCTGCGCGTGTTCATCGCCCAGCAGTGGATCCCCGGGCAGACACCGGATGCGCATCGTTTCCATAACGTCACCGCCAACGCAGAGAACGCCTGGCTGCACCGGCAGACCGTCAACATCAGCGGCGGCCGCGATTATCAATCTTTGAGTGCGCAGGGCGCGGGCACGCTGGGCCTGTTCAAGCACGGGCACGTAGCAGGTGAGTGGAACTACAACCGTCAGCACTACCGCCGCAGCGGCAGCCGCGACGATTTCCAGCTGGACAGCGCGTATTACCGCCACGACCTCGGCCAGGAGCACTACCTGCAGATCGGCCTGATGGACCGGCGCAACCTGTCCAGCACCCAGGGTGGCACCTTTGCGTTCGGAATGCTGCCGCTGGACCGCTTCCGTGGTGTGCGTGCCGGCACCACGTACGCCTATGTGGACGCTGACGGAGCGATGCAGGCCTCGCCGCTCACCGTGCTGCTGGCACGCGATGCGCGCGTGGATGCCTTCGAGGGCGAGCGGCTGCTGCAGACCTTCTATCTGCAGGCCGGCGTCAATCAGCTGGATACCCGCAGTTTCCCGATGGGCAGCTACAGCGTCACCCTGCGCATCTACGAAGACGGCGTGCTGGTGCGCAGTGAGGATGCACCGTTCGACAAGGGCGGTGACTGGACCGATACGCGCCTGCAGTGGTTCGTGCAGGGCGGGCAGCGCGACGAGCGCCGCAGCCCCAGCGGTGACGGCGAGCGCGTGCTGCAGGCAGGTGTCCGCTTTCCACTGGCGCGCGACCTGGCGCTGACCGCAGGCGTGGCCGACATCGCCGGTTTCAGCTATGGCGAACTGCGGCTGGACGTGCGCCGCCAGTTCGCGACCCAGGATCTGCGCGGCGCCTTCAGCGTGCTGCGTGGCAGTGATGGCAGCAGCGGCCAGCAGCATCAACTGTCGTACCGCCGGCGTGCGTCGTGGAATCTGTACCAGCAACGCATGCGCGGCAATGCCTGCGGCTTCCAGCATGACAGCCGGGACCGCCTGGGCTGCAGCGACTCGCTCAGTGGCTCGATGTCGCTGCCGTTGGCGGGCGGCAGTGCCTACGTGGGCTATACGCGCCGCCAGACCTGGCGCCCGGCACAGGCGTTGCCTGGCTTTGACGAGGATCCCCTGGAGGGCCTGCTGCCATGGCTGCCGCCGGATCCGCTGCGCCCGCGCCGCGAAGCCCAGCGCAGCCGCACCTGGCAGGCCAGCTACAGCCGTACCGACCGCTGGGGCGAGTTCAGCGTGTCCAGCCGTGCCGGCGTATGGCAGCAGCACAACCACGGCAACACCAACACGCCCTCCAGCCGCGACAGGGGCGTGTTTATCAGCTTCAGCCTGAGCCGCCTGCAGAACGGCGAGCGCGGCAGCTCGCAGCGCCGCTACGCCGTGGACGCGCGCCAACCCGAACACCAGCGGCCGGACGTGACCTACAGCGTGGCGCAGAGCCTGCGGCAGGAGGTGGATGCCACCTACCGCGAAGCCAATGCCGAACTGCGCGCCACCAACAATGAACGTTACAGCGCGACCGTGGGCGGCCAGCTGCAGAACCCCTGGGGCCAGACCGGCATCACCGTCGGCGGCTATCGCCAGCCGGGACGCAGCGAGTTTTCCTACAGCGCCAACCATGCCTCCAGCTTCGCGCTGAGCCGTCGCGGTTTCTACTGGGGCGGCGGGGCCACCGCCGATGCGGGCCTGGCCGTGCAGGTGGATGACACCGACGATTTCGACCTGCGTGGCGTGGCTGCCGAACTGCAGGTGGGGGGGGCGCGCCGCCAGCGCCTGAACCTGGGCGAGCGCCGCTTGATGCCGCTGCAGGCCTACCAGTCGCACTATGCCGACCTGCAGGATGCCAGCACGGTGGATGGCATCGCCTCGGTGCGGGTGAGCGGCGTATCCGGCCTGCGCCCGCTGTTCCTGTCGCCCGGCCGGTTGGTTCGCATGCCGGTGCCGATCGAGGTGACCTACACCTTCGTCGGCAGTGCCCGCGATGTCGCCGGCCTGCCACTGGGCGGGGCGCGCATCCTCAACGCGCCGGTTGCCGGCACCAGCGCCAACGGCGGCTTCGTGGCCGATTTCCCGCGCAGGGAAAAGACCCTCTACCTGCTGCAGGACGACCGCCTGCTGCAGTGCCCGCTGCAGGTGCGCGAACGCCGCAGTGTGGTGCTGCTGGTGGGCGCAGTGCAGTGCGAGCCGCTTGCCGTGGCGCAGCTGCCGGCGGAGATCCGCCAGCAGGCACGGGTGACCCGGCTGCTGCAGGAACAGGCCTTGATCGCGGTTGTACCGCGGACCGCTGCTACAGGAGGAACGCCATGAAACGGCGTGTGGTGTTTATGTGGATGCTGGTAAGTGCGTTGGCTGTGGTGGTGCCTCGGGCCCTTGCTCAGCGACCGCCGCAGATGGATCCACCATCGGGTGTGATCACCCAGGATGTGGTGATGCCCTGGGATCGATCGGCGATACCGGCAGAGATCCAGGTGTGGCCGCGGCAGACGCTGATTGCGCATGACCATCTTGATCCATCGAAGCAGTACGGAGCTTTGTTTCTGACCTGTGTGTCTGCAAGTGATCCGGCGATGGGGCGATGTGCGGTGGAGGATACGCACTCGACGGCGACGCGTGTATTGAGCAAAGTTTCCACGTCGTTTATTGAGCAGCGAAGCGGCCATCGGTCAGATATTGACATCTCTGTGGGTGTTCAGCGTGTCGATCAAAGCGGTGCCTGCTCAGCTGGCTACTGGGCAGATATCCAGACGAGCTCTTCATCTGCAGGGATTCCATGCTTCGGCATACCACCGGTTGGTACGGGGGGAGTCCTGCTTATAAGTCAGCAAAACCTGCAGCGACTTACTGCTGGGCACTGGAAAGGCAGGCTCGAACTCCGCCTTCGCCGCCCGCCCGCAGAGTACCTGGCCACTTACGTCTTCAACTTTGACTTTACGGTCACCGATTACGACGCCGTCTCGATCTACCTGCCAGCCTTCGAATACGGCAACGCCCACGTCAATCTGGATCTGCGTTACGACCCGATCGCCAGGATGATCGGCGGACGCAAGGACGTCGATATGTGCCTGTACGACGGCGTCGGCTCCAGCAGCGAGTACCTGGGCGTTACCGTGCGCGACGCCGGTCCGCGCCCGCCCGGCGGTGATGGCTTCTCGGTCTGGCATCCGGATGCCGCCGGTGACGAGAGCGAGCGCGTGGACTTCGATGTGCTGCTCGACTACGCCGGCAACAGGCGGCGCATGCGCAACGGTGTGGAGGAGCAACTGAACGGCGTCGACAGCACCGCACTGCGCCTGGTCAAGCTGCCCAAGCTCGACCAGCCGGTGTACTGCGTGCCCGCGCCGTTGACTCTGCTCACGCCGCGGTTCCCTTCCAGCAGCAAGCGACAGGGCGTCTATACCGGCGAACTGAAGGTTGAACTGCGCGTGCCCTCGGCCCGCCCCTGATCTCTTCCAAGGAATCTCCCATGAAAAAGATTGTCCTCTCCCTCCTGCCGTTGGTTCTGCTGGTTGCACTACCGGCCCAGGCCAACCTGACCATCCATCCCATGCGCACTTCGATCGAGGGCAAGCGGAGTGCGCAGATCCGCGTGTACTCGCAGTCCACCCAGCCGCAGTACGTGCAGGTTGCGCTGCGGCGCATTGACAACCCGGCAAGTGAGAACGAGCGGGAGGTGGTGGTGGAGCCACACGAGGCCGCCATCAGCATCACCCCCGGCAAGTTTGCGCTGTCAGGCGGTGGCAATCGCCTGATCCGCCTGATCCCTCTGCAGAGCGTGGAAAAAGAAACCGCCTACCGCATCTATTTTGAGGGCGTGCGCGGCCCGGAAGAGATCGAGCATGAAGGTGAGGGCGAGTCACAGGCGAACGTGGGTGTCAGCCTGGTCTGGGGGGCCTTGGTCAACGTGGTGCCGACAGAAGGCGAAGTCGCGCTTCGCCTCCAAGGCAACAGCCTCCACAACACCGGCACGCTGCGCGTTGGTATCACCAGCGTGGCTGAGTGCAGCAGTGCCGGTGCCTGCACCGCGCACGATGTCTCCCACAGCCTGTACCCGGATGCCGCGCTGGAACTTCCTTTCCAGCCCAAGCCTGGCAGCACCTTGCAGCTGCGCTATCGCCTCACCCGCGACGGCTACCGCGAGCACGTGCAGACCGTCACCACCTCGGCAGGCTGAGTCCACTCCCATTCCCAGCCGGCGCATCGGCGCGGGCTGATCCTTCCCTCAGTTGTTAAGGAGTTTCAATGAATCGTATCTATCGACGTATATGGAATGCCGCCCGGCAATGTTGGGTGGTGGCCAGTGAGCTGTCGGCACCGCGAGGAAAGCGATCACAACTTCGTGGTCTTGCGGGCGCGCCTTCACTGGCCACATGCGCGTTGCTTCTAGCCGCCACTGAGGCGATTGCCGCACCGGTACCGTCCCATTGTTCCACACTTGAAGATTATGCGCTGTCTGTAGGCGTGGGCGTAAATCTGTGTATCGATGACACCACACGTGGTCCTGCGCACGGCGATAGTGGCGGCAGGAGATTGGTTGGGCAGCTGCTTACGATGGATCGCAACGTTGCGCAGGCTGCTACGGCGCAGAGTATCGCAAGCGTTCAGCACGCAGCTTCCGCCGCTTCCACCGGTCTGGAAGATTCAATCGTGCAGTTGGGGCGCTATGCCAAGGCGGAGAAGGAGAATGCCGTGGCTATCGGCAACTATGCGAGGGCCAGTCTCGGTGGGGTGGCAGTGGGGCGGAACGCAGTTTCCAGCGGTGATCGCTCGCTGTCCATTGGTGAGAATTCATCGTCTGCGGGGCTCTTTGGTACTGCCGTGGGCAACAGAGCTGATGCTTCCGCTCTCGGTAGCGTGGCGGTGGGGTACAACGCCGTGGCGGTGGGGACGTTCTCAGTGTCGTTGGGCGATGGCACGCGCGCGGAGAAGCGCGGATCCATGGCCTTCGGTCATGGCGCTCAGTCCATTCACGAAGGATCCATTGCGCTGGGCGAGAACGCGAGCACCTTCGACATCGATCAGGTTTCGTTTGGCGATTCATCACGCACGCGAAAGCTGGTCAACGTCAAGGCTGGCTTGGTGGCCTCGGATAGTTCCGAGGCAGTTACGGGCGCGCAGCTTTTTGCTACCGATCAGGTGGCGCATGATGCGAACGACGCAGCGCAGCTCGCCAACGTGGCAGCGAGTGACGCGCTAGTGAAAGCTGACGTGGCCCTGGGTAAGACCAGCGTCATGGAGGGCTTGATCCGTCAGGACGCGGTTGGCGGAAGCGTGCGCCTGGGCGCTGAGAACACCGGGGCCGTGCTGGATCTGCGTAACAAGTCCAATGCGAACCGGAAGATCACCGGGCTCGCGGCCGGTGCGGTTGGCAGCAGCAGCGCCGAGGCCGTGACCGGTGCCCAGCTGTATTCGACCGACCAGACTGCGCGAAGTGCAGACACGTCCGCAAAGGCTGCAGTCGTGTCTGCCAACTCCGCACTTGGCAAGGTCACCGAGCTTCAGGGGCTGGTGATGCAGGTATCGCCGACGGGCGCCGTTCGTTTGGGTGCCGAGAATGCCGGTGCCACGCTCGACGTGAAGAACAAGAGTGCAGGCAAGCGGACGATCACGGGTGTCGCAGACGGTGCAGTGATCAACGGCAGCAGTGATGCCGTTACCGGCAACCAACTCAATGCGACCAACGGGCGGGTGACCGCCGCGCAGCAGGACATCGCTGCTGCTGCAGGCCGCCTATCGGCGATTGAGCAGGCAAGCCGATACGTTGCGGTAGGCACGCCCGTGGATGACGAGAAGGCGCAGGCCGGCCGGCTTGGCATAGCGATGGGGGATTCGGCATTCGCAGCGCCCACAAAAGATGGCGCCGTTGCGCTTGGCAGCTACTCACGTGCGGAGGGTGAAGATTCAGTAGCCTTGGGGCGCGCTGCATGGGTGCAGGAAAGTGCACGCAGAGGCTTTGCGCTGGGCTCCCGTTCGGTGGTCGAGGAGGCCGATGGTCTGGCGTTGGGGGCGGGCAGCTCTGTCACGAAGGGTTCTGTGAATGCTGTCGCCATCGGTGCTGGATCCGTAGCGAAGGAAAGCAGCACAGTATCCTTCGGCGATGATGTCCTGCAGCGCCGCCTCACCAATCTTGCCCGCGGCACCGCCGACCACAACGCCACCACCGTCGGCCAGTTGAACGGCAGCCTCGCCACGCTCGGCGGTGGTGCCAAGCTGGATGCCAACGGCAACGTGACGGCCCCCACCTACAGAGTCCAGAACACCGACCAGCGCACCGTAGGCAGTGCCCTGACCGTCCTCGACAATGCCGTCCTCCGCACCACCTCCCGCGTCGACGGCATGGAAGGCCAGCTCCGCTCCATCTTCCAGGACACCTCCACCGCCCGTGCCGATGGCTTCAACCAGCTCACCCTCGCCGGTGCGCAGGGCATGGTCATTTCCAACGTGGCCAACGGCCTGATTGCCGCGGGCAGCCGCGAAGCGGTCAACGGTGGCCAGCTGCACGCGGTGCAGCAGCAGCTCAATGGCCGTATAGACGGGCTGGAGCAGCGTGTTGAAGGTAATGGCCTGGCGCCGCAGTCGCGTGCCATGGCGCTGGCATCCACTGAGCAGGAGGCAGCGGCACCGACGCCGCCTGCCAGGCAGGACGACAAGGTCGTCGCCGATACCGGCAGCGCACCGAAGTCCGCGCCCGCGCCGCAGCCCAAGGCCGATGCGCCCGAGTCACCCAAGCCGCAGGTCGACACCGCCGAGCTGGAGAAGATGCTGGCCCGCGCCAACGACTACAGCGATGGCATCGCCCGCGAAGTGGATGCGCGCCTGAACAAGATGGACAAGCGCTTCAACCGCATGGCGGCGATGAGCAGCGCGCAGACCGCCATGGCGATGAACACCGCCGGCCTGGCCACCTACAACCGCCTCGGTGCGGGCGTGGGCTATGCCGAGGGCGAATCGGCGATGGCGGTGGGCTACCAGCGCGTGTTGAACGACAAGGGTTCGGCCACCTTCAGCCTCAATGGTGCCTTCACCAACAGCGGTGAGCGCAGCATGGGCGTGGGTGTGGGCATCGGCTGGTAAGCCATGCAGCCCCGGCGTGGTGCGCGTAGCGAGCCCTGCCGCGCCGGGGCGCTTGCCGAGGAGAAGGCGATGTACGGATGGGTACGCCAGTTCATCAACTATCGCAGCTTCTACTTGTGGCGTGCGCGCTATCGGTACTACACGCGGAATGTGGACGGCTGGATGCTGTCCAGCGCGCTGTGCCTGGCGTGCATGGCGATGGTGCTGTGGTACTACTGGCGGGTGGCGAGCGTGCCGCCCCCACGCGTGCATCCCGAAGCGGCGGTGCTGCGCGTGGAAAACATCACCCATGAGGCCATCCGCCGCATCGTGCAGGTACGGCACGGTGGCAGCGTGCCTGGCGAGATGTTCAACACGCCCGAAGAGGTCCGCGCCGGCACGCTGCGCACGCTGCAGGTGCGGCAGCTGCTGGACAGTGCGGACGCGTGGCAACTGAAGGCCCACCTGCTGGCTGACATGGCCGACTACATCACCGCGACCGGAAGCTGCTTCCCCTACGAGTGCTGGCGAGTGACCCATCGCCTGGAACTGCTGCGTGCGGCGCAGGTGGAGAATACGGCGATCAACGAGGCGCTGGCGTCTGTGCTGGCCGAGCCGTTGGACATGATGCCGAACCTCGATGGCGGTGAGCGCATGCGCGTGCAGAGCGCCTGGTCCGATACATTTGGCGATGCCTACAACCAGACCTGGTTGCTGGGGGATCTGCAGGCCATGCACGCACGGATGATGCTGGAGTACCCGCAACGTGCGGGCGCACCGTGGCTGGCGCGCTTGCTGACCGGGGATGCGGAAGAGCCGCACCTTTACCCTCTGTAGCGTCGAGCCATGCCCGGCTGCTTTTCGGTCAGGCACCCGGATACTCGAAGTAGAGTGCGGACCGACGGTCCGCACCCCCTACAGCCCGCCAGAGGTTGTACCCCTTATCCGCCGATGTAGGCGGTGATCTCAGCCTCGGCCAGCAGCTGCCGCAGCTGGGCCACCGAGGCACGCCGCATCGGCTTCTCATCCACCGGCGACAGCGGTGCCTGGCGCAGGGCGTCATAGGGCAGCACCGCCAGGTCGAAGGTCAGCTCTTCGGCACTGAACACCCAGACTGGTACGTCGAGGCTGCGCTCGCGGTCCATGCGCAGCCGGCGCGTGCGCGATTCGGCGGGAATGCCGTGCTCGTCCAGGAAGCGGTGCACGGCCTCCGGGTCGTCGCTGTGCAGGTGCAGCTGCACGGGGCTGTTGGCGTCGGCGGTGCCCTCCAGCACCGGGCCGGCCAGGCGCGGCGCGAAGCCGTGCAGGAACTCCAGGGCGCGCATCGCGGCTTCGCGGCGGCGCTGCAGTTCGTTGCCATGCTGCGGCCCTGAGAACAGCCGCTGGTACTCGCGCAGGGCGTCCTCGATCTCGGTGTTGCGGGGCAGGGAGGCATCGTCGTGGATGCCGAGGCGGCTGGCGGCCTTCAACTTGGCCTGGTGGTAGTCGCGGATGCCGCCTTCGGCCATCAGGCGGGCGGCTTCGTGGGCGAGGCGGTGGCGCCGCTCGCGGGTCTGGCTGGCAGCATGCTGGCGCGCGCGATGCATGCGATGACTCCTGTTGCGACCTGGCTACAGACTAGCGCACGGATGTGACATCTGCGTGGGGGCGGGCATTGGTAGCGGCCAACCTTGGTTGGCCATCGTTGCGGGTGCCGACGTTGGTCGGCACCCCAGTGACCTTTCCTCAGAAGATATCGAACGCGGCGGCGTCGGCCTGCGGCGTATTGAGGTTCAGGTCGTAGTCGGTCAGGCGGTCCATGTCCTCCACCTTCACCCATTCGGTCGCGCCGTTGAGGGTGGCCTGGACCATGCCGCTGGGCGGGTCGTTCTGCGCGATCGGGGTGTCCTTCAGCGCGGTGCGCATGTAGTCGATCCAGATCGGCAGGGCGGCCTTGCCACCGTATTCGCGGTAACCCAGCGAGCGGAAGTCGTCGCGGCCGACCCACACGGTGGTCACGTACGGGCCGCCGAAACCGGAGAACCAGGCGTCGCGGTGGTCGTTGGTGGAGCCGGTCTTGCCACCCACGTCCTCGCGGCCGAGCACCTTGGCCTGGACGCCGGTACCGCGCTGGACCACGTCGCGCATCATCGACACCAGCTGGTAGGCGGTGCGGGCGTCGATCGCGCGCGGGGCGGTGCGGGCATCCGGGTTGGCCGGTACGGCAGCGGTTTCGGTCTTGGCTTCGGCCTTGGCTGCTGCAGCGGGGTCCACCTTCGGCGCCGGGGCACCGAAGTTGAAACCGTCCACGACCTGGTTGACCGGCTGGTCGCTGCTGCCGGCGCACTCGCGGCAGGCCAGTGCCGGGTTTTCCTTGAATACCAGGTTGCCGTCGCGGTCGTTGACCTGGTCGATCAGCCAGGTGTCCACGCGCGAGCCGCCATTGGCGAACACGGCGTAGCCACGGGCCACCGACAGCGGAGTGAGCGAGGCGGTGCCCAGCGACATCGACAGGTTCGGCGGCAGTTCCGATTCGGCGAAACCAAATTCGCTGATGTACTTGCGCGCGTAGTCCACGCCCATGCCGTCAAGCAGGCGCACCGAGACCAGGTTGCGCGATTGCACCAGTGCTTCGCGCAGGCGCATCGGGCCGCGGAAGCCGCCGCCGTCGTTCTGCGGGGCCCAGGTCTTGCCGCGGCGGTCGCGGAACACGACCGGGGCGTCGAGCACGATCGAGGCCGGGTTGTAGCCCTTGTCGAAGGCAGCCGCGTAGACGAACGGCTTGAAGCTCGAGCCCGGCTGGCGACGGGCCTGGGTGGCACGGTTGAACTTGTTGCCGGAGAAGCTGAAGCCACCGACCAGCGCCTTCAACGCGCCGTTGTGGGCATCCAGCGAGACCAGTGCGGACTGGCCGCGCGGCAGCTGGTCCAGCAGCCACTCACCGTCCTTGGCGCCGGCGCGCACGCGCACGATGTCGCCGCGCTGCACCAGCTTGCCCGGGGTCTTGTTGGTCCACTTGGCGGCGCCGGCTGGCAGCACGATCTCGCTGCGGTTGGCCAGCACCACGGTGGCGCTGCCGTCGGCGCCGGTGCTGGCGACGATCGCCGGCAGCAGGCCGGACTGGCCGAACATGCCGCGCAGGTGCTCGGCGAGGGCGGCGGCATCTTCGCCGGCGCCCACCTGGACCTGCTTCTCCACGCCGTGCCAGCCGTGGCGGTGGTCGTACAGCAGCAGGCCATCGCGGACGGCCAGGTTGGCGGCGGTCTGCAGGGGCGAGTCGATGGTGGTGGTGACGTGGTAACCCTTGTTGACCACATCGCCGCCGAAGCGGGCGATCATTTCCTGGCGCACCAGTTCGGCCACGTAGGGGGCATCGACCTGCACCGGCGGCTCATGCGCGCTGGCATGCATCGGCACCGCCTTGGCGGCGTCGGCTTCGGCCTGGGTGACGAACTTCAGGTCGGCCATGCGCTGCAGCACGTAGTTGTCGCGGCGCTGGCGGGCACGTTCCGGGTTGGAGATCGGGTTGCCGGAAGAGGGGAACTTGGGGATGCCGGCCAGCGAGGCCATCTCGTCCAGGTTCAGTTCGCCCAGCTTCTTGCCGTAATAGAACTCGGCGGCGGCGGCCACGCCGTAGGCGCGGTTGCCGAAGAAACTCTTGTTCAGGTACAGCTCGAAGATCTCGTCCTTGCTCAGCTCGGACTCGATCTTCCGCGCCAGCAGGATTTCGGCCAGCTTGCGGGTATAGCTGTACTCGGAGCTGAGGAAGAACTGGCGGGCGACCTGCTGGGTGATGGTCGAACCACCCGGCACGCGCTTGTCGTTGGTGGTGGCCAGCAGCCACACCGCGCGGCCGATGCCCATGTAGTCCACGCCGCCATGCTCGTAGAAGCGGGCATCCTCGGTGGCCAGGAACGCCTGCTTCAGGCGCTCGGGCACGTCCTTCATGGTGACCGGGGTACGGCGGGTCTCGCCGAACACCGCCATCAGCTTGCCGTCGGCGGCATAGACGTACATGGGTTCCTGCATCTCCACGTCGCGCAGGGTCTGCACGTCGGGAAGCTTGGAGGATACGGCGTAGTACAGACCGCCCACGGCGGCCGCGCCGATCAGCGCCAGGACCAGGACAATCAGGAAGATCCAGCGCAGCCAGCGGCGGAGTCGAGTCATCGGGTTCAGATTCCGATTGCGAATTTCGTGGTCGCAGAGTATAGATTACGCAAGGTGGCGGCTGGGGTCGGCACCGGGGAGCGCAAGGGGAACTGCCAGGGGCTGCAATGTGAATCCGTGAGGGACTTCACAGCAGGGTCGTTGCCATTTGCTAAGAATACGTTATTAATGCTCGGACGCAGGTCTTGTGTCCAAGTGCCCGTCGGCAGGGGAGAAACCGTGGGGCTCATCCCAAAAAGTCAGTCGCCGCTTGTAGGCGTCGACATCAGTTCGACTGCGGTAAAGCTTTTGCAGCTGTCCCGCAGCGGCAATCGTTTCCGTGTGGAACACTATGCTGTGGAACCACTTCCGCCGAATGCGGTGGTGGAGAAGAACATCGTGGAGGTGGAAGCGGTCGGTGAGGCCATCCGCCGGGCGATGAACCGTTCAGGCAGCAAGGCCAAGCTGGCCGCTGCCGCCGTCGCCGGGTCGGCGGTGATCACCAAGGTGATCCCGATGCCGGCCGAGCTCGACGAAAACGACATGGAAGCCCAGATCGAGCTGGAAGCGGTCAACTACATCCCGTATCCGATCGAGGAAGTGAACCTGGACTTCGAGGTGATCGGGGCGATCCCGAACAACCCCGAGATGGTGCAGGTGCTGCTGGCCGCGTCGCGTTCGGAGAACGTGGAGCTGCGCCAGTCGGCGCTGGAGCTCGGTGGCCTGCAGGCCAAGGTGATGGACGTGGAGGCCTTCGCGGTCGAGAACGCCTACGCCCTGGTCGCCAGCGAGCTGCCGGTGTCCATCGACGGTGTCGTCGCGCTGGTCGACATCGGCGCGACCATGACCACCCTCAATGTCCTGCGCGGCGGCCGCAGCCTGTACAGCCGCGAACAGGTGTTCGGTGGCAAGCAGCTGACCGACGAGATCATGCGCCGCTACGGCCTGAGCTACGAGGAAGCCGGCCTGGCCAAGCGCCAGGGCGGGTTGCCGGAAAGCTACGAGATGGAAGTGCTGGAACCGTTCAAGGAAGCGACGGTGCAGCAGATCAGCCGCCTGCTGCAGTTCTTCTACGCAGGCAGTGAGTTCAACCGCGTCGATCACATCGTGCTGGCCGGCGGCTGTGCCGTGCTGGGTGGCCTGCCGGAGATGGTCGAAGAACAGCTGGGCGTGCCGACCGTGGTCGCCAACCCGCTGGCACAGATGACCCTGGGCCCGAAGGTGAACGCGCATGCGCTGGCCCAGGATGCCCCCGCGCTGATGATCGCCACCGGTCTGGCGCTGAGGAGCTTCGACTGATGGCACGCATCAATCTATTGCCCTGGCGCGCCGAGCGGCGCAAGCAACGCCAGCGTGAGTTCTACGCAATGCTGGGCATGGCCGCCATCGGTGGCCTGCTGCTGTCGCTGTTGATCTGGTTCTACTACGACCGCCAGGTGAGCGGCCAGATGGATCGCAATGCCTATCTGTCGGCCGAGATCGAGAAGGTCAAGGAACAGAACAAGGAGATCGACCGCCTCGATGCGCAGAAGGAACGCCTGCTGGCACGCAAGAAGGTGATCGAGGAACTGCAGGCCAAGCGCTCGCAGATGGTCCATCTGTTCGATGCGCTGGTGCGTACGATTCCCGATGGCGTGGTGCTGACCGCGCTGAAGCAGGAAGGCGACGTGCTGACCCTGGAAGGCCGTACCCAGTCCAACGCCCGTGTTTCGGCCTACATGCGCAACCTGGACACCTCCGGCTGGATGACCAATCCGGAGCTGTCGATCATCGAGGCGCGCGAGCCGGACAAGGACAAGGACGGCAAGACCGGTCCGGTTACCGACATCAAGGCACTGCCGTACGTGTTCGTGGTCAAGGTGAAGCTGCCGGCACAGAGCGAAGAGGTTGCGGCGACGCCGGGCCTGAACGCGGATGGCACGGTTGTTTCGGCCCCGCCGGCTGCGGTGGCCCCGCTTGCCGCAGGTCCGGACGCCGCCGCGCCTGCCGCACCGGCTGCGGCTCCGGCCGCGAATGCGCCGGCAGCGGCTCCGGCGGCACCTGCCACTGCACCGGCCGCTGCACCGGCCAAGCCGAACCAGCCGGCAGCGCCGGCTGCCAAGCCGGCCCCGAAGCCTGAGGGAAGCCGCCTGGTGCAGCCGCCGCAGGCCTTCATCGCGCCGCTGCAGGGGGACCGCGCATGAGCCAGAAGATCGATCTGAAGAACCTCGATTTCAACGACATCGGCAACTGGCCGCAGAAGGCCAAGATCGTCTTCTGTTCGGTGCTGGCGCTGGTGATCATGTTCCTGGCGTGGATGCTGCTGATCAGCGGCAAGCGCGAGGAACTTGCTGGCCTGGAATCGAAGGAAGTCGAGCTGCGTTCCGAGTTCACCAAGCAGCAGGAACGCGCGGTGAACCTGGCCCCGCTGAAGCAGCAGCTGGCGCAGATGGAGCAGGTGCTGCAGCAGATGCTGCGGCAGCTGCCGAGCAAGACGGAAATGCCCGACCTGATCATCGACATCTCGCAGACCGCGTTGTCCAGCGGCCTGGCCAACGAGCTGTTCGAGCCCGAGCAGGAGCAGGTCAAGGAGTTCTACGCCGAGAAGCCGATCAAGCTGCGGATGGTGGGCAGCTACCACCAGTTCGGCGCGTTCGTCAGTGGCGTGGCGTCGCTGCCGCGGGTGGTGATCCTGACCATGCACGACATCAACCTCAAGCCCAAGGACAAGTCCAAGGGCAACGTCCGTAGCGGTGCGCTGGAGTTGTCCGGCACGGTCAAGACCTATCGCTACCTGGACGAGACCGAAGTGCAGGCGCAGCAGGCTGCTGCCGATGCCGAGGCGAAGAAGAAGGGCAAGGGGGGCAAGAAGTGATGCGCACGTACATCGCACGCGGTGCAATGGCGTTGGCGGTCCTGTTGCTGGCCGCCTGCGGCCGCGGCGTGACCAGCACGCCCGGCGACGCCCCCAACCTGGAAAAGTGGGTGGAAGGCGAGCGGGCACGGCCGGCGCAGCCGCTGGAGCCGCTGCCGGTGATGCAGCAGTTCGAGACCTTCGAGTATTCCGCGCAGGGCATGCGTGACCCGTTCACCGATGCCTGGACCAATCCGCAGCAGGGGAATGGCGGATTGCGTCCGGATCCGAACCGGCGCAAGGAGCCGCTGGAAGGCTTCCCGCTGGACGCACTGGACATGGTCGGCACCATCGGCACGGGTGCGGGCGTCGTCGCGCTGGTGATGGGGCCGGACAAGGTGACCTACCGGGTGCGCCCGGGCGGTTACCTGGGACAGAGCGACGGGCGGATCACGGCGGTCTTCGAAGACCGCGTGGAGCTGATCGAACTGGTGCCGGATGGTGCGGGCGGCTGGCTGGAACGGCCGGCAACGCTCTCGCTTGAAGATCAATGATCGTTTACTGGGGATAGCACGATGACCTTTCACCAAGCCAAGGGGCTGCGTCCCATCCGGCGCTCTACCTTGAACCGTGTCAGCGCGTTGGGAGTCGCGCTGATGCTGGCCTGCGCTCCGGCGCTGGCTGCCACGCCGGCGGAAAAGCCGGCCGGCGCCACCGTGGCTGCGGCCGTCGCACCGACAGGCCTGTCGGTGGCGAAGATTGATTTCAAGCGCGGCGATGATGGTGCCGGTCGCCTGATCGTCCAGTTCGACGGGCAGGGTGCGGTGCCGGACCTGCGCACGCAGGGCAACAGCGTGGTGGTCGATGTCGGCAACGCCCGGCTGCCGGCCAACCTGCAGAGGCCGATGAACGTCACCGACTTCGCAACGCCGGTGCAGCGCATCGACGCCAAGCCCTCCGGCGCGGGTACCCAGCTGGTCCTGAGCACCGGCGGTGCGGTGGATTCGCTGGCCTACCAGAGCGGCAACGAATACGTGGTCGAGATCAGCCCGCGTCAGGCGCCGGCGGCAGTCGGTGCGGTCACTGCGGGCAGCGTTGCGCAGGCCGCCAAGGCCGTGGGCCAGCGCGGTTTCACCGGCAAGCCGGTGACCTTCAACTTCCAGGACGTGCCGGTGCGCACCGTGCTGCAGTTGATCGCCGAAGAATCCAACCTCAATGTGGTGGCGTCCGATTCGGTGCAGGGCAATGTGACCCTGCGCCTGGTCAACGTGCCGTGGGACCAGGCGCTGGACATCGTGCTGCGGGCCAAGGGCCTGGACAAGCGTCGCGACGGCAGCGTGATCTGGGTTGCGCCGCAGGCCGAGCTGGCCAAGTTCGAGCAGGAGAAGGAAGACGCGCGCATCGCCATCGAGAACCGCGAAGACCTGGTTACCGATTACGTGCAGATCAACTACCACAGCGCCACGCAGATCTTCAAGGCGCTGACCGAAGCCAAGGGTATCGGCGGTGGTGGCGGCAACGGCAGCAGCGGTGGTTCGGCGTCGCAGGAAGACAGTGGCTTCCTGTCCTCGCGTGGCCGCATCGTGGCCGACGAGCGCACCAACACGCTGATGATCAGCGACATCCCGAAGAAGATCGCGCGCATGCGTGAGCTGATCGGCGTCATCGACCGGCCGGTTGACCAGGTGCTGATCGAAAGCCGTATCGTCATCGCCACCGATACGTTCGCCCGCGAGCTGGGTGCCAAGTTCGGCATCAGCGGCAGCCGCGACAACGTGTACTTCAGTGGTGACCTGGAATCCAACCGCAAGACCCGCCAGTCGCAGGCGGATACCTCGGCCGCCAATGCCAAGGCCTATCGCGATTGGGAAGCGGGCGGCAGCGTTGGACCGGCGCCGGTGCCGCTGCTTCCGGCCATCACCCGTGGCCTGAACTTCAACCTGCCCGCCGCTTCGACCGCCACCCCGGGCTCGTTGGCGCTGTCGATCCTCAATGCCGGCTACCTGCTGGACGTGGAGCTGTCGGCGATGCAGGAAGAGGCCCGTGGCGAAGTGATCTCCAACCCGCGCGTGGTGACCACCAACCAGCGCGAGGCACTGATCAAGCAGGGCAAGGAAATCGGCTACGTCACCATCAGTGGTGGCGGTACCGGCGGCGTTGCCACGCCCAACGTCCAGTTCAAGGAAGTGGTGCTGGAACTGAAGGTGACCCCGACCATCACCAACGACAACCGCGTGTTCCTCAACATGCAGCTGAAGAAGGATGAAGTGGAACGCCTGATCCAGCTGCAGGGCTATGGCACCGTGCCGGAAATCAACCGCCGTGAAGTCAATACCGCGGTGCTGGTGGACGATGGCCAGACCGTCGTGATCGGTGGCGTGTACGAGTTCACCGACCGCAGCAGCGTGAGCAAGGTTCCGTTCCTGGGCGACGTGCCGTTCCTGGGCAACCTGTTCAAGAAGCGTGGCCGCAGCAAGGACAAGGCCGAACTGCTGGTGTTCGTCACGCCGAAGGTGCTGCGCGTGGCCAAGCAGAACTGAGCCGGTAGCACCTGTTGCAGGAAGAAGGGCCGCCTTGTGCGGCCCTTCTTCGTTGAGGCCGGTCATGCGGTGCGCGAAGGGCTGTTCAGCCGTTCTTGATGTCAATCGCAGGGCACCCTGCGATGATGTCGGGAACCCGTGCCGTCCTGCGCCGGTCAAAGGCCCCCATGAACCTGCCTCCGCCGATGCCCGAAACCGTCCCGCCGCCGCCCGCGCCGGCCAGCTCCCGCCTGCACGCCGCCTTCAGCCAGCTGCGCGATGCGCTGTCAGCCGAAATCGTCGGCCAGTCCGCGCTGGTCGAGCGCCTGCTGATCGCGCTGCTGGCCGACGGCCACCTGCTGGTGGAGGGGGCGCCGGGGCTGGCCAAGACCACGGCGATCCGCGCGCTGGCAGCACGGCTGGAAACCGACTTCGCGCGCGTGCAGTTCACCCCGGACCTGCTGCCGGCCGACCTCACCGGCACCGAGATCTGGCGCCCGCAGGAAGGCCGCTTCGAGTTCGTGCCCGGCCCGATCTTCCACCCGATCCTGCTGGCCGATGAAATCAACCGTGCGCCGGCCAAGGTGCAGTCGGCGCTGCTGGAAGCGATGGGCGAACGCCAGGTCACCGTGGGACGCCACACCTATGCGCTGCCGTCGTTGTTCCTGGTGATGGCCACGCAGAACCCGATCGAGCAGGAAGGCACCTTCCCGCTGCCGGAAGCACAGCTGGATCGCTTCCTGATGCATGTGCGCATCGGCTACCCGGATCAGGCGGCCGAATCGGAAATCCTGCGGCTGGCACGCGAGCGTGCCCGTGGCGCATTGGGCGAAGCCGCGCCGGCGCCGGAGAAGCTGTCGATGCAGGATGTGTTCGCGGCCCGGCGCGAAGTGCTGGACCTGCACATGGCGCCCGCGCTGGAACGCTACCTGATCGAACTGGTGCTGGCCTCGCGCGATCCGTCGCGCTACGACGCCGGCCTCGGTCGCCGCATCGCGTGGGGCGCAAGCCCGCGAGGTTCCATCGCGCTGGAACGCTGTGCACGTGCGCGCGCCTGGTTGGCGGGCCGCGATTTCGTCACGCCCGATGACGTGCGCGCGGTCGCCGCTGATGTGCTGCGCCATCGCGTGCTGCCCAGTTACGAAGCCACAGCCGAAGGCTGGGATGGCGAGCGCCTGGTGCAGGAGCTGCTGGCCCGCGTGCCGGCACCCTGAGCCTGCGCATGACCGATCCATCCCCGGCACCTGCATCCATGGCCAGCGAGGGCGACGGGCTGCGCCCGCACTTGGCCGAACTGGTCGCGCTGCGTCGCTTGGCACAGCGTCCGCCACCGCCGAGACGCGGCCGTGCCGGCAATGCCGGGCAGGCACCGTCGCCGCTGCGCGGGCGTGGCATGGAGTACGCCGAATCACGCGAGTATGTGGCCGGTGATGATGCACGGCATATCGACTGGCGGGTGACCGCGCGTACCGGCCGTGCCCACACCAAGCTGTTCCAGGCCGAGCGCGAGCGGGTCAGCCTGATCGTGGCCGACACCTCGCCAGCGCTGTATTTCGGCACCCGGGTGCGCTTCAAGTCGGTACAGGCTGCACGTGCGGGCGCCGTTGCCGCCTGGTCGGCGCAGCGTCGAGGCGACCGCGTGGGCGCGCTGCGTGGCAGCGACCGCGAGCCACCGGTCGCACCCGCAGGCGGGCCGCGCGGTGTGCTGCGCGTACTCGATGCACTCACCCGCTGGTACGCGCAGCCTCCCACCGATGATCTTGGTCTCGAGCGCGCGCTGGACCACGCCAGTCGCGTGCTGCGCCCCGGGGCGCGCATGCTGGTGCTGGCCGATCCGCAGCAGGCGGCGCGGATTGCGCCGGTACGCTGGAGCGCGCTGGCCCAGCACCATGACCTCAGCCTGGTTCTGCTGGTCGATCCATTGGAACTGCAGCCGCCGTCGGCCGCGCTGCAGTTCCAGACCGCGCAGCAGCGCATTGGACTCGACCTGCGCCGCAGCGACGTGCAGGCGCATTGGCAGGCACATTTCGTTGAACCGCTGCAGGAACTGCGGCGCCAGCTCGGCGCACGCCGCGTCGACGTGCAGGTGCTGTCCACCGATGCGCCCAGCGATGCCTGGCTGGCCCCGTCGCCGACCGAGGTGCCGGCATGAGTGCCAACCTGCCGCTGCGCGACGTGCAGCTGCCGCCGGCCCCGTCGTGGTGGCCACCGGCACCGGGCTATCTGATGATCGGTGCCGCGTTGCTACTGCTGCTGTTGGTTTTCGCATTCCTGTGGTGGCAGCGTCGCCGCCGTCGGCAGCGCTGGTTGCAGCAGTTCGACAGGGAGTTGGCGGGCTGCACCGACGCGGCGGCGGAACTGGCGGCGATCGCAGGCCTGCTGCGTCGTGCCGCGCGCCAGACACGCCCGGGCAGTGAATCGTTGCGCGACGACGCATGGTGGCAACGCGTGGATCCTCAGAACACGCTGTCTGACGCACGGCGCAGCCTGCTGGCCGAGGGCGCCTATCGGCCACGCGTGGATGCCAGCGAAGTGGCCGCGGTGCGCAGCTGGTCCCGCGCGCGCTATCTGGCAATGCTGCTGGAGCGTCGGCGATGAATCTGCTGGCGAGTTACTGGCCGTGGCCGGACCTGCAGCTGGCATGGCCGCTGGCGCTGCTGGCATTGCCGTTGCCGCTGCTGATGTACGCGTGGAAGCGTCGCGCTGATCCCGGCGCTGCGCTGCGCGTGCCGTATGCCGCCAGCGAACTGGAAGCACTGACCGGTGGTGGCCGCGTCGACGTGTCCTGGCTGCGTACCCTGCTGTTGTGGTTGGGCTGGTGCGCGCTTTGTGTTGCGCTTGCCCGTCCACAGCAACTCGGCGAAGCGATCACCCCGCCGCAGCAAGGCCGGCAGATGATGCTGGCGATGGACGTGTCCGGCAGCATGGGCGAGGGCGACATGGTGCTGGGCGGACAGGCCGTGGATCGCCTCACCGCAGCCAAGGCGGTGCTGGCAGACTTCCTCGACCGCCGTGCCGGTGATCGCATCGGCCTGCTGATCTTCGGCGACCGCGCTTACACATTGACGCCCCTTACCGCTGACCTGGCCAGTGTGCGCGACCAGCTGCGCGACAGCGTGGTCGGCCTGGCCGGCCGCGAAACCGCCATCGGTGATGCAATCGGCCTGGCGGTGAAGCGCCTGCGCAGCCAGCCCGAAGGCCAGCGCGTGCTGATCCTGCTGACCGACGGTGTCAGCAATGCCGGCGTACTGGAGCCCCTGCGCGCGGCCGAAGTTGCCCGCGCCGAGGGCGTACGCATCCACACCGTCGCGTTTGGCGGCGACGGCAGCATGCGCGTGTTCGGCATCTCCATTTCCGCCGACCAGGATCCGGTCGACGAGGCCACATTGAAGAAGATAGCGGGCATGACCGGTGGCCAGTTCTTCCGCGCACGCGATACGGCACAGCTGGCCGGAATCTATGCCGAACTGGACCGGCTGGAGCCGATCGCCGCGAAGGGACCCAGTCTGCGCCCGCGTGAGGAACGCTATTCCTGGCCGTTGGCGCTGGCGTTGCTGCTGGGTGCGCTGGCGTGGCTGTGGCCGGAGCGTCGCCGATGATCGCGTTGGCGTCGAATCTTCCCGACTGGAACGCGCTGCATTTCCTGCGCCCGGAATGGCTGTGGGCCCTGCTGGCGCTGCCGGTGATCCTCGCGCTGGCGCTGTACCGGCAGCGGCGCAGCGATGCATGGCGGCAGGCAGTGGATCCCCACCTGCTGCCGCACCTGCTGGCGGCAGGCACGCGTCGCCGTACGCGCCTGCCCTGGGCGCTGCTGCTGGGCTGGACGCTGGCGTCGCTGGCGATGGCCGGGCCGAGCTGGCGGCAGCAGGCGCAGCCGATATTTCAGGCCAGCGCACCGCTGCTGGTCGTGCTGGATCTGTCCAGCCGGATCACCGCCACCGACCTGCCGCCGTCGCGGCTGCTGCAGGCGCGGGCCAAGCTGGGCGAGCTGCTGCGCGCGCGCAACGGCGGCCAGGTCGGCCTGGTGGTGTATGCGGATGACGCCTATACGGTGGCGCCGTTGACCGATGACGGCAGCAATGTCGCGCTGTATCTGGATGCCTTGTCCCCCGAGGTGATGCCGCGCGATGGACAGCGTGCCGATCGCGGTATCGACTGGGCGGCGCAGCTGATGCGGCAGGTCGCTGCGCTGCAGGGACAGATCCTGCTGGTCACCGACCAGGCAGACAGTGAGGCCGCGCTGGCCGCGGCCCAGGCACGCAGCCTTGGCCTGCAGGTTTCGGTGCTGGGGCTGGGTACGCCGGCCGGTGCGGCCTATCGCGATGGCAATGGCCAGATCCGCCAGGCGGCGCTGGATGAGGGCAGCCTGCGCGCCGTGGCCACCGCAGGTGGCGGGCGCTACGCGCGCATCGCCGCCGATGACAGTGACCTGCGTGCGCTGGGTGTTCTGGATGCGCGCGAGGGCACGGCGTCGCAGCGGCCGGGCGAAGGCAAGCAGTGGCGCGATGAAGGCTTCTGGCTGCTGCCGCCGGTCATGCTGCTGGCGCTGCTGGCCTTCCGCCGGCGCGCGGTGCTGGCTGCGGTGCTGGCCGTTGGCCTGCTGCCCTGGATGGGGGACGTGCAGGCGCAGGCGTCAGCAGCGCCCGCACCGCCGCCCGCGCAGGGCACCCTGTGGAAGCGTGCTGACCAGCTGCAGCACCAGCGCCTGGCCGAAGGTGTGCAGGCGTACCGTAACGGCGACTTCGCCGGTGCACGCAAGCAGTTCGAAGGCATCGACAGCGATGCCGGCTGGTACAACCTGGCCAACGCGCTGGCGCGCCAGGGCAACTACGATGAGGCCATCGCCGCTTACGACCGCGCGCTGGCGCTGCATCCCGGCATGGCCGATGCGGTGGCCAACCGCGCTGTGGTCGATGCCGCGCGCAAGCGCAAGCAGTCGGGTGGCCAGGGCCAGGATCAGCAGAAGCCCCAGCAGAGCGGCCGGCAGAAGCAGCAGAACGATTCGCAGGGCAAGCAGAATCCGTCGGGCCAGCAGCCGCAGCAGGGCCAGCAGAATCCCGGCAAGGGCCAGCCGCCGTCGGGCCAGCAGGACCCGCCCAAGGCGGGTGACAACAACGCACAGTCGAAGCCTCAGCCCGGCGAGCGCGGCCGCGATAGCCAGCAGGCACCACCGCAGGTGGAAGATGCCAAGGCGCAGGCGCAGGCCGACGAACAGCAGCGCCAGCGCATGCAGCAGGCAATGCAGCAGGCACGTGAAGGCAAGGGCGAGCAGGATGGCAAGCCCGTGCCAGGCAGCGAGGGCACCACCCCGCGCCAGCGCGAGGAGCAACAGGCCGTGGAGGCGTGGATGCGACGCGTACCCGATGATCCGGGGGCGCTGCTGCGAGCCAAGTTCCAGCTGGAAAACGAACGCAGGAAGAGGGAAGGGCGATGACGCGGGCGATCAACATGCATGGGCGCTGGCCCCGGCAGGTACTGGCAGCGCTGCTGCTGTGGCTGCCGCTGCTGGCCTGGGCGCAGCCGCGCGCCTGGCTGGACCGCGATCGCATTGCAATGGGCGATACGGTCACCCTCAATGTCGAGAGCGATCAGGGCGCGCCTGACTTCACGCCTCTGCGTACCGACTTCGACCTGAGCGCGCAGACCAGCAGCCGACAGGTGGAGTGGAGCAACGGCAGCATGCAGCAGCGCAACCTGTACGGCGTGGCGCTGACGCCGCGACGCAGCGGTGCGCTGGTGGTTCCGGGCCTGCAGGTGGGCAGTGTGCGTACCGCGCCGCTGACCCTGCAGGTGGACGCGGCCGCCGTGGCGGGCCCGGACAGCACTGCGATGGCTTTCATCGAGACGGTTGTCGATGACGAAACGCCGTACGTGCAGCAGAGCGTGGGCGTGGTGGTGCGGTTGTATTTTGCTTCGCAGCTGGCGTCGGGTGAACTGGTACTGGATACCCCGGCGGGCGCGTCATTGCAGCGCGTGGGCGATGACCGCACCGATGTGCGCCAGGTCAACGGGCGCCGCTACAACGTGGTCGAGCGCCGCTTCCTGCTGATCCCCGAGCGCAGCGGCGCATTGCGGTTGGCGGGTGCGCGCTTCAGCGGGCGCAGTGCCGGTGGCTTCTTCGACGACTTCTTTGGCGGGGGCGACGGCCGCATGAATGCCACCGGCGCCGACCGCACGTTGCAGGTTCAGGCACAACCGGCGCAGGCGCCGCAGCCGTGGCTGCCGCTGCAGAGCCTGGAGTTGCGCTACACCAGTGCGCCGACCAGCGCCCGCACCGGTGAGGCCGCCAATGTGGTGGTCGAAGCGGTTGCCGAAGGCGCGACGCGCGCGCAGTTCAGCGATCTGCCGGTGCCGGATGTCGGCGCCAATGCGCAGGTGTTCGCCGAACCAGCACAGTACGAAGAGACCTTCAACGGCAGCACGCCACGCCTGAAGATCACCCGCCGCTATTCGATCGTGCCGCGCCAGCCGGGTTCGCTGGTGGTGCCCGGCCCGCGCCTGCCCTGGTGGGATGTGCGCAGCGGCAAGGCACAGGAAGCAACGCTGCCGGACCTGACGCTGGCGGTTGCGGCGGGCAATGGCGGTGGCAATACCTCGACGGCACCGTTGCCGCCGATCGACACCGACGCCGCGCTGCCCGGCACCGATGGCCAGGACAGCCGCATCGCGGCCACCGACCCGCGCGCCAGCGGCGTCGCCGAGCGCCCATGGCCCTGGATGGGCGCGGCGATCGGGCTGGCGCTGCTGTGGCTGCTGACCCTGCTGTGGGGCTGGCAGCGTGGCCGTCGTCCGCGTGCAGCGGCGCCTGTCGCCGGCACGTCCGCTGTGCCGACTGTGGCGAGCGGCCGTGCCGGTTTGGCCGAACTGCGCCGCGTGCTCGATGGCGAGGGCTTCGACCAGGTGGAAGCACAGCTGTGTGCGATGGCCGGTGTCGAACGTATCGAGCAGGTCATCGCGCGTCTGGACGATCCGGAGCAGCGCCAGGTGTTGCAGGACCTGCAGCAGGCGCGCTGGGGCGGGCAGGGCGATCTGGCGGCGCTGCGTACGCGCCTGCGCGCGGCCTTCCGTGACGGACCGCACTGGTCGGCAGCTGCGGGAGCCGCTGACACTGGCCTGGCGCCGCTGTATCCACCGCGGCGAACCTGAACCGGCGCCGCTTGCGCGCTTTGTTAGAGTGCATTCATTTTTCGAGGAAACCCGCGTATGACAGCAGCTGCTGCCGACAAGAAGAAGTTGCCCCTGCACTGGAAGATGGGCATCGGCTTTGCGATCGGCCTGGTCCTGGGACTGACCGTGCATGCCCTGGGCGGCAGCGTCGAGGGTCTGCAGGGCGGTGCCAAGTGGGTAATGGACTACGTCACCACCCCGGCGTCGGGACTGTTCCTCAACCTGATCTTCATGCTGATCGTGCCGCTGATCTTCTCGGCGCTGATCATGGGCGTGTCGGAGATGGGCGACATCCGCGCCCTCGGCCGCATCGGCTGGAAGACGCTGGCCTATACCGTGCTGCTGTCCGGCATTGCCGTGGGCATCGGCCTGGTGCTGGTCAACGTGCTCAAGCCGGGTGCCGGCGTCGACCCGCAGGTCGCTGCGATGATGCTGTCGGAGAACGCCGAGCGCAGCAAGGAGATCGTGGCCGGCATCCATGGCACGCCGAAGGGCATGGACATGCTGCTGTCGATCGTGCCGAGCAACGTGCTGCAGGCCGCATCTGACAACGGCGCGATCCTGTCGCTGATGTTCTTCGCACTGATGTTCGGCATCGGCATGGTGCTGACCGACAACGAGAAGGTCGCCCCGCTGCGCCGCGCCATCGAAGGCGTGTTCGAAATCTCGATGACCCTGATCAACCTGGTCATCCGCCTGGCCCCGTACGCGGTGGCCTGCTTCATGTTCAACCTGGCCGCGCTGTTCGGCTTCGAGCTGATCATCCGCCTCGGCGCCTACGTGGGCGTGGTGGTGCTGGCGTTGGGCCTGCACATGATCGTGACCTACGGCACCGCCGTGTGGCTGTCGGGCCGCTCGCCGCTGTCGTTCTTCCGCGATACCCAGGAAGCGACGGTGATGGCGTTCTCCACCGCCTCCAGCAACGCCACCCTGCCGACGGCGCTGCGCGTGGCCGACCAGATGGGCCTGCCGCAGCGCGTGTCGCGCTTCGTGCTGACCGTGGGCGCCACCGCCAACCAGAACGGCACCGCGCTGTTCGAGGGCGTGACGGTGATCTTCCTGGCCCAGTTCTTCGGCGTGGACCTGAGCATCGGCCAGCAGTTCATGGTGATGGCGGTGTGCATCCTCGGTGGCATCGGTACCGCCGGCGTGCCGTCGGGCTCGCTGCCGGTGGTGGCGATGATCTGCGCGATGGTCGGCGTGAATCCGCTGGGCATCGGCCTGATCCTGGGCGTGAACCACTTCCTGGACATGTGCCGTACCGCACTGAACGTGACCGGCGACCTGGCCCTGACCACCCTGGTGGCCAAGGGCGAGTCCCACGACGGCCCGGCGCTGGGTCCGCAGCAGGACTGAGTCCAGATTCCCGCCCCCGAACTCCGGGGGCGGTAGTGCCGGCCGCTGGCCGGCAACCTCATGATCTTCATTGAATTCTGCGCAACTGCCGGCCAGCGGCCGGCACGACCAGGCAAGCTGGAACTGACCCCTGCCCGGTGACTATGGGACAATAGGCCGCCCGCACGTCCGCGGCCGCCTCCCGATTCCGACAGAACCATGACGCAGCCTACCCGTCGCCAGTTGGCCAACGCCATCCGCTTCCTTGCCGCCGATGCGGTTGAAACCGCAAAGTCCGGCCACCCCGGCATGCCCATGGGCATGGCCGACATCGCCGAAGTGCTCTGGAACGACTACCTCCGCCATAACCCGAGCAACCCGCACTGGTTCAACCGCGACCGTTTCGTGCTGTCCAATGGCCACGGCTCGATGCTGCAGTACGCGCTGCTGCACCTGAGCGGTTACGACCTGCCGATCGAGCAGCTGAAGCTGTTCCGCCAGCTGGGCAGCCACACCGCCGGCCACCCGGAACGCCACGAGACCCCGGGCGTGGAAACCACCACCGGCCCGCTGGGCCAGGGTTTCGCCAACGCCGTGGGCTTTGCCCTGGCCGAGAAGCTGCTGGCACAGCGCTTCAACCGCCCGGAGCTGGAAGTGGTCGACCACCGCACCTGGGTGTTCATGGGCGATGGCTGCCTGATGGAAGGCGTGTCGCATGAAGCGGCGTCGCTGGCCGGCACCTGGGGCCTGCACAAGCTGGTCTGCTTCTGGGACAACAACCACATCTCCATCGACGGCAACGTCGAGGGCTGGTTCACCGACAACACCCCGGAACGTTTCGAGGCCTATGGCTGGAACGTGGTCCGCGATGTTGATGGCCACGACCCGGACAGCATCAAGGCCGGCATCGAGGCCGCGCTGTCGCAGAGCGACAAGCCGACCCTGATCTGCTGCCGCACCACCATTGGTTTTGGTTCGCCGAACAAGGCGGGCAAGGAATCCAGCCACGGCGCACCGCTGGGCAAGGACGAGCTGGAAGCCACCCGCAAGCAGCTGGGTTGGGAATACGGTCCGTTCGAGATCCCGCAAGCGATCTACGACGGCTGGCGCGCCAATGGCGCCGGCACCCTGCGCCAGGCCGAGTGGGAGCAGCTGTTCGACAAGTACGCCAGCCAGTATCCGGCGGAAGCGTCCGAGCTGACCCGTCGTTCGCACGGCGAGCTGCCGGCCGACTTCGTTGCCAAGGCCGATGCCTACATCGCCCAGGTGGCCGCCGAAGGCCCGACGATCGCCTCGCGCAAGGCCTCGCAGCTGGCCATCGAAGCCTTCGCCCCGCTGCTGCCGGAAATCGTCGGCGGCTCGGCCGACCTGGCGCACTCCAACCTGACCCTGTGGAAGGGCAGCACGTCGGTCGCCAGCGACGACGCCAACGCCAACTACGTGTACTACGGCGTGCGCGAGTTCGGCATGACCGCGATTGCCAATGGCCTGGCGCTGCACGGTGGCTTCATTCCGTTCGACGCCACCTTCCTGGTGTTCAGCGATTACGCGCGCAACGGCGTGCGCATGAGCGCGCTGATCCCGGCCCATGCCATCCACGTCTACACCCACGACTCGATCGGCCTGGGCGAAGACGGCCCGACCCACCAGCCGGTGGAGCACCTGGCCTCGCTGCGCTACATCCCGAACAACGATGTGTGGCGCCCGTGCGATGCGGTCGAGTCGGCCGTGAGCTGGAAGGCCGCGATCACCCGCCAGGACGGCCCGAGCTGCCTGGTGTTCAGCCGCCAGAACCTGCCGCACCAGCCGCGCAACGCCGAGCAGATCGCCCAGATCGAGCGCGGTGGCTACGTGCTGGCCGATGCCGCCGGTACCCCGGACGTGATCCTGATCGCGACCGGTTCGGAAGTCTCGCTGGCGACCGAAGCCAAGGCCCAGCTGGATGCGGCCGGCCTCAAGGCCCGCGTGGTCTCGATGCCGTCCACCGACGTGTTCCTGCGCCAGGATGCGGCCTACCGCGAATCGGTGCTGCCGAACGCCGTGCGCAAGCGCGTGGCCGTGGAAGCCGGCGTCACCGGCTTCTGGCGCCAGTTCGTCGGCCTGGACGGTGCGGTGATCGGTATCGACACCTTCGGTGCCTCGGCCCCGGCCGACCAGCTGTACAAGCACTTCGGCATCACCACCGCCCACGTGGTGGAAGCTGCGAAGTCGCTGTAAGCCGCCTCGCGGTGCAACAAGGGAAAGGCCGGCACACGCCGGCCTTTTTCGTTCTTCAGAGTGGAGAAAAAGGGAACGGAGGGGATTAAGTCGTTTGTGCACATGCGACTTATCTTCTCCGTCCCCTTCTCTTTTGCCCGAAATGTTCCACCCAGCGGCACCAGTGTCGCGTTGGCCTCTTCATCTGACCTGCATTCCTTGCGAAAAGGAGGGCCTGCCGAGGCACCCTCAGAAGTGGTCATGGACAAGAAGATCGGCGCAGAAAACCATGGTGGATTTGCGGGGTGTAAGGTAATGCCTTACACTGGTGCTGCGTGATCGTCAGCTTCAGGCACAGGGGGCTGAAGGTGCTCTATGAACGGGGCGACATTTCAGGCGTTCGTGCCGATCATGCGGGGCGGTTGCGGCGCTTGCTTCACCAGCTGGACCAAGCCCAGCGTCCTGGAGACATGGGCTTGCCTGGAAATCGCCTGCATCCTCTGCGCGGAAGCTATAGCGGCTACTGGGCTGTAAGTGTCTCCGCGAGTTGGCGATTGGTATTCCGCTTTCGTGGGCTCGACGTCGAATTGGTTGATTACCTCGATTACCACTAGGAGTCTGCTCGATGCCGTTGCATGATCCGCCGCATCCCGGGGAATCGCTGCGCGAAGACATACTGCCGGCGATCAGCATGTCCATCAGTGCGCTGGCGCAGCATCTTGGTTATTCCCGCGGACAGCTGTCGACCATCATCAACGGGCACGCCGGTATCTCCGCGGACCTTGCATTCCGCCTTGAGCTTGCAGGTCTGGGCAATGCGCGCATGTGGCTGGCAATGCAGGCGGCCTATGACCTGTGGCAGGTCGAGCATCGAGAGCATCCACCGATTGCCCGCCTGCATCTTGAGGATTCGGTGAGGATCGGACAGTAGATCCGCGCCATGCGTGGATGAAAAAAGGGACGGAGGGGATCAAGTCGTTTGTGCAGAAACGACTTGATCCCCTCCGTCCCCTTTTTTCAGGCGGTGCGTGCCAGCGCCAGGCGCAGCAGGCGTGCGTCCAGGCGCTCGGCGAAATCCTTCGGTGCCTGCAGGCCCATGCGCTGCAGGTACACCGCATCGCCATCACCGGCCGGTTGGCGCAGCGCTGCCCAGACGGTGCGCAGCTTGTCGCCACGGGTCTGCGTGTTGGCCTTCAACCAGCCCAGCGCTTTCACCAGTACCTGCTCGATCTCGTTGAAGTCGCTGCCCAGCGGATAGTCCGGAAGGCTGCCATCGGCGCGGAACGGTGCCAGTGCCGCGGCCAGTGACTGCGGCGTGTTGCGCTGCAGGCGTTCGGGATCCGGCGGCGTGGCCCTCAACAGCTTGCGCGCGGCGTGCGCCTGCTGCAGCAGGCCGGCCTGGAACGGTGCCTCGGTGATCGCGGCCATCGCCTGCACGCAGTCCTCGTCGGTCAATCCGCGCAGATCGGCGATGCCATACTCGTTTAGGTAGATGTCGCGCAGGTGGCGCGGGATGGTGGTGTGGCCATAGTTCCAGCGCACGTTGGATTCGCGTTGGCCCTTGTCGTCGCGCGCGGCGCGGAACATCAGCACGCTGCGGGCTTCCGGCAAAGCATGTGCCATCGCCACGAAGTTGTACTGGCCGCCCACCCCGGATACCACGCGGCCGTCATCCAGCGCGTCCGAGACCGCCGCACCCAGTGCGGTGGCCATCATGCAGGAGTTGAAGAAGCGCGCGTGGCGGCGCTGCAGGCGCTCCAGTGTTTCGTTGCCGCCGTACAGCTGGTTGATCTCGCTGATGCGACGCATGCCGATCGCGCGGCATTCGTCTTCCGGCAGCGTGCGCAGCCATTCGTAGAACTCCGGTGAGCCGAGGTAGAACGCGCCGTGCAGGTACTCGCCCTCGGCGTCCAGCGTGGCATGGTCGATCGACAGCGTGCTGCCGTTCTCGATGCGCTGCATCAGCGCAAGGTCATCGTGCACCTTGCGCTTGATCACCCCGGTCTGTACCAGCCGGCGGAAGCCCTCGTTGAGCATTTCGCTACAGCCGTACAAGCCCACTTCGAAGGGGTCCAGGCCGCCGATTTCCTGCACCAGCGGATGGCTGGCCAGCTGTGGGTCGAGTGCATGCAGTACGCGGCGATAGCGCGCATTGTCGGTATGGCGCAGCACCAGTGCGTGGCTGAGCGCATCGGCCAGCGTGCCAATGCCGATCTGCAGCGTGCCGCCATCGCGTACCAGGGTGCTGGCATACAGGCCGATGGCATAGTCGGCATCGCCAACCGGCTGCCGCGGCAGGCCGAACAGGGCCGGGTAGGGCGGCGGCGGGGTGATCACCAGATCGAAGAACGACACATCGACGGTGGCCGAGCCGCCCAGGTAGGGCAGCTGCGGATCGATCTCGGCGACCAGCAGCGGGCGCGGCAGTCCGCGCACGGCGATGGCATCCAGCGTGTCCTGGGTAATGTCGTTGTTGCACGACAGCGAGAGCCGCCGGTCATCCGGGCGCATCGCCACTTTCTGCACGATCACCTGCGGCGCGCGCTGGGCGACCGCATCGGCGGCGTGGGTGTAGTTCAGGCTGGTGTAGCTGGACTGCGCCTGCCGCGAACCGAGCAGGGCGCCGGACTGCATGTAGAACTCTTCCACCTGCACATGTGCCGGCAACGCGTCGCGCGCGATCGCATCGGCATAGGCCAGGCGCGGGAAATCGTCGCCAAAATGGCGCTGCGCGAACGGGGCCATGAAGCGCGCTTCCAGGCCATTGCCGCGCGCCTTCGGCGGGTTCAGCGACAGCGCGGTATACAGCTGCAGTGGCCGCGACGGATCCTGCTCGACGCGTGCATACAGCGCATTGAGCAGCCGATGCGGCTTGCCCAGTGCCAGCGGCGCCCCGATCCGCAGCGGCCCGTCCACGCGCGCAAACAACCAGTCGACGGCGGCGTCCAGGTCGGTGAGGTGTTCGGTCATGCGCGGTGGTCCTGCGAGTAGGGGAGTGCTGGCATTACAGCATGTCGGGCTTGAACCGCCGTCGACGCGAGACTTCGGCGCCGGACACCATGAACTGCCCATCGCCGCGGTAGTGCACCGTGCGCGGCAGTTTCGGCCGCGGCGCCACGTGCGCACGCACGATTTCCCAGATGAACAGGTTGCTCGATTCCACCTGGCTGTCGTCATGAAGGCGGCATTCGAAGCACGAATGGCATTGTCCGACCAGCGGCGCGCCGACCTCGCGCGCGGGCAGTGCATCCAGCCCGAAACGGGCGAATTTGTCGACCTCGCGGCCGCTGCAGTTGCCGATGTCCACGACCGTATCGAGCAGCTCCACGCTGGGAACATTGATCACGCACTCGCCGCTGCCCCGCGCCAATGCGTGGCTGTGGTTCTCGTGCCACAGGTAGGTGGCGACCAGCGAAGGCGAGAAGCCCATCACCATGTGCCAGCCCATCGTCATCAGGTTGCGCTGGCCGCGCCACGCGGTGCTGACCAGCACGATCGGGCCGGGTTCGAGGAAGCGGCGGGCCTGCTCGACCGGGAAATCTTCCTTGGGCAGCGCTTTCATCCGGGGCCTGGGGCGGGAGGAACCGATGCTGGCGCAGCCGGGATGAACCCGGAGTCGAGGGGCTTGACATGAGGTTCGATTACGCGCGTAATCAATTCGTCGATTACGGATGTAAACCATGACCCCGATCAGCGAAGCCGAAGCCGTTGTGATGGAGGTGCTGTGGCAGCAGGCACCGCGTAGCGCCGACGAGGTGGTGGCCGCACTGGCCCACCGCGACTGGGCCGAGCCGACCATCAAGACCCTGCTCAACCGCCTGCTGACCAAGGGCGCGATCGCCGCCGAGCGCGATGGCCGGCGCTATCTTTACCGGCCGCTGCTGCAGCGCCAGGCGTGGGTGGAGGCACAGAGCCAGGACTTCATCGGCCGCGTCTTCGAAGGCCGGGTGGCACCGCTGGTGGCGCACTTCAGCGAACGCGGCCAGCTGAGCGCGCAGGACATCGCCGAACTGAAGAAGTTGATCCAGGAGCTGGACCATGACTGAGCTGCTCGACGGACTGTGGCAGGCCAGCCTGTGGCTGGCGGTGGGCGTGGTCGTGCTGGCCGCGCTGCGGCCCTTGCTGGTGCGTCTGGGGGGCGCTGGGTTGGCCTATCGCAGCTGGTGGTTGCTGCCCTTGCTGATGGTGGCGCTGCTGGTGCCGTTGCCCCGGGTTGCATTGCTGCAGCAGGTGCCGACGCTGCCGCTGAAGGTGATGCCGGGCGCCCTCGAGGGCGCGAGCGGTCATGCGCTGCCATGGGCCGGTCTGCTGCTGGTGGCCTGGGCACTGGGGATGGGCGTCTGCCTGCTGCGCGAGCTGCGTGCACAGCGGCGCTTCGAGCGGCGCATGGGCCCGTTGCGGCCGCGTGCCGATGGCAGCTGGCAGGCCAGCGGTGATCCCGGGCTGCCGGCGCTGGTCGGTTTGTGGCGGCCGCGCATCGTGGTCGGCCCGGCGTTCGACCAGCAGTTCAGCGCACAGGAGCAGGACCTGATCCTGCAGCACGAGCGCAGCCACCGTCGCAATGGTGACCACTGGGCCAATGGTGCGCTGCTGCTGATGCGCACGGTGTTCTGGTTCCACCCGCTGTTGCCCTGGGCCGCACGCCGTTTCCTGCGCGAGCAGGAACTGGCCTGTGATGCCCGCACCATGGCCCCGCAGCCTGCGCTGCGCGGCCTCTACGCCAGCACGCTGCTGAAAGCGCAGCTGGTCCATCCGGTTGCGCCCGCGGTCTGCCATTGGCGCAGCCAACCCGTGTTGAAGGAGCGTATCGCCATGTTGAAGCAGTCCAAGCGGAAGGCATTGCCGTGGGTGTCGGGCCAGGTGCTGGTGATCGGGGTGTGCCTGGGGATGGGAGCGGTGGCGTGGGCCAGCCAGGGCGGTACGGCGGGAGCGCCGAGGATCGGGGTCGAGCCGTTTGAACACGCTCAGGAAGACGCAGCCAGGGCTGGGCTGGACCGACCCGTCCAGGTCGACAAGATGCCGCCGCCGTCCTATCCGAAGTCTGCGGCCGAACAACGCCAGGTGGGCGTGGTGAACCTGCGCGTGGAGGTGGATGCACAGGGGCGTCCCGCCGATGTCCAGGTGCTCAGCGCTACCAATCCGGGCGTGTTCGATGCGGTATCGGTGGCTGCTGCGCACAGCTGGACCTATCGTCCGGCAATGAAGAACGGTAAGCCGGTGGCCGCTGCCGTGCGTATTCCGATCACCTTCGCGATGGACGACACCGAGGACGCGAAGTGAAGCGCGCGCCGCTGTTGATGATGGCGGCGCTGTTGGCAGGGTGCGCGACCCAGGGCCGGCTGGCCACCGTCGATACCCGCAGCGAGAATGTCGGCCACCAGCGCCTGCGGCCGCAGACCGGCGACGGCGATGGACAGGTGCAGGCGTACTCGCTGGGCGCGAGCGAGGGCTACCGGATGCCGCAGCTCTACGCGGCACCGGACCCGGAGGTCGGTGATCGTGATCCGCGCGCGGAACTGGCACCGACCACCATCTGCCTGCAGGTGGTGGTGGACGCCGATGGCGGTGTGGAACGCAGCCTGCCATTGACCGATCGTGCTGAGTGCACAGCCGGGGCCGCACCTGAGAACGCGCCCTTGTTGCAGGCGGCTCAGGACGCGGTGGCGATGTGGAAGTACTCGTCCGCGGCGGTCTGCCATTTCGCACCGGGCAAGGTGCCGGCGGATCGCGGCGATTGCCGCGGCGCGGAGCGCATCGAGCCGGTGGCGGTCACGCTGCAGTACGCCTTCACCTTCGAGATCGTGAAGGGGCAGCATGTGGTGCGGATGCAGGGGCGGTAGCGGCGGGCTTGCTGTCGGGCACGAAGATGTAAGAGGGTTGTTGACAATAGCCGGTTCCGGGCGTAACCCGGTGGCTGGCGGCACCATGAGCCGCAACTTCAATGGCGCCAGGCCGGATGGGAAGAATCTGGAAGATGTTCTGGATCCCAGCAAGGACAGAACCATCGTGAGAGGGTGCAGCTATGCGAGCCAATAGCAAGAGGCTGCTTTTCCTTGCCTGCCTGGGCTGCCTCGGTGCATGTACGCACCGCGACGGCGACGCTCCAACGCCGATGAGCCGCGAGTTCGGGGTGTGCATTTTCCTTCGGGCCGGTGACAGCTACCACGTGAAGGCCCCGGGACTGGATTTTGAACAGGGATTGTTGAAGCTGGCTGGCAAGGACATTGATGTCTACATCGGGAATCATCCTTCCTACGATGGCGTTCGATGGAACCGGGATCTGAGCCCGACCCGTGGATTCGTGCTGGTCGGCACGGAGCATTCAAGAGGTAAAGATCGAGTGCTGCTCGGCAACAAGCGCGCAGACCAGAAAGGCCTGATCTACGTGCAGTTCATGGGTGTTGACCTTGCGGCGCAGGTTCCCGTTCTGACGCGCAAGGATCTGGTAGTGGATTGTGGACTGGATTGAGGTAAGCGGGTCTGCGAAGGTCCAGCAGCCAATACCCGCCCTTACCCCGTTCTTCTCGCCGCGGGATCTCACATGAAGCGTTCGCTTTTACTCGTTCTGCTGATGCTGGCATCAGGCTCGACGGCTGCAGCGGTTTCAGTGCACATCGGGGGCAAGCCAACGGAGCTTCTGACCGCGCAATCTCCGGGTATGAAGGTCGAAGTGCGACTGGGCATTCGTGCTACAACGGCCGACGACCCGCGCTACGTAGTCTGCGAAGGCGCGCCCCTGCAAAGGAGTGCAATCGCTGCAGATCCGAGTCAATGGTGCTGCCTTGCCTGTTCCGCGCTCCGCCTATTTCGATCTGGTGGATCTTTCCAGTGCGACGATTGATCTCAGCTCCAAGGGCGGCAGCCTGATGTTGCAGGGCGGGGATGCCTCAGAGAGTTACAACGTGCGCATTCGCTTCAACAAGAACCGGGTCCTGTCGAGAGAGATCTTTGTTGGAACGTCGCAGGATGGCCTGTTGGAGGAAACCACCTATCACGAGGTGAGCCTCGGATAGGCGCTTCTCTGGCTGTCCACCTGGACCTCAGGCTCCGCCCTGGATGTTGGCCTTCACGGCCGGCTGCATCAGCTTGGGTTCTTCCAGCGTGGCATCGCGGGCCTGGCGCACGCTGACGAACTCCGCCTCGGCCACACCATCGTGCACGTGGATGTTGTGCGCGCGCTGTTCGCCGATGGTGGTCTCATTGGCGAAGTCGCGGCCGCCCGGGCCGTAGTCGTGGCAGACGAACACGCGCGTCGCATCGGGTAGCGCCAGCAGGCGCTGGATCGAGCGGTACAGCTGCGCGGCGTCACCGCCCGGGAAGTCGCAGCGGGCGGTGCCGCCGTCGGGCATGAACAGCGAGTCGCCGGTGAACAGCGCATCGCCGATCAGGTAGGCGATGCTGTCGCTGGTGTGGCCGGGCACGGCGATCACCTGGCCGCGCAGTTCGCCAAGCGCAAAGATTTCGCCATCGCTGAACAGGTGGTCGAAGATTTCATCCGCAGCAGGAAGCTGCAGGCCGTAGCGCGGCGCAAAAGTGGCCTGCACCGCGCGGATGCCTTCGCCGATGGCCAGCGTGGCCTGCGGAAAGCGCTGCTTGAGCCGGCGCCCGGCCGACACATGGTCGGCGTGGGCGTGCGTTTCCAGCAGCCAGCGCAGCTGCAGGCCCTGTTGTTCAATGGCCTGCAACGCGGCATGCAGCGGTGATTCGCTGCTGGCATCAGTATCCGGGTCGTAGTCCAGCACCGGGTCGATCAGCGCTGCCTCGCCACTGGCCGGGTCACTGACCAGGTAGCTGAAGGTATTGCTGTCACGGTGGAAGAACGACTGCACCTGGGCCGGCATTGGATTGCTCCTCAGCGCGTGCCGAGCACGCGGTTCAGCAACTGTGCCAGGTTCTCACCGGCCAGTCGCAGCTGCGCTTCAGCCAGCGGCCGGTAGCGCTCGGTGTATTCGTCGCCGATTTTACGCGATGCCGGATAAACGCCAGCTTGCATGGAGATGCGGCAGCTGGCTTCGGCCCACGTCTGCGGGTCGCGCTGCGGGTTGGACTGGCGCGCCAGCTTCGGCGCACGCTGGCTCTGCAGCACCGGCAGATAGCCGGCGTCGTCCAGCTTGCGGGTGTTGAGCATGCCGCTGTCCCACAGCGAGTGCAGGTTGGTACCACGGTTGCCGAACTGCAGCTGGAAATCGTTGCCGCCCTTGTCGTGGGCATAGCCGGCGTGCATCGGCTGGTGGATGTCGCCGACCAGATGCACGACGAACTTCAGCGCCTGCAGGCGCTCGCCGTCGGTCAGGCTGCGGTCGCCGAGGATGGCGCTCTGTGCCTTCAGCGCCTCGACGATGCAGTTGCCGTTCTTGCAGTGCTTCGGGGCTTCGTAGTGGCAGTTGTCTTCGGCGATGTTGACGTAGTGCCAGCCGGCCGAGCGACGGCCCAGGCCCGGGTCCTTGGCGCGCAGCTGATCGGCCCAGGGCGCGATGCTGGCCAGGGTGGCGTCCGGTTCAGTGGCCAGCAGGCGATCCACTTCGGCGCGGGCGGCAGGGGTGAGTCGGGCGTCTGCGACTTCGGCGACAAGGCGGTGGCCTTGCGCGCCCCAGGCATGGGCGGGGGCGGAGACGGACAGCAGGGCCGGCGCCAGGGCGGCGGCGAGGAAGATGGAGTGCAGGGCTTTCATGCGCACATTCTAGCCGGGGGTAGGTGGATTGAAGAGCGGCGCGTTCCTGTTTCGAAGTGGGTGGGCTGCAGGGGCAGGCGCTGCGGGACACGCTGCAAGTACATCCCTGTAAGCTCGGCCGCGGCATCCATGCCGCGGACGGTCCCGCAGCGCCTGCCCCTGCAGCCCCCATCAGACATGGCCGCGGAGGCGAATGCAAAGGTCAAAGCAACATCAAAATCAAATGCAGGATCAAAACCTGCCTCCTGCAATTGCAGGCAACCATTACGCCTCGGATGTACAGGTTCTGCTTCTGCTCTTGCCTTTGCTTGAGCTGGCACGCGCGCAGTGATGGGAAGGGGCGAGGCGGGGAGCGGGGCCGGGACCGTTGGCGCCATGGATGGCGCCATCGAGCCCCCATGGATGGGTTTACGGCGTGTCCCGGCTCCGCTCCCGACTTGCCCCAGCTCCGGAACCGCTTCAGTCCCAGCAACAAAAAAGCCCCGGCAATCACCGGGGCAACATGCTGCGAGGGTTTTGCGTGTAGCGGGGGAGCGGGGGCGAAGCCCCCGCGCTCAACACACCGCTTAGAACTTGAAGACGTAGGACGCGCCGTAGACCAGCGGGTCGATGTTGACCGTGCCGATCTTCTCGCCGTTCAACTTCACCTTGCTGTCGATGTCGATCCAGCGCATGTCCACGCGCAGGGCGCCCTTCTCGCCGATCGCGAAGTCCACGCCCGCATGCGCGGCCAGGCCCCACGAATCCTGCAGCTTCAGGCGGCTGTCCTTCAGCGCACCGGTGGTGTCTTCGCTGAAGAAGGTGGTGTAGTTCACGCCCGCACCGATGAACGGCGACACCTTGCCCTTGCTGTTGAAGTGGTACTGCAGGGTCACCACCGGCGGCAGCTGCTTGGTGCTGCCGACGCGGCCCAGGCCGCTGATGTTGATGTCGTGCTTGAACGGCAGCGCGGCCAGCACTTCGATGCCCAGGTTGTCGGCGATGAAGTACTCACCGGTGATGGTCGGCTTGACGTCGTTGTCGACGTCGACCTTCAGGGTGCCGTTGGCCAGCCAGCCGTTGTTCGACTTCGGCGCCACCTGGTGCACGCCGGCCGAAACGGTCCAGTCGCCCTTGGACTGGGCCATGGCCGGGGCGGCGGCGAGGGACAGGGCGGCGGCCAGGCCGGCCAGGATCAGGGGGGAGGTCTTGCGCATGGGGGTGATCTCGTTGCTGGGTGGATGGGGCCAGTGTCGGCCTCACGCCACGCTAACGCTTTGATCCGGATCAAATCCTGTCCGCCGGCCCTCCGCCGGAGGCGCTGGCCCACGGTGGCCAGCCCCGGTTTGCTAGACTTGTGGGCCCTATCCATCCCGCCGCACCTGTCGCGGCCGCAGGAGCTTGAGAACATGGCAATCAAGGTTGGTATCAACGGTTTCGGTCGCATCGGGCGCAACGTCCTGCGCTCGGCGGTGCTGAACTTCGGCGACGACATCGAAATCGTGGCCATCAACGATCTGCTGGAGCCGGACTACCTGGCGTACATGCTCAAGTACGACTCCGTGCACGGCCGCTTCAAGGCCGATGTGTCGGTGCAGGGCAACGACCTGCTGGTCAACGGCAAGAAGATCCGCCTGACCCAGGAACGCGACCCGGCCAACCTGAAGTGGGACGAAGTCGGTGCCGACGTGGTGCTGGAAGCCACCGGCCTGTTCCTGACCAAGGAAACCGCGCAGAAGCACATCGATGCCGGCGCCAAGAAGGTGATCATGTCGGCCCCGTCGAAGGACGACACGCCGATGTTCGTCTACGGCGTGAACGACAAGACCTACGCCGGCCAGGCGATCATCTCCAACGCCTCGTGCACCACCAACTGCCTGGCCCCGCTGGCCAAGGTCATCAACGACAAGTGGGGCATCAAGCGCGGCCTGATGACCACCGTGCATGCGGCCACCGCCACCCAGAAGACCGTCGATGGCCCGTCCAACAAGGACTGGCGCGGCGGCCGTGGCATCCTGGAAAACATCATTCCGTCGTCCACCGGTGCGGCCAAGGCCGTCGGCGTGGTCATCCCGGAACTGAACAAGAAGCTGACCGGCATGAGCTTCCGCGTGCCGACCTCGGACGTGTCGGTGGTCGACCTGACCGTCGAGCTGGAAAAGGAAGCCACCTACGCCGAGATCTGCGCTGAAGTGAAGGCGCAGAGCGAAGGCCCGCTGAAGGGCATCCTGGGCTACACCGAAGACAAGGTGGTGGCCACCGATTTCCGCGGCGAAACCTGCACCTCGGTGTTCGACGCCGATGCCGGCATCGCCCTGGACGGCACCTTCGTCAAGCTGGTGACCTGGTACGACAACGAGTGGGGCTACTCGAACAAGTGCCTGGAAATGGCCAAGGTCATCGCCGCCAAGTAAGGCCGGTGTAGATCGAAGACGGACCCCGGCCTGGCCGGGGTTCGTCGTTTATGGGGCCAGCCCTGTCGTAGCATGGGGCGGTCGACCGCTGCCGCTGGGGCGCGGGAACGCAATGGAAGCAGGCAATGGAAGCACTGATAGCCCTGGTCGTACTGGTTCTGCTGGCCATCCCGCTGCTGCTGGTGGTGGCACTGGTGATGATTGCCGGCCTGCGCCGCCGTGTCGCCGCGCTGGAAGGCGCGATGGCCACTGCGCCTGCCGCCGCCAAGCCGGCAGGCGCCACGCCCGCGCCTGAACGGCCGGTGGTCACGCCCGCGCCAAGTGCCGATCCACCGTTCCTGCGGCCGGTCGCTGCGGCTGCACCGCAACCCCCACAACCGCCGGTGCGAGAGGCCGCGCCCACCGAGGCACCTGCGCCCCGTCCTGCTGCACCACCGCCGGTACCGCCGGTGCCGGTGCAGCCGCCGTTGCCGCCAGAACCGGCGCTGCCGAATTTCATCGAGCGCGGCATTGGTGCGGTCAAACGCTGGTTCACCGAAGGCAACGTACCGGTCAAGATCGGCATGCTGGTGCTGCTGGCCGGTGTCGCCGCACTGCTGAAGTACGTCAGCGACCAGGGCTGGCTGGTGCTGCCGATCGAGCTGCGCCTGGCCGGCGTCACCGTGGGCGCGTTGGGCCTGCTCGCGTTCGGCTGGCACCAGCGCGGGCGCCGGCGGATGTTCGCGCTGGCCCTGCAGGGCGGCGCCATCGGCGTGCTGCTGCTGACCATCTTCGCGGCGTTCAAGCGGTTCGAGCTGATTCCGCCCGGCTTCGCCTTCGCCAGCTCGATCGCGCTGGTGGCCGGGCTGTGCGTGCTGGCAGTGGTGCAGAATTCGCGCACGCTGGCGGTGCTGGGCATCCTCGCCGGCTTCATGGCGCCGCTGTGGCTGTCCACCGGCAGTGGCAACCACGTGGGCCTGTTCAGCTACTACGCGGTGCTCAACGCGGGCATCTTCGCCATTGCCTGGTTCCGTCCGTGGCGCGCGCTGAACCTGCTGGGCTTCGCCTTCACGTTCGGCATCGGTACGTTCTGGGGCGTGCTGCAGTACGCGCCGGGCAAGTTCAGCAGCACCGAACCGTTCCTGCTGCTGTTCTTCGCGTTCTACCTGCTGATCCCGCTGCTGTACGCGCGTCGCCAGCCGGCCGGGCGGCGTGACCTGGTCGATGGCAGCCTGGTGTTCGGCACGCCGCTGGTCGCATTCTCGCTGCAGGCGGGCATGTTGCACGAGCAGCCGATGACGCTGGCGCTGTGCGCGCTGGGCCTGGCCGCGATCTATGCGGTGCTGGCGTGGGCGCTGATCAGGCGGGCGTCGTACACCGTGCTGGCGCAATCGCATGCAGTGCTGGCAGTGGGCTTTGCCACGCTGGCGGTGCCGCTGGCGCTGTCGGCGCGCGCCACCGGCGCGGTGTTCGCGCTGGAAGGTGCGGGGCTGGCATGGCTGGGGCTGCGCCAGAAGCGATGGTTGCCACAGGTGTGCGGTGCGCTGTTGCAGATCGGCGCTGCATTCGCCTTCGTGGCCGGCGGCGATCATTGGCACGAGGACCTGCGCTTCCTGATCAATCCCACCGCCATCGGCGCGCTGCTGCTGGCCGTGGCTGGCTTTGCGTCGGCCTGGAGTTACCAGCGCCGGCCGCGCCACGAGATCGCGCTGGTCTACTACCTGTGGGGCCTGCTGTGGTGGCTGGGTGGACTGGTGCATGAGATCACCCGCTTCTTCCCGTACCGCACCGAAGTGGATGCGCTGCTGGTGCTGGCGGCGGTCACGGCATGGCTGGCCGCCGAAGCACAGCGCCGCCAGCCAGCCCGTGCGCTGGGCGTGACGGCACTGGCCATGCTGGCGCTGGGCTTCCCGCTGGCCCTGTTGCAGAGCGATGCCCACCACCAGCCGTTCGCCGGCTATGGCGCGCTGGCCTGGGCACTGTTCGCGGCGCTGGGCGTACGTACGTTGCTGTGCCTGCGCCAGGGTGGCAACACCGTGGCACGCATCGCGCAGTTCCTGTGGTGGCTGCTGTGGCCGTCTCTGCTCTCGCTGCTGGCCCTTTGGGGCGGCGGCGAGGCCGGGCTGGCACAGGGCTGGACGCTGCTGTTGTTCACGCTGCCGTGGCTGCTGATGGCAGCGCTGTCGCTGTGGCGCTGGAACATGCTGCGCTGGCCGTTGGGTGAAGCGTTCGACCGTGTACGCACGCCGCTGCAGTGCGTGCTGTTCGGCCTGCTCTCGATCGGCTGGCTGCTGGGCCAGCTGTTGCCGGGCGACGCTGCCCCGCTGCTGTGGCTGCCGGTGTTGAATCCGGCCGAGCTTGCGCAGTGGCTGAGCCTGCTGCTGCTGGCGCGCTGGCTGTACAGCGATCAGGCACCGCAGGCCGTGCAGAACATCCGCATGCCGTTGCTGTCACTGGCCATCTTCGTTGCGTTGACCAGCGTGGTGCTGCATGGCGTGCATCAGTGGGGCGGCCTGGCGTGGAACGCATCGATGATGCGCTTCAGCCTGGCGCAGACCAGCCTGACCGTGTTGTGGAGCGTGCTCGGCGTGATTGCCTGGGTGTGGGGCTCGCGCCGCGGCCAACGTGTGCTGTGGATGGTGGGCGCCGTGCTGATGGGCGTGGTGCTGGCCAAGCTGGTCATCGTCGATCGCCAGCACCTGGGCAACCTGCTGGGCATCGCATCGTTCATCGCCTACGGCCTGCTGTGCACGGTCGTGGGTTATCTGGCACCGGCACCGCCCAGCGCGGCGCCGTCCGTGGAGGAAAAACAATGAGGAAGTGGAGCAGGGCGCTGCTGCCGGTGATGTTCGGCATGCTGGCCGCCGTCGTGGCGCAGGCTGCCGATTACCGCAGCCAGTACGCCGAACAGTGGCCGCTGACGCTGTCCAGTGCGCAGTCCGGCGCCTACAGGGTGGTTCTGGAACCGGCGATCTATCGCCGGGCCGGTGCTGCCGACCTGGGCGATCTGCAGGTGTTCAATGCGGCGGGGCAATCGTTGCCCTCGGCATTGCTGGCGCCGGACCAGCCACTGGCACAGCCGCCGGTGCAGCGGGAGCTGCCGTGGTTCGCGCTGCCGCCGTTGGCCGAAGCACAGCGCAACGATCTGCAGCTGCTGACCGAACGCGATACCGATGGCCGCGTACGCCGGGTCGAGGCGCGCGTGGGGGGCGGTGCGGTGGCGAACGGGCAGGGCGGTTGGCTGATCGACGCCAGCGTACTCGGCCAGCAGCCAGTGGCGGCGCTGGTGCTGGACTGGGCCGATAGTGGCCAACCCTTGCAGGCGCAGGTGCAGCTGGATGCCAGCGATGATCTGCAGCACTGGCGTGCGGTCGGGCGCGACATTCCGCTGGTGGACCTGCAGCGCGCCGGCAAGCGCCTGCTGCAGCGCCGCCTGCAGGTGGACGGTGAGGCACGCTACCTGCGCGTGCTCGCGCAGGGCGATGCACGCCTGCCGACGCTGCGCAGCGTGCTGGCCGAACTGCCGCCTGCCCCGGCCACGCTGCCGTGGGAATGGCTGTCGCTGGAGCCGGTCTCGAAGGGCAAGGGCGAGTACACCTTCGAACTGGACGGCCGTTTCCCGGTCGCGCGTGCGGACGTGGCCAGCGCCGACAACAGCCTGGTGCAGTGGACGTTGTTCAGCCGCGATGATGAGAGCGCGGAGTGGCAGCGCCGCAGTGCGCCGTGGATCGCCTACCAGCTGCAGCAGGGCGCGCAGGGCCAACGCCAGCAATCGGCGGCCCAGTCGCTGGGGGGCGTGCATCGCGACCGCTACTGGAAGCTGGTTGCGAATCCTGCCGAAACGGCCACCGCGCCTACGCTGCGCCTGGGCTACCAGCCGGAGGTGCTGGTGTTCCTGAGCCAGGGCGCGGCGCCGTATGCCCTGGCCGTCGGCAGTTCGACCGCGCGCCGGATGGAGGCGCCGATCGGTGTGCTGATCGAGGAGCTGCGCCAACGCAATGATCCGTCATGGCAGCCGACGCTGGCGCGGCTGGAGGGGAGCCCCGAGCCGCTGGCCGGCGAGGCGGCGCTGAAGCCGCAGCATGATTGGAAGTCGTGGCTGCTGTGGGCGTTGCTGGGGCTGGGTGTGTTGGTGGTGGGTGGCCTGGCGGTCAGCCTGCTTCGGCAGAAGCCGGCGCCTTCGGCGTAGTTGCCGGCGAACGGCGCAGCCCCTCGTGGGTGGCCGTAGCGTCGGTAGAGTCGAGCTTGCTCGACTGCAAAGCTGCGCTTGGCCGGGCGGGTGGGCTGGGCAGGGGACGCCGTAAACCCGTCCTTGGGGGCTTAGCCGCGCCATCCATGGCGCGGATACCCCTGCCCAGCCCACACCGCCCCGGCCCACCCACAGCGTTACAAGGCGCCAGCGCTCTGGCTGTTGCTGGTGCCCTGCGCCTCTGCCTGCCGCAGGCATCGGCCCTCCTACCACCCGCACCCGATACAATGGCCGTCTGCCGTAGCCCGGCATCCCGTCCCTGAGCCAAAGAGTTGCCCATGTCCATCGTCCGCATGACCGACCTCGACCTCTCCGGCAAGCGCGTGCTGATCCGCCAGGATCTGAACGTGCCGATCGAGAATGGCCGCATCACCTCCGAACAGCGCATCACCGCTTCGCTGCCGACGCTCAAGCGCGCGCTGGAGCAGGGCGCGGCGGTGATGGTCACCTCGCACCTGGGGCGCCCGAAGGAAGGCGTGTGGAGCGAGGCCGATTCGCTGGCGCCGGTCGCCGCACGCCTGTCCGAGCTGCTCGGCCGCGAAGTGCCGCTGGTGCGCGACTGGGTCGACGGTGTCGACGTGCAGCCGGGCCAGCTGGTGCTGCTGGAAAACTGCCGCATGAACGTGGGCGAGGGCAAGGATGACGAGGCCCTGTCGAAGAAGTACGCCGCGCTGTGCGACGTGTTCGTGATGGACGCGTTCGGCACCGCGCACCGCGCCCAGGCCTCGACCCATGGCGTGATCCGCTTCGCTCCGGTCGCCGCCGGTGGCCCGTTGCTGATGGCCGAACTGGACGCACTGGCAAAGGCGCTGGATGCCCCGGCCAAGCCGTTGCTGGCCATCGTCGCCGGCAGCAAGGTCAGCACCAAGCTGGAACTGCTGGCCAACCTGGTCGGCAAGGTCGATCAGCTGATCGTCGGTGGCGGCATCGCCAACACCTTCATCGCCGCCGCCGGCTACAACGTCGGCAAGTCGCTGTACGAACCGGACCTGCTGGACACCGCGAAGAAGATCGTGGCCGATGCCAAGGCGCGTGGCGCCGACATTCCGCTGCCGGTCGACGTGGTCACCGCCAAGCAGTTCCTGCCCGATGCCGTGGCGGAAGTGAAGGCGGTCGACGCCGTCGCCGAGGACGATCTGATCCTGGACATCGGCCCGCAGACCGCGGCGCAGTACGCACAGCTGATCGAGAAGGCCGGCACCGTGGTCTGGAACGGCCCGGTCGGTGTGTTCGAATTCGAAGCCTTCAGCAAGGGCACCGAAGCGCTGGCCCGCGCCATCGCCAGCTCGAAGGCGTTCTCCATCGCCGGCGGCGGTGACACCCTGGCCGCCGTTGACAAGTTCGATATCGCTGGCGACGTCAGCTACATCTCCACCGGCGGTGGTGCGTTCCTGGAGTTCCTGGAAGGCAAGACGCTGCCGGCCGTGGCGGCCCTCGACGCGCGCGGCGCATGAGCACCGATCGTAGCAGTGATGTCCTGTTCTTCGACCTCGACGGTACGCTGATCGATTCGCAGGTCGGCATTACCGCGTGCATCGCCTATGCGCTGCAGAAGATGGACCATCCGGTACCGCCGCAGGAGACACTGCTGGGCTGGATCGGTCCGTCGCTGCGCACCACCTTCGCGCCGTTGTTCGTTGAACCGGCGCGGGTGGAACAGGCGGTGGGCTACTACCGTGAACGCTTCGACGCCGAGGGCTGGCGCGAGCACACGGTGTACCCGCAGGTGGAAGACACCCTGCGCACGCTGCATGGTCGTGGCCACCGCCTGGCGGTGGTCACCGCCAAGAACGAACCGCATGCGCGCCGCATCCTTGCCCACCTGCCGTTCGGCGGGCTGTTCGAGGAGATCATCGGTTCGACCCTGGACGGCTCGCGCAGCCACAAGCCGGAGCTGGTCGGCGAGGCGCTGCGCCGGCTGCAGGTGCAGCCCGCACAGTGCTGGATGATCGGCGACCGCCGCATGGATATCGAAGGCGCGCGTCACCACGGCCTGCGCAGTGTCGGTGTGCTGTGGGGCTTTGGCGGCGAAGCGGAACTCACCGAAGCCGGCGCCGGCCAGCTGGCCCGTGAGCCGGCACAGCTGGAAACGCTGCTGGCCTAGCTCCCTGTAGAGCCGGGCACGGGCTCGGCTCTACAGAACTCCCTGCGCCAGCGTATGTCCGGACCATGTCCGTTCCATGACCCGCGAAGTCAGGCAGCACAAGGCTGTAACCGTATACATGCGGCGTGAAGGATGTGCTAATTTCCGTTCTTTATCGGGAGAGGCCCCTTCACCATGTTCGAGCGTCAGCGTCGCACCAAGATCCTTGCCACCCTCGGCCCGGCCACTGATCCGCCGGGCGTGCTGGAGGATCTGTTCCGCGCCGGCGTCAACGTGGTGCGCCTGAACTTCAGCCACGGCGATCCGTCCGGCCAGGCCAAGCGTGCCGCCGAAGTGCGCGCCGCTGCGGCCCGCGTCGGCGTGGAAGTGGGCATCCTGGCCGATCTGCCGGGCCCGAAGATCCGCATCGAGCGCTTCGCCGAAGGCAAGGTGCAGCTGAAGGCGGGCGACCGCTTCGACCTGATCGCCAGCGAGAACGCCGGCCCCGGCAGTGCCAGCCAGGTCGGCGTCAGCTACCTCGGCCTGCCGCAGGACGTGGGCCCGGGCGACGTGCTGCTGCTCGATGACGGCCTGATGCAGTTGCAGGTGGTGGAAGTGCAGGGTGACCGCATCGTCAACACCGTGCTCAACGATGGCGTGCTGTCCGACCGCAAGGGCCTGAACAAGCAGGGCGGTGGCCTGTCGCTGGGTGCGCTGACCGAGCGTGACAAGGAACTGATCGGCATCGTTGCCAAGATCGGCGTCGACTTCATCGCCGTGTCGTTCTGCCGCAACGCGCAGGACATGAACGACGCGCGTGACATCGCCCGCTCGCACGGCTGCGATGCCGCGCTGGTGTCGAAGATCGAACGTACCGAAGCGATCGAGAACCTGGAAGAAATCGTCGAGGCCAGCGACGTGGTGATGGTCGCCCGTGGCGACCTCGGCGTGGAAATCGGCGATGCCGAGCTGCCGGGCCTGCAGAAGAAGATCATCAAGGCCTCGCTGGCGCAGAACAAGGTGGTGATCACCGCCACGCAGATGCTGCAGTCGATGGTGGAAAGCCCGATCCCGACCCGCGCCGAAGTGCTGGACGTGGCCAACTCGGTCATCGACGGTACCGATGCGGTGATGCTCTCGGCCGAAACCGCCGCCGGCGCCTATCCGGTCAAGGCCGTGGAAGCGATGGCGCGCATCTGCCTGGGCGCCGAGCGCCAGTTCCAGACCGAGACCGACTTCAACGCCTCGCCGCGCAACCTGGAACGCGCCGACCAGGCCATCGCCATGGCCACCATGTTCCTGTCGCAGCACGTGGGCGTGCGCGCGATCGTGGCGATGACCGAATCCGGCGGTACCGCGCGCTACCTGTCGCGTTTCCGCGCCAAGGCACCGGTGTTCGCGGTCACCCGCCACGACGGTGCCCGTCGCCAGATGGCGCTGATGCGCGATGTCTATCCGATCAATTTCGACAGCCGCGGCCTGACCCCGCGCGAAGCCGCACGCGGCAGCATCCGCCTGCTGGTGGAATCGGAACTGCTGCAGGCCGGTGACCGCGTGGTGTTCACCAGTGGCGAGCACATGGAAACCCTGGGTGCGACCAACACCTTGCGCCTGCTGGAAGTGGGCGAAGACGGCCGCGCCAGCGGCCTGGGCGATCTGTAAGAGACGGACTGCATCGGGCCGGAACCCTGCGCGGGTCCGGCCCCCGGGGCCGGACGCCAACGTGGCTCTGGCCCGGTCGTGGCAGGTCAACGTCTGTCCTGTGCGGACATTGGAATCGTTTCCATCCTGGCCTCGACGTCGAGGCAACGGGTGGCGGGGCTATACTTACGTTTTTCCCGCACCCGCCACAGGAAGTACATGAGCATCGAACAGCTGGCTGAAACCGCCCAGGCCATGGTTGCCCCGGGCAAGGGCATCATCGCGATCGACGAATCCACCGCTACCATCGCCAAGCGTTTCGCTGGCGTCGGCATCGAGAACACCGAGGAGAACCGTCGCGCCTACCGCGAACTGCTGCTGACCACGCCGAAGCTCAACGAGCACATTTCCGGCGCCATCCTGTACGACGAAACCATCCGCCAGTCGACCAGGGACGGCGTGCCGTTCGCCAAGTACATGGCCGACCACGGCATGATTCCGGGCATCAAGGTGGACAAGGGTGCGCACCCGCTGGCCGGCTGCCCGGGCGAGCTGGTGACCGAAGGCCTGGACGGCCTGCGCGAGCGCCTGCAGGAGTACTACAAGCTGGGTGCGCGCTTCGCCAAGTGGCGTGCGGTCATCAACATCGGCGAGAGCATCCCGTCGGGCACCTGCATCGAGTCCAACGCCCACGCGCTGGCCCGTTATGCCGCCCTGTGCCAGGAATGCGGCCTGGTGCCGATGGTCGAGCCGGAAGTGATCATGGACGGCGACCACGACATCGAGACCTGCTACGAAGTCACCGAAGCCACCCTGCGCTCGCTGTTCGATGCGCTGTACCAGCAGAACGTGCTGCTGGAAGGCACCATCCTGAAGGCATCGATGGTCATCTCCGGCAAGGGCTGCGACGAGCAGGCCGACGTCGAGGAAGTGGCCGAGTCGACCGTGATGTGCCTGAAGAGCACCGTGCCGGCGATCCTGCCGGGCGTGGTGTTCCTGTCCGGTGGCCAGACCGACGAACAGTCGACTGAGCACCTGAACGCGATGAACCAGCTGGGCAACCTGCCGTGGCCGCTGAGCTTCTCCTACGGCCGCGCCATGCAGCAGGCCGCCCTGAAGCTGTGGGCCAAGGACATGAAGGGCAACTACGCTGCTGCCCAGAAGACCGTGTACGAGCGCGCCAAGGACAACGGCCTGGCCGCGCTGGGCAAGTGGAACGGCTGATCGGTTCCATTGCTGGATGAAAAGGCAGCGCCGGCATCACGCCGGCGTTTGCTTTTGCGGGTATCTTTTCCGCCCCCGCGTACCCGGCCGGTAGGTGGGAATGACATGGAAGGCCAAGGAGAAACAACATGCGTTTGGCAGCACTTACACTGGCCGTTGCCGCGGCCCTGGTCGCCGGCGGTTGCAACCGCATCGGTGCGGGCATGGATGCGGGCAAGGCCGCGTCGCTCGAATTCGACAAGCCGGTGTCCGGCGAGATCACCACGCGCAGCGGCATCAACTTCAACGACGGCAGCCATCACCAGCTTTACCAGATCAAGCTGGACGACAACGACCTGGTTGGCCTGAAGCTGACCGGCAGGCTCAGCGGTTCGATCGCCGTGTTCAACAACGGCAGCCTGGTATCCACCAGCAATACCGTCTACGAGCGCGAGGGCGACGTCTCGGTGGCATTCCGTGCCAGTGGTGGCGGCACCTACCAGGTGGCGGTCAATGCCGATGGCCCGTCCGCCTTCGGTCCGTACCGCCTGCGTGCCGAGAAGCTGAAGCCGTACGACGGCAAGCCACTGGTGGGCGGTGGCGAGATCGTCGACATGCTGGGCGGCGACTCGCAGGACTACACCCTGCAGGTGGAGAAGGAAGGCCTGTACGAGATCCGGCTGGTGTCGGATGCCTTCGATCCGGTGCTGAAGGTGTCCGGCCAGGGCGTGGATGCCGAGAACGACGATAGCAGCGACAGCACCAACTCACGCCTGAGCCTGTCGCTGAAGCCGGGCAAGTACACCCTGACCGCGCGCGGCCTCGGTGACGGCGTCACTGGCATGTTCACCCTGTCGGCGACCCGCATCGAACTGCCGGGCAATCTGGTCGAGCGCGATGGCACCGCACTGCCGAGCACGGGCAGCGTGTACACGATGCTCGACAACGAAGGTCGCCGCCGCTTCCTGCTGACCCTGGATCGTCCGGCCGATGTGCGCCTGGATGCGATTTCCAGCCAGGTCGACACCGTGCTGCGCGTGGTCGGCGCCAATGTCGAGCTGTCCGACGATGATGGTGGCAATGGCACCAACGCACGCCTGCAGGAAACGTTGCCAGCCGGGCACTACACCGTCGACGTGACCAGCGTGAACAACGGCGCGGGCCTGGTGGAAGTGCGCGTGCAGGTGGATGGGGCCAGCGCCGACGGCGCCGCTGCCTCGGCGGCACGTGCCGCGGCCGACGCGGCAGCCGTTGCCGACGATGACGCTGCGGTGGAAGCGGCGAGCCGTTGAGGCAGATCCACCCCTTGTGTGGATGACATCGACGATGCAACGGAAAAGGCCGGGCAATGCCCGGCCTTTTCCTTTCCGCGGAACAGTGCGGCTCAATGTGCGGCAGCGAAGCCTGTATCGCCCAGTGGTGGCAGCAGCGGGCTGCGCGACTCGCTCTCCATGCTCTGCCCGGCGGCTGCCAGCGCCTGCTGGTAGGCCTTGGCGGTGGCGGTATTGAACGCAACCAGCACGATGCGCATCGGCTGTGCATGGCTGCGCTGCCACGCCAGCGTTTCGGTCACCGCGATCTGCGCGGCCTGGTACAGCGGATAGCCGTACACGCCGCAGCTGATTGCCGGGAACGCGATCGACTGCACGCCCAGGGATTCGGCCAGCTGCAAGGACTTCCAATAGCAGTTGGCCAGCAGCGCCGGTTCGTCACGCTGGCCGTCGTGCCAGACCGGTCCCACCGTGTGCAGCACATGCCGCGCCGGCAATGCGTAGGCGCCGGTGGCGCGCACTTCGCCGGTCGGGCAACGCACGCCCGGGCGAAGCTCTGGCAACTGTTCGCATTCGGCCAGCAGTGCCGGGCCGGCGGCGCGATGGATCGCACCGTCGACACCACCGCCACCGAGCAATGTCTCATTGGCCGCGTTGACGATCGCATCCACCGCCAGGGTCGTGATGTCGCCCTGCCAAACTTCGATCTTCATGCGTCCGTCTCCTGCCTGTGAGGTGTTCCGCGCAGCATCTGCGCCGGCTGTTCCCACGGTAGGGGACAGGGCATCGATACTGCGTCATGACCGTCTCACGCGCTGCGATCCGACGGCCTTCACGCACGATGGCGGGCGGCGCCTTCACGCAGGCTGAAGCAGGTGGGGTTTGTGACGGGCGGCAGCGCCGGGCCGTGCCCGGCGGAATGCGTCACGGCAGCCCGGCCAGCCAGTCGTCGTCGGACCCTTCGTTCACATCGGCGAACAGCGGCGTGGAGAAGTAGCGTTCACCGGTGTCTGGCAGCATCGCCAGGATCACCGAGCCCGGTTCGGCACGCGCGGCCACATCCAGCGCGCTGGCCACGGTGGCACCGGCAGAGATACCGACGAAGATGCCTTCCTCGGCGGCCAGGCGGCGCGCGGTGGCGATCGCGCGGTCATCTTCGACCGACACCAGTTCGTCCACCACATCGCGGTTGAGCACGTCGGGCACGAAGTCCGGCGTCCAGCCCTGGATCTTGTGCGGCTTCCAGTCATCGCCCTTGAGCAGTGCGGCGCCGGCCGGCTCGGTGGCGATGATGCGGGTCTGCGGGCGCGCGACCTTCAGCACTTCGCCCACACCGGTGAGCGTGCCGCCGGTGCCCCAGCCGCTGACGAAATAGTCCAGCCGCTTGCCGGCGAAGTCGCGCAGGATCTCGGCGGCGGTGGTGTTGCGGTGATACGCCGGGTTGGCCGGGTTGGCGAACTGGCTGGCGAGGAACCAGCCATGCTCTTCGGCCAGTTCGCGCGCCCTGCGCACCATGCCGCTGCCGCGTTCGGCGGCCGGGGTCAGGATCACCTTGGCGCCATAGGCGCGCATCAGCTTGCGGCGTTCCACCGAGAAGGTCTCGACCATGGTGGCCACGAACTTGTAGCCGCGCGCGGCGGCGACCATCGCCAGCGCCACGCCGGTATTGCCGGAGGTCGCTTCGACGATCGTGTCGCCGGGCTTGAGCAGGCCACGTGCTTCGGCATCGAGGATGATCGCCAGCGCCAGGCGGTCCTTCACCGAGCCGCCCGGGTTGAACGACTCGACCTTGGCGTAGACGCTGACCTGCGGTGGCGCCAGGCGCTGCAGCTTGACGATGGGGGTGTTGCCGACGGTATCGAGGATGGAGTCGTACAGGGCCATGGAAGCGCTCCGGAAACGGGGCCGCGCCGGGCTTCGGCGGGCGAAGGGGGAGGGCTGGCTGTTCAGGCCAGCGGCTGCCGGCTGACCGTAGCGCCGGCATATGACGCCCGGAAATGACCAGATACCTTTCTTAAACAACCTTTGGTTATAAGCTGGTGACGGCAATAGACCCTAGAGTGGACCTCCGCCCCCTTGCGCCCCCGCCTCCCATGACGCTGACCCAGCTGCGCTATCTGGTTGCCATCGCCGACGCCGAGCTGAACATCACGCTGGCCGCCTCGCGCGTGCACGCCACCCAGCCGGGCCTGTCCAAGCAGCTCAAGCAGCTGGAGGACGAGCTCGGCTTCCTGTTGTTCGTGCGCAAGGGGCGCAGCCTGGAATCGGTCACCCCGGCCGGGACCGAGGTCATCGCCCGCGCCCGCGCGGTGCTGGCCGAGGCCAACAACATCCGCACCTATGCCGCCAACCAGCGCCGCGAGAGCCAGGGCCAGCTGATCCTGACCACCACCCACACCCAGGCGCGCTTCGTGCTGCCGCCGGCGGTGGCGGCGATCAAGCAGGCGTATCCGCAGGTCAGCGTGCATCTGCAGCAGGCCGGTGAAGCCGACGCGCTGGACCGCTTGAACCAGGGGGACGCCGATATCGCCATCATCAGCACGGCCGGCGGTGAGCCGACCGATGGCGTCGCCGTGCCGTTGTTCCGCTGGCGGCGTCTGGTGGTGGTGCCCAAGGGGCACCCGCTGGACCGCGCCGGCCGCGCGCCGGACCTGGCGGCGCTGGCCCGGCAACCGCTGATCAGCTACGAATCCTCGACACGGCCGAATTCCTCGCTGCAGCGAGCCTTTGCTGGCCACGGCCTGGTGCCGGACCTGGCGCTGACCGCGCTGGATGCCGATCTGATCAAGACCTACGTGCGTACCGGGCTGGGCGTGGGGCTGCTGGCCGAGATGGCGGTCAGTTCCAACGATGAGGACCTGCGCTCGTGGCCGGCCCCGGCACCGATCACCGAGTGCATTGCGTGGGCGGTGCTGCCGCGCGACCGCGTGCTGCGCGATTACGCGCTGGAGCTGGTGCATGTGCTGGCACCGCAGATCGATCCGCGCGACCTGCGGCGGGTGCTGGATGGCAACCAGGCTGCGGCGTGGCCGGTACCCCCGACCTGGGAGTCACTGACCCAGACCATCACGGTGTGAGGTTGGTCGAGCAGGGCTTGCAGCCCTGCACCTGCAAAATCAACGGCAACGGCAACGGCAACGGCAACGGCAACGGCAACGGCAACGTCAAAAGCAACGTCAAAAGCAACGTCAAAAGCAACGTCAAAAGCAACGTCAAAAGCAACGTCAAAAGCTTGCATTCCGTGGGATGGCGGGGCGGTGTCGGAGTGCGGGGACGCCGTGAACCCATCCATGGGGGCTTGGCAGCCGCTTGCTCGTGTGCGCGTTCCTGCGCACACGGCAAGACCGGGGTTGGGCGTCCTGCCCAACCCGCCCGAGGCATGCCTCGGGCCCATGCGGCTGACACCCCGCACTCCGACACCGCCCCACCTCTGACAGATTCCGATGGCTGTTGGTAGGTGTCGACCTTGGTCGACACGGTAGATCCACGCTATGCGTGGATGCTTTTCGATTCCAATTCGAAATATTCGATTCCGATGGAGATTCATCCGCGCATGGCGTGGATCTACTGCAGATCGCGGGAAACTGTCGAAGGCGGGGTGGGTCCGGTTGCGGGGGCGTGAGCCGCATGGATGCGGCGACCGAGCTTACATGGACGTACTTGCAGCGACCCCCGCAACCGGACCCACCCCGCCATCCCACGGACTGCCCGCTTTTGACGTTGATGTTGATGTGGATTCGGCGGGTGCAGGGCGCAGCCCTGCCGATAACCCCCTCCTGCGACGGTTCGTCGCACGGGTAACCCTGGACCCGGCTCTACACTAGCGGGGTGACCCGCCTGTCCCACCCGCAGCGCCTCCTGCTCCAGCTCGCCGTCCTGGCGACGCTGCTGATGGTGCTTGCGCCACTGGTCAGCCGCGCGCTGCAGGCACCGCCGATGGATCATGCGGCAAGGGTGGGCATGGACCACGCCGCCATGGGCCATGACATGCAGGACATGGCCATGCCCGGGCACGATCACCACAGCGCAGCGCCGGCATCGCCCAGCCGCCCGGCCGACCCGCACGCCATGCATGGCGAAGCCTGCGAATACTGCGTGCTGGCCATGCGCCTGCTGCCGTGGCTGGCCGTGCTGGTGCTGCTGTTGCCGCTGCTGTGGCGGCCGCGGCTGGTGTTCCCGTGGTCGCAACGCGTGTTGCCCATCGCGCGCTGGCCGGCACATGCCGCACGCGGGCCGCCGCGCGCTTCCATCGTCCGCTGATGTCCCTATCGAATCTGCCGCACGACGCCTGACCGGGCGCCGTGCGCGCGTGCGTACCCTGGAGCTGTTCCGATGAAAATGACTTCCCGCCCCGCGGGCGCCTATGCGCGCCTGCCGGTTGCCCTTGGCCTGGCCGTGGCCGCGTCACTGGCCCACGCTGCGCTCGCCGACGAGGCGCGCACCCTCGACACGATGGTGGTGACCGCCGCCGCACCGTCTTCACCACTGCACTGGGTGACCGATCCGCGCCTGCCACGGCAGCCGGTACCGGCCAGCGACGGTGCCGATTACCTCAAGACCGTTCCCGGCTTCTCCGCCATCCGCAACGGCGGCACCAACGGCGACCCGGTGCTGCGTGGCATGTTCGGTTCGCGCCTGAACATCCTCAGCAACGACGGCAACCTGATCGGCGCCTGTCCGTCACGCATGGACAATCCGCTGTCCTACATCGCGCCCGAAAGCTTCGACCGGCTGACCATCATCAAGGGGCCGCAGAGCGTGCGCTGGGGCGCGGGGGCCTCGGCCGGCACCGTGCGCTTCGAACGCGATACGCCGCGCTTCGAGGAACCGGGCCTGCGCGCCGACGCCAGTGCGCTGGTTGGTTCGCGCAACCGCAACGACCAGGTGCTGGACCTGACCCTGGGCAACCCGACCGGTTACGTGCGCGCCAGTGGCAACCGTTCCGAGGCCGACGACTACAAGGATGGCAACGGTGATGTGGTGCCGTCGAAGTGGCGCAAGTGGAACGGCGACGTGGCCATCGGCTGGACGCCGGATGCCGACACGCTGCTGGAAATCTCCGCTGGTGCCGGTGATGCGATCGCGCGCTACGCCGGGCGTGGCATGGATGGCGCTGCCTTCGAACGCACCAGCTACGCTGCGCGCTTCGAGAAACGCAACCTGCCCGGCGCCTGGGACACGGTGCAGGCCAACGTGTACTACAACGAGGCCGACCACGTGATGGACAACTACACGCTGCGCACGCCGAATCCGCACAGCATGATGCCGATGCCGATGGCCTCCAACGTGGACCGCCGTACCCAGGGCGGCCGGGTCAGTTCCGAATGGCGCTGGCAGGACGTGCAGCTGGTGGCCGGTGTGGATGGCGAAGACAGCCGCCATCGCGGTCGCATGGGCATGGGCCGCAACACCTACCGCCAGGCTGCCTGGGAGACCGATGCCAACTTCCGTCGCTATGGTGCATTTACTGAACTGACCCTCGGCGCTGGCACCGACCAGCGCTGGATCACTGGCCTGCGCATCGATCGCGCCAGCGTCCGCGATGAGCGGCAGTCGATCCGCGGGATGATGGGCAACATGCCCGATCCGACCGCGGGCCAGCGCCGCAAGGAATGGCTGGGCAGCGGTTTCCTGCGCTACGAACAGGACCTGGCCGATGGCCTGACTTGGTACGCCGGCCTCGGCCGCAGTGAGCGCATGCCCGACTACTGGGAGCTGTTCTCGCCCGACCATGGCCCGGCTGGCGCGCTGAACGCGTTTGCCGGCATCCAGCCCGAGCGCACCACCCAGCTTGACGTGGGCCTGCAGTACAAGGGGCCGCGCGTGCAGGCCTGGGTCTCTGCGTATGCCGGGCAGATCCAGGACTACATCCTGTTCACCTACCACGGCAGCGGCATGATGGGCATGAGCCAGGCCAGCAACGTCGACGCACGCATTGCCGGCGCCGAGGCGGGGCTGGAGGTGAGCGTGGCCGAACAGTGGAAACTGGGTGGCACGCTGGCCTACGCCTGGGGCGAGAACCGCGACCAGCAGCGTCCGCTGCCGCAGATGCCGCCACTGGAAGCGCGGCTGAGTGCGAACTGGGAAGGCCAGCGCTGGAGTGCCGGTGCGCTGCTGCGCGCGGTGACCCACCAGCACCGTGTCGCAGATGGCCAGGGCAACGTCGTCGCCCAGGACCTCGGACCGAGCGCCGGCTTCGCCACGTTCGCGCTCAATGCCGCCTACCGTTTCAGTTCGCAGCTGCAGCTCAGTGCGGGTGTCGACAACCTGTTCGACCGGGCCTACAGCGAGCACTTGAACCTGGCCGGCAGTGCCGACTTCGGCTTCCCGGCCGACCCTGTGCGCATCAATGAGCCGGGGCGAAGCGTGTGGATGAAGGTGAATTACCGGTATTGATCCGTTCGTGTCACCGGTAGCGCCGGGCAATCCCCGGCGCTGCAGGCGCGACTGGATACACCCCGACACACGCCGACACTGCCCGCGGCAGCCTTGCACGGAACGGGTTCAAGGCGCTATCGCGGCCCTGGTTCCACGCCGGTAAACGCTTGGCACATACCGCTTTTGCAGGCGCTTGCCTACACTCGGCGGCCGTGGATCAATCAGGACCGTTCATGTTGGCTCGTATCGCTTCGACCCTGGCCCTTGGCCTCAGCCTGGCCGTGCTGGCCGGGTGCGCAGGCAAGCAGGAGGCCGCCGCGCGTCGGCAGGGCGAAGCGGTGCCGGTGACCGCGCAGGTGGTGCGGCCCACGCAGTGGAACGACACCCTGCAGGCGCTGGGCACGGCCAAGGCGCGCGAGTCGATCAGCGTCACCGCCAAGGTCAGCGAAATCGTCGAGAAGGTGCACTTCGAAAGCGGCCAGCACATCGCCGCCGGTGCACCGATCGTGACCCTGCGTGGGCAGGCGCAGGAAGCGGCGCTGGTGCAGGCGCAGGCCACCTTCCATGAGGCCGACCAGCTGTACAAGCGCCAGCGCGAACTGGCCACCCAGCGCTTGGTGTCCAGCGCTACGCTGGATACGCAGAAGTCGATCCGCGACGCGGCTGAGGCGCGCGTGGCGCAGATGCAGTCGGACATCGGTGACCGTCGCGTGCGTGCGCCGTTCGCCGGCGTGCTCGGCATCCGCCAGGTCAGTCCGGGCACGCTGCTGACGCCGACCACGGTGATCGCCACGCTGGATGACATCGAACACATGCACATCGATTTCCAGGTGCCGGAAGTGGAACTGGCCGCGCTGGGCGTGGGTGACAAGGTCAGCGCCACCAGCGTGGCCTGGCCGGGCCGTACCTTCGAGGGTGTGGTCAGCACCATTGATGCGCGCATCGATCCGGCCACCCGCGCGGTGACCGTGCGCGCTGATTTCGCCAACGGCGACCACGCACTGCGCCCGGGCATGCTGCTGGACGTGCGCCTGTTCCACCCCGAACGCGCGGCGCTGGTGGTGCCGGAAATCGCCGTGGTGCAGGTCGGCCGCGATACCTTCGTCTACCGCATCAAGGCCGACGACAGCGTCGAACGGGTAGACGTGGTCACCGGCGCGCGCCGTGCCGGCGTGGTCGAGATCAAGCAGGGCCTGGAGGCCGGGCAGCGCATCGTGGTGGATGGCACCGGCAAGCTGCGCCCGGGCCTGAAGGTCGCCGCCAAGGACGCCGCACCGGCCAGTGGTGCCAAGCCGGCTGACGCGCCGGCGCCGGTCGCCGCCGAGGGCCACGGCGGATGAAGCTGTCCGACATCTCCATCCAGCGGCCGGTATTCGCCGTGGTGATGAGCCTGTTGCTGCTGGTGCTGGGCGTGATGTCCTTCACCCGCCTGACCCTGCGCGAGCTGCCAGCCATCGATCCGCCGATCGTCTCGGTGTCGGTGGACTACACCGGCGCTTCGGCGGCGGTCATCGAAAGCCGCATCACCCAGGTGCTGGAAGATGCGCTGGCCGGCATCGAAGGCATCGACACGATCAACGCGCGCAGCACCAACGGCCGCTCGCAGGTCAGCATCGAATTCACCTCCAACCGCGATATCGAAGCGGCGGCCAACGACGTGCGCGATGCCGTCAGCCGCGTCGCCGACCGCATGCCGGAGGAAGCGCGCCCGCCGGAAATCGCCAAGGTCGAGAGCGATGCCGACCCGATCATCTGGTTCAACATGGTCTCCTCGACCATGGACACGCTGGAACTGAGCGACTACGCCGATCGCTACGTGGTCGATCGCTTCTCCAGCCTGGACGGCGTGGCCCAGGTCCGCATTGGTGGCCGCCAGCGCTACGCGATGCGCATCTGGCTGGACCGCGACCAGCTGGCCGCGCGCGGCCTGACCACCGGCGACGTGGAAACCGCGCTGCGCAACGAGAACGTGGAACTGCCGGCCGGTCGCATCGAATCGACCGACCGTGATTTCACCCTGCGCGTGGAGCGCAACTACATCAAGCCGGAAGACTTCGCGACCATCCCGCTGGGCAAGGGCCGCGACGGTTATGTGGTGCGCATGGGCGACGTGGCGAAGATCGAGCTGGCCTCGGCCGAGCGCCGCGCGTACTACCGCAGCAACGGCGAGCCGGGCATCGGCCTGGGCATCGTCAAGACCTCCACCGCCAACTCGCTGGACGTGGCCCGCGTGGCGCGCGCGGAAGCCGAGCGGGTTGCGTTGACGCTGCCCAAGGGCACGCAGATCTTCGTCGCCTTCGACAACACCACCTTCATCGAAGCCGCCGTGGACCGCGTCTACGCCACGCTGGTCGAGGCGATGATCCTGGTGCTGGCGGTGATCTGGCTGTTCCTCGGCAGCTTCCGCGCCGCACTGATTCCTGCAGTGACGGTGCCGGTCTGCCTGGTGGCCGCGTTCATCGCGCTGTATGCGTTCGATTTCTCGATCAACCTGCTGACCCTGCTTGCCCTGGTGCTGTGCATCGGCCTGGTGGTGGACGATGCGATCGTGGTGGTGGAGAACGTGCAGCGCCGCATCGACCTGGGCGAGCCACCGCTGGTCGCCTCCAAGCGCGGTACCGCGCAGGTCGCCTTCGCGGTGATCGCCACCACCGCCGTGCTGGTGGCGGTGTTCCTGCCGGTGGGCTTCCTGGAAGGCAACACCGGGCGCCTGTTCCGCGAACTGGCGGTGGCGCTGGCGGCGGCGGTGGCGTTGTCCGCCTTCGTCGCGCTGACACTGACGCCGATGATGGCCTCCAAGCTGCTCAAGCCGCACACCGGGCAGGCGCCGCGCGGCCTGCATGGCTTCGTCAACCGCAACCTGGAGCGCCTGGCCGGCGCCTATGGCCGCGTGCTGGACCACCATGTCGACCGCACTTGGATCTACCTGCTGGTGATGGTGGCCGCGCTGGCCGCCAGCTGGGGCCTGCTCAAGCTGCTGCCCTCGGAGCTGGCCCCGGCCGAAGACCGTGGCTCGTTCCAGATCATGATCGATGGCCCGGAAGGCGCCGGCTACGACTACACCGTGCAGCAGGTGCAGCAGGTGGAAGCGATGCTGGCGCCGCACGTGGGCGCGGACAAGCCGATCGTGCGTGCCAACCCGCGCGTGCCCGGTGGCTGGGGCGCCAGCGAGGAAATGCACACCGGCCGCGTCAGCATCTTCCTGCAGCCCTGGCGGCAGCGCAGCGAAGGCACGCCAGAGGTGGCCAACGAGCTGCAGAAGGAACTGGACACCATCCGCGGCGTTCGCGTGCGTACGCAGGTGGGCGGGGGCCTGGTGCGCAGTGGCGGGCAGCCGTTCCAGATCGTGCTGGGCGGGCCGGAATACGCCGAGATCGCGCAGTGGCGCGATCGCATCCTGCTGCGCATGGCCGACAATCCCGGCCTGGTCGGCCCGGACTCGGACTACAAGGAAACCCGGCCGCAGATGCGGGTGAACATCGACCGCCAGCGTGCGGCCGACCTCGGCGTGCCGGTCACCGCGATCGGTTCGGCGCTGGAAACCATGATGGGCTCGCGCCGCGTCACCACTTTCGTCGACAACGGCGAGGAGTATGACGTGCTGGTGCAGGCCGGCCGCGATGGACGCACCAGCCCGGCCGACCTGGCCGCGATCCGCGTGCGTGCCACCTCCGGCGAGCTGGTGCCGCTGTCCAACCTGGTCACGCTGAGTGAAGTGGCCGAGGCCGGCACCCTGAACCGCTTCAACCGGCTGCGCTCGATCACCATCACCGCCGGCCTGGCGCCCGGCTACCCGCTGGGCGAGGCCATCGCCTGGGCGCAGAACGTGGCTCGCGAGGAACTGCCGCAGTACGCGCAGGTGAACTGGAAGGGCGAGTCGCGCGAGTACCAGAGCGCCGGTGGCGCGGTGCTGTTGACCTTCGCCATGGCGCTGCTGGTGGTGTACCTGGTGCTGGCCGCGCAGTTCGAGAGCTTCATCCACCCGCTGACCATCATGCTGACGGTGCCGCTGGGCGTGCTCGGCGCGCTGGTCGGGTTGTGGGTGAGTGGGGGTACGGTGAACCTGTTCAGCCAGATCGGCATCGTCATGCTGGTCGGCCTGGCCGCGAAGAACGGCATCCTCATCGTCGAGTTCGCCAACCAGTTGCGTGACGATGGGCGCACGGTACGCGAGGCGATCATCGAATCGGCGATGGTGCGCCTGCGCCCGATCCTGATGACCTCGATCGCCACTGTGGTTGGCGCGGTCCCGCTGGTGGTGGCCGGTGGCCCGGGTTCGGCCAGCCGTGGCACGATCGGCATCGTGATCATCTTCGGCGTGACTCTCTCGACGTTCCTGTCGCTGTTCGTGGTGCCGGCGTTCTACGCGCGATTGGCGCCCTATACGCGTTCGCCGGAAGCGGTGAAGCGCGAGCTGGAGAAGCAGGAAGCCGCGTCGCCGTCGGTGGGTGGCCATGCCTGACCCGGCGCAGCGCCTGTACGGTGACGGCTTCGTGCTGAGGCCGTGGTGCAGCGACGACCTGGACTCGTTGCTGCGCCACGCCAATGACGCCGAGGTCGCGCGCGGCCTGCGCGACCGCTTCCCGTTCCCGTACACCCGCGAGGATGGCGAGGCGTTCCTCGCCGGCCGCGTACTGGCGCCGGGAACGCTCAACCTGGCCATCGAGATCGACGGCCACGCCTGCGGCAGCATCGGTGCCCAGCAGGGCAGCGCCGAGCGCGCGCACATGGCCGAACTGGGCTACTGGCTGGGGCAGGCCTACTGGGGCCAAGGCCTGATGACCCGCGTGGTCGGTCTGTTCGCCCCTTGGGTGATGGACGAACTGCGCCTGTTCAGGCTGCAGGCCACGGTGGTCGACTTCAACCTTGGCTCGGCCCGGGTGCTGGAGAAGAACGGCTTCCAGGAGGAGGGCGTGGAGCGCTGTGCGGTCTACAAGCGTGGCGTCCTGCACGACCTGCGCCGCTTTGCCCGGGTTCGCATGCAGCTGCCCTGAGCGGCGAATTCCTTCTGGCGCTACCGCAGCGGCCTTCGATCAGGGAGAATCGACCGGTCCCCTCCAGCCGACGGGACGTCCTTACAACCCGCCGACTGGAGAGAGCGCGCGTGGAAGCTACCGTACATTTCATCAACAGCATCATCTGGAGCAAGGCACTGATCTTCATGTGCCTGGCCGCCGGCCTGTTCTTCAGCCTGCGCACCCGCTTCATGCAGATCCGTGGTTTCCTCGAGATGTGCCGCCTCACCGTCAAGGGCGAGAAGTCCGACGCCGGCGTGTCCTCGTTCCAGGCGCTGGCCATGTCGATGGCCGGCCGCATGGGCATCGGCAACATTGCCGGCGTGGCCACCGCCATCGCCTTCGGCGGCCCCGGTGCCATCTTCTGGATGTGGGTGATGGGCTTCCTCGGCGCGTCCACCTCGTACGTGGAATGCACCCTGGCGCAGATCTACAAGACCAAGGATGCCGAAGGCCGCTACCGCGGTGGCCCGGCCTACTACATCGAAAAGGCCATGGGCCTGAAGTGGTACGCGCTGGCCTTCGCCATCGCCACGATCATCGCGGCCGGCTTCCTGATGCCGGGCGTGCAGGCCAACGCCATCGCCGACAGCATCATCAACGCCTGCCGCGGCACCGCGCTGTGCGGTCCGCTGGACGGCCAGGCCTTCGGCATGGAATCGGTGCAGGCCCTGAAGCTGGGCATCGGCATCGTGGTGGCACTGCTGCTGGGCGTGGTGATCTTCGGTGGCGTCAAGCGCATCGCCAATTTCGCCGAAGTGGTGGTGCCGTTCATGGCCGCCGGCTTCATCCTGATGGCCATCGTCATCATGATCATCAACTACGATCGCGTGCCGGAGATGTTCGGCATCATCTTCAAGAGCGCCTTCGGCACCCACGCCGCGTTCGGCGCGATGATGGGCCTGGCGGTGGAGTGGGGCATCAAGCGCGGCATCTATGCCAATGAAGCCGGGCAGGGCTCGGGTCCGCACGCGGCAGCCGCTTCGGAAGTCTCGCACCCGGCCAAGCAGGGTTACGTGCAGGCCTTCGCCATCTACTTCGACACCATGATGGTGTGCACCGCCACCGCGTTCCTGATCCTGGCCAGCGGCACCTACAACGTGTACTCGCCGGCAGGCGCCAGCGCCCCGCCGATCTTCCAGGGCCTGGCCGGCATTCCGGAAGGCGCGGGCTATGCGCAGGCCGGCGTGGAAGCGGTGCTGCCGGGCTGGGGTTCGGCGTTCGTCTCGATCGCCATCTTCTTCTTCGCCTTCACCACCATCATGGCGTACTACTACATGGCCGAGACCAACCTCAGCTATGTGAACCACAACAAGAAGCGCCCGCTGACCGTGCTGGTGCTGCGCCTGGGCATCATCGGCATGGTGGTGTTCGGTGCGTTCCACAATGCGACCCTGGCCTGGGCGCTGGGTGACATCGGCGTTGGCCTGATGGCCTGGCTGAACATCATCGCCATCCTCATCATCCAGAAGCCGGCGATGCTGGCGCTGCGTGACTACGAACGACAGAAGAAGCTGGGCCTGGATCCGGTGTTCGACCCTGATGCCCTGGGCATCAAGAACGCCGATTTCTGGCGCCAGCGCAAGCAGGAGAGTGTGTAAGTGAACAACCCCTGGAACAACCGCCGCCCGTCCGCCCGTCCGCCGCGCGCAACGCCGTTGCCGCGCCCGGAGGTGCCGGCTACGGGCGGTGGTGGGCGCGGCGGCAGCGACGAGCTGCGCCTGTACGGCCTGAACGCCGTGCTGGCCGCGTTCGACGCGCGGCCGCAGGCGCTGCGCAAGCTGTACCTGCTGGAGGCGCGCATCCCGCGCCTGCAGCCGCTGCTGAAGTGGTGCGTGGCCAACCGCGTGGGCTATCGCGTGGTCGAGGACGGCGATCTGAACAAGCTCGCCGGTACCACCCATCACGAAGGCGTGGTGGCCGATGTGCTGCGCGCACCGGCACTGCCGTTGGCGCAGTGGCTGCAGCAGGTCGGTGACGGCCCGGCACTGGCGCTGTGGCTGGACGGCGTGGGCAACCCGCACAACCTCGGCGCGATCCTGCGCTCGGCAGCGCACTTCGGCGCCAAGGCGCTGCTGCTGCCCGAAGGCAGCACGCTGGCGCTGTCCGGTGCCGCCGCGCGCGTGGCGGAGGGCGGTGCCGAAGCGGTGCCGCTGGTGCAGTTGCCGGCCACCGCGCAGGCGATGGCGCAGCTGCGGGACGCTGGTTTCGGCCTGGCCGCGACCCTGGTCGAGGGCGGTGACGATGTATTCCGTGCGGCGCTTCCGGCGCGGCTGGTGTATGTGATGGGTGCCGAGGGCGAAGGCATGGACCGTGCGCTGGCCAGCCAGTGCGATCAGCAGGTTTCCATTCCCGGCAGCGGCGCGGTGGAAAGCCTGAACGTGGCCTCGGCCACGGCAGTGCTGCTGGCGCAGTGGGCGAGCCGTCGCGACGGCTGATACTGCCGCGATACCGTCCCATCGATGACCTGGACCCGGCCCCTGTGGCCGGGTTTTCTTTTGCGCGGTGCGGAAACAGGCGTGCCGCGCTGCGCGGCTGGCACGCCAATCACTTCACCGCGTGTCGCATCAAGCACGCTTGATCGATGATCAGGTGTTTTTAGTAATTGTCTCATTGTCGAGCCATATCCCGTATCGCACGGTGGATCTCCATCCAACGTCGAACAGGAGTGGTTCCCATGCATCGAGTCAAACACCCCACGATGCGCGCATCCCTGCTGCTGGCCCTGTGTGCGCTCGCCGCACCGGCGGTGCACGCCGATGAGCGAAGCCTGGACGGCATCAACTTCACCGGACCGCTGATCACCCCGAATCCGGCCGGCCTGCCGCAGGGCAACTGGTACATCGAACCCTATCTGGTGCGGGTCGACAGCCGCGACCACTACGACGACAACGGTGACCGTCGCCGCAGTGCCGAGCGCAGTGGCGCGTGGGCAACCGTGGTGCCGATCGTCTATGGCTTCAGCGACCGGGTGATGGGCCAGGTCAACCTCAGTGCCACACGTTCGGAATCCGGCAGTGCACGCAGCAGTGGTTTCCGCGCTGGCGACACCACCGCACGGTTGCAGTACCTGCTGCAGGCGCCGAACGCCGATGGCACCCGCCCGGCCGTCTCGGTCGCGCTGGTACAGCGCTTCAGCACCGGCAGCCATGACCGCATCACCGGCAATCCGCTCGATGCGCAGGGCGACGGCGTGCAGCGCACCACCGCTGCCCTGGGCGTGCAGCAGGTGGTGTGGCTGGGCAACGACCGCCCGCTGCGGTGGCGGGCCCAGTTCAGCGCCGGCCCCGCTCCCTCGCGTACCGCCATTTCCGGCACCAGCGTCTACGGCACCGACGACAGCTTCCAGGGACACGTCGCGCGTGGCTCGGTGCTGGGGCTGTCGGTGGGCGCCGAGTACAGCTTCAATTCGCGTTGGGTGGGGGTGATGGAAATGTCCGCCAGCCGCGAGACCGGCCAGCGGCTGAGTGGTTTCGCACGCAACGGCGCCGGTGTGATCGAGCGCATCGACGAACGCCGCCCGGCCAGCCGCAACGTCAGCCTGGCGCCTGCCGTGGAGTATCACTTCAGCCCCTCGCTGGGGTTGATTGCCGGCGTCGAATTCACCGTGGCCGGGCGCAACACCGGGCGTATCGTCAGCCCCCAGGTCGCCCTGGGCATGTTCTTCTGAGGGGCCGCCGATGAACATTGAATCCATCGTCAATGCGATCCTGGGCGTGGTCTGGAGCCCCTACCTGGTGGTGCTGTGCCTGCTCACCGGCCTGTACTTCAGCGTGCGTACCCGCTTCATCCAGCTGCGCGCGCTGCCGGACATGCTGCGCCTGGTGTTCCGCCACGAACGCTCCGAATCCGGAGTGTCACCGTTCCAGGCACTGTCGATCTCGCTGTCCAGCCGGGTCGGCGTAGGCAACATCGCCGGCGTGGCCATGGCCATCGCCTTCGGCGGCCCGGGGGCGATCTTCTGGATGTGGGTGGTGGCCTTTCTCGGTGCCTCCAGTGCCTTCATCGAATCCACCCTGGCGCAGATCTACAAGGACCGTGATGCCAAGGGCCAGTACCGCGGCGGGCCGGCGTACTACATCGAGAAGGGCCTGGGCCAGCGCTGGTATGCAGTGCTGTTCGCGCTGGTGACCGTGCTCGCAGGCGCCATGCTGGCAGGGACCCAGTCCAATGCGATCACCAGTGCGGTGAACGAAGCCTGGGATGTGCCGGTGATGACCACCACCGTGGTGCTGCTGGTGGTGCTGGGCATCATCCTGATCGGTGGTGTGCGGCGCATCGCGCGAGTGGCGGAATGGGTGGTGCCGCTGATGGCGGTGGCCTACCTGATGGTGGCCGCAGTGGTAATGGTGCTCAACGCGGAAAAAGTGCCCGGCGTGATCATGCTGGTGCTGAACAGCGCATTCGGCGTGGACGCGGCCTTCGGCGCGATGATCGGCACCGCCATCCAGTGGGGCGTTCGCCGCGGCGTGCTGTCCAACGAGGCCGGCATGGGCAGTGGCGCGCATGCGGCCGCTGCCGCCGAAGTCTCGCATCCGGTCAAGCAGGGACTGGTGCAGTCGTTCTCGGTCTACATCGACACGATGGTGGTGTGCAGCGCAACCGCATTCCTGATCCTGTCCACCGGCCTGTACAACATCTACGACCCGGCGGTGAACGGCGTTCCCGATGAGGCCCGCCTGCTGCTGGCCAATCTTCCGGGTGTCGAGGCCGGGCCGCGTTTCGTGCAGCACGCCGTGGAATCGGCGCTGCCGGGCTTCGGCCGTTCGTTCGTGGCGCTGGCGATCCTGCCATTCGCGTTCACCACCATCCTGGCGCTGTACTACATGGCCGAGACCAACGTCAGCTACCTGTGCCGGGATCGTCCTTCGCGGTGGGTGATGGGGGCATTCCAGCTGCTGTTCCTGGCGGTTGCCGGCTACTCGGCGGTGAACAGCGCAACGGTGGCATGGTCGCTGGGCGACATCGGGGTGGGCCTGATGAGCTGGCTCAACATCATCGCCATCCTGCTGCTGCAGAAGCCGGCGCTGGCGGCATTGCGCGACTACGAACAGCATCGGCATGCCGGTACGGATCCGCTGTTCAATCCAAAGCGGTTGGGCGTGCGCAACACCCGTGTGTGGGAGGGCTGACAGGATCGAGGTCCGATCCCTCGCCAGGGCGAGGGCGCTGACCCACGCCACGCCCTGTGGGTGCGCCATTGCCCGGTGGGTGCGAACCTCGGTTCGCACCGCTCTTCCCGCTGCGCTCGCCGGGCATGGCCCGGCGCCAGCGTCATTCGTTCGGCGGCGTGGTTGCCTTGGCCTCGCTGCCGAAACCACCGTCAGCTTCCGCGGCCAGGTACGCGAATACCGTGTAGGCAGCCACGTTCTGCGCCAGGGCCTTCGGGTCGATCTTGTCCAGCGTGTCGTCGGCGGTGTGGTGCAGGTGGAAGTAGTCCGAGCCATCCTGCGCCAGCCATGCCCACGCACCGCCCTTGGCCGCCAGCGGGCCGACATCCGGGCCCGGGCCGCCCTTGTCGGCCTGGTACTCGATGCCCAGCGGCTTCATCACTTCGGCGATCTGCCGGGTCGCTTCGCGCGAGCCCTCCGGGTTCGGCGAACCGGTGTTGAAGGCATAGATGCGGCCGGCACCGAAGTCGCTCTCGGCTGCCAGCTGATGCAGGGCCACGTCCTTGGCGTGCGCTTCGGCGTAGGCCTTGCCGCCGTACAGGCCCTGTTCCTCGTTGGCGAAGGCGATCACGCGAATGGTCCGCTTCGGCGCCTGCTTGAGCTGGCCGATCAGGTGGCCGGCCGCCATGGTGATGCCCACGCCTGCGCCGTCATCGACCGCGCCGGTGCCCAGGTCCCACGAATCCAGATGACCGCCAATCACCACCACTTCCTTCGGCAGGCTGCGGCCGGTGATCTCGCCGATCACGTTGTACGAGGTGGCCGTGCCATCCCAGCCGCAATCCAGCGCCACCTTCACCGTGGTGCTGCCACGGGCCAGCAGGCGCGCCAGCTGATCGGCATCGGGCACCGACAGTGCTGCCGACGGCACCGGCGTCAGGCCGTCATCGAAACGGGTGATACCGGTGTGCGGCACGCGATGCGAGTCGGTACCCGCCGAGCGCATCAGGAAGCCGACCGCGCCCTTGCGGATCGCCTCCGACGGGCCCTTGCTGCGGATCGCGCCGCCACGGCCGTAGTCGCGGCCATCGCGGAACGGCAGCATCTGGTAATCGACGAAAGCGATCTTGCCCTTCAGCGAGCCGGCCGGTGCGGCCTGCAATGCGGCCAGATCGGCAAAGCGCACCACCTCGGCTTCAACGGTGCCGCCCGGGCTGCCGCCCAGCGCGGTGATCTGCAGCGGCTGCTGATTCTTGCCGGTCACCGCGGCATGTTCGCTGCGGCGTTCCCACTTCGGGAACGTCACCGGTTCCTTCCATACCTTGTCGAAGCCGAGTGCCTTGAACTTGGCTTCGGCCCAGGCCACGGCGCGGGCATCGGCTTCGCTGCCGGCGATGCGCGGACCGATCTCGGTGGTGAGCGATTCGACCACCTTCCAGCCGGTGTCGTCAGCCAGTGCCTGGTCGCGCAGCTGTGCGGCGGTGGCCAGCGAGGCCGGGGGCAGGGTGGTGGTGCGCGGCGCCGCGAAGGCCGGGGCGGCCAGCAGGGCGAGGGAGGATGCGATGGCAAGCACACGGCGACGCATGGACAACTCCGGGAAGGGACCTAAGCCTTGGAGCTTAACAGTCGTTCAGGCGTGTGCATGGGCGGGAGGTCATGGCTGGCGCGAACGCTGTTTTCCGCCACGTCCGGCAAAGCGAAAGCCCCGCCGGAGCGGGGCTTTCGGTAGTCGCGGTAGTGCCGGCCGCTGGCCGGCACCCACATATTCCGATGTTGCCGGCCAGCGGCCGGCACTACCGTTCTGCGACCTTACTTCTTCAGGCTGTCGCGGATCTCGCGCAACAGCACCACTTCCTCGGCCGGTGCGGCCGGGGCGGCTTCCTGCTTGCGCGACAGGCGGTTGATCGTCTTCACCACCAGGAAGATGGCGAACGCCACGATCACGAACTGGATCAGCGTATTGATGAAGTCGCCATAGCCGATCACCACCGCCGGGATCTCCTTGCCGTCGGCACCGATGCTGGCCGGTGACAGCGTCCAGGCCAGCTGCGAGAAGTCCACCTTGCCGATCAGCAGGCCCAGCGGCGGCATGATGATCTTCTCGACCAGCGCGGTCACGATCTTGCCGAAGGCCGCGCCGATCACCACGCCGACGGCGAGGTCGATGACGTTGCCGCGCATCGCGAATTCCTTGAACTCGGTGAGCATTCCCATTGTTGTTTTTCTCCGGTGAGGGAAGTGGACAGCGCGCAGGGTAGCGCAGGTGATGTCAGCCGGCGATCACGCCGTGGCGCTCGGCCACGTTCTCCAGTCGGGCACTGAAGCGGTCGCCGGGCTTCAGCGCAGCCACCCCGGACGGGGTGCCCATGAACACCAGGTCGCCGGCGCGCAGCTGCCACAGCTTGGACAGCTCATGCAGGATCTCCGGCACGTTCCAGATCATCTGGTCGAGCAACGCCTGCTGGCGCACTTCGCCGTTGACCTCCAGCGACAGGTTCAGCGCGGCCAGGTCACCAACCTCGGCGGCATGCACGATCTCGCTGATCGGCGCGGAGGCATCAAAGCCCTTGGCGGCATCCCACGGGTGGCCCTTGTCCTTGGCGGCCGCCTGCAGATCGCGGCGGGTCAGGTCCAGGCCGACGGCATAGCCGTAGACCAGTGCATCGGCATCGGCCACGGCCAGCTCGCCGGCCGGTGCATCACGGCCGATCGCCACCACCAGTTCCACTTCGTGGTGCAGGTTGGCGGTCGCCGGCGGATAGGGAATGGCATCGTCATGGCCGACCACGATCGCATCGGCGGGCTTGCTGAAGAACATCGGGCGGCCGCGGTCATCGGCGGCCGGCAACGCCGCGCCCATTTCACGGGCATGGTCGGCGAAGTTGCGGCCCACGCAGTAGATGCGGTGCACGGGGAAACTGCCGCCGCCCACGACCGGCACACGCGGCAGGGCAACGGCAGGGATCACATCGGAGACATCGGACATGCGGGCATCCAGGAAGGGCGTGCCCGCAGTCTAGAACGCATGGCGCCCGCCGTCAGCGGGCGCGGAAGGCATGGATCAACGCGAGGCCGGCAACACCGGCTTGCGCACCACACGGTACTCGCCCTCGACCACGGTCGGATCGACCGGACGGGCGGTGCCCGGCTTGCGTGCAGCCAGCAGCTTCCACGCCAGGCCGACCAGAATCATCGCCGCACCGACGAACACGCCGATGAACACCATCGCGGCCAGGATCGCCAGGCCGAGCAGGCCCACGGCAACGCGCACCAACGGATGGCGCGGCTTGCGCGGCGCGAACAGGGTGCGGAACTGGTTGAAGGCGGATGCGCGATTGAACATGGCGGCTCGATAGGCTGGGATCAGCGAAAACAGAGTATCGGGACGCGCCACTGTCATTGAGTGAAAAACTCGTTAAATATAGCCTGTGCTTATTACGAATCAATGACTTGTGTTCATCTTGCAGCCAGTCACCTGAGCAGGCGTGCGACAATGTCGCTTTACTGTCCGAGCCTTCGCCATGACTGCCGCTGCTGCCCTGATCGCCCTTGATGCCATTGCCGATGGCGCGTTTGCCGAGGTCGAAGCGGTGGTCGATGGCGATGCCGAGTCGGTGCTGCTGTATCGCGACGGCATGCAGGTGCGTGCCTTCCTGAACATCTGCCCGCATGCCGGCCGTCGCCTGGACTGGGCGCCCGGCCAGTTCCTGAAGAGCCGTGAAGGCCATCTGGTGTGCGCCGCGCACGGCGCCTCGTTCGCGCTGGACAGCGGCGACTGCATCGCCGGCCCGTGCAAGGGCGACCGCCTGCGGGCCGTGCCGGTGGACGTGCGCGACGGGCAGGTCTATCTGGCCTGAGGCCAGCCAGGGGGCGGATCCGTTTCCTCAGGAAAACGGCTCTGACCCCATCAAGCCAGGAGCAGTCGAGCACGGCTCGACTCTACAAAAGCCGTGTTGACCAAGGTCGACAACTACCAGAGCGAGATCCGTGCCGACCAACGGTCGGCACCCACCACCAGCCGCGTGAAACTGTCGAAGGCGGGGCACTGTGGGTTTGCGGGGTGTGAGCGGCATGGATGCCGCGACCAAGCCCCCATGGATGGGTTTACGGCGTCCCCGCAAACCCACAGTGCCCCGCCATCCCACGGAATGCACGCTGTTGCTGTTGAGGTTGCCGGCCAGCGGCCGGCACTACCGGGGTGCAGGGCGCAGCCCTGCCAACAAACCCAACCCTCAGAACATCAGGTTGATCATCAACACCACCACGCAGGTGTAGATCAGCGACAGCGGGCCGCCGACCCGCCACATCTCGCGCGGGGTGTAGTTGGCCGGACCGGTGATCATCGAGATCACCGGATTGGAGGCCGTCATCAGGTTGTTGGACGCCGACAGCGCCACGATCAGCGCGAATGCGGTCGGGCTGCCGCCGGCAGCCAGCGCCAGGTTCACCGCGATGGGGACCATCACGATGGTCGCACCCACATGGCTGATCACCAGCGAGAACGCGGTGGTCAGCAACGCCAGCGCCACTTCCAGCACCCACAGCGGAATACCGGTGGGCAGCTTGTCGATGGTATGGCCGGCCACCCACGCCGCCGCGCCACTGGAGTCCATTGCCCAGCCCAGCGGAATCAGCCCGGCCATCATGAACACCGTCTTCCAGTTGATCGAGGCATAGGCCTCGTCCATGCGCAGCACGCCGGTCAGCAGCATGCCGGCCACGCCGGTCATCAGGGTCAGCGCCACCGGCAGCTTGCTGGTCAGCGCGATCAGGATGGTCAACGCGAAGATCGCCATTGCGATCTTGAACTTGTGCGGGCGCTGCTCGCCGGTCGGGTAATCGGTCACCACCACGAAGTCCCGGCTCCTGGCGGCCTGTGCCAGGTCGGTCCAGATGCTGTGGAAGACCAGCATGTCGCCCGCACGCAACTGCACGTCGCGCACGTCTTCGCGGATCACCTGCTTGTCGCGGTTGATCGCCAGCAGGCTGATGCCGCGCTCCTTGCGCAGGCGCAGGTCGGCCGCGCTCTTGCCGATCACGTTCGAGGTCGGCGGCACCACGGCCTCGGAAATACCGGCGCGGCTGGGATTGAACAGGTCGCCCAGGTGCTTCAGGCGCGAGGACATGCGCAGGAACTGGTTCTGCGCGAAGTCGCTGATCTGCTGGCGCGGGCCCATCGCACCGAGCACGCTGCCGACCCAGATGCGCATCTCCGCAGGCGGTGCCAGGCGGGTGTCGTTGCCGGTCTTCAGGGCCAGCAGCAGCGGTGCATCGTGCAGGTTCTCCGCCTCGCCCAGGGTCATGCCCACCAGCGGGCTTTCGGCGCTGACCACCAGCTCGAACACATCACCTTCGATGCCGTAGGTCTTGGCGAAGTAGCTTTCGGTACGTGCCGGGGTGACCCCGTCGTTGACCAGGTTCTCTTCCTCGATCAGCTTGCGGTCGCCGTAGTAGCGGAAGTACAGCAGCGAGGCAACCAGCAGCGCCACGCCGATCGGCAGCGGCGCGAACATGCGCAGCGGCTCGATGGTGGCCAGGCCCGAGGGCAGGTTGTTGTTGGCCGAGGCCAGAAGATCGTTCAGCAGGATCAGCGGCGAGTTGCCGACCATGGTCAGCGCGCCGCCCATCACGATCGCCGCCGAGATCGGCAGCAGCAGGCGCTGCAGGGTCAGCCCGGTGCGCGCGGCCAGCCGCGAGGCGACCGGCAGGTACAGCGCCATCACCGACGGGTTCTGCATGAAGGACGAGTTCAGGCCGGCAATGGCCGTGGTCATCATCAGCAGCCGCTGCTCGACGCCGTGGCCGCGCCGCAGCAGCCAGGCGGCCAGCCGGTTCAGCGCCCCGGTGCGGTCCAGGCCCGCACCGAGGATGGTGGTGGCGATGATGCTCATCACCGCGTTGCCGGAGAAACCGCCGAAGATCTCCTCCGGCGCGATCAGCCCGGTGACGCCGAGCACCACCAGCACCACCAGTGCGACCACGTCGGCACGGATGCGCTCGAACAGGAACATCGCCATCGTGAAGCCGACCAGCCCAAGCACGAGCTTCATGTCGTTGGTCAGCGTCAGCGCGGTATCCATGTGGGGCGCGGCGTCCTCAGGCGATCGTCAGGTGCGGTCGTACAACAGGTCCCAGACGCCATGGCCGAGCTTCTGGCCACGGGTCTCGAAGTGGGTCTGCGGGCGCCAGTCCGGGCGCGGCACGCTGCCACGCGGGCCGGCACGGTTGACCAGGCCGGCGGTGGCGTCGAGCACATCCCACATCTGCTCGGCGTAGTCCTCCCAGTCGGTCGCGCAGTGCAGGCGGCCACCCGGGCGCAGCTTGCGCACCAGCAGGTCGGCGAACGCCGGCTGCAGCAGGCGGCGCTTGTTGTGGCGCTTCTTGTGCCACGGGTCCGGGAAGTAGATGCGCACTTCATCCAGCGCGCCGTCGGCGATCTCGTTCTGCAGCACTTCCACCGCATCGTGGTGGTACAGGCGCACGTGGTCGGCGTTGTCGTCGGCCAGCGCGTTCAGCAGCCGGCCCACGCCGGGCGCATGCACCTCGATGCCGATGTAATCACGCGACGGGTCGTGCTGGGCCGCGAAGCGCAGCGCGGCGCCGTTGCCGAAGCCGATTTCCAGCACCTTGTGGGCGGGGCGACCGAAGGTGGCATCCAGATCGCGCGGCTGGCCGTTGTAGTCGATGCCGAAACGCGGCCAGCGTTCGTCGAACGCACGCTGCTGGGCGGGCGTGAATCGGCCCTGGCGCAGCACGAAGCTGCGCACTTCACGGCGGCCTTCGCTGACGGTGAAAGGCTTGGGCGGGGCCTTGGAGCCGGCGCTGTCGAAAGGATTGGTCATCAGCCGATCAGCCCATCCACCGGAGATGAGGCGCTGGCGTAGCGCTTGCGCGGGATGCGCCCGGCCAGGAACGCCTCGCGGCCGGCTTCGACCGCCTTGCGCATCGCGCTGGCCATCAGCACCGGGCTGCGCGCGCCGGCGATGGCGGTGTTCATCAGCACGCCGTCGCAGCCCAGCTCCATCGCGATCGCCGCATCCGAGGCGGTGCCGACGCCGGCGTCGACGATGATCGGCACCTTGGCGTCTTCGATAATCTGCAGCAGGTTGTACTTGTTCTGGATGCCCAGGCCCGAGCCGATCGGCGCGGCCAGCGGCATCACCGCGGCGCAGCCGATCTCTTCCAGGCGCTTGGCCAGGATCGGGTCGTCGGAGGTGTAGACCATCACCTCGAAGCCATCCTTGACCAGCTGTTCGGCGGCCTTGAGGGTCTGTACCACGTCCGGGTACAGCGACTTCTGGTCGCCGAGCACTTCCAGCTTGGTCAGGTTGTGGCCGTCCAGCAGCTCACGGGCCAGGCGGCAGGTGCGCACGGCGTCCTCGGCGGTGTAGCAGCCAGCGGTGTTGGGCAGGATGGTGTAACGGTCCGGCGGCAGCACGTCCAGCAGGTTAGGTTCGCCCGGGTTCTGGCCGATGTTGGTCCGGCGGATGGCCACGGTGACGATCTGGGCGCCTGCAGCCTCGGTGGCCAGGCGGGTTTCTTCCAGGTCCTTGAACTTGCCGGTGCCGGTCAGCAGCCGCGAGCCATAGGTCTTGCCGGCGATCACCAGCGAATCGGGGGAGACATGAACGTTCATGGCGCGATTATCGCTTATCCGCCTGAAGATGGGGTCACGCAACCAAAGGTAGTGCCGGCCGCTGGCCGGCAGATGTGAGGCGTCAGACAGCGTCGGATGGCCGGCCAGCGGCCGGCACTACCCGGAATGGCCTCAACCGCCGCCCAGCGCGTGCACGATCTCCACCACGTCGCCCTCGGCCAGGACATGCTCGCCATGGCGGCTGCGGCTGACGATCTCGCCGTTGACCTCCACCGCCACCCGGCGCTGCAGCAGCTGCTCGGCCTCAAGCAGATCGTGAAGGGTCGCCGAAGCGGGCAGGGTACGGGGTTCGCCATTGAGCTGGATGTTCATCGGCGCATTGTCGCTGATAGCCCGGCGGGATCGGAACCGTTGCAATCTGCGCCATATGCCACGTCCTGCACAGCACGCTGGCGCAGGGCCGGGTGACAATCCATGCGGCGGCGCAGCGTGAGCAAAAGGCGGCGCGGTGAAACCATTCACCGTGCGCCGGCGTACGTCCGCCGGGTCCTCAACGATTTCCCCACAGGAGTTCTTTACATGCTGCTCAGCAAACGCCCGATCCGCTCCCTGATGGCGGCCGCGATCGCGCTGGCCGCGGTTCCGGCCATGGCAGGCGAATCCCCGTATACCCACGCGGTGTTCTTCGGCGACAGCCTGACCGACGCCGGCTACTTCCGCCCGCTGCTGCCGCCCGGCGTGCAGCCGGTCACCGGCCAGTTCACCACCAACCCGGGCTGGGTCTGGTCGCAGCAGCTGGCCAATTACTACGGTCTCAACGGCGCAGCCAACGGCAACGGCCAGAACGGTGACAACTACGCCGTGGGCGGTGCCCGCGTGTCGGTGGAAGGCAGCGGCGCGCTGGGTCCGATTCCCTCGCTGAAGTCGCAGGCTGCTCGTTACCTCGCCGCAAATGGCGGCAAGGCTGACGCAAATGCCCTGTATACCGTCTGGGGTGGCGCCAACGACCTGTTCGCGGCAGCGGCAGCGCCGGCACAGGCGCAGGCCATCATCGGCGCGGCCGTCACCGACCAGATCGCCCTGGTCGGCGCGCTCAAGCAGGCCGGCGCGCAGTACGTGCTGGTGCCGAACCTGCCCAACGTCGGCCTGACCCCGTCGTTCCGTGGCCCGAATGCCGGTGCCGCCACCGCGCTGTCGGCCGGTTACAACAAGGCCCTGTACGGCGGCCTGAAGCAGGCCGGCATCGAGTTCATTCCGCTCGACACCTTCACCGTGCTGGGCGAAGTGGCCGCCAACCCGGCCATGTACGGCTTCACCAACGTCACCAGCACCGCTTGCAAGATCGATCCGACCAATCCGACGCAGAGCATCCTGACCTGCAACCCGACCAGCTATGTCAGCCCGGATGCGGCCAATACCTATCTGTTCGCCGATGGCGTGCATCCGACCACGGCCGGCCACCAGCTGCTGGGCCAGTACGCGGTCTCGGTACTGGAAGGCCCGCGCCTGCAGCAGGTGCTGAGCCACTCGGCGCAGACCATCGGCCGTTCGCGCGCCGACCAGGTCAGCATGCACCTGGGTGGGCGTCCGGCCGACGGCCTGTCCTGGTGGGGCGGCGTGCGAGGCGATCTGCAGCGCTACGACCACGCCGACCTGTACGACGGCCTGGCGCCGGCCGGCCTGTTCGGTGTCGACTGGGCACGCGACGGCATGGTGTTCGGCGGCTTCGCCGGCTTCGGCCGCCTCAACGCCGACTTCGGCAACAGCCGCGGTGACTTCACCCAGAAGGACACCACCGCCGGTCTGTTCGCCGGCTGGTACCACGACCGCATCTGGGTCAACGGCCAGGTCAGCTACACCTGGCTGTCCTATGACGTGAACCGCAAGGTCCAGCTCGGCCCGGCCACCCGCGAGCACGGCGGTTCGCCGGACGGCAGCAACCTGACCGCAGCGCTGAACGCCGGTTACGAGTTCGGCACCGAGGGCGGTTTCCGCCACGGCCCGATCGCTTCGGTGATCTGGCAGAAGGTGAAGATCGACGGTTACACCGAAAGCGCCGCGACCGGCACGCTGGCCACCGCGTTGGGCTATGACCGCCAGAATGTCGATTCGACCGTCGGCCGCATCGGCTGGCAGGCCCGCTTCGACGGCGGTGCGGTCAAGCCGTACGCACAGCTGACCTACGACCACGAGTTCGAAGACACCAAGCAGGCCAGCGCCTGGCTGCAGACCCTGCCGGAACTGGGCAGCTACCGCGTGCCGGGCCTGAACTTCGACAAGAACTACGCCACCGTCGTACTGGGTGCCCGTACCGAGATGTTCGGCCTGCAGAGCAACTTCGGCCTGAGCGCTTCGGCCGGGCAGAAGCGTGCCCAGGACGCGACGCTGTTCGCCAACTTCAGCGGCAGCTTCTGATCCACGCGTCATCCCGGGCACCGCACGGTGCCCGGGATGCCTGACAACAGCGCCGGACCGTGTCCGGCGCATGCGGCGCGGCCAACCATTGCGCAACACCGGCCCCAGCGCATAGACTTTCCACCGCAACGCGGGCGTAGCTCAATGGTAGAGCTGTAGCTTCCCAAGCTACTGACGTGGGTTCGATTCCCATCGCCCGCTCCATCGCACCTCCTTCTTTTGCACCGCAGATTCGGGCGCTCGATGCCCGCTTTCGTATGCCTGTCGATCCAGCCTTGTGACCGACGTGCAGCATCACTAGAGTGAATGCCCCTTCACGCCGGATGATGACGTTGGGACAAGGAATGAGGATGCGGGCCAGCTCACGATGGAACACCTTTCTGCTGGCTCCAGTGCTGGCACTGGCAACGACAGCGTGCACGGACAGCACGGCCCCTTCTGAAGCCGGACATGCAGCGCGCACCGCAAGCGCCACGGTCATCCCCGCCACAGGAGTCGCTAACTCCGGCATGGCGGCCACGGGAAATGCGCCCGCCGCCTATCAGAAGTACTACACCGCTCGAAACGTTCAACCGTTGATGGCGGACCTTGAATTCCTGTCCAGGAGCGGCGACGCGAACGCGAGTTTTTTACTCAGCCGCATCCATGACGACTGTGCCGTCATTCCTGACTGGGGCTCGCTCGCGGGATTGGACATCGCACAGGAAAAGAAGGTCGCACTCCAGCGCAGCACGGCGTGGTTCAAGGCGCGATGCGAAGGAATGCCCGAGGACGTTGTGAGCGGCTTCCGCAATCTGAAGCGCTACCGGGAACTGGCGGTGAATCAGGGAAGCCTTGCTGCACAGATCGAACAGGCGGCGCCTGGCCTCCACCTCGCTGATCAGGATCTTTCGGTGGAGGACCACAAGACGTTTGTCGAAGCCGTGCTCATGCAGGACGACGGTGAAGCCTACATGGCACTTGCGGCAACCATGGGGGAAGCCGCCTCCCACCGCATCGAAGCGTTGAAGCCCTACAAGGCGGGCACAGCCGTCGAGGAGGCCGCATGGATGCTGGCGGGCTGCCGAAAGGGGGTACCATGCGGCGCCGATTCCCCCATTCTCCAACGCATGTGCCGCGCCGGTGTGTGTGGTTACAACTCGCTTGAGGAGCTGTACAGCCATGGGATGCTTGCGCCCGAGCAGATGCAACAGGCGCGCGCACGGATGGAAGAGATCATCGCACTGTCGAAAAGTGTCTCCGGCGACGATGGCTCCATCGCCGGAGACGTTGCCGCGGGGCGGCCGGTCAGTCGGAATTGAATCCGGGCGCCAGCGGGCCGGGCAACGTGTGTTCCGGCCACGGCATCAACAAGGTGCAGGCGTCATACAGGCCGCAGAAATCCTGCCGCAGGTCGGCCGGTACCCAGCCTCCGTAGCTCACCTCGGTCGAGTCGCCGTTGCAGGCATAGGTGACATCGATCCAGCGGGTGTTGGTATGTGAGGCAGCCCCCTGGTGTTGGGTTCTGCCGGTGCAGTAGCGCAGGCTCTGGCCAATCAGCGTGTTGCTGGCGTCGAAATAGAGCCGGGAGACTGCATGGGTGGGCGCGGCATGCACTTCGGTGGCGCCACCCGCCAGGCCAAACAGCAACAACAGCGGAATTCCCATTCGCATCTGTGGTTCTCCTTGGGTTGTGTAAGCCGGCCGTGTTCCTGTCCTGTGGCCGGCGTGGCCATCTTGGCACAGCCTCTGCGGCGGTGCCGGCGTCATCGGGCGCGGCATCATCCGCCCGCCACACGCGCGCGCTATGCTGCGCGCCTGCCGCCCGATCCCGCCGCGATGAAGCTCGCCATCCTGTCCCGCAACAGCTCCCTGTATTCCACCCGCCGGCTGGTCGAGGCGGCGCGCGCGCGCGGCCACACCGTGCGTATCCTTGACCCGCTGCGCTGCTACATGCGCATCGCCGCCGATGGCTTCTCGATGCACTACAAGGGCCGGCCGATGACCGGCGTGGACATGGTCATCCCGCGCATCGGTGCCTCGATCACCCGCTATGGCACGGCCGTGCTGCGCCAGTTCGAGCTGATGGGGGCCCGCACGCCCAACCCGTCCGATGCGATCCTGCGCTCGCGTGACAAGCTGCGTGCGCACCAGCTGCTGGCTGCCAAGGGCATCGACATGCCGGTCACCGTGTTCGGCGACAACCCCGACGACACCGTCGACCTGCTGTCCATGCTCGGCCCGCCGCCGCATGTGGTGAAGCTCAACGAGGGCACCCAGGGTCGCGGTGTGATCCTCACCGAGAAGGCCAGCGCCTCGCGTGGCATCGTCGAGGCGCTGCGCGGGCTGTACGCCAATTTCCTGATGCAGGAGTTCATCGGCGAGGCCAAGGGCGCGGACCTGCGCTGCTTCGTGGTCGGTGACCAGGTGGTGGCCTCGATGCAGCGACAGGCGCCGGAGGGCGACTTCCGCTCCAACCTGCATGCGGGCGGTACGGCGGTGGCGGCCAAGGCCAGCCGCGCCGAACAGCAGGTCGCGGTACGTTCGGCCAAGGCGCTGGGCCTGTCGGTGTGCGGGGTGGACCTGATCCGTTCCGCGCGCGGCCCGCTGGTGCTGGAGGTCAACTCCACGCCGGGGCTGGAGGGCATCGAAGCGGCGTGCGGGGTGGACGTGGCCACGCGCATCATCGAGCACGTGGAGAAGCTTAAAAAGCCTTGATTATTCAGTTGCTTATAAATCTCATGGGTTGATGAGGCCGGGTTTAACATGCCTTTAATCGGCCCCGGCGTAGCCTTCAGCGAACCGCAGCTCTGCCTCTCAGCAGGATCGGTATCGGGATACATCTTCAGACCCAGGCGGGGGCACCGCCTGGGTCTTTTTTATGGTTCTTCTCCCATCTGAGGGGAGAGGCTCACGGCCGACCCGCTAGATTGTGGTTGTCGAGACTACAAACTGGGGCCGGCCGTGGCCAAGCTGGATTGTATGCCGTTGTTGGGGGCCTGGGCGGGGTATCGCCTGGATGATTGGCGACGCGAAGTCCGTGATGGAGTCTCGTGGCTGGTGCTTTCGCTGTTCCCCGATGGACGCCGTAGGCGCCGCTGCAGCGGCTGCTCCAAGTGGGTCACCTCCATCCACGACCAGGTGATCCGGCGTGTCCGTGATCTGCCTGTGTTCGATGAGCCGGTCGAGCTGGAGGTGCAGCGGCAGCGCGTGGCCTGCCCTCGTTGTGGGCCGAGGCTGGAGCATCTGGACTGGCTGGATCGGCACAGCCGGGTCACGCAACGACTGGCAAAGAGCGTTGCACGGATGTGTGCTACTACCTCGATCCATGCCACGGCAAAGTGGCATGGTCTGAACTGGAAAACCGTCAAGGCGCTTGATTTCAGGCACTTGCAGCAGACGCTGGGACCGGTGGACCTTTCCGGAGTCCGTATTCTTGCAATGGACGAATTTGCGATCCAGAAGGGCCATCGCTACGCCACGGTGATAGTAGAGCCGTCCCGCAAACGCGTGCTGTGGGTTGGGCGAGGTCGTAGCCGGGCTGATATCCGCCCCTTTTTCGAGTTGCTGGGCCAGGAGGGCTGCGAGCGCATCCAAGCGGTCGCCATGGACATGAACTCGGCATTCGATCTGGAAGTGAAGGCCCAATGCCCGAACGCCGAAGTGGTCTATGACCTGTTCCATGTGGTGGCCAAATACGGGCGGGAGGTCATTGACCGGATCCGCGTGAATGAGGCCAACAGGCTGCGCCACGACAAGCCTGCCCGGCGCGTGGTGAAGACCTCGCGCTGGCTCCTGCTACGTAACCGACAGAATGTCCCGGGCGATCAGCGCATCAAGCTCAAGGAATTGCTGGAGGCAAACAAAGCCCTGCTGACGACCTATCTGCTCAAAGACGACTTGAAGCAGCTCTGGCGCTACCGCAGCCAAGCGTGGGCAGAAAAAGCATGGAAGAGCTGGCGACAGCGCGCTCTGCGCAGTCGCCTTGAGCCCCTGAGGGCCTTTGTCCATCGCCTGCAGCCCTATCTGCCAGGCATTATGGCCCACTGCCGATGGCCGCTGGGGACGAACCTGGTCGAGGGGGTCAACAACAAGATCAAGGTCATCAAGCGCGTAGCCTACGGATACCGGGACGATGCCTACTTCTTCCTCAAGATCCGCGCAGCCTTCCCCGGAGTTGGGTGAAGAACCTTTTTTATGGGCGTCGCGCACCGCTTGTGGAGGCGCCGTGACGGCCGTAGAGTGGCCTCCATCGTTCCTGGATGGATCGGAGGCAAGCGATGTATCGCGTCACCATGATCGCGTTGTTGCTGGGGCTGGCAGGCACGGCTGTCGCCAAGCCGGAAAAAGCCGTTGTACAGATGGACCGGCAGATGCCGGTGGCCGAACAGGTCCGGAAGGTCGAGAAGGCCCTGGACGACGGCGACTACAGTGAGATCTCCGCGGATGACCGCGCCCAGGTGCGACAGGCACTGGCGCGCATCACCCAGCGGATGGGGGACCGCCAGACGCTGCAGGAACTGCCGCCGCAGGTCCAGAACGACGTCTTCAATGATCAGGAACGGGTCAATACCCTGCTTGCGCGGGCCCATGATGACAGCCGGCAGGTCTGCCAATACACCCGTACCACCGGCAGCAACATGCCCAAAAGCCGCTGCATGACCGTGGCCGAACGGCGGCGCATCGAGGAGAAGGGCAAGGCCCTGCTCCATGACCAGCGCACCTTCACCGACCTCTCGCCTCCCGGCAACCGCTAGGCCGTCCGCCGCCCCTGCGCTTGGCACTTGCTGGCGTGAAGGTGGTGCGAATACAGTCAGCGATCCATTCAAACAAGGATTCGTTTGTCATGAAGTCCCTCCTGATGTCGGCGGTGCTGTTCTCGGGGCTGACCCTGGCCACCGTCGCCTCTGCGTCCAAAGAGTCCAGCGAAGTCTTCCTGCCCGGCAAGCCGCTGCAACAGCAGATCGAGCGCATCGAAATCCAGCTCAACGATGGCGAGACCTACAGCGAACTGAAGCAGAGCGATCGCAGCCGGGTACGTGAGGCGCTGGTGCGCATGCGCACGGCCGTCGAGCAGCATCCGAACCGCGATTCGATGCCTGAACAGGTGCGAACCGATATCTTCAACGACCAGCAGATCGTGAACACGGTTTTGACACAAGCGCGTGAGGATAGTCGTCTAATATGCCAGCGCGAGAAGGTGACGGGTTCGAACCGGTCCACGACGCAGTGCAGCACCGTTGCCGAGCGCGCCCGGCAGAAGGACAGGGCACAGCGTGACATGAGCCAGGCCCAGCGCACCGGCAAATTCGTCAATTAGAGGTGACAGTGAGAATTCTGGTAATCGAAGACAACAGCGACATTGCGGCCAATCTGGGTGATTACCTGGAGGACCGCGGGCACACGGTGGACTTCGCGGCTGACGGGGTCACCGGCCTGCATCTGGCCGTGGTGCACGAGTTCGACGCGATCGTGCTGGATCTCAACCTGCCCGGCATGGACGGTATCGAAGTCTGCCGGAAGCTGCGCAATGAAGCGCGCAAGCAGACCCCGGTGCTGATGCTGACCGCGCGCGATTCGCTGGATAACAAGCTGGCCGGCTTCGATTCCGGTGCCGACGACTACCTGATCAAGCCGTTCGCGCTGCAGGAAGTGGAAGTACGTCTGAATGCCCTGTCGCGCCGTGGAAAGGGCGTGCAGACCCGCGTGCTGGAAACCGGCGATCTGGAATACAACCTGGATACGCTGGAAGTGCGTCGCCAGGGCAAGCTGCTGCAGCTCAACCCGACTGCACTGAAGATCCTGCAGGCGCTTATGGAAGCGGCCCCGGCCGTGGTGACCCGCCAGGAGCTGGAAACCCGGGTGTGGGGTGAGGAATTGCCCGACTCCGATTCGCTGCGCGTGCACATCCATGGCCTGCGTGCGGTGGTCGACAAGCCGTTTGAAGTGCCGCTGATCCAGACCCGCCATGGCATCGGATACCGCATCGCTACCCCGGAAGCCTGATTCGGTGGCAGCGAAAGGGGAGCGTCGGCGCACGCCTTATCGGCGGCGCCTGCGCAGCCGCATCATCGTCTCGTTCGTGTTGTTGGGCTTCTGCCTGACAACGCTGTTCGCGTTCGCCACCAACTGGGCCCGCATGCGGGTGGAAAACCAGTTGGTGGAAGACGTGATCAACCACAACATCGAAGAGTACGCGCGTCGCTTCTACGAGCACCCGGGGCGCAACCCGGCCGTGCCGGTGCAGCAGATCCGTGCTTACGCCTACTCGGCGGACAAATTCGACAAGGCGCGCGAGTCCTGGCCGCAATGGGCCGATCTGCAGACCGGCAACTACAACCTGAGCGGCACCGACGAGCAAGGGCAGCCGTATGCCTACAAGCTGGCCGTGCGCAAGAGCGATGATGCCTGGTTCTTCCTTGCCTATGACATGACCGACAGCGTGCGCGGTGGCAAACAGCTCAACCGCGCGCTGGTGTTGTCGGTGCTGGTGTTCAGCGTGCTGTCGCTGGTGCTGGGCTGGTGGTCGGCGTCGAAGGTGATGAAGCCGGTCTCGGATCTGGCAGCGCGGCTGCGTGCCTATCGCGGCGGCACCAGCGATCCCGAACCGCTGGCGCCGCGCTTCCCCGACGATGAGGTGGGGCAGCTGGCACAGGCGCTGGATGATTACTCGTCGCGGTTGACCGAGGTGGTGCAGCGCGACCGCGAGTTCAATGCTGACGTCAGCCATGAACTGCGCACGCCGCTGGCGGTGATCCGTGGCGCCACCGAGCTGCTGCTGACCCGCCCCGGCCTGGATGAGAAGGTGCTGCAGCGCCTGCAGCGCATCCAGCGCGCCGAACAGCAGTGCAGCGACCTGATCGGCGCGCTGCTGCTGCTGTCGCGCAACGAGCGCGGGCAGGGCACCAGCAACGTGGCCCGGGTGGCCGAGCAGCTGCTGGATGCGCACCGTGCACAGCTGGGTGGCAAGCCGCTGGAACTGGCGCTGGAAGGCGAACGCGATCTGGTGATCGACGCGCCGGAAGCGGCCTTGTCGGTGGCCCTGGGCAATCTGATCGGCAATGCCGTGAAGTACTCGCAGGATGGCGAAGTGCGCGTGCATGTGAGCGCCAACGCGGTTTCGGTGACCGACAGCGGCCCGGGCCTGAGCGAAGAAGACGCGGCCAAGCTGTTCCAGCGTGGCTATCGCGGTACCCATGCCGGCCATTCGCAGGGCGGCGGCATCGGCCTGTCGATCGTCAGCCGCCTGTGCGATCTGTACGGCTGGCAGGTAAGCGTGCGCCCGGGTGGCGAGCGCGGCGTAATCGCCACCCTCACGTTTTCGCCGAAGCCGTTGTAAGGGCCGCTGCTTTGGTAGGTGCCGACCTTGGTCGGCACGTGAGCCCCACGCAGGGCGTGAATCCACTGTCGTACGCAGCACGAATACGCCCGTCCGGGGCCGTCCGGTTCGCGATCCCCGCGGGCGTTGTGGCGCTGTTGCGTGTCAGGGCTCACGGTTCGGCGATCTGATTGCGCTGTTGGCGCATTTGCCCCCTGACGGACCGACGAGCACAGAGTCAGATGCTTCTGCCGGGGTCACCCACCGTCCGCCAGGAGCTGCGCCATGTCATACCGCACCCATTACCCGAACCTGTATCAACTGGTCGGCGAATCGATCAGGCAGCTGTCTGTCGAAATCGCCCAGCGCGTCGAGGACGTACTGTCCGGGCCCGATGGCCTGATGCCGATGCTGAAGGGGCAGATGGACATCGACGGTTCCACGCAGCGCACCGGGCTGAGTGCCCCGGAGGCTGGCACGCTGGCAGGCATCCGGCACACCGTCGCAGGAATCACGAGCTTGACCCGGATGATGTATGCCGTGCATGTCGCACGCACCCGGGGAGGCCCGTCGCAGGTCGTGCCCCCGGATGCGATGAATGGCCTGCTGCTGGCTGCGCGGGAGCTGACCAGCCACGCACAACGGCAGTTGCGGGCCGAAAGGAATCGGGGTTCGGCGACGCTGCAATAGTCGCCGCGCGCGAGGCACCGCCCCACAGCCGTTGTCGTATTCCGCCTTCCTGGTGGCTCGGCAACGGCTGCACGCCCCCGCGATGCATCGGGCGAAGGCTGTAATACCGGGCAGAAATTGATCTTCGACGCTTTTCAGACACTTTTCGGATTGCGTCCTCGGCATTGATCCGCCAAGGCTTGAAGCATGGAAAGCGCGTTTCTTCGCGCGCTGTGTCTGTCAAGGAACTGCCATGGATCACCGATCGTCGTTCGTTGCTGCCCACGAGGCGTCGTCGCGCGTCCATCGATTCTGCGGTCCCACCGCATTGCGGTTGATCGTGGAGCGTTGGCACGGCAGCGAATCGTTGTCCGAAGGCCTGCGCTGCCAGATCGATCTGCTGGGCGAGCCGTGCGAGCACAGCCTGGATGATTGGGTGGCCCGGCCGGCAAGCATCACCACACGCCTGCCGGACGGTGCAGACGTTGTCCGGGTCGGGCTGATCCGCAGTGTCGAGCGCCTGGCCTGCGCAGGCCGCCTCGTGCGGTACCGCGTGCACCTGGCCGACTGGACCGCCTGGCTGCATGACAGCCGCCACAGTCGCGTGTTCCAGGATCAGGACGTGGCCAGCATCATCAGCACGGTGCTCTCGGTGCACGCGCCGCTGGCGCATTGGTCCTGGCACGTTGGAAGTACTGCTGCCATCGACCGCCGGTGCCGGGGCTATCGCGTGCAGTACCGCCAATCGGACATGGCGTTCCTGCAGCAGTTGATGGCCGATGAAGGCCTGGGCTGGTGCATCCGCACGCTGCCCGATGTACCGGGCGGGCATACGATGATGATCTTCGGCGACAGTACCCGATGCTCGCTGCTGTCACGGCCCCGACGCCTGCACCAGACCCAGCGCGTGCCCGATGACGCGGGCATCGCGCTGTTGCATGAGACCTGTCGCGTCGTGCCGACCCACATGACCCGGGTGGCGGATCTGGACGATCCGTTGCGTGTGGTTTCGGCCAGCCTGCCTGTACGCACTGTGGCCAGTGGCCCATTGGAGGACTATTCGCCGGCACGCCACGCGGCGTGGGAGACCTCGCGCGAGGCCTTGGCCGAGGTGATGCGCGACACCGAGGCAGCGTTGTGTGAGCAGCGGCGCTGGACCGGCGAAGGCACCGAGCCGGACTTCCAGCCCGGCTACGCATTCGAGGTGTTGCCAGAGCCCGGCCAGCGAGTAGCGCCCGCGTTGCTGCTTACAGCGGTGCAGCACGCAGCGGTCAACACGCTGCCTGAGGTTCTCGAACTGCAGCAGCACCTGCCGTTGCACGCACTGCCCGACACCGTGCCTGCCGACCGCGCGCAGAGGCTGGGCTATGCCAATCGCTTCGAGGCCATGCCGTACGACCGTCGATGGCGACGTTCTCCGGATGGCAGGGCTGGGCGGTCGACGGCCCCTGGCCCGCAACTGGCCACTGTGCTCGGTGGCGATGACGGTGCACCGCTGCACATGGACAGCAACGGGCGCATCCGTGTGCGGTTCGGCTTTGCCACCGACAGCAGGGCCGACAGCGGTTGGCTGCGCGTCGCCCAGACCTTTGCCGGCCCCGGCGTGGGCAGTCAGTTCCTGCCCCGCGTCGGCCAGGAGGTGGTGGTGGACTTCATCAACGGCGACCTCTGCCGCCCCATCGTGATGGGTGCGCTCTACAACGGCCGGGGCGAGTCACGCGCTGAAGCGCTGGGGCTGTCCAGCGATGCTGGCAGCAGTGCCCAGAACAACCTGGCCGGTGGCAACGCCCCGCGCTGGCATGCTGCAGGCGCGGGTGAATCGGCCCAGCGCGATGTGGGCGCCGTATGGGGCATCAGCTCGCAGAGCTGGGACGGCCATGGCGGTAACAGTCTCGAGTTCGACGACAGCGATGACCAGCTGCAGGTACGGCTTGGCACAACGCAGTGCCACAGCGCGATCAGCATGGGTCATCTGCGTCACCTGCAACACAACTTCCGCGGCAGCCTGCGCGGAAGTGGATTCGAACTGCGCAGCGACGCGTGGGGCGCCGTGCGTGCCACGGCAGGCCTGTGGCTGGACAGCATGCAGCGCTCCGCGGCCACCCCGGCCGGTCTGCGCGCTGCGCCGGTCGCGCTGTTGCGGCAGACGCTCGTGCTGGCGCACTCCTTTGATGAAGCGGCACGGCAGCAACGTACGGTGCGGCTGCGCGGCCACGCCGCCGAGGGCAACGGTGCCAGCGTGCTGCAGACCCTGGCCGACAGCGTGGCGGCATCGCAGCGGCTGCAGGGCGCTGGCGAAGACATTCCTGCAACCGGGTCTGCGGTGCTTGGCCTGTCCGCACCGGCAGGCATCTGCCAGGTGGCCGGGCAGGCGATCCAGCTGGGCGTGGGGCACAGTACGTTGCTGGCCAGTGGCGGCAGTTCGTCGGTGACCGTTGCCGGCCATGGGCGTTGGCAGTGCCGCCAGGCCATAGGCGTGTTGGCGGGTGCCACACGCACTCCGGGAAGTGCCGGGTTGAGCGTGGTGGCTGGCCAACAGGTGCTTGATATGCAGGCGCAGGCAGACGCCGTGCACCTGCAGGCGCGCGCTGGACTGGTGGCAGCCAGCCAGCACGGGGAGGTGCAACTGGCGGCAGGCAACACGCTGCACATCGCAACGGCCGGCGGCGCTTCGATCACACTGGAGGACGGGCACCTGCGGGTGAGCTGTCCAGGCACATTGACCTTCAAATCCGGCAATCGGCACTTCACCGGTCCGGTGCAGGAGCTGTTTCCGCTACCGCAGTTCGCACAGACGGTCTGCGTGGAGTGCCTGCTGAAGGCGATGCAGGCCGGCCTGCCATGGTCTACGAAGAATGGCTGACGCCCCGTGGATTGATCCGTGGCGGCATTCCAGGTTGCCGTGGCAGACCCCCGGCGACCAGCGTGTGGACGCGCAGCCCGCCTGTGCGCTGCTGGACATGGCATTCGCGCCAGAGGCCTGGACGCAGCTGCGCGCGCTGGCCGCTGACGTGGTGCCGCTGTTTACGCATCGCTATACCGGCAAAGGGTTGGACCGGTTGTCGCCATGCCTGGCTGTCCTGCCGGACGAAGCCAGAGTACGCGAACGCTGCTGGCAGGCGCTGCTGGACCTGAGCAACGGCGCGCCGATGCTGTCGGTGCTGCGCAGCACCGCCGACCCGCGTGCATTGGCCGAGCATCTACGGCGGATCTGGGAGGGCTGTTCCAGCACCGGCCAGCCGTGGTTGCTGCGCTGGGCCGATGGGCGTGCCGCCGCCCGCCTGCTGGATGCGCTGGACGATGCACAGCGGACGCGCGTACTGGGCGGTCTACACGACTGGCACCTGCCCACCCGCATCGGAGATTGGATGTGCGTAACCGGCAAGGGGGGAGTGCCGCTCGATGCCGACGCCAGGCCGCTCACGTTCACCGCGGCGCAGGAGGCCACACTACGGAGCGGAAGCCAGGCCGATGCCATCACGCGCTTCATCCTGCAGCGGCCCGTGCTGCGCCCGGACGGCATGCTGCCCTCGCAGGTGCATCGCTGCGCGGAACACGTGCTGGGACGTCTGGCACGCCGAGGCATCGACCATCCCGCGCTGGCGCATCGGATGACGATCAAGGAGGTTGCCGTGAGGAATGGGCGCCATGGCGAAGATGAGACGCCATGAAGAAGTTTCTGACGAGGGTGATTCTGATTGGACTGGCGCTGTTTGCTTTGGCAGGCCTGGTGCTGAAGTTCATGGATTTCAGGATTGGTCCACTACCGCTAGGTCCTCCGAAGCCACGCATCATTGAGCCGGATACTGGTCACGATATCACTGACGCGCCACTGGAGATGTCATTGAGAATCGGCGTAGCCAACTACTCGGATGACGGGTTGGGGACGGTCTTCATTAATGACGCTTGGGCGGGTGGGATGGAGCCACGAGCCAGTGGGAACGCTGCAACCTGCTGCGTAGCGTTGCCTCGTCTCTGGCATCCGGGGTTGAAGGTGACGGTGGTCTATCGCACCAGCAGCATGTTTCTCAGGGATCCTCAGAGCTACGTTGAGAGGGACATTCTTGTCGCGCCATATGAGCCGTTTCTAGATGGATTCATCTATTTCTTCTACTTTCCAGGTGATCAGGTGAGGGTGGTAGCTACACCTTATACGCCCGGTTATCCTGGGTTCGCATACGACATTCAGTTTGCAGGGCGTGAGCGTGACGAAGCAAAGATTGCACGGTTTCTTATGGAGACCGCTGCTGAGGAGGTAGTGCAATGAGAGTGGCTGTATCACCTCCGGCTTCTGACAGTAGTGCCAGCTTGAGTCATCGTGAACTAGCTCGCAATGAAGGTGCGAATGTCGAATCATCTTCCGATTGTGGTGCGGGGATCTTCATTGGTTGCTTCTTCGATGGAGCGCGAAATCACAGGCTGAATTATCATCGCCTGGGTAATAAAACTGAATCAAACATCTCGCGCCTTTTTGAAATTTTTAATCGCGATTTCTTCTGCTTTCCGGGCTATCAGGTGCGGGTCACGGCCACTTCCTACTCCCCAGGATATCCAGGCTTCGCTTACGACATCGACTTCGGTGATGGACACGATGATCTAGAAAAGATTAAGAGATTTCTGGAGGCAACAGCGGGCAAGGAGGCGGAATGGTGAGGGTAAGGGTATCTACTCCGACGTCAGAGCAACCAACGCAGCTCAGTTCCAGTGAAGCGGGGCGATATGCGGCCTCATTGTCGGAAATCGGATCCGACTGCGGTGTGGATCTTTCAATGATCTGCTTCGCATTCCCGCCGATGTGCGTTGCTGTGTGCACATGGTGGCCGCGCATGAAGTACGCGGCTCGTTCCCGGTGGACTTGGTGGATGGCGCGAACTGCGAGCAGATCATCTACCCCAACCTGCGTCGTAGACGAGGGTGCGTTTGAATGAAGGGCGTTGAGCGAATGGCCGTGGTGAAAAAGGTGTTTGTCAGGATTGCACTGATCGGGCTTGCGCTGTTTGCCTTGGCGGGTCTGGTGCTGAAGTTCATGGATTTCAGGATGGGTCCACCACCGCCCAGTCCTCCGAAGCCACGCATCATTGACGCTGCGTCTGGCCACGATATCACCGACGCGCCGTCAGAAATGCATCTGATGATTGGAATTGCGAACTACTCTGATGAGGGATTAGGAAAAGTCTTCATCAATGATGCGTGGGGTGGTGCGATGCGTGCCCGAGCCAGTAGCAATGGCCGAACCTGCTGCGTGACGCTTCCTCGGCTTTGGCATCCGGGCCTGAAAGTAACGGTTGCTTACCGTACGAGTAGCATGTTCCTTAAGGATCCGCATAGCTATATTGAGAAGGAGATTTTTGTGCCGCGCTACAAGCCCTTCTTGGATGGTTTCATCTTCTTTATGTATTTCCCTGATGATGAGGTGAGGGTCATAGCTACGCCATATTTTCCGGGTTTCCCTAAATTTGCTTACGATCTTGATTTTGCCGACAGCGAGCGTGATCCAGAAAAGATCAATGGATTTCTTGAGGTGACGGCAAGGGGCGGGGTGACAGAATGAGAGTAAATGTGGCGCCTCCGGTGTCAGATCCTTCGGCGCAACTCAGTTTGACTGAACTAGGGAGATACTCCTCTTCCCGTATGGGGACTGAAACGGATTGCGGAGTAGACGTGTCAATGGGCTGCTTCTTCGATGGGACTCGTAATCACAGGCTGGCATCGAAGAAGCGTAAGGACATGAGCGAGAGCAATGTGTCTCGACTCTTCGACGTCTATGATCTAGGGCGAGCCAAAGGAATTGGTCGTCGGCCAACCAATTTTGCGAGCTACATCCAAGGCGTCGGCACCGAGGCGCTGAGAGAAATTGGCGACACCGGCACCGGCTGGCATGCCCGTGCCGGCGCGGCGGCGGGCTGGGGCGGCGAGGGTCGGGTGAATTGGATGCTGATGAAGGTCCAGGACCACCTCTTGACCCATTTTGCAGAGACAACCGTCACGACCGCGATGGGCTTCGATTCCACCGTCCCCATCGCGCGCAAGATGAGTGCCGATCTCCGCTTGCACCTGCAGGACGTAGAGCGCTTGGCGCAGGCGGCGCGGATGTCGCTGTCCAACTACCTAGCGGTCAACCAAGGGCAGGAGGAAATCGATCTTCGCAACTCACTGAGCGGCGGCTTCTGGAACATGGTGGGCGCGTTGCAGCGGGTGCGCGGAACCCATCTGGCGCGCGCCGATCACGTGGGGCGCCGGGCAGTCTTGCAGGAGCGACGCGCTTTTCTTGCGAAGAAGGTGGCCCCGTTCCAGAAACAGAATCCCCGTGTAGACCGCATCCGTATATCGGTGTTCGGCTTCTCGCGCGGCGCCACCGAGGCGCGCGTGTTCTGCAACTGGCTCGGCGATGCGTGCGACCCAGGCCCCGGGCCCCTGCGCTTGTGTGGAATTCCGGTGCAGATCGATTTCGTCGGCTTGTTCGATACGGTCGCGTCGGTAGGTGCCGCGCAGAGCTTCTTTGAGTCGATGTTCGATGGCCACGGTGGTTGGGCAACAGCCGAAGACCTGCGCATTCCAGCCGATGTACGCCGCTGTGTGCATATGGTGGCTGCGCATGAAGTACGCGGTTCGTTCCCGGTGGACCTGGTGGACGGCGCGAACTGCGAGCAGATCATCTACCCCGGGGTACATTCGGATGTGGGCGGCGGCTACACGCCCGGTGAGCAGGGGCGTTCGCCGAAGGATGCCGACAAGCTTTCGCAGATTCCGCTATGCGACATGTACCGGCATGCGCTGGCAGCAGGGGTGCCGTTGCTGCCGATGGACGAAGCGGATAAGGAAACCGCCGCTCAGTTCGAGGTCTCCCCGAAACTGCGCCAGCACTACAACGCGTACCTGCAGGCGATGGCGCCGTTCCTGCCGGCCAGCACCCCCGCCGCCAAGGCCAACCGCACCGCGGTGCTGATGTATGCCCATTATCGCCAGTACCTGCTGTGGCGTCGGCAGCATCTGGATGACTTCGATCGCCTGCCGGGCTACCTGCAGGCGCCTGCGCAGGACCGCGCGGACCTGGGTGGCGGCAATGCCGAGCTGGTGCAGGAGGCGCGGGCGATGCGCTACAACAACGCCACGGCCCGCCTGCGCACCGAGGAACCTTACGCGGCCCACCACGGCATGGCCACGCCGCCTCGGTTCCAGGGTATTCCCGTGCAGGATTTCGTGCAGGCGAGGTTGCGGGGCAAAAAGGAACAGCAGTGGCTGGATGGCCAGATCCAAGCGATCTGGGACTCGCGGCAGGCCCCGCCGGCGCCCGTGGCAGCGTTTCTGGATGGATACGTGCACGACTCGCGGGCGTGGTTCAAGCCGTTCGGGCTGGACGATGACGAGTGGGTTCACGTGCAGCGGCGCGAGCGTGAGGCGTATCAGCAGCGGATGCGCGAGCTGGATGCGATTGAGCGGTCCCATCGGCAGGAGCGCGAGCGCATGCAACGCTCCGGGCAGATGTTCCAGCCGCGGGTGCCGTTGGGAATGTCGGTGCAGGAGCTGGAAGCGCTGACTGACTGGCGGCAGCGCCCCGACGACTTCGATGAAGCATTGCAGCTGACCGGGCGCGAGTACCACTGGCAGTGGGGCTATCTGCGCTGGCGCACCTGCTATCTCAATCCGCCCGGCGTGACGGTGGCCGAGGCATCGGCACGCAGGTGGCAGCGTGCGGAGGAGGCGGCCGCCTAGGGAGCGCGCGGAGTGTCGTAACCGGCGTGCTCGGCGCTACTGGTGCGGCTCAGCGCCGAGGTGCATCGCGACACCTGTGTGATGCGTTGCGCGCCTCTGGCGTGTGTCGTTGCACGAATCCTTGCAGTGGCGATTTTCCCTACAGAAATGCGCTTCGTGAGGTGGCGTGATGGCTGGGCCGGGGCGGGTGCCTTGGCCGGGATTGGCGTCCTGAAATCAACTGTTCGACAGGAAGTCTCCGATGTTCTGTTTTGCATCGAAGACAATGCACCGTGCTTCGCCTGCGGCGGACGGTGCGAGGGGATTCTTGAAATCCGCCGGAGTTTCTACCTGTCGGGAGTTGTCCGGTACGCCAACCCGCACCGTCCGCCACCTTGCTTCTGCAGGTGGCTTGCCGTCTGCGAGGAACTCACCATGTCCGCACGCCCCGAATTTCCCCATCTTTCCGCCCTGATTGGCGATGCCGTCAACCGGCTGCCTGCCAATGCGGCCGAGCGGCTCGAAGCCCTGCTCGATGACCCCGAAGACCTGTTGCCGGCCCTGCTGGCCCGCATGGATGGCCATGACGGCGCGGATGGTCAGCGGTGTGATGCGCAGGGTCTCAGTCCCGCGCAGGCCGCAACCCGGGCTGGGCTTGGCCGTACGTTGGCGGGCTTGGATGTGCTGGTCCAGGTGCTGCACGCCGCTGCAGCCGCACGCGAACAGGGCGGTGCCCACCAGCAGCTCAGCCCGGATGTGGTTGATGGTTTGCTGTTGGGCGCTCGAGAGCTGGTCCGCCACGCGCGGCAACAGGTGGAGTAGAGCTGCGCGGCGCGTGGACGCGCTTCGGTAGTGCCGGCCGCTGGCCGGCAACGAGGTCTCAGCCCGCGGCCAAGCCCAGGTACCGCGCATGCAGCTGTTCCACCTGCACCTGCAGATCCTGCGGCCGCCCATCGTTGACCACCACGTCATCGGCCTGCGCCAACCGCTGCGCCCGGCTGGCCTGCGCAGCAATCATCTGGTCGGCCAGTGCGGCGTCGATACCATCGCGCTGCATCAGCCGCGCGTGCTGCACGGCTTCGGGGGCATCCACCAGCAGTACTCGGTCCAGCCACGGGTAGGCCTGCCGCCCGCCAACCTCGGTCAGCAGTGGAATGGCGGCAATCGCATAGGGGCTGGTGGCCTGCTCGCACTGCTGTTGCATCAGCAGGCGGATGGCCGGGTGGGTGATGGCTTCCAGTGCCACCCGTTCGGCCGGGTCGGCGAAGACGTGGGCGCGCAGGCGCGCCCGGTTCAGGCTGCCGTCGGCCAGCAGCATGTCAGCGCCGAAACGTTCTGCGATACGGCCCAGCGCCGGGCTGCCGGCGGCCACCACGGCGCGCGCGGCCAGATCGGCATCGGCCACCACGATGCCCAGCGCCTCGAAGCGCCGGGTCACCTCGCTCTTGCCGGCGGCGATGCCGCCGGTCAGGCCAACCACATACCGGCTCATGGGGAATCCCCTCAGCGCAGGCCGCTCAGGACCAGATACTGCTCTACCAACGGCCCGCCCCACATGAAGTACAGCCAGCCGGCGATGGCCAGGTACGGCCCGAACGGGATGGGGGTGGCGCGGTCACGGCCCCGGCTGTACAGCCAGATCGAGCCGATGATGGCGCCCAGCACCGAGGACAGCAGGATGATCGGCAGGATGCCCTTCAGCCCGCACCAGGCACCGAGTGCCGCCAGCAGTTTGAAATCGCCGTGGCCCATGCCTTCCTTGCCGGTCAGCTGCTTGAACAGCCACCAGACCGCCCAAAGCGACAGATAGCCCAGCGCTGCGCCGATCAGGGCAGGCTTGGCCGGCATGTACAGGTTGTCGATGCTGCCTATCAGCCCCAGCCACATCAGGGGCAGGGTCAACTGGTCCGGCAACAGCTGGGTGCGCAGGTCGATGCCCGACAGGGCGATCAGGAAGCAGGTCAGCACGATGGCACCGAAGCCCTGCCAGCCGAAGCCGAACTGCCAGACGCAGGCCAGCACCAGCAGCGAGGTCATGGCCTCCACCAGCGGGTACTGCAGCGAGATGGGCGCCTTGCAGTGGCGGCACTTGCCGCCCTGGATGATCCAGCTGAACAGGGGGATGTTCTCGTACCAGCTCAGCTTGTGCTTGCAGTGCGGGCAGTGCGAAGGCTCGACCACGATGCCCGGTGGGGGCGGTTCGTAGTAGTCCGGTTCCTCCAGGACCTCGCGCGCATCGCGCTTCCACTGCCACTCCAGCCGCTTGGGCAGGCGCAGGATGACGACGTTCAGGAAACTGCCCAGCAGCAGTCCCAGGGCGGCCGCGGCGGGGTAGCCGAGGCCGGGATGCTGGTCGAGAAAAGCCATGTATGTGTTATCCGACGACGGAAGCGAGCTTGAAGATCGGCAGGTACATGCCGATGACCATGCCGCCGACGATGGTACCAATGATCACCATGATGATCGGCTCCAGCAGGCTGCTCAGGGCGTCAACGGCATTGTTGACCTCCTGCTCATAGTACTCGGCCACCTTGAACAGCATCGCATCCAGGGCGCCGGCCTCTTCGCCGATGCCGGTCATCTGGATGACCATGTGCGGGAACAGGTTGCGCTGCTTCATCGCCACATTCACGGGGTAGCCCACCGAGACATCGTCTCGCATGCGAAGGACGGCCTCCTCGTACACCGTATTGCCGGTGGCACCGGCCACGATGCCCAGCGCCTCCACCAGCGGGACACCTGCCTTGAAGGTGACGGCCGTTGTACGGGAGAAGCGGGCGATAGCACTGTTGTGCATCAGCTGCCCGATCACCGGTACCTTCAGGACCAGCCGATCCATCGTGTGCTGCAGTTTGGGCGAGCGCTTGTAGGCGGCGATGAAGCCGAAGATGGAGCCGATGATGACGATGAGTATCAGCCACCACCACGACACCATGAACCGGGACATGTTGACGATCATCTGCGTGAAGGCCGGCAGGTCCGCGCCGAAGCCCTTGAACACGTCTTCGAACTGCGGCACAACCCATACCAGCAGGATGCCGCTGACGATCAGTGCGACTGCCAGCACCATGGCCGGGTAGAACATCGCCTTGCGGATCTTGCCCTTCAGGGCTTCGATGTTCTCTTTGTAGGTAGCGACGGTATCAAGCACCGTCTCCAGTACACCGGCGCCTTCACCGGCCTTGACCAGATTCCGGTACAGCTCATCGAACTGCACCGGGTGCTTGCTGACCGCCTCGTAGAGCGAAGAACCGCCCTCGATATCGGTGCGGAGCGAGTCCACCATCTTCTTCATGCGCGGGTTCTTGTGCCCGCTGCCGATGATGTCCAGCGCCGTTACGATCGGCACGCCGGATTTCATCATGGTCGCCATCTGGCGGCTGAAGAAGGCGATGTCCTTCGGCGATATCTTGCTGCCTGCCGCACCAAAAAGCGGTTTGGGCTTGACCTTGACCTGGCCCGGGTTGATGCCCTGTCGGCGTAGTTCGGCCCTGAGCAGATTGGCGTTCTTTGCCATCTGCTCACCCTTCATCTTCACTCCGCGCTTGTCGGTCCCCTCCCAGACAAACGGCTGCAGCTCCGTGGTGCTGCGCGCCACGGGCTCCTTCTGGATCGCACTGCCACTGACAGACATATAGGCTCCCCAAGACCCGCCATCCCCAGCGGGCGTCTAGCCGTCGATGGTAGCCGGTTCATGGCCGTCTGGGCAGTTGGAAGGCGGCCCAGCGTGCGATTTCGTGCCGGGGGCCGGCCAAAGGTGACGCACTGCGTCACATTGCCGCGTCCATCGCAGATTCGGATATGGGGGGTTCCCATCCGCAGAATTGCTGCCATCATGGGCGCGGGGAAATCCAGGGGGAGGCGTGCCGGGGTTGGCACGCAACCTGCGTTGATCCACCCGCAGGGGGCAGGACCCGCTCAACTGGCCGCTGGCCGGACCGAACCTGTCCGCTGATATCAACCACCACTATCTTGGGGATGTACCACAATGAAGAACCAGAAGGGCTTCACCCTTATCGAACTGATGATCGTCGTCGCGATCATCGCCATCCTGGCCGCCATCGCTCTGCCGATGTACCAGGACTACGTGGCCAAGTCGCAGGCCACTGCCGGCCTCGCTGAAATCACCCCGGGCAAGACCCAGGCCGAAGTTCTGCTGAATGAAGGCAAGAGCTACGCCGACGCTGCTGGCATCGGTCTGACGGCGGCGACTGAGCGCTGCGCCATCTCCGGTACCGGCGATGCCGAGGACGGCACCGCTTCGATTGCTTGCGTGCTGAAGGGCAATTCCAAGGTTGCGACCAAGAATGTCACCCTGAACCGCAGTGCAGCCGGTGCTTGGACCTGCACCACTGACTTGGAAGATAAGTATCGTCCGGCCGGTTGTGGCGAAGCCGCAGCAAACCCGTAATCGATTACGGGTTTTCATGATGTGAGCAAGAGCCCCGCGATGCGGGGCTCTTGTTTATGGGATATCGGTACGTTGAAGCAACGGGTCCGAAGGTTAGGTTTAGACAATCTGTTTGGGGACAGACTGGTCATGAAGCATCCAAACGAAGAGGGGTTCACCCTCATCGAACTGATGATCGTCATCGCGATCATCGCAATCCTCTCTGCCATCGCTGTGCCTCTTTACCAGGTCTACATGGCCAAGGCACAGGTAGGTGCTGCTCTGGCGGATATCCGACCGGGGAAAACCACGATGGAGTACGTGGCGCAGGATGCGAAAGATGCAAGTGTTGTAACGGCAGCCTATATCGGCCTTGTGCCGACACAGCGTTGCCCGACGATTGAAGCGAAGCTGGACAGTGCGGGTGTCGGCAGCATTACCTGCACGCTGCAAGGTGGTAGCGCGGTGCAGGGCAAGGATCTGATCCTCCGCCGTGCGGCGGATGGCATCTGGAGCTGCGATGGCAGTGCCTTCGAAGCGCGGTATCGTCCGGCAGGCTGTTGAGTGAAATCCGGCCCGCCAATGGGATGTTGGCGGGTCGTTGACGGGGCTATCATGCCCGGGGGAGTCAGGATCATGCCTGCCGGGCCGGAAGGTTCAGGCATGGCAGTGTTGCTTATGGATGGGCAATGCCGACGGTCACGGGGCCGTGGCAGGTTCTGCTGCCCGGTGCTGCGCCTCTGGAAGGTGCGTGGTACCGCCAGACCCATGAGCCAAGGATTCATATGAATGCTGTAACCACCGCCAACCTCGTCGGCATCACCGGCCTGGCCCGCCGCCTGGTCCAGGACGGCGCCCTGGATGAAGCGGGCGCACGCGATGCCATGGCCAAGGCTGCTGCCGCGCGCCAGCCCCTGCCGACCTGGTTCGCCCAGAACAGGGTGGTAGGTGCCGCGCAGCTGGCCGCGGCCAATGCGGTCGAGTTCGGCATGCCGCTGTTCGATGTCTCCACCTTCGACGCCAGCCAGAACGCGATGAGCCTGGTCAGCGAGGAACTGCTGCGCAAGCACAACGTGCTGCCGCTGTTCAAACGCGGCGGCAAGCTGTTCGTCGGTACCAGCAACCCGACCCACTCGCTGGATGAGATCAAGTTCCACACCAATCTGGTGGTGGAACCGATCCTGGTGGATGAAGACCAGATCCGCCGCACGCTGGAGCAATGGCATGCCAGCCACGAAGCGCTCGGTGACGCGCTGGGCGGCGACGACGAGGGCATGGGAAACCTGGATGTAGCGGCGGGTGACGAGGACCTGGGAACCGGCGGTGATTCCGGCATCGATGCCAAGGGCGACGACACCCCGGTGGTGAAGTTCGTCAACAAGGTGCTGGTGGATGCCATCCGCAAGGGCGCCTCGGACATCCACTTCGAGCCCTATGAAGACGACTACCGGGTGCGCCTGCGCATCGACGGGTTGCTGAAGATGGTGGCGCGCGCGCCGGTGAAGCTCAATCAGCGCATCGCCGCGCGCCTGAAGGTGATGGCGCAGCTGGACATCGCCGAGAAGCGCGTGCCGCAGGACGGCCGCATCAAGCTCAACCTGTCCAAGACCAAGCAGATCGACTTCCGCGTGAGCACACTGCCGACCCTGTTCGGCGAGAAGGTGGTGCTGCGTATCCTGGATGGCAGTGCGGCCAAGCTGGGCATCGACAAGCTGGGCTACGAGCCGGACCAGCAGAAGCTGTTCCAGGATGCCATCCACAAGCCCTACGGCATGGTGCTGGTGACCGGCCCGACCGGTTCGGGCAAGACCGTGTCGCTGTATACGGCGCTGGGCATCCTCAACGACGAGACGCGCAACATCTCCACCGCCGAAGACCCGGTGGAAATCCGCCTGCCCGGCGTCAACCAGGTGCAGCAGAACAACAAGCGCGGCATGACCTTTGCCGCTGCGCTGCGCTCGTTCCTGCGCCAGGACCCGGACATCATCATGGTCGGCGAAATCCGCGACCTGGAAACGGCGGAGATTGCGATCAAGGCGGCGCAGACCGGCCACATGGTGCTGTCCACGCTGCATACCAACGATGCGCCGCAGACCATCGCGCGCCTGATGAACATGGGCATCGCGCCGTACAACATCACCAGCTCGGTGACGCTGGTGATCGCCCAGCGCCTGGCGCGCCGCCTGTGTGGCAACTGCAAGCGCCTGGCCACGCTGCCCGAGCATGCGCTGCTGGCCGAGGGCTTCACCCAGGCGCAGCTGGATGCGGGCATCCAGCTGTACGAGGCGGTCGGCTGCGACGAGTGCACCGAGGGCTACAAGGGCCGCACCGGCATCTACCAGGTGATGCCGATGACCGATGAGATCGCCACGATCGTGCTGGCGGGCGGCAACGCGCTGCAGATTGCCGAAGCGGCGCAGCAGATCGGCGTGAATGATCTGCGGCAGTCGGCATTGAAGAAGGCGGCCGCGGGCATTACCAGCCTGGCCGAGATCAATCGCGTCACCAAGGATTGAGGTAGATCCACGCCATGCGTGGATGCCGCGATGCATGAGGTTGCCGGCCAGCGGCCGGCACTACCGCTTGGGTCTGCGTTCGTGATCGGGACTGCGTGGTCCCGGCTCTACTCCATTCCCAGCTTCTTCAGCTTGTAGCGCAGCGCGCGGAAGGTGATGCCCAGCTGCGCGGCGGTGCGGGTCTTGTTCCAGCGGTTCTCTTCCAGCGCGCGCTGGATGGCGCTGCGCTCGAGCTGCTCGATGTAGGAGGGCAGGGCGGCGCTGCCCGGCTGCAGGTCGGCCACCGCTTCGGCCGGGGCGGCACTGCCTGGGGCGCGCGGGGCGTGCTGCGGCAGGCGCAGGTCATCGGCACCGATGCAGTCTTCCTCGGCCAGTGCCAGCGCACGTTCCAGGATGTTCTCCAGCTCGCGCACATTGCCGGGGAAGGCATACTGGGCCAGCGCCTCCAGTGCCGACGGCGCCAGCAGCGGGGTGGCGCGGCCATGGCTGCGGGCCAGCCGCGCCAGCACTGCCGCGGCCAGTTCCGGCAGGTCCTGGCGGCGCTCACGCAGCGGCGGCACCTTCAGTTCGATCACGTTGATGCGGTAGTACAGGTCGTGGCGGAAGCGCCCGTCTTCGACCAGTTCCGCCAGGTCGCGGTGGGTGGCCGAGAGAATCCGCACGTCCACCGGTTCCTCGTTGGGCGCACCGACCGCGCGCACCGATTTTTCCTGGATCGCGCGCAGCAGCTTCACCTGCATCTGCAGCGGCAGTTCGGCCACTTCGTCCAGGAACAGGGTGCCGCCATGGGCAGCCTGGAACAGGCCCGGCTTGTCGGCGTGCGCGCCGCTGAAACTGCCCTTGCGATGGCCGAAGAATTCACTCTCCATCAGCTCGCCGGGGATGGCGCCGCAGTTGACCGGCACGAACGGGCCGGCCGCACGCGCGCCCTGGGCATGGATGGTGCGCGCGACCAACTCCTTGCCCACCCCGGACTCGCCCAGGATGTAGACCGGCGCCTGGCTGCGCGCGACCTTGCCGATGGTGGTGCGCAGCACGTCCATGGCCGGCGAATCGCCGAGCAGGCGCGCACCCTGTTCGGCACTGGGGCCGGGCGTGGGGCGTTCGGTGTTGTTGAGTTCCAGTGCGTGCTTGACCAGGCCGCGCAGCACCGAGATGTCCACCGGCTTGCTGACGAAGTCGAAGGCCCCGGCCTTCAGCGCTTCCACCGCCAGATCCATGCTGCCGAAGGCGGTGATCATCGCCACCGGCGTGCGCGGATAGTGCTGGGCGATCTCGCTGACCAGTTCGATGCCGTTGCCATCCGGCAAGCGCATGTCGGTGATGCACAGGTCATACGGATTGCTGGCCAGCAGTTCACGTGCTTCGGCCAGGTTGGCGGCGGTACTGATGCGCAGCCCCATGCGGCCGAGGGTCAGTACCAGCAGTTCGCGGATGTCGCGTTCGTCGTCGACGACGAGGGCGCTGCGGGTTTCGTTCATGGGCGTGAAAGATAAACGAGGGGGCTGGATGCGACAAATGTTTGACGCACGGAATCGGAATCAGGTGGGCAGCAGCGTGTGCGGACCGGGCAGCACCAGGCGGAAGCAGGAGCCACCGGCCGGCACCGGGATGTAGTCGAGCCGCGCCTGGTTGGCCCGGCACAGCTCGCGGGCGATATACAGGCCCAGGCCGGTGCCGTGCTCGGACGTGGTGAAGAACGGGCGGAACAACTGCGCGGCCACGCTCTCGGGAATGCCCGGGCCGCGGTCCATCACGTCGATCACCGCGCTGCGCTCGTGCTGGGCCACGCGCAGGCGCACCCGCGCCGGCTGCTGGCCGATGCGCCCGTACTTGAGCGCGTTGTGCACCAGCACGGTCAGCACCTGGTACAGGTGGCGGGTATCGACCTGGGCCATCACCGCGGTGTCATTGATGATCGGTTCGATGCTGTCCGTCTCCAGAGTCTGCCCCTGCTTGTACTCCAGCACGAAGCGGCGCACGAAGGCGGCCAGGTCCACGTTCTCGGGCGTGGCGCGCTCGCGTCGGGCCAGCCCCAGCACGCTTTCGACGATGCCGTTGGTGCGCTGGCATTGCTGGCGGATGATCTGCAGCAGTCGGCGCTCGCTTTCGTTGAAGCCGGTGCCTTCCTCGAGCAGCTGCACGGCATAGTTGATGGCCGCCAGCGGGTTGCGGATCTCGTGGGCGAGGCTGGCCGAGAAGCGGCCCATCGCCGACAGGGTGAGCGATTCGGCGCGGCGGGACACCACGCTGGAATCGTCCAGGAACACCAGGGCGAGGTCGCTGCCGGCCAGCAGGCGGGCGAAGCGCGGCTGCACTTCCGGCTGGTCGGGGTTGAGCTGCAGCGGCAGTTCGTCCTGTGCCCAGCCATTGCGCCAGCGCTGCAGGCGGCGGGTCAGTTCCGGCGCGGCGCTGGCCAGGTCCAGGCGCCCGCTCTCGCCGTTGCCGTCGCTGTCGCCCAGCAGCATCGAGGCGGCCTCGTTGGCCAGGGTGATGCGGTTGTCGGCGTCCACCACCAGCACGCCGGTGCGCATGCGGCGGATGATCAGTTCGTTGATCTGGAACAGGTTGGCTACTTCGTCGCCGCGCTGGTTGGCCAGCTGCTGGTTGCGGCGGGCGCGGTTGCCGACCTGGTAGCTGATGAAGGCCAGGGCCAGGTAGCTGGTGGTGAACATCGCCAGCTCGGCCAGGGTGCGGGTGGGGTCGCCGCCTTCCAGCAGCTTCCAGGTGTATTCGACGCCGGTGGCCAGGCTGGCGGCCAGCGCCAGGCCCAGGCCGAGGCTGAGTGGCAGCAGGGTGGCGGCGGCGGCGATGTTGAACAGCAGCGACATCGAGATGCCGGCGCTTGCACCGGGCAGGGCATGCGACAGCAGGGTGGCGGCAACGATGTCCACCAGCACGCCGCTGACCACGATCGGCCGCAGCCAGCGTTCGTTGCGGCCGATCACCAGGGCCAGCAGCGACAACGCCAGATAGATGACCGCAACCACATCGGCCAGCCGCGGGTGATGGGCCTCGCCGACCAGGCCGGACAGAGGGCTGTAGAGCAGGGCGGCGATGACGGTTGCGATCAGCACCCGGTACAGCGCGAAGAAATACAGCTCACGCCGCGGGATCGATTCGATGCGGTCGATCAATGAAGCACTGGGTGACACGCCGGAACTCCCCTTCTGGCTGCCTGGGTCTGGAATCTGCGATGCACCGGTCCGGCGTCCCCTGAAGCCGGGCCGGCGCGTCGCTTCTATGTGGCCCGTGGTGGAAGCGGTCGAGCAGGCTCGACGCTGCACACCCTGGCTGACCAGTATAGGCCCCCGCAAAGCGTGCCGTGGGAGTGGCCCGGATCGCGCATTTGGCCGCCCGCGGACACCGGTGGCCAGCGCCGGGCCCGGCGCAACTGCCTGAATGACGGTGGAAATCTGGCCGGGTCTGGCGTTTTGTACAGACTTCTTTGCGCCCCGGCGCTGGCTCGGCCACAATAGTGGGCCCGCCGCGGTCCATGCCGGCGCCCCGCCGGGGCCCTGAGGAATTGCGTGCGGTCGTTCCTATTCCCACGGTGACGCATGAATTTCCACGAATACCAGTCAAAACAACTGCTTGCCGAGTACGGCATCCCGGTCCCGGCCGGCAAGGTCGCTGCGACCCCGGACGAAGCGGTTGCCGCTGCCAACTCCCTGGGCCAGGGCCCCTGGATGGTCAAGGCGCAGATCCACGCTGGCGGCCGCGGTAAGGCTGGCGGCGTCAAGTTCTGCAAGACCACCGACGACGTGAAGGCCGCTGCGGCCAAGATGCTCGGCACCAAGATGGCCACCTACCAGACCGCAGGCGTTGAACTGCCGGTCAACCTGGTGCTGGTGACCACCGCCGGCGAGATCGTCAAGGAACTGTACCTGTCGGTGCTGGTCGACCGTGGCACCAAGACCATCACCTACATCGCCTCTTCGGAAGGCGGCGTGGAAATCGAGCAGGTTGCGGCTGAAACCCCGGAGCTGATCCACTCGCTGAACGTCGACTTCGTCGAAGGCGTGCAGGGTTACCACGGCCGTGATTTCGGCTTCAAGCTGGGCCTGACCGCCAAGCAGGCCGGCCAGTTCGCCAGCATCATGGTGAACCTGTACCGCCTGTTCAACGAAAAGGACCTGGCCCTGGTTGAAATCAACCCGCTGGCCATCCTGGACGACGGCAACCTGTACGCGCTGGACGGCAAGTTCGACAGCGACGACAACGCCGCGTTCCGCCAGAAGGCGCTGGTCGCCATGCGCGACAAGACCCAGGAAGATCCGACCGAAGTGATCGCTTCGGAGCTGGACATCAACTACGTCACCATGGACGGCAACATCGGCTGCATGGTGAACGGCGCCGGCCTGGCCATGGCCACCATGGACGTCATCAAGCTCAACGGCGGCGAGCCGGCGAACTTCCTGGACGTGGGCGGCGGTGCCAACAAGCAGCGCGTCATCGAAGCCTTCAAGCTGATCCTGTCCTCGGACAAGGTCGAAGGCATCTTCGTCAACATCTTCGGCGGCATCGTCCGCTGCGACATGATTGCCGAAGGCATCATTGCCGCCGTGAAGGAAGTGGGCGTCAAGGTTCCGGTCGTGGTGCGCCTGGAAGGCACCAACGTGGAAGAAGGCAAGCAGCTGCTGCGCGACAGCGGCATGGCCATCATCCCGGCTGACAACATCAACGATGGCGCCAAGAAGATCGTTGAAGCTGTCAAGAACGCCGCCTGATACCGACACCAAGGAATTCCAATGTCTGTTTTGATCAACAAGAACACCAAGGTGATCGTGCAGGGCTTCACCGGCCAGCAGGGCACCTTCCACGCCACTCAGATGATCGAGTACGGCACCCAGGTTGTGGGCGGCGTGACCCCGGGCAAGGGTGGCACCACCCATATCGACCTGCCGGTCTTCAACACCGTTGCCGACGCCGTGCAGAGCACCGGCGCCAACGCTTCGGTCATCTACGTGCCGCCGCCGTACGCCGCTGACGCGATCCTGGAAGCCGCTGCTGCCGGCATCAAGGTCATCGTCTGCATCACCGAAGGCATCCCGGTGCTGGACATGCTGCGCGTCAAGAACGTGCTGACCCGTTCGCATCCGGACACCGTGCTGATCGGGCCGAACTGCCCGGGCGTCATCACCCCGGGTGAGTGCAAGATCGGCATCATGCCGGGCCACATCCACCAGCCGGGCAAGATCGGCATCGTGTCGCGTTCGGGCACCCTGACCTATGAAGCGGTCAAGCAGACCACCGAAGTCGGCCTGGGCCAGTCCACCTGCATCGGCATCGGTGGTGACCCGATCAACGGCCTGAACTTCGTCGACTGCCTGAAGCTGTTCAACGAAGACCCGCAGACCGAAGGCATCATCATGGTCGGCGAAATCGGCGGTGACGCTGAAGAAGCCGGCGCCGAGTACATCAAGAACCACGTGAAGAAGCCGGTCGTCGGTTTCATCGCCGGTGCGTCGGCTCCGGCCGGCAAGCGCATGGGCCACGCCGGTGCGATCGCCTCGGGTGGCAAGGGCACGGCGGAAGGCAAGTTCGCCGCCATGGAAGCCGCTGGCGTCGTCACCGTGCGTTCGCCGGGCGACCTGGGTGCTGCCATCGCCAAGCTGGTGAAATAAGATCGACTGCCTCCGGCAGACGATTCTGTAGAGCCGGCCGCTGGCCGGCTGCTTGAAACAGAAAGGCCGCCCCCGGGCGGCCTTTCTGCGTCGGGTGTCCAGGTCATCCGGGCAACCCCATCCACGCATGGCGTGGATCTGCTGGGCAGGGTGCGTACACGGTGCGGCGCTACAATGGGCGCATTGCAACCACAGGCTGGATTCCCATGGCTTCGATCCGCATCGCGATGGCGCAGTTCGACTTCCCGGTCGGCGATGTCGCCGGCAATACCGAGCGCATCATCGAGATGATCGGCCAGGCGCGCGACGAGTACGGCGCCGAGCTGGTGATGTTCCCCGAGCTGGCCGTGAGCGGTTACCCGCCGGAGGACCTGCTGCTGCGCCCGGGCTTCCTGTACGAGTGCGAGCAGGCGATGGGCCGCATTGCCGCCGCCTGCCGCGGCATCACCGCCGTGGTCGGTTGGCCGCAGGCCGCCGGCGCGGTGGTCTACAACGCCGCCAGCGTGCTGCGCGATGGCCTGGTCGAGCAGACCTACCGCAAGCGCGAGCTGCCCAACTATGCGGTATTCGACGAGCGTCGCTACTTCGATGTGGACCCGGACGGCGGCAGCTGCGTGTTCGAGGTCAATGGCGTTCCGGTGGGGCTGCTGATCTGCGAGGACCTATGGTTTGCCGAACCGCTGGCCGATACCGTGCGCGCCGGTGCGCAGCTGGTGGTGGTCCCCAATGCGTCGCCCTATGAGCGTGGCAAGCACGCCCAGCGCGACGCCGTGCTGGCCGCACGCACCCGCGAGAGCGGGGCGGCGATCGCCTACCTCAATGTGGTGGGGGGGCAGGATGCGCTGGTGTTCGATGGCGCTTCGGTAGTGGCCGATGGCGACGGCAACGTGCACCCGGCGGCCGCTGCCTTCGTCGACCAATGGCTGGTGGTGGACTACGACGGCCAGAGCCGTCGGTTCCTGCCGCACGTGTGGATGGACGACGGCGACGAGAGCATGGACGCGCTGGCCTGGCGTGCGGTGACGCGCGGCATCCAGGACTACTGCCGCAAGAACGGCTTCAAGAAGGTGTGGCTGGGCCTGTCCGGCGGCATCGACTCGGCCCTGGTGCTGGCGCTGGCGGTGGATGCGATGGGCGCGGAGAACGTGACCGCGGTGCGCCTGCCGTCGCGCTATACCGCTGGCCTGTCCAACGACCTGGCCGCCGAGCAGTGCCAGGCGCTGGGGGTGAAGCTGGAAGCGGTGTCGATCGAGCCGGCGTTCAAGGGCCTGATGGAATCGCTGGCGCCGATGTTCGAAGGCACCACGCCGGACGTGACCGAGGAGAACCTGCAGTCGCGCAGCCGCGGCGTGATCCTGATGGCGCTGGCCAACAAGTTCGGCGGACTGCTGCTGACCACCGGCAACAAGAGCGAGTACGCGGTGGGCTACGCCACCATCTACGGCGACATGTGCGGGGGCTATGCGCCGCTGAAGGACCTGTACAAGACCGAAGTGTTCGGCCTGTCCAAGTGGCGCAATACCGTAGGTGGCGCGCCGGTGATCCCGCCGGCGGTGATCAGCCGCCCGCCGTCGGCCGAACTGCGCGAGAACCAGCTGGACCAGGATTCGCTGCCGGCCTACGACGTGCTGGACGGCATCCTGTACCGCTACATCGATCAGGAGCAGTCGCGCGGGGAGATCGTGGCCGCCGGCTACGATGCGGCCGTGGTCGACCGCGTGCTGCGCCTGGTGCGCATCAGCGAGTGGAAGCGGCACCAGGCCGCGCCGGGGCCGAAGGTCTCGCGCCGCGCCTTCGGCCGTGAGCGTCGCTACCCGATCAGCAACGGCTACAAGGGCTGAGGCAGGGGCGCCGGGCGTGGCCCGGCCGATGGCTGGAGCCGGCCACTGGCCGGCTGTTGCATGACCCTCAGACAGGCCATCGGGTTGCCGGCCAGCGGCCGGCACTACCGCAACAAAAGAAGAGGGCCCCTTGCGGGGCCCTTTCTTATTTCTTTTCCAGTCGCGCGTTGCGCTGGCCGGTGCTGGCGGACTTCTCGCCGGCGAACGGGTTCAGCTTGCGGATCATCCACGGGTACTTCGGCCACTTGCCTTCCAGCCACGGGTGGTCCGGCTGGTTCAGCTGCAGGACGCGGCGGGCGTCGTCGGCCAGGGTCTTGTTGCCCAGGTGGGTGTAGGAATCGGCCAGGACGGCGACGGCATCGTACTGGAACGCGCTCTGCGGGTAGGTTTCCAGCAGGTAGTTGGCGCGGCCGGCCGCCGAGACCCAGGCGCCGCGGCGCATGTAGTACAGGGCGTTGTCCAGCTCGTGCTGGGCAAACACGTCACGCAGTTCCAGCATGCGGCTGCGCGCATCGGCGGCATAGCGGCTGTTCGGGTAGCGGTCGACCACGATGTTGAAGTCCGAATACGCCTGATGCGGCGTGGACAGGTCGCGGCGGCTGGCGTCCAGCGACCATACGCGTCGCAGGAAAACCGTACTGCGGTTGGAGTTGGCAAGACCGCGCAGGTAGTACAGGTACGCGATGTTGCGGTGGGTCGGGTAGGTGCGGATGAAGCGGTCGATGCTGGACACCGCATCGTCGTGCTTGCCGGCCTTGTACTGGGCGTAGGCGGTTTCGATCATCGCCTGCTCGGTATAGGGACCGTACGGATACTGGGCCACCAGGCGGCGGAAGCTGGTCTCAGCACCGCTCCAGTTGCCACCCTGCATCAGCTTGTGGCTCTTCTCGTACAACTGTTCGACCGGCGTCCCTTCATCGGGGCGATCGCCCTTCTTGGCGCCACGGTGGCAGCCGGTGGCGGCGATGACCAGCACCAGCAGCAGGGCGGTGAGGCGGACGGGCGCAGAGAGCATGGCGGAGCGTCGGATCATGGGGTCGAGGCGGGACGCGGCTGGAATACGAAGGGTCGATGATAGCCTAGTGTCCTGTCCAGCGACTGAAACCGGCCGCCGGGACCCCAAAATTTCAAAGAATGCCCCCTGCCATGTCTGAACAACCCTCTGAATCGGCCCGCCAGGCCATCGTCCCCGACACCGCGGCCGGCCGTCGTTTCGACGCCGTCGTGGCCGAACTGTTCCCCGAATACTCGCGTTCGCGCCTGACCGAGTGGATCAAGGCGGGCGACGTCCTGCTGGATGGCGCCCAGGTGCGCCCGCGCGACCCGCTGCGCGGCGGCGAGGTGGTCACCCTCACGGTGGTGCTCGAGACCCAGACCGACGCCCAGCCGGAGGACATCCCGCTGGACGTGCTGTTCGAGGACGAGCACCTGCTGGTGATCAACAAGCCGGTCGGGCTGGTGGTCCACCCCGGCGCGGGCAACCACAGCGGCACCCTGGTCAATGCCCTGCTGTTCCGCGACCCGTCGGTGGCGGTGCTGCCGCGTGCCGGCATCGTGCACCGCCTGGACAAGGACACCAGCGGCGTGATGGTGGTGGCCAAGACCCTGGAGGCGCAGACCGCGCTGGTCGAGCAGCTGGCCGCACGCGACGTGCACCGGCAGTACCTGGCCATCGTGATGGGCGCACTGGTGGCCGGCGGCACGGCCGATGCGCCGATCGACCGCCACCCGCGCGACCGCCTGAAGATGGCCGTGCGCGAGGACGGCAAGGAAGCGATCACCCATTACCGCCTGCGCGAGCGTTTCCGTGCGCACACCGCGCTGGAGTGCCGCCTGGAAACCGGTCGTACCCACCAGATCCGCGTGCACATGGCGCATGTGCGCCACCCGATCATCGGTGATCCGCTGTACGGCGGCGCGCTGAAGCTGCCCAAGGGCGCCAGTGACGAGCTGGTGGCCGCGCTGCGCGGCTTCAAGCGCCAAGCCCTGCATGCCGAAACCCTGGAGTTCACCCACCCGATCACCGGCGAGCCGGTGCGCAACACCGCACCGGTGCCGGAAGACATGCTGCACCTGATGAAGGTGCTGCGCGAAGACAGCGAAGCCTTCGCCGCACGCGAGCGGGACCGCTGGTGATGGCGGCCGCGCTGCCGTTGCTGCAGGCCGACTGGCCAGCGCCAGCAGGCGTCCATGCGCTGACCACGCGCCGGCATGGCGCGGGCATCTCGCCGGCGCCGTTCGCGCAGTTCAACCTGGGCAACCGGCACGCGGCCGATGGCGATACCCCGGCCAATGTCGAGCACAACCGCCAGCTGCTGCAGCAGGGATTGGCGCTGCCGTCCGCGCCGCATTGGCTGCGCCAGGTGCACAGCAGTACCGTGCTGCGCTTCAACGCACCACCGGTGCCGGGCGCCAGTGAGCCGGTGGCCGACGCCGCGGTGACTTCGGTGCCGGGCGTGGTGCTGGCGATCCTGACCGCCGATTGCCTGCCGGTGGTGTTCGCCGCTGCCGATGGCAGCGAGGTGGGCGCGGCCCATGCCGGTTGGCGCGGGCTGGCCGACGGCATGCTGGAGGCCACCGTGGCCGCCCTGCAGACCCCGCCCGCGCAGTTGCGGGCCTGGCTGGGCCCGGCCGCCGGGCCGGCCGACTACGAGATCGGCGAAGAGGTCTTCCACGCCTTTGTCGGGCATGACCCGGCTGCGGAGGCGGCTTTCGTGGCGACCCGGCCCGGGCACTGGAAGGTGGACCTGTTCGCCCTGGCCCGCCAGCGGCTGCAGGCCGCCGGCATGGACCCGGCGCAGGTGTATGGCGGCACGGTGTCGACCATGGCCGACACGGACCTGTACTCGCACCGGCGCGACCGTCGCACCGGACGCATGGCGACGCTGGCCTGGATCGCGCGCTGAGCACGCCCCTGTTCGCGCACGTGCTGGGGCCGGCCTTTGCCACTCTGGCAGTGCCGGTACAGGCGCTGCACGCCGCTGCGTTGCCGTGCCGCTACGTGGGGCAGTCGCGGATCGAGCGCGGACGGCACTGGCTGGTGCCGCTGCTGGCCGCCTTGGCGCAGTTGCCGAGGGAGGGCGAGGCACTGCCGACCGAAGTGGTGTTCAGTGCACACGGGCATGGCGAACGCTGGGCGCGCCGGTTCGGCCGCTGGCCGATGGTGTCGCGGTTGTGGGCGCACGAGGGCCATCTGCGTGAGCAGCTGGGCGCGGTGCGTTTCGAGTTCGACCTGCAGGCCCGCGAGGGCGGCATCGATTGGTCGGTGCGCCGGGTGTGGGCGTTCGGGGTGCTGCCGCTGCCCACGCGCTGGTTTGGCGGCGTGCGCTGCCGCGAAGCAGGGCAGGGGCAGCGTTACACTTTTCGGGTTGATGTGACCTTGCCCTGGGCAGGAGCCCTGATCCGCTATGACGGCTGGCTCGAACCGCAGTGAGACCACCGCCGACGGCGCGGTGATCGTGTTCGACGGTGTCTGCGCGCTGTGCAACCGGTGGGTGCGCTTCCTGCTGCGTTTCGATCCCAACGGGCGCTATCGCTTCGCGGCGATGCAGGGCACCCGGGGCAGTGCGCTGCTGCGCGCGCATGGACTGGATCCGCAGGACCCCAGGTCATTCCTGCTGCTGGATGCGCAGGGCGCATGGACCGACACCGACGCGATCCTGCGCGTGCTGGCCGGGTTGGGCGGCGCCTGGCGCCTGAGTGGTGTGCTGCGTGTGCTACCGCGAAGCTGGCGCGACGCGGCCTATCGCGTGCTGGCGCGCAACCGCTACCGCTGGTTCGGGCGGCATGACGCCTGCCTTTTGCCGCCGCCAGAACAGGCCGCGCGCTTCCTGGATTGAACAAAAAGGGGACGGAGGGAATCAAGTCGTTCATGCATACACGACTTGATTCCCTCCGTCCCCTTTTTTCAGTCGAGCAGTTGATAGGCGATGCGACGGTTCTGCGCGCGTCCGATGTCGCTGCGATTGTCGGCGACCGGCCAGTCCTGGCCGTAGCCCACCGCGACCAGCGAGGTGGCGGGGACGCCCAGGGACTGCAGCGCGTGTGATACCGCCTCGGCGCGCTGCTGGCTGAGCTGCAGGTTGGCTTGGGCGTGGCCGCGACCATCGGTGTGCGCGCCGATCTCAACACGCTTGCCGTCGGGCGCTCTGCGCAGCGCATCCGCGACGGCCTCCAGGGTCTGCCGCGAGTCGCCGGTCAACTCGGACGAACCGGCGTGGAACTTCAGCGTGGTCTGGTTCAGCGCTTCAATCCGCTGCGCGGCATCGGCGTGCGCCGGCAGCTGCGACAGCGCCGCCAGTCCCGGGCCCCACAGGCCGCTCATGTCCAGTGCCGGGAAGTCCTGGCGCAATCTGTGCGAGATGGCCAGCCGCTGCGCGTCCTCCATCAGCGATGTGTCGATGCGCAGCTGCGATCCGGCGAATTCCAGCCGCAGTCCGTCGCCCTGCAGCTGTGGAAGATCGGCAATCAGGCGATCCAGCCAGCGCGGCGCGCGTGCGCGTGGGTCCAGCGTTATCCCGCCCTGCACGTTCTGCCGGCCGTGTAGCGCCAGCAGCGTGCTCCAGATACGGCGACGATCCCCCTCGGTGGGCAGGTTGCCGTGCACCTGCATCTGTGTGCCGTGTTGCTGCAGGGACAGGCAGGCGTCGTGTTCGAGTGGAATGTCCGGCACCGTCCACAGGGGCATGCGGGCCTTCAGCTGCAGCCAGGTGGTGAGGCCGAGGACAACGACAATAGCCAGCAGCCACAACAGGCTGCGCACGGCCCTCCCATACATCGCGCGCAATGGCACCGTGCCGGTCATGCGCCGGGGCGATGGGCCCGCGATGCTGCGAGGGGCATGGGGGGAAGGCACCAGGCCGCCGGGCGCATCCATCAGCGCGACCACCCCCGGCAGAAGGTGGCAGGCGACCACCCTGAAAGCACCGGGTGACATGCCACAACGGTGCGCGATCATGGCCAGCGTGTGCGCCCCCAGCGCGCGTTCGAGCTCACTGGCGACGATGGGCAGCCGCATCGCTGCCGGTTGCCGCCAGGAATGAAAACGGGAGGCCAGGCCTGCCTGCTCAAACCGCTGCTGCAGACCGTCCAGGCCCTGGTGATGGGAGGTTATCCAGACGCTGATGACCTCCACCACCCAGCGGGCGCGATGGCCCAGCTCCAGGCGTGTTGCGGCATCTTCGATGAAACGGTCGTACGCAGACATACAGTGACTCCCCGGAATGTGATGTGCATCGCACCGCGCAGCGGGCGCGACGGATTGCGATATCTCTGGGGGCGCCACTCTGGGGAGCGCGCGTCAATGCATGGTGAAAGGCTGGCGGTGGTGCATCTTTCGTTCCGGCGGGCGATGCGGCAGAGCGTGCGGCAGGACACGATGAGGCCTTGTGCGACGCGAGCCTTACGTGCCTGCCCGGGACGGCTGGGACGGGCAGGGGCGCCATTCTGCTGTTCGGCGAATGGTTTCACGTGCACCTACTTTCGGGCTTAAAGCGACAATCTGCGAGCGCACATGGCGCTCCTCTGTCGCTTCATGGCTGGACTGGTGGCGCGATCCCTCAGTTCTCCAGCGCGTCCAGGTAGCTGCGCCGCCAGTGGTTGATGTCGTAGGTGCGCAGGTGGTCCATCATCGCGTGCCAACGCTCCTTGCGCCTGCGCAGCGACATCGTCGCAGCGGTGGCGATCGCATCGGCCACGCCGTCCAGGTCGTGTGGATTCACCAGCAGCGCCTGTTTCAGTTCATCGGCGGCACCGGCCAGCAGCGACAGCACCAGCACCCCGGGATCCTCCGGGTCCTGCGAGGCCACGTACTCCTTGGCCACCAGGTTCATGCCGTCGCGCAGCGGTGTCACCAGGCCCACCGCCGCCGCCCGGTAGAAGCCGGTGAGGGTGGCATGGGTGAAGTTCTGGTTGACGTAGCGCAGCGGTGTCCAGTCCGGCTCGGCGTGGCCGCCGTTGATGTGGCCGGCGATCTGTTCCAGCTGGCTGCGCAGTTGCCGGTACTCGGTGACATCGCCACGCGAGACCGGGGCGATCTGCAGGTAGGTCAGCGAGCCGCGCTGGTCGGGATGACGCTCCAGGTAGCGCTCGAAGCCGAGGAAGCGCTCGGGCAGGCCCTTGGAGTAGTCCAGGCGGTCGACACCGATCGCCAGCTGGCGGTCACGCAGGCTGTTGCGCAGATTCTTCACCGCGGCCTTGGTGGCGGCGGTGCCGGCCTGGCGCGCGATCAGGTCGGTGTCGATGCCGATCGGGAAGGCGGCTGCGCGGAAACGGCGCCCGCCGGGAGCTTCCAGTTCGCCGTTGTCGAGCACGCGGCCGCCGCCGAACAGGCGCAGGTAGGTCTGGAAGCGATCGGCGTCGCGCTGGGTCTGGAAGCCGACCAGGTCGCAGGCATACAGCGCGGAGAACAGCCGCAGGTGATCGGGCATGGCCTGCAGCAGGTCGGCCGAGGGCATCGGGATGTGCAGGAAGAAGCCGATGCGGCAGCCGATGCCGCGTTCGCGCAGCAGCGCACCGAGCGGGATCAGGTGGTAGTCGTGGATCCAGACGATGTCGTCCTCGCGCAGCAGCGGGGCGAGCTTGTCGGCGAACAGCGCGTTGACCTTGTGGTAGGTCTCGCGGGTGCCACGGTCGTAGTCGACCAGGTCCAGGCGGAAGTGCAGCAGCGGCCACAACGTGCGGTTGGCGAAGCCGTTGTAGTAACCGTCAACTTCGCGCTTGCTCAGGTCCAGGGTGACGAACTCGATGTCGCCGTCCTTCTGCGTGTGCAGCGTGCCACTGCCCTCGCGCACGCTCTTGCCGCTCCATCCGAACCACATGCCGCCGCGTTCCTTCAACGCGGCCAGCAGGCCGACCGCCAGGCCGCCAGCGCGGTTCTCGCCGGGCACCGCCACGCGGTTTGAAACCACTACAAGACGACTCACGATGCCTCCTGCCAGGACCGCGACAGGCGCATCGCGGCCGTGATCAGGCCGACGTGCGAATAGGTCTGCGGGAAATTGCCCCAGGCCTCGCCACTGTCGAACGCCAGATCCTCCGACAGCAGGCCCAGATGATTGCGTTGTTTCAGCAGCGTTTCGAACATCGCGCGCGCCTCGTCCAGGCGCCCGATCGCGGCCAGCGCGTCGATGTACCAGAACGTGCAGATGGTGAAGCTGGTTTCCGGCTCGCCGAAGTCATCCGGGGCGACGTAGCGGTACAGCGAATTGCCATGCTTGAGGTCGCGGCCGATGGCGTCGACGGTGGCGATGAAGCGGGCGTCCAGCGCATCGATGAAGCCGATGTCGGCCAGCAGCAGCAGCGAGGCATCCAGGCGATGGCCACCGAAGGTATCGGTGAAGTGGCCCAGCTCCTCGCTCCAGGATTCGGCCATGATGCGCGCGTGGATGGTGTCGGCACGTTCGCGCCAGTAGCGTGCGCGGTCGTCGCGCTTGAGGCGCACGGCGATCTTGCACAGGCGGTCGCACGCCGCCCAGCACATCGCGCTGGTGTAGGTGTGCACCTCGGTGCGGCCGCGGAATTCCCACAGACCCGCATCGGGTACGTCATGCAGGGCAAAGGCCTGTTCGCCCAGGGGTTCCAGGCGGGCGAAGGTGTGCGCGTCGCCCGGGTCCTGCAGGCGGCGGTCGAAGAACAGCTGCGTGGAGGCCAGCACCACGCTGCCGTATACATCGTGCTGGCGCTGCACCCAGGCCAGGTTGCCACGGCGCACCGGGCCCATGCCGCGATAGCCGGACAGGCTGGGCACTTCGTCCTCATCAAGTTTGGCCTCGAAGCCGATGCCGTACAGCGGCTGCAGCGTACCGTCGGTGGTGGCCAGGTTGAAGATGTAGCCGAGGAACTGTTCCATCGTGCGCGTCGCGCCCAGGCGGTTCAGCGCACGCACCACGAACGCGGCATCGCGCAGCCAGCAGTAGCGGTAGTCCCAGTTGCGCACGCTGCCCGGTGCCTCTGGAATGGAGGTGGTCATCGCCGCGATGATCGCGCCGCTGTCCTCGTACTGGCAGAGCTTCAGGGTGATCGCGCTGCGGATCACCGCGTCCTGCCATTCCAGCGGAATGGACAGGTAGCGCACCCACTCGCGCCAGTAATCGCGGGTGCGCTGGAAGGCTTCCTGCACATAGCCGCTGATCGAGCGGTTGAGTGATTCATCGACACCCAGGATCAGGTGGATGGGATGGTTGAGCACGAACGGCAGGCCCTCGCGTACGAAGCGCACCGGCACATCGGTGGTCAGCCGCAGCACGTGCTCGGGCAGGATCCAGCGCACGTGGTTGCTGCCCCAGGTGGACTCGGGCACGCGTGCGCCCCAGTCCGCCAGCGGCCGCGCACGCACCGTGATGCGTGGGCTGCCGGCCAAAGGGCGCACCTGCCGGATCAGGCTGACCGGGCGGTAGAAGCGGTCGTTCTGGCGCCAGCGCGGGGCGAAATCGAGGATTTCCAGTTCGCCACCGTGCGCGTCGCGCAGCACGGTGCGCAGGATCGCGGTGTTGGTCAGGTACTCCTGCTCGCTGCTGGCGAAGTCTTCCAGCTCGATGGCGAAGTCGCCACCGGTCTGCTGGTTGGGGCCGAGCAGGGCGCAGAAGGTGGGATCGCCGTCGAAGGTGGGCAGGCAGCTCCAGACAACGCGGGCATGTTTGTCGACCAGGGCGCCGAAGCTGCCGTTGCCGACCACGCCCAGATCAAGATCGGGTTGGGTCATCACGCGGTACATCTCGTCGGTTGCGGCCGTGGGGGTGGCCGGGTCAATAGGCATTCTCACGCAGCCAGGCGTGCACGCTGCGTATGTCGGGCAGTGCGAACACCGCCGCGCTGGGTTCACGTTCGCCCACCAGCACGCTCCAGCCATGCTGGCCGTTGGCGGCGTCGAAGCCGAATTCGTCGGTGAGGTCATCGCCGAGAAACACGGGCAGGCGCCCGCGGAACGGCAGGTACTGCATCATGCGGCGCACCGCGCGGCCCTTGTCGGTACCCACCGGGACGAACTCGACCACATGGTCGCCCGGCTGCAGGCGATAGCTGGTACGGCCGCGCACGTGGCGGTCGGCGAAGGCACGCACCTCGCTGGCCGCGTGCGGAGCGCCGCGCCAATGCAGCGCCAGGCCGACGCCCTTGTCTTCCACCAGTACGCCGGGATGGCCATGGGCGAAACGCATCGCCTGCTGGTGCAGGGCGTGCAGCCACTCGGCGGTATCGTCGTCGTGCGCGTCGCGCAGCACGCGGCCGTCCTGGGCGCGCAGTTCGTGGCCGTGCAGGCCGGCGGCAGGCAGTTGCAGCGGTGCAAACAGCTGGTCCAGCTGTTCAAGCGGGCGACCACTGACCAGTGCCACGGCACCTTCCAGGCGGTCGCTGATGCGGCCGATGGCTTCACGCACATCCGGCAGCAACTGCACGGCATCCGGGCGTGCAGCGAATTCGATCAGGGTGCCGTCGACATCGAGGAACAACGCGCAGGCGTCGTCCAGCAATGGCGGTGGCGGACGCAGGGGAAGCGGTTCAGCCATGACGCCCAGCTTGCCAGCGTGGGCGTGTACGTGGGGTCGAGGTCAGGCTACGAATCGGGGTAGTGCCGGCCGCTGGCCGGCAACTTCATGGCCCATGGATGCACCTGGCGGTTGCCGGCCAGCGGCCGGCACTACCGGACCGGTGAGTCAGAACGTGTAGCGGACGCGGCCGTAGTAGTACGCGCCGTTGCTGCCGATCGGCGACAACACGTCATACGGCAGGTTGCCGAAGTAGTGGATATCGCTGTTGGATCGATCCGGGTAGTTGTCGGTCAGGTTCTGGCCGCCGATGGCCACGCTCCAGCGCGGGGTGATGCGGTACTCCACTTCCGCATCCAGCTGCCATTCGGCCTGGTAGGTCTGGCGCGGGATGTAGCCATCACCGAAGTTGAACACGCGGGTGGCGCTGCCGTAGCGGTTCACGCGGGTGCTCAGCGACCAGTGATCATTGCTCCATGCGGCCGAGAAACTGCCGCGCGTACGCGGGGTGGCGTCGGTGAGGGTGTTGGTCTCTTCAATGCCGAACAGCACGTAGTCCGGGTTCAGTGCACGCAGCTGTGCCGGCGTGGCCAGCACGTTCTTCAGCGTGGTCTTGGTGTACGCATAGGTGCCGGTCAACAGCAGCTGGCCATCGCCCAGCGACTGGCGCCAGTTGCTCACCAGCTCGGCGCCGCGGGTGCGGGTGTCGGCGGCGTTGACGAAGAAGCTGGCGCTCTGCAGGCCGCTGACGCCGAAGTTGGCCGCCACGTAGTCGGTCAGCGCATCGCCGGTGATGCTTTCCGACAGTGCGATGCGGTCATCAATGTCGATCTGGAAGAAGTCCAGCGACAGGTCGAAGTGCTCGCCGATGCGGCTGGTGAAGCCCAGCGAGGTGTTGATCGACTTTTCCGGCTTCAGGTTCTGCGCACCCAGGCCGCGCGCGATCGGATTGTTGACCGACAGCAGGCGCCCCTGCACCAGCTGGCCGCCGGCGTTGTAGCCGGTGGAGGTGGATTCGTAACCGATCTGCGCCAGTGACGGTGCACGGAAGTTGTTGGAGATCGCGCCGCGCAGCGCGAAGGCCGGAGTGAATTCGTAGCGCAGGCCGAGCTTGCCGGTCAGTTCGCCGCCGAAGTCGTCGTTGTGCTCGTAGCGCGCAGCCAGGTCGGTGGAGAACTTCTCGCCGAACTGGCTGGACAGGCTGGCATAGGCGCTGGCCACGTCGCGCGACAGGTTTGCCGCATCCTGCGGGGTCAGGCCGCCACCGGCCTGCGAACCGGTCGGGCGGTCGGTGTACGGGCCGGCGGCGTAGCTGGCCGGGTCACCCGGACGGGTCTGGTAGCGCTCGTGGCGTGCTTCCACGCCAAGGCCCAGCGTGTGGCTGATGCTGTCGCTCTGGGTGAATACACGGCTCAGGTCGAGGTTGCCCACCGTCTGCGCGTACTGGTAATCGGCGGTCTTGAAGCGGGTCGGGCTGGTCGGGCCCAGCGAGGCGTTGAGCGAATCACGCAGGCGGTAGGTGAAGTCGTTCTGGCCGTAATCCAGGCTGCCGTCATAGCTCCACTCGCCCCATTGGCCGCGCACGCCGGCCACGGCCTGCACGTCGCGGTTCTCGCCCTCGGAGATCGGCCGGTAGCCGTTCGGATAGACCTGCTTCCAGTTGGCATCGCCATCGGGGTAGCGGAAGTAGTTCGCGCCTTCGGTATCGCGCTGGTTGAAGGTGCCGAACGCGTAGAAGGTCGAGGTCTGGCCCACCGGAATCTCGGTGTTCAGCCACAGGTTGATGTCCTTGCTCTTGCCATCGCCCAGCACGTAGTTGCGCTTGCCCTGCAACGCCAGGTTGTCCGGGGTCTGGTCCCACGGCGGAATCTGGTCGAAGCCGGCGCGGTTGGTGCCGTTGCGGTGCTTGTACTCCAGGCCGACGCGCAGGAAGCCACCGTCCTCGCCCAGCGCGGTGCCGACCTTGGCGCTGATGTTGCCGGTCTGGCCATCGGTGAGGGTGCGCCCGATCGGCTTGAGGTCGGTGTGGTTGGCGCCGTAACTGGCTTCGATCTCGCCACCGTCGCCACCGTTGTCGAGGATCACGTTGATCACGCCGGCCACGGCATCCGAGCCATACAGCGCACCGGCGCCATCGCGCAGCACTTCGATGCGCTTGATCGCACTGACCGGAATCGAGTTGAAGTCGACCGGGGTGGTGCCCTTGCCGATCTTGCTGTCGGTGTTGACCAGCGCGGTGTGGTGGCGGCGCTTGCCATTGACCAGGACCAGCACCTGGTCCGGCGACAGGCCGCGCAGCTGCGCGGCGCGCACGTGATCGGCGCCGCCGGAGTTGGACTGGCGCGGGAAGTTGAACGACGGCAGCAGCGCCTGCAGCGCGCTGCCCAGTTCACCGTTGACCACGCCGGCCTTGCGGATGTCCTCGGCAGTGAGCACGTCCACTGGCGAGGTGGATTCGAGCACGGTGCGGTCGGCGGCACGGGTGCCGGTGACGATCACCGTATCGAGGTTGGTGGCGTCCTGGGCCAGGGCGGGGACGGCGGCGGAGGAGAGCGCGATGGCGATGGCGAGGCCGAGCGGCGACGCGGGCAGGCGGGCGGACATGGGGGCTCCAGCAACAACGACGACGGGGAAGGGGGAGATGGTTTCACTTACATCCATCCGGATGAAGCGATATATTATCTTCGCGTGATGACCGCTGCCGATGCAAGCCCCTGCCGGTCCGGCATGAGCTGATGCCCTGCCGGCATCAGCACGCCGGGCCGGTGGCGCTGTACGCTGCCGGCTCGCCCTGTCCCCCCCATTTGCCCGGAGCTGTACCGATGAAACACCTTGGCCTCGTCTTTGCCGTGCTGCTGGCTACCAGCGGCTGCGCCAGCCTCTCTTCGCAGGCGCCCAGTGCGTATGCCACGGCCACCACCGCCGAACTGCAGGGCGATGCGGCACGCCCGTCCGACGGCCACGGCTGGGTGCGCAGCGAGCTGTATTTCGGCGTGGGCGAAGAGCAGGGCGCAGGCAGCCGTCCGCAGGCCGACACCATCAGCGAGGCGCAGTGGCGCGCGTTCTTGGACAAGGAAGTGACCCCGCGCTTCCCGGATGGCCTGACCGTGTTCGATGCCTACGGCCAGTGGCTGTTCCGCGGCGATGCTTCGCCCAACCGCCTGCGCACCAAGGTGCTGGTGGTGCTGCACGAGGACACCCCGCAGCGCCGGGCCGACATCGAGGCGATCCGCCTGGCGTGGAAGCAGCAGACCAGGCATCAGTCGGTGCTGTGGTCGCGGCAGCCGGTCGAGGTATCGTTCTGAGTTGAAGGTGCCGCCGCGGTGCCGCAGGGAGCGATGATGGATTACAGGGAGTGGGTGCTGGGCGTGGTGCTGGCTGGCGTGCTGGCACCGTCGGCGCAGGCGGGCGGGGACGGCGGCGAAACCCTGCGGTTCCAGGTGGCCGCTCACGTGCAGGCGCACGCCGATCCGCAGCAGGACGGCAACATCGCGGTTCAGCTTTCGCCGTCGGGCAAGCGCCAGACGCTGGCCGGCGCGGCGGATGCGGACGGCAACTCGCGGTGGGGTCTGGAGGACGTCGACTTCGATGGCTATCCGGAACTGATCGCACGCGCATCGGTGGGCATGGTCAATGAAGCGGTGGCGGTGTACCGCTTTGATCCGGCCAGTGGCGGGTTCCGTGCGCTGCGGGCTGAAACCCATGGCAAGGACAGCTGCGGTGACCTGATGGGGCTGACGGTCGATCGTGCGAGTCGCACCCTGACCAGCAGCTGCCGCAGTGGCCCGATGTGGTACGCCGACCAGTACCGGTTTGCAGGTTCGAAGCTCTATCTGTACCGCGCCGAGAGCGTATTGATGCTGGGCGACACGCTGAACGCCGCGCTGCATTGGGAACAAAGCGACGAGCAAGGGCCACTGGCGGTCTGGCGGACCTATGACCCCGCTGGAAAAGTACGTGAGAGCGCCATCGCCGATGGCCTGGGCGCACCGCCCGACGGGCCGCTGCGCGGTCAGCAGGCAACGGTGGTGCCAGCGCGCCTGTTCCTGTTCGACAGGCCCGGCGCGTCCAGCACCCCGCGTTACCTGGTGCAGGGCGACCGTGTGGAAATGCTGGATGAACAGGACGGCTGGATGAAGCTGCGCTACCAGAATCCCAAGCACGGCGCGGTGCTGGGCTGGATCAACGTCAACGATTGACCGGACATCCGTCCGCAGTTTGCACATCGAGGTGATGCGCAATTTGCCCACGGAGGCATCACTTCGCCGGGTCTAGCCTCGGACGTTCCCCCGTTCGAGGATGTATCCGATGAGCAAGCGCGTGGCCGAGATTGTGGTGGACACCCTGCAGCAGGCAGGCGTCCGCCGCTGTTATGGCATCGTGGGCGATACGCTCAACCATGTGACCGATGCGATGCATGGCAGCGACATTGCCTGGGTGCACGTACGCCATGAGGAAGTGGCCGCGTTCGCCGCCGGTGCCGATTCGCTGGTGAGTGGCGAACTGACCGCCTGTGCCGGCTCCTGTGGCCCCGGTGGCCTGCATTTCATCAATGGCATCTTCGAAAGCAACCGCAATCGTGCGCCGATGGTGCTGATCGCCAGCCAGATCGTCACCAGCGAATTGGGCATGGAGTTCCCGCAGGAAGTGGATTTCAAGGCGGTGTATGGCAGCTGCACGGTGTTCTGCGAACAGGTGCACAGCCCCGCGCAGGCGCGGCGCGTGGTGGCGCTGGCCTGCCAGGCCGCGATCAGCCGCCGCGGCGTGGCGGTGGTGATCCTGCCGGCCGACATCAGCGAGGCCGACGTGAAGCACGATGTACCGTTCTCGGTGCATTACACCCAGCCGGTGCTGCGCCCGTCCGATGCAGAACTGCAGCGCATCGCCGAGCTGCTGGGGCAGGGCAGGCGCATCGGCATCTATGCCGGCGCGGGCTGCCAGGGCGCACACCCGCAGCTGCTGGAACTGGCGCGGCGCCTGCAGGCGCCGGTCGCGCACACCTCGCGCGCCAAGGATTTCGTCGAGCCCGACAACCCCTTCAACATGGGCATGACCGGGATCTTCGGCATCGAGTCGGGCTTCCACACGCTGATGGAGTGCGACACGTTGCTGCTGCTCGGTGCCGATTTCGCGTGGGGCCAGTTCTATCCGGACAAGGCCACGATCATCCAGGTCGACCGCGACGGCAGCCATCTGGGCCGCCGCCATCCGGTGAACCTGGGCGTGGTCGGTGACATCGCGCCTACGCTGGACGCCTTGTTGCCGATGCTGCCGCCGCGCGAGGACAGCAGTTTCCTGGACGAATGCATCGAGCGCCGCGACAAGGCGCTGAAGAAGCGCGAACAGGAAGAGCAGCCGGGCGAGGGCGAGCTGATCCATCCACAGCACCTGACGGCGTTGTTGTCCAAATACGCGACGGACGACGCGCTGTTCACCGCCGACGGTGGCTCACCGATGGTGTGGGTGCTGCGGCATATCCGGGTCAACGGCCGCCGCCGTACGCTGACCAGCCTGTTGCACGGCACGATGGCCAACGCGATGCCACAGGCGCTGGGCCTGCAGAAGGCGTTCCCGGGGCGGCAGGTGATCTCGTTGTCCGGCGACGGCGGCCTGGCGATGCTGCTCGGCGACCTGCTGACCGCCGTGCAGGAAAACCTGCCGATCAAGGTGGTGGTGTACAACAACGGCTCGCTGAATTTCGTCGAGCTGGAACAGAAGGTGGAGGGCCTGCTGGACAATTACACCGACCTGAAGAACCCGGATTTCGGCCGCCTGGCCGAGGTGATCGGCTTCCATGGCCGAACCGTTACCCGCAGCGAGGATCTGGAAGAGGCGGTGCAGGACTTCCTGTCGCAGCGCGGCCCGGCGCTGCTGGATGTGCATACCAGCCGCGCGGAGCTGGTGATGCCGCCGCAGATCGAGGCGAAGCAGGTCGCGGGTACCGCGCTGTATGCGGCCAAGGCGGTGTTGAACGGCCGCTTCGACGATGTGAAGCATCTGCTGGTGGACAACTTTCTGAAGAAGTAGGGTGGGCGATGCAGGGCTGCGCCCTGCACCCGCTACGAGCCGGAGCCAGAGCAGAAGCGGGTTTCCTGAGGGATGGCGGGGTGGGTCCGGTTGCGGGGGACGCCGTAAACCCGTCCCTGGGGGCTTGGCCGCGGCATCCATGCCGCGGACTGATCTGGCTCCCCGTGGGCGGACGCCAAGAAGCGATACTTTGATCGCACTGGGAGGTCCCTTATGTCCCGTATCACCCGTCGTAGCTACACCGATGAGTTCAAGCACCAAGCCGTGGAGCTGGCCGAGTCGCTCGGCCCAGCCGCAGCGGCCCGCCAATTGGAAATGTCCGTCAAAACGCTGGCAAATTGGATTGACGCGGTCCGTGCTGGCCGGTCGTTGACCTCTGAGGCCCGCAGGCCGGCCACTGATCTGGAAAGCGAGATCAGCCGCCTTCGGGCCGAGAACGCCAATCTGAAGATGGAGCGGGAAATCCTAAAAAAAGCGGCGGCGTTCTTTGCCAGAGAGTCCAAGTGAGGTACGCCTTCGTCGCCAGTCAAAGGACTCGCTACCCGACCAGGTTGCTGTGTCGGCTTCTCGGGGTTTCTGTCTCTGGATTCCATGACTACCTGCGCCGCCAGTGTGCCCAAACGTGCGATGTCGATTCGGCCCTTCGTACCGAGCTTCGGGCCATCCATGTGGCCAGCAAACGCAGTTATGGGCGGCGTCGGCTGGTCAGGGCCTTACGAGCCAGGAATCATCTAGTCGGCCACAAGCGCGTGGCACGGTTAATGGCCGAGGAGCGAATCCAGGGCAAGACCAAAGGCCGATTCCGGCCCAAATCCTCCGGCGGCTCATCTCAGCTCGCCCCCAACCTGCTGGATCGGCAATTTGCCCCCGGAACCGGACCGACGGCGTGGGTCGGGGATATCACGTATGTCCCCACCCGCCAGGGATGGCTGCATCTGGCCGTGGTCATCAGCGTCCAGACCCGGCAGGTGCTGGGCTACAGCGTTTCCAAGCGCTTGACTGAAGAACTGGTAGTGAAAGCATTTGCCAATGCCTGGGCTCTGCATCCACAACGACCTGGCCTGATCTTCCATTCCGATCGTGGCGGGCAGTACTGGGGGAACGAGTTTCGCCAGCTGCTGCAGTCCCATGACGTGGTCCAAAGCATGAGCCGGCCTGGCAATTGCTGGGACAACGCCTTGGCCGAGAGCTTCTTTGCGACGCTCAAGACAGAAGAGGCTGCCGAGCCTTACGCCAGTAAGGAACAAGCCAGCCAGTCCATCGCTGCTTACATCCACGGCTTCTACAATCCAGCCCGGCTACACTCGGCGCTGGGCTACCACTCGCCTAACAACTACGCCCGGCAGCTCCGGGCTGCCGCCTGACACGGCTTCATGGCGTCCGTTTTCAGGGAGCCAGATCAGACACCCCCGCAACCGGACCCACCCCGCCTTCGACAGTTTTCTGCGATCTGTCGGTAGATCCACGCCATGCGTGGATGAGCGAAAGAGTGTTCGGAATGATCTTCTGTAGAGCCGAGCCATGCTCGGCTCAGAGCGAAGCGACCCGCTTTTGCTTTTGATCTTTTGATTCTCTTCCGTGGCTGGCACGCGCAGGAAACTGTCAGGGGCCGGGCGGATAGGTGGCGCGGGGGTGTCCGCGGCATGGATGCCGCGGCCAAGCCCCCATGGATGGGTTTACGGCGTCCCCCGCGCCACCTATCCGCCCGGCCCAGCCGAGGAAAGCGCTGTTCGTGCCCCAGCCACGAGGGGCCCCCGCCGTTGGCTGGAACCCATCATTCCATGACGGAATTGGCGCGCCGGCCCCGCTGGGCCTACCATCGGCGGTCCCCACCCCCACCGCCCCTTCCATGTCCGCTCCCGCTTCCGCCGCACCGCGTCGCTGGTTCGTTGCCGGCGACTTCAACGGCTTCTTCGGCCTGGTCGTCGACAACCTCTCCATCCTCGGCTTCATCGCCATGGCCCTGGTCGGGATCTTCCAGTTCCCCGCCGACGTGGTGTTCGGCCGCATGTTCCCCGGCACCGCCTTCGGCGTGCTGGTCGGCAACCTGCTGTACACCCTGATGGCGCGACGGCTGGCCGCGCGCACCGGCCGCGACGATGTCACCGCCATGCCGCTGGGCCTGGACGCGCCGACCAGCATCGGCATGGCCCTGCTGGTGCTCGGCCCGGCCTTCATCGCCTTCAAGCAGCAGGGCCTGGACCCGCATGCCGCCGGCATCGCCACCTGGCAGCTGGGCATGGCCGCGCTGGTCATCATGGGCGTGCTGAAGTTCGTGCTGTCGTTCTTCGGCGAAGCGGTCACCCGCGCACTGCCACGTGCTGCGCTGCTGGGATCCATCGCCGGCATCGCGCTGGTGCTGATGGGCCTGCTGCCGCTGCTGGAAACGCTGCGCTCGCCGCTGGTCGGCTTCACCACGCTGGGCCTGCTGCTGTACGTGCTGATTGCCAAGGGCAAGCTGCCGGTGCGTGGCCCGGGCGTGCTGCTGGCCTTCGTGTTCGGCACCGTGCTGTATTACGGCCTGGGCCTGGCCGGGCTGGGCGCGCCGGGCTTCCATGTGCCGGCGTGGGTGCCGCCGCAGGTGGTGCTGCCGCTGCCGACGCTGGGTTTCCTCGAGGGCCTGCCCACCGCGATGACCTACCTGCCGCTGCTGCTGCCGTTCGGCCTGCTGATGGTGGTAGGCGGCATCAACGTGTCCGAAAGCGCACGCGCGGCCGGTGATGACTACCGCACCCGCGACATCCTGCTGGTGGAAGCGGTGGCCACGCTGGTGGCCGGTGTCTGCGGCGGCGTTGCGCAGACCACGCCGTACATCGGCCAGCCGGCCTACAAGCACATGGGCGCGCGCAGCGGCTATACGCTGCTGACCGGCCTGTTCGTCGGCATCGGCGGCATGCTCGGCATCATCTCCGGGCTGGTGCAGTGGCTGCCGCTGGCGGTGCTGGCGCCGATCATCGTGTACGTGGCCATCGACATCACCACCCAGGCCTTCCAGGCCACGCCGCGCCACCATACCGGTGCGATGGTGTTCGGTTTTCTGCCGTCGGTGGCGTACCTGCTGGCGATCAAGGCCCCGGGCTGGATCGCGCCGGACCAGCTGCCGCAGTTGCTGACCAAGCTGGACGGCCACGGCCTGCCGGAACTGGCGGTGATCTTCACCCTCGGCAACGGCTTCATCATCACCTCGATGCTGTGGATCTCGGCAGTGGCGGCGATGGTCGATGGTCGCCTGCGCCGCGCCTGCGGTTTCCTGCTGGTGGCGGCGCTGTTGACCCTGTTCGGCCTGATCCACTCGGTGGACCCGCGCGGTGGCATCTACCTGCCATGGGACCTGGACGGGCTGGCGCGCATCATCAGCTGGCAGTTCGCGGGCGCCTATGTGGCGCTGGCGCTGCTGCTGGGGCTGTTGTCGATGAAGAAGCAGGCGGTGAAGCCGCTGGACGGGAAAAGCTGACACCACGGTAGTGCCGGCCGCTGGCCGGCATGCTCATGGACCGCGGGCGCATCGTGCGGTTGCCGGCCAGCGGCCGGCACTACCGTTCTGCATCGAGTTCCGGGTAATGGCGGAAGATGCCGTTGGTATTGAACGCCAGCCGCCGTTCCGAAGCCAGATAGGCGGCGATGTTCGGCCGCTTCGCCACACGCTCGTGTAGCGCACGCAGCAGGGGCAGGGTGGGCGCCAACGCCTGCATCCGCCGCGGGAACATGTAGTCCAGCCCACTCAGCAGCTGGAACAGCGACAGGTCCACATAGGAGTGCTCGCGCAGGGCATGGCGGCCGCCGTTGGCGGCCAGCACCTGTTCGAAATGGCCGAGGAACTTCGGCAGTCGTTCACCACGCAGTGAAGCCGCACGCGCCTTGGCCTCGGTCTTCTGCTCTTCGTAGTATTTCGACGCGGCGATCGGATGGTGGGTGTCATGCACCTCGGCCACCAGGTCGGCGATGGTCAGCTGCAACTGCAGCGCCTGCATCCGCCGCGAAGCCGCCTGTGGCACCAGGTCCAGGGTCGGACCGAGAAAATCCAGGATGGCCGCCACCTGCGCGATCACCTGGCGGCCCGCCTTCAGGAACGGCGGTGCGAAGGGCAGTGCTCCCTCGCTGTTTCCATCGAGGAACGGCTGCATCACCGCATCGCCATGCACCCGCGCCATGTCGATGTAGTCGGCGGCGGCATCTTCCAGCGCCAGTCGCACGAATTCACCCCGGCCCTGGATGCCCGTCCAGTAGTACAGCACGTACTGCATGACAGCGTCTCCGCACGACAAGGCCCCCAGCCTCGCGCACGCTGTGCAAAGCAGGCGTGAGCGTGGCGCATGCGCAGGCCCCAACCCCAACGGCAGCGGAACAGGGAGGGAACCCATGGAAATCAACCGGGTCACACCTTGTCCATGCAGGTGAACAACGAGGGACTGCATCATGCAGAGTGGAAAGGCGGTATGGCCCTGGGTGCTGGGCGTGGTGGTGATCGGTGGCGCGGGGGGCTGGTTGTTCCGCGATCAGCTGAAAAGCCTGGCAGACGGTGTGGTGTCGGTACCGGTGCAGTCAGCTCCCGCCAGCAGCGGTGCACCGCCACAACCGAAGGCAGCCGCAGCGCCTGCGCCAGCACCCCCGCCGATCAAGCATCCGCTGGATACCGGGGACGCGGCCGACCCGGCGCTGCCGAGGCTGGCTGAAAGCGATGCCGCCGCCTGGGGCGCGCTGAGCCAGCTGTTCCAGGGCGAGGGGCCGTTGACCCTGCTGCTGCGCGACCACTTGATCCAGCGCCTGGTCACCCAGGTCGACAACCTGGACAAGCCCAGCGTGCCGCCGACCGCACTGGCCGCGCGCCCGCTGCCCGGCAGCCTGCAGGTCGAGCCCGGTGAGGGCGGCGAACGCATCGCCGCCAGCAACGCAGCGCGCTATGCGCCCTACGTGCAGGCGTTCACTGCGCTGGACCCGGCGGCAACGGCGGCTGCGTACAAGCGCTTCTATCCGCTGATCCAGCAGGCCTACGTCGACCTGGGCCGGCCCCAAGGCTATTTCAACGACCGCCTGGTCGCGGTGATCGACCATCTGCTGGACACGCCGGAACTGGCCCAGGCGCCGCGGGTGGAACGCGATGAACGCGGCCGCTACCGCTTTGTCGATCCCACGTTGCAGTCGAGGTCGATCGGCCAGAAGGCGCTACTGCGCATGGACCCGGCACAGGCACGGGCGATCAAGCGGCAGCTGCAGGCGATCCGCGGTGCCATCGCTCGCGGCTGAAAGCTGAAGACGGCAGGGGCAAGTGTCATCGCCAGCGTGATACGGTCGCGGTCAGGTAGACAGGAGTGACCTCGATGCATCGAATGTGGTTGGGCGTGAGTGCGTTGTTCGCCACGACAGTGGCCTCGGCTGCGGCCGTCGAGACGCGCGATGGCGAACTGGGCGATCCCTACGGCTACACCCGCAGCGTGCGCCTTGCCGAACTGTCCCGGCTGCAGGCGCTGGGCAAGTCACCCGGCGTGAAGGGCAAGCTGGGCCAGGCGGGTTTCTACCGTGTGCGCGGCGAGCTGGACCGCTCCGGCCAGGCGGCCCAGGAGTGCCTGGAGGCCGTGGCCAGCGAGGCGGCCGACAGTGTGAAGGGGGTCGAGTACCTGTGTTCGGCCACCCTGGCCGGCAATCTGCTCCTGCGGGGCGATATCGCGGGTTGGGCGACGCAGATGCTCCAGGTCCGCACGCTGATGGAGCGCGATATCCGCCCCATGCTGAGCCCCAAGCTGCGCGACATCCATCTTGCCGGCATCAGCGAGCCGCATTTCGAGCGGTTTACCGCATGGCCGCGCAACGCGATGGCGGCGCAGGCACCTGCCCGCGACGTCAGTGTCCCACTGCAGTTGGACAACGAACTGCCGACGCTCAGCCTGAAGCTGCGCACCGCAGCCGGTGAACGCGAGCTGCGCGTGCATCTGGACAGCGGCGCCGCACACTCGCGCATCGGCCGAGCGCTGGCGACCGAGCTGGGCTTGACGCTGACCGAGGGCTTCATGGCGGTCGATGGCAGCCCTGGCAAGTTGTATGCGCTGGCGGCCCCGGTCGAGTTGGACATCGGTGGTGTCGCCGTGCGCGATGTGTCCTTTGCGGTACTGGGCCAGGACGACCTGCCACGCATCGGCCTGGACGTGCTGCGCGCGTTGGGCCGGGTGCGGGTCAGCAAGGATGCGCTGGTGATCCAGGCCACGGCCAGTCCGGTGCCGTGCACGCGGCGGATGGCCACGCTGTCCTCGCTATGGGCGGATGCGTACGACGTCCGCTATCCGATCCGCGCTGGCAAGCAGAACGTGCTGGTCAAGGTGGATACCGGCTTCAACGGCGCCTTCCAGGCCCGCGGAACGTTGCCGGCCACGCCACCCGCGTCGGCGATCCGGCGCAAGAACGTGATCACCACCGAAGGCAGCGAAGACATCCAGTTCGTGGAGGCGACCACGCCGGTCATGATCGGGGAGGAAGTGCTGAACCTGCCGATGGACCTGGGGCTGTCGCCCGGGCCCAAGCCGCTGTTCAACCCGGACTGGCGCGTGGGCTTTGCCGCGACCCAGCGCTACAGCCTGTACATGGATGTTGAAGGCACCTATGGCTGCCCGGTGGCCGTTGCGGCGGCGCCACCGCTGTTGCCGCCCAAGCCGGCTCCCACGCTGCCTGCAGGCGGCTGATCCGCGGCTACAGGCTCTGCAGGAACGCCTCGATGTCCTGCAGATCCTGGCGGCCCAGCCCGCGCGGCCGCAGCAGTGGATCCGGCTCTGGGAACGGCGCCGCATCAGCCGGCAGCGAGCCCGGTGCGCGCGGGCGCGCGCCGCCCACGTTGTAGAACGCCAGCACGCCCGACAGGCGCGGGATCAGGCCGTTGTGCATGTACGGTGCCGTGTTGGCCACGCCTCGCAGCGAGGGCGTGCGGAAGCGCCCGCTGTCGGCGGGATCGCCGGTCACTTCGTAGCGCCCCAGATCCTGCCGCGCGCGGCCGTGGAAATGCAGGCCCAGGTTGTGGAAGCCGTTGTCGGTGAGTGCTGCCCCGCTGTGGCAGTTCATGCAACCGGCCTGCGTGCGGAACAGGTGCAGGCCGCGCAGCTGGGCGTCGTCCAGTGCACGCGTATCACCACGCAGGAAGCGATCAAAGCGGCTGTTGCGCGGCGACAGGCTGCGCTCGAACGCGGCGATGGCCTGGCCGAGCTGGGCGGCATCGATGCGCGGCTGCGCGAACACCGCGGCGAAGTCAGCACGATAGGACGCATCCCGGCGCAGGCGACGCACGGCGCCCTGCGTGGTGAAGCCCATCTCGATGGGATCGGCGATGGGATGCAGCGCCTGCCCTTCCAGCGTGGCCGCGCGTCCATCCCAGAACAGCGGTGCCACGTGTGCGCTGGTGGCAATGCTGGGTGCATTGCGGCGGCCGGGCTGGCGTCCGTGCCCGAAGGACACGCGACGACCATCGGCCCAGCCCAGGTCCGGATCGTGGCAGCTGGCGCAGGCCAGCTGCCGCGACTTCGAAAGAACGGGATCGAAGAACAGCCGCCGCCCCAGCGCCACCTTGGCTGGTGTTGATGGATTGTCCGGTGGACCTACGGGCGACGGCAGTGGGGCCAGTTCCTTCCACGCCACGCCGGGTTCGACCTCCGGCGCGGGCCAGCGCGTACTGGGGCTGCTGTAGAGCGCACGCAGGCAGGCGCCATCCCAGCGTTCCGCCTTGCCCGGAGCAGGCGCGCAGACCGGCTGGGAAGGACGTGGCTGTGCAGCGCTGGCCAGCACGGCGCTGACCAGCACTGCACTCCAGCCAAGCCTGCGGCGGCGCGCGGGCCTCAGAACCGGTAGCCCACTTCGAGCCAGAACGAGCGTCCCATTTCGTAGTACGGCGCGCGGCTGACGCTGCTGGATACGCCATTCACCGCGCGCCGATCCAGCACGTTGAACACATCCACGTTGGCGAACACCGTGCCCATCGTCGACAACGGCTGCTCCCAGCCGATGCGCATGTCCCAGATCAACGAAGGGGCAAACCGCCGTCTTTCCCAGACCGCAACACTCTGGCCGTCATGGACATCCTTCAGTCCGGTGTCCCGTATCGCGCGATAGCCGGCCCGGTAGCGCAGCGTATTGCCCCAGGTCAGCCGAGCTGCCGGGATATGCGTGGTGGTGGCCAGTCGCGCGGTCCATGGGCGGGTGAAGTTGTCTGCCGGACGATCGCGGTAACGGATGTAGCTGCCGTCGTAACGGATGATCGGATTCTCGTAGTACGCGGTGCTGAAGTCGTCCTCGTAGTCGGGCGCAGAAGAGCGGCTGTCGGTCCAGTCCAGCGCCAGCAGGCCCGTGGTGCTGGTTCCGCCGAACTGCAGGCGGCGCAGGGGGCGCACGGTAAGGCTGATGATCTGCGTCTCGCTGCGGCCGTCGTTGCTCCAGGTTTCGTAGTGGGTGGCCAGCGAAGGATCATCCGCGCGTTCGTCCTGTACCCGGCTGCTGGAACGCACGACCTGGTCACGCCCCTTGCGGTTGACGACCTTGCCGAGGAACTCCCAGCCCTTCCATTGCTGCTTGACGCCCAGCATCAGCTCATCGTCGTAGGCGATTCTCAGGCGATCGAAATGCAGCCCGTTGGCGGTCTGCGTACCTGCGGTCCACTCGCTGTCGAGGGTGGGGCGGCGCTGGTTCCTGTATTGCAGCCGATCAAGGCCATCGCGCAGCCGCCACGTGGCCGCGTTGCGGCCGTAGTAGCGGTTGGCGCCCGCGATCAGCTGGGTGTCGCCGGCGGTGTCGAGATCCAGTGACATCGCCAGGCGCGGTGCGACCGTGGTGTGCTGCATGTAGCTGTCATGGTCGATGCGCAGGCCGGGACGCAATGACAGGCGCCCCGCGCGGATGCTGTCTTCGGCGTAGGCGCTCCAGCTGTCGATCTGGAAGTCCAGCCGGCCGCGCGTGTAATAGGTGCGGCTGGTGAAGAACTGTCCGGGCCAGTTGCTGGTGTTGGCGCGGCCGGTGCGGGTCAGGCCCATCCAGCAGGTCTGCGTGTCGGTGATGCCGGCCTTGTTGGTACAGCTGGTGGTGCGCGCCGGCGAGACATAGATGTAGGTGTCGTCCAGGCGCTCGTAGTCGACTTCCTGGTGCTGGTACTGGACGCCTGCCGCGAAACGATGCTCCATGCCCAGCCAGCGCTGCGGTGCCAGTATCAGATCGGCACGGTACTGGAGCGTCTTCTGCGCCTGGTCAATATCGCCGAATTCACCTTCCAGCGAGCTGCCTGAGGTTCCCCAGTCCTTGCCCTCGGCCCAGTGCCAGCTCATGTAGTCCGCAGACTGCGGATGGCGGGACTGCTCGGTAGAACTCCAGCCCACCTGCTGGGTCAGAGTGCCCCATTGCGGTGACCACGTCGCCTTGAGCATCGCCTGGCGGCCGCCGCCAATGATGTCGATGCCGGCACCGGGGACGTTGGAGCGGAAGTAGTGGGATTCCTCCGGCGCACGGGTAAAGCTTGCCTCGATGTCGAGCGTGTCGCTCGCTTCCCAGACCGCCTTGACGAACAGATTGTCGATGCTGCGCCGCTGGATCTGTTTCTCCGGATGCGCGTCGTCGACCAGGTGCGACTGCAGGTTGTAGGTGGGAATGGTCGAGCGTTTGCGGGTGAAACTGGCCAGGACGCCGATGCGGTCGGTCAGATAACCCTCCAGATCGGCGCGCGTGGTGGTCTTCTTGAATTCCGGCTGCCCGTCATTCGCGCCGGAGGCCTTCTGGTAGCTGTCTGCGACGGTGGAGTCGAGGTGGTAGCGTGTCCACGAAGATCGCGAGGACTGGGTGGACAGGCGGCCGCTGAAGGTGCGTGATGGTCGCCGGGTGCTCGCTTCGACAACGCCGCCGTTGAATCCACCATAGGCGGCCGAAACGTTGCTGTCATGCACGGTGACGTCTTCCAGCAGGCTGCTGTCCAGTGCCAGCGCCTGCGAGCCGCCTGGAACGGAGAACAGCCGGTACACCTCCGGATCGGCGCCAGGGTCGATGTCGTTGTTGAAGTTCATGCCATCGACGATGAACGCGTTCTGATAGAACTTCGCACCATTGATGCTGATTTCCGCAGGGCGGATCTCGCCGGGGCTGAAGCTGCCCTGGTCGGCATTGTCGAACTGCACGGCGGGATGGATGCGCAGCAGCCGGGTGATGTCACCGTTGCCGGCGGCCTGCGCCGCGACGTAGCTGCGGTCCAGTTGCAGGCTGCCTCCGAAGGTCGAACCAGTGTCCCGCCCCGGCACATGCAGGGTACTGGTGCGTCGTGCGCCTGCCGAGAGCTGCGCCCGCTGCAAGGTGTAGCTGCCATCGGCGCGCCGCACCGCGCGCAGCCCGCTGCCGTGCAGCAGTGCGTCGAACCCTGCGTCAACGTCCAGGCCTGTGGCAATCGATGGAGCCTGGCGGCCACGGGTCAGCGCGGGGTCGAAGGACAGGGCCACGCCATGCTCGGCGGCGAACGCGCCCAGTGCACTGCCCAGCGAGACAGTGCTGCGCTGGACGTGCAGGGATTCATCGGGCGGTGATTGAGCCAGCGCGGGTGTGGCGGCGAGCGCGGTGGCGAGGAGGCTCAGTCGAAGCCGGGGCAGGTTCACTGTCATGGGGAGGAAAATGAGGGGTTCATACCCTCTGCCACGCGACGCTCGGAAAAGTGTCAGCCGCGATGTCCCGCAGCAGACACGTGGATCCACAACCCCTGCTCGATCCGCAGCGCATGGGTGGCGGCAAGCATCGACAGGCTGCGTTGCAGGTCGTCCAGCGGGAATGCGCCGGACACCGGCAGGCCGGCGACGCGCGGATCCACGCGCAGCCAGCGGTGCTGGTAGCGCCCCAGCTCCTGCAAAACCTGTTGCAGCGGCATTGCATCGGCGACCAGCATGCCCCGGACCCACGCGTCAGCGCCGGGTGGTGCAGGCTTGGGAGGTGGCAGCCGGGTCAGGTTCCAGCGCAGCTGCTGCCCGGCGTCGACCTGGCGCTGTTGCCCCGGTGTGGAGATCCGCACCGCGCCGTGCTGGACGACCAGCAGGGCGTCCTCCCCGAACAGGCGCACGCTGAAACGGGTGCCAAGTGCCTGCAGCGTGCCGTAGGGGGTCGTGACCCGGAACGGCCTCGCCGGGCGTTGTGGATCAGCGGCTGTCTCCACCAGCATCTGCCCATGGCGCAGCCGCAGAAGGCGCGCATGCGCATCGAATGCGATGTCGACCGCAGTGCCGGTATCCAGATGCAGCACGCTGCCATCGACCAGCACCTGCTGGGCGCGCTCGCCCACCGCCGTGCGCGCACTGGCATCCCACGCCGCGTCGTCCCACAACCGCCAGGCCAGCCATCCACCGAGTGGCGCCACCAGCAGAGCGGCGACGCTGCGCAGTACGGCGCGGCGCCCAGCCGACGCGGGCGGCTGCAGGGTGCGTTGGGCCAGCGCCGTAGGCACCTGAGCGGTCAGCGCCAACAGACGCTCCGCGCGCTGCCAGGCGCGGGCGTGTGCCGGATCGGCATCGTGCCAGTGTTGCCATTGCGCGCGTCGCGCCGCGCTGTCGTCCTCGTGCAGGCGCATCATCCAGTCGGCCGCCTGCTCCAGTACGCGCGGCGGAAGGGCCGATGCGGCGGCGGTCTCAGCCGGCATGCGCCAGGCAGCCCATCAGCGCTCGCTTCATGTGCCGCTTCACCGTCGACAACGACAGCCCCAGCTGCTCGCTGATGGCCTCATAGCGCAGCCCATCGAACTGCGCCAGCAGGAAGACGCGGCGTGCCATCGCGGGCAGGCCATCGAGCATCGCGTCGATCTGTTGCAGGGCCTCACGCACCAGCGCCTGTTCCTCCAGCGAGGGCAGCACCGGCTCTGGAAACTGCGCCAGGTACTCCAGGTAGGCGCGCTCCAGTGCCTGGCGCCGGAACCAGTTGGCGGCCAGCCCGCGCGCAACGGTGGTCAGGAAGGCACGCGGCTCGCGCAGCGCGGCCAGGTCGCGGCCCTGCAGCAGGCGGGCGAAGGTGTCCTGGGTGAGGTCATCGGCCACATCGCGATTACCTACGCGACCGCTCAGCCAGCCCTGCAGCCAGGCCCGGTGATCGCGGTACAGCACGCCCAGTTGTTCGTGGTGGGGAGGCATGGACGGGGTGCGCGGTCTTGATCGAAATGAGAATGATTCGCAAGTATCGCATCCGTGATGCGCCGATTCCAGTGCCCTATGCGCGCTGGCTTGCGCAGGATCAACGCGGCGGCAACATGCGGTGCGGCATGCTGGCCGCGGGCTGACTGGCCTCCGGATGCAGTCGCAGTCACCCTTGAAACGGGGTGGGGCAACCGCATCTTTCCAGCATCGCCGGCAGCGGCCGGCCCTGATCACCGATGAGGTTTCGCAATGCGGATGGACAAGCTCACCTCGCGTTTCCAGCAGGCGCTGGCAGACGCACAGTCGCTGGCCGTGGGCCGCGACAACAGCATCATCGAACCGGTTCACCTGTTCAGCGCGCTGCTGGACCAGCAGGGTGGCAGCACGCGCCCGTTGCTGGCCCAGGCCGGGGTGAACGTGCCGGTGCTGCGCGAGCGCCTGACCGAGGCGCTGGACGCGCTGCCCAAGGTGTCCGGCCAGGCCGGCAACGTTTCGCTGGGCAACGACCTGGGGCGCCTGCTGAACCAGACCGACAAGCTGGCCCAGCAGCACGGTGATGCCTTCATTGCCAGCGAGTGGTTCGTGCTGGCCGCGCTGGAGGATGGCGGCACGCTGGGCATGGCGCTGCGCGCCGCCGGTGCCGACAAGACGCGCCTGCAGACTGCCATCGACAAGCTGCGTGGCGGCGAGAACGTTCAGTCGGAGAATGCCGAAGAGCAGCGGCAGGCGCTGGAAAAGTACACCATCGACCTGACCGCGCGCGCCGAGAGCGGCAAGCTGGATCCGGTGATCGGCCGTGACGAGGAAATCCGCCGCACCATCCAGGTGCTGCAGCGCCGGACCAAGAACAACCCGGTGCTGATCGGCGAACCCGGCGTAGGCAAGACTGCCATTGTCGAAGGCCTGGCCCAGCGCATCATCAATGACGAGGTGCCCGAGGGCCTGCGCGGCAAGCGCGTGCTGTCGCTGGATATGGGCGCGCTGATTGCCGGTGCCAAGTTCCGCGGTGAATTCGAGGAGCGCCTGAAGGGCGTGCTCAACGACCTGGCCAAGAGCGAAGGGCAGATCATCCTGTTCATCGATGAGCTGCACACCATGGTCGGCGCCGGCAAGGCCGATGGCGCGATGGACGCTGGCAACATGCTGAAGCCGGCGCTGGCACGCGGCGAACTGCATTGCGTCGGTGCCACCACGCTGGATGAGTACCGCAAGTACATCGAAAAGGACGCCGCGCTGGAGCGCCGCTTCCAGAAGGTATTCGTGGGCGAGCCGTCGGTGGAAGACACCATCGCCATCCTGCGCGGGCTGAAGGAGAAGTACGCCGTTCACCACGGCGTGGAAATCACCGATCCGGCCATTGTGGCGGCGGCCACGCTGTCCAACCGCTACATCACTGACCGCCAGCTGCCGGACAAGGCCATCGATCTGATGGACGAGGCGGCCTCGCGCCTGCGCATGGAGATCGACTCCAAGCCGGAGGAACTGGATCGCCTGGAACGTCGTGTGATCCAGCTGAAGACCCAGCGCGAGATGCTGAAGAAGGAAAAGGACGAGGCTTCGCGCCAGCGCCTGGCCGATCTGGAAAACGACATCGATGCGCTGGAGCGCGAGTTCTCCGACCTCAATGAAATCTGGAAGTCGGAGAAGGCCGCGCTGCAGGGTGCAACCAAGATCAAGGAGCAGGTCGAGCAGGCCAAGCTGGAGCTGGAATCGGCGCAGCGCCGCCAGGATTTCGCCAGGATGAGCGAGATCCAGTACGGCCTGCTGCCGCAGCTGGAAAAGCAGCTGGCCGCTGCGCAGGAGGCCGAACACAAGGACTTCAGGCTGGTGCAGGACCGGGTTACCGACGAGGAGATCGCCGAGGTCGTGTCGCGCTGGACCGGCATTCCGGTCAACAAGATGCTCGAAGGTGAGCGCGACAAGCTGCTGCGCATGGAAGAGGTGCTGCACAACCGCGTGGTCGGCCAGGAGGAAGCGATCAAGGTCGTCTCCGACGCCGTGCGCCGTTCGCGTGCGGGCCTGTCCGATCCGAACCGGCCGGCCGGCTCGTTCCTGTTCCTCGGCCCGACCGGCGTGGGCAAGACCGAGCTGTGCAAGTCGCTGGCCGAGTTCCTGTTCGACAGTGCCGACGCGATGATCCGCATCGACATGAGCGAGTTCATGGAGAAGCACAGCGTCGCCCGCCTGATCGGTGCGCCCCCGGGCTACGTCGGATACGAAGAGGGTGGCTACCTGACCGAGGCGGTGCGTCGTCGCCCGTACTCGCTGATCCTGCTGGACGAAGTGGAGAAGGCGCATCCGGATGTGTTCAACATCCTGCTGCAGGTGCTGGACGATGGCCGCCTGACCGATGGCCAGGGCCGCACCGTGGACTTCCGCAACACCGTCATCGTGATGACCTCGAACCTGGGCTCGCACCAGATCCAGGACATGAGCAGTGATGACAGCCCGGAGGCCTACACGCAGATGAAGGCGGCGGTGATGGGCGTGGTGCAGGCGCACTTCCGCCCGGAGTTCATCAACCGCCTGGACGACATCGTGGTGTTCCACCCGCTGGACAAGCAGCAGATCAAGCAGATCGCGCGCATCCAGATGCGCGGCCTGGAAAAGCGCCTGGCCGAGCGCGGCTTGAAGCTGGTGGTGTCCGATGCTGCGTTCGACCTGCTGGGCAACGTCGGCTTCGATCCGGTGTATGGCGCGCGTCCGTTGAAGCGCGCGATCCAGGCACAGCTGGAAAATCCGCTGGCGCAGAAGATCCTTTCCGGCGCCTTCGTCAACGGTGACACCATCGAAGTCGGCAACGACGGCGGCCACCTGGTGTTCGCCAAGGCGTGACTCCATCGGGGCGCTGCCTGAGCGCAGCGCCCCGTTTCCCGTGGGCAACGCCGGGCCCGGCCCGCTCTTAGAAGCGGTGCGTGTAGCCGCTCATCAGGCCGAACTGGTTCGGCTTCTGCACGATCGGGCTGTCGGCGGCGTCGCCGAGCAGGCGCGTGCCTTCGGCCGAGATGTACCAGTTGCCATTACGGCCCACGCGATGGCTCCACTTCAGGCCGAGGCCGGCGCTCACCAGGCCGGCCTTCGGCTTGTGCTGGGCAAAGCCGGTACGCGCGGCCTGCTCCGGGCTGACGCCGTACCAGGTCTGCATGTAGCCGCGATTGCCATACTCGGTGGAGACGCTGCCGCTGACCACGCCACCGGCCAGGTCGAACAGCGGCAGGTCCAGGCTAAGGTGCATCTGCTGGGTGGCCAGGCCGTTGTCGCCGCGGTCTTCGTCCTTGCGCGTGAATTGCCAGGTGCCGCTCAGCACGGCCTCTCCCAGCGTATAACCAGCCGAAAGGCCGACCAGGGGACGGCTACGGATATCACCCATGCCGCGCAGGAAGTCGGAACCGCCGAGGGCGGAGTCCTTGTCGCGGCGGCTGCCGCTGGCGCCGATGTAGGCGCGCACGTGGGCATGCTCGCCGATCGCCGTGCCCCAGCCGATGCCACTGGTGCCGAGAAACCAGCCACCGGGTGACAGGGCGTCGAAGGACACCATCGGTGACGCCTGGAAGTCCTTGCTGCCGCTGTAGCGCGGGGTCACGCCGGCACCGGCGGCGACTTCGAAGGTCCAGTGGTCATCCTTGGCATGGGCGATCGGCGCGGCGAACAGCGGCAGCAGGGCCAGGCAGAGCAGGGACGGGGTACGGTGACGCTGGGACATGGGCTCTCTCGACAATGGGAGGAATGCAGCACGCGCATCCGGCGCGCGCTGCAGGGTCGACAGCGTGGCGATTCGCCGGCGACTGATCCGTCCGCAGTTGTGCGGGAGTTGTAATCAACTGTAATCGCGCCCGTTGGCGTTCAGCTGCCAGCCAGCGGCCAGTGCATTTCCAGGCGTGCGCCGCCCAGCGTGGCGCGGCTGACATGCAGTTCGCCGCCGTGGCGCGCCGCGATGCGGTTGACGATGGCCAGGCCCAGGCCGAAACCACCGGTATCGCGGCTGCGACTGTCATCCAGCCGGGTGAATGGCCGCATCACTTTTTCGCGGTCGGCCTCGGCGATACCGGGGCCGTCGTCGTCCACGCGCAGGCAGGCGCGGCCGCCAACGCCCACCAGTGAGACTTCCACCTGCGAATGCGCATGGCGCAGGGCGTTGCCCACGAGGTTGCTGAGTGCCAGCTGCAGCAGGCGCGGCTCGGCATCCACCCGCGGCAGCGCGCTGGGCTGCACACGCAGTGCCAGGCCCGCACGTTCGGCGTCGCGGCGCGCATCGGCCAGGCAGGCCTGCAGCCAGTCGTTGGCCTCGATGCGCTGCAGCGACTCTCCCTCATTGGGGTGTTCCAGGCGTTCATAGGCCAGCAGTTCGCTCACCAGCCGGTTGAGTTCGGCCAGATCGCCGTGCAGCCCCTGCGCCAGGCTCGCGCGACGTGCGCGATCGTCGCTGTCCTGCATCAGGTCCAGCCCGAACGCCACCCGTGCGATCGGCGTGCGCAGTTCATGCGAGATCGCGTGGGTCAGGTCGCGCTGGCGCTGCACCAGCTCGGCCACGCGCGCGGCCATGCGGTTGGAATGGTCAACGATGACCCGGATCTGCGAGCGTGGCGACACCTGCGCCCGTGCCTGCAGGTCGCCGGCACCGATGCGGTCGGCATGCAGGCGCAGCGCTTCCAGGTCGCGCCACAGCAGGCGGACCCAGGCATACAGGCTGGCCCCGACCAGCAGCAGGATGCTGAGGTAGGCGGCGATGGACATGTAGGTGGTCATCAACACCTCGCCGGGCAGGCGCAGGTGCAGCCAGCGGCCGCTTGCATCTTCGATGGGCAACAGGATCTGCTGGTAATGATCGCGGACGATGAAGCCGTGTGCCTGCAGGTGGACCTGCTCCTGCGCGTCGAGCACGGGAGGCGTCTCCAGCAGGGTCAGCGCGATGCCATAGTGGGGTTGCCACTGCTGCACGCGCGCTCGCTGTTGTGCAGCGTCCAGGCCGGCCAGCCCGGTGCGCAGGGCATACACCTGCCCGCGCACCTGCTCGGCGAACACGCGATCCTGTACCGGCAGGTAGATGCCGTCCAGGATGTGGTTGAGGACGAACACCGACACCAGGAAACAGGCACTGGTGACGAACCACAACCACAGGAACAGGCGCTTCATGCTGACCAGGCCGAGGGATTGAACTGGTAGCCGCGGCCCCACACGGTCTTGATCCGCCGGGGTTCGCGTGCGTCGTCGCCGAGCTTGCGGCGCAGCTTGCCGATGCTGACATCGACGCTGCGGTCCAGCCCATCGAAACCGATGCCGCGCACTGCCTGCAGGATCTGGTCACGCGACAGGATCTGCCCCGGCTGGCTGGCCAGCAGCCACAGGATCTCGAATTCACTCGTTCCCAGCTCCACCGGCAGCCCGTGCAGGTGTACTTCGCGCTGCATCCGGTCGATCAGCAATTCGCCATGCATCAACCGGCACGGCGTGCCGGAGTTGCTGCTGCCATGACGGCGGCGCAGCAGGGCGCGCAGGCGGGCCAGCAGCAGGCGTGGCTCGACCGGCTTGTGCACGTAGTCGTCGGCGCCCGATTCCAGGCCCAGTACCTGCTCGATATCGTCTTCGCAGGCGGTCAGCATCAGGATCGGCACATCGGAAAAGCTGCGGATCTGCCGGCACACATCGATGCCGCCCAGGCCCGGCAGCATCAGGTCCAGCACCACCAGTTCCGGTGCATGCTGGCGGCACGCCGCGCCGGCCAGGTCGCCGCGGGCCACGTGCTGTACGGCGAAGCCATGTTCGTGCAGATAGTCGCTGACCAGCTCGGCCAGGCGGCGATCGTCTTCCACCAGCAGGACCGGGGTCGGCGCGCCGCTGGCGGCGGGTGTCCAGCGAGAGGGCTGCATGCGTATTGGGCCTCCGTGCCCGGGCAGGATCGCCCGGCGGCGAAGCCTAGCAACGGACCATGACGGCTGCCTGAATCGCGGCCAACCTGATAACCGGCGGTATGGACGTCATCGCCAGCGGCTTTCAGCAGCAGGCTCCGCTTGGCCTATGTTGGCGGTTTCCCCGGATGGAGCCTGGTGCAATGAGCGACCCGCAGTGGCAACTGGAAACCCTGGCCGTGCACGGCGGCTACCGTCCCGACCCGACCACCCGCGCGGTAGCGGTGCCGATCTACCAGACCGTGGCCTATGCCTTCGATGACACCCAGCATGGTGCCGACCTGTTCGACCTGAAGGTGCCCGGCAACATCTACACGCGCATCATGAACCCCACCACCGACGTGCTGGAGCAGCGCCTGGCCGCGCTGGAAGGCGGTATCGGCGCACTGGCACTGGCCTCGGGGCAGGCGGCGATCACCTACGCGATCCAGACCATCGCCGAGGCCGGTGACAACATCGTTGCGTCCAGTGCGCTGTATGGTGGCAGCCTCAACCTGCTTGCGCACACGCTGCCGCAGTACGGCATCCAGGCGCGCTTCGCCGATCCGGCCGATCCTGCTGCGTTTGCAGGGCTGATCGACGAGCGCACCAAGGCGGTGTTCGTCGAGTCGATCGGCAACCCGCGTGGCAACGTCACCGACATCGCGGCGATCGCCGAAGTCGCTCACGCGGCAGGCGTGCCGCTGATCGTCGACAACACCGTGGCCACCCCGTTCCTGCTGCGCCCGTTCGACCACGGTGCCGACATCGTGGTGCACTCGCTGACCAAGTACCTGGGCGGCCATGGCAACAGCCTCGGCGGCGCGATCATCGACTCCGGCCGCTTCGACTGGGCGGCGCAGCCAAAACGCTTCGCCCGCCTCAACCAGCCCGACCCGAGCTACCACGGCGTGGTCTACACCGAAGCGCTGGGGTCGGCCGCCTATATCGGCCGCGCGCGGGTGGTGCCGTTGCGCAACACCGGCGCGGCGCTGTCGCCGTTCAATGCATTCCTGATCCTGCAGGGTATCGAGACGCTCGCCCTGCGCATGGAGCGCATCAATGCCAACGCACTGGCCGTCGCGCAGTTCCTGAAGTCGCACGCCAAGGTGGCCTGGGTGCGCTATGCCGGGTTGGTCGACGACCCCGAGCACACTGCCGCGCAGCGCTATCTGCGCGGACACGGCTCGGGCGTGCTGACCTTCGGCCTGCCGGGCGGGCGCGAAGCTGGCGCGCGCTTCCTCGATGCGCTGAAGCTGTTCACCCGCCTGGTCAACCTGGGCGATGCGAAATCACTGGCCACCCATCCGGCCTCGACCACCCATCGCCAGCTGGACGCGGCCGAACTGGCCAAGGCCGGCGTCAGCGAAGACACCGTGCGGCTGTCGATCGGCATCGAGCACATCGGCGACCTGCGCGCGGACCTGGAGCAGGCCCTGGCCAACGCCTGATAGCCACGGGCTTGGTCGTCATCGCCACAGGCGATCACCACGGGCGCTGCAATGCGCTACGGTGGAACTGCCTCTCCAAGGCGTGGCAACGTGGCGATCCAGATCCCCGGTCGATGCGGGTCGACCGGGGATTTTTTTTGTGCCGCCGTGTCGACCAAGGTCGACACCCACCAGAGCAGAACGCCGTTCGGACAGATCGCAGGAATCTATCGAAGGCGGGGTGGGTCCGGTTGCGGGAGTGTCCGCGGCATGGGCCCGAGGCATGCCTCGGGCGGGTTGGGCAGGACGCTCAACCCCGGTCTTGCCGTGTGCGCAGGAACGCGCACACGAGCAAGCCGCGGCCAAGCCCCCAAGGATGGGTTTACGGCGTCTCCCGCAACCGGACCCACCCCGCCATCCCACGGAATGTCAGCTTCTGCTTTTGTCGTTGCCGTTGCTGTTGCCGTTGCTTCGGCAGGTGCAGGGCTGCAAGCCCTGCACACGCTGCCCCTCACACCACCGGAATGCTGTGCTGCCCCAGGTTCCGGTACGGCGGCGTCGACATGATCATCTCCGCCAGCGAATAGGCCAGCTCGCGCTCGGCCATCACCGTGCCATCGGCACCGTGCTCCAGCAGATGCTTCACTTCGGCATCGCTGTGCGCACGCGCCAGCAGGGTCAGGTCGGGATTGATCGCGCGCAGCTTGGCCAGCGCCTCGCCGGCTTCCAGCGGTTGCGGAATCGCCAGCACCGCGATCTTCGCGCGTTCGGGGTGCGCCTCGGCCAGCACCCGGTCGGCGGCGGCACTGCCACGGATCGCCGCCAGGCCCTTGGCGTGGGCCTGCTCGACGTGCTCCTTGTTGTCATCGATGACCAGCACCGGCACGCCACGGTCGCGCAGCACCTGCGCCAGTTCGCTGCCAACGCGGCCATAACCGATCACGATGGCGTGGTCATGCAGGTCCCGGGACGGGCCGGTGGCTTCTTCCGGCTCGGGCGGCTGTGGCAACTGCTCCTGCTTGGCCTGCCAGCGGTCCAGCAGGCCGAACACCAGCGGGTTGAGCATGATCGAGACCAGCGCGCCGGCCAGGACCAGCGACTGGCCTTCCTTCGGCAGAATCTGCAGGGCCACGCCGAGGCCGGCGATGATGAAGGCGAATTCGCCGATCTGCGCAAGGCTGGCCGAGATGGTCAGCGCGGTGCTGGTCGGGTGGCCGAAGGCGCGCACGATGAAGAATGCCGCCGCTGACTTGCCGAACATGATGATCAGCACCGTGGCCAGTACCTGCCACGGGTGTTGGATGAGGATGTTCGGGTCGAACAGCATGCCGACCGAGACGAAGAACAGCACCGCGAACGCATCACGCAGCGGCAGCGAATCATGCGCGGCCTTGTGGCTCAGTTCCGATTCGTTGAGCAGCATGCCGGCGAAGAACGCGCCCAGCGCGAACGAAACGCCGAACAGCATCGCCGAGCCGAACGCCACGCCCAGCGCGATCGCCAGCACCGACAGCGTGAACAGTTCGCGCGAACCGGTACCGGCAATGCGTTCGAGGATCCACGGAATGACCCGGCGGCCGACCACCAGCATCACCGCCACGAACAGGCCCAGCTGCACGAAGGTCCAGCCGATGTCGGCCAGCACGCTGCCGATGCTGTGGGTTTCCTTGGAGGCCTCGGGGCCGAATACACCGGCCAGCACCGGCATCATCACCAGCGCCAGCACACAGGCCAGGTCTTCCACGATCAGCCAGCCGACCGCGATCTTGCCGCGCATGGTTTCCAGCAGGCGGCGTTCCTCCATGGCCCGAAGCAGCACCACGGTGCTGGCGGTGGCCAGCGAGAAACCGAAGATGACACCGTGCAGGGCCGGCCAGCCCATCAACCAGGCCACGCCCCAGCCGAGCAGGGTGGCCACCGCGATCTGGCCGATGGCGCCGGGAATGGCGATCGCCTTGACCGCCATCAGGTCCTTCAGCGAGAAGTGCAGGCCAACGCCGAACATCAGCAGCATCACGCCCAGTTCGGCCAACTGGTTGGCCAGCGCCTGGTCGGCGACGAAGCCGGGGGTGAACGGGCCTACACAGATGCCAGCAACCAGATAACCGACCAGCGGAGACAAGCGCAGCTTGTTGGCCAGCGCGCCGAAGATGAAGGCGAGCCCCAGGCCAACGGCCACGATGTTGATCAGGTCGGTGTCATGGTGCATCGGCTCTCGCAGAAATCGGGGGGATGTCCCGATTTTCACCGATGAGGCCAGATACGGCAAACCCGCCGGCCACATGCTGTGGCCGGCGGGTTTGCCCACGCATTTCTCCTCTATCCCGCCTTTGGCGCGCCCCTTCAACAAGAAGGGGCTTTCCTCCAGATACGGCGAGGGGTTGCCGGCCAGTGGCCGGCACTACCGCTTACCAGGTGTACTTGATGCGGCCGTACACATACGCGCCGTTGAAGCCGAACGGCGAGTAGTTGCTGTAGGGCAGCATGCCGAAGGTGGAGTTCTGCAGGTCTTCGGTGCGGTCCGGGTACTTGTCCAGCAGGTTGTCCGCGCCCACGGTCAGGGTCCAGTTGCTGCTCGGCTTGTAGCTGGCCGAGGCATCCACCACCCAGGCGTCGCCATAGGTCTGGTCGCGCAGCGCGGTGGCCGAATTGCGCACCGTGAATTTGCCGTAGCGGGTGGCGGCCAGGCCCAGTTCCCAGTGGTCCGAACGCCAGGTGCCGCTCAGGATCGCCTTGTCGCGCGGGTAGCTGTCCTCGATGCGGCCGATTTCATCGCGGCCGATCAGCGACTGGGTCAGGCCCAGCGTACCGAATACCGCCGGGGTGCCGCCGACGCGACGCACTTCGGTGTCGTTGTAGCTGTAGGCCGCGGTTAGTTCCAGGCTGCTGGCCGCGAACGGCACGGTGTAGCTGGACACGAAGTCGACACCGCGGGTGCGCGTATCCAGGCCGTTGGTGAAGTACGAGAACGCGGTCACCTGCGGCAGGCCGAGGCTGGTCAGCAGCGCGCTGCTGGCGGCGTTGGTGGTAATGCTGGACGACAGCGCGATGCGGTCATCGATGTCGATCTGGTACGCGTCGACGGTGATGTACAGGCGGTCGACCGGCTGCAGCACCAGGCCCAGGCTGTAGGAGGTGGAGGTCTCGGCCTTCAGCGGCGAGGCGCCCAGTGCCTGTGCAGCCGCGCTGGTGGTCGGGAAGGTGCCGCGCTCGACGAACACGCCGTTGGTGAACTGGCTGGTCACTGCCTGGTAGCCCTGCTGCGCCAGCGACGGTGCACGGAAGCCGCTGGAGGCGGTTGCCCGCAGCGCGACCTTGTCGGTGAACGCATAGCGCGCCGACAGCTTGCCGGAGAAACGGTCGCCGAAGTCCGAGTAGTCCTCGTAACGGCCGGTGATGCCGGCCGAGAACTTCTCGGTCAGGTCCGCTTCCAGGCCGGCGTAGACCGCGTAGTTGTGGCGGTCGGCATGCACTTCGTTGGTCGGGGTGAAACCGCCGAAGCCCTGCGCGCCACTGCCGGTGTACGAATTCAGCTCACCGTGGTTCTGGTCCCACTTCTCCTTGCGGTACTCACCGCCGAAGGACAGCGTGACCGGATAGGCCAGGCCCCAGTCCAGCGACTTGGTCAGGTCGGCGTTGAAGATGTCCTGTTGGTACTTCAGCGTGCCGTCGTAGAACGAGCGCGGGCTGGTGGCGCCCAGGCTGTAGTTGATGCTGTTGCGGGTGTGGAAGTCCAGGGTGTTCTCGCCATGGTTCAGGCTCAGGTCCCAGGTCCAGCCGTTGTCGGTGTTGCCCTTGACCCCGGCCACCAGCGAGCGGTCCTTGGAGTACTGGTTGATCTCCGGCACGAAGCCGTCCGGGTAGGTCTGCGCCAGCAGCGCGCTCTGCCCGTTGTGGTTGCGCGAGCGGTAGAACGCGAACGAGGTGATGTCGCGGTTGCTCAGCAGCGCGCTGGCGTAGCCGGTCACGTGGTCGCTGAAGTCGAAGCTGGCGTTGGCCGAGGCGGCGGTGGCATCCACGCGCGGGTCGCCGACGATGAAGGTGGTCTGGCCGATGCTGGGGAAATTGCCGGTGTTCGGGGTGGTGCCGCGGTACGGGCCGGCGCGGTTGCTCTCGTCCTGCTGGCTGATCTGGCCGGCCACGTGCACGCGGCCACGGCCATTGCCGAACTCGACGCCGGTGTCGCCGGACAGCTGGTACTTGTTGCCGTCACCGGCCGAATACTGGCCATAGTCCACCGCCAGGCTGCCGCCGCGGCCGCTGCCCTTGAGCACGATGTTGATGACGCCGGCGATGGCATCCGAGCCGTACTGTGCCGAAGCGCCGTCGCGCAGCACTTCCACGCGCTCGATGGCGGCGATCGGGATCGCGTTGATGTCCACCGCCGACGAACCACGGCCGATGCTGCCGTTGACGTTGATCATCGCCGAGGTATGGCGGCGCTTGCCGTTGACCAGCACCAGCACCTGGTCCGGCGACAGGCCGCGCAGCTGCGCCGGGCGCACGCCGCTGGTGCCGTCGGTCAGGGCCGGGCGCGGGAAGTTCAGCGAGGGCAGGGCGCGCGACAGCGCGGTGGCCAGTTCACCGGTGCCGGTGGACTGCAGGATTTCCGGGGTGATGATGTCGATCGGCGACTGTGATTCGGCGACCGTGCGGTCGGCCACGCGGGTGCCGGTGACGATCACCGTGTCCAGGGTGTTGGCGGCGGTGCCGGCCTGCTGGGCAGCGGCGACGAACGGAGAGCCACCGAGTGCGACAGCGACGGCGGCGGCGATCAGGCTGGTCTTGCGGGTCATCGGGATGGGGCTCCGGTTGGCGGGGGTGGCACCGGAATCGACATCACGGGGGTGAGGCGGACGGCGGTTGTTGCGGTGCGCAAGGCAGGAATTAACGGGATATTCAGTGGCTGTCAAATGCCGGTCATCGAAAAAAACGTTGCAGCAGCAACCATTTAGCTCGCACAGGCACAGGCGGGGAGGGGGAGCCCGGGAGGCGCGCGGCGAGGACGTGGGAGAGAGGAACGTCGGCCGCCGCGCATCCCGGGACGCGTCAAGTATTCGTTAACGCTAGAATTGCGTCGCAGGAACAGTGCTCACCAGCACATTCCATCCGGTTATATGGACCCCTCCCCCGATGATTTCCCTTCGTAATTTCGCCTTGCGCCGCGGCGAGCGGCTGCTGTTGTCCAATGTCGACCTGACCCTGCACGCCGGTTACCGGGTGGGTGTGGTCGGCCGCAACGGTGCTGGCAAGTCCAGCCTGTTCGCGGCGGTGAAGGGCGAGCTGGAGGCGGACAAGGGCGACGTCGACCTGCCCGGCAAGGTGCGCATCGCCAGCGTGGCCCAGGAAACCCCGTCGCTGCCCGACCCGGCGCTGAGCTTCGTGCTGGGCGGCGATATCGAGGTGGCCGCGGTGCTGGCCGCCGAAGCCGACGCCACCGCCCGCGAGGACTGGGAAGCGGTCGCTGAGGCGCATACGAAGATGGCCGAGCTCAACGCCTACGACGCCGAAGCGCGCGCCGGCAAGCTGCTGCACGGCCTCGGCTTCCCGGCCGAGACCCACCACCGCGCGGTGTCCTCGTTCTCCGGCGGCTGGCGCGTGCGCCTGAACCTGGCCCGCGCGCTGATGATGCCCAGCGACCTGCTGCTGCTGGACGAACCGACCAACCACCTCGATCTGGACGCGGTGTACTGGCTGGAACAGTGGCTGCTGAAGTACCCGGGTACGCTGCTGCTGATCTCGCATGACCGCGAGTTCCTCGACAACGTGGCCACCCACACCCTGCACCTGCACGGTGGCGGTGCCAAGCTCTACCCGGGCGGCTACACCGATTTCGAGCGCCAGCGCGCCGAACAGTTGCGCCAGCAGCAGATCGCGCACGAGAAGGAACAGGCCGAACGCGCCCACCTGCAGAGCTTCATCGACCGCTTCAAGGCGCAGGCCAGCAAGGCCGCGCAGGCACAGAGCCGCATGAAGCGCCTGGCCAAGCTGGCCGGTACCGAAGCGGTGCGTGCCGAGCGCGAGTTCCGCATCGAGTTCGCGCCGCCGGCCAAGCTGCCGTTCTCGCTGATCCGCCTGAATCACGTTGAGGCCGGCTATGGAAAGGACGCGGTGATCCTGCACAACGTCGGTTTCGGCCTGGAAGCGGGCCAGCGCATCGGTCTGCTCGGCCCGAACGGTGCCGGTAAGACCACCTTGGTCAAAACCCTGGTGGGCGAACTGGCGCCGATCGTCGGCGAGCGCATGGCGCACCCGGACCTGAAGATCGGCTACTTCGCCCAGCACACGGTGGAGTCGCTGCACGAAGGCCAGTCGCCGATGGAGCACTTCCGCGAGATCGCGCCGGATGCACCGAACCAGTCGTTCCGCGACTTCCTCGGCAAGTGGAACTTCCCCGGCGACCGCGCGTTCGAGCCGGTTGATGGCTTCTCCGGTGGCGAGCGCGCGCGCCTGGCACTGGCACTGATCGCCTGGCAGCAGCCGAACGTGCTGCTGCTGGACGAACCGACCAACCACCTTGACCTGGAAATGCGCGAAGCGCTGGCCGAAGCACTGGCGACCTTCGAGGGCGCGATCGTGATGGTCTCGCATGATCGCCACCTGATCGGCCTGGTCTGCGATACCTATTGGCGCGTGGCCGATGGCGTGGTCGAGCCGTTCGATGGCGACCTCGATGCGTATGCCGCGTGGTTGCGCACCCGTCCGCAGGCGCAGGGCACCAAGGCACGCATGGAGCAGGTGGAGGAGCCGGTGGTGGTCAAGACCGCACCGGTGGCGCAGGTGGTGCAGAAGAAGCCGGTGAACCCGCACAAGCTGGCCGCTGCCGAAGCCAAGGTGGCCGAACTGGAAGGTGCACTGGCCGAGCTGGACCGCCAGCTGGCCGACCCGGCCAACTACGCTGATGCCACCCGCATGGCGGTGATCGGCCGCGACCGCGAAACCGCGGCCGCGCAGCTGGAAAAGGCCGAAGCGGCGTGGATGGAGCTGCTGGAGTCCTGACCGGTAGTGCCGGCCGCTGGCCGGCAGCGAGGTGCGCCCACAACGATCAAGGAGTTGCCGGCCGGCGGCCGGCACTACCTACGCGCCCTGCGCCTGCAACCATTCGCGGAAGCGCTTGGCGGGCTCACGCTCGGCACGCGAGCGCAGCCGGGTCAGCCAGTAGCGGCCCAGCTCCAGCGTGGTGGCGAACGGCTGCAGCAGCCGGCCTTCGGCCAGTTCCTGCTCGAACATGCGCAGCGGCAGCAGGGCCACGCCCGCGCCCCCGGCGGCAGCCATCGCCACGGTCAGTGACGAATCGAACACCGGCCCGCGTGCTTCCACGCCACTGACCCCGGTCGCCTGCAGCCAGCGCGGCCACTCGTCGCTGCGGTAAGAGCGCAGCAACGGCAGCGTGGCGAGGTCGCGCGGTTGCTTCAGCCGTCGTGCCAGGGCCGGCGCACACAGCGGCGCGAAGGGTGCATCGAGAATCGCCGTGCAGGCCTGGCCCTGCCAGTCGCCGTCACCGAAGCGGATCGCCAGGTCCAGCCCTTCGCCGGCCAGGTCGATGCGGTTGTTGTGGGTCTGCAGGCGCAGCTCGATGTCCGGATGCGCAGCCTCGAATGCGGCCAGCCGTGGCAGCAGCCAGCCGGTGGCGAAGGTGCCGACCACGCCCAGCGTCAGCACCTCACGCGCGGGTCCGCCGGTGTAGCGCGCGATGCTGGCCGAGATGCGCTCGAACGATTCGTTGAGCACGGGATACAGCGCCGCCCCCTCATCGGTCAGTGCGACGCCACGCGGCAGGCGATGGAACAGCCGGATGCCGAGCCGATCCTCCAGGCCACGGATCTGATGGCTCAACGCCGCCTGGCTGACGCACAGCTCCAGTGCGGCACGGGTGAAGTTCTGGTGGCGGGCGGCGGCTTCGAAGGCGCGCAGCGCGTTCAGCGGCAGGGTAGGGTGCAGCATGGCGCAGTCGTGAGCTGGAGTGATGGGTGATCCTAGCGCTTCACCGGCCGGTTTCGGGAAATTAAGGGTTTGAATGCAATAGGCATGAATAAATCTCATGTCAGATGCTGATTTTTTGCGCTGGTCGCCCCCGCAGGCGGCGTCAATAATCGAGCGGTCACCAGGAGAACCCCTATGCTCGCCCGTCGCCGATTCCTGCAGTTCAGTGGTGCTGCCGTTGCTTCCTCGCTGCTTGCCCCTGCGCTGGCGCGGGACGTCGTACCTGCGTCCGGCACATCCGCCGCGAGCGCCGCCATTGCCGGCGCCGCCGATTTCGCCGCGCTGGAAAAAGCCAGTGGTGGCCGCCTGGGCGTGACCGTGCTGGACACCGATAGTGGCCGTCGCATCGGCGGGCATCGGCAGGACGAACGCTTCCCGATGTGCAGCACGTTCAAGTCGATGCTGGTGGCCCACGTGCTGAGCCTGGCGGATTCAGGCCGCGTTTCGCTCGATACCCGCGTACCCATCGCCGGGAAGGATCTGCTGTCCTACGCCCCGGTGGCACGCCGCCATGTGGGCAAGGACCTGACGGTGCGCGACCTGTGCCGGGGCACGCTGACCACCAGCGACAACACCGCGGCCAACCTGCTGCTGGACGTGGTGGGCGGGCCGCAGGCGCTGACGGCATTCCTGCGCGGGCAGGGCGACAGCGTTACCCGCAATGACCGCAACGAGCCGGACATGAATCTGTTCGCGAAGGGAGACCCGCGCGATACCACCAGCCCGGCCGCGATGGCCACCAGCCTGGCCCGCTTCGCGGTGGGCAATGGCCTGCAGCCGGCATCGCGCCAGCAGTTCGCCGATTGGCTGATCGACAACCAGACCGGCGATGCCTGCCTGCGCGCCGGGCTGGGCAAGCGCTGGCGGGTGGGCGACAAGACCGGCAGCAACGGTGATGACACGCGCAACGACATCGCCGTGCTGTGGCCGCATGCGGGCGGCCCAGCGTGGGTGGTCACCGCCTATCTGCAAGGCGCGTCGGTCGACGACGACCAGCGCGCAGCGGTGCTTGCAAGGGTGGGGGCGCTGGCCGATGCGATGATCGGATGAGGTAACCGGGGTCATTCGAAAATGGCTTGCCGGATCGGTCCGGCACGCGCATCCTGCGCGCGTTCGAACCCCACGGAAGACACTGATGAGCCATGAGTTGATCTACCTGCTGCTGATCTTCGCGCTGCTGGTGATCCCCCGCGCGCTGCAGCGCTTCAGCCTGCCAGCGCCGCTGACCTGCCTGCTGTTCGGCATCATCGGCATGCTGTGGCTGGGTGACCAGGCGCACGACGCGGTAATTGGTCTGCTGGCCACGCTGGGCATTTCTTCGCTGTTCCTGTTCGCCGGCCTGGAAGTGGATCTGCGGGCGCTGCGTCGTGGCATGTGGCCGCTGCTGGCGCACCTGGTGATCCGCACCGGCACGCTGTTCGGCGTGGGCTGGCTGGCCTGGCGCTACGCGGAGCTGCCGTGGCAGGCCGCGGGCCTGCTGGCGCTGGCGCTGCTGACGCCCTCCACCGGCTTCATCATGGATTCGCTGTCGCGGCTGGGCCTGAGCGAAGACGAGCGGTTCTGGGTGACCAGCAAGGCCATTGCCGGCGAACTGCTGGCGCTGGCGGCGTTGTTCATCGTGCTGCAGGCCGGTGATCCGGGCCATATGGCGCTGTCCAGCCTGGCCCTGCTGGCAATGATGATCGGCCTGCCGCTGCTGTTCATCGCGCTGGGACGCTGGGTGGCACCGCACGCGCCCGGCTCGGAGTTCTCGCTGCTGGTGATGGTCGGCATGGTCGCGGCCTACATCACCTATCTGCTGGGCGTGTACTACCTGGTCGGCGCCTTCATCGCCGGCCTGGTCGCGCGCCTGCTGCACCAGCGCATGCCGCTGCTGGCCTCGCACGAGAACCTGCACGCGCTGCGCCTGTTCGCCTCGTTCTTCGTGCCGTTCTATTTCTTCAACGCCGGCACCAAGGTGCCCAGCGAAGCGCTCAGCTTCGAGGCGCTGGGGCTGGGCATCGTGATCACCCTGGTGGTGTTGCCGCTGCGCATCGGCGTGGTCTGGCTGCAGCGGCGGGTGATGTTCGGCGAGAGTTTCCGCAGCAGCCTGCGCGTCTCGCTGGCGCTGGCGCCGACCCTGATCTTCACCCTGGTGCTGGCGGCGATCATGCGCGAGCGCTTCCAGATTCCGGCGGTGCTGTTCGGCGCGCTGCTGCTGTACGCGGCACTGACCACGCTGCTGCCGTCGCTGGTGTTCCGCACGCCGTTCGATGTCGATCCGGTGGAACAGGAGCCGGCAGGCGAGGGCGAGTCCGCACCGGTGGCAGCCACCGAGACGCTGCCGGAGGCGCAGCCCGCGCCACGCTGAGCGGGCACCTGCACGGTTTGCGCCCATCGGCGCAGGCCGTTAGGGTTGGGGCATGAAACTGCCTGCCGTTGTCACCGCTTCCGCCCTCCTGCTCGGCCTCGCGGCCTGTTCGCAGCGCTCCGATACGGTCGCCCATGATCTGGCGACCGCACCGGCCGATGCCTTCATGGCGGCCATTGCCGCGCACTGCGGCCAGGCTTACGCCGGCAAGGTGGTGGAGGACACGCCGGCACCTGCCGGCAAGGACCCGTTCGCGGGCCAGCGCCTGGTCATGCACGTGCGTGGCTGTGCCGACCCGGCACACGAGCTGCGCATCCCGTTCCATGTCGGCGATGACCATTCGCGCACCTGGGTGCTGACCCGTACGCCGAACGGCCTCCGCCTGAAGCACGATCATCGCCACCAGGACGGCAGCCCGGATGCGATCACCCTGTACGGCGGCGACAGCACGCCGCCGGGAACCGCCGAGCGCCAGCAGTTCCCGGCCGATGCCGATTCAGTGGCGATGTTCCGTCGGGCCGACATGCTGGCCTCGACGTTCAATACCTGGGCGATGGAAATCGACCCCGACCAGACGTTCGTCTACGAACTGACCCGTCCCGACGGGCGCCGTTTCCGCGTGCAGTTCGACCTGAGCCAGCCGGTCGACCTGCCGCCAGCGCCCTGGGATGACGAGAAGGCACCCCAGTAGATCACGCGATGCGCGGGTGAATGCCTGGCCAGGGTCGGAGCCCAGGCAGGGATCCGACCCCGGGGGTTCAGCGCGTACCAAAGCGCGCGCGGCAGCCGTTGCTCACCCACACCTGCCCGCGCGCATAGCCCCAGCTGCGGCCTTCCTGGCAGGCACTGCCGGACAGCTGCTGCTGCAGCACCGGCCGGCCCTGGCGGTCATCCCAGTCGCAGGTCTGCGAGCGGTTGTTGTTGCTGCTGCAGGTGACCGAGTAGTTGCTGTTGCCACCGCCCCAGCCGCCGCCGCCGCCCCAGCCGCGGGCTTCGGCGAATTCGGCGCGGCAGCCATTGCTGACCCAGACCGCGCCATTGCGCACGCCCCAGGTGCGGCCCTCGTCGCAGGGGCTGCCGGACAGCTGGCGCACCAGGCGGGCATTACGCCAGCCGACCGGGCAGCTGCGCTCGCGGTTGTTCTGGCTTTCGCAGCGGATGGTGTCGCCCGGGCGGCCGTTGTTGCCGCCCCAGCCACCGCCGTTGCCGCCGCCCCAGCCGCCACGGGACTCGACGAATTCGGCGCGGCAGCCGCTGGTGACCCAGATGCTGCCGTTGCGGCTGCCCCAGGTGCGGCCTTCCTCGCACGGGCTGCCGGACAACTGGCGGACCAGCTGCGCGTTGCGCCAGCCGGTGTTGCAGACGCGTTCGCGGTTGCTCTGGCTTTCGCAGCGGATCACCCCGTTCTGCGCAGTGGCGGAAGGGACGGGCAGGGCGAGGGTGCCCAGCGCACCCAGGCTGAGGGTCACGGCCAGGCTGGCCAGGGACAGCGGTTTCATGGCGGCATCCCATACGGTGGCAGGTGCCCGACTATAGGGAGGGGGGCGATCAAGCCGGTGTGACTGGCCGGATTTGCCCCGGCCGGGGCCTCGGCCGCAGAATACGAGGCTTTCCGGCCCCCATCCGGTGCCGGCGTTCTCCAGCGGAGCTTCCCCCCATGCGTACCCACTTCTGCGGCCTGGTCGACGAGACCCTGATTGGCCAGACTGTCACCCTCGCCGGCTGGACCGACGTGGCCCGTAACCAGGGCGGCGTCTGCTTCATCGATCTTCGAGATCATGAAGGCATCGTGCAGGTGACGGTGGAGGTGGACAACGCCGAAGTGTTCGCCGTGGCTGCGTCGCTGGGCTACGAGGACGTGCTGCAGGTGGAAGGCGTGGTGCGTGCCCGCCATGCAGTGAATGACAAGATGCGCACCGGCAAGGTGGAAGTGATCGCCACCGCCATCACCGTGCTGAACAAGGCCGCGCCGCTGCCGTTCCACGCCCATGAGAACCCGGGCGAGGAAACCCGCCTGAAGTACCGCTACCTGGACCTGCGCCGACCGGAAATGCAGCGCATGCAGCGCACCCGCATCAAGCTGGTGCAGGCGCTGCGCCGCCACCTGGACGAAAAGGGCTTCCAGGACATCGAGACCCCGATCCTGACCAAGGCCACCCCGGAAGGCGCGCGCGACTTCCTGGTGCCGGCGCGAATGCACCCGGGCGAGTTCTACGCCCTGCCGCAGAGCCCGCAGCTGTTCAAGCAGATCCTGATGGTGGCCGGCTTCGACCGCTACTACCAGATCGCGCGCTGCTTCCGCGACGAAGCCCTGCGTGCCGACCGCCAGCTGGAATTCACCCAGCTGGACATGGAGTTCGCCTTCGTCCGCGAGCAGGACGTGCAGGACTTCGTCGAGTCGATGATCCGCGCCATCTTCAAGGAAGTGGTCGACGTCGAGCTGGCCGCCACCTTCCCGCGCATGACCTGGGCCGAAGCCATGCGCCGCTACGGCTCGGACAAGCCGGACCTGCGCATCGCGCTGGAACTGGTCGATGTGGCCGAACTGGTCAAGGACAGCGAGTTCCCGGTGTTCACCGGCCCGGCCAATGATGCCGAAGGCCGCGTCGCCGCGCTGCGCATCCCGGGCGGCGCCTCGCTGTCGCGCAAGCAGATCGACGAGTACGCCGCGCACGCCGCCAAGTACGGCGCCAAGGGCCTGGCCTACATCAAGATCGCCGATAACGGCGAGGTCAGCTCGCCGATCCAGAAGTTCTTCAGCGAGGGCTCGTTCGCTGCCCTGGTCGCCCACGTCGGCGCCGGCAACGGCGACATCGTGTTCTTCGGCGCCGGTGGCTACAACAAGGTCTCCGACTTCATGGGCGCGCTGCGCCTGAAGGCCGGCAAGGACTTCGGCCTGGTCGCCGACGGCTGGGCACCGCTGTGGGTCACCGACTTCCCGATGTTCGAGTGGGACGAGGAAGAACAGCGTTACGTCGCCCTGCATCACCCCTTCACCGCACCGGCCGTGGATGACATCGCCGACCTGCGCGCCAACGCCCGTACCGCCGTCTCGCGCGGTTACGACATGGTGCTCAACGGCAATGAAATCGGCGGCGGTTCGATCCGTATCCACCGTCCGGACATGCAGAGCGCGGTGTTCGAACTGCTCGGCATCGGCGCCGAAGAAGCCCGCGCCAAGTTCGGCTTCCTGCTCGACGCGCTGAACTACGGCGCGCCGCCGCACGGTGGCATCGCCTTCGGCATCGACCGCATCGCCGCGCTGATGGCCGGCACCGAGTCGATCCGCGACGTCATCCCGTTCCCGAAGACCACCGGTGCACAGGATCTGATGACCGACGCGCCGTCGCCGATCGTCGACGTGCAGCTGGCCGAAGTGCACATCCAGGTTCGCCCCAAGACCAACTGATCAGGAGATCCAGGCAATGACCGAGTTTGCGTTTTCGCTGGAGTGGGAAAAGCTGGGCAATGAAGGCTCCGAGGCCAACCTGGTCACCGAGCGTGCGCGCGTGTTCGGGGGTTGGCTGGTCCGCGTCGGTACCAATCCGGCGGCGATGGCCCTGACCTTCGTCGCCGACGGCGAAGGCCGTTGGGATGGTGAAGACTTCGGCGTCGAGGATTACGAGGACGACGAAGAGGAAGAGTACGACGAGGACGAGGAAGGCGAGGAAGAAGAGGACGAGGACGAAGAGGAATACGAGGAAGAGGACGAGGAAGACGAAGCCGCGGAAGCGCCGGAAAAGGCTTGACCCGCGCGTCGCCCTGACGTCAACTTCCTGCATGTATTCCATCCGCCGCGCCACCGTGGACGACGCGCCGACCCTGTCGGCGCTGGCCGCCCGCACGTTCACCGAAACCTTCGGCCATCTGTACCCGCCGCAGGACCTGCAGGCCTTCCTCGGGGAGGCCTACTCGGTCGAGCGCCAGCGCGTGATCCTGGCCCACCCGGATTACGCGGTGTGGCTGCTGGAGCTGGACGGGGAGGCGGTCGGCCATGCCGCCGCCGGCCCCTGTGGCCTGCCGCATCCGGAGGTGAAGCCCGGTGACGGCGAACTCAAGCGCCTGTATCTCATCAAGGCCCAGCAGAGTTGTGGCTGGGGTAGCCGCCTGCTGGAAACCGCGCTGGCCTGGCTGGAGCACGAAGGCCCGCGCACGCTGTGGCTGGGCGTGTGGTCGGAGAATTTCGGCGCGCAGCGCTTCTACGCCCGCTACGGGTTCGAGAAGGCCGGCGAGTACCTGTTCCCGGTCGGTGACACCCACGACCTTGAATTCATCCTGCGCCGCGCACCGCGCGTGGCCTGACGTTCACCGCCGCTTGCTGCGCGCGCGTGTTCAATCACCGTACGTTCCTGCCCCGCTGACCGCCAGGCTGTTTGCATGACTCCCCCCGTATTGCTGCTGCATGGCATCTGGAATGCCCGTGCCTGGGTCGGGCCGCTGGCCTGGCGCCTGCGCGCGCGTGGTTTCCAGGTGCACGCCTTCGGTTATTCCTCGGTGTTCGGTGGCCCCGACGTGGCCGTGCCGCAGCTGTTGGAGCGCCTGACCGACGCCGGGCCGTTGTCGCTGGTCGGCCACAGCCTGGGTGGGTTGCTGGCGCTGGAGGCCCTGCGCCGCCAGCCGCAGCTGGATGTTCAGCGCGTGGTCTGCCTGGGCTCGCCGCTGCGTGGCAGCGGCACCGCGCGGTCGCTGTCCGACCATGGCTGGGGCCTGGCGCTGGGGCGCAGCAGCGAGCTGCTGCTGGATGGCCTGCCGGACTGGCAGGGCAAGGCCGAGGTCGGCCTGATCGCCGGCTCGGTGCCGCATGGGCTGGGCAGCCTGCTGGGCGCGATGGACGACGCCTCCGATGGCACGGTGGCGCTGGCCGAGACGCGCCTGCCGGGCCTTTCCGACCATTGCGTGGTGCGCACCAGCCACAGCGGCCTGGTGGTATCGCCCGATGCCGCACGGCAGACCGCGTATTTCCTGCGCCACGGCCAGTTCGACCACAGCCGCGACGCCGCTGCCGCGTAGGTGGGTGGGTGCGGCCGGCCTGCTTTGGTGGGTGCGAACCGTCCTACCTTGGTGGGTGCGAACCTTGGTTCGCACGCTCTTCGCCGGCCCATGCCCGGCGGCATCCCTCCGCCCTAGACACGGTTGCAGCGCGCGATCAGGTAGAATCCGCGCCTTGATCCTGAAGCAGCCAGACGGTAGCACCCATGGGTAGAGGCCCCTCCATCGAAGCCCGCAAGAACGCGTCCGACGCGAAGCGCGGCAAGATTTTCACCAAGATCATCCGCGAGATCGGCGTAGCCGCGCGCGGCGGTGGAGGCGACCCCAACAACAACCCGCGCCTGCGCGTGGCGATGGACAAGGGCCTGGCCGTGAACATGTCCAAGGACGTGATCGAGCGCGCCATCAAGAAGGCCACCGGTGAGCTGGAAGGCGTCGACTACGAGGAAATCCGTTACGAGGGCTATGCCCCGGGCGGCGTGGCCGTCATCGTCGACTGCCTGACCGACAACCGCGTGCGCACCGTGGCCGATGTCCGCCATGCGTTCAGCAAGTGCGGCGGCAACATGGGCACTGAAGGCTCGGTGGCCTTCATGTTCAAGCGCCTGGGCGTGCTCAGCTTCGCCCCGGGGGCCGATGAAGAGGCGATCACCGAGGCCGCCATCGAGGCCGGCGCCGATGACATCGTGGTCTACCCGGACGACGGTGCGATCGATGTGGTCACCAGTCCTGACGCGTTCAACGCGGTCAAGGACGCGATGGCCGCGGCCGGCCATGTCGCCGGCCACGCCGAGATCACCTTCCGCGCGGACAACGACATCAAGGTCGAGGGCGAGGTCGCCCTGCAGGTCAAGAAGCTGCTGGACATGCTCGAAGACCTGGACGACGTGCAGGACGTGTACTCCAACGCCGAACTCGGCGCCGACGCCTACGCCTGAGCCGTCCTGACGGCCTGGGCGCGGGCCGTTGAACGGTCACCGCGGACAGACATGAGCCCATACGCCTGCCAGCGCTTCCCGTTCCGTCCCGCCAGGAGTGCGGCATGACCCGCATCCTCGGCATCGACCCCGGTTCGCAGCGGACCGGGGTCGGCATCATCGATGTCGACGCCGCCGGCCGCGTCAGCCACGTGCACCACCAGCCGCTGGTGCTGCTGGGCGCCGACGATTTCCCGCAGCGCATGAAGCTGCTGGTGCTGGGCCTGGCCGACCTGTGCCGGGAATACCAGCCCAACGAAGTGGCCATCGAAAAGGTCTTCATGGCGCGCAATCCCGATTCGGCGCTGAAGCTGGGCCAGGCCCGTGGCGCGGCGATTTCCGCCGTGGTACTGCGTGACCTGCCGGTGCACGAATATGCTGCCAGCGAGATCAAGCTGGCGGTGGTCGGTCGCGGTGGCGCCGAAAAGCAACAGGTTCAACACATGGTCGGGCTCATGCTCAACCTGAAAACCAAGCTGCAGGCCGACGCGGCCGACGCGTTGGCGGTGGCGATCACCCATGCCCACGTAAGGGCAACGGCCAACCGCCTGGGGCTCAGCGCCCGCCAGGCGTGGGGCCGCAAATGAGGAGCTGCACGCAATGATCGGTCGACTGCGCGGCATCGTCGCCTACAAGGCGCCGCCGTGGCTGGTGGTGGACGTGAACGGGGTGGGCTACGAGCTGGAGGCGCCGATGAGCACCTTCTACGACCTGCCCGAGCTCGGCCGCGAGGTCACCCTGTATACCCATTATTCGCAGAAGGAAGACAGCGTCTCGCTGTACGGCTTCCTGCGCGAGGGCGAGCGGCGCCTGTTCCGCGACGTGCAGAAGGTCAGTGGCATCGGCGCGAAGATCGCGCTGGCCGTGCTGTCCGGGGTGACCGTCGAGGAGTTCGCGCGCATGGTCCAGGCCGGTGACATCACCGCGCTGACCCGCATTCCGGGCATCGGCAAGAAGACCGCCGAGCGCATGGTGCTGGAACTGCGCGACCGCGCCGCCCAGTTCGGCGCAGGCGGCGCGTTGCCAACCGGCAGTGGGCCGGCCCCGGCCGATCCGTTGTCCGACGCCACCGTGGCCCTGCAGCAGCTGGGCTACAAACCGGCCGAAGCGGCGCGCATGGCCCGTGATGCCTTCAATGAAGGCGACGAAGTGGCGACCGTGATCCGCAAGGCGCTGCAGTCGGCGCTGCGCTGAGCCGCCTTCCTTTCCCCCAACGAACCGCCTGAGCCCCGCCAGGAGTCCCATGTCCAGCAGTCAAACCCCGCACGCAGCCGCCCCCGGTGGCCACGGTCACGCCCCTCCCGCGGGAGGCATGGCGCTGATCATCGGTGCGATCGGTGTGGTCTTCGGCGATATCGGTACCAGCCCGCTGTACACCCTGAAGGAGGCGTTCTCGCCGCACTACGGGCTCAACAGCGACCATGACACCGTGCTGGGCGTGCTGTCGCTGGCGTTCTGGGCGCTGAACATCGTGGTCACGTTGAAGTACGTGACCATCATCATGCGCGCCGACAACGACGGCGAGGGCGGCATCATGGCGCTGATGGCGCTGACCCAGCGCACATTGCGCAACGGGTCGCGCTCGGCCTATGTGGTCGGCATCCTCGGCATTTTCGGCGCCTCGCTGTTCTTCGGCGACGGTGTGATCACCCCGGCGATCTCGGTGCTGGGTGCGGTTGAAGGCCTGGAGGTGGCCGCGCCCGGACTGCATGCCTTCATCGTGCCGATCACGGTGGTGGTACTGCTGATGGTGTTCGCCGCGCAGCGCTTCGGCACCGAGAAGATCGGCAAGGCGTTCGGCCCGATCACCTCGGTCTGGTTCATTTCGCTGGCCGCGATCGGCATCTACAACATCGTAGACGCGCCGGAAGTGCTCAAGGCCTTCAACCCGTGGTGGGCGATCCGCTTCTTCATGGAGCACAGCTGGCACGGCATCTTCATCCTGGGCGCGGTGGTGCTGGCGGTGACCGGTGGCGAGGCGCTGTACGCCGACATGGGCCACTTCGGCGCCAAGCCGATCCGCCACGCCTGGTATTTCTTCGTGCTGCCGTGCCTGGTGCTGAACTACCTGGGGCAGGGCGCACTGGTGCTCAACCACCCCGAGGCGCTGAAAAACCCGTTCTTCGAGGCAGTACCGCCGTGGGCGCTGTACCCGATGATCATCCTGGCCACGATGGCGGCGGTGATCGCCTCGCAGTCGGTCATCACCGGTGCGTTCTCGGTCTCGCGCCAGGCCATGCAGCTGGGTTACATCCCGCGTATGCGCATCAAGCACACCTCGCACGACACCATCGGCCAGATCTACATCCCGGGCATCAACTGGGGCATCGCGGTGATGGTGATCGGCCTGGTGCTGGCCTTCCGCAGCTCGTCGAACCTGGCCGTGGCCTACGGCATCTCGGTATCGGCCACCATGCTGATCGATACCCTGCTGCTAGCGCTGGTGGCGCGTTCGCTGTGGCCGAAGGCGCGCAACTGGATCCTGCCGCTGTGCGTGGTGTTCTTCATCATCGACCTCGGCTTCGTCATCGCCAACGGCGCCAAGCTGCTGCAGGGCGCCTGGTTCCCGGTGGTGCTGGGCATCTTCCTGTTCACCATGATGCGCACCTGGCGCCGTGGCCGCGAGCTGCTGCGCGATGAAATCCGCAAGGACGGCATCCGCCTGGATACCTTCCTGCCGGGCCTGATGCTGGCGCCGCCGGTGCGCGTGCCGGGCACCGCGGTGTTCCTCACCGCCGACCCGACCGTGGCTCCGCACGCGCTGATGCACAACCTCAAGCACAACAAGGTGCTGCACGAGCGCAACGTGTTCCTGCACGTGGAAACCCTGCCGATCCCGTATGCGATGGAAGGGCAGCGGCTGAAGATCGAATCGGTGGGCGACGAGTTCTACCGGGTCTACGTGCGCTTCGGCTTCATGGAAACCCCGGACGTGCCGCTGGCGCTGATGCGCTCGTGCGACCACGGTGGCATCTACTTCGACCCGATGGACACCACCTTCTTCGCCAGCCGCGAGACCATCGTCGCCACCGCCAACCGTGGCATGCCGATCTGGCGCGACAAGCTGTTCGCGTTGATGCATCGCAACGCCGCGCCGGCGACGGGGTTCTTCCGGATTCCGGGCAACAGATTGGTGGAATTGGGCGCCCAGGTGGAGATCTAGGGCCGCTTCCTTCCTCGATACCGCCATGCTTCCATCCACGCATGGCGTGGATCTACTGTGTCGACCAAGGTCGACACCCACCAAGAGCAGCCATGTCATTCCGACAGATCGCAGGAATCTGTCGAAGGCGGGGTGGGTCCGGTTGCGGGGGTGTGAGCGGCATGGATGCCGCGACCAAGCCCCCATGGATGGGTTTACGGCGTCCCCCGCAACCGGACCCACCCCGCCATCCCGCAGGAAACCGGCTTTTGAAGTTGACGTTGCCGTTAGCGGGTGCCGGGCGCAGCCCGGCCGAAACCCGTACTTTTGCCGCATAATCAGCACATGACCGACGACCGCATCATCGGCGCCGGCGCCACCCGCGAGGATGACGCCGCCGACGCCAGCATCCGCCCCAAGCGGCTAGCCGACTACCTCGGCCAGGTGCCGGTGCGCGAGCAGATGGAAATCTACATCCAGGCGGCCAAGGGTCGTGGCGACGCGCTGGACCACGTGCTGATCTTCGGGCCGCCCGGCCTGGGCAAGACTACCCTCAGCCACGTCATCGCCAACGAGCTGGGCGTGGCCCTGCGGGTCACCTCCGGCCCGGTGATCGAGAAGGCCGGTGACCTGGCCGCGCTGCTGACCAACCTGCAGCCGCACGATGTGCTGTTCATCGACGAGATCCATCGCCTGTCGCCGGTGGTCGAGGAAGTGCTGTACCCGGCCATGGAAGATTTCCAGATCGACATCATGATCGGCGAGGGCCCTGCGGCCCGTTCGATCAAGATCGACCTGCCGCCGTTCACCCTGATCGGCGCCACCACCCGCGCCGGCCTGCTGACCGCGCCGCTGCGCGACCGCTTCGGCATCGTCCAGCGCCTGGAGTTCTACAGCGTCGAAGAGCTGACCCGGATCGTGCGCCGCTCGGCCAGCATCCTCGGCATCGACTGCACCGCCGATGGCGCTGGCGAGATCGCGCGCCGCGCGCGTGGCACGCCGCGTATCGCCAACCGCCTGCTGCGCCGCGTGCGCGACTATGCCCAGGTCAAGGCCGGTGGCCACATCGACGAGGCTGTCGCGCAGGCCGCGATGCAGATGCTGAAGGTTGACCCGGAGGGCTTCGACGAGCTCGATCGGCGCCTGCTGAAGACCATGGTCGATTACTTCGATGGTGGCCCGGTGGGCATCGAATCGCTGGCCGCGGCGCTGTCCGAGGAACGTGGCACGCTGGAAGACGTGGTCGAACCGTACCTGATCCAGCAGGGCTTCCTGGTGCGCACCGCGCGCGGCCGCATGGCCACACACAAGGCCTACCGGCACATGGGCCTGAAGCCGAAGAACCCGCCGCAGGACCTGTTCGCGGAGGTTCCCGATGTCGGTTGAGCCGCGATTCAGTTGGCCGACACGCATTTACTGGGAAGATACGGACGCTGGCGGGGTGGTCTACCACGCCCGCTACGTGGCCTTCATGGAACGGGCCCGGACCGAATGGATGCGTGCGCTGGGCTACGGCCAGGAGCGCATGCGCGCCGAGCACGGCATGGTCTTCGCGGTGCGCTCGATGCAGATGGATTTCATCAGGCCAGCACGGCTGGATGACACCCTGCAGGTGAGCGCCACGCTGGTCCAGCTGAAGAAGGCCAGCATGGTCTTCGACCAGCAGATCCTGCGCGACGGCGAGCTGCTGCTGTCGGCCCAGGTCCGCATCGCCGCACTGGAAGCGGCCAGTTTCCGCCCGCGCGGCATGGACGAATCCGTCCTTGCGGTGCTGCAACCCCACCTCCACCCCGAATCCGAACACTGAGGAACAACGGATGATCGCAACGCTCCTGGCCCTGCAGGCCACGGTCACCGAGGCACTGCCGGCCGACGTCAGCAACGCCGCGACACAGACCCTTGCCCAGGCCACCACCGGCGGCGGCATCAACTACCTCGAACTGATGGCCAAGGCCAGCCTGCCGGTGAAGATCATCGTGCTGCTGCTGCTGGTCGGCTCGTTCGTCAGCTGGGTGATCATTTTCCGCAAGGCCCGCGTGTTCAAGCAGGCCACCCGCGAAGCCGACGAGTTCGAGAACCGCTTCTGGTCCGGCGCCGACCTGGGCAAGCTGTACAGCTCGGCCACTGATCGCAGCCGCAACGTCGGCGGCCTGGAGGCGATCTTCGAAGCCGGCTTCCGCGAGTACACCCGCCTGCGCGACAAGCGCCGGCTGGATGGCCGTGCGCAGCTGGAAGGCGCGCAGCGTGCCATGCGCACCACCTACACCCGCGAAGTGGACCAGCTCGAGCGCAACCTGGAACTGCTGGCCAACATCGGCTCGACCGCCCCGTACGTGGGCCTGGTCGGTACCGTGTTCGGCATCATGGTGACCATGCACGACATGATCAGCAGCGGCGCGCAGGCCGGCATCGCCGCGGTTGCGCCGGGTATCTCCGAAGCGCTCTTTGCCACCGCCATCGGCCTGTTCGTGGCGATTCCGGCGGTGTGGGCCTACAACCGCTTCACCACCCGCGTGGAGCGCATGTCGGTGCGGTTCGAGACCTTCGCCGAAGAGTTCAGCTCCATCCTGCAGCGCCAGAGCGCTGGCGACGAGTAAGCGCCTGACCCGGGAGTCCAAGCCATGTCCGCTGCCATCGGTCGCCGCAAGCGCCGCAAGCTGAAATCGGAAATCAACGTCGTTCCCTACATCGACGTCATGCTGGTGCTGCTGATCATCTTCATGGTCACCGCGCCGCTGCTCACCCTGAGCTTCGACGTCGACCTGCCGCAGTCCAACGCCAAGGCGCTGGAAAGCAAGCAGGACCCGGTGATCGTCTCGGTACGCCAGGACGGCCAGCTCAGCCTTAAGCTGCCCGACGCCAAGGAACCGGCCGCGGTGTCGGCCGAGGAACTGGAAGGCCGCCTGGCCGGCATCGCCGCCCAGGACAAGGGCGTGCGCGTGATCGTCGCCGCCGACCGTGCCGTGGCCTATGAAAAGGTCATCGCCGCGATGGATGTGATCAAGCGCGCCAAGGTAGACAAGGTAGGCCTGGCCACCGATGCACGCTGACGCCCTGCCACCTCCGCATCAGCGCGAACCCGGCTGGGGCCTGCCCCTGGCGCTGGCGGTGCTGGTGCATCTGCTGGTCGCGCTGATCTTCATCGGCGCCTGGCTGTGGTCGCCCGAGCGCAACACCGATGCCGCTGCCGGCGACCCGTCGGTCGAGGCCAGCCTGGCGCTGTCCGCGTCCGAAGCGTCCGCCGCGCGCCAGGCGCTGCGCCAGTCGGAGAAGCTGGAAGACCTGCCGCCGCCGGTCGCCGAACCGATCCCGGTGCCGGAAGACACCGTGCCGCCCCCGCAGCCGATTCCCGAGCCGCGCCCGCAGGACGCGCCGACACCGCAGCAGCAACAGGCGCAGGAGCGTGTCGCGCAGCCGGATACCAAGGACCAGGAAGCGGCCAACGCGCTGGCCATCTCGCAGGAGAAGGCCAAGCAGGAGCAGGAAGCCAAGCGCCGCCAGGAGCAGATCGACCTGACCGAACGCAAGCGCCAGGAAGAAGCGGAGCAGAAGCTGCGCCTGGCCAAGCAGCAGGAAGAAGACGCCAAGAAGAAGCTGGCCGACCAGGCGCGTCAGGCTGCGGACAAGGCCGAGGCCGAGAAGCAGAAGAAGATCGCCGAGATCCGTGCCAAGCGTGAGCAGGCCGAGAAGGAAGCCAAGCTGGCCGAGCAGAAACTGCGCCAGGTGGCTGCCGCGCGCAATGCTGCCGGTACGGCCGCTGCCGGCGCCAGTGGTGCCGCGCAGCCGGCGGCCGGTGGCGGTGGCAACAGTGATGACCTGACCGCCAAGTACGCTGCGGCCATCCAGGCCAAGGTGCGCGACACCTGGACGCGTCCGGACAGCGTGCCGCTGGGGCAGAAGTGCCAGGTGACGATCACCCAGATTCCGGGTGGCCAGGTGCTGCAGGCCAAGGTTGGCGCCAACTGCCCCTATGACGAGGCCGGCAAGCGCTCGATCGAGGCCGCCGTGCTCAATGCCCAGCCGCTGCCGTACCGGGGCTTCGAGTCGGTGTTCAACCGCACGCTCAACCTGACCTTCACTGCGCAGGATTGATCGAGCGGGGCAGGGCGGCCGTCCGGTCGCCGCTGGCCCCGGCCACCATCAAGGTGGCCGCGACGTTAACGGTGCGTGAGAGCACGGGCTGGAACTGACCCGGAATTCACGTACCCTTGGTTCATGATTGCGAAGCGGTTCACTTCCGCTTTGCTATCCCTCGTTCCGGTTTCCCCCTATTGAGCGCTCCATGAAAAAGATGCCTCGCTGGCTTGCCGTGTTTGCGGCCCTGTTGCTGCCTTTCGCTGCCGTCGCGCAGCAGAAGGGGCTGGATATCGACATCATCGGCGGCAATGCCTCCGCGCTGCCGATCACCATCGTGCCGATGCCCTACCAGGGTTCGGCGGCTGCGCCGCAGACCGACGTCGCCGGCGTGGTCCGCGCCGACCTCGAGCGCTCCGGCCAGTTCCGCACGCTGCCGGAAGCGCAGATCGTCGAAAAGCCGGTCCGCGGCGGTGACATCCAGTTCGCCACCTGGCGCGCGCTGAAGCAGAACTACATCGTGGTCGGCCGCGTGCTCGACGCCGGTGCCGGCGCCTACCGCGTCGAGTACGAACTGTTCGACGTGCCCAAGGGCGAGCGCCTGCTGGGCCTGGCGATGACCGCGCGCGGCAATGCCATGCGGGACGTCGCGCACCAGATGGCCGATGCCATCTACGAGAAGATCACCGGTGTGCGCGGCGCCTTCTGGACCCGCATCGCCTACGTGACCGCCAGCGGCAAGGGCGACGCCATGCGCTATGCGCTGATGGTGGCCGACTCCGATGGCTACAACCCGCAGACCATCGTGCGTTCGGCCGAGCCGCTGCTGTCGCCGTCGTGGAGCCCGGATGGCGGCAAGCTGGCCTACGTCAGCTTCGAGCGTGGCAACTCGGCGATCTACATCCAGAACATCGCCACCGGCGCACGCGAGCTGGTCACCAGCTTCCGCGGCATCAACAGCGCCCCGGCGTTCTCGCCGGACGGCCGCAAGCTGGCCCTGACCCTGTCGCGTTCGGGTAATCCGGAAATCTACGTGATGGACCTGGGCAGCAAGCAGCTGACCCAGCTGACCAACCACTTCGCCATCGACACCGAGCCGACCTGGGCACCGGACGGCAGCGCGGTGTACTTCACCTCCGACCGCGGCGGCCGTCCGCAGGTCTACAAGGTCGGTGCGGGCGGCGGCAGCGCCGAGCGCGTGACCTTCCAGGGCAACTACAACGCCAAGCCCACCGTGTCCTACGATGGCAAGAAGATCGCCGTCGCCCAGGGTTCGGGCAACAGCTACAAGATCGCGATGATGGACAGCTCGCTGGGGTCGCCCCGCTGGAGCACGCTGTCCCCGGGTTCGCTGGATGAATCTCCGAGCTTTGCGCCCAACGCAAGCATGGTGTTGTACGCCGCCCGCGAAGGTGGCCGTGGTGTGTTGTATGCCGTTTCGGCCGATGCGCGGGTCCGCCAGCGCCTGGTTCTGGCCGATGGTGATGTGCGCGAACCGGCATGGTCCCCATACCGTACCCAGCGCTAAAAGAGTGTTAATATTTTCGCTGTCTTGAACCCCTCATCGGCCTAGGAGCCACAAAGGTATCGCCATGAACAAGTCCACCCGCGTTCTGCTTGTTTCCCTGCTGTCTGTGGCCGTCCTGGCCGGTTGCTCGAAGAAGGTGAAGGAAGAGCCGGCAGCCCCGGTTGACACCGGCACCTCGACCACCACCCCGACCGGCCCGTCGACCTCCGGCCTGTACGGCCCGGGCGACCTGGACACCGACGCTTGCCTGCGCCAGCGCGTTGTCTACTTCGACCTGGACAAGGAAGACGTGAAGCCGGAATTCCAGGCCATCATGGCGTGCCACGCCAAGTACCTGCGTGACCGTCCGTCCTCGCGCATCACCCTGCAGGGCCACACCGACGAGCGCGGTTCGCGCGCGTACAACCAGGCCCTGGGCGAGCGTCGTGGCAACGGCGTCAACTCGGCCCTGCAGGCCAACGGTGGCTCGGCTTCGCAGCTGACCGTCGTGTCCTACGGTGAAGAGCGTCCGGTCTGCACCGAGTCGAACGAGTCCTGCTGGTCGCAGAACCGTCGCGTCGAAATCGTCTACACCGCGCAGTAATCCATGCGCATTGGCATCAAACTGATGCTGGTCGTTGCGGCAGCCCTCGTGGCTGCCGCACCGGCGCATGCACAGCGACAGAGCCTGGCCGACCGTGTCGGCGCGCTCGAGCAGCAGATGTACAACAACAGTGCCAACCAGGACCTGTTGAACCAGATCAATCAGCTGCGGCAGCAGGTCACCAGCCTGCAGGCCTCGATCGAGCAGTTGCAGCACGACAACGCCCAGCTCAAGCAGTCCGCCCAGGACCAGTACCTGGACCTGGACAGCCGCCTGAACCGGTTGGAAGGGGGCAACGCCGCCCCAGCCCTGCCGCCTGTTCCGGCGACTGCGCCGAAGGCCACTCCGGCCCCGGCAACCCCCGCAGCGGCGGCCACTTCCGAGCGGCCGCCTTCGGTCCATGGTGATGCCGGCAGCCTGGCCGCCACCGGCGACGAGCGCACCTCGTACAACGTGGCCTTCGAATCGCTGAAGGCCGGCAAGTACGACGATTCGGCGCAGCTGTTCCTGAGCTTCCTGCAGCTGTACCCGAACGGCGTCTATGCGCCGAACGCGCTGTACTGGCTGGGCGAGAGCTATTACGCGACCCGTAATTTCCCGATGGCCGAGACCCAGTTCCGTGAACTGCTCTCGCGCTATCCGACCCACGACAAGGCCGCTGGCGGCCTGCTCAAGGTCGGCCTCTCGCAGTATGGCGAGGGCAAGGTCGACCAGGCCCAGCAGACGCTGGAGACCGTCGTGGCGCAATACCCCGGCTCGGACGCCGCGCGCACCGCGCAGGACCGCCTGCAGTCGATCCGGCTGGGCAAGCAGATCCGCTGATCCGGCGTACAATACGTTCCCTGTAGAGCCGAGCCCCCGCTCGGCTGTTTGCGTTTCCGGCTGCCGTAACGCCGGCCGGGCTGCGTTCTCCCGGCTGGGCCATGCCGCCCGGTCGCTGCTGTAGAGCCGGGCCATGCTCGGCTGCTTTCGTTACCGGCCACGGTAGCCCCCCGCCACGTGCCCCACCAAGACGTACCCGCCATGACCGCCGTTATCCCGTCCAATGCCGTCGCCACCCCCAGCGACATCGTGCAGTCGCCGCTGCCACGCCTGAAGATCACCGAGATCTTCACCTCGCTGCAGGGCGAAGCCAATACCGCCGGCTGGCCGACCGTGTTCGTGCGCCTGACCGGCTGCCCACTGCGTTGCCAGTATTGCGACACCGCCTATGCCTTCCACGGCGGCACCTGGTGGGACATCGACGACATCGTGGCCGAGGTGCTGGCCCAGGGCGTGCGCCATGTCTGCGTGACCGGTGGCGAGCCGCTGGCGCAGAAGCGCTGCCTGGTGCTGCTGCAGAAGCTGTGCGATGCCGGCATGGACGTCTCGCTGGAAACCTCCGGCGCGCTGGACGTCAGTGCAGTGGATCCGCGCGTATCGCGCGTGGTCGACATCAAGACCCCGGGTTCGGCCGAAGTGGCGCGCAACCGCTGGGACAACCTGCCGCTGCTGACCGCGCGCGACCAGATCAAGTTCGTCATCTGCAGCCGCGAGGATTACGACTGGGCCAAGGCTCTGCTGGCCGAGCACGAGCTGGTCAAGCGTTGCACCGTGTTCTTCTCGCCCAGCAAGGGCGAGATCACCGCGCGCCAGCTGGCCGACTGGATCGTAGAAGACCGGCTGCCGGTGCGCTTCCAGATGCAGTTGCATAAAATCCTGTGGAACGACGAGCCGGGCCGATGAGCCCGGGCAGCGTTCCCTGATGTAGCTCCGGCGCGGGACAGCGTGCTGGCTTTCCCCTCCCAACCGGATGTTTTACCCATGAAGAAGGCAGTCGTGCTTCTCTCCGGCGGCATGGATTCAGCCGCCGTCATCGCCATGGCCCAGGAACAGGGCTTCGCCGTGCATGCCCTGAGCGTGCGCTATGGCCAGCGCCATACCTCCGAACTGGATGCCGCCGCGCGCGTGGCCAAGGCCCAGGGCGTGGTCGCGCACAAGACCGTGGACGTGGACCTGCGCAGCATCGGCGGCTCGGCGCTGACCGACGACATCGACGTGCCCGAGGCCGGCGGTACCGGCATCCCGGTCACCTACGTGCCGGCGCGCAACACCATCATGCTGTCGCTGGCCCTGGGCTGGGCCGAAGTGCTCGGCGCCAACGACATCTTCTGCGGCGTCAACGCCGTGGACTACTCCGGCTACCCGGACTGTCGCCCCGAGTTCGTGGCCGCGTTCCAGGCACTGGCCAACCTGGCCACCAAGTCGGGCGTCGAAGGCGCGGGCATCAAGGTGCACGCACCGCTGCAGTTCCTCAGCAAGGGCCAGATCGTCAGCGAAGGCGTGCGCCTGGGCGTGGACTTCGGCCTGACCGTTTCCTGCTACAACGCCGACGCCAACGGCGCCGCCTGCGGCCACTGCGACGCCTGCCGCCTGCGCGCGCAGGGCTTCGCCGAAGCCGGCGTGGCCGACCCGACGCTGTACGCCTGACCGCCTCTGGTAGTGCCGGCCGCTGGCCGGCTTCCCCGATGCATGTGAAATCCCGGATGGTGGATGCGAACCGCTCCCTCGGTGGGTGCGAACCGTTGGTTCGCACTCCCTGACCCGCCGGGCACAGCCCAGCGTTACCGCTGCCGCAACCACCCCGACGCTTCAATAAACGCCCGCACCGCCCCCGCATCGGCGTAGTCCAACTCGATCATCCGCGCGATCGCCGCCTTCTCATCCGCCTGCTGCTGCATGTACTCCTGCGCGATGCGATACCCGGCGTAATAGCCCACATCACTCACCCCGAAAGGGTTGCGGGCGCTGTTGTACAGCCAGTTATCCAGGGCATCGCCGTCCATCTCGGCGATGAAGCGCGTGCGGATCCCGGTCTCGCATCGCGCTGATGCGCCCGGCACGAACCGCACAACCGACGGGGCAGAGCCAGGCGATGTTGTCGGCGGCGAGCTGGGATGCGGTGGACGCTGTGTGGATCCAGCACGGGCAGGCCGGACGGAGCGTGCCGGCCCCTGGCCGGCGACCGCGGCCCCCCCAGGCTTCGCGCGGCCCCTCAAAGTAGGGTAGAATGCCCACCCCGCCGAAAGGCTGGGGCAATGCAATGGGCCGTTAGCTCAGTCGGTAGAGCAGAAGACTTTTAATCTTTTGGTCGAAGGTTCGAATCCTTCACGGCCCACCATCGCACTCAATGATCTGCGTCATTCCCAAGGCACCGGCTTCCGGTGCTTTTTGCATTGGGTGCCTGCATGGCACCTGCAATATCAGCAGGCGTTGGCCCTTCCAATCACGTGCGCGTGGTTACCCTGATGGTGGCGCCGGACGAACCCCCTTGCCCGCGGTGAGGGAGGCAGCGTGGTTCGTCGGTGTGGCTGGACTCGATCGCCGTCATCATCTCGACAAGCCGTGTGGTCGGTTGCCGGGAGTGGCTCAACGGCAGGCCCTGACAGCACAAGTCCAGAGCATGGGCCAACCCGTCCGGTCTTCGCAGCCAATGCCATCGACGATGCCGGCGCGCTTCCGATGGTCTGTCCCTGTAGCAGCGGAATCTGTGGCTGTTCGGCATCATGGAGGCCGAACCGGGTCAGCGCTCCAACGCCCCTCATCCAGTTGGACTTCTTCGGCCGTCGACCCGCACCGGTCCCGACACCACCTTGGTGTAGGTGAAGTCCAGACGCTCGTTCGGAGTGGACGCGAACGCCGCGCCATGGAGGAACGCCACACTGAAGCTGTTCCTCACCGCGTGGCGGGCAGCAGGCACATAGGGCACCACCGTGCCGTCGCGGGCCCACGCGCAGGTGGCTGATCGGGATCGCGGCAAATTAACTGCAGGCCATTCTGCTACTCCTCCAGGTAGCTTGCGACCAGCCTGGTAGTTGTGCCGTTTCTGAACTCGATTCCAGCCGGCTCTACCGTGTACCGCGCACCAGGCAGCTCACTCTGGAACGATGCCAGTCTTTCGGCCCCCGTCTCGGATCGACTGACAAACATGTAGGGAAGCGTCGAGCCGGGAGCGCGGCAATCGGCAGGCTTGTTTGTCGTCTTGAGCTGAATGCCGTCCTGCCCAGCGGTGCTCACCAGTTGGCCACAGATCACAGCCTGCGATGGCCCAAGAACCAGCAATGCTTCACGGCCAACGCGGGCCATGAACGTATCCGTTGACTCTCCCTTGTCTGCAGTAGCGGTCCAAAGGTTCATCGTCATGCCACGTCTGCTGGCGTACTCGACGCCCCCACTCAGATGGACCCATCGGTAGGCCTCCGCTGGGGGAACGGGAGGTCCGTGCTTCTGCGCAGGGGACTGAGCGAGCACAGGTAATGCCAGCATGAAAAGCGCAACAGAGGCTGCGAGGGTGCGCCTACTGTGGCTTGGCATTCTTGACCCTCGCCGCCTCGCGTTCCGCCGCCGCGTCGGCAGCTTCCTGTGCGGCCGTTGCTGCCGCATTCGCAGAACGTGCCGCCTCCGCTCTTGCCGCCTCGAGGTAGGTGAGCCGTTGCAGACTGGTTCTGCGTTCCAGTTCCATCGCTGCGGCGAAGCTCTCCGGATGCTTTGCAGCACAGGCCTCCTGCACCAGTTGCACGGCACGATCAGACAGCCCGGGCTGGATGTTGCCGAGCAGGCAGTCGGCGTACGGTACGGGCGCGGCCGGGCCGGCGGCCAGCGCGGCGATGAGCACGGCATTCAACATGTAAACCTCCTTGTAGGTTTCGAAGGGACTGGCGACCCGTCCGGCCCAAGTATGGACCGGTTCGGGGTGCAACGGCGGCTACGCCGGGCGGATATCCCGGCACACCAGTTCCGCCAGCCCGCGGCAGGCGAAGAACAACCCATCGATCACCCCTTCATCCAGATGGCGGTCGGGCGTGGCGATCGACCGGCAGCGTTCGGCGGCGTGCAGCATTTCCGCCACGGTCAGCATGCCAACGGCGGCACGCTCCGCGCGTGCCATCGCCTGATCACGGCCGGGCGGCAGGTCGGTTTCCGGCCAGGGCAGGCCGTCGGCGCCGTCGCCATCGCGGATGCGCTTGAGGCATCCCCAGAACGTGCTGAGATCCGGTGCGGGGTTGTCATCGTCATTGACGCTGTCGGGGGTGCAGTAGGGCGCTTGGGGCGGACGTCGGGTCATCTCGGGTTCCTCGGCTCTTGGGCAGTAGCGCCACCGTGCAGGACGGGTGGCGGACGGTGCATGGCTGCAAGCCGGGAGACATCACGCAGTAACCGGCGGGTCCGAAAACCCCCACGCACCGCCCGCCATGAAGGCCGACGGATCACCCGCCGGCACGGTCCGGAGACGGTGCCGACGGGTGAGCGCAAACAACAGCGTGAATGTCATGACGGGCTTGCAGGCCCGGTGCCACCCGTTGTCGGTGGCGCTGCATATTGGTTACGCCCGCGCGCGGATTTCAATATGAAATGTGGGAAAAAATTTCTGCCACCCACAGCGCGACACTATTGTCACAGAGGGCTCCGATGCAGCGAGCGACAGGACGCGACGCATCCGTTCTGGTGGCCTGGCGAATCGCGTTGTGGAATGGCGCGAACCGCATCGGGTGGCGCATTTGCTGTGAACCGGCGCGTGTAAAGCGGGCTGCACTTTCATGATCCGTAGCAGCGGCGCGAGCGCGTCACGCGGCAAAATTGCGGTGCGAACGCGACATATCCGTGCAGGCTCCCTGTAGAGCCGTGCCATGCTCGGCTGCGCCTCGCGTGGGGTGCTTAGCCGAGCGTGGGCTCGGCTCTACAGTGATCCATCCACGCAGGGTGCGGATCTACGCATCTGGCAGGGGTGTTGAGCGTGCCGAAGCCTCCAATGCCTACCGCTGGGCGCTATGCTCGGCCTCTTTCCCAGGATGGGTTTTCCCCATGCGCCTCATCGTGCTGCCGCTGTTGTTGTCCGCCATCTCCGCCGCACCCTTGATGGCGGCCGAGCCAGCGCTGGCCGCACAATCAGCCACCGCAACTCCACTGGTCATTGGCGAGACCTTCACCGTACAGTCGAAGGCGCTGGGCGAAACCCGCCGCATCAATGTCTATCGCCCGCAGTCGTGGGGCCTGGACCCGAAGGCGCCGCTGCCGGTGCTGTACATGCCCGACGGTGGCATCGGCGAAGACTTCCTGCATGTGGCCGGGCTGGTGCAGGTACTGAGCGGCAACGGCAGCATGCGTCCATTCCTGCTGGTCGGCATCGAGAACACAGAACGCCGCCGCGACATGACCGGCCCCAGCAAGGATCCGCAGGACCAGAAGATCGCGCCGCGCATCGGTGGCTCGGCGGCTTACCGCACGTTCCTGCGCGATGAACTGATGCCGCAGGTGCGCCAGCGCTACCCGACCACCGACGAGCGCGCGCTGATCGGCGAGTCGCTGGCTGGCCTGTTCGTGGTCGAGACGCTGCTGCAGGAACCGACGCTGTTCAACAGCTACATCGCGCTCGACCCCAGCCTGTGGTGGAACCGGGGAACGATGCTGGCGGGTGCAGCCAAGCAGCTGCCGGCAGTGACGCGTGCGCAGCCGCGCGTGTTCCTGGCCAGCAGCGGGCAGCCGGAGCTGGCAGCCTCTGCCGCGCAGCTGGCAACGCTGCTGGAGCAGCCCTCGCCGTCGCCGCTGGTGAAGTACCTGCCACTGCCGGAGGAAACCCACGCCACGATCTATCATCCGGCCGCATTGCAGGCGCTGCGCACGCTGTTCCCGGCACCGCCGCCGGCCTCGCCCTGACCGCACTGGCACCGCGTTGCGCGCCATGCAAGGATGCGGCAGCGGCGCCATCCGGTGCGCCGACCGCAACGGGAGCGTGTGGATGCAGCGTGTGCGTGGATGGAGTGTGGCGGCCTGCCTGGCCGTGAGTGGTTGTGCGATGTCGGTGGCACCGCCGGCAACGCAGAGTGAAGCGAAGGAAAGCGCGGCCACCGCTGCGCCGGGCGTGGTGCTGCCGGATACCGAAGCGCTGCGCGTGCACGATCCGGTCGGCCGCGATTATCCGGTCTGGGTGGCGTTGCCGGCCGACTACGCCGCACATCCGGAGAAGCACTACCCGGTGCTGTACGTGACAGACGCGCTGTACAGCTTCCCGCTGGTGCGCAGCGTGCGCAACATGTTGGGGCAGAAGGGCGTCAACCTGGAGGATTTCATCCTGGTCGGGCTGCCTCCGCAGGAAGGCCTGACCTCGAAGCAGAGCCGCTCGCGGGACTACACGCCCAGCGACCCGGCGCGCACCGATCCGCGTGACTACAGTGATGACGTCAGCTATGGCGGCGCCGCGCATTACCGCGATTTCCTCGCCGAGCGCGTGCTGCCGATGATCGATGCGCGCTACCGCACCGATCCGGCACGGCGCGCCTATGCGGGCCATTCCTACGGCGGCCTGTTCGGCGCCTACGTGCTGACCACGCGTCCGGACATGTTCCGTACCTACATCCTGTCCAGCCCGTCGCTGTGGTTCGACAACCACCTTGTGCCGCGCCTGCAGGCCGAGGCCAGGGCGCCGACTCAGCCGACCACGGTGGTGCTGTCGGTGGGCAGCTTTGAAACGGTCAAGCCGGAACCGCGTTATTTCACCCGCAACGATATGCTGCGCCATAACGCCGAATTCGCAGAGCAGCTGCGCAACAGCGGGCGATCGTTGAAGGTGGAGAACATGGTGATCGACGACGAGGACCACTTCACGGTCTACCCGGACATGATCACCCGCGCGTTGTTGAAGGTGTTTCCGGGTACCGGGCCGTACAGCAGCGGTTGATCGGCGGTTGCAGCCACGCCGATGAGACGCGGATTCAGTAGATTCACGCCATGCGTGGATGAATGCCTCAGGCCGCCTGTGCGTCCGGTCCGGTCAGCACGCCCACATCGGCGTGCCGGAAGCACAGGCGGATGGCATCGAGCAGTTCGCTCATGTTGTAGGGCTTGGGCAGGAAATGGATGCCGTCGCGCAGCTGTGGCAGCACGCGGTGCTGGTCCATGCCCGAAGTGACCAGGATCGGCAGGTACGGATAAAGGTCGCGCACCTGGTTGGCGGCTTCAATCCCGCTCACGCGGCCCAGGTTGACGTCGGTGAACAGCAGGTCGAAACGCTCACCGGCGGCCAGCAGGCCCAACGCGGCTTCGGCCGAGCTGACGCCCACCACGTGGCAGGCCTGGCTTTCCAGCGCCAGCCGGCTCAGTTCGCGGGTTTCCTCCGCGTCCTCGATCAGCAGGACGCGGGGCTCAACGTGGCGCTTGGACAGCAACATGACGCGACAACTCCGGACAGCAACGGTGAAAAGGCGCGCAAGTATGCGCAAGCCGGTAGTGATACCGGCGTGCACGGCAGGCTAAGTGGGCGTTACAGGCGTGTCGGGCGGCGACGACGCCTGTGCCAGGCCAGCGCGGCCACCGCCAGCAGGGCCGTGCCGATGCGCAGGCTGGTGGCCTGCCAGCCCAATGCGATGGCGTCATCGAGGCTGAACACATTCCAGGCCAGGTTCATCGAAACGTGCAGCACCAGGCCGCACCACAGGGTGTCGCCGTCGAGGTGGTCGAGCCAGGCGAAGATCAAGCCACCGAAGGCGATCACCGCACCGATGAACAGCGCGGTGCCACCGCCCTCGAAACCGCCGAAGCCGAGCCAGTGCACCCAGCCGAACAGCAGCGCCTGCGGCAGTGCGAGCAGGGGCCACGGGCCGCGCACGATCTTCACCAGCAGGATGAAACCCAGGCCGCGGAACAGCACCTCTTCGGCCACGGGGAACAGTACCGCGAGCATCGCTGCGTCCAGGACGGTCAGCGCCGTGTTCGGTGTACCCAGCAGGGCCAGGCCGAGCCAGCAGGGCAGGCTGGCCAGCAGCACGCACAGCGGTCCGCTCCAGCCGTTGCCGTGCAGCCCGAGACTGGCCAGCAGGCCGATGCCGCGGGGGCGCAGCAGCGCGGCCAGCAACAGCGCTGCAAGCACGGCCAGTGCATTGTCGAGCAGGCTGCCGCCATAGGGGATGGGCAGCGCTGGAATCGGCGCGCCGACGGACGCGGCGATATCGCGCAGGTTCAGGCCAAGGCCAACGCCCAGCAGCACCAGCAACAGGCGCACCGGATTGGGCAGGCGGGACAGCATGGTCATGCGCGCACTCCCTGCGGGACAAGGCCGCAGTGTCGGGCCGGCCGCTTCCGCCGGCACGCGCCGGAAGTCCCTGTGCCATCGGTCATGTGTTGCCGCACAGTCATCGCAGGGCAGGTACAGTCGATGCCAGACCGACAGGAGCAATGCCCATGCTGTGCCCCATATGCACGACCCAGACCCTGCAGATGGCCGAACGCCATGGCATCGAGATCGACTACTGCCCGGGTTGCCGTGGCGTGTGGCTGGACCGTGGCGAGCTGGACAAGATCATCGAGCGCGCCGGAGCGGCGGTGCCGCCACCTGCACCTGCGCAGCAGCAGCCGGCGTCCACGCCGCCGCCGGTGATGCACCGTGACACCCGCCATCTCGGCCAGCGCTACGAAGACAATCGTGGCCAGCAGCATGGGCACGGCTACAAGAAAAAGAAGAAGGACAGCTTCCTGTCCGAACTGTTCGATTTCTGAGCAGTTCGCTCTTCGTAGAGTCGAGCTTGCTCGACTGGCTGTTCCGACAGTAGTCGAGCAAGCTCGACTCTACGGGGCCGTGATCACGGCCGGCGCAGGATGAACTCGCGGTCGTGGGTCTCGCCGACGATAAATTCATACTCGCCCATCTTGCTGCAGCCATAGCGTGCGTAGAAGCGCTGCGCGCCGAAGTTCTCTTCCCATACGCCCACCCACAGGGTGCGGCGCTGCGGGTGGTCCAGCCACGCCATGAACGCGTCCATCAGGCGCGCGCCATGGCCGCCATACTGGTAGGCGGCCAGGATGTAGAAACGTTTCAGTTCAATGCCGCCCTCGCGTGCCTCGGCATGCGGCAGGGTGTTGGCACCGGCGGCCAGGTAGCCGACCACATTGCGGCCATCCATCAGCAGCCAGACCGCACTGCGCGGGTCGGACAGCTCGGCGCGCTGGGGGACGCTGCTGTAGTGCGCCTGCAGGAAATCATGCAGTTCCTGCGGCGGATACGAGTCACCCCAGGTCTCGTTGTAGGTGGCGATGGCGATGGCCGACAGCGCTTCGACATCGGCCAGGGTGGCGCGGCGGATCTGCAACGACATGGTGGGGCCTGCATTGGAACGTGGCGCAGTGTAGCCGGCCCCGGCGCCTGCCGGGGCTGGCGGTTGCTCACACTCCGCTGCTCAGAACCACATGCGCACGCCGGCCACCCAGCGCGTGTCGCGCGCGTGGTCACCGGCGTAATCGGCGGTGTCGCCAAACGTGCGTTCGTGGCTGATGCCGATGTACGGCGCGAAGCGGCGGTTGAACTCGTAGCGCAGGCGCAGGCCGGCTTCCACCTTGTTCAGGCCGCGGCCGATGCCGTACTCCGGTTCGTCCTTGCCCGCCACGGTGGCTTCCAGCAACGGCTGCAGGATCAGGCGATTGGTCAGCAGCACGTCGTACTCGACTTCGGCCTTGGCCAGTACCTGGCCGCCGGAACCCATGTACAGCGTGGCCGAGCTCTCGAACTTGTACGGCGCCAGGCCCTGGATGCCGAGCGCGGCCCAGGTGCGCGAGTCAGCCGGCCGGAAGTCCTGGCGCACGCCCACCAGCACATCCCACCACGGCGACACGCTGCGGCCGTACAGCGCTTCCAGCGATGATGACTCGGTGCGGCCACGGCTGCGTTCGCCATCGGTGCGCAGCCACAGGCGATTGATGTTGCCGCCGATCCAGCCGGTCGCTTCCCAGGCCTGGCCGTTGCTGCTCTTGCCATCCCAGTGTTCAAGACGGTCGATCAGCAGCAGGCTGTTGATCTCCGGCGCATGTTCCATCGCGCCATGTGCGATCGGCGGGAAGGCGGCGGCGCGGTCGGCGTCGGTCGGGATCGGGATCGGCTCGCGTGGCTCGGTCGGTGCAGGCGATCCGTGGCCCATCGCGGCGTGGTCCATCGAGGAATGATCCATCGAGGAATGATCCATCGAGGAATGATCCATCGTCGCCGGCTGCGTCGTACCGTGATCCATCTTCGAGTGATCCATCTTCGAATGATCGACCTGCTCGGCTGGCGTTGTCGTGGCTTTCGCAGGCGCGTCCATCGCGGCCATGTCATGGCCGGCATGCGACTGCGCGAACACCGGAAGTGCAGCCGCCAGGCCCAGGGCCAGCAGGCTGGGGGAAAGCAGTGAGCGGCTCATTCTTCGATCCTCACTTCGCGCATCATGCCTGCTTCCATGTGGTACAGCAGGTGGCAGTGGTAGGCCCAGCGGCCGAGTGCGTCGGCGCGCACGCGATAGCTGCGGCGGGTGCCCGGCGGCATGTCGATGGTGTGCTTGCGCACCTGGAATTGGCCCTGTGCGTCTTCCAGGTCGCTCCACACGCCGTGCAGGTGGATCGGGTGCTGCATCATGGTGTCGTTGACCAGCACGATGCGCATGCGTTCGCCGTAGTTCAGCCGCAGCGGCTCGGCGCTGGCGAACGGGATGCCATCGAACGACCAGGAGAATTTCTCCATGTGGCCGGTCAGGTGCAGCTCGATATCGCGGCCCGGTTCACGCCCATCCGGGTCCTCGAACAGGCTGCGCATCGCTCCATAGGTCAACACCTGGCGGCCGTTGTCGCGCAGGCCGATACCCGGGTCGTCCAGTCTGGGTTCGGTGGCTGAGCTCTGCATGTCCACCAGCGGGTTGTTGCGTTCGCTGGCCGGGTGCTTCGGTGCCTTGCTGGCGGTATCGCTGCCACCGCCATGTGCGCCGTGGCCCATGCTGGCACCGCAGCCGCCTTCCATGCTTTTCATCGCGGCCATGTCGTGGCCAGCGTGGCCGCCCATGTCATGCCCTGCCATGTCGTGCCCCATGTCGGACATCGTCAGCAACGGGCGCGGGTCGCGCGCCGGAATCGGTGCCTGCAGGCCATGCCGCACCGCCAGCGTGCCGGCGGCAAAGCCGGTGCGGCCCATGTCCTGGCAGAAAAGGGTGAACGCATCCTGGCCAGTGGGCTCCACCAGTACGTCATAGGTCTCGGCCGGTGCGATGCGGAACTCGTCGATGCTGACCGGATGGATGTACTGGCCGTCGGCGGCGACCACGGTCATCTTCAGCCCGGGGATGCGCACGTCGAAGTAGGTCATCGAGGCGCCGTTGATGAAGCGCAGCAGTACCTTCTCGCCGCTGCGGAACAGCCCGGTCCAGTTGCCGGCCGGCGCGGTACCGTTCATCAGGTAGGTGTAGGTGTGCGCGTTGATGTCGGAGATGTCGGTCGGGGTCATTCGCATCCGCCCCCACATGCCACGGTCGGACAGTGCGGCCGACCAGCCGTCGCGTTTCACGTCGCGCAGGAAGTCCGGCAGCGTGCGCTTGTAGTAGTTGTCGTGCTCGGCGAGCTTCTTCATGCGCCGGAACAACGCACCCGGGTCCATGTCGGTCCAGTCCGACAGCAGGATCACGTGCTCGCGGTCGTGGTGGTACGGTGCCGGCTCGGCCGGGTCGATGATCAGCGCGCCGTACAGGCCGGCCTGCTCCTGGAACATCGAGTGGCTGTGGTACCAGTAGGTGCCCGACTGCTTGAGGTCGAAATGATAGTGGTAGGTCTCGCCGGGACCGATGCCGTTGAAGCTCAGGCCGGGCACGCCGTCCATGTTGGCCGGCAGCAGGATGCCGTGCCAGTGGATCGAGGTCGGGTGGCGCTGCAGCGTGTTGCGCACGAACAGGTCCACGCTCTGGCCTTCGCGCCAGCGCAGGATCGGTGCCGGCAGCGAGCCGTTGACGGTGATCGCCGGGCGGGTACGGCCGGTGAAGTTGGCCAGCGATTCGCCGATGGACAGCTCGACGCGGGTGTCGCTGAGCACGGCGGGGGCGCCGGCCAGGCGCGGCGTGGACGTGGCGGCGGCGAGCGCGCGCTGCGGCACGCCGACGGCGGCAATGCCGGCGACGACGCCACCGGCGGCCAGGCCCTGCACGAACAGGCGGCGCGACGGCATGGGCACAGCGCCCGGGCCGGGGGGAATGCGGGTATTCATGGTGGTGACTCCAGACACGGATAGATGCCGGCAAACAGCCGGCTCTGGTGCGCAGCGCGCACGGTACGCGTGGAATCAGCCGATGGGAGGGCGCGAGATCGGCGGCAGTGGCGGCGCCGGGCGGCCATTGGCCGGCATCGGTTGCGGTGCCAGCGACAATGCCGGGCCGGCCAGGTACGGCAGGGGTTGCACCACCAGCAACGGGTGCTGCGCGCAGCTGCGCACGCAGTCCTTGATCTGGCAATGGGCGTCGTGGGCGGGGGCCTTGGCCTGCGGAGCCTGTTCGGCCTGCATGCCGGCGTGGTGGTGGCAGTCGGCCTCGCCGTCTTCGGCGGCGGCGGCCACGGCATGGGCCATCCGGCCCATCTCCTCGTGACCACTGGCCATGGCCGCGTTCAGCCCGTTGAGCAACAGGCTGAGCATGAGCACGACACGGAGCAGGGTCGAGGCCAGGGACATGGGCGTCAATTTAGCCGCAAGCGGGCGCGGATGCACTTCTGGCTGAATGGCCGGTTCAAGGTTGGAGCAGCACCAGGGTGGGATTTGTAGCGTCGAGCTTGCTCGACTGCTCCTGGCGTGGAATCAACAGCAGTCGAGCAAGCTCGACTCTACAAACGGGATCGCCATTACCCTTCCTCGCGCACGATCTCCACCAGGCGCGGGCCGTAGCGGCTGAGCTTGGTGCCGCCGATGCCGCCGACCCGGGCCAGTTCATCCAGGCTGGTCGGGCGCTGCTCGGCGATGTTGCGCAGGGTGCTGTCGTGGAAGATCACGAAGGCCGGCACGTTCTGTTCACGCGCCAGTTCGGCGCGCAGGCCGCGCAGGGCGTTGAACAGGGCAAGGTCCTGCGGCAGCACCGACAGGCCGGTGCGCTGCGCGCTGCGTTCGCGGCCGCTGCTGGTGCTGGCGGCATCGCGGCGCATGCTGATCTGGCGGCGGCCGGTCAGTACGGCGCGGCTGGCATCGGTCAGGCGCAGGCCGCCGTGGCCTTCGCTGTCCACTTCCAGCAGGCTGGCGGCCACCAACTGGCGGAACACGCTGCGCCAGGTGCGCGCATCCAGGTCGCGGCCGATCGCATAGGTGCTCAGCTTGTCGTGGCCCTGCTGCTTGACCTTCTCGTTCTCGCTGCCGCGCAGGATGTCGATCAGATGGCCGACGCCAAAGCGCTGGCCACTGCGGTAGACGCAGCTCAGCGCCTTCTGTGCGGGGACGGTGGCGTCCCAGGCGGCCGGCGGGGTCAGGCAGTTGTCGCAGTTGCCGCAGGGCTGCGGATAGGTCTCGCCGAAACCGGCCAGCAGCACCTGGCGGCGGCACTGCATGGATTCGCAGTAGCCCAGCAGGTGGTCGAGCTTGGAACGCTCCAGCTGCTTGCGCTCTTCGCTGGCCTCGGACTGCTCGATCATCTGCTTGAGCAGCACTACGTCGCCCAGGCCATAGCACAGCCAGGCCTCGGCGGCCTCGCCATCGCGGCCGGCGCGGCCGGTTTCCTGGTAATAGCCTTCCATCGACTTGGGCAGGTCGGTATGCGCCACGAAGCGCACGTCCGGCTTGTCGATGCCCATGCCGAAAGCGATGGTGGCGCACATCACGATGCCGTCTTCGCGCAGGAAGCGGCGCTGGTTGTTGGCGCGGACCTCCGGCGGCAGGCCGGCGTGGTAGGGCAGGGCATTGAAGCCCTGGCCGCAGAGGAATTCAGCGGTTTCCTCGACCTTGCGCCGTGACATGCAGTAAACGATGCCGGCCTCGCTGCGGTGGCCACGCAGGAAATCGGTCAGCTGCTTGCGGGCGTTGTCCTTCTGAACCACGGTGTAACGGATGTTGGGACGGTCGAACGAGCTGACGAAGTGGCGGGCCTCGGCCAGGTCCAGGCGCTCGGCGATCTCGCGTTGGGTGGGCGGGTCGGCGGTGGCGGTCAGCGCGATGCGCGGAATGTCCGGCCAGCGCTCGTGCAGGACGGTGAGCTGGCGGTATTCCGGGCGGAAGTCGTGGCCCCACTGCGACACGCAGTGCGCTTCGTCGATGGCGAACAAGGAGATGTGGCTGCGTGACAGCAGCGACAGGAAGCGGCCGGTCAGCAGGCGCTCGGGCGCGACATAGAGCATGTCCAGTTCGCCGGCCAGCAGTTCGCGTTCGACGCGACCGGCGGTTTCGGCGTCCAGGGTCGAATTCAGGTACTCGGCGCGCACGCCGAGCTGGCGCAGCGCCTCGACCTGGTCCTGCATCAGCGCGATCAGCGGCGAGATGACGATGCCGCAACCGTCACGCAGCAGGGCCGGCACCTGGTAGCACAGCGACTTGCCGCCGCCGGTGGGCATCAGCACCAGGGCATCGTGACCGGCAGCCACGTGCTCCACGATGTCCTGCTGCGGACCACGGAAATCGTCGTAACCAAAGACGCTTTGGAGCAGGTCGTGCGCGGGACGGGAAGCCATCCGGGTAGTTTACCTCGGCGGGGGGGCTCGGCAGGGCTGCGCCCTGCACCTGCTCCAGGCCAGATCAACGTCAAAGGCAACAGCTGGCTCTGGGGTGCCTGCTGGTTGGGCGGGGCGGTGTGGGCTTGCAGGACACGCCGTAAACCCGTCCCTGGGGGCTCGATGGCGCCATCCATGGCGCCAACGGTCCTGCAAGCCCACACCGCCCCACCCCCGACAGTTCCCCGCGCCTGTTGGTAGGTGTCGACCTTGGTCGACACATCTTTCAGATATCGACAAACGAAATGGGGTCAGAGCCGTTTTCCTGCGGAAAACGGCTCTGACCCCAGGCTTTGCCGACAGATCGCGGGAAACTGTCGAAGGCGGGGTGGGTCCGGTGGCAGGGGTGTCCGCGGCATGGATGCCGCGGCCAAGCCCCCATGGACGGGTTCACGGCGTCCCCTGCCACCGGACCCGCCCCGCCTACCCACAGGAAGCCAGCTTTTGCTGTTGCTGTTGCTGTTGCCGGCCAGCGGCCGGCACTACCGCGGGTGCAGGGCGCAGCCCTGCCGAGCCCCTCAAACCCTTACTGGAGCAGGGAACGCAGCATCCAGGCGTACTTCTCGTGGGTCTGCAGGCGCTGGGTCATCAGATCCTCGGTCGGGGCATCGTCACCCTTGGCCGCCACGTCCAGCACTTCACGTGCCGTACGGCAGACCGCTTCGTTGGCGACCACCAACTGGCGTACCATTTCACGCCAGTCCGCACTGTCGGTCAGGCCCGGTTCCTCGGCGATCGAGGTCAGCGCAGCAAATTCCCGGTAGGAGCCCGGGGCATTGAAGCCCAGCGCGCGGATGCGCTCGGCCACGTCGTCCAGTGCCGCCCACTGCTCGGTGTACTGCGTCTCGAACATGGTGTGCAGCGAGTTGAACATCGACCCGGTCACATTCCAGTGGAAGTTGTGGGTCTTCAGGTAGAGCGTGAACGCATCGGCCTGGAAGCGCGACAGGCCGTCGGCGATCTTCTTGCGGTCGCTCTGGGTGATCCCGATATCGATGTTCGGTGCCGACGGTGCCGCCGCTGCAAGCTTCTGCTTGCCGGTCTTGGCCTTGGTCGTGCTCTTGGTCTTCGCCATGGGGTTCCTCCTTGTGGAATCGTTGGCCTTCACAGTAAATCAGTCTCGATGACTGGTCGCTTTCAAAGTTTTGAACGAACCGATTGATGAACGCTATCGATAAAAATCCATCGCCCCGCCTGCGCCAACAGCGTGCCGCCATCGACGGCGCCATGAGCCGCGACCGGGGCCGCCTGCTGGGAATGCTCTCGCGTTGCCAGGCCAAGCCGCAGGATGCAGCACTGGCCGCCACCTTCGAGCAGGCCTTGCAGGCATCGGTGCAGCGCCGGCAGGTGCGGGCGCAACAGCAACCATCCATTACTCTGGACCCGCAGCTGCCGATTGCGCGTGAAGCCGACGCGATCATCGAGCTGATCCGCGACCACCAGGTGGTGGTGATTGCCGGCGAAACCGGTTCGGGCAAGACCACCCAGCTGCCGAAACTGTGCCTGGCCGCGGGCCGTGGCCAGGCCGGCATGATCGGCTGCACCCAGCCGCGACGGATTGCCGCACGTGCGGTGGCCAGCCGCGTGGCGCAGGAACTGCAGAGCGAACTGGGCCAGCTGGTCGGCTTCCAGGTGCGCTTCAACGACAAGGTCAGCGACGACAGCCGCATCAAGTTCATGACCGACGGCATCCTGCTGGCGGAGATCGCCAGTGACCGCTGGTTGTCGAACTACGACACGATCATCGTTGACGAAGCGCACGAACGCAGCCTCAATATCGACTTCCTGCTGGGCTACCTGAAGCAGCTGCTGCGCAAGCGCCCGGACCTGAAGCTGATCGTCACCTCGGCCACCATCGACACCGAACGCTTCGCCCAGCATTTCGACAATGCGCCGGTGATCAGCGTCGAGGGCCGCACCTTCCCGGTGGAAGTGCGTTACCGCGCGTTGGAAGGCGAGGGCGAAGACCAGGGCGAACGCACTGTCAACGATGCCATCGTGTCGGCCATCGACGAGATCACCCGCCTGGATGCGCGCGGCGACGTGCTGATCTTCCTGCCTGGCGAACGTGAGATCCGCGACGCGCACCAGTCGCTGGAGCGCCGCAAGTACCGAAATACCGAAGTGCTGCCGCTGTACGCGCGGCTGTCCAACCAGGACCAGGACCGGGTGTTCAACCCCGGCCCGAACCGGCGCATCGTGCTGGCCACCAATGTGGCCGAAACCTCGCTGACGGTGCCGCGCATCCGCTACGTGGTCGACCCCGGTTTCGCCCGCGTCAAACGCTACAGCCCGCGCAACAAGCTGGATCGCCTGCATATCGAGCCGATCTCGCAGGCAAGCGCCAACCAGCGCAAGGGCCGTTGCGGTCGTATCGCCGAGGGCATCTGCTATCGCCTGTACGCCGAAGCTGATTTCCAGGCGCGGCCGGAGTTCACCGATCCGGAAATCCGCCGCTCCAGCCTGGCCGGGGTGATCCTGCGCATGCTGCAGCTGGGCCTGGGCCGCATCGAGGACTTCCCGTTCCTGGAAGCACCCGATGAGCGTGCGGTGGCCGATGGCTGGCAGCAGCTGACCGAGCTGGGCGCGATCGATGCCGAGCGGCGCATGACCACCGTCGGCAAGCAGATGGCACGCCTGCCGGTGGACGTGAAGCTGGCGCGCATGCTGGTGGCCGCGCAGGCCGCCGGCTGCCTGCGCCCTATGCTGGTGATCGCCTCGTTCCTCGGCATCCAGGACCCGCGCGAGCGACCGCCCGAGGCGCGCGGCGCGGCCGACAGCGCACATGCGCAGTTTGCCGATGGCCGCTCCGAGTTCGTCGGCGTGCTGCGCCTGTGGGACGCCTATCGGCAGGCCCATGAAGACCTGACCCAATCCAAGCTGCGCGACTGGTGCGGTCGCCATTTCCTGGGTTTCCTGCGCATGCGCGAATGGCGCGAGCTGCATCGCCAGCTGCGCCTGCTGTGCGAGGAACTGGGCTGGAAGGAAGAGGCTGCCGAGGCGTCGATGGCGCCGCTGCTGGCCGGCAGTAGTGCGCCGGCGCGTGATGACGCGGCAGCGGTGAAGGCCACCCGTGGCCAGCTGCACCGTGCCGCGCGGCTGGCCCGCGAGGGCAAGGCCGAAGCCGCGCCGGCACCCGTGGCCGTGCGCGCGCAGAAGGAACAGGCGCCGGCGGGCGGCGGTTTCAGCGAACGCGTGCGTGCCACCGCCTACCAGACCCTGCACCGGGCGCTGGTGGCGGGCCTGCCGACGCAGATCGGGCATCGCACCGAGAAGGGCGATTTCCAGGCCCCGCGCCAGCGCCGGTTCCTGCCGTTCCCGGGCTCGGCGCTGTCCAAGCGGCCGCCGCCTTGGCTGCTGGCGGCCAACCTGCTGGACACGCAGAAGGTGTGGGGCATGACCCTGGCCGCAATCGAGCCGGACTGGGTGATCGCCGAACTGCCGCACCTGCTGCTGCGCAAGCACTTCGATCCGCACTGGTCGCGCGCGCAGGGCCAGGTGCTGGCGTCCGAGCAGATCAGCCTGTTCGGCCTGGTGCTGGCGCCGAAGAAGCCGGTGCACTATGGCCGCATCGAACCGGGCGAAGCGCACGACATCTTCGTGCGGCAGGCGCTGGTGACCGGCGAAATCAACACCCGTGCCAGCTTCGTGGCCGACAACCAGAAGGTGCTGGAGGTCGCGCGCGAGGAAGAGGCCAAGCTGCGCCGCGCCGGCATCGTTGCCGACGAGGACTGGCAGGCGCGCTGGTACCTGGACCGGGTGCCGCCGCAGATCCATTCGGCGGCGGGTCTGGATACCTGGTGGAAGGGGCTGGCGCCGGAGCAGCGCAAGACGCTGCACTGGTCGCTGGTCGACCTGCTGCCCGGCGAAGGCAGTGAACAGGAGCGCTACCCGAAGTACCTGGCGCTGGGCCAGGCGCGGTTGCCGCTGCATTACCGCTTCGAACCGGGCGCCGACGATGACGGCGTGACCCTGGACGTACCGCTGCACCTGCTCAACGCGCTGGATCCGGTGCAGCTGGGCTGGCTGGCGCCGGGCTTCGTCGCCGACAAGGCCTCGGCACTGATCCGGAGCCTGCCCAAGGCGATGCGCCGCAACTACGTGCCGGCGCCGGACTTCGGTCGCGCGTTCTACGAGGCGTTCCCGCAGCCCAGCGCCGATGCCATCACCGGTGAGCTGGCACGCTTCCTGTCACGCGCGACCGGTGCCACGGTGACCGCGCTCGATTTCGAGCCCGGTGTGATCGAACCGCACCTGCACATGAACCTGCGCCTGCGCGACGAGCACGGCAAGGTGCTGGCCACTTCGCGTGACCTCGATGCGCTGCGCGCGAAATTCGGCGGTCGTGCCGGTGATGCCTTCGCGGCGCGTGCCGGGCGCGAGATGGCCGCCGATGGCCTGCGCACGTTCCCGGCCACGCCGATTCCGCTGCAGGTTCCCGGCGAAGCGGGTGTGCCGGCCTATCCGGCATTGCTCGATGAAGGTGACAGCGTGGCGCTGCGCATCTTCGCCGACCGACAGCAGGCGCAGGAAGCCCATCCGCTGGGCGTGCGCCGCCTGCTGGAGATCGCCCTTGCCGAGAAGGTCAAGCAGGCACGCAAGCAGCTGCCGGTGGGGGCCAAGACCGGCCTGCTGTACGCGGCCATCGAATCGCAGGAGCGCCTGCGTGGCGACCTGGTCGATGCGGCGATGAATGCCGTTCTGGCCGAAGGCCTGGAGGACATCCGCGATGCGGCGGTCTTCGAGCAGCGCCGCGACCACGCGGCCAAGGCGCTGTTCGGCGAGGCGATGTCGCGGCTGAAACTGGCCGAGACCATCCTGGCGCTAGTGGCCGAGCTGAAGCCGATGCTGGAGGCGCCATTGATGGGCTGGGCGCGCGGCAACCTGGATGACATGGAAGCGCAGCTGGCCGGGCTGATCCACCCCGGCTTCCTGCGTGATACGCCTGCCGACGCGCTGGCGCAGTATCCGCGCTACCTGAAGGCGATGATCCTGCGCACCGAGCGGGCCAAACGCGATCCGCCGCGCGACCAGGCACGCATGCTGGAGCTGCATCCGTTCCTGGACGCACTGCGCGACGGTGAGGCACAGGGCCTGCGTGAACGCCCTCAATGGCAGGCACTGCGCTGGGACCTGGAGGAACTGCGGGTGTCACTGTTCGCGCAGGAGCTGGGCGCGCGCACCGGCATCTCGGCGAAGAAGCTGGCGCAGCGGGTAACCGCACTGCGCCAGGCGTGAGTCCGATCCTGTAGAGCCGAGCCGGTGCTCGGCTCTACCTCCAGGACGCGCCGTTACTTGGTGCGGCGGACCTTGGGCTGGGTGTTGACACCGTCAACCTTCATGTACCAGACGCCCATCACCCCGGGCTTGATGCTCACCCGGGGTGACGACTTGCGCACGCCGGCCAGGGTCGTGGCATCGGTCTGTTCCCATTCCTGGCCGTTGTCCAGCACGTAGATGCGGCCCTTGCCGAAGCCACGGAACTCGCCCTGCAGCACGCCGGTGATTGGCTCGTTGCTGCCGAAATCGAAGAAGCCCCGGTTCTTCACGATCACTTCCTGGCGTCCTTCCTCGCGTGCCTCCTCGCGGACGGCGGCCACGGCCTGGGTGGTGGCCGCCTCGACCTTGCCCTGCAGCCAGCGGTTGAGCGTGGCCAGTTCCGCCGCATCCAGCTTGTCCAGCCCGGCGGCCTTGAACTCGGCGGGCGACATCTGCTGCTGCAGGTCGCCTTCCACCACGCGCTGGGCCAGCGCAGGCGCCGATACGGCCAGCAACAGCGCGGCGCAGGCGAGCACTCGTGGACGGAAGTGTGGAACGATCGAGGGCATGGCGGGACTCTCCTGGGTTTGCCCGCGAGTGTAGCGGCATGTCCTCATGCCAGGCGATGGTGGCCGCGGCGATTGTCCCTGAACGGCGCCGGCGCTAGTGTAGGGGCCTCTGTCTTGCCTGCTCGATGCTGTGAACCGCGCTTCCGTCCCCGGCCTGGATGCCTTGTTGAACCGTCCCTCGGCAGCGGTGCTGCCCGCTCCGCTGCGCCAGGCCCTGCGCGGGCACTGGGATGCCCCGGAGTGCGACCACCAGATGCGCGCCAGCTGGTCGGTGCTGGGTGACACCCTTGATGCGCTGTCGATGCTTTCAGCCGACGAAGGCGCAGTGGTCGCGGCCCTGCTGTTCGACCTTCCCGGGTTGCGTGCCCACCTGGACGCGTTGCCGCTGGGCAACCACAAGGCAGCGGTGATCGGCCTGCTCGACGGCCAGGACGCTGCTGACCCGGTATGGGCGCTGCATGCCGGTCGCGAGGCCGGGCGCAACAGTGAAGGGCTGCGCCGCCTGCTGCTGGCGATCATCCGCGACCTGCGCGTGGTGCCGATCCTGCTGGCCCGGCAACTGGCGCGGATGCGCGCGGCCGACAAGCTGGATGACGAACAGCGCCGCGCGCTGGCCCAGCTCACCCGCGACATCCATGCACCGCTGGCCAACCGGCTGGGCATCTGGCAGCTGAAGTGGGAGCTGGAGGACCTGGCCTTCCGCCACCTGGAACCGGAAACCTACCGGCGCATCGCCCGTGAGGTGGACGAGACCCGCATCGCGCGCGAGCGCTACGTCGAGAACGTCAAGAAGGTGCTGTCGCGCGAACTGGTCGCGCAGGGCATCAAGGCCGAGGTCAGTGGCCGCCCGAAGCACATCTACAGCATCTGGCGGAAGATGCAGAAGAAGCGGCTGGCGTTCGACCAGCTGTACGACATCCGCGCGGTGCGGGTGATGGTCGACGATGTCGCCGCCTGCTATGCCGCGCTGGGCGTGGTGCACGCGCTGTGGGCGCCGGTGCCGAGCGAATTCGATGATTACATCGCCCGTCCCAAGGCCAACGACTACCGCTCGCTGCACACCGCCGTGGTCGGCCCGGAAGGGCGCACCATCGAAGTGCAGATCCGCACCCACGAGATGCATTCGCAGGCCGAACTGGGCGTGGCCGCGCACTGGAAGTACAAGGAAGGCGGCAAGGGCGCGGAGAAGGCCTTCGACCGCAAGATCACCTGGATGCGGCAGCTGCTGGAGCAGGCGCAGGACGGGCAGGGTAACGAACTGGCCGGGGCGCTCGACGCCGAGCTGACCGAGGACCGGGTCTATGCGCTGAGCCCGAAGGACGAGGTGCTGGACCTGCCGCAGGGTGCAACGCCGCTCGATTTCGCCTACCAGGTGCACACCATGGTCGGGCACCGGTGCCGTGGCGCCAAGGTCAATGGCCGCATCGTGCCGCTGACCTACCGCCTGCGCAGCGGCGACCGCGTCGAGATCCTGACCGGCAAGGAGGCCGACCCGCGCCGCGACTGGCTGATGCCGGCCAATGGTTTCCTGGCCAGCAACCGTTCCCGCGAGAAGGTGCGCAGCTGGTTCCACAAGCTGGACCGTGCGCGCAACGTGCAGGCCGGTCGCGAACTGCTCGAGCGCGAGCTGAAGCGGCTGGGCCTGCAGCATTCGGATCTGGCAGTGGCGGCGAAGAAATTCCACGCCGACAGTGTCGATGACCTCTACATCCAGGTGGCGCTGGGCGATACCGGGCCGAACCAGGTCAGCCGCGCCCTGCTGGAAGCCGAGCGCGCGGCCAGCCAGCCGGCAGCCGCGCCGGCGTTGCCGCGCCCGACCGCGCGCCGGGAGAACCTGGGCAAGTCCAAGTTCACCGTGCAGGGCGTGGGCAACCTGCTGGTGCAGCTGGCACGCTGCTGCCAGCCGGTGGCGGGCGAGCCGATCGTCGGCTACCTCACCCGTAGCCGTGGTGTCACCGTGCATCGGGCAGACTGTGCGGCGCTGGCCCGCCTGGCTGCCACCAGCCCACAGCGGATCCTGCCGGTGGAATGGGGCCAGGCCGGTGGCGGCTACGAAGTGGACGTGGTGGTCACGGCGGTCGATCGCCGCTGGCTGCTGAAGGACATCACCAACCTGATCGCCCAGGAAGACGCCTACGTGCTCGACATCCACAGTGACAATGTGCGCAACAGTGGCCGTGCCCATCTGCGCCTGCGGTTGAAGGTGAGCGACTACGGCCAGCTGTCGACCCTGCTGGGCAAGCTGGACGCGCTGCCGGGCGTGAGCGAGGCACGTCGCCTCGGCTGAGCTTCACGCTGCCCCGGCTACCCTGCACGCATGGAACGCGAGCCTCCGCATCGCCCGCATGGCGCTGAACATCCTGCGCTGGACCGCGTCCGCCGCGAAGGCCGCTGGTGGTGGCTGCAGGCACGCCACGCGCGCCGGGTCTGGCGCTGGGCGCTGGTCGCGGCGCTGGCCGTGTTCGTGCTGCTGGTGCTGCTGCGCAAGCCGCTGGCCGACTGGTTCTGGGATGAGCCGCAGATCGAACAGTTGCTGGCCGAGGGTGACCGCGCACTCGCCGCGGGCCGGTTGAGCGCGGCCGATGGCAGTGGCGCACGCGAGCGCTACCAGGCGGTGCTGGCACTGGACGGTGATCGCCCGCAGGCGCGCGAAGGCCTGGCCCGAACCGCTGCGGCGGCACTGCAGCAGGCACGCGACAGGCTGCAGAACAACGATCTCGACGGTAGCGTACAGGCACTGGCGTTGGCCCGCGAGCTGCAGGTGCCGCAGAGCGAAGCCGAAGCGGTTGCCCGCCAGCTGCAGGCGCGCCGCAACACGGGGGCCGGCATCGGCGCGCTGCTGGCACAGGCGCGCAATGCCTTTGCGGCGGGGCGGCTTGATGATGGCGACAGCAGTGCATTGCCGCTGTTCCAGCGCATCCTGGCAGTGCAGCCGGACAATCTGCCGGCGCTGGAGGGGCGCGAGGATGCCCTGAGCGATCTGTTGCAGCAGGCACGCACGCAGGCCGGGCGAGGGGAGCTGGCCGAGGCGGCTGCGATCGTGCAGCGCGCCCGCCAGTTCGATGCCGGCCATGCCGACCTTCCGGCCAGCCAGGAGGCGCTGGCACGTGCCGTGGACCTGCGCCTGCGGCAGGCGCAGCGCGCGTTGCAGCGCCAGCAACTGGAAAATGCGGCGAAGGGCTTCCTGGCCGTGCTGGCCGTGGCGCCGGAGGATCCCACGGCCCAGCGTGGCCGCGAGCAGGTGCTGCAGGCCGTGCTGGCGCGCAGCCAGAGCCAGGCCGACGATTTCCAGTTCGACGCAGCACAGCGTGATGCAGCGCTGGCCGAGGCGCTGGGCGCGTCGGCGGCGGCGCGCCAGCAGCTGGCGCAGCGCCTGCAACGTGCGCAGCAGGCACAGCGGTCGCTGCAACAGCCGGCGGCCAGCAACGCGCAGCGTGAGCGGCAGTTGCGCGAGCTGCTGCGCAGGATCGAGCGCGCCGAGCGCGCCGGGCAGTGGATCAGTCCACCGGGACACAGCGCGTTCGACGCGCTGCGTGAAGCGCAGGCCCTGGCGCCGCGCGATTCCCGGGTGAAAGCGGCCGCCGCGCGCCTGCTGCCCGCCAGCCGTGCCTGCTTCGATGACAACCTGCGGCAGAACCGGGTGCAGGCCGCCGGCGCCTGCCTGCAGGCCTGGCAGACCCTGTCGCCCACTGCGAACGGCCTGCCTGCTGCCCGTCAGCGCCTGGCACAGCGCTGGCTTGCGATCGGCAGCGAACGCCTGGGCAATGGTGATGTCGCCTTCGCCGAACGCGCCCTGCAGCAGGCCGCCGAGCTCGGTGCGGGCGCGTCCAGCAGCGAGTATCAACAGCTGCGGCAGCGCCTTCGCGATATCGGTGTGCCCTCGCCCTGAGCCCGCCGTTGCCGGCGGGGTCGTTATAGTAGCCAGCCCCCGCTGCCCGCCCATGGAGTGCCGATGACCGTCCTTGTTTCCGGAGCCACCAGCCAGATCGGCCGGTTCCTGTTGCCGCGCCTGCTGCAGGTGCACGGCCAGGTGCAGGCGGTGAGCCGGCGGCCGCAACCGGCGCAGGACGGAGTGCACTGGCTGTGCGGGGATCTGGCCAGCGCGCTGGACAGCGTGCCGTCTGCCGAGTGGCAGGCGATTGCCAGTTTCGGGCCGCTGGAAGGGTTGGCGCAGTGGTTGTCGCGGCAGGCCCGCGCGCCGGCTCCACGGGTCATCGCCACCAGCTCGATGAGCGTGCTGAGCAAGCAGGATTCGGACCAGGCCGACGAGCAGGACGTGGTGGCGATGCTGCAGCGGGGCGAACAGGGCCTCATCGAGCAGGCCGAGCGCCTGGGCATGGCGTGGACGATCCTGCGGCCGACCCTGATCTATGGCGCCGGCATCGACCGCAGCATCACCCCGATCGTGCAGCGCGCGCTGCGCCTGCGCCTGTTCCCGATTCCGCGGGCCGAGGGCCTGCGCCAACCCGTGCATGCCGACGATATCGCCCGCGCGGTGGTGGCCTGCATCACCACCGGTGCGGCGTCGGCGCGGGTGCTGGAGATCGGCGGCGGTGAACGCCTGCCGTATCACGCGATGTTCCGCCGCGTGCACGCCAGCCTGGCGCAACCGACCTTGCCGCTGCCACTGCCGGGCTTTGCATTGCGTGGCCTGGCGGCGGTGCTGCCGCGCGCGCGCGGCCCGGTATCACGCCTGCAGCAGGACCTGGTCGCCGACAACGGTCCGCTGCTGGCGCTGCTGGGTGTACACCCGCGGCCGTTCAGGCCGGAGGCGGACATGTGGCAGCCGATGAGTGCCGCACAGGCGCTGCAGCGGATCGCAGCGCATCCCGGCAACCACTGACGGTGCAGATCCGCCCCCCGGCGGAGGCTCTGCTACCATCCTCGGCCTTGTTCCCCGCGAGTACGTTCCATGCCTGACGCGCCATCCGGATCGGCCCCCGCCGAGCGCATTGGCGTCGCGCTGTGCACCTACAACGGTGCACGCTACCTGCAGGCGCAGCTGGACAGCATCCTCGACCAGGATCTTCCGGTGAGCGAAGTGGTGATCGGCGATGATGGTTCCAGCGACCAGACGTTGCCGTTGCTGCAGGCCTTCGAGGTGCGCGCGCAGGCGCTGGGCATCCGGGTCGAGATCGCCCGGCACCCACGCAACCTCGGTTATGTCCGCAACTTTGCCGACGCGCTGCAGCGCTGCCAGGCCGACATCCTGTTCCTGTGCGACCAGGATGATGTCTGGCATCCGGGAAGGGTGCGCCGCTACGTGCAGCGCTTCCACGCCGAACCGGGCCTGATGCTGGTGCACAGCGATGCACGGCTGGTGGATGCGCAGGGCGCGCCGCTGGGCCAGCGGCTGCTGGAGGTGCTGGTGGTGCATCCGGCCGAAGTCGAACTGGAACGCTCGGGCCGTGCGATCGATGCCATCCTGCTGCGCAACTTCGTCACCGGCGCGACCTGTGCGCTGCGTCGTTCGCTGCTGCAGGGGGCGCTACCGGTACCGCCGGGCTGGAGCCACGACGAATGGCTGGCGGTGCACGCGTCGCTGCGTGGAGGCCTGGACATGCTGGCCGAGCCCACCATCGATTACCGGCAGCATGGCAACAACCAGATTGGCGCCAGCCGCCGTGGTTTCCTGCAGCGGCTGCGGCATCTCGATCTGTTCGACGGGAAGGCGCGGCAGCGTACTGCGGGGCGCCTGCTGGCCCTGGATGCCCTGCTGGTGCAGCGCGGTGTCCGCGTTGCACCTGAACGCTTCCAGGGTCTTTCCGCGCTGGCCTGGCGCATGGCCTGGTCGCGCCTGCAGCTGTATCGCCGGGCGGGCGTGCAGGCGCGCTGGATCGCTCACGACGCGCCGCGGCTGTTCGCACGCTTGGCCAATGTGTGCCTGGCCGGGGCAGGCTGGCGCGGCGTCCGCGCGGCGTTGGTGGGGGCGGCCGCGGGCTGGCGGGAGCCTCGCGCTGCTTGAACTGCAGTGAAACCGCAGGCCATCGCCCGCCAGCCACCACGGCGCCTGCGTTAGACTCGCCAGACCCTATCTGCCCGCAGCCCCAGTGCCCCGACGCTACGATTCCGACGACAACGACGATTTCGACGACGACCAGCAGGACGACAGCCCGCTGTGGCGGCGCCGGCTGATCACCTGGAGCATGGCTGCGGTCGCGTTGGGATTGGGTTTCCTGATTCCCTACACGCTGTACCTGAACCAGCAGGTGACCCAGCGTTTCGGTGAACTGCGCTGGCAGATCCCGACGCGGGTGTATGCGCGCCCGCTGGTGCTCACGCCCGGCAAGGCGATGGATGCGGCCACCCTGAAGACCGAGCTGGCCGCTTCGGCCTACCGCGACGACGGGCAGGGCAAGGAGCCGGCCACCTATGCGGTGAACGGTGGGCGCTTCGTCATCTCCAGCCGCGGCTACAACGACGTTGACGGCCGGGTCGCCCCGCGCCGGGTGGAGCTGTCGCTGGCCGATGGCGGCGTGGCCTCGCTGCGTGATGCCGACAACCGCAAGGCGCTGAAGGCCGCGCGGCTGGATCCGGCGCGCATCGCCACCCTGTACGGCCAGAAGCAGGAAGAACGCCGCCTGATCCGCATGGACGAGGCGCCGGACCTGCTGGTGACCGGCCTGCAGGCGGTGGAGGACAAGGATTTCAACCGTCACCACGGTATCGATCTGTCCGGCATCGCGCGCGCGGTATGGGTGACCATCCGCTCCGGTGGCCAGAGCCGCCAGGGCGCGTCCACGCTGACCCAGCAGCTGGCCCGCAGTGGCCTGCTCGGCATCGGCAAGGAACAGACGGTCACCCGCAAGTTCAACGAAGTGCTGTACGCGCTGATCATGGAAGCGCGTTACGACAAGCGCACCATCTTCGAGGCTTACCTCAACCAGGTGTACCTGGGCCAGCGTGGCAGCCAGGCCATCCACGGCATGTCCTCCGGCGCCGAGTTCTGGTTCGGCCGCGACCTGTCGTCGCTGGAAACCGAGCAGATCGCGCTGCTGATCGGCCTGGTCAAGGGCCCGTCCTTCTACGACCCGCGGCGCAACCCGGAACGCGCGCTGGATCGCCGCAACTTCGTGCTGGGCAAGCTGCACGAAGCCACGCTGATCGACGACGCCGAGTACCAGCGTGCGTTGAAGGCGCCGCTGGGCGTGCCGAAGACGCCGGGCCTGGTGGCGGCCAACCGCTTCCCGGCCTACGTCGACCTGGTCCGCCGCCAGCTGGGCCATGACTATCCGGAATCGGCGCTGCAGGGCGCCGGCCTGAGCGTGATGACCGGCATGTCGCCGTCCGCGCAGGCCTACGCCGAAGGCGCGGTGACCCGTACCATCAAGTCGCTGGAAAGCAAGCGTCGCCCCGAACTGCAGGCCGGCATGGTGCTCACCGACGTGCACAACGGTGATGTGCTGGCGGTGATCGGCAGCCGCGAGGTCTCCGAGGTCGGCTTCAACCGCGCGATCGAGGCACAGCGTCCGGTCGGTTCGCTGCTCAAGCCGTTCGTGTACCTGCTGGCGCTGGCACAGCCGGACCGCTATTCGCTGGCCAGCTGGGTCGACGATTCCCCGGTGACCGTGCAGCTCGGCCGCGGCCGCAACTGGAACCCCGGCAACGCGGACAACCGCAGCCACGGCACGGTGCGCCTGATCGATGCGCTGGCCCATTCCTACAACCAGGCCACCGTACGCGTCGGCATGCAGGTTGGTCCCGAGCGCGTGACGCAGCTGATCCATGTACTGGCCGGCATCAAGGCGGAGGCGAATCCGGCGGTGATCCTCGGCTCGACCGACCAGAGCCCGTACGCGATGGCACAGCTGTACCAGTTCCTGGCGTCCGGCGGCGAGATCCAGCCGTTGCACGCGGTGCGTGGCGTGCTCGATCCGCAGGGCAAGCTGCTCAAGCGCTATGACAAGACGCCGGCACCGGCACAGGAGGGCGACTCGATCGCCGCCAACCTGATCAGCGTCGGGCTGCAGCAGGTGGTCGCCAGCGGTACCGCGCAGCGCCTCAACGCCGACGGCCTGGGCCGGCTGCAGCCGGCCGGCAAGACCGGTACCACCAATGATGGCCGTGACAGCTGGTACGCCGGTTACACCGGCGATCATCTGGCGGTGATCTGGATCGGCAATGACCAGAACGAACAGGCGGGCCTGTACGGTGCCACCGGTGCGATGAGGGTGTGGTCGGGTATTTTCCAGCGCCTGCCAAGTGCTCCGCTGCGTGTCAGCAACAAGGGCCTGGACTGGCAGTCGGTGGCGCCCACCGGCATCAACAGTACCGATGAAGGCTGCCCGGGCGCGCGTCGCTTCCCGTTCGTGGTGGGCTACGCGCCGGCCTATGCACCGTGCGCGCCGCCAGTATCGCCGGACGGGCAGGGTGGAACCGAGGGCGAAGGTGGTGGCTGGCGCAGCTGGTTCGGCCTGGACCGCAAGCCGGACGCCCCTGCGGAACCCGCCGCGGCCCCCGCGGCTGCCACTCCTCCTCCAAGCCGATGATGCCGATGAACATGCGATCCCTGCTGCAGCCCCTGGCCCTGACCGGCCTCAGCCTGGCCTTGGCCGCGTGCGTCAGCAGCGCACCGCCCGTGGCCAAGCCGCCGGTTGATACCACCACGCCGGCGCAGCGCCTGGCCGCCGTGGACGCCGCCGCCGGCCCGGACGACAAGGAGCTGTCGGTGCAGCCGCTGCGCGATTCGCAGGTGGAAGATCTGCGGGTGACCGCGCAGGCGCAGCGACAGGCCAATGATCTGGCCGCTGCGGCCAGCAGCCTGGACCATGCGCTGGAGATCGTGGCGGGTGATCCGGCGGTGCTGCAGGAACGTGCCGAGCTGGCGCTGCTGCAGGGCCAGTGGGCGCAGGCGGAGACATTCGCACGCAAGGCGATCGATCTGGGTTCGAAGACGGGGCCGCTGTGCCGCCGGCACTGGGCGACGATCGAGCAGTCGCGCCTGGCGCGCGGCGAGAAGGAGAATGCGGTGTCGGCGCATGCGCAGCTGGAAGGCTGCACCGTGCCGGGGATCAAGCGGTACTAGATTTCCAGCCAACGGCGCAGCCCCTCGTGGCTGCCTGCATGGTCGCGTGGAGCAAAAGCCGCGCTTGGCCGGGCGGGGTGGGTTCGCGGGGGGCGCCGTGAACCCGTCCTTGGGGGCTTGGCCGCGGCATCCATGCCGCGGACACCCCCGCGAACCCACCCCGCCCGACCTCTGACAGATTCCGTGCGCTGCCAGCCACGGAAAAGAAAAAGAAGATCAAAAGCGGATCGCGCGCTGCGCGCGCTCGCTGTGATTTCTTTTCTTCTTTCCCCGCTTCCTCCAACGCTTCTGACATCCCAGTCGAGCAAGCTCGACTCTACGAAGCATATCCCTCCGTCACCGGGAAACTGTCGAGGGTGGGGCGGGAGGGGCAGGCAGGACCGTTGGCGCCATGGATGGCGCCATCGAGCCCCCAGGGATGGGTTTACGGCGTGTCCTGCCTGCCCCTCCCGGCCCACCCAGCACGTAGAAACCCAGAGCCATGAACAAGCGACGTTGCCGTTGCCGCTGCTTGTGCTCTGGCTTGAAACGGGTGCCGGGCAGCGCCCGGCCGGGTATCCTTTCCGTCTGATGTCCGATCTTGTCCATGCCAGCCGCGAAGCCCTCAGCGACGGCGGCGCGCTCGCCTCGCACCTGGACGCCTTCGTCCCGCGTCCGGCGCAGTTGCGCCTGACCGAAGCCATCGCCGATGCGTTGCAGCAGCGCGATCTGCTGCTGGCCGAGGCCGGTACTGGTACCGGCAAGACCTTCGCCTACCTGGTGCCGGTGCTGCTGTCCGGGCTGCGTACCATCATCTCCACCGGTACCCGCGCGCTGCAGGACCAGCTCTACCACCGCGATCTGCCACGCGTGCGCCAGGCGCTCGGCGTCGGCCTGCGCAGCGCGCTGCTGAAGGGGCGTGCGAACTACCTGTGCCGTTATCGCCTGCAGCAGGCGCGTGGTGAGCCGCGGTTTTCCAGCCCCGAGCAGGCGGCGCAGTTCCAGCGCATCCTGGCCTGGTCCGGTCGTTCCGAGTTCGGTGACATCGCCGAGCTCGACGGGCTGGCCGACGACTCACCACTGCTGCCGATGGTCACCTCCACCGTCGACAACTGCCTGGGCACCGACTGCCCGTTCTGGGACGACTGCTTCGTGGTGCGTGCGCGGCAACGTGCGCAGGCGGCCGATGTGGTGGTGGTCAACCATCACCTGCTGCTGGCGGACCTGGCATTGAAGCAGGATGGCTTCGGCGAACTGCTGCCGGGGGCGCAGGCGTTCGTCATCGATGAGGCGCATCAGTTGCCCGAGTTGGCCGCGCAGTTCTTCGGCGAGGGGTTCGGCATGCGCCCGTGGCAGGAACTGGGCCGCGACTGCCTGGCCGAAGCGCGTGGCGTGGGCGGTGCGCAGTCGGCCTTGCAGGAACCGGTCGACCAGTTGCAGCAGGCGCTGCTGGCGTTGCGTGCAGCGATGGATGGCCTGCCATCGCGCGGCACGCAGTGGCGCGCACTGGCAATGCCACAGGTGCGCGACGGCTTCGATACGGTGATGGCGGGGCTGATGACGCTGGAGCAGGCACTGCAACCGCTGCGCGAAGCCGCCGCTGGCCTGGATGCCTGCCATGCGCGGGCGCGCGAAGCGGTCTCTCGGCTCAGCCGCTGGCTGGGCGATGACGAGCCCAGCCTGGATTTCGACACCGACCCTGCGGACGTGGCGGGTGCGGCCGATGTGCTCTGGTACGAGCTCACCTCGCGTGGTTTCCGCTGCCAGCGCACGCCCATGGATGTGTCCGGGCCGCTGCGTGAGCACCGTGAACGCAGCCGGGCAGCATGGATCTTCACCTCCGCTACGCTGACCGTAGGCGGTGGCTTTGATCACATTGCCACGCGACTGGGCCTGGACGATCCGCATACCCTGGTCCAGCCGAGTCCGTTCAACTGGCCCGAGCAGGCGCTGTGCTACCTGCCCGAAGGCCTGCCCGATCCGGCCGCGCGTGGCTTCGGCACCGCGTTGATCCAGACCCTGCGGCCGGTGCTGCAGGCGTCGCAGGGCAGGGCATTCCTGCTGTTCGCGTCGCATCGCGCCCTGCGCGAAGCCGCCGAGGCACTGCGCGACGGGCCGTGGCCGTTGTTCGTGCAGGGCGAGGCACCGCGCGCGACCCTGCTGCAGCGCTTCCGCGAATCGGGCAATGGCGTGCTGCTCGGCTCGGCCAGTTTCCGCGAGGGCGTGGACGTGGTCGGCGAAGCGTTGAGCGTGGTGATGATCGACAAGCTGCCCTTCGCCGCTCCGGACGACCCGGTGTACGAGGCACGGCTGGAGGCGATCCGCAGCCAGGGCGGCAACCCGTTCCGCGACGAGCAGCTGCCGCAGGCGGTGATCGCGTTGAAGCAGGGTGTCGGCCGCCTGATCCGCAGCGAGAGCGACCGCGGGGTGCTGGTGCTGTGCGACCCGCGCCTGCTTAATCGCGGCTATGGCCGGGTCTTCCTCGATTCGCTGCCGCCGTTCCGCCGTACCCGCAGCCTGGCCGATGTGCAGGCCTTCTTTACGCCACAATGGGCACCCGTGGCCGATGATGCCGTTCCGGCCACCGCTGCGGCGGGCCCGGATCTGGCGCCCGGCGCCACGTTCCCCCTGTTCTGACCTGATCCGATGAAACTGCTCGCCTTTGAAACCGCCACCGAAGCCTGTTCCGTTGCCCTGCATGTCGATGGGCAGGTGCTGGAACGTTTCGAGATCGCCCCGCGCCGGCATGCCGAGCTGAGCCTGCCGTGGGCGGAGGCGCTGCTGGCCGAAGCCGGCATCAGCCGCCGCCAGCTGGATGGCATCGCGCTCAGCCGCGGCCCCGGTGCGTTCACTGGCGTGCGCCTGGCCATCGCCATTGCCCAGGGCATCGCGCTGGCGCTGGACCGCCCGCTGCTGCCGGTGTCGACGCTGCAGGTGCTGGCGCTGCGGGCGCCGGCAGAAGAAACGCAGATCCTGTCGGCGATCGATGCGCGGATGGGCGAACTGTATGTCGCACGCTTCGAACGCGTGGACGGCCTGCCGGTTGCATGCGATGCCGAGCGCGTGTGCGCACCGGCTGCGGTGGCGTTGCCGGAAGGGCTGTCGGCCTACGGCGTCGGTACCGGGTTCGGCGCGACCGAAGGCGCTCTGGTGGCACAACTGGGGGCGGGCCTGCGCGGTTTTGATGCCACTGCACTACCGCGTGCGTCGGATGTGCTGGCGCTGGCGGTACCGGCCTTCGCGCGCGGTGAGGCCATTGCACCGGAGAAGGTCGAACCGGCGTACCTGCGCGACAACGTGGCGCTGACCCTGGTCGAGCAGCAGGCCGCGCGCGAGGCGAAGGCGAAGGCCAACGGCTGAGCCCCTCGTGGCGGGGTTGGTTGATCGCGTAAATCAAAAGCCGCGCTTGGCCGGGCGGGGTGGGTTCGCGGGGGACGCCGTGAACCCGTCCCTGGGGGCTTAGCCGCGCCATCCATGGCGCGGATACCCCCGCGAACCCACCCCGCCCAGCCTTTGACAGTTTCCGTGTGCGTCCGCCACGGAAAATCAAAAAAGAAAATCAAAATCAAAAGCCGATCGCTTCGCTCGCATCCACGCGTGGCGTGGATGTGTGTCGACCAAGGTCGACACCCACCAACAGCGATGAGGCGCCGCGATCTGTCGGAGGTGGGGCGGTGTGGGCTTGCAGGACCGTTGGCGCCATGGATGGCGCCATCGAGCCCCCATGGGTGAGGGCGCTTTGCTTGCGAAGCACTGCTTCGCAAGCGCCCGAACGCCCAGCCGCCAGCGGCTGGGCCGGACCCCGGAGGGGGGTTCACGGCGTGTCCTGCAAGCCCACACCGCCCCGCCAAGCCCAACATCCCGACCGCTGCTGTTGACGTTGACGTTGACGTTGACTTTGCTTCGCAGCGGGTCCCGGGCCGCAGGCCCGGGCAGCAAAACCCTATCGATCGTCGTGCAGGGTGCCACCGGGCAGGAATACCCACGTGCGGGTGACCTGCAGGATGTCGATCGCATCGTCTGTCTTCGGCAACGGCGGGAACGGCTGCGCCAGCTTCACCACCCGCAGCGCCGCCTCATCCAGCAAGGGCGTGCCGCTCGAACGCAGGATCCGGCTGCTCTCCACGCTGCCATCGCGGCGCACGCCCACGCTGATCACCACCTGGCCACCGAGGCGGCGCTGCCGGGCCTCGTCCGGATAGTTCAGGTTGCCCACCCGCTCGGCACGGTCGACCCACGCACGCAGGTAATTGGCATAGGCATATTCCCGCGTGCTGGCCGACACGAACTTGCGGTTCGGGCGCTTGGCGTACTGCGCCGAACGCAGGTGCACCTCGGCCGCCAGTCGCGCCATTTCCACGTCGCGCTGCTCACGTGCGCTCAGCGGCGCATCCGGTTCGGGCTGCTCCGGCGTGGGCCGCGCCTGCGCCTGCGCCACCGTGTCCTGGCCATTGCGGCTGCTGACCACGCGTGCCTGCGGCGGCGGAGCCGGCGCGGCCGATTGTTGCTGCTGCGGCACCGGGCTCACCCCGGCCTGGGCCTGCGGCACGATGCCGGCCTGGTTGTCGCGCGGGCGCTGCGCACGGTCGTGCTCACCACCGCCTTCCTGGCTGGCCGCGGCAAGGAAGTCGGCCTGCTTCGGGGTCAGCGCGGTGCGGGTCTGGCTGAAGATCACCTCCAGCGTCGGCACCAATGGCGCATCGCCCTTCACCGCAAAGCCCACGCCCAGGATCAGCAGGGCGTGCACCACGACCGACAGCGCGATGGTCGCTCCCAGCCGCTGCGCTTCGCGCGGTGGCGGGGGCAGCACGGCAGGTGCGGCAGCCATCAGCGCAGGCCGGCCTCGAGCGCGTCGAACAGGGTGCCGGCAATGTTCAGGCCGTACTGGGCATCCAGCTCGCGCACGCAGGTCGGGCTGGTCACGTTGACTTCGGTCAGGTAATCGCCAATCACGTCCAGGCCGACGAAGCGCATGCCACGGCGCTTCATCTCCGGGCCGACCTGGGCGGCGATCCAGCGGTCGCGCTCGCTCAGCGGACGGCCTTCGCCACGGCCGCCGGCGGCCAGGTTGCCGCGGAACTCGTCGCCCTGCGGAATGCGTGCCAGGCAGTAGTCGACCGGCTCGCCGTCGACCAGCAGGATGCGCTTGTCGCCGGCCGTGATGTCGGGAATGAACTTCTGGGCCAGCGCCAGCTTGCGGCCGCCGTCGGTCAGCGTTTCCAAAATCACGTTCAGGTTCGGATCGCCCTGGCCGCTGCGGAAGATCGAGCGGCCGCCCATGCCGTCCAGCGGCTTCAGCACGGCCTGGCCGTGTTCCAGCGCGAACGCTTTCAGCGCCTTGGCGTCTCGGCTGACCAGGGTCGGCGGGCAGCACTGCGGGAACAGCAGGGCGGCCAGCTTCTCGTTGTAGTCGCGCAGGCCCTGCGGGTTGTTGACCACGCAGGCGCCGGCGGCAGCCGCCACGTCCAGCACCTGGGTGTCGTAGATGTACTCGGCGTCGACCGGCGGGTCCTTGCGCATCAGTACGATCTGGCCGGGGCCGAACTCGGTACGGCTGAACGTGCCCAGCTCGTACCAGCCGGACGGGTCGTCGCGCACCTGCAGCGGCGCGGTCTGGGCCACCGCCACACCCCCTTCCAGGGCCAGGCCGCCCGGGCGCACGTAGTGCAGGGCATGGCCGCGGCGCTGGGCTTCCAGCAGCATGGCGAAAGTGGTGTCCTTGGCGATCTTGATGTGGGCGATGGGGTCCATCACCACGATGACGTTCAACGGCATGGGCGCACCTGTCAGGCAAGGCGTTGATGGTAGCGGCAACGCCGGCCGCGCGCCTCCCTGCCGCACTGCAACGCAGCGTCCGCCCGGCGGCAGCGCAATCATTGCGAACCCCGTCACGTTCAGCCGGCCGCCACCCCCTGCGCGGTGGGCCGGCCTTGAAGCGGGCGCGGAAAGTGCGATATAGATACGCTTTCGTAGCGGCCCCCGCCAGAGAACGGGCCGTGCGCTTGGGGATAGGCAATGACTGAAAACACGACTGCGGGCGGGGAACTCGCAGGACTCCGGGTGATGGTCATCGATGATTCGAAGACCATCCGCAGGACTGCGGAAACGCTGCTCAAGCGCGAAGGCTGCGAGGTGGTCACCGCCACCGACGGCTTCGAAGCGCTTGCCAAGATCGCAGACCAGCAACCGCAGATCATCTTCGTCGACATCATGATGCCGCGCCTGGACGGGTACCAGACGTGTGCGCTGATCAAGGGCAACCAGCTGTTCAAGGCGACCCCGGTGATCATGCTGTCGTCCAAGGACGGCCTGTTCGACAAGGCGCGGGGACGCATCGTCGGCTCGGAGCAGTACCTGACCAAGCCTTTCACGCGTGAAGAACTGCTGGGTGCCATCCGCACATACGTCAACGCCTGACCAGGGGGGAAAGGCACAATGGCTCGTATCGTTCTGATCGAGGATTCACCGACCGACCGCGCGGTGTTCACCCAGTGGCTGCGCCGTGCCGGCCATGAAGTGCTGGAAGCGGACAACGCCGAGGATGGACTGCAGCTGGTCCGCGACCAGGTGCCGCAGCTGGTGCTGATGGACGTGGTGCTGCCCGGCATGAGTGGCTTCCAGGCGACCCGGGCCATGGCCCGCGACGCGGCGATCAAGCATATCCCGGTGATCATCGTCAGTACCAAGGCGATGGAAACCGACAAGGCATGGGGCCTGCGCCAGGGCGCGGCCGACTACATCGTCAAGCCGCCGCGCGAGGATGAACTGATCGCGCGGATCAACGAACTGGTGGCCTGATGCGCTCGCCCTTCGACATCCTCGAGGCCTACGAACGGCGCAGCCTGGCCCATGCGGTGCAGCTGCCAGAACGGCAGTTCGCCCTGGACCTGTGGCGTGGCGTCGGTTACCGCGTCGGCCAGCGCCGGCTGGTATCCGATTTCCGCGAAGTGGTGGAAATCGTGCCGATGCCGCCAGTGACCCCGGTGCCGTGTGCACAGCCGTGGCTGCTGGGCGTGGGCAACCTGCGCGGCAACCTGTTTCCGGTGGTCGACCTGAAGTACTTCCTGGAAGGCACGCGTACCGTGCAGCAGGAAGGCCAGCGCGTGCTGATCATGCGCCAGGCCGGTGGCGACGTCGCGCTGACCATCGATGAACTGTTCGGCCAGCGCAGCTTCGAACTGGACCAGCAGATCGCGGCCGGCACGCTGGCCGAAGGGCGCTACGGCCATTTCGTCGACCGCGCCTTCCATGCCGACGGCCACGACTGGGGCGTGTTCTCGCTCTCGCTGCTGTCGCGCACCCCTGAATTCCGGCAAGCCGCGGCCTGAGGCCGGGCATCGCCCCCTGCATTGAAGATCGAGGTTGAACGATGAGTACTGCTTCGGACGCCACCAAATCCGGCAAGCTGCGGCTGGGCGGCAGCAACCTCTGGCTGTTCCTGCTGCTGGCATCGATGATCCTGTTCGGCGTCAACACCGGCGTCGCCACCTGGCAGGGCAGCCGCCTGGCGGACGCCGGTTCCAAGGCTGCCGACCTGCAGGTGCTGTCACAGCAGCTGGCCAACCAGGGCCGTGACGCCGTCGGCGGCAACGCGCAGGCGTTCACCGCCTTCAAGGCGACCCGCAACGCGATCGAGCAGAACGTGTCGACCCTGCAGGGGCGCTACGGCAAGGAGCCGGGCGTGTCCGGTGCCATTGCCACGCTGGGCGAGACCTGGGCGCCGCTGGGCAAGCAGGCCGGGCAGCTGGTTGCCAGCGAGCCGGCGGTGCTGGCCCTGGCCGGCAACGCCAACAACTTCACCGGCGCGGTGCCGGGCCTGCAGGCCCAGCTGAACGAGCTGGTGCGCGCGATGTCCGCCTCCGGCGCTCCCTCGGCGCAGGTGTACAGCGCGCTGCAGCAGGTGGTGGTGGCCGGCTCGATGGCCCGCCGCGTGACTGAAATGCGGGCCGGTGGCAGCGCCGCGGCCACCGCCGGTGACGCGCTGGCCCGCGACATCACCGTGTTCTCGCAGGTGCTCGACGGCCTGCGCAACGGCAACGACGAACTGGGCATCACCGCCGTACGCGGTGCCGCCGCCATCGCCGCGCTGGAACAATCGCAGCAGAAGTGGGAGGCGATGAAGCAGGACGCCGACGCGATCCTGGCCAGCTCGCGCCAGCTGTTCGCCGCGCAGTCGGCCGCCACCGCGCTGGGCCAGGGTTCGGCGCACATGCTGGATGACAGCCGCAAGCTGTTCGAAGCGTTCTCCTCGTTCGGCTCGGTGTCCGATACCCGCCTGTTCCCGAATTTCTGGATCGGCGTGGTGTCCGGCGCGCTGTCGCTGATCGCGATCATCGGCTTCGTTTCCACCAACGTGCGCAGCCGTTCGCGCGAGCAGGAACTGCGCTACCAGACCCAGGTGGAGTTCAACAGCCGCAACCAGCAGGCGATCATGCGGCTGCTGGATGAAATCTCCTCGCTCGGCGAGGGTGACCTGACGGTGAAGGCCTCGGTGACCGAGGACATGACCGGCGCCATCGCCGACGCAATCAATTACGCGGTCGACGAACTGCGCCACCTGGTGACCACCATCAACGACACCTCGGCCAAGGTCGCGCTGTCCACCCAGGAAACCCAGGCGACCGCCATGCAGCTGGCAGAGGCGGCGGGCCACCAGGCCAACCAGATCACCTCGGCCTCGGACCGCATCGGCGAAATCGCGGCGAGCATCGAGCAGGTGTCGCGCAACTCGGCCGAATCGGCCGACGTGGCACAGCGCTCGGTGGTGATCGCCGCCGAGGGTGCCGGCGTGGTGCGCGAGACCATCCAGGGCATGGACCAGATCCGCGACCAGATCCAGGAAACCTCCAAGCGCATCAAGCGCCTGGGCGAGTCGTCGCAGGAAATCGGCTCGATCGTGGAACTGATCAACGACATTTCCGAGCAGACCAACATCCTGGCGTTGAACGCCGCCGTGCAGGCCGCCTCGGCGGGCGAGGCCGGTCGCGGTTTCGCGGTCGTGGCCGACGAAGTGCAGCGCCTGGCAGAACGTACCTCGGGTGCGACCCGACGCATCGAAAACCTGGTGCAGGCGATTCAGGCCGACACCAACGAAGCGGTCACCTCGATGGAGCAGACCACCGCCGAAGTGGTGTCCGGTGCGCGCCTGGCCGAGGATGCGGGCACAGCGCTGACCGAGATCGAGCGCGTGTCCAATGCACTGAACACCCTCATCAAGAACATCTCCATCGCTGCCCAGCAGCAGTCCGCGGCGGCCTCGGACATCACCCGCACCATGGGCGTGATCCGGCAGATCACCGGCCAGACCTCGCAGGGTGCCGGGCAGACCGCCGAATCGATCGGCCACCTGGCGCAGCTGGCGGCCGACCTGCGTCGTTCGGTCGCCGACTTCAAGCTGCCGGCGTGACGCGGGCAGGGCGGCGAGCAAGGAACCCCTCGATGAAGCATTTCCATTTCCCACGCCAGAATCCGCGCGGCCTTCGCGCGGTGGCGACCGGAGCGCGTCCATGAGCAGTCTGCGCGATGCGATGAGCCACGCGGCGCTGGGCTGGGTCAAGCCCGAGCTGGACGAGACCCTGCGCCAGGTGCGCAACGAGGTCGAGTACTACGCGGAAGACCCCGGCGATGCCAGCCGCATGCGCATCTGCGCCGGCTTCCTGCACCAGGTGCAGGGCACCCTGCGCATGGTCGAGCTGTACGCCCCGGCAATGGTGGCCGAAGAGCTTGAACAGCTGGCCAATGCCATTGGTGCGGGCCGCGTCGCTGATCGTGACGAAGCCTGCGCGACGCTGATGCGCGGCAGCGTGCTGCTGCCCGATTACCTGGAACGCCTGCAGAACGGCCACCGCGATATTCCGATCGTGCTGATGCCGCTGCTCAACGAGATCCGCGCGGCGCGTGGCGAGGACGGCGTGCACGATAGCGTGCTGCTGGCGTTCGCACCGGACAGCGTCACCGCCACCGAGGCCGAGCTGGATCATGCCCGTGGCAGCCTGAGCGGACGCAACCGCGAACTGCTGGATACCGTCGGCAGCGCGGTGAAGGAAGAACTGCTGCGCATCAAGGATGCGCTGGATCTGCACCTGCGTACCGGCGGTGCACCGGAGCAGCTGCAGACCCAGGCCAACGAACTGGGCGCGGTGGCCGATACCCTGGGCATGATGGGCCTGGGCGTGGCCCGTGGCGTGGTCGTGCAGCAGCGCGACGCGTTGCGCGGCGTGGTCGAGGGCCGCCAGCAGATCGACGAGAACCTGCTGCTGGATATTGCCGGCGCGCTGCTCTACGTGGACGCCTCGCTGGACGACCAGGTGGCCCATCTGGGCGCCGGCGGCAGTGGCGAGGACGACCCGAGCGCGGTCGAGAACCGGCGCACGGTGGAAGTGCTGGCGCACGAAGCGATCGCCAACTTCGCGGCGGCGCGCGAACACTTCGTCGCCTTCATCGAAACCAGCTGGAACCATGCCGAGCTGCAGGACGTGCCGCGCCTGCTGGGCGATGTGGCCGGCGCACTGCGCATGCTCGACCTGGGCACGGCGGCCGACTACCTGCGCGGTGTGCAGCAGTACATCGAGGCCGAGTTGATCGGGCGCCAGCGCGTGCCCAGCGGTCGTCAGCTGGACACCCTGGCCGACGCCATGGCCAGCCTGGAGTACTACTTGGAAGCCCTGCGCGACCGTCGTCCGGGTCGTGAGGACATCCTCGACATCACCCGCAGCAGCCTCGAGGCGCTGCGCTACTGGCCGCTGCCGGACCGCAACGCGGTCGAGCCGGCACCGTTCGCGGCACAGCCGGTCGAACGTGAGCCGGTTGCGCTGCAGGCCGAGGCCCTGCAGCCGGAGCGCATCGAGATTCCGGTGCAGCCGGCCGCGCCTGCGGCAGGCACCGTGCCGGTGCCGCTGCCGGACTTCACTTTCGATCCGTCACCGGTCGCACCCGCGCCAGAGGTTGTCGACAACCGCCTGATGTTCGGTGCGCTGGGCTCCGCCGCGATCGACGCCGCTACCGCGCCGCTGTCGTTGCAGGACGACGCGGAGGCACCGCTGGTCTTTGCCGCTTCCAGTGCGCCCGCACCCGACGTCCCGCAATGGGATCTTGCGCCGTTCCATCCGGATGCCGACCCGCTCGCATCTGCCGATGATGAGCGCAGCCCGACCTTTGCCAGCTTTGATCCGGTCAGCTTCGAACAGGACGATGCAGGGCAGGGCGCTGCGGCACAGTGGACGCTTTCGGAGGCCGTGCCGTCGGCACGGGCGGATGCGGTCGCTGTCGACGCCGACGAGGACGCAGACGCGACGGCAGGAATCGACGCCGATGCGTATGCCGCGCCGGTGTTCGATCCGGTGGCCGCCGAGCACGACGCTGTGGCGGCGCACGACGACGTGGTGTTCCGCTTCGACGCCGACGCGTTGGACAACGCCGATGATGTGCTGTCGCTGCATGCGATGGAGACGCTGTCGCTGGACGACGATGCCGGGCTGCACCCGTCGCTGGAAGTCGTCGACGCCAGCCCGGCAACGGTGGCGGACGAGGCTCCGGCGGTTGCCGGACTGGACGCCGCGCCTGTGGATGCACCCGCGGTCTCGGTGATCGACATCGACACCATCGCACCAATCGATTTCAGCGAAGCCGACGCGCAGTTCTTCGCCGAGCTGAGCGCGGCCGCCGCAGACTTCAATCCGCAGGCCGTGGCTGCACCGACCGTTGCCGAAGCGTCCGTTGCGACGGATGCCGAGGCCGGCTTCGAAGCAGGCTTCGACGATGACGCCGAGAACATCGACGAGGACATCCGCGAGGTGTTCCTGGAAGAGTTCGACGACGAACTGGCCAATCTCGGCACCTTGCTGCCGGCATGGCGCATGCAGCCGGACAACATGGACCGGCTGCGGCCGATCCGCCGCATCTTCCACACCCTCAAGGGCAGTGGCCGCCTGGTCGGTGCACGCACCCTGGGCGAGTTCGCGTGGAAGATCGAGGGCATGCTCAACCGCGTGCTCGATGGCAGCCGCGCGGCCTCGCCGGCGGTGCTGGCCATGGTCGACAACGCGCATGCCGCGCTGCCGCAGCTGAACGCCGCGCTGCGCCACGGCCAGCGCATCAGTGTGGACCTGCAGGCCATGCAGGCCATTGCCGATCGTGTCGGCGCCGGTGAAGAGACCTACTACGTGCCGCTGCCGGTTGCAGCTGCACCGGTGGCACCCGTGCTCGAGACCGAGGCCGAAGGCGAGGACGAGATCAGCCGCATTCTCGAAGCCGAAGCGATTGCATCGGTACACACCGACGCTGAGGCGGCACCCGAGGCTGTGGGCACGCCCGCCAACATCGACAGCGTGCTGCGCGAGATCCTCGAAGCCGAAGTGGAAGTGCACCAGGCGACCCTGCAGGGCTGGCTGCGTTCGGCGCAGCAGGCACCGCAGCCAGTCAGCGACGCGCTGCTGCGCGCGGTGCACACCATGAATGGCGCCTTCGCGATGACCGAAGTGCCGGAAATCACCGCCGTCACCGGCGGCGCCGAGTCCTACATCAAGCGTGCACTGGCCGCCGATGTGGTGCCGGGTGACGAAGGCGTGGCCGCGCTGGACGCGACCGCGCAGGCGATCACCGCGACCATGGAAGCCTTGCAGGCCGAGCAGCCGCGGATTGCACCGCAGGAAGCACTGGTGCAGCGCCTGCAGGCGCTGGCCGGCGAACTGCCGGAAGCGCGCTGGCCGATGGTCGGGCTGGAAGACGAAGACGACGATCTGGCGCTGGAGGCCGAAGCAGCGTCTGAGGCCGCAGCCGATACGCAGGCTGCCGAGGTAGCGGATGCTGCCGCAGCCGAGGCTGACGAGCCGGAGCTGGAACCGCGTGCTGCCGAAGTGCAGACAGCGGAGAGCACGGACGCGATCGGCGCGGGCCTGGAGACCGCCGAGTTGACCGGCAGCGATGATCTGTCGCGCTACTTCGATGCCGGATGGCCGGCGGTGCCGGCTGAGGGCGACGCAGCCAGTGTGGATATCGGGTCGATTGAATCGATCCAGCCGGTCGAGCATGCGCCGCTTGCAGCAGTGGCCGAAGCGGACGCCGCACCGACGCCGGACGCCGAAGCCGACCTGACCGCTGCAGACGATCTGTCGCCATACCTCGACGCCAGCGCGCTGCCGGTGGATGACCGCGACGCCGATGAACTGCCTGTGGTCGCAGAAGTTGTCGCAATCGACCTGAATACGCAGTCGTCCGCCAACGGACTGGACAGCGAAGACCGCTTCATCGACGAAGCTGCTGCACTGCCACTCGACAGCGGGCTGTCGAGCCTGCAGGATGAAATGGCTGCGCCGGGTTTTGCAGAACCGGTCACACTGGCAGCCGCGCTCGAGGCCGGCCTGCACGTGATCGACGAAGAGCAGACCCTGGACGACGACGGGCAGTGGCCCGTGCTCGGCCTCCAGGCCAGCGAACTCGCGCCAGGCGAGGCGGATGCCTTTGCCGAGGATGCGGACGTCGGCGGGGAGGCGGCGGTCGGTGAAGGAGAGAGCGCCGACCAGCCGTCCCCGGCGACGGTGGATGGGCACCCCGCGGTGGATGTCGCCGCGCCGGTGCGCTTCTTCGAACTCGAAGAAGCACCGGGCCAGGCCACCGTGCCTGCCGACGTCGAGCCGGTCGAGATCGACCTCGTGCCCAGCGCACCGGTCCATGTTGAAGCGGTTGTTGGGGAAGAAGGCACGGACAGCGCCGAGGCACTCGACTTCAGCGTGTATGACCGCGAGCTGGTCGACATCTTCGTCGAGGAAGGCAAGGACCTGCTGGATCATTGCGATGGCCTGATCAGCGAACTGCGCGATGCGCCGCAGGACCGCGAGGTGCTGGCCGGCCTGCAGCGCGACCTGCATACCCTGAAGGGTGGCGCACGCATGGCCGGCATCAATGCCATCGGCGACCTTGGCCACAGCATCGAATCGTTGCTGGAAGCGGTGGCCGCCGGCCGCACCGAGATCGAGCGCCGTGACGTGCAGCTGCTGGAACGTGGCTTCGATCGCCTGCACCAGCTGCTCACCCGTACCGGTGCCCATCGCGTGGTCGAGCCGGCGCAGGACCTGGTCGACGCCTTCGACGTCCGCACCACCACCGATATCGCCGCCGCCGCGGCCGTCCACGCGGTCAGCGTGGGCCAGAGCGTACCCGCGCCGGCCGACAGCCCGTCGACCGCCGTGGTCGACGCTCCGTTGTCGGCACCGCTGCCGATCGAAGGCATGGTCGAAGAAGACCCGCTGGCGCGACCGCAGCAGGAACAGGTGCGTGTGCGTGCCGATCTGCTCGACCGCCTGGTCAACCACGCCGGTGAAGTGGCGATCTACCGTTCGCGGCTTGAACAGCAGCTCGGTGCCTTCCGCGGCGCCATGGGCGAACTGGAGCGCACCAATGCGCGACTGCGCGACCAGCTGCGCCGCCTCGATCTGGAAACCGAGGCGCAGATCGTTGCCCGCTACCAGCGCGAGCAGGACCAGGCCGACCAGAAGTTCGATCCGTTGGAACTGGACCGCTTCTCCACGCTGCAGCAGCTGAGCCGCGCACTGAACGAATCGGCGGCCGACCTTGGCGGCCTGCAGGGCGTGCTCGACGACCTGTCGCGCCAGTACGACTCGCTGCTGCAACAGCAGTCGCGCGTCAGTTCGGAACTGCAGGATGGCCTGATGCGCGCGCGCATGGTGCCGTTCGATGGCCTGGTGCCGCGCCTGCGCCGGGTGGTCCGCCAGTCGGGCCTGGACACCGGCAAGCAGGTTCACCTGACCCTGGAAGGCACCCACGGCGAACTGGACCGCAACGTCCTGGACCGCATGGTCGCGCCGCTGGAGCACATGCTGCGCAACTCCGTGGCCCATGGCCTGGAAGCACCGGAACAGCGCCGCGCCGCCGGCAAGCCGGAGGAGGGCGAGATCGCCATCCGCCTGCACCGCGAAGGTTCTGAAATCGTGCTGGAAGTGGCCGACGACGGCGCCGGCCTGGACCGCGAAGCGATCCGCCGCCGCGCCATCGACCGGGGCCTGCTGGCCGCCGATGCGCAGCCGAACGAGCAGGAACTGGACAACCTGATCTTCGCTTCCGGCTTCACCACCGCCGACCAGGTCAGCCAGCTGGCGGGCCGTGGCGTGGGCATGGACGTGGTGCGCAACGAAGTGCGCCAGCTCGGTGGCTCGGTCGACATCCAGTCGGTACGCGGCCAGGGCGTGCGATTCACCCTGCGCCTGCCACAGACACTGGCCGTCACCCAGGCGGTGTTCGTGCAGATCGGCGAAACCACCTTCGCGGTGCCGGTCGCCTCGGTCAGTGGTATCGGCCGCCTGTCGCGCGAGCGCTTTGAAGCGGCCGACAGCAGCTACCGCTACAGCGGCGAAGATTACCCGCTGTACGATCTCGGCACCCTGGTCGGCCAGGCCCCGGCGCGTGCCGACGGCCAGGACCAGGTGCCGCTGCTGCTGGTCCGCGCCGGCGACCTGCGTGCCGCCGTGGCGATCGACCAGGTGCTGGGCAACCGTGAAATCGTGGTCAAGCCGGTCGGCCTGCAGATTGCTTCGGTGCCAGGTATCTACGGTGCCACCATCACCGGCGATGGCCGCGTGGTGGTGATCCTCGACGTTGCACCGCTGGTGCGTCGTTTCCTGGCCAACCCGACGCTGCCGGTACTGGCCAACGCACCGCGCCAGGAGCGCCAGGTGCCGCTGGTGATGGTGGTCGACGACTCGCTGACCATGCGCAAGGTCACCGGCCGCATCCTCGAACGCCACAACTTCGAGGTCAGCGTTGCCCGCGACGGCGTGGAAGCGCTGGAGCGCCTGGAAGAGCGCGTGCCCGACCTGATGCTGCTGGACATCGAGATGCCGCGCATGGATGGCTACGAGCTCGCCACCGCCATGCGTGCCGACCCGCGCTACAGGGAGGTGCCGATCGTGATGATCACCTCGCGCAGCGGCGACAAGCACCGCCAGCGCGCCTTCGAGATCGGTGTCCAGCGCTACCTGGGCAAGCCTTACCAGGAACTGGACCTGATGCGTAACGTGTACGACCTGCTGGGGATCGCCCGTGTCCGTGAGTGAAGCCCATCCGGCCCCGGCCGTCGCCCTGCTTGCCCGCCCGGGTGCGGCGCGTGAGCGCCTGCGCGAGGCACTGTCGCACGCCGATGTGCAGCTGGTGCTGGAAGACGACCCGAACGGCCTGGAGCCGCAGCTGCTGCAGGATGCCCGTCCGCAGATCGTGGTGATCGCCCTGGAGGCGGCCATCGAGGATGCGCTGGAGCGCCTTGAGCCCGTGCTGTCCGCGCCGGGCCTGACCCTGGTATTCGACGAGGCCGAACTGGCGGCGCGCCGGGATGGCTGGGACGCGCAGCGCTGGGGCCGGCATCTGGCGGCCAAGCTGCATGGTCACCAGCAGGTGCTGCCGCCCGGCGCCGAGGAAGAACCCAGCCTGCAGCTGGAGCCGGGCCATCCGGCACCGGCACCGGCGCCGCAGGAAGAAGCCCTGCAACCGCATCTGGAGCAGGCGCTGAGCTGGGCCGACGGTGTGCCGGCTGACACCCTGTACTCGCCGCCGGCGCACCTGCACGAACCGGTTGCCCTGGAACAGGCATTGGCTGCGTTGCAGCCGGTGCTGCCCGAACGGCTGGAGGCACCGGCCCTGCCATCGCCTCCGGTGGCCGCACCGCCGATGTCCTTCGACCATACCGCGTGGTCGCTGGTCGATGACGTGGCGGATGCACCGGCCGCCGCTGCCCGCGGCGCTTCGATGGAAGCGCCGTTGCCTTCGTTCGATACCGATCACCTGAGCCTGGTCGACCTGGATGCTGCGGCACCGGCCGGCGCGCGCGCCGGTTCGCTGCTGGTGCTGGCGGGTATCGGCGGGCCGGATGCCCTGCGCCGCCTGCTGGGTGCGCTGCCGCCTGCATTGAGCGTGCCGGTGCTGGTGCACATGCGCCTGGATGGCGGTCGTTACGGCAACCTGGTCAAGCAGATGGCACGGGTGTCGCCGTTGCCGGTGCAGCTGGCCGAGGCCGGCCAGCGCGCCGTACCCGGGGAAGTGCACGTGCTGGCCGACGACATCGGTGTGCAGGCAGCCAGTGACGGCCTGCATTTCCTCAGCGATGCCGCAGGTATCTCGATCGCAGCGTTGCCGGCCGAATACACCGCGCTGGTGCTGCTCAGCGGCGCCGACCTGGCCCACGTCGGGCCGGCGCTGGACCTCGCCGCTGCCGGGGCCTGGGTGGCCGGGCAGGTGGGCGAGGGCTGCTATGACCCGGCGGCGGCCACCGCTGTCGTTGCCGCCGGCATGGTTGCCGGTGAACCGCAGGAACTGGCGCAGGCCATCGCCGCGCGCTGGGGCGAGCAGGATGACAACGGAGAGGCACCATGAGCTACGCCAGCAATGATGAAATCCGCGGCGTCCTGATCCAGGCCGGCAGCGAACGCGTGCTGCTGCCCAACGCTACGGTGGCGGAAATGATGTCGCGCGTGCCGGTGCAGCCGGTCGCCGACGCGCCGCGCTGGCTGGTCGGGGAAATCGGCTGGCATGGTTGGCAGGTGCCACTGGTATCGTTCGCGCGGCTTTCCGGACTCGGCGAGGAGGCCGTGGGGGGCCACAACAAGGTGGTGGTGCTGAAGGCGCTGTCCGGCAACGCCCAGCGTCCCTACTACGCGCTTCTGACACAGAACTTCCCGCAGCTGATCTCGGTGCCGCGTGACGGCCTGCTGGCTGACGCCTCCGAGGAAACCCTGCCGCAGATCGTGCACATGCGCGTGCTGTTGGGGGAGCAGAGCGCGCTGCTGCCGAACCTGGACGCGCTGGAAGCCGCGTTGGATTCGCTGGCTGCCTGATCGGGCATCCGCCGGGCATTTTGAATTCCCGGTAGTGCCGGCCGCTGGCCCGCAACCGCATGATCCCGTGGGTGCCGGCCAGCGACCGGCACTACCAGCAAACGAGCCTTACCCCAGGTCTCCCAGCCGTGCCTGCAGTGCCGCGATCGCGGCCAGGCCGGCGGTTTCCGTGCGCAGGATGCGCGGGCCCAGCTGCAATCCCTGGAACCCGGCCGCCGCCAACTGGTCGCGGTCGCGCGGCGACCAACCGCCCTCCGGACCGATGGCGATCACGATGCCACCGGCGGGTGCGGCGTCCAGCGTCGACAGCCGATGCGCGCCCTGCGGGTCCAGTGTCAGCCGCAACGTATTGGCAGGCAATGCCGCCGCAGCCTGCGCCAGTGACAGGGGCGGACCCACCGGTGGAATGCGCGCACGCCCCGACTGGCCGCACGCCGAGGTCACCACGTTGTTCCAGTGCGCTACGCGCTTCTCGGCGCGTGCGGCGTCGAGCTTCACCTCGGTGCGTTCGGCGTTGACCGGAATGATCGCTGCGACGCCCAGTTCGGTGGCCTTCTGCAGGATCAGGTCCATCTTCTCGCCACGGGCGATGCCCTGCAGCAGGTTGATCGCCAACGGTGATTCGTTGTCCACCCTGTCCACTGCGTCGATGCGGACCTGAACCTCGCGCTTGCCGGCCACGGTGAGGGTGGCGCTGTAGTCATGGCCGTCGCCGTTGAACAGCACGCAGGTATCGCCTTCGCGCAGGCGCATCACCCGCACCAGATGGTTGGCGGTCTCTTCCGGCAGGGCCAGGGTCTGGCCGCTGTGCAGCGCCAGGTCGATGGGGCAGCGGGTCACGCGCATGCAATCGCCTCGTCAATCGCTGCCAGCGTGGTATGTGCCAGCAGCTCCAGTTGTTCGTCGTCCACGCAGTAGGGTGGCATCCAGTACAGCACGTCGCCCAGCGGGCGCAGCACCACGCCACGCTTCAGCGCGGCCTTGTAGGCGTGCAGCCCCAGCCGCAGGCCCGGGTCGAACGGCGTCTGCCTGTTGCCGCCACGCGACAGCTCGAACGCCACCACCATGCCGGCCTGGCGCACATCGGCCACATGCGGGTGATCGGCAAACGGTGCCGCCAGCGTGCCCATCACCGAAGCAATCCCGCGATTGCGGGCGATCACATCGTCGTCGCGGAAGATGTCCAGCGTTGCCAGGGCGGCCGCGCAGGCCAGCGGGTTGCCGGTGTAGCTGTGCGAATGCAGGAACGCACGCTCGCGCGAGTCATCAAGGAAGGCGTCGTACAGCGCCTGTGTCGCCAGCACCGCGGCCAGCGGCAGGAAGCCGCCGGTCAGGCCCTTGGACAGGCACATCAGGTCCGGCATCACCCCGGCCTGTTCGCAGGCGAACAGCGTGCCGGTGCGGCCGAAGCCCGTGGCGATCTCATCGGCAATCATGAACGCACCGTGTGCGTCGCACAGTTCGCGCACGCGCTGCAGGTAGGCCGGGTCATGCATGCGCATGCCGCCCGCACACTGCAGGCGTGGCTCCAGGATCACCGCGCAGATCTCGCCCGGGTGCTGGTCGAACAGCGTGGCCAGCCCGTCGGCGGCCTGCCGCGCACGGTCGGCCGGGCTCTGGCCCGGCTCGGCCAGATAGGCATCGGGCGAGGGCGCTAACAGGCCTTCGGCCAGCAGCGGCGCGTAGACACGGCGGTACAGCGGAATGTCACCCAGCGCCAGGGCGCCCAGGGTCTCGCCGTGGTAGCCGTTCTCCAGTGAGATGAAGCGGGTGCGGCGGGACTCACCGCGGTTCTGGAAGTACTGGAAGGCCATTTTCAGCGCCACTTCCACGCCGGCTGAACCGTTGTCGGCGTAGAACACCTTCGCCAGCGGCTCGCGGCCGGGTTGGCGCGGCGCCAGTGCCAGCAGGCGCTCGGCCAGGATGATGGCCGGCTCGTGGCCGAATCCGGCCAGCATCACCTGTTCCAGTTGCCCGGCCTGGGCAGCGATGGCGCCGCCGATGCGCGGCTCGGCGTGGCCGAACAGGTTGGTCCACCAGCTGCTGACCGCGTCCAGGTAGCGATTGCCGTCGTGGTCGATCAGCCAGGCACCTTCGCCGCGGGCGATCGGCACCAGCGGCAGGGTGTGCGGATGCTCGCGCATCTGCGTGCACGGGTGCCACAGCACCTGCAGGTCGCGCTGCCGCCATTGGCGGGCCAGCGGGGAGGGGGTTGGGTCTGCTAGCATTTCGGGCTCATGAACATGTTGCTGCCTGCACATTCTATCGGCCCCGGCGCAAACGCCGGCCGCCGCGGAGATTCCGCATGAACGATGACCGTGCCGGCCGTCGCTTGCCGATCATCCATCGGATCACCGATGAGGAAAACGGCCCCTTCCAGCGCCAGCATCTGGACCTGGAGTTCTCCAACGGCGAGCACCGCCGCTTCGAGCGCCTGGTCAGCCGTGGTCATGGTGCGGTGGTGGTGGTGCCGATGCTCGACGAGGAAACCGTGCTGCTGGTACGTGAATACGCGGCTGGCATGCATCGCTACGAGCTGGGCCTGGTCAAGGGCCGCATCGACGCCGGCGAGACCCCCGAGCAGGCGGCCGACCGCGAGCTGAAGGAAGAGGCCGGCTACGGTGCGCGCCGGGTCGACGTGCTGCGCGCGATGACCCTGGCCCCGACCTACATGAGCCATCAGTCGTGGCTGGTGGTGGCACGCGATCTTTACCCGGAGAAGCTCCCCGGCGATGAACCGGAAGAGCTGGAGGTCGTGCCGTGGAAGCTGGCCGAGCTGGACCAGCTGATGCTGCGCGAGGACTTCTCCGAGGGTCGCTCGCTGGCAGCGCTGTTCATCGCCCGCCAGTGGCTGCAGGGAGCGCGATGATCAAGCTGACCACGGACCTGCGCGAGACGGCCATCGCCATCGCCCAGGAAGCCGGACAGGCCATCATGCAGGTGTATGCCGGTGGCTTCGACGTGCGGATCAAGGATGACAACAGCCCGGTCACCGCGGCCGACCTGGCCGCCAACCAGGTGATCGAACAGGGCCTGCAGCAGCTGACCCCGGAGCTTCCGGTCCTGTCCGAGGAATCGGCGCAGGTGCCATGGGAGCAGCGTCGCCACTGGGGCGCGTACTGGCTGGTCGACCCGCTGGACGGCACCCGCGAGTTCGTCAAGCGCAACGGCGAGTTCAGCGTCAACATCGCCTTGATCTACCAGGGCGCGCCCGCCTTCGGCGTGGTACTGGCCCCGGTCACCGGCATCGTCTGGCATGCCATGCGTGGCGAGCTGGCCTACCGGCGCCAGGGCCTGCACGACACCGTGCTGCGCACGCGTACGCCGGCCACCGCGCCGCTGCGGGTCGCCGCCAGCCGCTCGCACCGCTCACCGCAGACCGAGGCGCTGCTGGCCCGCATGGGCCGCATCGAGACCATTGCCCAGGGCTCGTCGCTGAAGTTCTGCCGGATCGCCGAAGGCGGCCTGGACGTCTACCCGCGGCTCGGCCCGACCTCCGAATGGGATACCGCCGCCGGCCAGTGCGTGCTGCACGCCGCGGGCGGTGCGGTACTGTCGGCAGCGACCGGCAAGCCCTTCCGCTACAACCGCCGCGAAACCCTGTTGAACGGCGATTTCATTGCCCTTGGCGACACCAGCCTGCCGTGGCGCGACTGGTTGTCCGATTGACCCTGGAGGCCGCATGAGCGCGCATGACACCCCCACCCAGCGCAGCGCAGCCAGCACCGAGCTGGAGCGCCTGCTGTCGATCATGGCGCGCCTGCGCGATCCGCAGGGCGGCTGCCCGTGGGACCTGGAGCAGAACTTCGCGACCATCGCGCCGTACACCATCGAGGAAGCCTACGAGGTCGCCGATGCGATCGACCGTGGCGACCTCGACGATCTCTGTGACGAGCTGGGCGACCTGCTGCTGCAGGTGGTATTCCATGCGCGCATGGCCGAGGAGCAGGGCGCTTTCGCCTTTGCCGATGTCGCCCGCGCGATCAGCGACAAGATGCAGCGTCGCCATCCGCATGTGTTCGCCGACGTCAGCGTCGATGATGCCGACGGGGTGATGCGCAACTGGGAGGCGATCAAGCGCGCCGAGCGCGCCGCCAAGGGCGAGCAGGATACCTCCGCGCTGGCCGGCATCTCGCGCGGCCTGCCGGAATGGCAGCGGGCGGTGAAGCTGCAGTCGCGTGCGGCCAAGGTCGGTTTCGACTGGCCGGGCCCGCTGCCGGTGCTGGACAAGGCGGCCGAGGAGCTGCAGGAACTGCGCGAGGAGTTCGAGCGCGGTGACCTTGCCGGCAACAAGGTGCGGCTGCAGGAAGAACTGGGCGACCTGCTGTTCGTCTGCGCCAACCTGGCCCGCCACGCCGAGATCGACCTGGGCGCCGCGCTGCGCGGGGCCAATCACAAGTTCGAGCGTCGCTTCCGTTCGATGGAAGCGCAGGCCGAAGCCCAGGGCAGCACGTTGGCAACGATGGACCTGGATGCGCAGGAAGGCTTGTGGCAGCGCGCCAAGGCGGCGGAAAAGGCGTGAAGACACTCGCCCTGTTCCTGCTGACCGCGCTGGCCGAGATCGTGGGCTGTTACCTGCCCTGGTTGTGGCTGCGCAAGGGTGGGAGCATCTGGTTGCTGCTGCCGGCGGCGGCCAGCCTGGCCCTGTTCGCGTGGCTGCTGACCCTGCATCCGACCGCCAGCGGCCGCGTCTATGCCGCTTACGGTGGCGTCTACATCGGCACCGCGCTGTTCTGGCTGTGGCTGGTCGACGGCATCCGCCCCAGCCGCTGGGATCTGATCGGCGCAGCCCTGTGCCTGGCAGGCATGGCGGTGATCATGTTCGGGCCGCGCACGCCCTCTGTGTAGCGTCGAGCGCGCTCGACTGCTCCGGCCTTCTGTAGAGTCGAGCCATGCTCGACTGCATCTGTGAGGGCCAGTCGAGCATGGCTCGACGCTGCTAAGGCAGCGCCACCGGATCATGCACTGCCGCTTTGCCTCCCGGGAAGGCGCATGATGGCGGTGAGCACGGCCCCCGGAGCATCCGTATGTCGCGATTCGCCAGCTTCCGCGAGTTCTATCCGTTCTACCTCAGCGAGCACCGCCATCCGGTGTCGCGCCGGCTGCACTTCATCGGCAGCTGCGGCGTCCTGCTGCTGCTCGCGGCGGCAATCCTGCGTGGACAGCCGGTGCTTCTGCTGGCCGCCTTGGCCTGCGGTTATGGATTCGCCTGGATCGGCCATTTCTTCTTCGAGAAGAACCGCCCGGCTACCTTCCGCCACCCGCTGTACTCATTCATGGGTGACTGGGTGATGTTCGTGGACATCCTGCGCCGACGGGTTCCCTGGTAGCCCAGGCTGTGCATGCCGCCTTCACGCGCTATGCTGGGGCCTGGACGTCATAGATAAGGAAAGCGCGATGTTCCCCACCATGTTCTTTACCGTAGTACTGGCCTTCGTGGCCGTGGTCATCCTGTTCAAGGCAGTGCGGATGGTGCCGCAGGGATACGAATGGACCGTCGAGCGCTTCGGGCGCTATACCCACACCATGACCCCTGGCCTGCACTTCCTGATCCCGATCGTCTACGGGGTGGGGCGCAAAGTGAACATGATGGAGCAGGTGCTGGACGTACCCAGCCAGGAAGTGATCACCAAGGACAACGCAGCCGTTCGCGTGGATGGCGTGGTGTTCTTCCAGGTACTGGATGCGGCCAAGGCCGCCTACGAGGTGGCCAATCTGGAAGTGGCGATGATCGCCCTGGTGCAGACCAACATCCGTACCGTGATCGGTTCGATGGACCTGGACGAATCGCTGAGCCAGCGCGAGGTGATCAACGCCCAGCTGTTGAGCGTGGTCGATCATGCCACCAACCCCTGGGGCGTGAAGGTCAACCGCATCGAGATCCGCGACATCCAGCCACCGCGCGACCTGCTGGATGCGATGGCCCGGCAGATGAAGGCCGAGCGTGAGAAGCGCGCGCAGATCCTCGAGGCAGAAGGTTCGCGGCAGTCGGAGATCCTGCGCGCCGATGGCGAGAAGCAGGCTACCGTGCTGGAAGCCGAAGGTCGCCGCGAGGCCGCGTTCCGCGATGCCGAGGCGCGCGAACGCCTGGCCGAGGCCGAGGCCATGGCCACCAAGGTGGTGTCGGCAGCGATCGCTGAAGGCGACGTGCAGGCGATCAACTACTTCGTTGCGCAGAAGTACGTGGAGGCGTTCAAGGAACTGGCGAGTTCGCCGAACCAGAAGCTGGTGCTGATGCCGATGGAAGCCAGTGGCGTGATCGGTTCCATCGCCGGCGTGGCCGAGCTGGCCAAGCAGGCGCTGGCGTCCCAGGGCAATGCACCGGCGGGCAAGCGACCCCCGCCGATCGGGGGCTGACATGCGTTGGGAAGTCGTAGGCTGGGGCGCACTGGCATTGCTGCTGTTTGCCGCCGAGGCACTGGCGCCAGGCGCGTTCATGTTGTGGATCGGCATCGGTGCGGCGGCCGTGTTCGTGCTGGTGGCCGTGTTCAGTGGCATTCCCCTGTTGTGGCAGGTGGTGGCGTTCGTGTTGCTGAGCATTGTTTCGATCCAGTGCTACCGGCGCTGGGGCAGGACGAGGGCGCGGCCCAGCGATGCGCCGTTGCTCAACCGCCGTGCCGAGCAGCTGGTCGGGCGCGTGGTGCCGTTGCAGCAGGGCATCGTCGGTGGGCAGGGCCGGGTCAGCATCGACGACGCGTACTGGCAGGTCAGCGGCCCGGAACTGCAGGCCGGCAGCCTGGTGCGGGTGGTGGCGGTACAGGGCAGCACGCTGCAGGTCGAGCCGGCAGACCGCCCCCTGTAGAGCCGCTGCGCTGCGGCACGCCTGCGGGCGACCGATCTGGGATAATGGGGATTCTTGTTTCCTCTGCTGCCGGACCCGGTCATGACCCAGAAGACGCTGCTCAACGATACCCACCGCGCCCTCGGCGCCAAGATGGTCGATTTCGGGGGTTGGGACATGCCCATCCACTACGGCTCGCAGCTCGACGAGCACCATCTGGTGCGCCGCGAGTCGGGTGTGTTCGACGTCAGCCACATGACCGTGGTCGACCTTCGCGGTGACCAGGTCAAGCCGTTCCTGCGCCGCCTGCTGGCCAACTCGGTGGACAAGCTGAAGGTGCCGGGCAAGGCCCTGTACTCGTGCATGCTGAATCCGCGCGGCGGCGTCATCGACGACCTGATCGTCTACTACCTGGGCGACGATTTCTTCCGCATGGTGGTCAACGCCTCCACCCGCGAGAAGGACCTGGCCTGGCTGCGCGAGCAGGCCGCGCCGTTCGGCGTCAGCGTCGAGCAGCGCCCGGACCTGGCCATCCTCGCCGTGCAGGGACCGCAGGCACGCGACATCGTGGTCGGTCTGGTCGGCGGCGCCGACCGCGACGCGCTGGCCAAGCTCGGACGTTTCGCTGCCCTGCAGGTCAAGGCTGACGATGGTGTCGAGCTGTTCGTCGCCCGCACCGGTTACACCGGCGAAGACGGCTTCGAGATCCTGCTGCCGCAGGATGCCGTGGTCGCGTTCTGGAACCGCCTGCTGGCCGCGGGCGTGAAGCCGGCGGGCCTCGGTGCGCGTGACACCCTGCGCCTGGAAGCCGGCATGAACCTGTACGGCCAGGACATGGACGAGGACATCAGCCCTTATGAAGCGGCACTGGCCTGGACCGTGTCGCTGGACGAAGGCCGCGACTTCATCGGCCGCGACGTGCTGGAAGCGCAGAAGGCTGCCGGCACCGCGCGCCAGATGATCGGCCTGGTGATGGACGAGAAGGGCGTGCTGCGCCACGGCCAGGCGGTGACCACCGCCAGCGGCCAGGGCGAGATCCTGTCCGGCACCTTCTCGCCAAGCCTGGCCAAGGGCATCGCGTTTGCCCGCGTGCCGGCCGGCGAACTCGGCGAGGTTACCGTCGATATCCGTGGCCGGCAGGTGCCGGTGCGCGTGGTCAAGTTCCCCTTCGTGCGCGAAGGCCAGGCCCAGCCCGGCGTGCTTGCCGACGCCTGATCCGAACATGCCGGCCGTCACTGACAGCAGTGGCGGCCGGTTGGTTACACTAGCCCCGTTTTTTCCACCCCTGCATATCTCTGGAGCAGTCCCATGAGCGAGATCCCCGGCGACCTCAAGTTCCTCAAGTCCCATGAGTGGGCCCGTGTCGAAGGCAACGGCCGCGTCACCGTCGGTATTTCCGACCACGCCCAGGGCCTGCTCGGTGACCTGGTGTACGTCGAGCTGCCGGAAGTCGGCGCGACCGCCAAGGCCGGCGAGCAGATCGCCGTCGTCGAATCGGTCAAGGCCGCTTCGGACGTCTACAGCCCGATCAGCGGCAAGGTCGTCGAGGTCAACTCGGACCTGTCCGACAAGCCGGAAACCATCAACGAAGATGCCTACGGCGAAGGCTGGATGTTCGTGGTCGAACTGACCAACGCCGAAGAGCTCAACGAGCTGCTGGACCCGGACGCATACGCCGAAGCCCTGGAAAACGAAGACCACTGAGTCGTCGTTCCCGGGTTCGGACACGGCCACCTTCGGGTGGCCGTTTTTGTTTTGGCGAACGCGCCGGACTCATGACGCAGGGTTCGCTGCACACCCTCGACGCGGCATCAGCCGACCTGCGGGCGGTGCCGATGGGCGTGCGCAGTTTTGCGCAAATCCGCGTTTCCACCCTGCGTCGGCGCGTCCGGATGTGAAAACTTTTCGCCCCCCGTTGCGGTGCCGTTGTGCTGGCGTTGGCACTGGCGACGACCGCCGTTGGCGATGCACACCCGTCACTGCGAGTCGCATCCATGCATCTGCGCGGAGTGCTTATTTCAAGTGTTTTTTGTTCAACGCATGCATTGCTGGTGTTGTCGCCAGCGTGCGTGCGTTGTGCTTTGAGGGTCGTTGCGGGCGGAGCGCAACGGCCGTGCAGGCGCCACCGGGAATGGCGCGGATGTGAAAATTTTTCGCGGGGGTTGTTGACAGTAAAAAAAACCGTGATTAGGTTTCGCCTCAGCAGACCTTGCCTGCCCAACCGAGTGCGCAGAATCAATCGTCCGATGCGAAGCAGCCCCTTCAAGACCACCGCGACCCTGATGACGGTGGACATGGCCCCGCTTCCCCCGGAGAAATGCAAGGCACCTCCCGTTCCGATGCCCGCTCCGCCGATCGAGGCGGGCATTGCCGCATCCGTAACGGCGCGCCTGACGCGCCGGCGGTCCCCGCACGCAGCACCTGCGGGTTTGATCCACCTGGGCGTTTCAACTCCCTATCACTGACGAGGAGCCATCCCATGGCAACCAAGAAAGCTGCGAAGAAGAAGCCCGCCGCCAAGAAAGCGGTGAAGAAGGTCGCGAAGAAGGCCGCTGCCAAGAAGGCAGTGAAGAAGGTCGCGAAGAAGGCGACCGCCAAGAAGGCAGTGAAGAAGGCTGCGAAGAAGGTCGCCAAGAAGACCACTGCGAAGAAGGCAGTGAAGAAGGCGGCGAAGAAGGTAGCCAAGAAGTCCACTGCCAAGAAGGCCGTCAAGAAGACCGCGAAGAAGGCCGTCAAGAAGGTAGCCAAGAAGACTGCCAAGAAGGCCACTGCCCGCAAGCCGGCCAAGAAGGTCGCCAAGAAGGCAGTAAAGAAGACTGCAAAGAAGGCGGTGAAGAAGACCGCCAAGAAGGCAGTCAAGAAGACCGCGAAGAAGGCGACCAAGAAGGCTGCCCCGAAGAAGGCAGCGAAGAAGGTTGCCAAGCGCAAGCCGGCCGCCCGCAAGAAGAAGGCCGCTCCGGTCGCTCTGCCGGCAACGCCGGCGCCGCTGATCTAAGTATTTCCCGATAGCCGCATCCTGAAACCCCTTCCCTGTTGCCCAGCAGGGAGGGGGTTTTTTTATTTCACGATGACTCCAGCACCGAACTTTGCTGGACTGCGCTAGAACCCGATACAGAAGGTTTATCAATAACTTACGCGCGTCCATCATATGCCGGTGCTTTCTGAAACCTGACCCGGCTTCCGCTCTCATGGCTCCCATGTGGCTCTTGGAAACGGGTCTTTCCGAGGAGTCATCATGGCCAAGATCAAGCTCACCAAGACCGCCGTGGAGGCGGCGCAACCCCAGCCGCAGGCCGTCGAACTACGGGATACCGTGGTGCCTGGCTTCCTGTGCAAGATTACCCCGGCGGGCCGCCGCGTGTTCATGCTCCAGTACCGCACGAACGCGGGCGAGCGACGCAAGCCCGCCCTGGGCCTGTTCGGGGAACTGACCGTTGAACAGGCCCGCGTCATGGCTCAGGACTGGTTGGCCGAGGTTCGCCGGGGCGGCGATCCTGGCGGCGCCAAGGCCGATGCGCGCAAGGCGCCCACCGTCACGGAGCTGTGCAAAAAGTTCATGGAGGAATACTCCAAGAAGCGCAACAAGCCCAGCACGCAGGAGGGCTATCAGGGCGTCATCGACCGCTGCATCATTCCACTGTTGGGCCGCAAGAAGGTGCAGGACGTGAAGCGGCCCGACATTGCCGGCCTGATGCAAAAGCTGGCCTACAAGCCGACCGAAGCGAACAAGGCTTTCGGCGTGTTGCGCAAGATGTTCAACCTGGCCGAAGTGTGGGGCTACCGTCCCGACGGCACGAACCCGTGCCGTCACGTCCCGATGTACCCACCTGGGAAGGAAACCCGGCTCATCATTGATGACGAACTGGCGTTGATCTTCCGCCACCTGGACAAGCTGGAAGCGGAAGGTCTGGAGAACTACGTCATCCCCTTGGCAATCCGCCTGCAATTCGAGTTCGCCGCGCGTCGCTCCGAAATCTGTCCGCTCGAATGGAGCTGGCTGGACTTCGAGAACCGGCGAGTGGTGTGGCCCGACAGCAAGACGGGCGGCATGTCCAAGCCCATGAGCGCGGAAGCCTATCGGCTGCTCTCGACGGCGCCACGTCGGGAAGGCTGCCCGTATGTCCTGCCATCGCCCAACGACCCGGACAAGCACCTGACCTTTGGCGAGCACTATGGCGGATGGTGCCGGGCGCTTAAGGCCGCCGGCGTGCCGCACGTCGGCACGCACGGCATCCGCCATCGTTCGACGACCGACATTGCCAATTCGGGCGTGCCGACCAAGGTAGGCATGAAGCTGACCGGGCACAAGACCGTGGCGATGTTCATGCACTACGTCCACACCGAGGACAAGCCGGTACGCGAGGCGGCCGAGCTGGTGGCGAGCCGTCGTCAGGCGATCACGGGTGCGCGGCAGGCCGAGGGAGTAGCAGCATGAACCGGCGCAAAGTATCCGTGGCGTCCTCCGCAGCGCCTTCGGCGCTGCTGGGCGACATTCGGGCATTGATTGAGGCGGCGCGGCAGCGCGCCGTCTTGGCGGTCAATGCCGAACTGACCCTGCTGTTCTGGCGTATCGGCCAGCGCATCCATACGGAGGTGCTGGCCGGCCAGCGGGCCGGGTACGGCGAGGAAATCCTGCCGACCCTGGCGGCGCAGCTTGTGCGCGACTACGGGCGCAGCTTCGCGGACAAGAACCTGCGCCGCATGGTGCAGTTCGCCGCCACCTACCCGGACGAGCCAATTGTCGTGACGCTGTCACGACAATTGAGCTGGTCGCATTTCCTGGCGCTGCTGCCGCTGAAAGACCCGCTCCAACGGCAATACTACGTGCAGATGGCGAGCGCCGAACGCTGGAGCGTGCGGACGCTGCGCGAGCGCATCGACTCGATGCTGTACGAGCGCACGGCGCTGTCGCAGAAGCCGGGCGAGACGATCGCGCAGGAGCTGGCGACGATGCGCGATGCGCAGCGCATGACGCCGGCGCTGGTCATGCGCGATCCCTACATTCTCGACTTTCTCGGGCTGCGTGACACCTGGCAGGAAAGCGACTTGGAAGCGGCCATCATCCGCGAAATGGAATCCTTCCTGCTGGAGCTGGGGGCCGGTTTCTCCTTCGTCGCCCGGCAAAAGCGCATCCCGATTGACGACGAGGATTTCCACCTCGACCTGCTGTTCTACAACCGCAAGTTGCGGCGGCTGGTGGCGGTGGAGTTGAAGGTCGGCGAGTTCAAGGCGGCCTACAAGGGGCAGATGGAGCTTTACCTTCGCTGGCTGGACAAGCACGAACGCGAGCCGGAGGAAGCCTCGCCGCTGGGCATCATCCTTTGCACCGGCAAGAAGCGCGAGCAGATCGAATTGCTGGAGCTGGACAAGTCAGGCATCCACGTCGCCGAGTACCTGACTGCCTTGCCGCCGAGGGGCGTGCTGGTGGAACGGCTGCAACAGGCAGCAGAGCGGGCGCAGTTGCAGATCGAGCAGCGCAAGACGGACACCGAGTAGTCCTGTCCCAAGCAGTCGGGCATCCCGGCGTTCCGCCGTCGCGCTGTCGTGCTGCGCATCGAGCCTCGCTGCGCGAGTCTCGCCCCTTGCGGGCTTCCATCGTTCCCTCGCTTTGCTCGGCTGACGCCTTCGGCCCTGACGGGCCTGCGCGCTCCGCTTGCCCCAAAAGCCGAGGGTGTGCAGTGGGCGGGGTGTAGGCGGTCTTGCTGTTCCCTTCACCGTATCACGGCGTTCTCGCCGTCAAGGGCGGCGCGCGCTGTTGCGCGCTTGCGTCCTGGCGGCCGTCTGCGACCCCTGACTGCTTGCGCTGCGCCGTGCTGGACACGGTTCCGGGCAATTCCGCCCGAGCAACCGGAGCACGATCATGTCGCAACTGTCCTTTTCCTCGTTCGATGCCGCGCTGATGGTGCGCGACTCCCAAGGTCATTACCTGCCGGCGACGGCCGACCAGATTCTGGAGGCCGCGCGCCAGGCCATCGAGCACAAGATGCAGCGCGGTGCCTCATTCAGTTCACCGTCGGAAGTCAAGGAGTACCTGCGCGCCAAACTGGCCGGCTTCGAGCATGAGGTGTTCGCGGTGCTGTTCCTCGATTCGCAGCATCGCCTTATCGAGTATGCCGAGATGTTCCACGGCACCATCGACAGCGCATCGGTGTATCCGCGCGAAGTGGTGAAGGAAGCGCTGCGGCTCAACGCGGCAGCGGTCATCGTTTCGCACAACCACCCGAGCGGCAATCCAGAGCCAAGTGCGGCCGACAGGGCATTGACGTTGCAACTCAAGAGCGCGCTGGCGCTGGTGGACGTTCGCACGTTGGATCACATCATCGTGGCGGGCAGCCTCACTACGTCCTTCGCCGAACGTGGCTTGATCTGACCGAGGGGGCTTCGGCCCCCTTTTTGCTGCGCCTGCTGGCGCAACTCCGGCCCTCGCGGGCCTGCGCGTGCTACGCACTTGCCCCAAAGCCGGAGGTGCGTGGAGGTTGTGAGGGAGGCGGTCTTGCTGTTCCCCTCATCGTGCCACGGCGTTCTCGCCGTCAAGGGCTGCGCGCCAATGGCGCTTGCGTCCTGGCGGCCGTCTACGACCCCTGACTGCTTGCGCTGCGCCGTGCCCCGGAAGGGTCGGGCAATTCCGCCCGGCAACCTTTCAGGAGTTCACCATGAACAACGTACTTATCACTGCCGAGCAGCGCGTCGTGCTGCTGGCCAACGGCAGCACATCGCTGGAGAACCCGGACTTCGACCCAGCCCCGGTGGTCAAGCTGTTCACGCCGGACGGCGGCGCGACCTGGCTGCTGACCGAGATTGACCCCGACGACCATGACCACGCTTTCGGTCTTTGTGACCTGGGGCTGGGGATGCCGGAACTCGGCTGGGTCAGCTTGAACGAGCTGGCGAGCGTGCGCGGCGGGCTGGGCCTGCCGATCGAGCGCGACCTGTCTTTCCGTGGCGAAAAGCGGTTGAGCGCCTACGTGCGCGATGCGCGGCTGGCGGGGCGGATCGTCGTCTGACCTCGCCCTTGGAGCGCCTCAAGGCGCTCCTTGCGCTTTCTCGATCATTTCAGGAGATCAATGCCATGAGCAGCCATCACGACTACATCATCGAAATCACGGCGCAGCACGATGCGCTCAAGCCCTTCGCGCCGGAGAACGGCCAGCCGCTGCGCTTCAAGATCGGCGACGCGGTGATCTACACCAACCAGTTCGGCGTGCAGTTCCGTCGCCGCGTCACCGGTTTCTACCAGCCCAGCGGGCTTTGTGGTCACTATGCGCGCGGAGCGCGCTATCTGCTGAACTCGACTTCGCCGTGGGTGCCGGTTGCGCAATCCAGCCTGCGTCCTGACGACTCGGCCTGATGCCTTCGCGCCCCTTGCGGCGCGCTACGCGCTTCGCTTGCCTCCAGGGGAAAGCCCTGCGGGCTATCCCCGCCGCGCAGACTTGGCGCCCCTGAACATCGCCGACCCGGCTGCGCCGGATCGGCCAGACAGCATCCACAGCAGATCCACGATGCCCTGCGCGTGCTCGTCCTGACCCTGTTGTCCATTCGGTTTTGAAGTCTGGGCGTCCCCGGCCACCTGGGAGATGGCCGGTCGCGCTGTCGTGCTGCGCATCGAGCCGCCTGCGGCGTCTCGCCCCTGTCGGGCTTCCATCGTTCCCTCGCTCCGCTCGGCTGACGCCTCCGGCCCAGCTTCCAGCTTCGGGCCTGCGCGCTTGCGCTTGCCGTGCGGTCGGCGTGGAAGGTGCCCGTTGCCATGTCCAGCCGTCTTCCCTGACTCCATCACCTTGTCCGCGACTGTAGCCCGCTCCCGTGTGCCATCAAGGCGCGCAGGGCCGTGTCCTCGGCTTCGCCTGCGGGCCGCACCAACCCTGCGCTTTTTTCCTTGACGGCCCCCGTCCGCGCGCTCCTGACCGTCGCGGGCGATGAACTCAGGAAAGACGGTGGCAACAGGGCCAACCGGGTTCCTCGTGCCGACCGCACCGAACAGCCGAAAGGCTGGGCTCCGAATCTAGGAATCCGGTGTGCGCTTTCTTCAACAGCCAAGTCAGGAGAACGACATGCTTGCAACCCGTTTCGCTTCCCATTCCCCCGCACTGCGCAGCGACTACCCGCTGTCCGATGACCAGATTCACCGTGTAGCGCCGTCCATCTTTGCGGATGCCCCGCATGAAAGTCGTTCGCAGCGATACGCCTATATCCCTACGGCGGCGGTTTTGACCGAGCTTCGCAAAGAAGGGTTTCAGCCTTTCATGGTGACGCAAACCCGCGTGCGCGATGAAGGCAAGCGCGAGCACACGAAACACATGCTGCGCCTGCGCCACGCCAGCCAGATCAACGGCGCGGAAGCCAATGAAATCATCCTGCTGAACTCGCACGATGGCACCAGCAGCTATCAGATGCTGGCGGGCCAGTTCCGATTTGTTTGCAGCAATGGCCTTGTGTGCGGCGACACCGTGGCCGATGTGCGCGTCCCCCATAAAGGCGACGTGGCGGGCCAAGTCATCGAAGGCGCTTTCGAGGTGCTGCGCGGTTTCGACCTTGTGCGCGATTCCCGCGACGCCATGCGCGCTATCACGCTCGATGAAGGCGAAGCCGAAGTGTTCGCCCGCGCCGCGCTGACCCTCAAGTACGACGACCCGAACAAGCCCGCGCCCATCACCGAAAGCCAGATTCTGATGCCGCGCCGGTTTGAAGACCGCCGCCCCGACTTGTGGAGCGTGTTCAACCGCACCCAAGAGAACCTGACCAAAGGCGGATTGCATGGTCGCAGCGCCAACGGACGCCGCCAGCAGACCCGTCCGATACAGGGCATTGATTCCGATGTGCGCCTCAATCGCGCCTTGTGGATGCTGGCCGATGGCCTGCGCCAGTTGAAAGCCTGACCCGTCCCCCGCAGGAGGGGCGGTTTCCCCTCCATTCCTTGTTTCACTCGATTGGAGAACCACCATGAACGCCATCACCACCACCGAAGCCCGCGCCGTCAATGCCGCCGCCGCTATCCCGCTGGAAGCCGCCGACCCGACCAAGAACCTGATTCTGGTTCCGCTGTCGCGGCTGGTGCTGCGCCCCACGGGCCGCAACGTGCGCAAGACCCCGCGCATGTCCATCCCCGAACTGGCTGCAAGCATCCAGCGCGTGGGCCTGCTGCAAAACCTGATCGTGATCGCATCCGCCGATGGCGAGCATTACGAGGTGGTCGCCGGTGGTCGTCGCCTTGCTGCGCTGAAGCTGCTGGCGAAAAAGCACCGCATCGCCAAGGATTGGGAGGTGCCTTGCTTGCAAGTGGCCGATGGCACGGCCCGCACTGCCAGTCTCACCGAGAACGTGCAGCGTGAAGCCATGCACCCGGCAGACCAGTTTGAAGCCTTCGCCGCGCTGGTGGCCGAAGGCCGACCCATCGAGGACATCGCAGCGGATTTTTCCGTCACGCCGCTGGTGGTGCAGCGCCGCTTGAAGCTTGCGAACGTCTCGCCGCGCCTCATGGCCGACTACCGCGCCGATGCCGTGAGCCTTGACCAGTTGATGGCCCTTGCCATCACCGATGACCACACCGCGCAGGAAGCCGCCTTCTACGATGCGCCAACGTGGCAGCGCCAGCCGTCCGCGCTGCGCGACCGCCTCACCGAAAGGGAAATCGACGCCTACCGGCATCCGCTGGTGCGGTTCGTCGGGCTGGAAACCTACGAGGCCGCAGGCGGTGGCGTGCGCCGTGACCTGTTCGCGGAAGGTGACGCGGGCGTGTATCTGACCGATGCCGCGCTGCTGGACAGGCTGGCGCAAGACCGGCTGGCGGGCATCGCCGCCGAGGTGAAGGCCGAAGGCTGGGCATGGGTGGATGCCACGCCGGGCGTGACCCATGCCGACCTGCACGCTTTCCAGCGTGCGCCGAGGGAGCGGCGCGAACCGACCAAGCGCGAAGCGCAGCGCATCGAAAAGCTGCAAGCCAAGGTGCAGGCCATTGGCGAAGCCCTCGATGGTGCGCTGGAAGCCGAGGACGAGGACAAGGCCGACGCGCTGCAAGAGGAAGGCGAAGCCGTGGGCGAGCAGTTGCAGGCGTTGGAAGATGGTTTGCAGGACTACAGCCCGACCGTGAAGGCCGCAGCCGGTGCCATCGTCACCATCGACCGCAACGGGCAGGCCGTGATCCATCACGGCCTGATGCGCGAAGCCGAGGCCAAGGCCCTGCGCACGCTGGAACGCCTGCGCCAAGGTTTCAGCGGTGAGGATGCCGAGAACGGCGACGAAGGCGAGGACGACGACCAGCCCAAGACCGCCGCCATGTCCGACCGACTGGCGCAGCGGTTGAGTGCCCACCGCACCGCCGCGCTACAAATCGAAGTGGCGCAGCATCCGCAAGTGGCGCTGGCCGCGCTGGTGCATGGCATGGTGCAGACCGTTTTGCACGGCAGCCACTACGGCCACGACCTGCCGCTGGGCGTGAGCCTGAAAGTGCAAGACCGGCTGGAAGGCATGGCACCGGACTGGCCGGAATCGCCCGCTGCCGTGGCGCTGCGCGAACTGCAACAGGTGGCGGGCGAAGCCTTGCCGCAGGACAGCGCCGAACTGTTCGCCGCGTTGCTGGCGAATTCGCAAGACGAACTGGTGCGACTGCTGGCGGTATGCGTGGCCGTCACGGTGGACGTGGTGACACCCCGCACCATGCGGCAGCAGCCGGGCGAGGAACTGGCGCAGGCCGTGGGGCTGGACATGGCCGCATGGTGGAAGCCCACCAATGAGGGTTATTTCCGGCATGTGCCGAAGGCCGCGATTCTGGAAGCCGTGGAGCAGTTCGCCCCGTCGCACGTCACCCGGCTGGCGAAGCTGAAGAAGGCCGACATTGCCAGCGAAGCGGAGCGGCTGGCCGATGGCACTGGCTGGATGCCTGCCATCTTCAAGGCCGAAGGCACGCAGGAAACCACGCCGGCGGCGCCGCAGGCCCAGGACAACGCCCCGGAGGATGCCGAGGCAATGGCGAATGAAACCGCCGTGGCGCTAGCCGCTTGACCCGCGCCGACAGCAAGCGCCCCGGTCTCGACCGGGGCGCTTGCTGGAAGGAGAACACCCCATGACACGTACCACCACCAGCCGCCCACGCATGGCGGCGATCTACGCCCCCGGCACGGTACGCGCCCGCCGCTGGCACGGCGATGGCGACGTGCGCGGCTACCGCCCGCCCTCGGGCTGGTCAGCCCGCGCCGACCTGACCGACATTCACCCCATCACGGGCCGCGCCTTGCCGCGTGCCGTATGGTGGCTCATCGAGACGAAGGAATAACCCGATCAGCACCGCGCCCATGCCGTTCCGTCCTGGGCGCGGTGAAAGCAAAATCCGGGCGCGGCAGTGGCCGCGCCCGGTGTTCAAGGCCAACTGCCGAATCAGAACGCCGCCGCCCTCGCGGTGGCTCAGGTGGCGGCGTTAAAGCAGCCGAGCATCCGCCCGGCCCACACCTGCGCGCTCCGCTTGCCTCCAGGGGAAAGCCCTGCGGGCTATCCCCGCCGCGCACAGCTTGGCGCCCCTCGATGCCGCCGAACCGGCTTCGCCGGATCGGCCCGGCCAGCGCTCCGCCACGATGGACGGGGCGCTGGCGAACACGCTGGCGTTTGCTGCGGCGGGTTGTGCAAATGCGTGCCGTCCTCAACGCTGGCGGTTCTTGCCCATCACGTCCATGAAGGACTGTTCACGGACAACCCGCCCAGCATCGCTATGGAGTTTCTATGCCACGCCACTAGACCGGCGCCGCAAGTTGCGGCGGAGGCGTTCTTGCCTGTCATCGGGTGGTTGACCTGGCCTGCGTCAGTGGGCGAGCCGGAGCAGTCTTCATGCGGGGATGCCGAGCCGGCCACATCTCCTTGCGGTGCGGTTCGGCCCAAGGCGTCCTTGTGTTGTTGTGAATCCTGGCGGTGGCGCGGCTGCGCCTCGGGCTTCATGGCTGCAACCGTCCGGCGAAAACAATTTCCCCTGCTTTGTCACTGCGTTCGGTGCATTCCTCGCGGGACAAATTCTTTTCGCCTCCCGGCTCTCCACTGCGTTTCGACCGCAAGCGGTGCAGCCAGCCCGTCCCCCGCCGGCCGGATCACAACAAGGACGCGATGGGCGCGAACCTTGTTCCACCGAACGGAGATTTCACTATGGCCAACATCGGCACCTTCACCGCAGACAAAGACGGCTTCACCGGCACGCTTCGCACCCTGACGCTCAACGTCAAGGTCAAGCTGGTGCCCAACGACAAGGGCGACAACGAGAAGGCCCCCGACTTCCGCCTGCAGGCCGCCAGCCACGACATCGGCGCAGCGTGGAAGAAGACCAGCGAGGCCGGGCGGGAGTACATCTCCGTGACCCTCGACGATCCATCGTTCCCGGCCACGGTCTACGCCCGCCTGATCGAAGGCGAAGACGGCACGCACGACTTGATCTGGTCGCGCAGCAAGCCCCAGGCGGCGTGACCGCCGCCCGCAGCGCCCCGCCACATGGCGGGGCGCTGCGCTGTTGTGTTGGTTCGTACCGAACCTGGTGGCAGGCGGTGGCCCATAGTGTGGGCTGCACTTCTATGCGGGGACGCGGTGCTTGCCGTTGCAATCAGGGCATGGCGTGTCGGCGCGACCCGCCGCCGGACTTTTACGGGCTACGCCCCGTGCCGTCTTTGCCGTCACGGCCATCCGGCTCCAATCCCTCACGCCTTCGCGCCTGCGGCGCTGCGCACTTCGCTTGCCTCCGAGGGAAAGCCCTACGAGCTATCCCCGCCGCGCACAGCTTGGCGCCCCTCGATGCAGCCGGAGCCTACGGATGGGCCGCCGCTGCGAGCTGGCTTTCAGCCTCGCTCATCAGCACTGCCGTGCTGCATTCGAGCGCGCCGGCGATCTTGAAGATGATCGCCAGCGTGGGCATGTGCTCGCCGCGCTCGACCTTGCCCATGTGCGAGCGCTCGACGCCAGCCAGGTGCGCCAGCGATTCCTGCGCAATGCCGCGCTCCGTCCGCAACGCGCGCACCGCCGCGCCGAAGGCTTGCGCCAACTCGGCATCGTAGGTGGTGGCGCCGGCCGGTCGGCCGCGCTGAATGGGTCGCTTCTGCATAGACAGAAGCGTCAAGTCGCAGCACAATTAAAACCACGTTATCTTTAACTCTTTCAGTGAAACCTCACTGTTTTGCGTTTTTACGGGAATCCGCATTTGTGCCTCTGCGGATTTCCACAAAGGCGCATAGCCACGGAATCACAATCGTGCTTTTTCCCAAATCCGCCGATGCGGCTTTGCGTTTTCACGCTTGGGCGGATTTGTGAATTGGGAATAGATCGCCATGAACTCACTCATCACCGAGGACGAGCGCCAACGCCTGCTGACCCACGGCCAGGCACGTGCTGACGGTCAGGCCGGCGACCCGCTGCCCGTGGTGCGCCTGTTCACACCGGACGCACACCTCACCTGGCTGCTCGCTTCGCTCGACCCGGCCGACGGCGATACGGCCTACGGCCTGATCGACCTGGGCCTGGGGATGCCTGAGCTGGGCACCGTGAAGCTGTCCGATCTGGCATCCATCGTCGGGCCGCGCAAGCAGCCTGTGATGCGGGATCGGTATTTCCAGGCGGCGCGGCCCCTGTCGGAATATGTCCGGCTGGCCCAGGAGAACGGCGGCATTGTCGATTAAGCCAATCGCGTTCCGGCGCAGCCGGACGTATTGAGACTATTTCCGTCGGAATTCGGATTTGTCCGGTCTCAATTCGCACTCTTGCACCAAAACAGGGCCTTTGAGACGGAAACGGCCACGATCTTTGGCGCGAGTTACGGCACCTTGATTTGTGCCGCGTGACTTTTTTGGACTGCGCGGCCGTCGTATTCGGACGCATTGCGCAATACCCCGGAGCCAATCGGTCTTGACACTTGATGTACAGCTTAAACAGGTTCGGATGATGTTTTGATGTGGATGCGGTGGCTCCGTTCTTGAACGCCCGTGACGACGTTCCTGCTGTTCGACGGGAGCTTGAGTCATGGTCAATCCTCACCATATCGCGCATTGGTATCCGACCGCCGCGTACCTCTACATCTTGTGCCTGGACACGCTCGCACTGGCCTGGGAGTACCTGCGCCGCCACCCCGATTACCGGCTCGACTGGCAGCGCCACCAGCGCCGACCGCAAGCGGCGCAACAGGCGGCGCTTCGCTGGGGCTTGCGTCTGCTGGAAGACCCGGCCCTGGATGCGCGCGACGCGCATCCGGCCTGGCTGCCCGGCCACGATGCCGTGGTGCAACTCCATCCCGATGCCGATCCGCCGCCCGATGCGGCGGCCTTCGCGTTCTGGCACATCCCCGGTCACAAGCAACTGCTGCACGACGGTAAAGGGCTGGCGCTGATCGCGCACAACCCCGGCCATTGCGCGCGCTTCGCGCTGGCGCCCGGCCTGGAAGATGGCATGGCGGTCGCCTATGCCAATCGCGGAGGTGGCGGCGGCGCTGCCGCACCTGCGCCTACGCGCAGCGCGACGCTGGCCGCGGCCAGGCCCCGGCCTACACCGGCCGCGATGCTGGAGTTGCACACCCTGCAGGCGCTCGACGCGACCCTGGCGGGTGCGTCCTTGCGCGACGTGGCCGAAGGGCTGTTCGGTGCCGATGCCGTGGCGGCGGACTGGCACGCCGACGGCGACCTGCGCGCCCGCGTGCGCCGCCTGGTGCGGCGCGGCGATGCACTGATGCGCGGCGGTTATCGCCGGCTAGCACAACTGCCGCCGCTTGAGAAGGGACGTTTTGATGGGGACGCAAAACGTCCCTGAGCAGCGGAGCTTCGTTTTCTGAGACTGCCTCCATCCGGTTGCGCTGTGTGGCCGGAGCTTTGAAAGCTATGGAGGTTCACACCATGCGTCCCGCTCCCTTGCGGCCTGCCGCCACTGTCCCGACCGCTGCCGCACAACCGCAGCGTTACCTCACCAACGACGAAGCCGCCGAGTACCTGCGCCTGTCGCCGCGCACGCTGGAGAAGCAGCGCGTGATCGGCGGTGGCCCGCGCTTTCGCAAGTTCGGCCGGCGCGTCATGTACGCCGTGGCCGACCTCGACGCCTGGGCCGCCGACCGCAGCTTCGAGACGACTTCCGATCCTGAGTACGCCGAACAGCACTCGGCGGACAGCCGTGCGCGCTGATCGCTGGCACGCGCCAGGCCACCGCCATGCCCAGCCCCGCGCTGCCGTCCCGGCAGCGGCCCTCGCAAGAACGCGAACAGCTCGACCTGTTCCGTGCCTTGCCGGGCGACATGGCGCCGCGCGACAGCCAGGACTTGATGGCCTTTCCGTTCTTCTCGCTGGCGAAGTCGCGGCGCACGGCGCCCATCGACTTCCGGGCGGGCAACGTCACGATCCGCGTGGAAGGCACACAGGAGCACGGCATCGCCACGATCTGGGACGCGGACGTGCTGATCTGGGCTGCTTCGCAGATCGTGGAGGCGCGCGACGCAGGCTTACGCCCGTCGCGGCTGATGCAGGCCACGCCCTACGAGATCCTGCGCTTCATCGGGCGCGGTACGTCGCTGCGCGACTACCAGCGCCTCAAAGCCGCGTTGGATCGGCTGCAATCCACGACCGTGGCCACGTCGATCCGCGAGACAACCGGGCGACGCCTGCATCGGTTTTCGTGGATCAACGAGTGGAAGGAACTGGCCGATGCCAAGGGCACGCCCTTGGGGCTGGAGCTGATCCTGCCGGATTGGTTCTTTGGTGGGGTGATGGATGCCGCTCTGGTGCTGACCATCGACCCGGCGTATTTCCGGCTGACGGGCGGCATCGAACGGTGGCTGTACCGCCTGGTGCGCAAGCACGGCGGGCGGCAGGAAGGCGGCTGGCAATTCGATTTCCGGCACCTGTACCGGAAATCGGGCAGCGTCACGCGCTTCTCGGACTTTGCCTACGACCTGCGCGCGCTCGTCGCGCGGCAGTCGCTGCCCGGCTATGTCCTGAGCATCGAGCGGATGCCGGGCGATGGAGTCGAGTTGCTGATGTTTCGGCCCGTGCCGTTCACGGCACGGGGATAACTTCGGGAAAAGCGGTGGACGGGCTCGTGCTATCAGGAGTACGGGGTATCGTGCTATCGGGAGTACGACTATCGTGCTATCAGGAGTACGGATCGTCCGCAAAGCCAATAACGGCGCGGGTTTCGACCTCCCTTAACTTACCTAACTTAAATTCTCTAACTTGTAGTAGGGAAACGCCGTCGCGGTGGACAACCGCTGCGCGGCCACAAACGCAGCAGACAAAGCCTGCTCTTCCAGCATGGAGGGCCAGGCCATGATCGTCGCGCTGCTCAACCAGAAAGGCGGCGTGGGCAAGACCACGCTCGCCACCCATATCGCCGGCGAGCTGGCGATGCGCGGCCAGCATGTCGTGCTGCTGGACGCCGACCCGCAGGGTTCTTCACTGGACTGGACGCAACGACGCAGCCAGCAAGGCTTGCCTCGGCTGTTCAGCGCCGTGGGCCTCGCACGCGAAACGCTGCATCAGGAAGCGCCAGAACTCGCCAGGCGGGCCGATCACGTCGTCATCGACGGCCCGCCGCGCATCGCCGCCCTCGCGCGCTCCGCGCTACTCGCGGCCGAGCGCGTGCTGATCCCGGTGCAGCCCAGCCCCTACGACCTGTGGGCCAGTGCCGAGATGGTCGCACTGATCCGTGAGGCCCAAGTGTTCCGGCCTGCGCTGCGCGCGGCCTTCGTCATCAACCGGCGCGTCAGCACCACCGTGATCGGGCGCGAAGCGCGCCAGGCGCTCGCCGACCAGCCGCTTCCTGCGCTGCGCGCGGAAGTGCATCAGCGCATCGTGTTCGCCGACAGCGTGGCCGCTGGCCGCCTTTCACGCGAGACGGCGCCGGGCAGCGCCGCCGCCCGCGAAATCACCGCCCTAGTGGACGAATTGCTGCGGTGGACGACATGACAGCGAAGCCGCCACCCAACAGCAAACGCACGGCAAAGCGCGTCGGCATCGGCGCGCGTCCGCCTGCGAATCCGCACGCTGAAGCGTGGATTCGCCAGGGCGACGCCGATGCGTTGGGCAAGGGCGACCTCTACACGGCTCGCCTCACTCTCGACATCACGCCCGCCATGCGGGCGCGCATCAAGGTATCGGCCTTCACGCAAGGCGTGACCGTGGCCGACCTGCTGCGCGGCCTGCTAGAGCGAGAGTTTCCCGAGAACCGCAGGGAGAACACACCATGACCGCATCCGTTTCGCCTGCCGCTGTCGCGGCCACGGCTGCACTGGCTGCGCCTATCGGCCAGCCTGCCAGTGCGCCGATGACGCGCGTGGCGCTCGCCTACATCGACCAGCGTTTCGACCTCTATCTGCGCTTCGGCGAGCCGTCGCGCATCCTTCGCCTCGACCACTGGCGGCGATGCGCGTTGTTCCTGCCCGGCGCGATGCTTTGCCGCATCCGCTGGCAGGCCAACGCCTACGGCACGATCCGCTGGCAACTCATGGTGATGCAGACTTGCACGCCGCTGGCCGGCGCGCAGCGCATCCCCGGCGTGCAGCCGGGCGCGCGCCTGCTGCTACACGCCGAAGGCGACGCCAACGTGCGCGCCGTGCTGGAACGCATCGACGGCGTCGAGGCGCTGGGCATCGCGCCCGCAGACGCCTCCCCCGCGTACTGGCGCACGCTGGGCAATCGGCTCGCTGCGCGCTTGCCGCTGCCGGACTACAGCGCCGAGCGGCACGCCGCCTGGCTAGCCGGGAGGGCGCTGCCATGACCGCCGCTTCCACCATCGGCACTGCGCCGCGTTCTCGCGCGCGCCTCGTCCTGGCGGGCTTGTCCGCCTGCGGCCTCGCTGCGCTGGCCTGGGCGTCCTTCGTGCATCCGCTGCCGCGCCTGATCTACAACCCGTCCGACAGCGTTCCCATGGGTTGGTATCGCGTCGATCCGCTGAACCATCGGCCCGGCTCGCTGCCACGTCCCTTGTCCGTGGGCAGCATCGTCTTGGCCTCGCTGCCGCCAGATGCCGCAGCGCTGGCCGCGCAACGCCGCTACCTGCCGGCGGGCGTGCCGCTGCTCAAGCGCGTGGGCGCGATCGCGCCGCAGGAGGTGTGCATCGCTGGCGGCATCGTCCGCATCGACGGCGTGCCTTCGGCCGCCGTGCTGCGCGCCGACCGCTGGGGCCGGCCGCTGCCATCCTGGCAGCAGTGCCGCCGCCTCGAACCGGGCGAGTTGCTCCTGTTGAGCGTGACCAATCCGGCATCGTTCGATGGCCGGTATTTCGGGCCGGTGCGCACGTCCGCCGTGATCGGCATCGCGCACCCGGTCTGGCTGGAGAAGCGTCCATGATGGCTGCCGATGAGATGCACGTCGCCGTGCATCTCATCGTGCCATCGGGCATGTCGATCCGGTGGCTTTCTTCGTGCCGTCGCGCATGTCGTGCGAGCGCCGATCCTGCGTATCGGGCGCCGCACTTCGCGCTGCCTTCCCGTGTGCAGGCGTCTTGCCTCGAACGCGCCCGGCCTGTGGCCGTCGCCGCGTTCGCCGGCGTGCTGGCTGCTCGCGCAGCAGCGCCGCCGGGCCGCCGCTGCCCGGAGCGCCAGCGAGGGGCAAAGGCGGAAGGCAAGACAAAAGGACGCGGCACCGGGCCGCGTCGAAAGCCAGTCTGCACGTGGGGTTGGCGCAGCACGGCGCGGCTTTGCCGCCGTGCCGCTTGTGGCGCGAGGCCCGCGCCAATACGGGCATGTCCGCGTGCTTCGCACGATCAGACACGCCAGAGCTTGCAGGGAGAACGACCATGACTGACCGCCGCGATGACGATTTCCGCGTGCGCCCCAGCGCCCCGAAGAACCGGGGCAAGGGCCAAGGCCAGAGCTTCGTTTCCAAGGTGCTCAAGCAGGCAGGCAAGGCCAGCAGCGGCAAGTCCACGATGCGCCGTCCTGGCGCGACGGGTGGCACGGGCCAGCGGCCCGGCTCGCGACTGGGGCGCGGCTACACAGCGGCGCGCTTCGCCGGGGCGAAGCTGACGCCCATGTCTCGGCGCGTGACCATCAAGACGCTGTTGGTGAATCACCAGCGGGCCAGCCCGCAGTCGCTCGCCAAGCACCTGCACTACATCGAGCGCGACGGCGTGGGCCGCGACGGCGAGCCGGGCCAAGCCTACGGGCCGCAGACCGACGTGGCCGACCTCGACGCCTTCAAGGAACGCTGCGCCGACGACCGGCACCATTTCCGCTTCATCCTCTCGCCCGAGGATGGCGCGGAGCTGGAAGACCTGCGTACCTACACGCGGCATCTCATGGGCCGCATGGAGGCCGACCTGGGCACGGACCTCGATTGGGTGGCGGTCAACCACTGGAACACCGACAACCCGCACACGCACATCGTCGTGCGCGGGCGCGACGACACGGGCAAAGACCTCATCATCGCGGGCGACTACATTGCCGATGGCTTCCGCCATCGCGCCGCCGAACTGGCGACCGAATGGCTGGGGCCGCGCACCGAGCTGGAGATCCAGCAGACCTTGCAGCACGAGGTAGAGCAAGAGCGGTGGACGAGCCTGGATCGCACCTTGAAGCGCGAGGCCGGCGACGATGGCCTGGTGCATGTCGAACGGCTCAACGAACCCCGCCTGCAACGCCAGCGCCTGCTGCTGATCGGCCGCCTGCAACGCTTGCAGCGCCTGGGCCTGGCCGACGAGACGCAGCCCGGCACCTGGGCCGTGCATGCCGATGCGGAAAAGACCCTGCGCGCCCTGGGCGAGCGCGGCGACATCATCCGCACCATGCAGCGGGCCATGCGCGGCGAGCCGCGCGAGCTGGCGGTGTTCGAGCCAGGGCAGGACGCGGATGGAAGTGGCCGCAGCATCCTCGGGCGCGTGGCCGCGAAAGGACTGGCCGACGAACTGCGTGATCGGGGCTATCTGGTCATCGACGGCGTGGACGGCAAGGCGCACTACGTCGCGCTCAACGCCCACGACGAGCTGGCGAATTACCCGACCGGCGCCGTGGTGGAGGTCAAGGGATCGGCCGACGTGCGCGCGGCCGACAAGAACATCGCCGCGCTGGCGAGCGATGGCCTGTACCGCACCGACCATCACCTCGCCATCGCGCAGGGCCAGGCCGTGCCCGGCCGCGACCCGCAGGAGGTCGTGGCGGCCCACGTCCGCAGGCTGGAAGCCCTGCGCCGGGCGGGCATCGTGGAGCGGGTGGCCGAGGGGCTATGGAAGGTGCCGGGCGACCTGCCCGAGCAGGGCCGCCGCTACGACGCGCAACGCCTGGGCGGCGTAGCCGTGGAGCTGAAATCGCACCTGCCCATCGAGCGGCAGGCCCGCGTGATCGGGGCCACCTGGCTCGACCAGCAGTTGATCGGCGGCGGCTCCGGCCTGGGCGACCTGGGCTTTGGCGGTGAGGCCAAGCAGGCGATGCAGCAGCGCGCCGACTTCCTGGCCGAACAGGGGCTGGCCGAGCGGCGCGGGCAGCGCGTGATCCTGGCGCGCAACCTGCTGGGCACGCTGCGCAACCGGGAACTGGCGCAGTCCGCCAAGGACATTGCCGCCGACACCGGCCTGGAGCATCGACCCGTGGCCGACGGGCAGCGCGTGGCCGGCATCTACCGGCGCAGCGTCATGCTTGCCAGCGGGCGCTACGCGATGCTGGATGACGGCATGGGATTTAGCCTCGTGCCGTGGCGGCCGGTGATCGAGCAGCGCTTGGGGCAGCAAATCGCCGCAACGGTGCGCGGCGGGCAGGTGTCCTGGAGGTGGGGACGGCAACTCGGCCCAACAATTTAGCGGATCAACCGAATCGTTTTTCCAGTTCGGCGCCTCTTATAGGAAAAATGGGAGCAGTCGGTGCCTCCATCCAATCCGGGATCAACGATCCCCAACCTTGAGGAGCTTGTAACCATGTCTTGTTACGTTCGTTCGATGGTGGCTGGATTTGTCGCCACTGTAGCGCTGTCGCTGCTGATGCTGATGAAGGGCGCCATGGGCTTGATGCCCGAATTGAATCCAATCGCCATGCTCACGGAGATGGCGCACGCAAAAATGGGTATGCCGGCTTCGCCCATGGTCGGATGGGTGGCGCACTTCATGATTGGCACCGTCGTGTGGGGCATCCTGTTCCAACTGCTGTATGGCAGGCTGCCAGGGCGCAGTGCGCTGCTCAAGGGAATGTCGTTTTCCTTGCTAGCTTGGCTCATGATGATGATCGGTCCGATGCCAATGGCCGACGCAGGCCTGTTCGGGATGAACCTGGGGATGATGGCGCCGATGATGACCCTGATGATGCACCTCATTTGGGGCGCAGTGCTGGGCTACACCTATGGTCGGCTCAATGCCAATTCGTGCGCTGTTCGGACTGCAACTTCTTAATGAGCAGAAATTGCCATATTGAGGATACGAAAATGATGAAGGACACAGAGGCTACGGCGGAACGCGAGATTCCGCCGGATAACAGTACGCTCTACGTCGGGTTGGGCCTTGGACTGGGTAGCTATGTGACAGCCACCAGCGTTTTAGCAGGCTTTGTCTGCCCGGTTTGCGTTGTAGCAGCTCCCGCTTTGCTTGCGACAGGTGTTTATCAGAAAATTAGGAATCGTAGCCGAAGACCCGAGAATCGGAGCGAAATACAAATAAAGGCTCGCTGAATTAACCAATCATCGAGTCAGCACAGGAGATCAGCATGGGCACCCCTGTTGGCGACCGCAACAATTTAATCATGGCGGCACAGACTGGAGACGCGGCCGCCCTTTCCCGTCTGCTGGCAGTGTGCCAAGCCGATGCACGCCGCTATGCGTACAAGCACTGCCATGCGAGCGACGTTGATGATGCGGTTCAAGAATCACTACTCATCATTTCTCGCAAGGTCAGCGGGCTAAAAGCGGCTGCGGCCTTTTCATCGTGGCTGTTCACGGTCATCAAGCACGAATGCCGCAAGCTCGCGCGGATGATGTTCAAGCACGAGCCACTGCCTGATGAAGTAGCCGAGGAGCTGCTGCTTCATCGTCCCGACGATGAATTGAGAATCGATCTTGCCAATGCCCTGGAGTCGTTGCCTGCCCATTACCTCGAAGTGGTACTTCTGCGCGACTTCGAGGAATTGACCATTGCCGAGATCGCTGCTCAGTTGGGTGAGCAGCCCGGCGCGATCAAGAGTCGGCTCCATCGTGCCCGCGAGCTAGTGCGCGAATACATGCTCAGTTCAGAACCATCCTCGGGGCACGGACACCGCACACCGACGAAATAGCCAAGCTGAGTCCTCGTCCGGGCCGCCTCGCCAAGCGAGGCGGCAATTTCTTGCGCATTGTCATGGATAACCCTCAATTGCTAGGCCCAGGCCAGTGATTGAGGTTTTTTTGCTTTCTACCGAACCGTTTTGCACGGCGGTCGCCTCTTAGGAAATGAGGCTGGCGATTGCTGGCCGATTACCCGCAGCTCACTCGGCTGCTTCTTTCCTATCAGGAGATCACAATGTCAAACCGTATGTTGTCCGCCGCCGTCGCCACGGCGTTTGTCGCAGCCTTCGCCGCCCCCGCCTTTTCGCAGGGCATGAGCCAGGCCGACATGCAGAAGAAGATGCAGGAGAACCAAGCCAAGAGCATGGAGATGATGAAGACCGGCAAGTTCGACAAGTGCTATGGCGTTGCCCTGAAGGGGCAGAACGACTGCTTCGCCGGCGCCGGCACAAGTTGCGCGGGTACCAGCACCGCCGACTACCAGGGGAACGCCTGGAAGCTGGTCGCCAAGGGCACCTGCACCACGATCTCGACGCCCAACGGGCACGGCAGTCTCAGCGCCAAGTCCTGACGCGAGCATTCACCTTGGTGGGCGGTGGCCTGTCGCCCCGCCCGCCAGCTTGTGACAACGAGGATCAACATGGGCATTCACCAAACTGCGCACGCCGCCGGGCGGGGAATCCCTGCGCGAGCCGGCGTAGGCCTTAAGGCCGACCACTACCGAACCATCATCGAAACGCGGCCGGATATGGGCTTCTTTGAAGTTCATGCGGAAAACTACATGGGCGCTGGCGGCCCGCCCCATCGCTACCTGACGGCCATCCGAGAACACTATCCCCTGTCGTTGCACGGCGTGGGCCTGTCCATCGGTGCCGACAGGCCACTCGACCAAGCGCATTTGCTGCGTCTCAAGGCGCTGAACGAGCGGTACGAACCCGGCCTGCTTTCCGAACACCTGGCATGGTCTTCACATGGCACCAGCTACCTCGATGATCTGTTGCCGGTGCCGTACACCGACGACACGCTGAACCGCATCTGCGAGCACATCGACCAGGTGCAAACAGCTATGGCCCGGCAAATGCTGCTGGAGAACCCCGCGACCTACATCTGGTTCAAGGAGAGCACATGGCGCGAGACGGATTTCATCAGGGAGATCACCCGGAGAACCGGGTGCGGTCTGCTGCTGGACGTGAACAACGTCCACGTGGCGAGCACGAATCAGCAATGGGACGCGCGCGCCTACATCAACGATTTCCCCCTCGACCATGTGCAGCAAATCCACTTGGCCGGCCACTCCCTTCAGACGGACGAGAAGGGACGCCCTTTGCTGATCGACTCACACGACCAAAGAGTGGATGAGCGGGTGTGGAACCTCTTTAGGCAGGTCATCCAATGCATCGGGCCAGTCCCTACGCTGATCGAGTGGGATTCCAACATTCCCGCATGGCCCGAGCTGCAAACAGAGGCCGTGATGGCCGATGTGCTGATGGGCATGTCCAACGTACAGGAGCGACGCCATGGCACGCTTGGCTGAACGCCTGGAGGAATTCGCCTCGGCGCTGCTCGACCCGGAACGCGCGGTGCCCGAGGGGCTGGTCGGCCCCGACGGCGAGCCGAGCGCACGGCGCTTTGCCGTCTATCGGAACAATGTGTTCGTTGGCCTGACGGACGCGCTGCGCGCGGGCTTTCCCTGCGTCGTCAAGCTGGTGGGCGACGAATTCTTCGCGGCGATGGCCCGCGTCTTCGCGGCCGCCACGCCGCCCAGCTCGCCGGTGCTGCTGCACTACGGCGCCGAGTTCCCGGACTTCATCGCGTCCTTTCCACCCGCGGAACCCTTACCCTATCTCGCCGACGTGGCCCGCATCGAGCGCGCCGCGACCGAGGCGTACCACGCGCACGAGGCAGAACCCTTGGCGCCCAGCGTGCTTGCAGGAGTACCGCCTGACCAAGCTTCCATGCTGCGGTTTCGGCTCCACCCTTCCGTGCGCCTGGTGCGTTCGCCATTCCCAGCCTTCACCATCTGGAGGATGAACACCTCGGATGGCACGCCAGCACCCGTTGACCTCTCCGAAGCGCAGGACACGATGGTGCTACGCCCCGACGCCGAGGTGGACGTGCGCAAGATACTTCCCGCGAGCCATGACTTCGTAGCCGCGCTCGGCCAGGGCCTGACGCTATCGCAGGCCATGGAAACGGCCCTCGCCACCGACGGCGATTTTGACCTGTCGGAGAACTTGCGGGAATTGATCCAGATGGGCGCCTTTGTCGGCTTCGCGTTGGAAGCCGGGGAGAACGATCATGAGTAACTTCCAAGTGCCGAAAGGTTGGCCCGGAATACTTGGCGCGGCGAACTGTGCATTGCACTGGCTGGCAAAGATCGCCGGCATGGCCGCGCCGCTGTTCCTTCGGGTGGCGCTGGCCTTGCCCTTCTTCAAGTCGGGCCTCACCAAATGGGACGGTCTCCTGTCGCTGTCGCCAGCGGCGAGTTTTCTGTTTGAAGATGAATTCAAGCTGCACATCCTGGGGAAGGTCTATGACCTGCCTGCGCCGGACGTACTCGCCTTCGCCAGTGGATCGGCCGAGATCATCTTTCCGATCCTGCTGATTCTCGGACTTGGCACGCGCATGAGTGCCCTGGGCTTGCTCGGCATGACGGCGGTGATCCAGCTCATCGTGCCGGACGGGTGGGCGAACTTTCATTTGCCCTGGGCGACGATGGCGATTGCCCTGATCGCTATCGGGCCGGGCCGGCTTTCACTCGACCATGGGATTCGCGGCTTCTTGGAGCATTGCGAGGCTTCGGCCTGACAAGGAGGTCAGCATGCTTGCATTGCGCGCCATATCCCTCGTGATGGCAGGTTTCTTTGCTTCGGGGGCCGGAGCTGCCGATGGGCTGATTGCGGTACAAAGCCCGTACAGTGTCAAGGAAACGATTGACCGTTTCGAGACGGCCGCCAAGTCTCGGGGCATCTATATCTTCCTGCGCCTCGATCACGCGCAGGGCGCGAAGAAGGTCGGCAAGGACTTGCGGTCGACCGAGCTTCTGGTGTTCGGCAATCCCCAGGGCGGCACCCCCTTGATGGAATGCGCGCAGACTGCCGGTATCGACCTTCCGCTCAAGGCCTTGGCCTGGCAGGACGCGACTGGGCAAGTGTGGCTTGGCTACAACGATCCGAAGTATCTCGCATCGCGCCATGGCGCCGACAACTGCGGCCCCGTCGTGGAAAACATCTCCAAGGCGCTGGGCGGCATGACGCAGGAGGCGATTCGGAAGTGAGCGCGCTCGTCCGTCTTGGCCTCACCGTCAGGGCAGTGAAGCGCCTGTTTTGCTCCGCCTGCGCCATACTGGGGGCAGCATGTTCAGAGACAAGGCGCCAATGTCCACAGAGCCTGCGAATCGGCAATCGAGGGCGGTACTGACGAACGCTGCGATCACGCCGTAGTGTCAGCAGCCGTCCATATGCCAGTTCAACCGCCATGCAGCGCGTCAATCAACGGGCAGGACACATGGCCCTCATGCGCACAGCATTCGTTCACCAATTTTGACAGCGCCTGTTCCATCCGCATAAGGTCGTTCAGGCGGGTGCGAACATCGGCCAGCCGCAGTGCGGCAAGGTCGGCTGCTTCACTGCAATGGGTGCCGTCCTCCAGCTTCAGCAACTCCCCGATTTCATCGAGGCTGAATCCCAGCCGCTGCGCCGCCTTCACGAACTTCACCCGCGCCACGTCGGCGCTGCAGTAGCGTCGAATGCTGCCGTAGGGCCGGTTCGGCGTCGGCAGCAGCCCTTTGTGCTGATAGAAGCGGATCGTCTCCACGTTGACCCCGGCTGCCTTGGCGAAGGCGCCGATGGTCAGGCTTTCCAAGGTGTTTTCCATTCCGCTTGACTCCGTAGTTGACTACGGAAGTAACGTTACTCCAACGAGCAAATCCTCGAAAGGAGAACCTGATGTCGGAATCGCAAGACGGGCGCGGCGCCCTCGCCGCCGGCGGGCTGGCCGCCATCCTCGCTTCGACCTGCTGCCTGGGGCCACTGGTTCTGGTCGCTCTGGGCTTCAGCGGTGCCTGGATCGGCAACTTGACCGCACTGGAACCGTATCGCCCGATCTTCATCGGCGCGGCGCTGGTGGCGTTGTTCTTCGCCTGGCGACACATCTACCGGCCGGCAACTGCCTGCAAGCCGGGCGAGGTGTGTGCGATCCCGCAGGTTCGCACCACCTACAAGCTGATTTTCTGGATCGTGGCAGCGCTCGTTCTGGTCGCGCTCGGATTTCCCTACGTGTTGCCTTTCTTCTATTGATCGGGAGTTCACCATGAAAAAACTGCTTGCCTCCCTTGCGCTCGTTGCCGTCACCGTTCCAGTGTGGGCCGCTACCCAGACCGTCACGCTGGCCGTGCCCGGCATGACCTGCGCCGCTTGCCCGATCACCGTCAAGAAGGCGCTCTCCAAGGTCGAGGGCGTCAGCCAAGTCGATGTGACCTTCGAGAAGCGCGAAGCGGTCGTCACCTTTGATGATGCCAAGGCCAGCGTCCAGAAGCTGACCAAAGCCACCGAAGACGCGGGCTATCCGTCCAGCGTCAAGCGCTAAACCGGGAGCGATGCCATGAAACCGATTGCGCGTATCGCCGACAAAGCCGGGGCATTGGGCACCCTCGTCTCCGCGATGGGCTGCGCAATGTGCTTTCCCGCACTCGCCAGCCTAGGCGCGGCCATCGGGCTGGGTTTTCTCCAGCAATACGAAGGCTTGTTCATTTCCAGGCTGTTGCCATTGTTTGCTGCATTGGCGCTTGCGGCCAACGCGCTCGGTTGGCTACGCCACCGGCAATGGCACCGGAGTCTGCTGGGTATGGTCGGTCCCGCCATCGTTATCGTGGGCGCGGTCTGGCTGCTTGGCACCGCTTGGATGCGGCCCCTGGTCTATACGGGGATCGCCTTGATGGCCGTCGTTTCGGTCTGGGATTTGGTATCTCAGGCCAACCGCCGCTGCGGTCCTGACGGCTGCGAACTGCCCGCGAAACACGGCTGACTGGCTTGCGCCACAACGAATTGAAAGGAATGACTTCATGACACAGTTGAAGATCACCGGCATGACCTGCGACTCCTGCGCGGTCCACGTCAAGGAAGCACTGGAAAACGTGCCTGGCGTGCAATCGGCCGAAGTGTCCTACACCAAGGGCAGCGCCCAGCTCGCCATCGCGGCCGGCACTTCACCCGATGCCCTGATCGCGGCTGTCGCCGGACTCGGCTACCGCGCGGCGCTGGCCGATGCGTCGAACGCGCTTCCCAAAGGCGGACTGCTCGACCGCATGCGCGATTGGGTCGACGGCGGCGACAAGGCCAGCCACGACGGCGGCCTGCATATTGTCGTCATCGGCAGCGGTGGGGCCGCGATGGCGGCGGCGCTGAAGGCCGTCGAACGCGGCGCACGGGTGACGCTAATCGAGCGCGGCACCATCGGCGGCACCTGCGTCAATGTCGGCTGCGTGCCCTCGAAGATCATGATCCGCGCCGCCCACATCGCCCACCTGCGCCGCGAAAGCCCGTTCGATGGCGGCATCCAGGCGAACCCGCCGCTGATCCTGCGCGAACGGCTGCTGGCCCAGCAGCAGGCGCGCGTCGATGAGTTGCGCCATGCCAAGTACGAAAGCATCCTGGACGGCAACCCAGCCATCATGCGGCTAGCGGGCGAAGCCCGTTTCAAGGACGGCCGCAACCTCACCGTGCGGCTGAACGAGGGCGGCGAGCGCGTGGTTTCGTTCGACCGCTGCCTGATCGCCACCGGCGCGAGCGCGGCGGTGCCGCCGATCCCAGGCCTCAAGGACACGCCCTACTGGACTTCAACCGAGGCGCTGGTGAGCGACACGATTCCCGCACGCCTAGCCGTGATCGGCTCATCGGTAGTGGCTGTTGAGCTGGCGCAAGCCTTCGCCCGGCTTGGGGCCAAGGTCACGATCCTGGCGCGCAGCACGCTGTTCTTTCGCGAAGACCCGGCCATCGGCGAAGCCGTGACGGTGGCGTTTCGCTTGGAGGGCATCGAGGTGCTGGAACATACGCAAGCCAGCCAGGTCGCGCACGTGGACGGCGAGTTTGTGTTGACCACCAACCATGGCGAACTGTGTGCCGACCGGCTGCTGGTGGCGACGGGCCGCACACCTAATACGCGCAGCCTCAACCTCGAAGCCGCCCGGGTGGCGGTGAACAAGCAAGGGGCCATCGAGATCGACCTCAGCATGCGCACCAGCGCCCCGGACATCTACGCCGGCGGCGACTGCACCGACCAGCCGCAGTTCGTCTACGTCGCGGCGGCGGCTGGTACCCGCGCCGCGATCAACATGACCGGCGGCGACGCGTCGCTGGACCTGACCGCCATGCCAGCGGTGGTGTTCACCGACCCACAGGTCTCTACCGTGGGCTTGAGCGAGCAGGAGGCGCACCACGCCGGCATCGAGACCGACAGCCGCACGCTCACCCTCGACAACGTGCCGCGCGCGCTCGCCAACTTCGATACGCGCGGCTTCATCAAGCTGGTGATCGAGGAAGGCAGCCACCGTTTGATCGGCGTGCAGGCGGTGGCCCCAGAAGCGGGCGAGTTGATCCAGGCAGCGGCGCTGGCGATCCGCGCGCGCATGACGGTGCAGGAACTGGCCGACCAGTTGTTCCCGTATCTGACGATGGTCGAGGGCCTGAAGCTCGCCGCGCAGACCTTCAGCAAGGACGTGAAGCAGCTATCGTGCTGCGCTGGATAGCAAAAGCTAAGAAGGTTGCGCCCCCTCAGGACGGTGAAAGGCGCATCCTTCTCAGCCTGCCCCATACGAGGAACAGCATGGTCAGAGTTAAGGTGCCAATGCCCACGGAGGCCGCGAATCGGTAATCGACGGCTGGGATGATAAACGGCAGCAGGCCCACGGCGAGCGCCGGCGGCACGTGCAGATCGAATAATCGCAAGATTAGGATGCCGCATGCCGCGCTGGAGATCACCGCCAGCGGGGCGCCCCCGAACGTCGTGACCAGTGCAACCCCGATCAATGCGCTCAGGGTACACGCGACCGGCAGCAGCAGCGGCTTCTTGACCCAAGGGCAAACGTCCGCATGGGCAAACATTTCAAAGCCGATCACGATAAGCGGCGGGAACAGGATCAACCGCCAACCCGTGGCTTCGGCCAGAATCGCCGTGCCTACCAGAAACACCAGAAAGAACGGGAGCCACGAGTAGGTGCTTGGAGTTTCCTCGGTAACGTCATCGGCCACATCGGAGGCGGTTCGCACCGGCGGTAGCGGGACGAAGCGAGGCCAGACAAGGGAGATCGCGGCGAGCAATATCAGGCCGACCAGCAACGATGCCGGGTAGTACCAGCTTGTGATGTTGAGTGAGATTGGCAGCACGCCCGCCGAAATGGCCGGGGCAATCGATGACTTCAATATGCGGATGATGAGCATCGCGGCTGCGGTCGCCAGCAGGATCGGCACGATCCCGCTGCCCATGCTTCGGGCGAAGATCGTGCCTACCAGCCCGGTAAGAAGCGGTGTGAGAACCAGCATCCCCGGCGCTTTGGCCCAGGTGCCGTGCGGTCGCTTGATGATGTCATGGGCCAGGGCGCCTAGTTCGGGAAAAAGAATGTAGTGAACATGCGTGGCCGCCGCGATCCACGCGATGACACCCATGTAGAGCGCCGTCAGCAACTCCCCAAAGAATCCCCACGGCAGCGACGATCGCCGTATACCAAACAATCTCATGCCTTCCATCCACGACATCCATTTTCTTGAAGGCCCACCTCGGGCAAGTGATGGTTGACTCCAAGGTGGGGCGCCGTACTTATTTCGTCCCTATCGGCAGAGCGTAGGACGCAAAGGCCGCGTCCACGGGTGTGTCGAACAGGTGATTGGTGTAGTTCGAGATCGTCTTGACGGCGATGGCGAGCACCACCTGTAGAGCCTGCTGCTCGCTGTAGCCCGCGTCGGTGAAGGTCTGCAAACTCGCCTGCGACGGATTGCCCCGCGTCTGCACCATGTCCTTGACGAAGGCGGTAAGGGCGTGCAGCTTCGGGTCATCCATCGGCGTGCCCTCACGGATTGCCTGGAGCGCCTGCGGCGGCACCTTCGATACCTTCTCGGCGATCATGCTGTGAGCGGCCACGCAGTAGTGGCAGCCGTTTTCCCGACTGATGACCAGCAGCACGACTTCCTGCTCGGCCGGCGTGAAGCCGGATTCCTTGCGGAACCAGTCATACCCATGGAGGTAGGTCGAGAGCGCGCCAGGGGCGTGGGCCATTTCTCCATACATGTTGGGAACAAATCCCTGCTTCCTGCGCGTGTTACTCAGGAACTCGCGGCTCCTTTCAGGGGCGGTGTCTTCGGTAAGAAGAGGCAGTGTCAGCTTGGCGTTCATGGAGTGCTCCTAAGTGGAAATATTCCGGCTTCCAGATTGGGTTTGATGATGGCGAAGTTGGGCGAGACGTCGAAGTCGCGCGGGGCGAACAGGCTGTGGTGCCGCACATGAAGAATCTCGGCCACACAGCCGGGGCACATCGGGTCCTGCGACGGCACGGTCTCGATCAGCGGCAGGATCGGATAGCGAATCGACTGGAAAGCTTGGGCGATCAGCGTCGAGCAGATGGCGCGGGTGGGGTCGCCGCTGCCCAGGCCGAGCATGCGACGGCGCCAACGCACCGGCACCGGCGGCGTGGGCAACAGATATCGGGCCAGGTCGATCACGTTCTTCAAGTCGTACTGATGGCCCAGCCGAGCCACCGCCGTGCCGACCAGGGTGTCAATCTCGGCAGCGGTCAGGCCCACGGGCCGGCACACTCGGGTATGCAGATCGGCGAACTCGGCCACGCTGACCAGACGCACGCCTTCGCGTAGATCGGCTTCAAGAAAGCAACGGGGCCGCCCTTCGGCATCGGTCGGCCTGCCGGCCGTGCCGACAAACAGTGCCGCGTGCGACCAGGTGGATTGGGTCAGGTACTTGATGGCCACGCTGACCCGGCTCTGACCTTCGACCAGCAGCACGTCGCCGGGCTGCAGGCACGCCATGAGAAGGTCTGGATCGGTCGGCGGGGCCACGCTATGCACATGGTGGGGCCGACTGAGGTAGCGGCTCAGTCCTTCTCCACAGCGGCGCGCGATGCTGTCCAAGATGTTTCCCACGGCGTCACCCTGTCGAAACGAAGGTGAAATTCGGGCGCGGCATGGCTCAGAACCTCGTCGTCAGTTGTGTGAGCCAGGCCGGTGAATGTTCCACAAGCCATGCTTCCATCGGCTTGTCGGCGCCTGTCAGGATCAGGGCGGCCAGGGCAAGCATGATCGCGCCCAACAGGACTTTCCCGGCCTTGCCGGCGTGCAGGAGCTTGGATCGCGTGCGGCCGATCGCGCTGCGCGACACATAGGCCAGTGCAACCAGGGGCAATGCCGCGCCGATACCGAACACCGCCATCATCGAGCCTGCTTGCGCCAGGTTCGTACCCTGGCTGGCCAGAACGATGGCCGCGCCAAGCGTCGGCCCCACGCAGGGACTCCAGACCAGCCCCAGCACTAGGCCCACCACGAACTGCCCCGTCAGCCCGTCCAGTTGGACACGCGCAAGCAGGTCGTTCCCGGCATTGCCGATGCCGGCCGTCAGCGACGCAAACAGCTGCTGGAGGGCGCTGGACATGAGCACCACGCCTAACAGTCCCAGGACGGCCGCGCCCACGCCCCGGAAGATCGTTGTGTCGATGCCGAGCGAGGCGCCTGCCCAGGCCAGCGCCGTGCCGACAATGGCATAGGACAGAGCGAGGCCGCCCGCCAGGGCCAACGGCGCGTGCCGATGGGCGTTGACCGCCGAGCCAATCAGGATCGGTACGATGGGCAGGACGCAAGGCGACAGCGTGGAAAGCACCCCCGCGAGCAGTCCGAGGCCGTAGGAACCGAGGCCGAGCGTCATCAGCGCGTGGTCTTCTGAATCAGGCCCTCGATGCCGGCCTCGGTGGTGTCGCCCACGGAGCGGGCCACTTCCTGGGTGCCTTTGAAGCCTACCAGCGTACTTTGCATGCTGACCTTGAAGGCCCGGACGGTGCTCTTTTCGCTGTCGAAGTCCACGGTCAGCAAGGTCACGTCCTTGTAGGCGGGCTGCTTCATTAGGGTTTCCAAGATCGGCTTCTGCGCCTTGCAGGTCGGGCACCACGTCGCGCTGACGTCCACTACCACGGGCTGGCCAGCCTGCGTCAGACGGTCGAACTCGGCTTGGCTGAACGGTTTGATCTCCCCGGCGCTGGCGATGCTGGCGAACGTGGCAAGAGCGAGAAAGGCGGCGGTCATACGTAGTTTCATGGGCGTAATCCTGAATAAGGGGAGAACCGCCCAAGGCGATGACTCGCGCGGGCGAACACGGTCGCCAAGAGTGACGGCCTCTTCCTAAGAGGCGGGGAGTCGTCAAGATGGTTCGCATCCGAGCGAAAAAAATCTGCGAGGCCGCACTGCGGAATCTGTCCCCGCTTTTGGCAGGGCCAGCTTTTTTGCACATGCGGCGAACCGTTTTGGCGGTTGCGCCCCTCTTATTGGCAGGAGGGAGTAGTGCGGCCGCCCAAGGGGGGCGTCCTCAGCATCTCTCAGTTCTTCCCGTCGCACCGTTCCCAGGTGATAGGAGCGCATCATGTATTGCAGCACTTCTGTTAAAGCGCAATTGGTTCGTGGCGCATTGGCCGTGACATCCATTGCGGGCGCCATCGTTTTAACCCCTAACTTTTGGCCTGCGGCAGGGCTATTTGGTTTGGCCATCTATCTTATGCGCGGGTGTCCCGCCTGCTGGCTCGCGGGACTAATGGAAGCCATTCGGGTTCGCAACGAGCGCAAGTCGCTGCTGTAGCTCGATCCACGAACATGGAGCTACGTCATCTACGATGCTTTCTTGCGGTTGCGGAGGAACTCCACTTCGCTCGTGCCGCCGAACGACTGCACATTGACCAGTCGCCGCTATCCCGTACCATCAAGGAACTAGAGGAAGAACTTAGCGCACGCCTTTTCGTTCGCACCACCCGCAGCACGCAATTGACCCGCGCTGGCCGACTACTCTTGGAGCACGTGCCGCGCATCTTCGCTGCATTGGAGCAAGCGCGCGATAGCGTCAAATCCGCTGCCAACGGCTTTCACGGTCAGTTGCGCATCGCCTTGTCCGATGGTGTGACGCCTTCGCGCTTGCCGGCCTTGCTGGCACGATGCCGTGAAGAAGATCCCGAAGTAGAGATACGGCTGTTTGAAGTGCCACTAGCCCAGCAGATCAAGGGTCTTCACGATGACCTATACGATGCTGGATTTTCGATGGCAGATGACGTGGGTGATGGCATCTTGGTTGCTCCCGCCTGGGAAGATGAATTGATGCTGGCGGTGCCGGCACGCCATCCGGTGCTGGCCTATAAGCGCGTTCCGTTGGAGGAAGTATTGCGCCATCCGCTGGTTCTGGGCGATCCAGCCGTATGCGAGGGCCATGCACGGCAGGTCGAACGTATCCTGCGCAAACATGAACAAGAGCCGTTGATCGTCCAGCACGTCGCCAGCTTCGATCTGATGATGACACTCGTTTCTGCTGGAATTGCATTGGGGTTGGCCGGCACGGCGCACATCACAGGCAGCCGCGAGCCTGGCGTCATAGGTCGGCCGTTAGCGGGACAACCACCGATGTTGACAACCTATCTACTTCGCCGCGACATGGAGCCATGCGAGATGTTGACTCGCTTCATTGAACGAGTTGCTTGCCTCGATTCAACAGATGACATTGGCACTGCCTAAGATTTCCAGAACTGCGATGAAAGGACTGGAGCCATGAACAAATTGCTACCGCTGCTGATGATCGCCGCCGCATTGGCGGCATGCGGTCAATCCCAACCTTCGGAAACTGTGGACTACCTTGTGGCCCATCCTGAGCGCATCAAGGAACTCCAGCGCCAATGCAAGGAGGATCGCGCGAAGGTCGGCGACGAACTCTGCGTGCGCGCGGCCGAAGCCGCCAATCGGCGCTTCTTCGGTGATCGACCCGAGCAGAAATCCAAGTAGCGCCCCTCGCAGTCGCTACGCCGCGACAGAATTCGCGCCGTTACCTCATCACGCCGCAACGCGCTCGCGTTCGCGGCGTTTTTATTGTCTTCGCCCTTGCAAGAAATCTGGCCTTTTCAGCCTGAATTGCCGCCAGAACGGCCTTTGACCGACCTGCGCACGCGCCTTGATCCTCAGTGCTGCGGCACCTCCGTGTGCCGTGATTGGAGACAAGGTCATGCAAGGGACGAACGTGCTGTTCGGTCAGATTGCCGTCGTATTCGGCATCGTGATCGCCGGCGTGTGGGCAGCCACACAATGGACGGCAGCAGCCCTTGGCTATCAAGTACGCCTTGGCTCGCCCTGGTTCGACTTCCTGGGCACGCCGGTCTATCACCCGTGGCGGCTGTTCGAGTGGTGGTTCTTCTTCGACGCCTACGCACCGCGTGTCTTCGACATTGGCGGCGCGATTGCCGGCGGCAGCGGCCTTGTCGCCGTGCTGGTTGCCATCGGCATGTCGATCTGGCGCTCGCGCCAATCACGCCTCGTCACCACCTACGGCTCGGCCCGCTGGGCGAACGCGGAGGACATTCGCAAGGCGGGTCTAACGCAGCCAGCCGGCGTGTTCCTCGGCCAGCATAACCGGCAGTACCTGCGCCATGAAGGCCCAGAACACGTCTTGACCTTTGCGCCCACGCGCAGCGGCAAAGGCGTTGGCCTGGTGGTGCCGACACTGCTTTCCTGGCCCGCGTCCGCCGTCATCCACGACATCAAGGGCGAGAACTGGCAGATCACCGCCGGCTGGCGCTCGCGCTTCTCGCATTGCCTGTTGTTCAACCCCACGGATGCGAAGTCGGCGGCCTACAACCCGCTGCTGGAGGTGCGACGCGGCGCGCATGAAGTGCGCGACGTGCAGAACATCGCGGACATTCTGGTCGATCCCGAAGGCGCGCTGGAGCGGCGCAACCATTGGGAGAAGACTTCGCACGCGCTGCTGGTCGGGGCCATCTTGCATGTGCTCTACGCGGGCGAGGACAAGACGCTGCGCGGCGTCGCCAACTTCCTCTCCGATCCGGCCAGCCCATTCGAGCTGACCTTGCACCGGATGATGACCACGCCCCATCTGGGCGATGGCCCGCATCCGGTGGTTGCCTCTGCGGCGCGCGAAGTGCTCAACAAGTCGGACAACGAGCGCTCGGGCGTCTTGTCCACGGCCATGTCGTTCCTCGGCCTGTACCGCGACCCGACGGTGGCCGAAGTCACCTCGCGCTGCGACTGGCGCATCGCCGATCTCATTTCCGTCGAGCACCCCGTATCGCTGTACCTCGTGGTGCCGCCTTCGGACATTTCGCGCACCAAACCGCTCATCCGCCTGATCCTCAACCAGATCGGCCGGCGGCTCACCGAATCACTCGACGGCAGCGATGGCATCGAGCGCCGCCACAAGTTGCTGCTGATGCTCGACGAATTCCCGGCCTTGGGCCGGCTCGACTTCTTCGAGACGGCACTGGCCTTCATGGCGGGCTACGGCATCCGCAGTTTTCTCATCGCGCAGTCGCTCAACCAGATCGACAAGGCGTATGGGCAGAACCATTCGATTCTGGACAACTGCCATGTGCGCGTGACGTTCGCCACCAACGACGAACGCACCGCCAAGCGCATTTCCGAAACGCTTGGCACCGCTACCGAGCTACGCGCGCAGCGCAACTACGCTGGTCATCGGCTCGCGCCGTGGCTGGGCCACCTGATGGTGTCGCGGCAGGAGACGGCCCGCCCGCTGCTGACGCCGGGCGAAGTCATGCAGCTTCCGCCCGACGAGGCCGTGGTGATGGTCTCCAGCGTCGCGCCGATCAAGGCCAAGAAGCTGCGCTACTACGCAGACAGCAATTTCAAGCGGCGCGTGCTGTCACCGCCTGTGCTCGCTGCCGGGCGCTATGCCGATGTTCCTCCGGTACGCCCCGACGACTGGAGCGGACTGGCGATTCCGCCGACGCCTGCCGCACCGGCTACGTCATCCGCCGATGGCCTGGAACACCTGGGTACGGCCGACGACGGCTGCCCGCGCCGCCAGCCAGAGCTAACTGAGGCCGTCGCCTACGACCCCGAGAGCGCCGCGCCCGCGGCCGACCTCGGCCTGCTCGATGACGACGACGACCTGCCGCTTCCCCTTCCGCGCCAGCTTGATCCGGCCATGCAGCGCACGGCCCGGCTGGCATCCCTCGACCCCAACGACGGAATCGAGCTATGAGCCACTACCGCCTGAACCTCTTTATCCAGCCCGAGCACGCCCAGCGGCTCGATGAACTGGCCGCCAAGAAAGGCGTGTCCAAGTCCAGCATCGTCGCTGCCGCCTTAGCGTCTTGGCTGTCGCCGGACGCGGCCGACCAGCGCGAAGCGGCCATCGCCAAGCGGCTGGATCGGCTGTCGCGCCAAGCCGAGCGCATGGAGCGTGACCAGAACATCGCCATCGAGACGCTGGCGCTGTTCATCCGCTACTACCTCACGGTCAGCACGCCGGTTCCCGAGGCCCACCAAGACGCGGCCCGCGCCCAGGGCAAGGCGCGCTTCGAGCAGTTCGTCGAACAGCTCGGCCGCCACCTGCTGCGCGGGCGCAGCCTCGTGCGTGACGTGGTGGAGGAACTGCATCCCGACCCGATGCGAATGGGGGGCACGGCGGCAGCCGCCCAGGCCCAGGAGCGTGCGTCATGAGCACCACTCCCCAATCCATGACCACTGCGGCGCTTGACCGACGTATCCAGATGCTGCGCACGGCAATGGGGCCGCTGATCGCCGCCGCGCTCGAAGACCCGGACGTGGTGGAAATCATGCTCAACCCGGATCGCACCCTCTGGGTGGATCGCCTGTCCTCGGGTCGCGCCCCGATGGGCGTGGAGATGCCCGAAGCCGATGGCGAGCGAATCATCCGCCTCGTCGCGGCCCATGTCGGTGCGGAAGTGCATCGCGGCCAGCCGCTGCTATCGGCCGAGTTGCCCGAAACCGGCGAACGCTTCGAGGGCATCTTGCCGCCCGCTGCACCGGGGCCGGCCTTCGCGCTGCGCAAGCGCGCCATCGGCGTCATTCCGCTGGAGCGGTACGTCGTGGAGGGAATGATGACGGCCGCACAGGCGGGCTTTCTGGTTCGCGCTGTGCGCGAGCGCAAGAACATCCTGATCGCCGGGGCCACCAGCAGCGGCAAGACGACCCTTGCCAATGCTCTGCTCGCCGAGATAGCCGCCACGGGCGACCGCGTGCTGGTGCTCGAAGACACGGTGGAACTGCAATGCGCGGCCCGCGACCACGTACCGCTGCGCACCCGCGCTGGCGTGGTGTCCATGACCGAGCTGGTGCGCTCATCCATGCGCCTGCGCCCGGATCGCGTGGTCGTTGGCGAGGTGCGCGGCGCCGAGGCGCTGGATCTCATCAAGGTATGGGGCACGGGCCACCCCGGCGGCATCGCCACGATCCACGCCGGCTCCGCACTGGGCGCGCTGCTGCGCCTGGAGCAACTGATTCTCGAAGTGGCGGTGAACCCGCCGCGTGCGCTGATCGCCGAGGCGGTCAACGTGGTGATCCACATCGCTGGGCGTGGGCGCAAGCGCCGCATCGAGAGCATCGCCCGCGTCGTCGGCTTCGACGGCGTGGGCTACCAACTGGCGGACGCACTGGAGACGCCGTTCCCCGAGCTGCTGCCACTTCCCGATGCCGCACCCGCTGCGGCGATTTCCCCGTCCCCTGACCAACCTGGAGAACTGCCATGACGCAGATGATCGTTCCTGCTTTCCGTTTTTCTGCAAATCCGGCTTTGCGCCTGCCCACACGGTCGCGGCTGCACAGCCTGGGTCGCCCTGCGGCGCAAGGGCTGCTGCTGTCCGCGCTGCTGCTGTTTCTGGCCGGCACCGCGCAGGCCGCCGGCTCCTCGATGCCCTGGGAAGGCCCGTTGCAGTCGATTTTGGAGTCGATTCAAGGGCCGGTGGCGCGCATCGTCGCGGTCATCATCATCATCGCGACGGGCCTGGCGCTCGCCTTTGGCGACACGTCGGGCGGTTTTCGCAAGCTGATCCAGATCGTGTTCGGCTTGAGCATCGCCTTCGCGGCTTCGAGCTTCTTCCTGTCCTTCTTCAGCTTCTCCGGCGGAGCTGTCGTATGAGCGGGTCTGACACCTTCGCGGCCGGGTTCGAGGTGCCGCTGCATCGCTCGCTGACCGAGCCGATCTTGATGGGCGGTGCACCGCGCACCGTGGCGATTGCCAACGGCACGCTGGCCGCCGCCGTCGGGCTGGGCCTGCAACTGTGGATTCCGGGCGTGGTGCTCTGGATCGTCGGCCACGCGCTGGCGGTCTGGGGTGCGCGTGTCGATCCGCAGTTCATGGCCGTGTTGGCCCGGCACATCAAGCACCGCCCGCTGCTGGACGTGTGAGGGGACGCCGCCATGCTGAACCTTGCCGAATACCGCCAGCGGCCCGCGCTGCTGGCCGACTGGCTGCCCTGGGCCGGGCTGATCGCGCCGGGCGTCGTCTTGAACAAGGACGGCAGTTTCCAGCGCACGGCGCGGTTTCGCGGGCCTGACCTCGACAGCGCCACGCAAGGCGAGCTGATCGCCACGTCGGCCCGCTTGAACAACGCGCTGCGCCGGATGGGCTCGGGCTGGGCGCTGTTCATCGAGGCCGAGCGCCGCGCTGCGGCCGACTACCCACATTCCGACTTTCCCGAACCGTTGTCTTGGCTAGTGGACGAGGAACGCCGGGCAGCGTTCGAGGAATCGGGCAACCATTTCGAGAGCGGCTACCACCTGACGCTGGTGTACCTGCCGCCCGAGGAATCCCGCGCCCGCGCGGCGGGCATGTTGTACGAGAACCGTCCCACCGAAGGCGTGGACTGGCGCGAGCGACTGACCGCCTTCATCGCGGAAACAGATCGCGTCTTTGACCTGCTTGATGGCGTGATGCCGGAGATTGCCTGGCTGGACGACAGCCAGACGCTGACCTACCTGCACGCGGCTATCTCGACGCGGCGCTACCGTGTGGGCGTACCTGAAGTGCCGTTTCACCTCGATGCGCTGCTGGCCGATGCCCCGCTGGTCGGCGGCCTCGCGCCGATGCTGGGCGACCAGCACCTGCGTATTGCGACAGTGCGGGGCTTCCCGACCTCGACCTGGCCGGGGATTCTGGACGACCTCAACCGCCTGGGGTTTGCGTACCGCTGGAGCACGCGCTTTCTCTGCCTCGACAAATCCGAGGCGGAAAAAGAACTCGCCCGCCTGCGCCGCCAGTGGTTCGCCAAGCGCAAGAACGTCATCGCGCTGCTGCGCGAAACGATCTTCCAGCAGGAAAGCCCGCTGGTGGACACGGATGCCAGCAACAAGGCCGCCGACGCGAACGCCGCCTTGCAGGAGCTGGGCAGCGATCAAGTGGCCTTCGGCTACCTCACCGCCACGGTAACGGTGCTCGATGCCGATCCCGCCGTGGCAGATGAAAAGCTGCGCATGGTGGAGCGCGTCATCCAGGGGCGCGGCTTCGTCACCATCCCCGAAACGCTCAACGCCGTGGATGCGTGGCTGTCCTCGATTCCGGGGCATGCCTACGCGAACGTGCGCCAGCCCATCGTCTCGACGCTGAATTTGGCGCACCTGATGCCGGTGTCCGCCGTGTGGGCCGGGCCGGAGAAGAACGAACACCTCGACGGCCCGCCGTTGATCGTCACGCGCACCGAAGGCGCGACACCGTTCCGGCTGGTGACGCACATCGGCGACGTGGGCCACACGCTGGTGGCCGGCCCGACCGGCATGGGCAAGTCGGTCTTGCTCGCCACCCTGGCGATGCAGTTCCGCCGCTATCGCGGCTCGCGCATCTTCGCGTTCGACATGGGGCGCTCGATGCGCGCCACGATCCTGGGCCTCGGCGGCGAGCACTACGACCTCGGGCTGGATGGCGAGATCGCTTTCCAGCCCTTGGCGCGCATCGACCGCGATGGCTACCGAACCTGGGCCGCCGAATGGATCGAGGGCCGCTTGCTGCACGAAGGTGTCGCCGTCGGCCCCGAAGAAAAGGCGGCGGTCTGGTCGGCACTTGGCAGCCTTGCCGGTGCGCCGGTGGAACAGCGCACCATGACCGGCCTGTCGGTGCTGCTGCAATCGAACGCGCTGCGCCAGGCGCTCGCGCCCTATGTGCTGGGCGGTGCCCACGGCAAGCTGCTGGACGCCGACCGCGACCGACTGGGCATGGCCGACGTGCAAGGCTTCGAGATGGAAGAGCTAATGCACAGCAAGGCTGCGGTGCAGGCGGTGCTGCGCTATCTGTTCGCCCGCTTCGATGAGCGCTTCGACGGGGCGCCGACGCTGCTGATCCTCGATGAGGCGTGGCTGTTCCTCGACGAGCCCGCGTTTGCCGCGCGCATTCGCCAGTGGCTCAAGACGCTGCGCAAGAAGAACGTCAGCGTCATCTTCTCCACGCAGTCGCTCGCGGACATCAAGGATTCGAGCATCGCGCCGGCCATCATTGAGAGCTGCGCCAGCCGCATCTTCCTGGCCAATCCGCAGGCGACAGAACCGCAGATTCGCACGATCTACGAAGGCTTCGGCCTCAACAGCCGGCAGATCGAGATCGTCGCCACCGCGCAGCCCAAGCGCGACTACTACTACCAATCCCGTCTCGGCAATCGCCTGTTCGACCTTGACCTGGGGCCGGCGGTGCTGGCCTTCGCGGGCGCTTCCACGCCGCAAGACCAGCGCGACATCGACGCGGTGCTCACCGTGGCTTCCACCGCTTCTTCCACGTTCGCAGCCGCATGGCTGCGCCACCGCAGCCTCGATTGGGCGGCCGAGCTGCTGCGTGACTTCCCCGGCACGCCGCCGGGCGCCGCCTTTGTTCCCACCCATCCGCAGGAGAACCACCCATGAAAACCCATGCTCCCAAGCTCGCCGCGTTGACCGCCGCCTGCGTGCTCGCCTTCGGCATCGCGCAGCCCGCGCACGCGCTGTTCGGCGTCGGCGACATCGTGCTCGACCCGACCAATCTGGTGCAGAACACGCTCACCGCCGTTCGCACGCTGGAGCAGATCAACAACCAGATCCGCCAGCTCCAGAACGAAGCGCAGATGCTCATCAACCAGGCGCGCAACTTGGCCAGCCTGCCGTCCAGCGTGGTGGGCCAGTTGCGCGCGAACCTGGCGACCACCCAGCGCCTCATCGCGCAGGCCAAAGGCCTGGCCTACGACGTGACGAACATCGACCGCGAGTTTTCGCGCCTGTACCCCGAGAAGTACGCCGCCACGGTGAGCGGCAATCAGATGTACCTCGATGCGCAGGAGCGCTGGAAGAACACGCTCAACGGCCTGCAGACCACCATGCAGATGCAGGCCCAAGCGTCGCAGAACCTGAGCGACGACGAAAGCGTGCTGGCCGACCTCGTGGGCAAGAGCCAGTCGGCGGAGGGCGCGTTGCAGGCGATGCAGGCCATGAACCAGTTGCTCGCCCTGCAGGCCAAGCAGTCGATCCAGACGCAGCGGCTCCAGATCACGCAAGACCGGGCCGCCTCGCTGGAGCTGGCGAGGCAGGCCGCGGCCACGGAGCGCGGGCGCGAGGTGACGCGCCGCTTCCTGGGCGAAGGCACGCCGTACACGCCGCAGCCCGTCCATTTCTACAACCGCTGACGGGGACGGCCATGAAGAACGCGCCCGTCCTGTTCGCTCTCACGTCCCTGTTGGCCGGCTGCGACCGGCCGCCCGCGGTGGATGCACTGGCCGCTGACCCGTCCCGGCTGCACACGCTGCGCGCGCAATGCCGTGCGGGCGAGCACGGCGGCGCGTTCTGCGCGCAGGTGGCGCAAGCCGACCTGCGCCGCTTTCTCTCCGGCAAGGCCGGCCCCGGCGAGTACCAGACGCCCGCCGACCTGCCGCCGATTCCGCCCAGCTTCGATGAGCCCGCCGATGGCAACGGGCCAGGGCAGGAGGACTCGCCATGAACGACGTGACCATCATCGACCGTTTTCTCGATACGTTCTCGCGCTACATCGACTCGGGCTTTGGCCTGCTGCATGGCGAGGTGGCCTTTCTCACTGCCACGCTGATCGTCATCGACATGACCATCGCCGGGCTCTTCTGGGCGATGGGACATGCCACCGGCCAGGGCGAGGACGTGATCGCCAAGCTGATCCGCAAGGTGCTGTACGTCGGCGCCTTCGCCTACATCATCGGCAACTTCAACTGGCTGGCCGGCATCGTGTTCCGTTCGTTCGCGGGCCTGGGCCTGACCGCCAGCGGCTCGACCCTGAGCATGGAGAACTTCCTGCAACCGGGCAGGCTGGCCAAGGTCGGCATCGACGCCGGGGCGCCGATCCTCAAGCAGATCGGCGACATGGCGGGATTTCCTGAGGTGTTCGTGAACATCACGCCCATCGTCGTGATGTTCCTCGCCTGGCTGATCGTCCTGCTGTGCTTCTTCGTGCTGGCGATCCAGCTTTTCATCACGCTGATCGAGTTCAAGCTGACCACGCTCGCGGGCTTCGTGCTGGTGCCGTTCGCGCTGTGGAACAAGACCGCGTTCCTGGCAGAAAAGGTGCTGGGCAACGTGGTGTCCTCGGGCATCAAGGTGCTGGTGCTGGCCGTCATCGTGGGCATTGGCTCGGGCCTGTTCGCCGAGTTCCAGGTGCAGCCGGCCGAGCCATCCATCGACCATTCGGTCGTTGTCATGCTGGCCTCGCTGACCCTGCTGGCGCTGGGCATCTTCGGGCCAGGCATTGCGGCCGGGCTGGTGTCGGGTGGCCCGCAGCTCGGCGCGGGCGCGATGGCCGGTGCCGCGCTGGGCGCGGCCGGCGCTGCGGTTGCCGTGGGTGCAGCGGCCACGGGCGTCGGCGGTGCTGTCGCAGCCGGCGCGCGCATGGCTCCGGCTGCGGCCAAGCTGGCCGGCAGCGGTGCACGTGCCGCCGTCGGGGCCGCCAGCAGCGCGAAGTCGGCGTTTCAGGCCGGCTCCGCGTCCGCTGGCGGTGGCTTCAAAGGCGCAGCCGCCGGCGTGGGCAATGTCGCCAAGACCGGCGCGCAGGCCGCCGGGCAGAAGGTGGCCGATGGCGCGCGCTCGATGAAGGAGCGTGTCGCCGCTGCCTTCCGGCCGGATGACGCCCCTGCATCCAGTGGCCCGCAGAGCGCAGCCGATTCGGCAGCGCCTACCGCTGCCGAACAGCCCGCCTGGGCCAAGCGCCTGCATCGCAGGCAGCAACTGACCCATGCCGCGACGACTGCCGCCCACACGCTGCGCGGTGGCGATGGCGGCAGCTCCAGCCAAGGCCCCAGCCTGCGCGATTCCGACTCATAAGGAGATAGACCATGCGATTCAAAAGACCCCAGGTGCGCTACGCCGACACGTCGCAGCCCGCCACGCCGTACCAAGCCGCAGGCCAGGTCTGGGACGAGCGCATCGGCTCGCCGCGCGTGCAGGCGAAGAACTGGCGCCTGATGGCCTTCGGCTGCCTCGCTCTCGCATTGCTGATGGCCGGTGGCCTGGTCTGGCGCTCGGCGCAGTCCATCGTGACGCCCTATGTGATCGAGGTCGATCAGGCTGGGCAGGTGCGTACCGTGGGCGAAGCCGCCACGCCGTACCGGCCCAGCGATGCGCAGGTGGCCTACCACCTGGGCCGCTTCATCGGCCTGGTGCGCTCGCTGTCCATCGACCCCATCGTGGTTCGGCAGAACTGGCTCGATGCCTACAACTACACCACCGACAAGGGCGCCGTGGTGCTAAACGACTACGCCCGCGTGAACGATCCGTTCGCGCGCATCGGCAAGGAGTCGGTGACGGTGCAGATCACCAGCGTGACCCGCGCCAGCGACACGTCTTTCAACGTGCGCTGGACGGAGACGCGCTACGTCAACGGCGCCCTGGATCGCACCGAGCGCTGGAACGCGGTGATTTCCATCGTGCAGCAGACCCCGCGCACCGAGCAGCGCCTGCGTAAGAACCCCTTAGGCATCTACGTCAACGGACTGTCGTGGAGCCGCGAACTGGAAGGAAACGAAGGAGCAAAACCATGAATGCGATTTTCCGTAAATCCGCCTTGCCGCTGATCTTGCTGGCATCCAGCGTCTTGTTCTCGGGCTGCGCCACGCAGGGCAAGCCGCCGCCGGTCATCTCGCTCGACGAGCCGGTGCAAGCCCAGCCGCTGCCCGAGGCGCCGAAGCCGGTGGAGGTCGTGACCGTGCCCGAGGTGTTGCCGATGCCGGCGCAGATGAAGCCCGTACCGGATGCCAAGTCTGCGGTGGAACCCGCCGATGAAACCGTGCGCGTGGCCCGCGCCAATGCCGAGGCGCGCATCGCGCCCACGCGCGAGGGCTACGTCAATGCGATTCAGGTGTGGCCCTTCACTGATGGCGCGCTGTACCAGGTCTATGCGGCCGTGGGCCGTGTGACGGTGATCGCGCTCCAGCCCGGCGAGGAACTGGTGACGGTCGCCGCTGGCGACACGGTGCGCTGGATCGTGGGCGACACATCGAGCGGCAGCGGTGAGGCGTTGCGCGTCAACGTGATGGTCAAGCCGATCCGCTCGGGCCTGAAGACGAATCTCGTCATCACCACAAGCCGACGCACCTACCTGCTGGAGCTGACCTCGACCGAGAAGACGTGGATGGCGTCGGTGTCCTGGGAGTACCCCAAGGACAAGATGCTGGCCCTGCAGCGCCAGGCGCAGGCGGCCAGCGCCGCTGCGCCGGTCGATGCGGGCCTGTCGCTGGAGAAGATCCGTTTCCGCTACGCGGTCAGCGGCAGCAATCCGCCGTGGAAGCCCCTGCGTGCCTTCGATGACGGTGAGAAGGTCTACATCCAGTTTCCGCCGGGCATTGCCCAAGGCGAGCTGCCGCCGCTGTTCGTGATCGGCGCGCAGGGCGACGGCCAGCTCGTCAACTACCGATTCCGCTCACCGTACTACATCGTGGATCGGCTGTTTGGCGCGGCCGAACTGCGCCTGGGCGGGGACAAGGGCGACGTGGTGCGGATCGAGCGCACGGATGGCACGCGGAGGAACTGACCATGAGCCAGGACGACATTCCCGACCATGCCGCGCCGCAGACCGGCAAGGTGGCGCCCGAGGCAATGGCGCTGCGCGCGCAGCCGCGTCCGGTGACTCGGTTGAATCGGCGCACGCTAGCCATCCTCACCGGCGGCCTGTCGGTCGCCGTGCTTGGGGCCACGATCTGGTCGTTGCAGCCGCATCGGCGCGGCGCGGGCGAGCAAACCGAGCTGTACAACGTGGATCGCGTCTCGAAGTCCGAAGGGCTGGACGGCCTGCCTTCCGACTATTCCAAGCTGCCGGCGAAGGTGCCGGAGCTGGGGCCACCGCTGCCGGGCGACCTCGGCCCGGCCATCGTGAAGTCACAGCAGCCGGTGACACCGGCCTATGCGCCGCCAGGCCACGACCCGGAGGATGCTCGGCGCAAGGAAGCCGATGCCGCTGCGGCCTCGACGGTGTTCTTCCGCTCGGGCAATCCAGGCAAGACCGCTGCACCGGCGACTGCGCAAGCCGCTGCGGCGGGCCCGGCATCGGCCTTGGCGGGCTTTGATCCGCTCGCCGCCGGGCCGGCCTCGACGGCGGCACAAACTCAACAATCCGCGTCCGACCCGACCGCCGTGCAGAACCGACAAGACCAGAAAGAGGCTTTCCTGAAAGGCGCTTCTACGGAAACCCGCAATTCCGGCCAACTGACCCTGCCGGCTTCGCCGTACCAGGTCATGGCCGGAACGGTGATCGCTGGCGCGCTGGTGACGGGTATCAAGTCCGACCTGCCGGGCGACGTGATCGGCACGGTGACGGAGCCTGTCTACGACTCGGCCACGGGTAAGTTCCTGCTGATCCCGCAGGGTTCGCGCCTCATGGGCAAGTACAACAGCCAGGTGAGCTACGGGCAGAGCCGCGTGCAGGTGGTGTGGAACCGCATCATCCTGCCGGACACGTCTTCGCTGACGCTCGACAACCTGGCGGGTACCGACCCGGCCGGCTATGCCGGCCTGGAGGATGGGGTCGATTGGCATTGGGATCGCGTTTTTGCCGGCGCGGCTCTGACCACGCTGCTGGGCGTGGGCGCCGAGCTGGCCGCGCCGCAGAACCGGCAGGACGGCAACCGCGTCATCATCGCCGGACAGGGCAGTTTGCAGGACAGCGTGAACCAGGTAGGCCAGGAGATGACCCGGCGCAACATGAACATCCAGCCGACGTTGACCGAGCGGCCGGGCCTGCCGGTTCGCATCATCGTGAACCGCGATCTCGTGCTTCGGCCGTACCAACCGTTGTTCTTCAACCGGGGAGCGATGCGATGAGCACGACCAAGAAGCTGCGGCTGGGGCCGCTGCCGAAGACCGAGAGTGTCAAGCTGACCTTCGCATGTCCCGCTGGCTTGAAGACAGACCTTGACCGCTATGCCGCGCTACATGCGCAGACCTACGGCGAAACGGTCGATGCGGCGACGCTGATCCCGCACATGCTGGAGGCATTCATGGCGGGGGATCGTGGATTCAGGAAAGGAACGACCGCCAAGGTCGTTCCGCAGAAACAGACCTGACGACCTTGCCGCCACTTCAACGACAAAGCGCAGCCTGAGGCTGCGCTTTGTCGTTCCGGGGGCAGTTGGGCTACTATAGAGAAAGGAGAAAGGCAAGTCGGCCTGCTGTTGGGAAACGTCCCCCGATGCAACGCGCTCCGGCTTTCTTCCTCATCGCTCTTATGTGGCACCTAGCCCACAACGCAGCAGTCAATCCAAACTGCCCGAAACAGAGCTAACCTCGCGTCCCATATAGAGTTTCAAGCCCTGGGCGATTTGCGCTCAGGGCTTGACACGAGCAGTTTTTTATGGGCGCTCGCCGCCATGGGCAACGGTAGAGTCGACTGCCAGTCGACTGCTTCACCGCCCTTGTAGGGTCGAGCACGCTCGACTCCATCGATCACCGGCGGTCGAGCACGGCGCTGTGCAGACGAACAAAAAGGGCGGCCCGCAGGCCGCCCCTCATGCTTACGGCACAGCTCGCCAGATCAGCGCGGCGACGCCACCGCGCGGTTGCTCGAAGCCCCCTTGCCCTTGCGCTTGTCCTGCTGCGCGGGGCTCGCGCCCTCGGCCATCAGGTTGTCGCTGCCGAAGTCGGTGTCCACGTCCAGCCAGCGCTGCGCCGGCAGGCCGAGCGCGGAATCGAGCACGGTCGGCAGCAGGCCACTGGGCAGGCCGCTTTCGCCGTTCCACATGATGGCGATGCCGAGATCGCGTTCCGGCACCAGCGCGACCAGGCCGCGATAGCCCTGCACCGCGCCGGCATGGAACACCACGTCGTGGCCGGCGTAGTCGAAGGTGCGCCAGCCCAGTGCGTAGCCGGCAGAATGCAGGCGCTCGCGGCGCCAGCCCGAACGCATCTCGCCGGGGGTGTTGATCAGGCTGGAATGCAGCGTCGCCAGCAGCGGTGCCGGCAGCACGTCCGGGCGGTGCCCGGTATGGGCCAGCAGCCACTGCGCCATGTCGCTGGCGCTGGCATTGACGCCAGCGGCCGGCGCGACGCGGTAGTAGGTCGGCTTCGGCGTCAGCGATACCCAGCCGTTGCGGCTGCGCACGTGCGGACGCGCCCAGCGCGAGCTGGCCTGGATGCCGGCCAGGCCGAGGCTGGCATCGTTCATGCCCAGCGGCTTGAAGATGCGGCGTTCGACCGATTGTTCGTAGAAGCTGCCCGAGGCGGCATAGACCACGTCGCCGATCAGGCTGAAGGCCACGTTCTGGTACGCGTAGCAGTCGCCCGGCAGGCACTTCAGGCTGGTGTTGGCCAGCTTCTGGGTCAGCGCGTAGTACTCGGCGTTGCCTTCGATGTCGCGGTCGTAGGCGTTGTAGGGCAGGCCGACGCGATGGCTGAGCACGTCGGCGACGGTCAGGCGGTCGGTGGCCTCCGGTGAGTTCAGGCGGAAGCCCGGCACATAGTCGGTGACCTTGCTGTCCCAGCGCAGGGTGCCGTCGTTGACCAGCAGGCCGGCCATGGTGCCGGCGAATGCCTTGGACAGCGAGGCCAGGCGGAACACGGTATGCGCATCGACCGGCAGCGGGTTGTTGACGTCGGTGACGCCGTAGCCGCGCGCGCTGAGGACGCGGCCGCCCTGCACGATCGCCACCGCCATGCCCGGCACGCGCTCGCCATAGGTGAGCTGCTGTGCCATCGACTCGATGTTGGCGACGTTGAAGCCTGCGGCCGGGGCCTGCACCTGCGGCACCAGTCCAGTGCGGTAGGCCGCCGGCTGGGTGTGGGCGACGGCGGTGGCGGCGGTCGATTCGATGTTGGCCGGCATCGGTGGCAATGCCGGCGGGGTCTGCGCGGTGGTGGACAAGGCAACGGGCATCAACATGCCCAGCAAACCGGTGGCCGCCGAACGGATCGGACGGCGCAGGCTGTTCTTTTTCATCGGTTGGACCCGTGCGCGACTGCTGATGGCGATTCTAGCGCCGCTTTTCCCCTGTGCACAAACAAAGCGAAGATGAATGCGCATCTTGTTGAAAAAGTTGGAATTTTGACGCCCCGAAAGCATGTATCGGAACGTGTCGTCCGGGCGGGGCCGTGACACTGCGTTGCGGCCTTCTGCGTGGCTGCTGCTGGCGATGTTGCAGTGCATTGGCTAACGTACGCGCTTCACCGCCCCCGGAGCCTGCCATGCCGCTGTCCAACCGCCGTCTTCTGGCGAGGGACACCGCGTGAGCGCGGTGAAGGGCAAGGGGCCGTTGCGTGGGCTGACGGCGGCACTGCGTGAGTCGCCGGCGTTGTGGTGGTCGTTCCTGTACTTCTTCTGCCTGCTCAGCGGCTACTACGTGCTGCGCCCGGTGCGTGAGGCCATGGCCGCCTCGGCCGACCTGGAAACGGTGTTCCCGCCGATGCTGATCGCCTGGTTCGCCAGCCATGGCATCGCGCTGAAGGATTTCGTCCTGCAGTTCCTGTTCTCCTGCGTGTTCGTGATCATGCTGGTGCTGCAGCCGGTGTATGGCTGGCTGGTCAGTCGCTTTCCGCGGCGGGTATTTCTGCCGGCGGTGTATGGGTTCTTCATCGTCACCTTGCTGGGTTTCTACGTACTGTTCGACAGCGGTGTGCCGGGCCGCGGCATGGCGTTCTTTTTCTGGATCACTGTCTTCAACCTGTTCGCGGTGGCGGTGTTCTGGAGCTTCATGGCCGATGTGTTTTCCAACGCGCAGGCACGTGCCTTCTACGGTTACATCGGCGCGGCAGGCACCATCGGTGCCTTTCTCGGGCCGATCATCACCGGTGCACTGGTGCAGCGTGTGGGCATCGCCAACCTGATGCTGGTCTCGGCCGGATTCCTCGCCATCTGCCTGTTGAGCATCAGGCGACTGCGGCACTGGGCGGTGCTGCGTGAGCAGGAGCAGCAGCTGGTATCCGGCGAGCAGCCGATGGGTGGCAGCGTGCTGGACGGTCTGAAACTGATCGTGCGTGAGCCGTTGCTGCGCTGGCTGGCGATCATGGTGGTGTTCGGTGTGGGCGTGGGCACCCTGCTGTACAACCAGCAGGCCAGCATCGTGCGTGCGGCGTTCAACGATGCAGGCGCTGCCACGGCCTTCTTCTCGCGTATCGACCTGGCGGTGAACGCACTGGCGCTGCTGATGCAGCTTGGCCTGACCCGGTGGCTGCTGTCGCGTCACGGTATTGCGCCGGCCCTGTTGGTCCCTGGCTTTGCGATCCTGATCGGCTTTTCGGTGCTTGCCGCTTCACCCATGCCGTTGATGGTCGCAGTGGTGCAGGTGATGACCCGCGCCAGCGAGTTCGCATTGGCCAAGCCGGCACGCGAAACCATCTATACCCGCGTGGACCGGCAGTGGCGCTACAAGGCCGGTGCGGCCATCGATACCGTGGTGTACCGCGGCGCGGACCTGAGCTTTGCGTGGGTGCACAAGGGCTTGTCGCTGTTTGGTTCACACGTGGTGTTCATCGGCGGCGTGGTGGTTGCCGCGTGCATGACCGCCGCTGCATTCGGTGTGCTGCGCGAAGAAAAGAAGCTGCCGCGCGACCGCTGAGCCGCGCGGGGTCGGCTCCCTCTCCCACGGAGAGGGCTCTGACCCCATCACCCCATCCATCTATCCAAGGAACCGCCCATGTACTGGATCGCACTCGCCCTGACCCTGCTGGTCGCCCTGCTGCACGTCTATTTCCTCGTGCTGGAAATGTTCCTGTGGACGCGCCCGCTGGGCCTGAAGACCTTCCGCAACACGCCGGAGAAGGCAGAGACCACGCGCGTGCTGGCGGCCAACCAGGGCCTGTACAACGGCTTCCTGGCGGCGGGCATCGGGGTGGGGCTGGTGATCGATCAGCCGGTGCTGGTGACGTTCTCGCTGGCCTGCGTGGTGGTGGCCGGGTGCTATGGCGCGTACAGCGTGAGCCGGCGCATTTTCATGATCCAGGCGGTGCCGGCGATCCTGGCGTTGGTTCTTCGCGCGGTGGCGTGAGTTTCCAGCCAACGGCGCAGCCCCTCGTGGGCTGGTCGCGTAGAGCGGGTCATGTGTTGGGTGTGGCGGGTGGGCCGTGCAGGGGACGCTGCAAGTACGTCCATGTAAGCTCGATGGCGCTATCCATGGCGCCAACGCCCCTGCACGGCCCACCCGCCACACCTCTGACAGTTTCCGTGCGCGGCCAGCCCACGGAGAAAAAAAAGAAGATCAACAGCAACAGCAACAGCAACAGCAATAGCAAAAAGCGGCCGGTGGGCCGCTTTTGCTTTTGCTCTTCTTTTTTCTCTTCCGTGGCTGGACGCCGCAGAGATCTGTCAGAGGCCGGAGGGGTGGGGCCGGGCGGGGTATCCGCGCCATGGATGGCGCGGCTAAGCCCCCAGGGATGGGTTCACGGCGTCCCCGCCCGGCTTCACCCCTCCGGTCCAACCGATAAACCGCTTTCAGCGTCCAACCACGAGGGGCTGCGCCGTTCGCGGGAACCCTATTTCGCCGGCGACATCCACATGTCGATCACCGCGCTGAACACCTCCGTCCCCGCACGATCGCGCACGCTCACCGTCACCGGCAGTGCGTAGCCTTCAGCGGCCGCCACGATCGGCTGTGCCGGCAACGCCACCGCCTGCAGCGTGCCACGTGCCTTGGCCAGGTACTGCACCTGCATGCCCTTCGGAATCCAGCGCATGCCCTTGGGCAGCGAGGCATCCACCATCAGCCCGGCGGTCAGCTCGGCCAGGTTGCACATCGCGATCGCGTGCACCGTGCCGATGTGGTTGCGCACGCTGCGGCGGTCGGCCAGCGTGCCTTCGCAGCGGCCATGCTCCAGGCGGGTGATGCGCGGCGCGATGCTGGCGAAGTAGGGCGCCTTGAAACACACCGCGCGCGAGAACAGCCAGCTGCCGGCGGGCCAGCGCTGCAGGCGGTGGTAGAGCGAGAGCAGGGGCGTGGACATGGTGGGTATTCCGGTCGGCGGATAAAGCGACGGCGGGCCGAGGCCCGCCGTCGAAGGCAACGCGTGTCGCGGGCGGTCAGGCCGCCTGCGAATGCGGGTCCTTGTGCTGGCGGTCGTAGTAACTGGCCGCGCGCAGTTCGTGGGTGTCGAAGTCGTCCACGGTGATCGTGTCCAGGGTCAGCGTGCGCAGCTCTTCCAGCAGGCTGCGCTCGTCCTGGGTGATCACGCCTTCGGCCACGGCTTCGTCCAGCTGCGCCTTGAAGTCCAGCGCCTCGATGCCCTTGCTCTTCAGCGCCTTCAGGAACTTGCGCTCCACCGGCTCGGCCATGATCGCCTTGCTCAGGTAGCTGTTGATGCGGCCACCCGGGTTGTTCTCGCACGGGGTCAGGAACACGCCATTGGCCAGGCGGTCGCGGGCTTCGTTCGGCGCCATCAGCAGGGCGGCGACGCGACGGCTCAGGCGGTCGCCCGGAGCCTCGGCACGACGGCCCAGCGGGAAGATCAGCGCCCACATCAGCCAGCCGATCGGACGGATCGGGAAGTTGCGCAGGGCGGCCGACAGCGATTCCTCGATCTTGTGCACGCTGTCATGGAAGGCCCAGGCCAGCAGCGGCTGGTCGGCCTGCGGTGCGCCTTCGTCGTGGTAGCGCTTGAGCATGGCGCTGGTCATGTAGACATGGCTCAGCACGTCGCCCAGGCGGCCGGACAGCGATTCCTTGAACTTCAGCTTGCCGCCGAGCGTCATCATCGAGATGTCGGCCATCAGCGCCAGGTTGGCCGAGTAACGGTCCAGCTTGCGGAAGTAGCGGCGCGTGTAGGCGTCGCCCGGGGCGGCGCCGAAGCGCGCGCCGGTCAGGCCGAACCAGAACGAACGCACGGCATTGGAGATGCCGAAGCGGATGTGGCCGAACAGGCTGCGGTCGAACTCCTGCAGGCCGGCACGGGTGTCCGGATCCTGCGCCGCCTTCATTTCCTTCAGCACCCACGGGTGGCAGAGGATCGCACCCTGGCCGAAGATCAGCAGGCTGCGGGTCATGATGTTGGCGCCTTCCACGGTGATCGCGATCGGCGCGGCTTGCCAGCTGCGGCCGGCGAAGTTGCGCGGCCCCAGGATGATGCCCTTGCCGCCGATCACGTCCATCATGTCCGAGATCACTTCGCGGCTCATGGTGGTGCAGTGGTACTTGGCGATCGCCGACGGCACCGACGGCACGTCGCCACGATCAACCGCCGCAGCGGTAGCCTGCGACAGCGCGCTGATCTTGTACGCCTTGCCGCCGATGCGGGCCAGCGCCTCTTCAACGCCCTCGAAGCGGCCGACCGACAGGCCGAACTGCTTGCGGATGCGGGCATAGGCGCCGGTCACGGCGGCACCGGCCTTGGCGCCGCCGCTGGCGGTGGACGGCAGGGTGATCGAACGGCCCACGGCCAGGCACTCGTTGAGCATGTTCCAGCCCTTGCCGGCCATCGCGGCGCCACCGATCAGCTGGGTCAGCGGGATGAACACATCCTTGCCCTTGATCGGACCGTTCTGGAAGGTCGAGTTGAGCGGGAAGTGGCGACGGCCGATTTCCACGCCGGCGGTGTCGCGCGGCAGCAGGCCCAGGGTGATGCCGATGTCGCGGGTGTCGCCGATCAGGCCATCCGGGTCGTACATGCGGAAGGCCATGCCGATCAGGCTCGCGACCGGGGCCAGGGTGATGTAGCGCTTGTCGAAGGTCAGGCGCACGCCGAGCACCTGCTCACCGTTCCATTCGCCCTTGCAGACGATGCCGTAGTCGGGAATCGAGGTGGCGTCGGAGCCGGCGAACGGACCGGTCAGGCCGAAGCACGGAACCTCGCGGCCATCCGCCAGGCGCGGCAGGTACTGGTCCTTCTGTTCCTGGGTGCCGTAATGCACCAGCAGTTCACCCGGGCCCAGCGAATTCGGCACGCCAACGGTGGAGCTGACCACCGAGGACACCGAGGCCAGCTTCTGGATCACCTTGTGGTGGGCCAGCGCGGAGAAGCCCAGGCCGCCGTATTCCTTGGGAATGATCATGCCGAAGAACTTGTTCTTCTTGATGAAGGCCCACAGTTCCGGCGGCAGGTCGGCATGGACATGGGTGATTTCCCAGTCGTTGACCATGGTGCACAGCTCTTCGACCGGGCCATCGAGGAAGGCCTGCTCTTCAGCGGTCAGCTGCGGCTTGGGGTAGTTCAGCAGGATGTTCCAGTCCGGGTCACCGGTGAACAGCTCGCCTTCGAAACCGACCGAGCCGGTTTCCAGCGCGATTCGCTCGGTCTGCGACAGCGGCGGCAGCACCTTGCGGAACACCTTCATCATCGGGGCGGTCAGCAGCGGCTTGCGGATGAACGGCAGCAGCAGCGGCACGGCGATCACCGCCAGCACCGCGGCCGCGACGATCGTGGCGGTCTGGTTGACGTAGGGAATGAACCAGCAGGCGGCCAGCAGGGCCACGCTGATCAGCGTCCAGGTAACCAGCCGCATGCGGTGGTAGGCGACGAACGCGCCTGCCAGCAGCAGGGCGAGGAAGGGAAGAACGATGCTCATGAGCGTGCTCCGGTGACGTGCTCGTTTGTGGCGGACGAAGCTGCAGCATCCGCTGCGGGCAACACGTCCAGATAGTCCAACACAGTAGCGGTAAAGGCGTCGTTGTCATCGCCGGCGACCATATGCGTGGCCTGCGGCAGCTGTACATGGCGCGCGTGCGGCGCCAGCGCCAGGAATTCGGCCACGGTCTGCGGCGTGACCAGGTCACTGCGGCCGCCGCTGACCAGCAGCAGCGGGCATTTCACCTGGCGTGCGGCTTCGGCCAGCGCATCCTGGTGCTGCTCGCTGTCGCGGGCCAGCTCGGCCACCAGGCGCGGATCCCAATGCCAGCGCCAGCGGCCGTTGCCGTCCTCGCGCAGCAGTGCACGCAGCGACTGCTCGGACTTGCGTGGCCGGTGCGGCATGTAGGCCGAGATCACGTCGGCGGCCTCGGTCAGCGACGCGAAGCCATCGGGATGGGCGGTCATGAACGCAAGGATGCGTTCGACACCAGCGGTGTCCCAGCGCGGGGTGATGTCGACCAGCACCATTGCCGAGAACAGGCCGGGCCAGCGCGATTCGGCCAGCAGGCCGAACAGGCCGCCCATCGACGCGGCAACCAGCACCGGCGGGCGCGGTTGCTCGCCGGCCAGGACGATCAGGTCATCGGCGAACTGTTCGCCGTGATACGGCAGGTCGGCGGCATTCCAGTCCGAATCGCCATGGCCGCGGGCATCGTAGGCCAGGGTCTGCAGGCCGGCCGCGTTCAGCGCGCGCGCAGTGGCATTCCAGGCGTGGCGGGTCTGGCCAAACCCATGCGCGAACAGCACCCGGCCGCGACGGCCGTGGTCACTGGCGGTCGCTGCCAAACGCGCGCCATGGGCAGCGTCCAGGCGCAGGTCATGGAACGCAGCGGGAGTAGGGGACGTAACCATACCGGATAGTATGGATTGCTTGAGGGGGAAGTCAATACTGCAGGGTATGGTGCACTGCGGCAGGGGGGCCGGCAGGGCCCGTAACGGTTTCCACCGCAACGGCGTACTGCAACGAACCCCGGCGTATGGTTAAATCAGCCCATGAATCAACCTGACGCTTCCGCCGGCGAACCGCGCGCCGGCCGCAACAGCCGCCTGAGTGCCGAAGACTGGGCCCAGGCGGCCCTCGACCTGATTGCTGAACAAGGTGTAGGTGCCGTCGCGGTGGAACCGTTGGCACGGCGCCTGGGTGTGACCAAGGGCAGTTTCTACTGGCATTTCCCCTCGCGCGATGCCCTGCTGCAGGCGGCGCTGGAACGCTGGGAACTGTTCGAACAGGAACAGGTGTTCGGCAGCCTCGAGGATGTGCCCGATCCGCGCGTACGCCTGCGCCAGCTGTTCCAGATGGTGGCGCACGAAGTGCAGCCGCACATCATCTACAGCGAACTGCTGAAGGCGCTGGATCATCCGATGGTGCGCCCGGTGATCGACCGCGTGTCGCAGCGCCGGCTGGACTATCTGATTGCTTCGTTCCGCCAGGCCGGGCTCAGCTCCACCGATGCGCGGCATCGTGCGCGCCTGGCCTATGCCGCGTATGTCGGCTTCCTGCAGCTGTCGCTGCAGCTGCAGCAGCCCAAGCAGGCCCGCGAGGATTTCGAGGCCTATGTCGAGCACCTCATCGAGACGCTGATTCCGAACGGTTGAAGCTCGCCGTATTGATCACGAGCAAGCCGCGGCACTGCCGCGGCTTTTTTCTTGCGTGCCATCCACGTATTGCCGGCGGCACAAAGAACAACGGCCCCTTGCGGGGCCGTTGCTGCATCAGCCGATCAGTGGATCGATCAGAACTTCTGCTTGTACTGCATGTACATGTAGCGGCCCGGCAGGTCGTACTGCGGGTCGAACATGTTGGCACGCACCGAGTAGGACACCGGCGGATCCTTGTCGAACGCGTTGTTCAGACCCAGCATGATGGTGCCCTTCCACGGGGTGTTGTAGCGCACCTGGATGTCGTGGTAGGTGGTCGATGCGATGTGGTTCTCGCCCTTCGCACCGTCGGAGCAGTACGGGAAGGTCTCCGGGTCCTGGGTCGGGCTGAACGGGCATTCTTCGCGCATGCCGGACTTGTAGCGCAGGCCCCAGTTGACGCCGAAATCACCGTAGCTCCAATCCACATACAGGTTGGAGCGGATGCGCCAGTACGGATCCTGGTCGCGGTAACGGCCCTGACGGCCTTCAACCGGCGAATCCTGGGTCGACTTGGTGTCCCACTTGGACAGATAGGTGCTGTCCCAGCTGATGGTGAACTGGCCGAACGAGGTCTCCGGCAGGCGGTAGGCCAGGCCCAGATCCCAACCTTCCACCTTGTACGATGCCAGGTTCTGCAGCGGCATGTTGACGTTGGTGATGGTGTAGCGCTGGTTGACGGTGCCGTAGTTCGGATCACGCGTGATCAGGCCGCAGTAGGCTGCCTGCTGCTGCGGGGTGCCGCCGTAGCAGTAGCTCATGATGTCCTGGATCGCCGGGCGGGTGATCGCGTCTTCAACCTTGATCTGCCACCAGTCCAGGGTGACGTTCAGGCCGGTGACGAAGCTCGGGCTCCACACCAGGCCCAGCGTCTTGCTGGTCGAGGTTTCCGGCTTCAGGTTCGGATTGGCCTGCCAGGTGAACGGCACAACCGTCTGCTTGCGGCCCGCACCGGCGCCCGGCTGAATGAAGTTGGCCGGGACGCCCTGTGCGGCACACTGTGCGGCAACCGCACCGGTACGCAGGCCTGCGTTGGACGAGCAGGGATCGATGTAGGTCTCGAAGGAGTCCGTGTCGCCGCGATACAGGTTGTTGATGCTCGGCGCGCGGAAGCCCTCGGAGTAGTTACCGCGGATCATCAGGTCGTCGATCGGCTTCCAGCGGAAGCCGAACTTGTTGTTGGTGGTGTTGCCGAAGTTGCTGTAGTCGGAGTAGCGCGATGCCACGCTGAAGTCCAGCAGCTTGGCGCCCGGCAGGTCCGCCAGCACCGGAATCGACAGTTCCACGAAGAACTCGTTCAGATCGTAGCCGCCCTTGGTCGGCGCCGCACCGTTGCCGGTGCTCAGGCCGGAAGCAATGAAGGCGTCCGGATCGAACTGGCCGGTTTCCTTGCGGTACTCGTAACCGGCAGCGAAGCCCAGCGCACCGGCCGGCAGCTGCACGATCTCACCGGAGATGTTGGCGTAGTAGCCCTTCGACACCAGGCTCGCCGAGTCGTGTGCGGTGAACGAGGTGTAGTCCAGAGCTTCCTGCGAGATCGAACCCAGGCCGCCCAGCGGATTGATCGGCACGCAGCCGGCAATGACGGCACCCGCCGAATTCAAGCAGACCGGCTTGCCATCGCGCAGAGCCGACGGGCCATAGGCCTCGGCCAGACGCTGCCTGTTGAACAGGCCGTAGGTCAGGTCGTTCTGGTCGGTCTTGTCGTAGCGGTAGCCGACGTCCCAGTCGAAGTTGCGATCGGCGAACTCGAAGAAGCCTTCGAAGCCACCATAGAAGTGCCAGTTCTTGACGTTCTGGTTGAACGAACGACCGCCGGATTCATTGAAGCGACGATTGACGCCGGTCAGTTCGACACCATACGGGTTGTACATGCTAGCCGCGCTCAGGCGCTGGCCGGTCACCGGCATGGAGGCCAGCAGCTGTTCCGACTTGCGCTCGTTGTACATCGCCTCGGTACGGAAGGTGATGTTGTCGGTCACGTTGTACGAACCCAGCACGAACAGCGAAGTGCGCTCGTTCGGGGTCAGCAGGTAGTTGTCCGGCGCGGTGTTGTAACCGTGGACGTTCGCATCGAACGGGGTTTCAACGCCATTGATGATGATGTACTGGTTGCCGTTGCGAACATAGCTGCCCGGGATACCGGTTGCGCTCTGGCCACTGAAGAACGGCGGGCCACCGGCGGAGATCTTGCGATCGCCGGCCATCACGGACTTTTCGTTGACGTAGGACGCGCCGACGGTGATCGAGGCGCGGTCGGTCACGGTGCCCAGGGTGAAGTCATACGCTTCACGCTCGCCGTCGCCGTCGCTGTACTGGCCCTTGTAGGCGTTGACTTCAGCACCATCGAAGTTCTGCTTGGTGATGATGTTCACCACGCCGGCGATGGCGTCCGAACCGTAGATGGTCGAGGCGCCGTCCTTCAGGATGTCGATGCGCTCGATCATCGCGGTCGGGATGGTGTTCAGGTCGACGCTGCCGTCCAGGCCGGTGGTCCAGCGGCGGCCATTGACCAGCACCAGGGTGCGCTCGGCACCGAGGTTGCGCAGGCTGACGCCGGCCGAGCCGTCACCGCCGTTGTTGAACGTACGGTTCAGGGCGGCGCCGTTGGCGGCGACGCGCTGCAGGATGTCGGCGACCGAGGTCACGCCCTGCTTTTCGATGTCGGCGCGGGTCAGGCTGAGCACCGGCTGCGAGGTTTCGATGTCGGTGCTCTTGATGCGCGAACCGGTGACCGAGATGCGGTCAAGGTTGGTCGCTTCCTGAGCCTGGGCGGTGGCAGTGGACGCCACACCGGCAACGAGCGCGACCAGGACGGCGTCGCGCAGCTTGTTGGACTTGAAGTTCATTGGCTCTCTCTCTCCAAGAAATCTTGGCTGGGTGATTGCCTGCGTACGGAGCGAAAAGGCGCTCCAAAAAACGCGAGGCTGAGCCGATAGTACTGGTGCGTTCTCAAAAATTAAAGGTGTGTTAATACAGGTCGTGGCAGGGCTGAATACGCGGGATCTGAGGTGATGACGTCATTGAATTCAATGACTTGACGTCGTTCCAGTCCAGCTCGGCAGCCCTTCGTTAGTTTCATGTGAAAGAAAATATTTCGGTTGTTGCAGTGCGCAGGCGAAAGAATTCTGTCCGTCCATCGTCCATTCAGGGTTGCTGCGGCGCAAAAAAAAGAACGGGCGCCCTGCGGCATCCGTTCCCATTCAACACCCGGATTGTGAGCTCCGCCGGTGCTGTCCGGTCAGAGATCCTGCTCGTAGCGGACGTACGGCACGGTGCCGTCATCGTTGCTTTCATTGCGCGGCGAGAACGGATTCTTGCCGCGGCTGATCACGTTCTCGGCGCCCACGGTGAGCTGGCCGGACCAGGGAGTACGCCAGGTCAGCCCGATTCCCAGGCCTTCCCATTTGCCGGGCTTGCCCGGAACGTCGACGACACGCCCGATGATGCTGCCGGTGAAATTGCCGTAGCCGGCGCCGATGCTCAGGCTCTTGCTGTCCCAGCGATCGACGATGGCCGGTGAGGCATCGGCCAGCGGTACCAGGCGGGCCTTGGCATAGGTGCCGGCGATGGAGACGAAGCCCTCGCGGCCGATGTTCTTCTGCGCGAACACGGTCAGGTCGTTCTGCTCGGCGCGCAGCGAAGGGGTCTTGTTCGGGCCTGACAGCCAGGCCGGCAGGGTTTCACGGCCGGTACCGGCGGTGATGCCCAGGCGGCTGTTGCCACGGTTCAGTGCGGCGGTGCCGGTGAAGCGGCGGCTGTTGAGGTCGTCATCGTCGCCGAGGCTGGCCAGCATGCAGTGACTGGCCAGGCCGCTGATGCTGGTTCCACTGCTGCTGCTGCAGAGCAGGCCCAGCGAATCGCCGGAGGACAGGCCGAAGGCCGCATCCAGCGAGTTGCGCCCAAAGTGCCAGCGGGCGCCGGCCGCCTGTTCGCCGGTAGGTTCCAGATACAGCAGGGCCTCGACCTTGCCGCTGCCCTTGTTCCACACCGGCAGTACGGTACGGGTGTCCTTGCTCTGCGCATGCGCGCCCGCAATCGCGCCAAGGGCGATCAGCAGGGCCAGCGGTAGACGCAGGAAGGTACGCATCGGACCAGTTCAGACAGGGATGGACAACGGAAGTTCCCGCGGAAACGGGAACTTGATCGTAGGGCGTTTATGAATTCTTAACAAGCCTTGATCCCCCCAGATGCAAGACCAGCCGATTACTGAAGCCGTTCTGGTGCCGGCACAGTCCCCTCGGCACCGTGGAACAGTATGCCGAACTCCGTCAAAGGAAAGTGATACTCGCGCCCGCAGAATTCGCAGCGAACCTCGACTGCGTTGGTGGCTTCGGCGGCGGCACGGGCTTCGTCCTCGCCCAGCGACTGCAGCATCGATGCGACCCGTTCACGCGAGCAGGAGCAGGCGAAGGACAGCGGCTTGCTGCCCATCAGCTCGGGCTTCTCTTCGTGGAACAGGCGGTGCAGCAACTGCTCGGCCGGGGTGGCCAGCAGTTCGGCCTTGCCCAGGGTCTCGAACAGGGCGCTGGCGCGGGCCCAGCCGTCCTCGTCACCTTCGTCGCCCGGCAGCTTCTGCAGCAGCAGGCCGGCGGCGCCGGTGCGGTCGGCGGCCAGCAGCAGGCGGGTGGGCAGCTGTTCGGACTGGCGGAAGTAGTCCTCGAAGGCTTCGTCCAGTTCCGGTGCGGTCAGGCCGACCAGGCTCTGGTAGCGCTGCGGTTCGCGCGGGTCCAGGCCCGGGTTCTCGATGGTGATCGCGAGCAGGGCGTCATCGCCCAGGCTGGACAGGTCGCGCGGCGCGTCGGCACCGTCGCTGAGCTGGGCGATGCCGCGCAGGGTACCGGAGGCGGTGCATTCGGCGAACAGGGTGCGCAGGGCGGTGCTGCTGCGCAGCTGGATCGACAGGCGGCCATCGATCTTGGTGTGGCCGGTGAACAGCGCCGAGGCCACGCAGGCCTCGCCGAGCAGTTCGGCAGCGGTATCCGGGTACTGGGCGTGGGACAGGATCTCCTGCCAGGTGGCCTGCAGGCGCACGTGGACGCCACGGACGCCAGCGTCGGGCAGCAGGAAGCGGATCAGGGAATCGGAGTTGGCGGTCATCGGCTCACATCGCGCGTAAACGGAGGCGGTTGCCGGATAATGCGCCGACAACCAGACAGAAGAAGGATGCACCAGTAATGGGGGCAGCGGGAGAGCAGCACAAGGTCGAGGCCGGGGCGGACGTGCCTCGGCGCAGGCGCTGGCGCTGGAAGCGGCTGCTGTGGCTGCCGGTGCTGCTGGCCGCCTTCAGCTGCCTGCAGGTACTGGTACTGCGGTTCATCGATCCGCCCGGGTCCATGGTGATGCTGTGGCGCTACGGCGAGGCGCTGGGCGAGGCGGACTGGTCCTATCGGCTGCACTACCAGTGGCGCGACCTGGACCAGATGGCGCCCAGCCTGCCGATCTCGCTGGTGGCGGCCGAGGACCAGCGCTTTCCCGACCACAATGGTTTCGACCTGCAGGCCATCGAGAAGGCGCGCGACCACAACGCAAAGGGGGGCCGCCTGCGCGGTGCCAGCACGATCAGCCAGCAGGTGGCCAAGAACCTGTTCCTCTGGCAGGGCCGCAGCTGGGTCCGCAAGGGCCTTGAGGTCTGGTACACGGTGCTGATCGAAGCGCTGTGGCCGAAGGAGCGCATCCTGGAGATGTACGCCAACATCGCCGAGTTCGGTGATGGTGTGTACGGTGCACAGGCAGCGGCGCAGAAGTTCTGGGGCAAGGACGCGGCTCGGCTGAGCCCGGCCGAAAGCGCACGGCTGGCGGCGGTGCTGCCGGCACCTCGGCGCTACAACGCGGCGGCGCCGGGGCCCTATGTACAGCGGCGTGCGGCATGGATCCAGCGCCAGGCGCGGCAGCTGGGTGGGGCGGCGTACCTGTCGGAGGAGTGAGGAGGCGGCCTGCCGGGTCTGCAGGCGGCGGCCCGCATGCGTGCCGGCAACGTACAATCCGGGCATGACCCGTGAACGGCTTACTTTTGTCATCGCCGCCTACAACGAGGCCCTGGCACTGCCGTTGCTGCATCCGCGGTTGTGCGCGGTGCTGGATGGCATGCCCGACATCGAAGGCCACATCCTGTATGTGGACGACGGCAGCCACGACGACACCTGGCCGGTGATCGCCGGCCTGGCCGAGGCCGATGCGCGGGTCTCGGCGCTGAAGCTCTCGCGCAACTTCGGCAAGGAGGCCGCGCTGACGGCCGGCCTGGACCTGGTGCGCGAGGGGGCGGCGATGATCCTCGATGCGGACGGCCAGGACCCACCGGAGCTGGTGCCGCAGTTCGTCGCGCGCTGGCGCGAGGGGCACGACAACGTCTATGGCACGCGCATGGCCCGCGATGGCGAGGCTTGGGTCAAGCGCGCCACGGCGGCGATGTTCTACCGGGTGATGGGGCGCCTGTCGCGCACGCCGATCCCCGCCGACACCGGTGACTTCCGCCTGTTGTCGCCTCGCGCGCTGAGCGCACTGCGCGAGATGCGCGAGCGCCATCGGTTCATGAAGGGCCTCTTCAGCTGGGTCGGGTTCAAGCGGGTGGCCGTGCCCTATCACCGCCACGCGCGCGTGGCCGGCACCAGCAAGTTCAGCCTGTGGCGGCTGTGGAACTTCGCCCTGGAGGGCATCACCGGCTTCTCTACCGTGCCGCTGCGGGCCGCCACCTATCTGGGGCTGGCAACGGCGGCGGTGGCCTTCGTGTTCGGCCTGTGGGTGATCGTCAAGGCGGCGCTGTATGGCGACCGGGTGGCGGGCTGGCCGACGATGATGGCGGTGATCCTGTTCCTGGGCGGGGTGCAGCTGATCGCGCTGGGCCTGATCGGCGAGTACCTGGGGCGGCTGTATGAAGAGTCCAAGCAGCGCCCGCTGTACCTGGTTGACGCATGGCTAGCATCCACCGTGGCAGACTCGGCCCTGCAACCCACCCTCGGAGGGCAGGCGGATGACCACGGTACGGCAACTGTTGGACGGCAAGTCTCCTGAAGTACACGCAGTCGCACCGGATGCGGCGGTGATCGATGCGATCCGGTTGATGGCGGAAAAGGGTATCGGCGCGGTGCTGGTGATGGATGGGCCGCGACTGGTCGGGATCCTGTCCGAGCGCGACTACGCACGCAAGATCGTGCTGCGGGATCGTTCGTCGCGCGATACGGCGGTGGCCGAGATCATGACGGCGCAGGTGGTGACGGTGTCGTCGGGCGAGCAGGTGGAGCACTGCCTGCAGCTGGTGACCGATTTCCGTATCCGCCACCTGCCGGTGGTGGACGGCGCGCAGGTGCTGGGGGTGATTTCCATCGGTGACCTGGTGAAGTCGGTGATCGATGCACAGCGCAGGGAGCTGGATCAGCTGCAGCAGTACATCGTCGCGGGATGAGTTGTTCGCTGGCGGGCCTGCGGCCCGCCGGCCCGCTTTTCAAACCAGAGCCAGAGTCAGAGCGCAAGAGCAGCGCCTTCCTGGTACGCCGGGAGGCTGAGGGCATGGGCGTGCAGGACACGCCGCAAGTACGTCCCTGTAGGCTCGATGGCGCCATCCATGGCGCCAACGGTCCTGCACGCCCATGCCCTCTACCTCTTGATACATTGCAGCGAGCGCGGTGAGATTCGCCGCAGACGATCTGCTTTTGGTAGCTGCCAACCTTGGTTGGCAACAGCTTTTGACTTTGCTTTTTTCTTTTGACTTTGAATTTTCGCTCTCGTTCCGCGCGCGCAGGAAACTGTCAGGAGGGGGATGGGTGGCCCAGGCAGGACCGTTGGCGCCATGGATGGCGCCATCGAGCCCCCATGGATGGGTTCACGGCGTGTCCTGCCTGGGTCACCCATCCCCCTTAAGCCACGATCAATGCAGGCGCCGTGAACAACGCTGTTAGCCTACTTCGCATACTGCCCACCGCAGTCGGCATCCTTGCCCGGCCCCAGTTCGATGGTCGCCAGCAGCGCCGCCGGCGGGGCGATGCTGCCCAGCGCCAGGGCCACCGCGCCACGAATGCCCAGCGCCTTGAAGTCCGGCCGGAACGACGGGTCCTTGAATGTGCCGGTGATGTGCAGCGGCGAGCGCAGCACCAGGATGCTCTTGTCCTTCGGGCGCGGCTTCAGCAGCAGGTCGAGGGTCTCATCGCGCAGGCTGACCGTGCCCTCGCCGATGATGATCGTATCGGTGGTATCCACCGCCAGCGCCTGGCTGGTCATCAGGCCGTCGCGCACGCCGAAGTCGGCGAAGGCGCAGCGCAGGGGAATCTGCTTGTCACCGGACACCAGGAACTTCAACGACTCGGTGACATCCAGCCCGGCCAGTTCCATCACCAGGTTGCCGACATGGCCGCGACCCATCGCCAGGCCGACCTTGCCGCTGCTGCTGCCCAGCATCGCGGCGATCGAGTTGCCACGGCCGCTCAGGTCGACTTCGCCGCCGATGCCGCCCTTGGCCTGCTCGGCCAGTTTTGCATCCGGGAACAGCTGGCCCAGCTGCACGCCGCGCACGCTGGCTTTCAGCGCGGTGCTGATCTGCGCCTGGCGTGCATCCATGCGGATCGTGCTGCGGATATCGCCGCCGGCCACGCCGAAGTTCAGCGGGTCCAGCCGCAGCACGCCGTCATCCAGCAGCAGGTGCGCATCCATGTCGTCCAGCGGCAGCGAGGGTGCGTTGATGCGATGGGCCTTCCAGCGCACGTCGGCGTCCATCGCACGCAGCTTGCCGAGGTTGTAGGGCGTGTCGGGCAGTATCCGGGCACGGGCGGCGATACGCGCGGCCTCGGCCTTCTGCTCGGCGTTCGCGGTCTCGCCGCTGCCGGTCTTCGGTGGTGCACCGACGAAGCCGGCCAGATCGTCGAAGTCCAATCGCCGGGATTCGAGCGTGGCCGTCAGCCGCGGGCGTGCACCGCTGACGTCGAACTGCAGGTTGCCACCGAGATCGCTGTCGCCGACCTTGCCGGTGAACTGCTCGTAGCGCCAGGTGTCGTGGTCGCGCTTGAGGCGGCCATTCAATGCGTATGGCGGCGAGGACGGAATGGCGATGCCGAGCAGCGGGTACAGGTCGGCCAGGTCCTGGCCACTGAGTGCGAACTGCAGGTCGAACACGCGCAGCTGGAACGGATTGGTAAGCGTGCCGCTGGCCACCGCGTGGGTTGCCCCGGCGCGGCCATCGAGGTGGATGCGGAACGGGTGGTCGCTGTCGGTCAGCTGCAGCGGTGATTCGGTGCCGCCGCGCAAGGTGAACGGATTGCCCTGCCAGCGGCCCTTGCCCTGCACCAGCAGCGGCGGTGCGGCATCGGCCTGTTTCGGCTGGCCGCTGCGCACATCCAGTCGGATGTCGGTGCGGCCGAGCGCATCCAGGAACTGCAGGCGGCCGTCGTCGATGCGCAGGCGCTTGAGCTGGGGGCCTGGCCCGCCAGCGCTGTCACCGAGGAAATCCCAGTTGCCTGGCTCGCCCTTGCGCGGGGCCGTTTGCAGCAGGACGTCCGGCCGGGTCAGGCGCACTTCTGGCAACTGCACGCTGCCACGCAGCAGCGGCCACACCCGCACGTCGATCTCGACGCGGTCGGCGCTGGCCATGTCCGGCTGTTTTGCCCAGCTGGCATTGGCGAAGGTGATAGCGTCGGCGCGGATCGTGCTGGTGCGGCCGAGATCCACATCCAGGTGGCCGATGTGCAGTACCCGGCCGGTACGCGCCTGCACGGCGCGTTCGACCGGCCCCTTGAACCAGTTCCAGTCCCACAGTGCGATCAACAGCAGGACCGCCGCCAGCAGGAAGATCAGGACCGTCAGCCAGCGCCGGCCGCGCGGGCCGGGTCGGCGGAGGCGCCAGCGGGAGGTGCGCGATGTGGCGGGGGAGGCGGCAGCATTCACGCTGCCATGGTTGCCCCCTCATCGTGGACGGGGCGCGAAGCACCCATGTGCGCGGTGTGCACAACCCGCGCGCGGGCCCCTGTCTTACAGCACCTGCATGGTGACCGCGACGAAGTGGCAGACGCTGCCGCCGATCACGAACAGGTGCCAGATCGCATGCGAATAGGGGATCGATTCGCGATGGTAGAAGTAGGTGCCCAGGGTGTATGACAGGCCGCCGGCCAGCAGCCAGCCCAGCGTCCAGCCGTCGATCGAGGCCAGCATCGGCTTGACCGCCACGATCACCAGCCAGCCCATGGCCACGTAGATCGCGGTGGACAGGCGCTTGAAGCGGCCGGTGTAGAACAGCTTGAACACCACGCCGGCCAGGGCCAGGGTCCAGATCGCCGCGAACAGCCCCCAGCCCCACGGACCGCGCAGGCCGATCAGGGTGAACGGGGTATAGGTGCCGGCGATCAGAACGTAGATCGCGCAGTGGTCGAACACCTTCAGGCGACCCTTGGCGATCGGGTGCTGGATGGCGTGATAGAGGGTGGAGGCCGTATACAGCAGCAGCAGCGCGATGCCGAACACGATGGCGCCGGCCAGCTGCCAGCCATCACTGTAGATGGCGGCCAGGGTGATCAGTACCGCGCCCGCGCCGAGGGCGAGCACGGCGCCCAGGCCGTGGGTCAGGGCGCTGGCGATTTCTTCGCGGATCGAAGCAACGGAAGTCGTGGACATGGCGTAGGCATCGTTCGCGGGGAGGGGGACCCGCACCCCCCTATCATCGCCGCGATGGGCGGCGCATGCACGCCCATCACCGTATGGTCGGTGAATCCCCGCGTTGCGCGGATGCGCCCGCGATCAGCAGATCCACGCCATGCGTGGATGAACCGCCGCGGGGCCCCTTGCGGTTCAGCTTGCCGATACCGTATGCGCCGCTTCGCGGGTGGCCGAGAAGCGCACATCCGGAGAACGTTCCTGCGCCAGCTGCAGGTTGACCCGGGTCGGCGCCAGGTAGACCAGGTGGCCGGCCGCGTCCAGCGCCAGGTTCAGCGCGTTCTTCTCGCGGAACTCTTCCAGCTTCTTCTCGTTGCTGCAGTGGACCCAACGCGCGGTGGTCACGCTGACCGGCTCGAAGGTGGCTTCCACGCCGTACTCGTCCTTCAGGCGATAGGCGGCCACGTCGAACTGCAGCACGCCCACCGCACCCAGGATCAGGTCGTTGCTGGTGAGCGGACGGAAGAACTGGGTCGCACCTTCTTCGGACAGCTGGGCCAGGCCCTTCTGCAGCTGCTTGAGCTTGAGCGGATCGCGCAGGCGTGCACGGCGGAACAGTTCCGGGGCGAAGTTGGGAATACCGGTGAAGGTGACCGCTTCGCCTTCGGTGAAGGTATCGCCGATGGAGATGGTGCCGTGGTTGTGGATGCCGATCACATCGCCCGGCCACGCTTCGGCGGCGATCTCGCGGTCGCTGGCCATGAAGGTCAGGGCGTTGGCCAGCTTCATCTCCTTGCCGGTACGCACGTGGAAGGTTTTCATGCCGGCGCTGAAACGGCCCGAGCAGACGCGCATGAACGCCACGCGGTCGCGGTGCTGCGGGTCCATGTTGGCCTGGATCTTGAACACGAAGCCGGTCAGCTTGTTTTCTTCCGGTGCGATCTCGCGGCCGGTGGTGGAGCGCGCCTGCGGTGACGGCGCATGTTCGACGAAGAAGTCCAGCAGCGGCTGCACGCCGAAGTTGTTCACGCCCGAACCGAAGAACACCGGGGTCTGCTTGCCGGCGCGGTACGCGTCCAGGTCGAAGGGGTGGCTGGCGCCCTGCACCAGTTCGAGTTCGTCGCGCAGGTCGGCCAGCATCTGCGCACCGATCTTCTCGGCCAGGCCGGGGGCATCGATGGACGGGAAGATGGTCGAGTCCTGGCGGGTGAAGTTGCGGCCCGGTTCGTACAGGTGCACTTCGCCGGTCAGCAGGTGCACCACGCCCTTCAGGCGCTGGCCCATGCCGATCGGCCAGGTGACCGGGGCGCACTGGATGCCGAGCACGGTTTCCACTTCGTCCAGCAGCTCGATCGGGTCCTTGCCCTCGCGGTCGAGCTTGTTGATGAAGGTCATGATCGGGGTGTCGCGCAGGCGGCACACTTCCATCAGCTTGATGGTGCGCTCTTCCACGCCCTTGGCCACGTCGATCACCATCAGCGCCGAGTCCACCGCGGTCAGCACGCGGTAGGTGTCCTCGCCGAAGTCGGCGTGGCCGGGGGTGTCGAGCAGGTTGACGATCTTGCCTTCGTACGGGAACTGCATCACCGAGGAGGTGACGGAGATGCCGCGCTCCTTTTCCAGTGCCATCCAGTCGGAGGTGGCGTGGCGGGCGGCCTTGCGGCCCTTGACCGAACCGGCCATCTGGATCGCGCCTCCGAACAGCAGCAGCTTTTCGGTCAGCGTGGTCTTGCCGGCGTCAGGGTGGGAGATGATGGCGAAGGTGCGGCGACGCGACGCTTCGTTGGCGACTTCGGACATGGCAGTGGCGCCCGCCCGGGGCGCTTTTCAAAGAGATAAGCGCCCGATTATACCGGCCGGCGCCGGTCAGCGCCCGATGCCGCCGTCTGCCCCGGCCTGGCGGGCGAACTGCAGCTGACCCTGTGCGGCGAAGATGCGCACCGGCACCGAGCGCAGGCCCATTCCGCGGTTGACCTGCACCACGAAGTGCAGGTGCGGGGCACTGCTGTAACCACTGTTGCCGGACAGGCCGATCGGCTGCCCGGCCTGCACCGCCTGGCCGCGACGCACGCGCATGCCACCGGCCTGCAGGTGGCCATACAGGGCCATGCTGCCGTCGCTGTGCAGCACGCGGATGAAGTTGGCACGGGCACCATCGCGTTCGCGGTCCTGCCCGTTGCCACGGAAGCCATCCTGGATCTGCATCACCGTACCCTCGCGCGCGGCCAGCACCAGGGTGCCCTCCGGCAGTGCGAAGTCGACCGCCTCGCGGTTCTCCTCGTCATCGTGGCTGAACCGGCCCTGCGGCGCCTGGTCCACGCGCAGGCGGGCCGCATCGAACGGCAGGCGATAGGCGACATCTTCGGCCTGTGCGGCCGGGTTGCCCGGCACCGACTGCAGGCGCAGATCGAGCATGCGGCCATCGATCGGGGCGGGCAGATGGCCGACCACCAGGCTGCTGTCACCCTGCAGCAGTGATTCGACCGGGAGACCCTCGACCGGGTGTCCCGGCGCCGCGCGCAGTTCGATCTGCAGCGGCCCCGCCAGCCCGTTGTCGATCCGCGCCTGCCAGTGTTCGCCCACCGGCTGCAGGCGCAGCCGAGCCATCGGCGTGGCATCCCGGGCCGATTCCCCAGCAATGGCGGGGGCGGCCTTGGGCACCAGACCCCAGCCCTGGCGCCAGTCGCCTGCATGGGCCGTCGCGCTCGCCAGCAGGCACAGCAGCAGGCAGGTCAGGGGCAGGCGTGGCATCCGTGGTTCCGGTCAAAGGGGGCCGCCGGGACTGTATCCGATCCTGAACGGGACGACCGGGACGGCCTTCGCAGAGTTCATCCGCAAAGATCCATCGCTTTATCCGCATGAAGGGATTGACAGTGCTGGAAAGGGCTGGCATCGTGGCCCCACCATCGAGACCGGCAGAGGGACAGGCCCTTTGAAGCCGGGGCAGCCCGCAGGCGCGCAAGCGACTGCGTAGGTGCCAAATCCTGCGGGGACCGTGGCGTCCACCGAAAGATGGTTCGAACCATGCACCCCACGTGCATCTCGAACGCGGGCCCCGCGAAGGCTCGATGGCCGATTCCCCAACCGGATCCCGCCATGAGCTTCGCTGCCAGTACCGCACTTCGCCCCGAACCCTTTGTCCCCGTCAGCGTGCCGGTCGATGACCGCGTGCATGCCGAGCGCGGTGAGTTCGCCGCGGTGCTGTCGATGCGCCACGCCGGCCCCAGCCCGGTGCGCCTGCGCTATGAGTGGGTCGGCCCGGCGAATGCGCCGGTGGTGGTGCTGGCCGGTGGCATTTCCGCCCACCGCCATGTGGCGTCCAACCCGCAGTTCAGCGAGAAGGGCTGGGCCGAGGATCTGGTCGGCAAGGGCCGCGCGCTGGACCCACAGCAGCTGCGCGTGCTGGCCTTCGACTTCATCGGGGCAGATGGCGCGCTGGACGTTCCGATCGATACCGCCGACCAGGCCGATGCGCTGGCACTGCTGCTGGATCATCTCGGCATCCGCGCGCTGAAGGCGTTCGTCGGCTATTCGTATGGCGCGCTGGTCGGCCAGCAGTTCGCGATCCGCCATCGTGCCCGCGTGCGCCAGCTGGTGCTGGCCAGCGGCGCGCATCGCCCGCATCCGTATGCCGCGGCCTGGCGCGCACTGCAGCGCCGCGCGGTCGCGCTGGGCCAGCTGCAGTGCGGCGAAGACCACGGCCTCGCCCTGGCCCGCCAGTTCGCCATGCTCAGCTACCGCACCCCGGAAGAATTCGGCGAGCGCTTCGATGCCGCGCCGGAAGTCATCAATGGCCGCGTGCGCGTGGCCGCCGAAGACTATCTCGACGCCGCTGGCGCGCAGTACGTCGCGCGCACGCCGGTAACCGCCTACCTGCGCCTGTCCGAATCGATCGACCTGCACCGCGTGGATCCTGCCGCGATCCTGCCACCGACCGTGGTGGTGGCCGTGGAGGGCGATCGCCTGGTGCCGCTGGCCGATCTGGTCGGACTGGTCGAAGGACTGGGCCCGCGCGGCAGCCTGCGCGTGCTGCGCTCGCCCTATGGCCACGACGCCTTCCTCAAAGAAACCGATCGCATCGACGCGATCCTCGCCACCGCCTTCCGTACCTCTGGAGAGTCCGCATGAGCCTGCACGCCAACGAGCCGTCCTGTAGCCGTACCACTGCCGCTGTCCGTGCCGGCATCGATCGTGATACCGCGCATGGTGCGGTCACACCGCCGATCGTGTTGTCGTCGAACTTCAGCTTTGAAGGCTTCGGCAACAAGCGCCAGTACGACTACACGCGCAGTGGCAACCCGACCCGCGACCTGCTGGGTGAAGCACTTGCGGAACTGGAGGGCGGCGCAGGTGGGGTCGTTACCGCCACCGGCATGGGCGCGATCAATCTGGTGCTGAACGCGCTGCTGCAGCCGGGCGACACCCTGGTGGTGCCGCACGATGCCTACGGTGGCAGTTGGCGGCTGTTCAACGCGCTGGCGAAGAAGGGCCACTTCGAACTGGTCACCGCCGACCTGACCGATCCGCGTGCGCTGGCGCAGGCACTGGCCACCCAGCCGAAGCTGGTGCTGGTGGAAACCCCATCCAACCCGCTGCTGCGCATCACCGACCTGCGCTTCGTCATCGATGCCGCGCACAAGGCCGGCGCCCTGGTGGTGGTCGACAACACCTTCCTGTCGCCGGCCCTGCAGCAGCCGCTGTCGTTTGGCGCGGACCTGGTGCTGCATTCCACCACCAAGTACATCAACGGCCACAGCGACGTGGTCGGTGGCGCAGTGGTCGCGCGCGATCCGGCACTGCACGAGCAGCTGGTGTGGTGGGGCAATGCGCTGGGCCTGACCGGCTCGCCGTTCGATGCGTTCCTGACCCTGCGCGGCCTGCGCACGTTGGATGCGCGCCTGCGCGTGCACCAGGAAAATACCGCCTCGATCGTTGCCCTGCTGGACCAGCATCCTGCGGTTGGCGCGGTGTACTACCCGGGCCTGGCCGATCACCCGGGCCATGCCATCGCCGCACGCCAGCAGGATGGCTTCGGCGCGATGCTGTCGTTCGAGCTGGCGCACTGTGCCGGCGACGATCCGCATGCGGCGGTGCGCGCGTTCGTTGATGGACTGCGTTGTTTCACCCTGGCCGAATCGCTGGGTGGCGTCGAGAGCCTGATCGCGCATCCGGCGACCATGACCCATGCGGCGATGACCGCCGAAGCGCGTGCGGCGGCCGGCATCAGCGAAGGGCTGCTGCGCCTGTCAGTGGGCATCGAGGCCGAGCGTGACCTGCTGGCCGATCTCGGCGCGGCGCTGCAGCGCGCCGAAGCGGTGATCGATGCCGCTGCACGCCGCAAACAGGTGGTGGACGCATGAGCGCACTGGCCGCTGACATTCCTGCGCTGGGCGCGGGACGCCTGGCGCTGCTCGGCACTGGCACGGTGGGTTCGGCGTTCGTGCAGCGCTACCAGGCGCTGCAGGCACGCGGGCTGGAACTGCCCAGCGTGCAGTGGTTGGCCAATTCGCGTACCGCGCTGGCGATCGATCGTGACCTGGCGTTGCCGCTGGAGCTGGCACGGCGTGCACCGCGTGATGGCCACAGCGCTCCGCCGTGGGCCAGCGCCGAAGGACTGGAGCGTGGCGACGTGGTGGTTGACGCGACCGCCAGCGAAGACGTGGCTGCACGCCACGTGCAGTGGCTGGCGCGCGGCGTGCACGTGGTGACCGCCAACAAGCTGGGGCGAGGCGCGCAGCTGGCGCGCGCGCAGGCAATTGCCGAAAGCTGCGCCGACAGCGGTGCACGCTACGGCGACAGCGCCACCGTGGGGGCAGGCCTGCCCCTGCTGAGCAGCCTGCGCGCGCTGGTGGCCGGCGGTGATCATATCCATGCCATCGAGGGCGTCCTGTCCGGATCACTGGCGTGGCTGTTCCATCGCTACGATGGCCAGTCACCGTTCTCGGCCGCAGTGCGCGAAGCGCTGGCGGCAGGCTACACCGAGCCGGATCCGCGCCTGGACCTGTCCGGCGAGGATGTACGCCGCAAGCTGCTGATCCTGGCCCGCAGCAGCGGGTTGGCGCTGGACGCGTCGCAGGTGCAGGTGGATTCGCTGGTGCCTGAAACGCTCGCCGCGTTGCCGCTGGAAGATGCGGTAGCCGCGCTGGAACAGCTGGATGCGCCGCTGCAGGCACGCTGGCAGCAGGCGCGCGACAACGGCCGCGTGCTGCGTTTTGTCGGTCGCGTCGATGGCCAAGGTGCGCAGGTGGGCCTGCGCGAGCTGCCTGCCGATCATCCATTGGCGCAGGGCGCGGGCACCGACAACCGCGTGGCCATCCACAGCGATCGCTATCAGCGCCAGCCGTTGTTGATCCAGGGGCCGGGCGCGGGCGCGGAAGTCACCGCCGCCGCGTTGCTGGATGACGTGCTGCGCATCGTGCGGTAAGGGATCGCCGGGCATCGCCCGGCGCGCCCCCCTCAGCGCGCCTTCAACGCCTTCAACAACGCGGCGTTGAACTGTTTCGGATCCTGTACCTGCGGCGAATGGCCCAGCTCGGCGAATTCGACCAGTGTTGCGCCGGGGATCGCCGCCGCCGCGGCCTTGCTCAGCACCGGGTAGTTGCCCAGCGTGGCCTTCAGCGCCGGTGATGCGCGGTCGCGGCCGATCGCCGTGCGGTCCTTCTGGCCGATGAACAGGGTGGTCGGCACCTGCAGGTGCTTCAGTTCGTAGACCACCGGCTGGTTGAACACCATGTCCGAGGCCAGCGCCTGGCTCCAGGCAACGGCCTGCTTGCCCGGCCCTTCGTACATGCCCGACTGCATCCTTGCCCACGGCTCGTAGTCGGGTTTCCACTGGCCATCGTAATAGACGTCCAACTGGTAGCGCCGGATGCTGTCGTAGCTGGTTTTCAGCTCGCCGGCATACCACTCGTCGACGCTGCGCCACGGCACGCCCAGCGCCTTCCAGTCTTCCAGCCCGATCGGGTTGACCAGCGACAGGCTGCGCAGGTCCTGCGGGTACATCAGCGCATAGCGCACGGCGAGCATGCCGCCCATCGAATGGCCGACCAGGTGCACCGGCACATCACCCAGCTGCAGCTGCTGCAGCAGGGCGTGGGTGTTGGCGGCGAGCTGAGCGAAACTGTACTGGTAGCGCTCGGGCTTGCTGGATTTGCAGAAGCCCACCTGGTCCGGTGCGATCACCCGGTAGCCCGCGGCCAGCAGCGGGGCGATGGTCTGCTGCCAGGTGGCCGCGCAGAAGTTCTTGCCGTGCAGCAACACCACCACCCCGATGGCCCGTCGTTTGGGCAGGACATCCAGGTAGGCCATTTCCAGCGGCTGCTGCTGCGATTCCAGCGCGAAGGTCTTCACCGGATAGCCGTAGTCGAAACCTTCCAGCCGCGGACCATAGGTCGGCGCGGCCAGGGCGGACATCGGCAGGCAGGCGAGCAGGGCGGCAGCGAGCAGGCGCATGGCGTTCTCGGGGGCGAGGGAGCCCCCAGCGTAATGCATCCCGTCAAGCGAAGCCGAGCATGGGCTCGGCTCTACACCTCAACACTCGATGACGTTCACCGCCAGGCCGCCGCGACTGGTTTCCTTGTACTTGTCCTGCATGTCGCGGCCGGTATCGCGCATGGTCTTGATGACCTTGTCCAGCGATACCTTGTGCTTGCCGTCGCCACGCATGGCCATGCGCGAGGCGTTGATCGCCTTCACCGCGCCCATCGCGTTGCGCTCGATGCACGGAATCTGCACCAGGCCGCCGATCGGATCGCAGGTCAGGCCCAGGTTGTGTTCCATGCCGATTTCCGCGGCGTTCTCGATCTGGCTCGGGTTACCGCCCAGCGCCGCGACCAGGCCGCCGGCCGCCATCGAGCAGGCCACGCCCACTTCGCCCTGGCAGCCCACTTCGGCACCGGAAATCGAGGCGTTCTCCTTGTACAGGATGCCGATCGCCGCCGAGGTCAGCAGGAAGTCGAACACGCGCTGCTCGTTCGCGCCGGGGCAGAAACGGTCGAAGTAGTGCAGCACTGCAGGCAGCACGCCGGCGGCACCGTTGGTCGGCGCGGTGACCACACGGCCACCGGCGGCGTTTTCCTCATTCACTGCCAGCGCGTACAGATTGACCCAGTCCAGCGTGGTCAGCGGGTCGCGCATTGCTGCTTCCGGCTTCGACGACAGTTCGCGGTACAGCGCCGGTGCGCGACGGCCCACCTTCAGGCCACCCGGCAGCACGCCTTCCTCACGGATGCCGCGCGTCACGCACGACTGCATCGCGCTCCAGATCTCGCGCAGCTGGGCGCGGATCTCGTCCTCGCTGCGCCAGCACTTCTCGTTCTCGAACATCAGCTGGGCGATGCTCAGGCCGCTGCGCGCGGTCTGCGCCAGCAGCTCGTCGCCGCTCTTGAACGGGTAGGGCAGCGGCGTCTCGTCGGGCACGATGCGGTCATCGGCCGCGTCGTCCTGGTTGACCACGAAGCCGCCACCAACGGAGTAGTAATCGCGGGTGGCGATCACTTCGTCGTCGGCGTTGTACGCGGTGAAGCGCATGCCGTTGGTGTGGTACGGCAGCTTCTGGCGCTTGTTCATGCCGAGGTCGCGCTTCTCGTCGAAGGCGATCTCGTGCTGCCCCATCAGCTGGATGCGCTTGCTGCTGCGGATGCGCTCCAGGGTGGCCGGGATGATGTCCGGGTCGATCAGGTTCGGCCGCTGGCCTTCCAGGCCGAGCAGGATCGCCTTGTCGGTGCCGTGGCCGCGGCCGGTCAGCGCCAGCGAGCCATAGACATCGGCGCGGATGCGCGCGACCTCGTGCAGGCGGCCCGGGTCGAGCAGCCAGCGATGGATGAATCGCTCGGCGGCCTTCATCGGCCCGACGGTGTGCGAGGAACTCGGACCAATGCCGATCTTGAAAACGTCGAACGTGCTGACAGCCATGGATGCCAAACTGCGGGTACCGGACAAGCCGCTATTCTAGCGGCTTGCCGGGCCATCCGATGGCTGCGGCGCAGCATTTCCGCCACGGGAGCCGAACCGGTGTTGACCCTGATCCAGCGTGACGATTGCCACCTGTGCGACCTGGCCCTGGCCGAACTGGCCAAGGCGCGGGCACCGGAGTTCGAATCGGTGTTCCTGGACGACCAGCCTGCGCTGGAGACGCGCTATGGCGCGCGGGTACCGGTGCTGCGCGACGAGGCGGGGCAGCGCGAGCTGGACTGGCCGTTCGATGCGGCCACCGTGCAGGCCTGGCTGGCCGAATGCGATCAGGTAGTGCCGGCCGCTGGCCGGCAACCACCCGATATCCGTTAATGCCGGGCAGCGCCCGGCACTACCGGGATCGTCTTACTTCGCGTTGAACTTCACGATCGTGCTGATCGCGGTCTCGTCCGGAATGGTCTTGGTGTCGGCCCAGTCACCGCCGCCGACGCCGAAGTCCAGGCGCTTCACGGTGGCCTTGCCGGTCAGCACCGGCTGGGTGCCCGGCTTCCAGGTGAAGGTGAGGGTGACCGGCTTGCTGACGCCGCGCAGTTCCAGGGTGCCATCGGCGGCGAACTGGTCGTTGCCCACCGCGCGGAAGCCCTTGGCGGTATAGCGTGCGGTGGCGAACTTGCCGACGTTGAAGAAGTCGGCGGTCTGCAGGGTCGAGTCGCGGTCGCTGTTGCCGCTCTTGGCACCGGCCAGCGGGATCACCACGTCCAGCGAACCGGCGGCCGGGTTGGCCGGGTCGAAGCTGAGCTTGGTGGCGAAGCCCGGGAAGCTGCCGGTGAACACTTCACCGTCGTACTTGGTGGCAAACACCAGGATCGAACCGGCACCGGGGGCCTGTGCGTAGTCGGCGGCGAGCACCGGGGCAGTGGCCAGCATGCCGGCCAGGGCGGCGGCCACGGCGGCCGGGGTGGTCAGTTTCAGGGTCATCGGTCAGTCCTTCTGAGGGGAGGCGAGCCAGCCGCGCGGCAACATGCGGGACAACGTTGCATCGCGCTGGAACAGGTGGTGGTAGAAAGCCGCGCCGGCATGGGCCAGCACCACTGCGATCAACAGCCAGAAGCCGTATTCGTGGATGGCATGGGACACCGCGACAACCTGCGGGTCGGGGCCGCTCAGCTTGGGTACGTCAACCAGCCCGAACCAGCGGAACGGGCGCAGGCCACTGGCCGAGTCGTACAGCCAGCCCGACAGCGGAATGGCGAACATCAGCACATACAACAGCACGTGGGTTGCACTGGCGATGCGCTCCTGCCAGCTGGGCACACCCGGCACCGGCTTGGGCACGCCGGCATAAAGGCGCCAGCCGAGGCGGAACAGCACCAGCGCCAACACGGTGATGCCGATGGACTTGTGCGCGGTGTAGACCCAGAAATACTTGGGAGTCTTGGGCAATTCACCCATGGTAAGGCCGACCACGCCCAGGGCGAGGATCAGCAGTGCGATCAACCAATGCAGGATCTGGCTGACACTCCCCCAGGCGGCGGGCGTGTTCTTGGCGGTCATGAAAGGTCCTCTAGCGGGCCGTCTTGGGGGCGGAGTGCGGGGCGGGAGCGGGAGTTCCCGGGGCGTCGCTGCGGTCGAGAGTGGCCTCAGCCTCGATCCTCAGCTGTACGGCATCACCGATGACGCCCGGCCAGGCGGTGATGCCGAACGCGCGCCGGCTCAGCGTGGTGCTGGCGGAAAAACCGGCGGTGCGTCGAAATGGGGGAAGGGGATAGCGCTTGATGGCATTGAGGGTCACCTCCAGCGTGATCTCCTGGCTGATCCCGCGCAGGGTGAGGGTGCCGATCACGTGGGCACGCCTGGCATCGATCGGTTCCACGCGGCTGGAGACGAATCGCGCGTTCGGGAATCGTTCGCCGTCGAGCAAGCTGCGGGCCAGCGTAGCCTGGTTCCACTTGGCGTCGCCGAGGTCCAATCGCGATACGGGCACCTCGACGTCCAGCGTGGCTTCGCGCCAGTTGTCGGGATCGAACTGAAGGCGGCCTTCACTGCCCGAGACCGTGCCCATGGCCTGCGAGTAACCCGCGTGATCGATGCTGAACAACACCCGGGTATGCACCGGATCAAGGCGATAGGTGTCTGCATCCGCCCAAGCGGGGGCGGTGGCGAGCAGCATCGGCAGCAGGGCCAGGCAGGGACGCATCGATGGCGGGCTCCGGAAGGGGGACGTTGCGATCATACGCACAGGCCCCTGCCAACGATGCGTGCATGGCTGCAACAGTTCGTGGTGCCACTGCCCGTGGAAACAGGCTGTTGCAGTCATGAACCCGGGCCTGTGTGACAATCGGCCCAGGACAGGGGGATCAGGATGACGAGCGGCTGGCGCCTGTGGTGGCGAGGCATCGCGGGAATGGGGCTGCTGCTGATGGCGTTCGCCGCAGCGGCTGCGCCCCTTGAAATGGCGGAAACACCACGCCTGCGCCGTTTCGGCGCGGCCGAAGGCATGCCCTCGCGCATGGTGCTGGCGCTGGCCGAGGATCGCCAGGGCCACGTCTGGGCCGCCACCGATGGCGGCCTGGTGCGCTACGACGGCAATGGCCTGCGGGTCTGGGAGCACGATCCGGAACAGCCGGGCTCGCTGCCGGGCAATGAGATCGAGACGCTGCTGGTCGATCCGCTGGACCGCGTCTGGGTGGGCATCAATGGCAAGGGGCTGGCCCGCCTGGATGCCGACCGTGAGCGCTTCAGGACCTTCGATGCGGTCAATGGCCCGTGCCTGGGCCAGTTCTGGACGCTGGCCTACGCCGAGAACGCTTTGTGGATCGGCACCAGCAGCCAAGGGATCTGCCGGTTCGGAGAGGACGGCAGCCTGCGCTTCTTCAAGCATGATCCTGCGCGCGCGGACGGCCTGCCCAGCAACACCATCTACAGCAGCCTGGTCGATGCGCGCGGGCGCCTGTGGATCGGCACCGAGGCCGGCGTGGCACGCTGGAACGGCCATGGGTTCGAGCCGGTGGCGGCGCGGGAGCTTGGCACGTTGAGCGTGCTGCGGATGGGCCGCGATCCGGATGGCTCGATCTGGATCGGCAGCCAGAACGACGGACTCTATCGCATCGATGCGCAGGACCGGGTCAGCCGCCCGCGGTGGACCGACAGCGCCCGCCTGCGTTCGGCACTGGTACTGGCCGACCGCCAGGGCGGCTACTGGGCGGGTACGTCCGACGGTCTGCTGCGCGGAGATGCCAGTGCGTTGTGGCGGCTCGACGGCGACCGCGGCAGTGGTTTCCTTACCGCCCAGAGCGGTGTGCTCGATCTGCTGCAGGACCACGAGGGCGGAGTGTGGGTGGCGCTGCTGACCCAGGGCCTGGCTTACCTGCCGCCGGACTGGCGCCGCTTCTCGATCTGGAACCAGCTCGATGGCAAGCCGTTGGACAGCCAGTACCTGCTGAGCGCGGCCAGCGACGGCCAGGCGTATTACGTGGGCTCGGCGCACGGCGTGTACCAGCTGGATGCGCACGGCACGCTGCGCCTGCTGGCCAGCGACCGCCAGATTGGCAGTGGCGCGGTGTGGTCTGTACTGCCGCGGCCGGACGGGCGCCTGTGGCTGGGCCGTGCCGGCCGCATCAGTGTGTACGACCCGGCCAGCCGCGCGCTGCAGGATTGGCGGATCGACGGTGGCGCCGACCTGCGCCAGCGTATCGATCTGATGCGGCAGGCCCCCGATGGCACGGTCTGGCTGTCGGTGATGAACCTGGGCCTGCAGCAGCGCAGCGCCGATGGCCGGGTGCTGCGCAGCTATCCGCTGGATGATTTCCGCAAGGCGGCCGATTCACCGATCGAACAGATCCGCTTCGATGCCCATGGCAAGGCGTGGGTCATGGGTGAAATGGGCATCTGGCGCGAGCAGGCGGGGCGCTTCGAGGCGGTGCCAGGGGTATCCAGCGGGCTGATCTTCGACCTGGTGTGGGTCGACCCGCAGCAGCTGTGGCTGGCCCGGCAGGGCGCGCTCGAACGCTACCAGTGGGATGGCATGAGCCTGCGCCTGATCCAGCGCGTTGATGGAAGTGCCGGCGTGCCGCCGGTGAGCATGGGCGGCCTGGCATTGGCCGACGACGGCCGGGTGTGGGCGACCACGCCGCGCGGCCTGTTGCGCTGGGATCCCAAGGCGCGGCGACTGCAACTGTTCAATGAACGCGATGGCCTGTCCGATGCCGAATTCACCAGCCGGCCTCCGGCAGTGAATGCCGATGGCCGCGTGCTCGCCGTCGCCCAGACCGGCCTGGTTGCCTTCGACGTGAATGCCGTTGACGTCGCGCTGCCGGCGTCGTCGCTGGTGATTGCCGAGGTACGCGTGCGCCGCGATGACGCACGCGGCTGGCAGCCACTGCCCGATACCGGCACCCTGTTGCTTGGGCCGGATGATCGTGACCTGCAGATCGACGCACGCCTGTTGTCGTATGCCAATCCACAGGGCAACCGCTACCGCTTCCGGGTGCGCGGCTATGACCAGGACTGGGTGGAGCAGGGCGGGGATGGTCAGCGTACGCTGTCCCGGCTGCCCACCGGCAGCTACGTCATCGAAGTGCAGGCGGCCACCGCCAACGGTGCATGGACGCCTTCGCAGCAGTTGAAGGTGAAGGTGCTGCCGCCGTGGTGGCGCAGTGGCATGGCGATCTTCGGCTACATCCTGATCGGTTCACTGCTGCTGCTCACCCTGGCCTGGTCGATCAGGGGGCGCCTGCGCCGTCGCCAGCAGTGGCAGTTGACCGTGCACAAGCAGGAGCTGGCCGAGCAGGCTTCGCAGGCCAAGAGTCGCTTCCTGGCCACGCTGGGCCATGAGGTGCGCACACCGATGACCGGCGTGCTGGGGATGAGCGAGCTGCTGCTGGCCACGCCGCTGGACCCGGTGCAGCGCAGCTATGCCGGCTCGATCCAGCAGGCCGGAAGCCACCTGTTGCGACTGGTCAACGATGCGCTGGACCTCGCCCGCATCGAGGCCGGCCGGCTGGAGCTGGACCTGCGTCCGTTCGATCTGGCCGGCCTGCTCGACCAGGTACAGGTGCTGATGCAGCCGATGGCCAAGCAGCGCAGGCTGGATTTCCAGCGTGGCGACGATCCGCCGGGTCCGGTCAGCGTCAGTGGTGACGAGATGCGCGTACGCCAGATCCTGCTCAACCTGCTGGGCAATGCGATCAAGTTCACCGAGCGTGGCCATGTCGGCCTGGCCGTACGCCTGGACGAAAACGGCGGGGGCGTTTGCTTCGAGGTGCACGACAGCGGGCCGGGCATCAACGCCGAGCAGCAGGAGCGCCTGTTCCACCGTTTCGAGCAGGCCGATGGCCCGCGCACGGCCTCGCGCTATGGCGGCAGCGGGCTGGGCCTTGCGATCTGCCAGGAGCTGGCGGTGGCGATGGGCGGGCGCATCGACGTGGAAAGCTCGCCGGGCAAGGGCGCGCGCTTCCGGGTGCGGTTGCCGCTGCCCTGGACGCGGCAGGCGGCCGCTGCCGCAGGTGACGTTCCGGCGCTGCCGGTACTGCCGCCGCTGCGCATCCTGCTGGTGGAGGACGATGCCACCGTGGCCGAAGTCATCGCCGGCCTGCTGCGCAGCAGGGGGCATGACGTCGTGCACGTGCTGCACGGCCTGGGGGCCTTGTCCGAGATCGCCACCGACGGCTTCGATGTTGGCTTGCTGGACCTTGATCTGCCGGCATTGGACGGCACCGCGATCGCCCGCCAGCTGCGCGCGCTGGGCTATGAGCTGCCGCTGGTGGCGGTGACCGCGCGTTCCGATGCCTATGCCGAGTCGCAGGTCCTCGCTGCGGGGTTCGATGGTTTCCTGCGCAAGCCGGTTACCGGCGACATGCTGGTGGCGGCGATCGTGCAGGCTCGTGCCAAGCGACAGGACATGGTCTGAAGGCGTCGGAGCCAGGCGTGAACGACGCGACTTTCGGTTTACCATGCCGACGCCCGCAGCGCGGGAATCATCAGGGCAGCGTGAGGAGGCAATCGGTGGCGTATCTGCGGGCAGCGATGCTGCTGCTGATCCTCCTGTGCGGCCTGTCACCCGCTGCCGCGCAGCCTGTGCCCCCGAGTCCGCGCCAGGTGACAGTGTTCGACGGCCTGCCGTCCAATACCGTCAACCGCATGGCCGAAGACCGCTACGGCTACCTGTGGATCGCCACCAACGACGGCCTGGCCCGCTACGACGGGCGCAACTACCGGATCTGGCGTTCGGAAGACGGATTGCGCGACAACCGGATCTGGACGGTGCTGGTCGATGCGCGCAACCAGCTCTGGATCGGGACCGAGAATGCCGGCCTGGTGCGGATGTCCGCCGACCGCCGCCAGCTGCACTTCTACGACCGCAGCAGCCAGCCGCTGATGGGGACCAACACGGTCTGGAGCCTGGCGGCCACGCCGGACGGTTCGGTCTGGTTCGGTACCCACGAGGGAGGGTTGTACCGGCTGGACAACCAGGATCGGCTGCAGCGCTTCCTGCCGGAGGCCAACAATCCGCGCAGCCTGCCGTCCGCATCGGTTCCGTATCTGGCAACCCTGGCCGACGGCAGCCTGTGGATTGGTACCAAGCATGGCGTAGCGCGCTGGACCGGGACCGACTTCGAACGTGTCGGCACCGACGTCATCCCCAGCCTGCTGATCAATGGCCTGACCGCCGAGCCCGACGGCAGCCTGTGGATCAGCACGATGGCCGGTGCCACCGTGCGCCGCCCCGACGGTCGCTTCGAGACACCGCCGTGGAAGCTTCCGCAAGGGGAGCAGGTGTTGGGCATGATGCTGCGCGACGAACAGGGCGGCTACTGGCTGGACACCCGGACCGGCCTCGGCCGTGCGGTCGACGGCCAGTACCAGGGCGTGCCGTTGTACAGCGCGGTGGCGCGTGGGCCGGTACGACCGAACTGGACCGGTGCCTACGAAGATCGTGAGGGTGGAATCTGGCTGGCCAGTACCAATGCCGGGCTGTGGCACCTGCTGCCCCGCTGGTGGCAGTTCTCGGTGCTGTCACGCTTGGAGGACGACCCCAGCTCGCTGCGCAACGCCTTCGTCCTGGGCACCAGCCCCTCCAGCAATGGCGGCATCTGGACGGTGGGCGGCCATGGTGCGCTGGACCGGTTCGACCCTAAGACCGGCAAGGTCGAACAGCACCGCACCTGGGTCAATGGCATGCACTGGCTGACCTCGGTGCGCGAGGATCGACGCGGCCAGGTCTGGATCGGTTCGAACGATGCACTGCTGCGCTATGACCCGAAGCTGCGCGATCTGCGCCGCTGGGGGCGTGATGCCGGTGCCGATGCCACCATGGAAGGGGTCATCGAATCGATGATGACCTGTGATGGCGACAGCCTGTGGCTGATGCTGCCGTCCGGCCTGCAGCAGCGCGACCTGGACGGGCGCCTGCGCCGCCAGCTGGACAATGGCCAGCGCGGCCTGCAGCAGGGGCAGCTCAACCTGGATGTCGAGTGCGGGCCGCAGGACCACATCTGGCTGGCCAGCAGCCGCGGCCTGCTGCAGTGGTTGCCGGAAAGCGAGCGCTTCCAGCCGGTACCGGGCGCCCCTGCGACCGCGATCCATGCGCTGCACGTAGGCCGCGATGGCCAGGTGTGGTTGTCCGAGGATGGCCGGCTGTCGCGCTATCGCTGGAGCCAGGGGCGGCTGGAACGGCAGGCGGTGGTCGGCGCCGAGCAGGGCTATCCGGCGATCTCCGCGTCGGGGTTGGTGGTCGACGCGCAGGGCGTGGCGTGGGCCACCAGTGCGCGCGGCCTGGTGCGGATTGGCGCCGACGGCCAGAGCGTGCGCCTGTATGGGGTGCACGATGGCCTGCCCAGCCAGGAATTCCGCGAGCACACCCTGGTGATGTCAGGCGACGGCCACCTGGTGGCGGGAACGCCAGCCGGCGTGGTGGTGTTCGATCCGGAACTGGTGCGGCCATCGGTGCGGCGCGCGCCCCTGGTGATCGAACGGGTCGAGGTGCGCCGCAACGAGCAGGTGCTCGACCTGACCCATGACACGCCGCTGCAGATCGTCGATGGTGATCGCGACCTGCGCATCGTCGCGCGGCTGCTGTCGTTCGCCGATTCGGCCTCCAATACCTATCGCTACCGCCTGGCCGGCTACGATCCGGATTGGGTCGAAGTCGGGCCGGCCGGTGAGCGCCTGTTCTCGCGACTGCCCCCGGGCAGTTATCGGCTGGAAGTGCAGGCACGCTCGGCCGACCATGTCTGGTCGCGGGTGCAGGGCCTGGAGTTCCGCGTGCAGCCGCCATGGTTGCGCAGCCTGTCTGGCCTGCTGGTGCTGGCCTCCATCGCGTTGCTGCTGACCAGCTGGTTCGCCTGGTTGTACCGGCGTCGCCTGCAGCGTCGTCACGCCTACCAGCTGGCGTTGCACAAGCAGGAACTGGCCGAGCAGGCCTCGGCGGCCAAGACCCGTTTCCTGGCCAACCTCGGCCACGAGATCCGCACGCCGATGACCGGCGTGCTGGGCATGAGTGAACTGCTGCTGGCCTCGCCGCTGGACCCGCAGCAGCGAGGCTACACGCAATCGATCCGGCATGCCGGCGAACATCTGCTGCACCTGGTCAACGACGCGCTGGATCTGGCGCGGATCGAATCGGGGCGGCTTGAACTGCAGCACAAACCCTTCGCGCTGAGCTGCCTGCTGCAGGATCTGGCTGCGCTGATGGGACCGCTGGCCGCGCAGAAGGGCCTGCGCTTCACCCTCGACAACCAGCTGCCGCCCGGCCTGCAGGCCACCGGCGATGCGATGCGGGTGCGGCAGATCCTGCTCAACCTGCTCTCGAATGCGGTCAAGTTCACCAGCCGTGGCACCATCACGCTGCACGCGCGAAGCGATGGTGAGCTGCGCGCGCTGCATTTCGAGGTGCGCGACACCGGCCCGGGCATCAGCCAGGAACAGCAGCAGCGCCTGTTCCGGCGCTTCGAGCAGGCCGACGGTGCACGTACCGCCGCACAGTACGGCGGTAGCGGCCTGGGCCTGGCGATCTGCCGCGAACTGGCGCAGGCGATGCAGGGGCGCATCCAGGTGGAAAGCCAGCTGGGCCGCGGCACCTGCTTCGGGGTTACCCTGCCGTTGCCGCTGGTGGTGGATGCCAGTGCCGAAGCCGAGGGCGGAACGCATCGCGAGGAGGCTGCGAACATGCCACCGCTGCGGGTGCTCCTGGTCGAGGACGACGCGACCGTGGCCGACGTGGTGCGCGGCCTGCTGAGCGCACGAGGCCACGAAGTGGTACATGCCGGCCATGCGCTGGCGGCGCTGCGCGAGATCAGTGCCGGCGATTTCGACGTCGGCCTGCTCGATCTGGACCTGCCGGGCCTGAGCGGATTCGAGCTGGCCCAGCACCTGCGCAACCAGGGCTACATGCTGCCGCTGCTGGCGGTGACCGCGCGTACCGATCCGGACCTGCAGCAACAGGTGGAAGCGGCAGGTATTGGTGGCTTCCTGCGCAAGCCGGTGACCGGGGAACTGCTGGTGGAAGCGATTGCCCGGGTGATGGGCAGGTAGGGACGCGGCAGGGCCTGCGGCCCTGCACCCGCCGGATCAACGTCAACATCAAAAGCGTGCATTCCGTGGGATGGCGGGGTGGGTCCGGTTGCGGGGGCCGCTGCAAGTACGTCCATGTAAGCTCGGTCGCCGCATCCATGCGGCTCACGCCCCCGCAACCGGACCCACCCCGCCTTCGACAGTTTTCCGCGATCTGTCGGATCTGACCCCAGATGTATTTCGATATCTGACAGATGTGTCGACCAAGGTCGACACCCACCAACAGCAGCGACCATCTGTCAGAGGTGGGGCGGTGTCGGGTTGCGGGGTGTCCGCGGCATGGATGCCGCGGCCAAGCCCCCATGGACGGGTTCACGGCGTCCCCGCGACCCGACACCGCCCCACCAACCCACGGAGTGCCCGCTCTTGATGTTGACGTTGCCGTTGCCGTTGCCGTTGCCTGCAGCAGGTGCAGGGCCGCAGGCCCTGCCGACCCCCTCACTCGGCCACGTGCTCGACCTGTCGTGGCTCCGGCTTGGTGTCCGGCAACTGCCAGAAGATCATCGTCGACGTCAGCGTGATCGCGCCCACGCACAGGAACGTGGCATGCAGCGCAGCGGTGGCACTGTTGCTGTCCAGGTGGGTACCGAACGCAGCCAGCAGGCTGCCCGCCGCGGCAGCACCGAAGCCGGCCGCGAGCATCATCACCATCGACAGCAGGCTGTTGCCGGAACTGGCGAACTCGCGGTCGAGATCGCGCAGGGTCACGGTGTTCATCACGGTGAACTGCAGCGAATTGACCGCACCGAAGAACGCCAGCTGCAGCAGGCGCCACGCCAGGTGCTGGCCCGGCGTCATCAGGATGAAGCTGGCCATCGCCAGCCCCACCAGCACGGTGTTGACCATCAACACGCGGCGGTAGCCGTAACGCTCGACCAGCTTCACCGCCAGCTTCTTCGACACCATGCCGGCCGCAGCGACGGGCACCATCATCAGGCCGGCGTTCATCGGGCCCAGGCCCAGGCCGACCTGCAGCAGCAGCGGGATCAGCATCGGCATGGCACTGCTGCCGATGCGCGAGAACAGGTTGCCAAGAATGCCGATGCGGTAGCTGGGCACGCGGAACAGTGCCAGCGAGAACAACGGCGCGGTGGAGTTGGCGGCATGCAGCCAGTAACCCACCAGCGCCGCCAGGCCGGCAACGGTCATCAGCATCACCAGCGCGTGCGGGGTGCCGAGCCCGGAGATGCCGTCCAGTGCCAGCGACAACACCACCATCGCAAAGGCCAGCATGACGTAGCCGCGCAGGTCGAAGCGGGTGCGATGGCTGGCGTAGTGGTCGGGCATGATCTTCATCGCGGCGATGAAACCGATCACGCCGATCGGCAGGTTGATCAGGAACACCCAGTGCCAGGATGCGATCTCGACCAGCCAGCCGCCCAGGGTCGGGCCGATCAACGGGCCGACCAGGGCGGGGATGGCGATGAAGCTCATCGCGCGCAGGAAATCCTCGCGCGATACCGAACGCATCACCGCCAGGCGACCGACCGGCAGCAGCATCGCGCCGCCAATGCCCTGCAGCACGCGCGCACCGACCAGCTGGTGCAGGTGCTGGGCCAGCGCGCAGGCCAGCGAACCGAGAGTGAACAGGATGATCGCCACCAGGAAGGTGCGCCGCGTGCCGTAGCGGTCGGCGATCCAGCCGGAGGCAGGGATGAAGGTGGCTACCGCCAGCGCGTAGCTGAACACCACCGACTGCATCTGCAGCGGGCTCTCGCCCAGGCTGGCCGCCATCGCCGGCAAGGCCGTGTTGACGATGGTCGAATCCAGCATCTGCATGAAGATCGCCAGCGACACCAGCCACAGCAGGGGGCGGTGGCGGGTGTAGTTCGATGACGATGTGGACATGGCGTGCGGCCGGTGCAGCGTGGGGGACGCCATGATCGCGCAATGCGGGTCACGGCGCGATCAACATCGCGCCGTGGTTGCCTGCGCAGTGCTCAGCGCTGGCTGTGCGCGTGCACCGCGTCGACCAGTACCTGCACGTGCGCCGGGTCCATGTCCGGTGACATGCCGTGGCCGAGGTTGAACACATGGCCCTCGCGCGAACCGCCATTGCCGGCGGCGTAGGTGTCGAGTACGCGCGCGGCGGCTGCGGCGATGGCATCGGGCGAGGCGTACAGCGTGGTCGGGTCGAGGTTGCCCTGCAGGGCAACGCGGCCACCGGTGCGGCGCAGGGCCTCGTCCAGGTCCAGCGTCCAGTCCAGGCCGAGTGCATCGGCGCCGGTCTGCGACAGCGGTTCCAGGTGCAGGCCCGTGCCCTTGCCGAACAGGATCAGCGGGGTACGCTCGCTGCCTTGGCCGCGCTCCAGGCCCTGGGCAATCCGCTGCAGGTAGCGCAGCGAGAACTCGCGGTACATCGCCGGCGACAGCACGCCGCCCCAGGTGTCGAACACCTGCAGGGCCTGCGCACCGGCCGCGCGCTGCGCGCCGAGATAGGCAATCACCGCCTCGGTGGTCACTTCCAGCAGGCGGTGCAGGGCCTGCGGGTGGTTCAGCGCCATCGCCTTGATGCGCGCGAAGTCCTTGCTGCCGCCGCCTTCCACCATGTAGCAGGCCAGTGTCCATGGGCTGCCGGAGAAGCCGATCAGCGGCACCTGGCCGTCCAGCTCGCGGCGGATCAGCCGCACCGCGTCCATCACATAGCCCAGGTCCTGTTCCATGTCCGGCACTGCCAGCCTGGCGATGGCGGCTTCATCGCGCACCGGATGGCGGAATTTCGGGCCTTCGCCTTCGACGAAGTACAGCTCCAGGCCCATCGCATCGGGAATGGTGAGGATGTCCGAGAACAGGATGGCCGCGTCCAGCGGGAAGCGGCGCAGCGGCTGCAGGGTGACTTCGCAGGCGATCTCCGGGGTCTTGGCCATGGCCAGGAAGCTGCCGGCCTTGGCCCGGGTCGCACGGTATTCCGGCAGGTAGCGGCCGGCCTGGCGCATCAACCAGACGGGGGTGCAGTCCACCGGTTCGCGGCGCAGGGCGCGCAGCAGGCGATCGTTGCGGAGAGGGCTGGTCACGATGGGCATTCCTTGGGCGAAAGTTGGCAGCGGCGTCAGTCGCCGTGCGAAAGGATCTGGAAGCCGCGATGCAGTTCGGCATCACGGGCCTTCTCGAAGGCGTGGCGTGCTTCATCGGCCTGCAGGAACAGCTCGCGCCGAAGCTGCGAGCGGCCACCGACGCGACCGCTCTCGCGCAGCAGTTCCCAACCGCCGAACAGGTCCGGCTGCAGGCTCAGGCGCAGGAAGCGCGGCGCCTGCGCACCGGCATCGGGATGTTGCAGGTAGACGTGCATGGCGCTGATTGTAGCGGGGCACGGGTGACCCCTGCCGCAACGTGGTAGTGCCGGCCGCTGGCCGGCAACGTCAGCAACGGGGAAGCCGGCCAGCGGCCGGCACTACCGGGCCGACAGCACCTTCAGCACCGCTGCCTCATCCACGTCCGGCACCACTTCGGCACGGCCCATGCCCCGCCACAGCACCAGGCGCAGGCGGCCGGCCACGTTCTTCTTGTCCAGCCGCATGCGGCCGAGCAGGGCCTGCGGGTCCAGCCCTGCCGGGATCGCCACCGGCAGGCCGAGCCGTTCAAGCAGTGCCTGCAGGCGAGCGCGATCGGCATCGTCGGCCAAGCCGAGATCGGTGGACAGCTTCGCCGCCAGCACCATGCCCACCGCCACCGCTTCGCCGTGGTTCAGCGCATCGCGGCCCGGGGCCGAGTAGCCCTGTTCGGTCTCGATGGCATGGCCGAAGGTGTGGCCGAGGTTGAGCAGGGCGCGCTCGCCCTTCTCGAACGGATCGCGTTCGACAATCGCGGCCTTGTGCCGGCAGCTGCGTGCGATCGCTTCGGACAGCACGCCGTCTACGCCAGCAACCAGCGCCTCGGCATTCTGCTGCAGCCAGTCGAAGAAGGCGGCATCGCCCAGCGCACCGTACTTCACCACTTCGGCCAGGCCGGCACGCAGTTCGCGCGGTGGCAGGGTGGCCAGCACGCGGGTATCAGCGATCACCGCGCGTGGCGGGTGGAAGGCGCCGACCAGGTTCTTGCCAGCCGGGATGTCCACCGCGGTCTTGCCGCCCACCGACGAATCGACCATCGCCAGCAGGGTGGTCGGCAACTGCACGCAGTCCACCCCGCGCATCCAGCACGCCGCAGCGAAGCCCGCCAGGTCACCGACCACGCCGCCGCCCAGCGCGAACACGCAGGCATCGCGGGTGGCACCCAACGTGGCCAGCGCTTCGATGGCGCGGCCGAACTCGGCCAGGGTCTTGGAGGCTTCGCCCGCAGCCAGCACGTGTTCGCCGATGATCAGGTCAGGACGAGCCGCCAGCAGCGTCTGCTTCACCGACGCCAGATAGCGCGGCGCGACTTCGCTGTCGCTGAGCAGCAGCACGTGGCGGCCGCGAACGTGCGACGCCAGTGCGGCGCCATCGGCCTGGGCACCGGCGCCGATGGTGATGGGGTAGGGGCGGTCGCCGCCAACGGCGACCTGCAGCAGGGCGGGGGAGGTCATGCGGTCAGGTCCTGGCGCTGCCATTGCGTGGCCAGCTTGACCACCAGATGGGCGGTCGCGTCGGCAGCGGTGTATGGGTCGGTATCGAGGGTGAGGTCGGCCAGCTCGCGGTACAGCGGGTCGCGGTGTGCGGCCAGATCGTGCAGCACCTGCTCGCGGTCCGGGCGCTGCAGCAACGGCCGGCCCTTGTCGCGGGCCAGGCGTTCCAGCTGCGCGGCCACACTGACCCGCAGGTAGACCACGAAACCACGCCGGGCGATCAGCGCACGGTTGCCGGGGTCCAACACTGCACCGCCGCCGGTGGAGACCAGCTGGCCACGGCCTTCCAGCACGCGTGCCAGCGTCTCGCGTTCATGGCTGCGGAAGCCGGCTTCGCCCGAATGCTCGAAAATGGTGGGGATGCTGGCGCCGGCGGCATCGACGATGGCCTGGTCGACATCGACGAAGTCCAGCGTGAAGCGCTCGGCCAGGCGGCGGCCGATGCAGGTTTTGCCGGCGCCCATCGGGCCGATCAGGATCAGGTTCGGAGCAGGATTCATGCCCTCTGATGCTAACACCTCCGTGCCCCGGCCTTTACGTTCTTCACGTCAGGGTAGGCGTTCCTGCGGGGTCTCCCGCGCCAGCCGGAGTACAGGCCATGACGGTCGCCAAGGTCATCGAAATCACCGCCTCCTCGCCGAAGAGCGTGGAGGACGCCGTGCGCAGCGGACTGAAAAAGGTCTCCGAGACGGTCAAGGGCATCCAGGGCGCCTGGGTGAACGAGACCAAGGTGGTCACCAACGGCAGTGGCGAGATCACCGAATGGCGGGTCAACCTGCGGGTGACGTTCCTGGTGGAGTAGGTGGCCTCAGCGCACGCCCTGGACCTGGCGCTGCCCGTCCAGCACCACCACATGGTCGGCCAGGGCGGGCAGGGCCTGCAGCGCCTGACGGCTGACCCGCTCGTAGTACTGCACGAAGCGCTCCAGCTGCGGCCGGCTCATGCCGTGCCGGCCCGGCTGTGCCGCCTGTAGATTCTGTTCCTGCTGCCAGCGCCAGCGCGGCACCACCGAGAAGTCGGGTGGCTGCAGGAACCACAGGCGGTGGCAGCGCTGCCACAGCGCCGGGTAGTCGCGGGCCAGCGCCTGGTTGCACCAGCGCCGCCAGCGGCCATCGGTGTCGGCCTCGCGTTCCAGTGCGTTCAGCGGGCTTTCCAGTGCCTCTTCATCCTGCGCGGGCGTGCCGAGGAACCAGCCTTCGAATACCAGCAGGTCCAGCGGTTGTTGCAGGCGAGGCCACTGCGCCTCGGGCAGGCGCTCATCGGCCAGCTTGTCGAAGCGTGGCATTGCGAAGGGCTGGCGCGCGGCCACGGCGTCGAGCACGGCGTGGGCCAGTGGCAGATCGTGGGTACCGGGCGGGCCGCGGGTGATCAGCAGTGGGTGTACCTGGCGGGCTAGCCGTTGACGCTGCACCCGGGTGAGGTAGACGTCATCGATCGACAGCGTGGCCGCGTTCAGGCCGCGTGCCTGGGCGCGTGCCACCACCTGCGCGGCCAGCGTCGATTTGCCGCTCCCCTGCAGGCCGCTGATCGCCAATACTGGAACTGCCGTGCCGCTGCCCAGCACATCGTCCAGAACCCGCTCGGCCAATGTTTCGGGGAATCCTTTCACCTGGGGCATATACGCAGCAGCGACCATGCAGCCACAATAGCCCAAACCGTGTGAGAAGAACGCAATCATGAGCGACCTGTACGCCGAAGCCCTGTCCACGTTTGCCGGCCTGTTCGAAGAGGCCAAACAGAGCCGCGAGGTCGAGCCGAACGCGATGACCGTGGCCACCGCCGATGTCAACGGCCGGCCGTCGGCGCGCACAGTGCTGCTGAAGGCGTTCGACGAGCGCGGCTTCGTGTTCTACACCCACCTGGACAGCCACAAGGGCCAGGAACTGCAGGCCAATCCGCAGGCCGCGCTGCTGTTCCTGTGGCGCAGCCTGCGCGAAGCCGGCATCCAGGTGCGCATCGAAGGCCGTGTCGAGCAGGTGGCCGACGCCGAGGCCGATGCCTATTTCGCCAGCCGCCCGCGCATGAGCCAGATCGGCGCGTGGGCCTCGCAGCAGTCGAAGACCCTGGCGACGCGTGAGGAATTCGACGCGCGCGTGGCCGAGATCGAAGCCCGCTTCGAAGGCAAGGACGTGCCGCGCCCGGAGGGTTGGAGCGGCCTGCGCGTGGTGCCCGACCGCATCGAATTCTGGTACGGCGCGCAGTTCCGCCTGCACGAGCGCTGGTGCTATGAGGCCGGTGCCGAAGGGCGCTGGAGCAAGCGGCTGCTGTATCCGTGAATGACGCGGCCCGGCTGACGTGTCCTCTGTAGGGCCGAGCCATGCTCGGCTGCTTTTGTAGAGTCGAGCTTGCTCGACTGCTCTATACCCAGTCGAACAAGCTCGACTCTACGAAAGCGGGTTGTCGTGTTCGGACTGGCCCGCTTCATCTGCGAGCAGGCTGCCGGCCGGCACACTCCGATGGATTTCCTCGACTTCCGGAGTTGCCATGCCGTCCTTGCGCTGCCTGTTCGCCGTGCCATCACCGCGTCGTGGCGTGGAAGCGTCCCTGCTGCTGCTCGCCCGTATCGTCGCCGGGGTCATGTTCTGTGTATCCGGCTGGAACAAGGTGTTCACCGAGGCCGGGCGCGAGCGCATGGTGCATACGCTGGTCGACGCCGGCATTCCGTTCCCGGCGTTCAGTGCGCCGGTGCTCGGCGCGATTGAGTGGATTGCGGGTGGACTGCTGGTGTTGGGCCTGTTGAGCCGCCCCTCGTCCCTGCTGCTGGCGGCGATCTGTGCGGTGGCGGCACTGACCGATGGCATTGCACGCATTCCGGCAGGACTGAGCGTGCCGGACTGGCTGAGCTGGTTCTTCTACCTGAGCGAAGTGCCACTGGGCGTGCTGTTGCTGTGGATAGCGGCAGTGGGCAGTGGCCGCTTCGCCATCGAGGCACGCTGGGCGCGCTCGCGCCATCTGTAGAGTCGAGCTTGCTCGACTGATTTTCTGTGGGGCCGAGCCATGCTCGGCTGATTTTCTCTAGTCGAGCAAGCTCGACTCTACAGCCCTTCCGCGCGCAGCCAGCGCCACAGCGTGGTGCGTGACACGCCCAGCGCCTGCGCCATGCCTTCGCGGTCATTGCGGTGTTCCTGCAGCACGGCTTCCAGCTGCGCACGCGGGGGGCGCTTGCCGTTGCTTTCCACCGGCATGGCAGGGGTGCCCTCGCGCATCAGCTCCGGTGCCAGCTGCATCAACCGCGCGGTGTTGATCAATTCTTCGCCCGGCTGCCAGTGGATGCGCAGGCGATCCACCAGGTTGCGAAGCTCACGCACGTTGCCGGGCCATTCGGCGTTGGTCAGTGTGGTCATTGCAGCCTCGTCCAGCGGCGCGTCGATGCCACGCAGCTGGCGGAAGAAATGCCGGGTCAGCAGCGCAATGTCACTGCGCCGCGCACGCAGCGCGGGCAGGGCGATGCGCAGCGCGGCCAGGCGGTAGTACAGATCGCGGCGGAAGCTGCCGGCCGCCGCGCGCTGTTCCAGTGACTGCAGGGTGGCAGCGACTACGCGCAGGTCCACCGGGGTCGGTTCGGTGGCACCCACGCGCAGCACTTCGCGTTCTTCCAGCACCCGCAGCAGGCGGGTCTGCAGCGGTAGTGGCAGTTCGCCGATTTCATCCAGGAACAGGGTGCCGCCATCGGCCGCCTCGACCAGGCCGACACGGCCCCCCCGCCGCGCGCCAGTGAAGGCGCCATCGCTGTAACCGAACAGCTCGGCCTCCAGCAATGATTCGCTGATCGCACCGCAGTTCAGCGCCACGAAGCGTCCACGACGGCCACTGGCCGCATGCAGCTGGCGCGCGACCAGCTCCTTGCCGGTACCGGTTTCGCCGGTGACCAGCACGGTGCTGTCGTGTGGTGCGTACAGCGCGATCTGCGCGCGTACCTGTGCCATTGCCTCGCTGTCGCCGAGCAGGGCATGCGCATCACTGCGCGGGGCGGCGCGCCGGCGCGCTGCCGGCCGGCTGCCACCGGAGCGGGCCAGCGCCTGGGTCAGTTCCAGCGCGTGTTCAAACGCCTGCCGCACCGAATCGGCCGAATACAGCAGCACGCCCGGCAGGCCGGCCTGCTCGGCGTGGTCGATGGCCATGCCGGTGCCGACGATCACCTCGATGCCGTTGGCGCGCAGGTCTGCGATGCAGTCGCGCGCGTCCTCGCGGGTGACAAAGCGCCGATGCTCGATATCCAGGCCGAAACTGTGCTGGAAGTTGCTGAATACCGGTACGTCACTGGCGTGGGTGACCAGGCCGATGCGGCTGGCGATGCGCCGTGCACGCGCCAGTGCCTCCATCAGGTCGAAGCCGTTGGCCTGGATGGGCACCAGCGGCAGGTCGAGCCGGCCGCGCAGCCAGGCGGCATTGGAGCCCCCGGCAATCACCACGTCGCAGTGTTCACGGCGCAGGCGCTGGCCGATCACCTCCACCGCTTCCTCGAAGCCGAGATTGATCTGCTCGATGCGCGCACGGCGGTCGAACTCGGGAATGACGTCGCCGAGCAGGCCGGTCAGGCGCGAGACGCTGACCGTCCAGATCACCGGACGGCCGGGGTCGGTGTCGGCATGGCGCAGGGGCGAGCGGGGCAGGTACATGGCGGTGGCACGGGCGAGTGGTGTTTCATGATACATCCGTTTCAATGTTTCATATGTTTCATATGTTTCATTGTTGCGCCATGGTCATGCCTTTGAAATCAACGGCTTGCAGCTTGGCACGGTGTTTGCGCCTACCCCTGCGTTCTTCAACCTGGATTGCCGCATGACCGCTTCCACTCCTTTTTCCGCCGGTGCCCGCTTCCGTGAGGCGCTGGCTGCCGAATCGCCGCTGCAGGTGATCGGCGCGATCAACGCCAACCACGCCCTGCTGGCCAAGCGCGCCGGCTTCCGCGCCATCTACCTGTCCGGTGGCGGCGTTGCCGCCGGCTCGCTGGGCCTGCCGGACCTGGGCATCAACACCCTGGAAGACGTGCTGGTGGACGTGCGTCGCATCACCGATGTCTGCGACCTGCCGTTGATGGTCGACATCGACACCGGCTTCGGCCCGAGCGCGTTCAACATCGCGCGCACCGTGAAGTCGCTGATCAAGGCCGGCGCGGCCGCCTGCCATATCGAAGACCAGGTCGGCGCCAAGCGCTGTGGCCACCGCCCGGGCAAGGAAATCGTCTCGCAGGGTGAAATGGTCGACCGCGTGAAGGCCGCGGCCGACGCCAAGACCGATCCGGACTTCTTCCTGATCGCCCGCACCGACGCCATCCAGGTGGACGGTGTGGACAAGGCCATCGAGCGCGCCATCGCCTGCGTCGAGGCCGGTGCCGATGGCATCTTCGCCGAGGCCGCCTACGACCTGGACACCTACCGCCGTTTCGTCGATGCGGTGAAGGTGCCGGTGCTGGCCAACATCACTGAATTCGGTGCCACCCCGCTGTTCAGCCGCGATGAACTGGCCTCGGCCGGCGTCGCCATCCAGCTGTTCCCGCTGTCGGCCTTCCGTGCCGCCAACAAGGCCGCCGAGAACGTCTACCAGGCGGTCCGCCGCGATGGCCACCAGCGCAACGTGGTGGAGACCATGCAGACCCGCGAGGAACTCTACGACCGCATCGGCTACCACGCCTTCGAGCAGCAGCTCGATGCCCTGTTCGCCGCCAAGAAATAAGCAGTACCCTGCACCATCAGTTTTCGGAGGGAAAACATGAACGATACGACCGCAACCCCGACCTTCAAGCCGAAGAAGTCCGTCGCCCTGTCCGGCACCGCCGCCGGCAACACCGCGCTGTGCAGCGTCGGTCGCAGCGGCAACGACCTGCATTACCGCGGCTACGACATCCTGGACCTGGCCAACACCAGCGAGTTCGAGGAAATCGCCTACCTGCTGGTGCACGGCAAGCTGCCGACCCGCGCCGAGCTGGTTTCGTACAAGGCCAAGCTGAAGTCGCTGCGTGGCATTCCGGCTGCGGTCAAGGCCGCGCTGGAGGAACTGCCGCCGTCGGCGCACCCGATGGACGTGATGCGCACCGGCGTGTCGGTGCTCGGCTGCGTGGCACCGGAGAAGGACGACCACAACCACCCGGGCGCGCGTGACATCGCCGACAAGCTGATGGCCTGCCTCGGTTCGATGCTGCTGTACTGGTACCACTGGAGCCACAACGGCCGCGCCATCGACGTGGAAACCGACGATGACTCGATCGGCGGCCACTTCCTGCACCTGCTGCATGGCGAGAAGCCGCAGGATTCGTGGGTGAAGGCGATGCACACCTCGCTGATCCTGTACGCCGAGCACGAGTTCAACGCCTCGACCTTCACCTGCCGCGTCATCGCCGGCACCGGCAGCGACATGTACAGCGCGATCTGCGGTGGCATCGGCGCGCTGCGCGGCCCGAAGCATGGCGGCGCCAACGAAGTGGCGTTCGAAGTGCAGAAGCGCTACGACAACCCGGACGAGGCCGAGGACGACATCAAGGCCCGCGTCGAGCGCAAGGAAGTGGTGATCGGTTTCGGCCACCCGGTCTACACCGTCTCCGATCCGCGCAACAAGGTGATCAAGGACGTCGCCCGCGAGCTGTCCGAGGAACAGTCGAGCATGAAGATGTACGACATCGCCGAGCGCCTGGAATCGGTGATGTGGGACATCAAGAAGATGTTCCCGAACCTGGACTGGTTCAGCGCCGTCAGCTACCACATGATGGGCGTGCCGACCGCCATGTTCACCCCCCTGTTCGTGATCGCCCGCACCGCCGGCTGGAGCGCGCACATCGTCGAGCAGCGCATCGACGGCAAGATCATCCGCCCGAGCGCCAACTACATCGGCCCGGAAGACCGCGACTTCGTCGCCATCGACAAGCGCGTCTGATCCACCTGCTGTATCCATCCGGCCGGCCTTGCGCCGGCCGGATGCTTTCGCCGCCGCACCGCCGGCACCCGGCCCGCCCCAAGTACTCCGCCAGCCCATGAATACCGATTACCGCAAGACCCTTCCCGGCAGCACGCTGGATTATTTCGACGCGCGTGCCGCCGTCGATGCGATCCAGCCCGGCGCCTATGCCACCCTGCCGTACACCTCGCGCGTGCTGGCCGAGAACCTGGTGCGTCGCTGCGATCCGGCCACGCTCAGTGATTCGCTGAAGCAGCTGATCGAGCGCCGTCGCGACCTCGATTTCCCGTGGTTCCCGGCCCGCGTGGTCTGCCATGACATCCTCGGCCAGACCGCATTGGTCGATCTGGCTGGTCTGCGCGATGCGATCGCCGACAAGGGCGGTGATCCGGCCAAGGTCAATCCGGTGGTGCCGGTGCAGCTGATCGTCGATCACTCGCTGGCGGTGGAGTGTGGTGGTTACGACCCGCAGGCGTTCGAGAAGAACCGTGCCATCGAGGATCGCCGCAACGAAGACCGTTTCCACTTCATCGACTGGACCAAGCTGGCGTTCCAGAACGTGGACGTGATTCCGCCCGGCAACGGCATCATGCATCAGATCAACCTGGAGAAGATGTCGCCGGTGGTCTACGTGCAGGACGGTGTTGCGTTCCCCGATACCTGCGTGGGCACCGACAGCCATACCCCGCACGTGGATGCGCTGGGTGTGATCGCGATCGGTGTAGGCGGACTGGAGGCGGAGAACGTGATGCTGGGCCGCGCCTCATGGATGCGCCTGCCCGATACCGTCGGCGTCGAACTGCGTGGTCGCCCGCAGCCGGGCATCACCGCCACCGACGTGGTGCTGGCCCTGACCGAGTTCCTGCGCAAGGAGCGCGTGGTCGGCGCGTGGCTGGAATTCTTCGGCGAGGGTGCGGCGGCACTGACCATCGGTGACCGCGCCACCATCTCCAACATGTGCCCGGAATACGGCGCGACCGCGGCGATGTTCTACATCGACGCGCAGACCATCGATTACCTGCGCCTGACCGGCCGCGAGGAATCGCAGGTGGCGCTGGTGGAAAACTATGCGCGCACCACCGGCCTGTGGGCCGATGACCTGGCCACAACGCAGTACGAGCGCGTGCTGCGTTTCGACCTGTCCAGCGTGGTGCGCAACATGGCCGGCCCGTCCAACCCGCACAAGCGCGTGGCCACCGCCGAGCTGGCCGAGCGCGGCATTGCCGACGAAGCCAAGCTGGAAGCGGGCAAGGCCGAGCAGGCGCAGGGCCTGATGCCCGATGGTGCAGTGATCATCGCGGCCATCACCAGCTGCACCAATACCTCCAATCCGCGCAACGTGATCGCCGCCGCATTGCTGGCGCGCAATGCCAATGCGCGTGGCCTGCAGCGCAAGCCGTGGGTGAAGTCGTCGCTGGCGCCGGGCTCGAAGGCCGTGCAGCTGTACCTGGAAGAGTCCGGCCTGCTGCCGGACCTGGAACAGCTGGGCTTCGGCATCGTGGCGTTTGCCTGCACCACCTGCAACGGCATGAGTGGCGCGCTGGACCCGAAGATCCAGCAGGAAATCATCGACCGTGACCTGTACGCCACGGCTGTGCTGTCGGGCAACCGCAACTTCGATGGCCGCATCCATCCGTACGCCAAGCAGGCCTTCCTGGCTTCGCCGCCGCTGGTGATCGCCTACGCCATCGCCGGCACTGTCCGCTTCGATATCGAGAAGGACGTGCTGGGTGTGGATGCCGACGGCAACGAAGTGCGCCTGAAGGACATCTGGCCGAGCGATGCTGAAATCGATGCCGTGGTGAAGGCTTCGGTGAAGCCCGAGCAGTTCCGCAAGGTCTACAACCCGATGTTCAACGTGCGCGTGGAGCATGGTGCCGCAGTCAGCCCGCTGTACGACTGGCGCCCGCAGAGCACCTACATCCGCCGCCCGCCGTACTGGGAGGGTGCATTGGCCGGTGAGCGCACGCTGGCCGGCATGCGCGCGCTGGCCGTGCTGCCGGACAACATCACCACCGACCACCTGTCGCCGTCCAACGCGATCATGGCGTCGAGTGCCGCTGGTGAATACCTGGCGAAGATGGGTTTGCCGGAAGAAGACTTCAATTCGTACGCCACCCACCGCGGCGACCACCTGACCGCGCAGCGCGCCACGTTCGCCAATCCGAAGCTGTTCAACGAGATGGTGCGCAACGACGACGGCAGCGTGAAGCAGGGTTCGCTGGCGCGCGTGGAGCCGGAAGGCAAGGTCATGCGCATGTGGGAAGCGATCGAAACCTACATGGACCGCAAGCAGCCGCTGATCATCATCGCCGGCGCCGACTACGGCCAGGGCAGCTCGCGTGACTGGGCCGCCAAGGGCGTGCGCCTGGCCGGCGTGGAAGCGATCGTGGCCGAGGGCTTCGAGCGGATTCACCGTACCAACCTGATCGGCATGGGCGTGCTGCCGCTGGAGTTCAAGCCGGGCACCACCCGGCTGACCCTGGGCATCGACGGCAGCGAGACCTTCGACGTGGTCGGCGAGCGTACTCCGCGTGCCGAGCTGACCCTGGTCATCCACCGCCGCGACGGCCAGGACGTGATCGTGCCGGTCACCTGCCGCCTGGACAGCGACGAGGAAGTGGCGATCTACGAGGCCGGTGGCGTGCTGCAGCGCTTCGCCCAGGATTTCCTGGAAGGCGCCAGGGTGGCGTGATGCCGGGCTGAATGCCTGCCCCCAGAGACCGGGGGCGGGCTTGTCCGACACCTGGGCAGGGCGCACACTGACTTGGCAAAAACTGCCAATGGAGGGTTTCATGGCCACCATGAACATTTCGCTGACCGATCCGCTCAAGCAGTTCGTGGACGAAGAAGTGCGCGAAGGCGGCTACTCCAGTACGTCGGATTATGTGCGTGACCTGATCCGCCAGCGTCAGCGCATCAAGGCTGAAGAGCTGCTCAAGCAGCTGATTGCAGAGGGGCTGGCGTCGGGGCCTTCGGCGCCTCTGCCGCCGGATCACTTCGACAAGCTGCGTGAGCGTGCACGGAACCGCAAGTGAAACCCTCGCATTGGTTCCCTGCAGCGGTTCGAGATCTTGACCAGGCAGCAGGCTGGTATGCAGATCAAGGCGGGGAAGTGCTGGAAATCGGCTTCATCGATGCGGTGGAATCTGTTGTAAAGCTGATCGAGGCCCACCCCGGTGCCGGTTCCGCACTGCATGCGGGTCTGTTGCCCTCGCTGCCAGCGCCATTGCGTTTTCATCCGGTTCGTCGCTTCGACGGCTACCTGGTCTACTACGTGGAGCTACCTGCGCACGTTTCCATCGTGCGCATCTGGAATGCTTCGCGGGGCATGGAAGCACTGTTCGAAGACGAGGAGCTCAACCTCGATATTGGTTCGTCGCAACCAGGATACTGATCCATGACCTTCCTTCCCCAACTCCGTATTCCCGCCACCTACATGCGCGGTGGCACCAGCAAGGGCGTGTTCTTCCGCCTGCAGGATCTGCCTGAAGCCGCGCAGGTGCCGGGCGCCGCACGCGATGCACTGCTGATGCGCGTGATCGGTTCGCCCGATCCGTATGGCAAGCAGACCGACGGCATGGGCGGTGCCACCTCCAGCACCAGCAAGTGCGTGATCATTTCCGCCGCTTCGGTGCCTGACCACGACGTGGATTATCTGTACGGCCAGGTCTCGATCGAAACCGCCTTCGTCGATTGGAGCGGCAACTGCGGCAATCTCAGCACCGCGGTCGGCCCGTTCGCGATTGCCAACGGCCTGATCGATCCCGCCCTCGTGCCGCGCGATGGCCTGTGCACCGTGCGCATCTGGCAGGCCAACATCGGCAAGACCATCATCGCCCACGTGCCGATGCGCGATGGGCAAGTGCAGGAGACCGGCGATTTCGAGCTGGATGGCGTGACCTTCCCGGCCGCCGAAATCCAGCTGGAATTCATCGATCCCTCCGACGACGGTGATGCCGGCGCGATGTTCCCCACCGGCAATCTGGTGGACACCCTCGACGTACCCGGCGTGGGCAGCTTCGAGGTGACCATGATCACCGCCGGTATTCCGACCATCTTCCTCAACGCCGCCGACCTGGGCTACACCGGCACCGAACTGCAGCCGGCGATCAACGAGGACAAGGCGGCGCTGCAGAAGTTCGAAGCCATCCGTGCGCATGGAGCGCTGCGCATGGGCCTGATCTCGAAACTGGAAGACGCCGCCACCCGCCAGCACACGCCGAAGGTGGCCTTCGTGGCGCCGGCACAGGACTACGTGTCGTCCAGCGGCAAGGCCATTGCGGCCTCGGCCATCGACCTGCACGCGCGCGCGCTGTCGATGGGCAAGCTGCACCACGCGATGATGGGTACCGCGGCCGTGGCGATCGGCACCGCGGCGGCGATTCCAGGCACCCTGGTCAATCGTGCCGCCGGTGGCGGCGAACGCGAGGCGGTGACCTTCGGCCATCCCTCCGGCACGCTGCGCGTGGGCGCGCAGGCCGGCCGCGTTGACGGCCAGTGGACGGTGACCAAGGCCATCATGAGCCGCAGTGCCCGCGTATTGATGGAAGGCAAGGTGCGGGTGCCGGCCGAATAGTGCTCTGGTAGCTGCCAACCTTGGTTGGCTTGGTGCACGGGCAACCGTGCACCGCAACGAGGAGATCGACGATGTCCAGCAACCCCGTTCCATCCAACGAACGTGCAGCGTGGGATGCGCTGCTGGTGGACATTGTCGACTACGTGCGCGACGCGCGCATCGACTCACCGCTGGCGTTCCAGACCGCGCATCACTGCCTGCTCGATACGCTGGGCTGCGGGCTGGAAGCGTTGTCCTTCCCGGCCTGCAGCAAGCTGCTCGGGCCGCTGGTGCCGGGCATCAGCGTGGTCAACGGCGCGCGCGTGCCGGGTACGCACTACGTGCTGGACCCGGTGCAGGCCGCCTTCAACCTCGGCGCGATGGTGCGCTGGCTGGATTTCAACGACACCTGGCTGGCCGCCGAATGGGGTCATCCCTCGGACAATCTCGGTGGCATCCTCGCCGTCTGCGATTGGCTGGGGCGAAACGCACAGGCCCTGCGTCGCGCGCCGCCGACCCTGCATGACGTGCTGCTGGCGATGATCAAGGCGCACGAGATCCAAGGCGTGCTGGCCCTGCAGAATTCGTTCAACCGGGTCGGGTTGGACCATGTGGTGCTGGTCAAGGTGGCCACCACGGCGGTGGTCGCGCACCTGCTCGGGCTGGATCGCGAACGCATGCTCAATGCGCTGTCGCTGGCCTGGGTTGATGGCCAGGCGCTGCGGACCTACCGTCATGCGCCCAACACCGGCTCGCGCAAGAGCTGGGCGGCGGGCGATGCGACCAGCCGTGGCGTGCGCCTCGCCTTGATGGCGGCCAGTGGCGAGATGGGTTACCTAAGCGTGCTGAGCGCACCGACCTGGGGCTTTGAGGCAGTGTCGATGCATGGCCAGCAGCTGACGCTGGGGCGGCCGCTGGGCAGCTATGTGATGGAGAACGTGCTGTTCAAGATCAGCTACCCGGCCGAGTTCCACGGCCAGACCGCGGTCGAGGCCGCGATCACGCTGCACCAGCAGCTGCGCGCGACGGGGCGCCGGGTCGAAGACATCGCGCATATCGCGATCCGCACCCAGGAAGCCTGCATCCGCATCATCGACAAGCAAGGCCCGCTGCACAATCCGGCCGACCGCGACCACTGCGTGCAGTACATGGTCGCCATCGCGCTGCTGCATGGGCGGCTGGTGGCCGAGGATTACGAGGACGACGTTGCCGCCGATCCGCGCATCGACGCGCTGCGCGCGAAGATGGCCTGCCATGAAGACCCACGGCTCAGCGCCGATTACCTTGACCCGGACAAGCGCAGCATCGCCAACGGCCTGAGCGTGCGTTTCACCGATGGCAGCGAACTGCCGGAGGTGCTGGTGGAGTACCCGCTGGGCCATGCCCGGCGCCGCGAGGAAGGCATTCCGCTGCTGATGGACAAGTTCCGCCGGCACCTGGCCCACCGTTTCCCGACCGTCCAGCAGCAACGCATCCTGGCAGCGTCGCTGGACCCGGTGGCGCTGGCGGCGATGCCGGTGACCGACTACGTGGACCTGTACCTGCCGGGGTAGGGGCGCGTTGGTGGGTGCCAACCTTGGTTGGCACGGGGCCAATGCCAACCAAGGTTGGCATCTACCGGTCCTGCCGGCCAGCGGCCGGCACTACCCGCCCCGGGCAATTGCCGGATTCGCGTCAACACCTTGACGCGGCGCGCCTATAATGGCCACCTCGATCAAGGAGTGACGACATGAGCGGTCCGGCGCGGCGGAAGCGGTGGGGATGGGCGGCGGCGGTACTGGCAGGAGGCCTGTTGCTGGGCTTGGCCGGCTGCCGCAACGACAGTGGGCAGTTGCCCAAGACCAGCGGTGAAGCCATCACCGCCAAGTCCGAGCAGGTGAAGGAATTCACCCTGCTGCGCGCTTACCCGGACCAGAAGAATGACGGCCTGTCGCTGGCGCTGGAGTTCTCGCGCCCGCTGGTCGGCACCCAGGACTTCGACAAGCTGGTGCGCTTCGAGGAGAAGGTCGGCACCGATGACAGCAGCTGGACGCTGTCCGACGACGGCCTGACCCTGCGCTATCCGTTCGTCGAGGCCGGCAAGGAATTCAGCCTGGTGGTCTCGGCCGACCTGCTGGCCGCCGATGGCAGCCGGCTGGGCAAGGAGCTGAAGCAGAAGGTATTCAGCGGCGAGCTGAAGCCGGTGGTCGGTTTCGCCTCGCAGGGCAGCGTGCTGCCGGCCAAGGACAGCCGCGGCCTGCCGGTGGTCTCGGTGAACGTGCCGGAGGTCGACGTCGAGTTCCTGCGCGTGCGCGAGAAGGACCTGCCGACCTTCTTCAGCCAGTACCAGCGCGGCGGCCGCCGTGGCAGCTGGGAACTGAGCAGCGACTACGAGCGCAGCCCGATCAACAAGCTGGCCGAGCCGGTCTACGTCAACCGCTTCATCCTCGGTGGCAAGCAGAACGAGCGGGTGCTGACCTACCTGCCGACCCAGGACATCAAGGAGCTGCAGGAGCCGGGCCTGTACTTCGCCCTGCTCAAGCGCACCGGTGACTACGAAGGCGAGTTCGATACCGCGTTCTTCTCGGTCAGTGACATCGGCCTGCATACCCGTGCCTACAAGGACAAGCTGTTCGTGCACACCGCCGGCCTGAAGGACGGCGCGCCGCTGAAGGGCATCGACCTGCGCGTACTCGATGCCAAGGGCGAGGTGGTCCTGAAGGGCAGCACCGACGGCAACGGCAACGCGTTGCTGAACTACACCCTGGATGCGACCCACGTGCTGGTCGCCAGCAGCGGCAAGGACACCAGCTTCCTGCCGTTCAACCAGCCGGCGCTGGACCTGAGCGAATTCGCCGTGGCCGGTCGTGACAATGCCTGGTTCGACGTCTACGCGTGGTCGGGGCGTGACCTGTATCGCCCGGGCGAGACCGTGCGCCTGTCCGTACTGCTGCGCGACAACGATGGCAAGCCGGTCAAGGCTCAGCCGGTATTCCTGCGCCTGAAGCAGCCCGACGGCAAGACCTTCCGTGAGACCCGCCTGCAGCCGGGCGACCAGGGTTACATCAACTTCGAACAGGTGATTCCGGCCGAGGCGCCGACCGGGCGCTGGCAGGTCGAGTTCCGCACCGACCCGGCCAGCAAGGAAGCGATCCAGGGCATGACCCTGCGCATCGAGGAGTTCCTGCCCGAGCGCATGAAGCTGGACCTGGACAGCGCGCAGAAGACCCTGAAGCCGGGCGAGGCGCTGCGCCTGCAGGCCAATGGCGCTTACCTGTATGGCGCGCCGGCCGATGGCAACCGCTTCACCGCGCGCATGGCGGTGGCGGCCGAACAGAAGCCGGTGGACGGCCTGCCGGGGTATTTCTTCGGCGACCCGACCCTGCAGCTGCCGCGCGAAGCCAAGGACGTGATCGATACCACGCTGCCGGCCAATGGCCAGCTGCGCGAGGACGTGGCGTTGCCGGAAGAGGCGGCCAAGGCCAAGGCGCCGATCGCGGTGGTGCTGTCCGGCAGCCTGTACGAGACCGGTGGCCGCACGGTCACCCGTACCCTGAAGCGGGTGATGTGGCCGGCCAACGCGCTGGTCGGCGTGCGCCCGCTGTTCAACCCCGATGATGGTGCCGATTCCAACGGCAATGCGCGCTTCGAGCTGATGCGCGTGGACGCCGCCGGTAACCCGCAGCCGGCCAAGGGCCTGAAGGTCACCCTGGTGCGCGAACTGCGCGATTACCACTGGACCTTCAACGACAACCGCTGGGACTACGATTTCACCCGCCGCTTCGAGAACAAGGAAACCCGTACCGTCGATGCCGGCAGCAGCGCGGTCGCCTTCGATTTCCCGGTGGAGTGGGGCGAGTACCGGGTGGACGTGTTCGATCCGTCCACCGGCCTGACCAGCCGCTACCCGTTCCGCGCCGGCTGGAGCTGGGGCGATGACAACCGCGGCCTGGACGCGCGCCCGGACAAGGTCAAGCTGGGCCTGGACAAGACCGGCTACAAGGCCGGTGACACCTTGGAAGTGACGGTGACCCCGCCGCACGCCGGCAAGGGCATCCTGATGGTCGAGACCGACCGCATGCTGTACGTGCAGGACATCGAGGCCAAGCCGGGTTCGACCTTCAAGATTCCGGTCACCGCCGACTGGGAGCGCCACGACGTCTACATCACCGCGCTGGTGTTCCGCGGCGGCAGTGCGCCGAGCAAGATCACCCCGGCCCGTGCCGTGGGCGTGGTGCATGTGCCGATGGACCGCAAGGGCCGCACCGTGGCCGTCGGCCTGGTCGCGCCCAAGCAGATGCGCCCGGAGCAGGACCTGCCGGTAACGGTCAGCGCACCGCAGCTGGCGGGCAAGACCGCACACGTCACCGTGTCGGCGGTGGATGTGGGCATCCTCAACATCACCCGCTTCCCGGTGCCGGATGCCGGCGCGCACTTCTTCGCGCAGCGTCGCCTCGGCATTGATGCCTACGACATCTACAGCCGGGTGATCGAGAGCTTCGACGGTGGCGCCGGCAAGCTGAAGTTCGGCGGTGACATGGCCCTGCAGGCGTTGCCGCAGGCCAAGCGCCCCACCGCCCGCGTGCAGACCGTGGACCTGTTCTCCGGCCCGGTGCAGCTCGATGCCAAGGGCATCGCCCGCATCCGCCTGAAGGTGCCGGACTTCAACGGCACCCTGCGCGTGTCGGCACTGGTCTACAGCGATGACCAGTACGGCAAGCGTGACGTGGAAACCGTGGTGCGTGCGCCGATCCTGGCCGAGGCCAGCATGCCGCGCGTGCTGGCGCCGGGCGACCGCAGCACCGTGACCCTGGACGTGCAGAACTTCACCGGCAAGCCGGGCCAGTTCAATGTGAAGGTGGAAAGCGAGGGGCCGCTCAACCTGGGCGAGGGCAGCCGCAGCGTGCAGCTGAATGCCGATGCCAAGACCACGCTGAGCTTCCCGCTGTCGGCACGCGAGGGCCACAGCGTGGCCAGGGTGCGGGTACGCGTGGACGGCAACGGCTTCAAGGCCGATCGCCGCTATGACCTGCCGGTGCGTGCGGCGTGGCCGCAGGTGCTGCGCTCGCAGGTGCGCACGCTCGATCCGCTGGCCGCGGTCAGCCTCGACAACAGCCTGACCGATGGCCTGATGTCCGAGTCGGTGAATGCACGCCTGCTGGTCAGCCCGCTGCCACCGATCCCGTTCGCCAGTGCGCTGCAGGGCGCGCTGAACTACCCGTATGGCTGTGCCGAGCAGACCACCAGCAAGGGTTACGCCGCGCTGATCCTGGATCAGGCCACGTCGTCGATGCTTGGCGCCGACGGCCTGGACGCCAAGACCCGCCGCGAGCGCATGGAAGGCGCGTTCGGCCGCCTGGCGTCGATGCAGGTGGCCAACGGCAACTTCTCGATGTGGGGTGACGATGGCTACGTGAACCCGTGGCTGACCCCTTACATCACCGAGTTCCTGCTCGACGCCAAGGATGCCGGCTTCGCGGTGCCCGACAACGTGCTGCAGAAGGCGCTCAACCGCCTCAGCGAGGACCTGCTGTCCGGTGGCAACCAGTTCTACGGCCAGGACGACCGCGAGAAGCTGAAGTTCGCCAACCAGGCGTATTCGGGCTATGTGCTGGCCCGGGTGAACCGCGCGCCGCTGGGTACCCTGCGCACGCTGTACGACAACGAGCGCAGCAAGGCGGTCGGCGGCCTGTCGCTGGTCCACCTGGGCGTGGCGCTGTCGCTGCAGGGCGATGCCAAGCGTGGCCAGGCGGCATTGGCCGCGGCCTTCGCCAAGTCCAGCAGCGAACGCCCGTCGTACTTCGGCGACTACGGCAGCGCGATCCGTGATGACGCGCTGATGATCGCGCTGACCCACGAAAACAAGCTGGCCAAGCCGGCCTGGGATGCGCGTGCGGTGGATCTGGGCCGTGGCCTGGATGCGCGCCGCAATGCCGGCTGGATGTGGCTGAGCACGCAGGAACAGGTGGCCATCGCCCGCCTCGGCAAGGCCCTGGCTGCCAACCAGAAGGCGCTGGTGGCCGGTGAGCTGGTGATCGGCGGCACGACCGAAGCGATCAGCGAACGCAAGCTGTTCGGCCGCAACTTCAGCGCCAGCGAACTGGCCAGTGGCGTGCGCTTCACCCCGCAGGGCCAGCCGCCGATGTTCGCCAGCATCGACGTGGCCGGCATCCCGCGCAGCGCGCCGGCACCGGACAACAGCGTGCTCGGCATCGAGCGCAGCTACTACGGAACCGATGGCAAGCCATGGTCGCCGCGCCCGCTGAAGGAAGGCGAGGCGCTGATCGTGCGCGTCACCGTCACCGCCGATACCACGATGCCCGACGCGCTGCTGACCGACCTGCTGCCGGCCGGCCTGGAGATCGAGAACTTCAACCTGGGCGATGCCAAGCAGTGGGCCGACGTGGTGGTCGATGGCATCACCATCAGCGACCGTGGTGAAGCGGCCGACACCAAGCACGAGGAGTTCCGCGACGACCGCTATGTGGCCGCGCTGAAGCTCTCGCGTGGCAGCAAGGCCAGCGTGTTCTACCTGGTGCGTGCGGTGACCCCGGGTACCTACTCGGTGCCGCCGCCGCTGGTGGAGGACATGTACCGCCCGCAGCTGCGTGGCGTGGGCCGCAGCAACCCGACCACGATCACGGTGGTGCAGCCGTGACCGCGCGGACGGGCCGCGACGGCGCGGCCCGTCCCACTGGCAACCTGCAATGAAACGCACGATGACGACCCGGCTGGCGGCCCTGCGCCGCTGGCTGCGGCCGCTGTGGCCGTGGCTGCGATGGGGCACGGCCGCTACGCTGGCGCTGCTGCTGGTGCTGGATTTCGCCTTCCCGCCGCCGCTGCCGAAGCAGCGCGATACCAGTACCCTGGTGGTGGCTGCCGACGGTACGCCGCTGCGTGCGTTCGCCGATGCCGAGGGCGTGTGGCGCTATCCGGCGTCGATCGACAGCGTCTCGCCGTTGTACCTGCAGGCGCTGCTGACCTACGAAGACCGCTGGTTCTGGCGGCATCCGGGCATCAACCCGCTGGCGATCCTGCGTGCCAGTGGCCAGCTGCTGCGCGGCGGCCGCATCGTGTCCGGCGGTTCGACCCTGACCATGCAGGTCGCACGCATCCTCGACCCGCACACGCGCACGCCGTGGGGCAAGCTCAAGCAGATGCTGCGCGCGGTGCAGCTGGAAGTGCACCTGAGCAAGCGGCAGATCCTGGCCCTGTACCTGGAGCGCGCGCCTTACGGCGGCACTATCGAGGGCGTGGAAGCGGCCAGCTGGGCCTACCTGGGCAAGCCGGCGGCGCAGTTGTCGCACGCCGAGGCTGCGTTGCTGGCGGTGCTGCCGCAGGCGCCGAGCCGGCTGCGCCCGGACCGCCACCCGGAAGCGGCGCAGAAGGCGCGCGACAAGGTGCTGTCACGCATGGCCGAACTGGGTGCATGGACGCCGGACGAGGTGGAGGACGCGCGCATCGAGAACGTGGTGGCACGCTCGCTGCGGCCGCCGCTGCACGCCGCGCTGCTGGCCCAGCGCCTGCATTCGGCGCATCCGGGCCAGGCACGCATCCAGAGCAGCATCGACATCGGCCTGCAGCGCACGCTGGAAGAACGCGTGGCCAGCTATTTCTCGACGCTGCCGGAACGCACGTCTGCAGCGCTGTTGGTGGTCGACAACCAGACCCTGCAGGCGCGCGCCTATGTCGGCACCCTGGCGTTCGGCGATCGCCAGCGGCTGGGCCACGTGGACATGGTGCAGGCCTGGCGCTCGCCGGGCTCCACGCTCAAACCATTCCTGTACGCGATGGCGCTGGATGATGGCCTGATCCATTCGGAAAGCCTGCTGGTCGATGCACCGCAGAGTTTCGGCAGCTACCGCCCCGGCAATTTCGACATGGCGTTCAACGGGCCAATCGGCGCCGCCAGCGCGTTGCGGCTGTCGCTCAACGTGCCTTCGGTGGACCTGCTGCAGCGGGTCGGCGCGGCGCGCTTTGCCGCGCGCCTGTCGCACGCCGGCATCCAGCTGCGCTTCCCGCCTGGCAGCACGCCCAACCTGTCGTTGATCCTGGGCGGCACCGGCGCGCGCCTGGAGGATCTGGTCGGCGCCTTCGCTGCGCTCAACCGCAACGGCATCGCCGGCCGCGTGCGCTACACCGATGACGAGCCGATGATCGAACGCCGCCTGGCCTCGCCGGGCGCCAGCTGGATCGTGCGCGAGATGCTGGAGTCGAATCCGCGCCCGGGCTACAGCATCGGCACCTTCGACGTCGGCGGCCGCCCGCGCGTGGCCTGGAAGACCGGCACCAGTTATGGCTACCGCGATGCGTGGGCGATCGGCAGTACCCGCCACTACACCGTGGGCGTGTGGGTGGGGCGTCCGGATGGCACGCCGCTTCCCGGGCAGTACGGCGCGGTCACCGCACTGCCACTGATGTTCGAAGTGGTGGACAGCCTGCCGCGCCAGCGCGGTGACTCGGCCGCCGCACCGATGCCGGCCAGCGTCAGCCAGGAAGACATCTGCTGGCCGACCGGCGAGCGGGCCGAAGGCTTGCCGGCCGCACTCTGCCAGCGGCGGATGCCGGCCTACCTGCTTGAGGGCGCGGCACCGCCAACCTTCCCCGAGCGCGAAGCACGACGCTGGCAGCCGGGCCGACAGCGCTACCTGGCCGATGCCCGCAGCGGCCTGCGTGTATCCGCCGATTGCAGCGCGCCCCATGAAGAAGTGGCGCGTGAGATCGCGCGCTGGCCGGCGCTGCTGTCGCCCTGGCTGTCCAAGGCCACGCGCGAGGCCTCGCAGCTGCCGCCGTTGTCGCCGGATTGCCGTGATGATGGCCGCGAGGCCAGCGTCGCACTGCACATCGACGGGCTCAATGATGGCGCCACGCTGGCGCGCGCGCCGAATGCAGAGCATGGCGTGCGCCTGCAGCTGCGCGCACTGGGCAGCGAGCAGGCGGTGGACTGGCTGCTGGATGGACGCTGGATCGCACAGACCCGTGGTGCGCAGCTGATGCAGCGTGAGTTCGCCGACCCGGGCGCACACACCCTGACCGCGCTGGCGGCCGATGGGGCATGGACGCAGGTGCGGTTCAACGTCCTGCGGTAGGTGCCGACCTTGGTCGGCGCTCGGTCCAGCGCCAACGACATCGTCGTGCTCTGCTAGGTGCCAACCTTGGTTGGCACGCGACAAAGGCGCCCACCAAGGTGGTCAACTACCAGATCATTCCCCGATCCACCCATCCAGCAGGTCGGCGAATTCGTCGGCGTGTTCCTCTTCCTGCGCCAGGATCTCTTCGAGGATGCGCTTGGTGGTGGTATCGCGGTCGCCGATGAAGTTGATCATCTCGCGGTAGCTGTCGATGGCGATGCGCTCGGCCACCAGGTTCTCGCGGACCATGTCGCGCAGGTCGCTGCCTTCCTTGTACTCGGCATGCGATCGTGCGGTGAGGGTATCGGGGTTGAAGTCTGGCTCGCCGCCGAGCTGGACGATGCGCTCGGCCAGCTTGCCTGCGTGTGCCTGTTCCTGCTGTGCATGCTCGAGGAACTCGGCCTTGACCGCGTCGGCCAGCATGCCCTTGGCCATGAAGTAGTGCCGGTAGTAGCGCAGCACGCACACATACTCGGTGGCCAGGGCATCGTTGAGCAGCTTGATCACCACCTTGCGGTCGGCGCTGTAGCTGTCGGTGATCGCACCATCCTCGATGTTGCGCCGGGCACGGTCACGCAGGGTCTTGCGGTCGCTGATGCCGGGAATCTTCGCGGCGGGCTTGGGGGCTTTGGCTGGCTTGCTGGACATGGCTGGCCGTTTCCTCTTGCGGTTGGTAGTCAGGTGGGCAGGTGCTCCAGCACGTACTCGGCTGAAGAGACTTCGAACTGGCCGGGCTGTTCGATCCAGGCTGCGCGCACTACGCCGTCGACCACGTACAGGGCGAAGCGGCGCGAGCGGATGCCCATGCCCGAGGCGCTGGCATCGAGTTCCAGGCCGAGCACGCGGGTCAGTTCGGCATTGCCATCGGACAGCATCAGCAGGCCATCGGGCACCTTCTGCTCGGCCGCCCAGGCCTTCATCACGAACGGATCGTTGACCGCCATGCAGTAGACGTCGATGCCGCGCTGGCGGAACACCTCGAACTTTTCGACGTAGCCTGGCAGGTGACGGGCCGAGCAGGTCGGGGTGAATGCACCGGGCACGGCAAACAGCACCACCTTGCGTGCGTCGAACAGCGAATGCGTATCGAGCGTTTCGATGCCCTCACGGATGCGCTTGAGGGTCACTTCCGGGATGCGGTCGCCAACGTGGATGGTCATGGTGAACTCCTTGCAGGGGCAGGCTAGTGGCCCGCATGGGACAGGGGCGTCAAGACATTGGAAAACCGGTGTGCAGGCCCCATCTTCAGGCTTTGCCGGACGGCCTTCCAGCCATAGCCTGGGGCAGGGGGATGGCAAGCGCATTGCGCAGGATCAGTCGGCCTCACCGGGGCCGCACGAGCAGCGGCGTAGCATCGCCGGCGCGTAGAATGAACCCGGGGCGGCGCCACCGGCGCGGCCGAAGCGAATCGAGGTAGCTGGATGGAATTCAAGGATTACTACGCCACCCTGGGGGTGGAACCGAGCGCGGGCGAGGCGGAGATCAAGACCGCCTATCGCCGGCTGGCACGCAAGTACCACCCGGATGTCAGCAAGGAGGCCGGGGCCGAAGACAAGTTCAAGGCGGTCAACGAGGCCTACGAGGCGCTGCGCGATCCCGAGAAGCGCGCGGCCTACGACCAGCTGCGCGCGCAGGGATACCGCCCGGGCGAGGAATTCAACGTGCCGCCGAACTACGGTGGCGCAGGTGGCTTCAATTTCGAGGAAGTGTTCGGCGGTGGCGGCCCCAATGGCGGCTTCAGCGACTTCTTCGAGAGCCTGTTCGCACGCCAGCGTGGCGGTGCCGGCCCGGGGCCGGGTTTCAGCAGCCAGGGCCATGCGCCCAACCGTGATACCCGCGCCAAGCTGTCGGTTCCGCTGGAGGCGGCCTACAACGGCGACAGCCTGCGCATCACCGTCAACGGCAAGCAGCTGGACGTGCGCGTGCCCAAGGGCATCCGCCCGGGTCAGGTGATCCGCCTGGCAGGGCAGGGCAACCACGGTGGCAACCTGCTGCTGGAAGTGGAGTACGCCGCGCACCCGCAGTTCGAGGTCGATGGCCGCAACATCCTCTACACGCTGCCGGTCACGCCATGGCAGGCCGCGCTGGGCACCAGCATCAGCGTACCGACCCTGGGCGGTGCGGTGGAGCTGAAGATCCCGGCCGATTCCGATGCCGGCCGCAAGCTGCGCCTGCGCGGGCGCGGCCTGCCGGGCAATCCGGACGGCGACCAGATCGTCGAGATCGAGATCGTGGCCCCGGCGGCGACCGACGAGGCGCAGAAAAAGGCCTACCGGAACCTGGCCAAGGCGTTCGGCGAAACCATTTGAAGGTAGTGCCGGCCGCTGGCCGGCACCCACCAAGCAAAGGCGTGCCAACCAAGGTTGGCACCCACCGGAATGTTTCAGCCCTGCCCGGCGAACACCCGCTCCAGCACCTCGGACAGTTCGTCTTCCGAGAACGGCTTGGTGATGTAGGCCTTGGCGCCCTGGCGCATGCCCCACATGCGGTCGGTGTCCTGGTCCTTGGTGGTCACCAGGATCACCGGGATGTGCCGGGTGGCCTCGTCGCGGGCGAGGGTGCGGGTGGCCTGGAAGCCGTTGAGGTTGGGCATCACCACGTCCATCAGGACCAGGTCGGGCAGCTCGGCCTTTGCGGTTTCGACCCCTGCGGCGCCATCGGTGGCGGTCAGGATCTGGTGCCCGAGCTTCTCGACGATGCGCTGTATCCCCAACAGCTGCGACGGTGAGTCGTCGACAATCAGAATGCGTGCCATGTTGTTCCCCATGTAATGCCCGCAGTGTAGTGCGGGCACATTACCGGCGGGAGGGGCGCGCGTGCCGTCCGTCGCCTGCCTGCGACGTTCAGTCGATCCGCACCACGGTGCGCCCCAGCGAACCACCGGCCAGCATCCGCTCGAACACCGCCGGCAGGCCATCAAGGCCGACCTCGGCGGTGCAGATGCGGTCCAGGTGCTGCGGTTTCCACTCGTTGCCCAGGCGTGCCCACACTTCCTCGCGCAGCGCGCGTGGTGCGTTTGCCGAAGACACGCCCAGAAGCGACACACCGCGCAGGATGAACGGCATCACCGTCATGTCCAGCGTCGGGCTGGCAGCCAGGCCGGCGCTGACCACGCTGCCATAGGGCACGGTCTGCGCCAGAAGGCTGGCCAGCATCGGGCCGCCGGCATTGTCGAGGCCACCGCCGAAGCGCGCCGACTGCAGCGGGCCGGTGTCGGCCAGCGCCGCGCGCGGCAGCACCTCGCTGGCACCGATGGCGCGCAGGAAGTCGGCCTGGTCCGGCTTGCCGCTGATCGCGTGCACGCTGTAGCCGGCACGGCTGAAGATCGAAAGCGCCAGCGCACCGACGCCACCGCTGGCGCCGGTGACCGCCAGCGGGCCGAGGTCCGGGGTCTGCCGGTTGTCCTGCATGCGCAGCAGCGCCAGCGCGGCAGTGAAGCCGGCGGTGCCCAGCACCATCGCCTCGCGCGGGCTCAGCCCGGCCGGCTGGGCAATCACCGCGCGCGACTCCAGCCGCACGTACTGGCTGTAGCCGCCGTCACGGGTCTCGCTGAGCCCGCAACCGGTGGCCAGTACCGCGTCGCCTTCACGCCAGTCCGGGTCGGTGCTGGCGACCACGGTGCCGGCCACGTCGATGCCGCCCACCAGCGGGAAGCGGCGCAGGATCTTCCCTTTGCCGGTGCCTGCCAGCGCATCCTTGTAATTGACCGAGGACCAGTGGGCGCGGATCAGCACCTGGCCGGGGTTGAGGTCGTCGACACTGAGCCGGGCCAGGCCACTGCGGTAGCCGGCGTCGTCGTTTTCGATGCGGAAGGCGGTGAACGGGGTGGTGGGGGCCATCGGCGCTGCCTGACTTCGAGGAAAACGCCACCTTACCCCGTTGCCCCCCTTTCGATCCTGCCGATCCGCCCCATCTTGTATGATCGGTAATGGTTTCACGGCTGGCGCCGCGGGAAGGGCCCGCGCCGCAGCCCACATCTTGATGGAGCGTGCATGGCCTGGAATACACCCGGCGGCAACAAGGGCGGACAAGGCCCCGAGGACAATCGACGCGGGCCGTTCGGGTCGCGCGGCGGTGGCAATGGTGGTGGCTGGGGCGGACTGCCCGGGCCGCTGAAGGACCTGTTCGACGGCGGCATCGTGCGTTGGATCGTCGCGGCCGTGGTGCTGCTGGTGCTGTTCTCCAGCTTCCAGCTGATCGGCGAACAGCAGCGTGGCGTGGTGCTGCGCTTCGGCCAGTTCTCGCGCATCCTGCAGCCCGGCCCGAACTTCAAGCTGCCGTGGCCGATCGAATCGGTCACCAAGGTCAATGCCACCGAGATCAAGACGTTCTCGATCCAGGTGCCGGTGCTGACCCGTGACGAGAACATCGTCAACGTCTCGCTGAACGTCCAGTACCGCATCGACGACCCGCAGCAGTACCTGTTCGGCACGGTCGATGCCAACCAGGTGCTTGAGCAGTCGGCGCAGAGCGCGGTGCGCGAGGAAGTCGGCCGCGCCGACCTCAATGCCGTGCTGAACAACCGTGGCCCGCTGGCCGTGGCCGCCGAAGAGCGCCTGCAGGCGCTGCTGAAGGCGTTCAAGACCGGCCTGACCGTGACCGGCCTGACCCTGCAGGACGCCCGTCCGCCGGAGGAAGTGAAGCCGGCCTTCGACGAGGTCAACGGCGCCCAGCAGGTCAAGGAACGCCTGATCAACGAAGCCCAGGCCTACGCCGCCAAGGTCGTGCCGGAAGCCCGAGGCCAGGCCTCGCGCGCCCGTACCACCGCCGAGGGCTACAAGCAGGCCGTGGTGTCCAAGGCCGAGGGTGACGCGCAGCGCTTCAGCCTGTTGCAGGCCCAGTACAAGGACGCCCCGGAAGTGACCCGCAAGCGCCTGTGGCTGGAGACCGTGCAGCAGGTGCTGAGCGAGAACCGCAAGGTGATCGGTGGCGATGGCCGCCAGCTGATCTACGTGCCGATGACCGGCGATACCCGTCCCAGCACCTCGGCCCCGGCCGCAGTGGCGAACCCGGACGTGGTGATGCCGTCGCTGCCGGGGGCAGCGGCGGAAGCTTCCCGTGATCCGGGCCGGCCGGTGGGCCGCCCGACCGGGCGACCGAGCGGCCGTGAGGAGGGCAGCCGATGAAGAGTCCAATCTGGATCGCCGTGATCGTAGCGGTAGCGCTGGGCCTGCTCGGCTCGGTGTACGTGGTCCGCGAGGACCAGACCGCCATGGTCCTGAACCTGGGCAAGGTGGTGCGTTCGGACATCAAGCCGGGCCTGCACTTCAAGGTGCCTGTGGTGGAAACGGTGAAGGTCTTCGACCGCCGCTTCCAGGTGCTCGACACCGCCCCGGCGCGTTACTTCACCGCCGAGCAGAAGGACGTCAGCGTCGACTTCTTCGCCATCGGCTACATCTCCAACGTGGGTGACTACTTCCGTGCCACCGGTGGGGATCCGCGCATCGCCAATGCCCGCCTGGCCCCGATCATCACCGACTCGCTGCGCAACCAGATCAACTCGCGCACCCTGCAGCAGCTGGTCTCCGGCGACCGCAGCGAGCTGATCGCCGAGCAGCTGAAGGGGATCAACGAGGCCGTGGCCGGGCTGGGCATGCAGATGATCGACCTGCGCATCAAGCAGGTGGACCTGCCGACCGACAGCCAGGTGATCAACGACGTGTACGAGCGCATGCGCGCGCAGCGCAAGCAGGAAGCGGCCAAGCTGCGTGCGGAAGGCGAGGAACAGTCGCTGACCATCCGCGCCCAGGCTGACCGTGACAGCACCGTGCTGATCGCCGAGGCCGAGCGCGATGCACAGCGCCTGCGCGGTGAAGGCGATGCCGATGCCGCCCGCATCTACGGCAAGGCCGGCTCGGCCGACCCGTCGTTCTACGCGTTCTACCGCAGCCTGGAGGCCTACCGTGGCTCCATGACCGACGGCAACGGCGTGATCGTGCTCGACAAGAACGACCCGTTCCTGCAGTACCTGAAGAACGACCGCTGAGGTCGCAGGGCATTACCCCACGGGGCCCGGCCAGATGCCGGGCCCCGTGCTTTTTCCGGAGTCCCCCATGAAAGATCTGTTCGCCGCCGTCTGCCTGGTGGCGGTGCTGGAAGGCCTGTTCCTGTTCGTCGCCCCGTTCGCCTGGAAGCGCATGGCCGAGCGCCTGCTGGACCTGCCCAGCCCGGCCCTGCGCAGCTTCGGCGGGCTGGTGCTGCTGGCCGGGCTGAGCCTGCTGTGGTGGGCCCGGCACTACCGGGAAGGCGCCTGACCGGCCGGTACATGCGTGGCTCGGCTCTGGTAGATGCCAACCTTGGTTGGCATTGCCGGCCAGGGCCGGCACGACCGGGCGGGGCGGCTGACCGGCCGGTGAAGCCGCCCGTCGGAAAGGTGGCACCCGACCCCGGAAACCCGGATAATGCACAAAAGCCGGACGGGCCTCCCCGTTCGGCTTTTTCCGTGTCTGGGCCTTCCATCGCCGGCGCTCCCCGTTTGGAGCCGCCATCCAGGTGCTGGCCAGCCCCGCCACGGTTTACCCGTCCGCGGCCCCGATGGCCGCAACAAATCGAGGAGCCCGTCATGGGTCAGTCTGTCGTAGTGTTGGGTGCCCAGTGGGGCGATGAAGGCAAGGGCAAGATCGTCGATCTGCTCACCGAGGAAATCGGCGCCGTGGTGCGCTTCCAGGGCGGCCACAATGCCGGCCACACCCTGGTCATCAATGGCAAGAAGACCGTCCTGCACCTGATTCCGTCGGGCATCCTGCGTGACGATGCGCTGTGCCTGATCGGCAACGGCGTGGTGATCTCGCCGGCCGCGCTGCAGAAGGAAATCGCCGAGCTGGAAGCCTCCGGCGTGGAAGTGCGTTCGCGCCTGAAGATCTCCCCGGCCGCGCCGCTGATCATGCCGTACCACATCGCCCTGGACCAGGCGCGCGAACGCGCTGCCGGCGGCAAGGCGATCGGCACCACCGGTCGCGGCATCGGCCCGGCCTACGAAGACAAGGTGGCGCGTCGCGGCATCCGCATCGCCGACCTGCATTACCCGAAGCAGCTGGAAGAACTGCTGCGCACCGCGCTGGATTACCACAACTTCGTGCTGACCAAGTATCTGAACACCGATGCGGTCGACTTCCAGAAGACCTTCGACGAAGCGCTCGCCTTCGGCGAATACGTGCAGCCGATGAAGTCCGACGTGGCCGGCATCCTGCACGACCTGCGCAAGCAGGGTAAGCGCGTGCTGTTCGAAGGTGCGCAGGGCGCACTGCTGGACATCGACCACGGCACCTACCCGTACGTCACCAGCTCCAACACCACCGTCGGTGGCGCACTGGCCGGTTCCGGCGTCGGCGCCGATTCGATCGACTACGTGCTGGGCATCGCCAAGGCCTACGCCACCCGCGTCGGCGGCGGCCCGTTCCCGACCGAACTGGACGACGAAGTCGGCCAGGGCATCCGTGACCGCGGCGCCGAGTACGGTGCCTCGACCGGTCGCCCGCGTCGTTGCGGCTGGATGGACATCGTTGCGCTGAAGCGCGCCGTGGCCATCAACGGCATCAGCGGCCTGTGCATCACCAAGCTGGACGTGCTGGACGGCATGGAAAAGCTGAAGGTCTGCATCGCCTACGAATACAACGGCAAGCGCACCGAGTACGCGCCGCTGGACGCGCAGGGCTGGGAAGACTGCACCCCGGTGTACCTGGAGTTCCCGGGCTGGAGCGAGAACACCCACGGCATCACCAACTGGGACGAGCTGCCGCCGGCCGCACGTGCCTACCTGCGTTCGCTGGAAGAGCTGGCCGGTTGCCCGATCAGCATCGTTTCCACCGGCCCGGACCGCGACCACACCATGGTCCTGCAGGATCCGTTCGCCTGAGGTAACGCTGTTCAACTGAAAAAAGAGCGCCGCGACTCCCTGTGGGGTCGCGGCGCTTCTTTTTTGGCCGGAGCAATCTTCGGCGGCCCCGGGGTGAGGCTCCAGTAGTGCCAGCCCATGGCTGGCAAAACCGAAGCCACCAACATGTCGCGTCCAGCACGCCAAATCGGCCGACCACGTCAGATTCTCCCAAGCCACATATCCCTCATGCTCCCCGCATACAACTTCTGGTAAGCGATAAACGTCACGCGCCATTCTGAAGTGAGGGTTGTTCGCGTCACCGCACGTCGCTCTCGTCCGTGCACCAGCACAGTCGCGCCTATTCCTGTCGCATCCACCATTCCCCGGGCATGCAACACTTCGCCCTGCGCTCTCGATTCATTCGAACCTTTCGGATTTTTCTCATTGAATCGAGCATGCAGGCGTAGACACCATGGCGCGCCACCGGAAAAGGGTGGCCGGGCGTGCAAACCCGAGATAGGTGTTACTTACGCTTGCCAGCCGGCACCGTCCTGAAGCGGTGCCGGCTGGCAATCCGTCGGCCTTTATGGCGGGCGGTGCGTGGGGGTCTTCGGACCCGCCGGTCATTGGTAACTATCTATCCCGGTTTGCAACCCGCACCGTCCGCCACCCGCTTCCGCGCGGTGGCGCTGTCAAGTACAGCCACGGAAGCCGACGCCATGACCAGTCGCAAGACCCCGCCGTTCCATGTTGTTGAGCCCATCAACGACGACGCCAATCCCGCCGACGATCTCAGCACGTTCCAGGGCTGCCTCACCCGCATCCGTGATGGCGAAGGCTCCGATGGCATGTTGTGGCCGGAGGAGGCCCTGTCCGACGGACGACGTCAGTCCCTGGCGCGGATCGACCGTGCCGCCGTGGGCATCCTCACCGCGGTGGAGATGCTGCATGCGGCCAACCGTTGCGCCAGCATGGCGACGCCGCGCAGGCACCTGGACGAAGGTGTGGTGGAAGGGCTGTTCTTCGCCTGCCGCGAACTTGCCGAGCTGGTCTGCAGGGAAGTCAGGCCGGCCTGACTCCTTCCGCATGTGCGATGCCCGGCCTCGCTATCTGGCGAGGTACCGGGTGGGTTCACGCGCTGCTTTACGCCGGCACTGTAGGCACGTGCAGTTCTGCGCTACGTTGTGGCCAATGCCAGCAGGGATGCAGCGCGTGACCGGAGGTTCGGCATGAAAGGCGAGACGGTGGCACGGGTGGCCCTGTGGCTGCTGTGGAGCCTGTGGGCGCTGGCCTGCATCGTGCTGCTGCTGGGCGCAGCCGCCAACTATCTGGCCTCGCGCACGCAGACCCTGCCACTGGTGCTGCAGCCCGGCGCGACGGCCGAGATCACGGTCTATCGCTTCATCGACGATCCCTTGCGCCTGCGACTGCGCTATGCGGACGATGGCCTCGAGCCGTCGATCGATCCGGAGGTGCGCCTGCGCGCTGAAACGCCGACCGATCGCAATGAGTTCCGCGCGGATACGCGCTCGGCTTCGGCAACGGCCGACGTCATTCGTGCACTGGAATCGGTCGAGCCAGACCGCTTCGCCGCCTCGTATTTCGGCTACGGCCGCGGTGATGCATTGCCGCGTGGCCGTTCCTGGCTGCGGCTGACCGTGCTGGCGGTCGACCCGGCGCTGGCCGGCCGTGCGGCCTCGGTGGACCTGCTGCCGCCGATGGACGTGCTGAAGCTGACCGACCTGGACTACCTCTGGCTGTGGCCGTTCTTCTTCTGGCAGCCGGTGGCGCTCCTTTTACTGATTGCCGGTGGCGGACTGGCGGCTGCCAGCATCGCGCTGCGGCGCTGGCGACGCCGTCCTCCACCCCGGTAGCGCCGGGCCATGCCCGGCAGTGCAATTGCCAAATACCCAATTTGGGTAGGATCGTGCCTAAATCGGGCATCACTGCGACTGGCTCTGCCAAGCGGCAGACGCGCTAGCCTCCCGCCCGCAGCAGCGGGTATGGGTTGACCGATTCGCCTTTCCACCACTGCTTCTCCGGCCCCAGCACATGTACCTCGAAGTGCAGGTGCGGGGCCTCGGCGCTGGCATTGCCGGTGCTGCCGACGTAGCCGATCACCTCGCCGCGCTTGATCACCTTCTTTTCCGCCAGCCCATCGGCATAGCGTTGCAGGTGCGCGTAGTAGTAGCACCAGCGTCCGCTGGGTTCGAACTGGTAGATCGTCAGGCCGCCGCGCTTGCTGTCGAACAGCTTTTCTACGGTGCCATCAGCCACGGCCAGCACCGGCGTCCCGGTGTCGGCCATGATGTCGATGGCATCGTGTACGCGCCCTTCGCTGCGTGCATCGGTGAAGGTGTCGCGCAGCTGCGAGGCTTCGATGCCCTGTACGGGCAGCAACAGGCCGGTTGGCGTGCCGCTCGCGTTGGCCGACGGTGCCACCGATGCGGAAGGCGCTGCATCCACCTGCGCAGCTGCAGGCGCCTTCACCGGCGTTGCAGCGACTGTGGGTTGCGGGGCAGGCTGGGCAACGGCCACCGGTTGAGCCACATCCCGGCGCAACCACCAACCTGCACCCAGGCCCAGCAGCACGCCCAGCACAATCAGCTGCGAAAGACGCATCGGCTCACTCCTGCATCACCACGGGTACCGAGGTATCCACTGCATCGGCTACGCGCAGCGCATCCCAGTTGGTCATGCGCACGCAGCCATGCGATTCGGTCTTGCCGACGTGGCCGGGCTCAGGTGTGCCGTGCAGGCCGTAATGCGGCTTGGACAGATCGATCCAGACCCGCCCCACCGGATTGTTCGGGCCCGGCGGCAGCGTGGCCTTCTTCTCGCCCTTGCGGGCATCCCAGAACAGCTTGGGGTTGTAGTGGAACGGAGGGTCGCGGTAGACACCGAGGATCTTCCATTCACCGATCGGCAACGGGTCGTGCTGGCTGCCGGATGACACCGGCACCTGCGCAATCACCTTGCCCTGCGCATCCAGCAGCTGCAGGGTGGAGTCGGATTTGTCGACCACGATCTTCGTGGCCTTCGGCAATGCGGCCGGTGCGATATTGGGAACCTGGATGCGGGTGCCCGCCTTGGCCAGATCGACGCCGGGGTTGAGCACCTTCAGCAGTTCCGGCGAGGCGTGGAAGCGCTCGCCGAGGGCTTCGGCCACGCTGCCGTAGCCCAGCGATTTCAATTTGGCCTGTGCGGCGGGCCCTTTGGGAATCGCCTGGAACGGGCCGGCCACATCCTCGGCGGTCAGGGTGTAACTGGCCAGCGGCCCAACCGTATCGGCCTGCAGCGCTTTCCAGGTGGCGTCGTCCAGTTCACCGGTCACCGTCAGGCCATGCGCGGCCTGGAAGCCGGACACCGCGCGGCGCTGGTTGCTGCCGACCTCGCCGTCAATCTGGCCGGGCGAGAAATTGGCCCGGTCCAGCAGTACCTGCGCGTGCAGCGGCGAGCGGGCCGCGATGTCCGGTCCTGCCTTCTCGGCAATGGGCTCCGGCAACTGGGCCGGCGGCGGTACCTGCGCGAAGGCGGGCGAGATCAGCAAGGACAGGGCGAGCAGGGCGGGGCGGGGTACGGGCATGGAGGACTCCGGCAGATGGCAGCTCTACCCTGCCCGGAGAGGCTGCGCAGCCCCCGTGAAAGCGGCCTGATGCCGGCATGAGCAGGGCAGCGCTGGCGTGGCCCGGGCCCTTGTCGCAGAAGCGCCGTGCGTGGCATCACCAAGGTGAACGGCTGCCGACGCCCGTGCGTGTTGGCGATCAAGAATGCCGGTGGCCCGGCCGATACGGGCGCATCCCCCCGTTTTGGATGTACCGATGAACTACTTGAGGAATGTCAGGGTTGCCTGGCGTCTTGGGCTGGGCTTTGGCCTGTTGTTGCTGCTGGTTGCCGCCGTGGTGGCCACGGGCGCCACCGCCAGCGTCGTGCAGAAGCGCGCGATGCAGCAGGTGGTCGATGTCAGCGTGGCCAAGGTGCGGTTGCTGTCGCAGATGCTCGATGCCAACAACCAGATGATGGTGGTGCGCCGCGAGATGCTGATCCGCCAGGGCGATGACCGTGGCCACGACGAGCAGCGCATTGCCGATCTGGTCAAGCGCTACGAGGCCAGCTGGTCCGCTTACCAGGCGCTACCCAGCGATGCCGACGGCAAGGCCATCGCTGAAACCATCGCAGCCAAGCGCGCCATCGCTCGCCCGCTCAACAAGCAGACCAGCGAGTTGATGGAGCAGGGTGACTATCCCGGCGCGGTGGCGCTGACCCTGGGCCCGGTGCAGGAAGCGGCCAACGGCTGGAACAAGGCGCTGTCCGACGGCGTGGACTTCGAAGAGAAGGAAAGCCGTGATGCAGCCGCCGAGGCGATCCGCCTGGGCGAGCGCAGCCTGCTGCAGCTGCTGGTGCTGGGCGGCGTTGCATTGCTGGTTGGCATTGCTGCCTCGGTGATGATCGGCCGCAGCCTGACCGGTCCGCTGGCGCGCGCAGTGAACCTGGCCGAGCGCCTAGCCAAGGGCGAGCTGGACCAGGAGTTCCGGCTTGGCGGTCGTGACGAATTGACCCAGCTGGGCCAGGCGATGGCCAGTGTGCGGCAGAGCGTGCAGGCCGCGATCGGCGCACAGCTGCAGATGGCCGAGCAGCATGAGGCGGGCGCGATCCGCTATCGCATGGATGCCAGCGCGTTCCCGGGTGATTTCGGCCGCATGGTGCAGGCCACCAACAGCCTGGTCGAATCGCACGTGCAGGTGGAACTGCTGATGGCCGAGGTGATGCAGCGCTACGCCATCGGTGACCTCAGCCGTGACCTGCCGGACTACCCGGGCGAGAAGGGCGCGCTGACCCGCACCCTGTCCGCCGTGAAGCAGAGCCTGATGGCGATCAACGCGCAGATCGATGAACTGGCCCGCGCCGCGCGCGCCGGTGACTTCAGCATGCGCGGCGATGCCGCCGCGTTCCAGTACCAGTTCAAGGCGATGGTCGAGCATCTCAACGGCATGATGGCCAGCTCGCAGGCCAGCATCGCCGATGTCTCCGACGTGCTGCGCGCGATCTCGCATGGCGACCTGACCGCACGCATGGACGGCGAGTACGACGGCGTGTTCGCGCGCATGCGCGACGACGCCAACACCACCACCGCGCAGCTGACCGGCATTGTGCGTGGCATCCAGGTGGCGGCCGACAGCATCAACAACGCGGCACAGGAACTGGCCGCCGGCAACAACGACCTGTCGCGCCGCACCGAGCAGCAGGCGGCCAACCTGGAAGAGGCCGCTGCATCGATGGAGGAACTGACGTCCACCGTGCGCCAGAATGCCGAGCTGGCCCGCCAGGCCGACAGCGAAGCACACGCCGCCGGTGCCGCGGTGCGCGAGACCGAACAGGCGATGGCACAGATGGCGTCGGTGATGGGCGAGATCGACCAGTCGTCGGCCCGCATCTCGGAAATCTCCACGGTGATCGATGGCATTGCCTTCCAGACCAACATCCTCGCGTTGAACGCTGCAGTCGAAGCCGCCCGCGCAGGCGAGCAGGGCCGTGGCTTCGCCGTGGTCGCCAGCGAAGTGCGCACGCTCGCGCAGCGCGCCGGTGTCGCCGCCAAGGAGATCAAGGAACTGATCGAAGATGCTGCCGCCAAGGTGAAGAGTGGCCTGGCAGTGACCGTGGAATCGGAAGCTGCGATCGCGCGCGTGGCCCAGGCCAGTTCGCGCACGACCCAGCTGATGAGCGACATTGCCGCGGCCAGCAAGGAACAGGCGGCCGGCATCGAGCAGGTCAACCAGGTGGTGGTGCAGATGGATCAGGTCACCCAGCAGAACGCTGCGCTGGTGGAAGAAGCCACCGCCGCCAGCCGCGCGCTGGAAGAACAGGCGCATGCGCTGACTACGTCGGTGTCGGTGTTCAAGGTGGAAGGCGCAGCAGCTTCCGCCGTGCCACGTCGCGCGGCCTGAGCACGTCACTTACGTTGGAAATGTGCGGCCGCAGGGCACTGCGGCCGCGTTCCGGTGGATGGCTCGCGATCAGCCACTGGCGCGGGTGCGCGCCGCCTTCTTCGCCGCCGCTTTGCGCACACTCTTCTTCGCGGCACGGGTCTTGGCTGCCTTCTTCGCGGCGGCACTGCGTGACGCGGCGGTGCTCGCCTTCGTGGCCGGCGTCTTGCGAGCGGGTGCCTTCTTTGCGGCGGTCTTCTTCGTTGTGGCCTTGCCGGCAGTCGTCTTCCTGGCGGCGGTCTTCTTCGCAGGCGCTTTCTTAGCCGCGGTCTTGCGTGCAGCCGTCTTCCTGGCTGCCGACGTCGTGGCCGATTTCTTTGCCGGTGCCTTGCTGGCAGTCTTCCCGGCACTCTTGCGCGCGCTGCCGCTGCGCTTGCCACCCCCATCCTGCTTGTTCACCGTGGCCCAGGCGATGCGCTCGGCCGTGCCTTCGCTGGCACCGCGCTGGCGTTCGCTCTCTTCGATGTGCTCGGCCTGGCGCTTCTGCTTCTCGGTATAGGCGGACTTGTCACCACGGGGCATGGCGGGTTCTCCGGTGGGGGCTGGCCCCCACGGTGGCCCTGGCGGCGTTAAGCGCAAGTCCCGCAAGGGTGATCGCACCGGCAAGGCCGCCTCGGCTATGCTTGCCGCATGCGAGTCGAGCCCGCCGACATCGAAGCCCTGTTCGACGCCATTCCGGACGTGCTGTTCTTCATCAAGGACCGCCAGGGGCGTTACACCCACGTCAACCAGACCATGCTGCGGCGGCTGGGACTGCGCGCGCGCAAGGATGTGATCGGGCGTACCGCGGCCGAGATCTACCCGACCGGGCTCAGCGCGGACTATGTCGACCAGGACGCCCGCGTGCTGTCCGGCGAGGTGATCGAGAACCTGATGGAGCTGCACCTGTTCGCCAACCGCGAACCGGGCTGGTGCCTGACCTGCAAGCGCCCGCTGCTGGTCGATGGGGCCATCGAGGGCCTGATCGGCATTTCCCGCGACCTCGGCCAGAAGGACAGCCTCGGCACCCAGTACGAGCAGCTGCGGCTGGCCCTGGCCCACCTCAATGCGCATTACGCCGAGAACGTGCGCATGCAGACCCTGCTGGATATCACCGGCTTCTCGCTGTCCAAGCTGGAGCGCAGCTTCCGCAAGGTGTTCCAGATGACCCCGCAGCAGGTGCTGACCCGGCTGCGGATCCAGATGGCCATGCACCTGCTGCATGGCGACGACAGCATCGCCTGCATCGGCCAGGCCTGCGGTTTCAGCGACCAGAGTGCGTTCACCCGCAAATTCAAGGCTGAAACCGGTTTCTCGCCGCGTGCCTACCGGGCCCGAATCGGTGGGAACGTCGGCGAGCCGGCGCTGGCCTGAGACGCCTGCTGCGCTGTGCCTATCCCCGTGGGCATGGGACAGGGTAAGGTGTCGCCCCTGTAGCCCGCCGCCAGCCCCGCCGATGCCCAATTCGATTCCGACCGCTTCGCCGTCCCGCCTCGGACATTCGCTCAAGCCCCGCCAGCTGATCATGATGGGCCTGGGCAGCGCCATCGGTGCCGGATTGTTCCTCGGCTCGGGCGTGGGTGTGCAGGCGGCCGGTCCGGCGGTGCTGGTGTCCTATCTGGTCGCCGGTGCGCTGGTGATCATCGTAATGAACGCGCTGGGCGAGATGGCGGCGGCCAAGCCGACCAGCGGTGCGTTCTCGGTGTACGCCGCCGACGCCATGGGCGCCACGGCCGGCGCCACCGTCGGCTGGCTGTGGTGGGTGCAGCTGGTGATCGTGATCGCCGCCGAGGCGGTAGGTGCGGCTGGCCTGCTGGCCACGGTCTGGCCATCGATACCGGTACCGATGGCGGCGCTGGCGTTCATGCTGTTCTTCACCGCGATCAACCTGCTCGGGGTGAAGAACTTCGGCGAATTCGAGTTCTGGTTCGCCATCCTCAAGGTGGTGGCGATCCTGGCGTTCATTGCCATCGGCGTGGCGCTGCTGATGGGCTGGCTGCCCCAGGTGACCTCACCGGGCCTGAGCAACTTCACCGAGCATGGCGGCTTCGCACCGAAGGGCCTGGCTGGTATCGGTGCAGCGCTGCTGGTGGTGGTGTTCGCCTTCGGCGGCACCGAGATCGTGGCCGTCGCCGCCGCTGAAACCGAAGACCCCGAGCGCAGCATCGCCCGTGCCATCCGCACCGTGGCCTGGCGCATCCTGGTGTTCTACATCGGCTCGCTGAGCGTGATCATCGCCGTGGTGCCGTGGACCAGCGAGGCGCTGAAGTCGCCGTTCGCCGCGGTGCTGGATATCGCCCGTATTCCGGGGGCGGGCACCGCCATCACCCTGATCGCGGTGATCGCGCTGCTGTCGGCGCTCAATGCCAACCTCTACGGTGCCTCGCGCATGATGTATTCGCTGGCGCAGCGCCGCGAAGCCCCGGCCGTGCTTGGCTGGACCGATCCGCGCCAGGTACCGGTGGTCGCCGTGCTGGCCAGCGTGCTGTTCGGTTTCGCCGCCACGGTGATGGAACTGCTGTTCCCGGACCGGGTACTGCCGGTGCTGCTGAACATCGTCGGTTCCACCTGCCTGCTGGTGTGGACGCTGTCGCTGGTCTCGCAGCTGGTGCTGCGCCGCCGCGCGGACCGCTTGGGCACGCGCCTGCCGTTCCGCATGGCCGGTTTCCCGTGGCTGACCTGCTGCGCGCTGGCGATCCTGGCGCTGATCTTCGGCCTGCTGCTGAGTGAGTCGCACACCCGCCTGCAGTTCCTGTCGATGGTGGCACTGACCGCCACCATCGCCGCTGGCAGTGCCATCGCGCGGCGGATGCGCGAGGCGTGATGGAAGCTGCCGGCCAGCGGCCGGCACTACCACGGGGGCTGCACATCGGGCGTGCGATGCTGATTGTGTGGGCCGTCACCGGCCCGTCGAACAGGAGTTCCGCATGCTGCGCAGCCGTCCGTTCCTGATGTTCACCGGCCAGGCCGAAGCCGCCCTGGCCCTGTATGCCGAAGCCTTTGCCGATTTCCGGTTGCTGGCCCTGCAGCGCCACCCGGAGGGGGCCGGTGCCGGCGTGCCCGGCCAGGTCCGCCAGGCCATCTTCCTGCTCGGCGGCACCCACTACCTGTGTTTTGACAGCCTGGACGTACACGACTTCACCTTCTCGCCCTCGATTTCGCTGTTCGTCGAGTGTGCCGGCGCCGAGCAGTTCGAGCGCGCGGCGCGGGTGCTGGGCGAGGGCGGTCATTGGCTGATGCCGGTGGGCGACTACGATTTCAACAACCGCTACGGATGGGTGCAGGACCGCTTCGGCGTGTCCTGGCAGTTGAGCCTGGGGCAGATGCCGGACCCGTGATCGGATTTTTGTGGGTGTGGACCTTGCTCCACAGACCCTTGAAAAAACGGCCCGCTTGCGCGGGCCGTTTTCATTTCCGATGGATCGAAGGCTTACGCCTCGACTTCATCGTCCTTGTAGGCATCGACCGGGATGCAGGCACACATCACGTTCTTGTCGCCGTACACGTTGTCGACGCGCGCTACCGGCGGCCAGTACTTGCTCTGCTTCAGGCTGGCCAGCGGGAAGGCGGCCAGTTCGCGCGGGTAGGCGTGGGTCCACTCGCTTGCGGTCACTGCGGTGGCAGTGTGCGGTGCGTTCTTCAGCGGGTTGTCCTCGCGGTCCAGGCGGCCGTCTTCGATCGCGCTGATTTCCTCGCGGATCTGGATCATCGCGTTGATGAAGCGATCCAGTTCGTGCAGCGATTCGCTCTCGGTCGGTTCGACCATCAGCGTGCCGGCCACCGGGAAGCTCAGGGTGGGGGCGTGGAAGCCGAAGTCGATCAGGCGCTTGGCCACGTCCTCGGCACCGATGCCGCTGGTCTTTTCCAGCGGACGCACGTCGAGGATGCACTCGTGCGCCACCAGGCCGTTGCGGCCGGTGTATAGGGTCTTGAAGTGCGGGGCCAGGCGCTTGGCGATGTAGTTGGCGTTGAGCTGCGCGACCTGGGTGGCCTTGCGCAGGCCTTCGCTGCCCATCATGGCGATGTACATCCAGCTGATCGGCAGGATCGAGGCGCTGCCGAAGCTGGCCGCGCTGACCATGCCGACCGGGCCGTGGTCACCCAGCTTGCCCGGCAGGAACGGGGCCAGGTGCTCCTTGACCGCGCACGGGCCGACGCCCGGGCCGCCACCGCCGTGCGGGATGCAGAAGGTCTTGTGCAGGTTCAGGTGCGAAACGTCCGAACCCCACTTGCCCGGCTTGGCCACGCCGACCAGCGCGTTCATGTTGGCACCGTCGGTGTACACCTGGCCGCCGTGCTTGTGGATGATCTCGCAGATCTCCACCACCTCTTCCTCGAACACGCCGTGCGTGGACGGGTAGGTCATCATGATCGCGGCCAGGCGGTCGCTGTACTTCTCGGCGTTGAGGCGGATGTCTTCGACATCGACGTTGCCGTTGGCGTCGGTCTTGGTCACCACCACCTTCATGCCGCACATCTGCGCCGAGGCAGGGTTGGTGCCATGCGCCGAGTCCGGAATCAGGCAGATATCGCGATGACCTTCGCCCCGCGAGCGGTGGTAGGCGCGGATCGCCAGCAGGCCGGCGTATTCGCCCTGCGCGCCGGAGTTCGGCTGCAGGCTGACCGCGTCGTAACCGGTGCACTCCACCAGCATCGCTTCCAGCGTGTCGATCAGTTCCTTGTAGCCCAGCGCCTGGTCGGCCGGCACCAGCGGATGGATCTGCGAGAACTCCGGCCAGGTCACCGGAATCATCTCGGCGGTGGCGTTGAGCTTCATCGTGCACGAGCCCAGCGGGATCATCGTGCGATCCATCGCCAGGTCCTTGTCGGCCAGCGAACGCAGGTAGCGCAGCAGTTCGTGCTCGCTGTGATGGGTGTTGAACACCGGGTGGGTCAGGAACGCGGACTGGCGCAGCAGGCCGGCCGGGAGCGCGTCGGCGGTGCTGGCATCGAGTGCGTCGACGTCGGCCTGCGCACCGAACACGGCAGCCAGCGCGACCACGTCGGCGCGGGTGGCGGTTTCGTCCAGGCTGATGCCGACCGAGTCGCTGTCGATCGCGCGCAGGTTGTAACCGGCGGCGCGGGCCTTGGCGTGGATCTCATCGGCGTGCACGCCGGTGACATGCAGGGTGTCGAAGAAGTCGCCACCGACCTGCACGCCGGCCGTGCGCAGCGCCGCGGCCAGGATCGAGGCCAGGCGGTGGGTGCGGCGGGCGATGCGGGTCAGGCCGTCCGGGCCGTGGTAGACGGCGTACATCGACGCCATCACCGCCAGCAGCACCTGCGCGGTGCAGATGTTGGAGGTGGCCTTCTCGCGGCGGATGTGCTGCTCGCGGGTCTGCAGGGTCAGGCGATAGGCCGGGTTGCCCTGCGCATCCACCGAGACGCCGATCAGGCGGCCCGGCATCGAACGCTTGTAGGCATCACGGCAGGCCATGAACGCGGCGTGCGGGCCGCCGAAGCCGAACGGCACGCCGAAACGCTGGCTGTTGCCGACCACGATGTCCGCGCCCCATTCGCCGGGGGCAGCCAGCAGGGTCAGTGCCAGCAGGTCGGTGGCCACGGCCACCAGGCCGCCGCGCGCGTGCACGGCCTCGACCAGCGCCTTGTAGTCGCCGACCTGGCCGAAGGTGTCCGGGTACTGCAGCAGCAGGCCGAAGGCTTCCGCTTCCAGCGCTTCGGCCGGGGTACCGACGCGCAGCACGATGCCCATGGGCTCGGCGCGGGTACGCAGCAGTTCCAGCGTCTGCGGGTGCACGGCGTCGTGCACGAAGAAGGTGTCCGACTTCGACTTGGCCGAACGCTTGGCCAGGGTCATCGCTTCAGCGGCGGCGGTGGCTTCGTCCAGCAGCGAGGCGTTGGCGATTTCCATGCCAGTGAGGTCGGCGCACAGGGTCTGGAAGTTGATCAGCGCTTCCATGCGGCCCTGCGAGATTTCCGCCTGGTACGGGGTGTAGGCGGTGTACCAGGCCGGGTTTTCCAGGATGTTGCGCAGGATCACGTTCGGCGTGTGGGTACCGTAGTAGCCCTGGCCAATGAAGCTGCGCAGCACGGTGTTCTTGTCGGCGATCGCACGGATCTTCGCCAGTGCCTGCACTTCGGTCATCGATTCGGGCAGTGCCAGCGGTGCGGGCGACTTGATCTTGGCCGGCACGATGGCATCGGTCATCGCATCCAGCGACGCGTGGCCGACGACGTCGAGCATCTGCGCGATCTCGGCATCGTTGGGGCCGATGTGGCGCTCGACGAACGCGGAATGGTGCTCGAGCTCACGCAGGGAAGGGGTGTTCTGGGACATGGCGAAGGATCCGTCAGGAAAGGGCACACGCACGGGCACAAGCCGCCGGTCGGCGGTCTGCGGGGCGCCCCTCTGTCCTTTTGCCTGAGAGTTTGGAAGTGCGGCTGGCCGCAGCTTCGTGCCCCTTCGGCGCCGGATCGAACCGGTCTCTCCAGAGTTGTGTTACGGGTGGTATCGGGCCTGAGCGATTACGGGCGTTGCGCCTTCGGCAGCGGTGTTCCGCTTCTCCCACCGTGTTGCCTGCCGATTATAGCCCGTCGCGGGCCCGTGGGCCGCCCCCGGCGGATGCAGCCGCGCCTGAATGGCCGATGGCCCGTCCGTGCGTTTTGTGCACTGCTGCATGGCATCGGGCGCAATCCCCACCTATGATGGGCGGATACCCGAATTCATCTGGCGCCGTCCCTGCTGCAGGGGGACCGGCGCCCGCCGTGCGTGCCGCGCATGGCCCTGCCGGACGCCCTCCCCATGACCGCCGCTGTTGCTCCTTCCACCCGCCGCATGGCCCTGCTGCTCGCCGGCCTGGCCATGTTCGGTCCGTTCTCGATCGACACCATCTTCCCGGCCTTCCCGCAGCTGGCCCAGCGCCTGGCGGTGGACGAGGTGGCGGTGCAGCAGACCATCAGCGTGTACCTGCTGTTCTACGGCCTGATGAGCCTGGCGCACGGCCCGCTGTCCGATGCCTGGGGCCGCAAGCGGGTGATCCTCGGCGGCCTGGTGGTGTTTGTCGGCGCCTCGGTCGGCTGCGCGCTGTCCACCGACCTGACCACGCTGCTGGCGTTCCGCGCGCTGCAGGGCCTGTCGGCGGGTGTCGGCATGATCGTCGGCCGCGCGGTGATCCGCGACCTTTACCACGGCCATGACGCGCAGCGGCTGATGAGCCAGGTGTCGATGCTGTTCGGCATCGCCCCGGCGATCGCGCCGATCATCGGCGGCTGGATCCTGCTCAGTGGTGCGGGTTGGCCGCTGATCTTCTGGTTCCTGGTGGTGTTCGCACTGGTGCTGCTGGCGGCCACCGCACGCTTCCTGCCGGAAACGCATCCGGTCGAGGCGCGGGTGCCGCTGTCGCCGAGGGTGCTGATGCGCGACTACGTGCGCATCGGCTTCAATCCGCGTTTCCTGCGCCTGGCGCTGGCCGGCAGCATCGGCTTCGGCGGCATCTTCCTGTACATCTCCTCGGCGCCGGTGTTCGTGATGCAGCATCTGCATCTGGGCGAGGGGGGATTCGCTTGGCTGTTCATTCCGACCATCGGCGGCATGACCACCGGCTCGTTCCTGTCCGGGCGCATGGCCGGGCACACCACGCCCACCCGCCAGGTCGCCATCGGTTTCGCGCTTTGCGCATTGTCGGTACTGCTGAACGTCGGCTACGTTGCACTGGCGCCGCAGTTCTTGCTGCCGTGGGCGGTGATGCCGATTTTCCTGGGCGGCATGGGCATGGCGCTGATCTTCCCGATCCTGGCGTTGGCGGTGCTGGACATGTACCCGCATCAGCGAGGCCTGGCGTCTTCGCTGCAGGCCTTTGCGCAGCTGATGATCAGCACCGTGGTGGCGGGCGTGGTATCGCCGCTGCTCAGTGCCAGCCCGTTGCACCTGGCACTGGGCCAGGCCGCCTTTTTCGCCGTCGGATTCGTGTTCTGGTACTGGGAACACCAGCGTGAACGCGTGGCGCAGGCAGCCTGCACGGGCCATTGAGCAGCGCGCAGGGGTAGGGCGGGGCGCGATGCCTGCAACCCTTGCGACCGAACACCACCGGATTAGGCTGGGGACTCCAGCCAGCCGGTGCAGGGGTGCACGACAGCCAGCCGATCCAATGTCGTTGCATGAGGTTCCCCCATGGCTGCGCAGCAGACCTACCGCCTGTTCGAGGTGGCGCTGAAAGAGCGCCGCGTGCTTTCCCCTTCGCTGGACCGCATGGTGTTCACCGGTGCCGACGTGGCACGGATGAAGACCGAAGGCCCGGACCAGCGGATCAAGGTGTTCTTCCCCTTGCCCGGCCAGGACCTGCCGCAGGTCCCCAGCGGCGAGGACTGGTACCCGCGCTACCGGGCCCTGCCTGACGACCAGCGCCCTCCGATGCGCACCTACACCATCCGCCAGCTGCGCGCTGAGCAGGGCGAGGTCGACGTCGATTTCGTCATCCACGGCGTGACCGGGCCCGCCTCGCGCTGGGCCATGCATGCACGCCCGGGAGACCGTGTGGTGCTGCTTGCTCCGGATGCCGACTGCGCCGACAGCAGCGAAGGCTGGGAATGGAAGCCGCCGGCCGGTGTGGGTCAGGTGCTGCTGGTGGCCGACGAGACCGCGTTGCCGGCCGTGGCCGGCATTCTTGAGGAACTGGCCGCGCTGGCGGACCCGCCACGCACGCTGGCCCTGCTGGAAGTGGCCCAGGCCGGTGATGCGGTGCCGTTGACCGCGCCGGCCAGCGCCGAACTGGTCTGGCTGCCGCGCGGGCAGGCGGCCTACGGCCAGCCTCTGCTGCAGGCGGTGCAGGAACGCCTGGCAGCGGCCTCGAGCGTGGCCGCCGGCGATGAGCTGGAGGAGATCGACGTCGATGCGCAGATCCTTTGGGAGCAGGCCGATGCCAGCGTGGCCGGGCCGCTGTACGCATGGGTGGCGGGCGAGGCCGGGGCCGTGATGGCGATCCGCCGGCATCTGGTCCGCGACTGTGGGCTGGACCGCCGCGCGATCACCTTCATGGGCTACTGGCGGCACGGCAAAGTGCTGGACTGAGGGGGTGTGAAACGGCGCGGCGGGCGGGGTGCGCTATCCTTGCGCCCCCCTTCGCAGCGGTACCGCACCATGTCCACCAGCTCCAAGACCCGCCGCGACCAGCGCCGTCGCCAGGAAAAGCAGGCCGCCAACAAGGCTGCAGCCCAGGCCTCGCCGGTGGAGCCGCATGCGGAACTGCGCGATGCACAGCGCACCTTGCTGGCCGGGGTCGTGCGCCGTGACGGCGAATGGGTGCTGGGCATGGACGGCCGCATCGCTGGCCACAGCGAGAGCGCTGCGCAGGTGCTGGCGCTGATCATGCAGGCCGGTGAACTGCACGAGCGCAACGGCACGCCGGTGCGCCTGATGTACTCCGATGCGCTGCGCGATGCCGCGCAGGCCGAAGCGAAGGAGAAGGGCCAGACCTTCGAGGAATTCAAGGCCGAGCTGGCCGCGGCGATGGCGGCGAAGAAGAACAGCTGACAGGCATTTCGGTAGCGCCGGCCGCTGGCCGGCTGCCCGTTGTGTCTTCATCGCGTAGTTGCCGGCCAGCGGCCGGCACTACCAGAAAGGGGCGGATCCTTGCGGATCCGCCCCTCTTTCATTTCGCCGCCGGGGCCGCGTTGGCCTGCCAGCCGCACATCTGGCCTTCGTTCTGCTGCTTCAGCCACTCGTTGACCGGAGTGAAGTACTCGATCATCGGGCCGGCATCGAGCTTGTCGGTGCCGGTCAGTTCCTTCAGCGTGGCCTGCCACGGCTGGCTGGCACCCTTGCTCAGCATCGCCCAGTACTTCTGGCCGGCTTCCTTGTTGCCGTAGAAGGTGCACTCATGCAGCGGGCCCTTGTAGCCGGCCGCATCGCACAAGCCCTTGTAGAACTGGAACTGCAGGATGCGCGCCAGGAAGTAGCGGGTGTACGGGGTGTTGCCCGGCACGTGGTACTTCGCGCCCGGGTCGAAGAACTCTTCGCCACGAGTGCTGGCCGGGGCCACGCCCTGGTACTTGGCCTTCAGGTCCCACCACGCCTTGTTGTAGTTGTCGGCGGTGATCGAACCGTCGAACACGCCCCAGCGCCAGCGGTCGATCATCAGCCCGAACGGCAGGAACGACACGCCCGACAGCGCCATGCGCATCTGGTTGTTGATGACTGCCTCACGACTCTCGGTCGGCGCATCGACCAGGCCGATCGAGCTGAGGTACTTGGGGGTCATCGCCAGCACGATGGTGTCGCCGATCGCTTCATGGAAGCCATCGTTGGCACCGCCCTGGAACAGCGGCGGCAGCGGGTTGTAGGCCAGGTCGTAATAGATGTGGCCCAGCTCGTGGTAGATGGTGGTGAAGTTCTCTTCGTTCGGCTTGATGCACATCTTGGTGCGCACATCGCCTTCCATGTTCATGTCCCAGGCGCTGGCGTGGCAGACCACGTCGCGGTCATCGGGCTTGATGAACTGGGTCTTTTCCCAGTACGACTGCGGCAGCGAGGGCATGCCCAGCGACACGTAGAAGTCCTGCGCGCGCTCGGTCATCTGCCTGGCGGTACGCAGTTCGGCCTCGCGCTGCGCCTTGTACTGGGCGGCCACGTTGGCGTCCTTGCCAGCCTTGGCCAGTGCTGCGCTCAGGTTGCTCTGGTACTGCTTTTCAAGCGCTGCGGTGATGTCCAGGCTGCCGGCACCCGGGTAGGGTTCCAGCTGGTCCCACAGGTTCGACCAGTCCTGCTGCCACATGTTGCCCAGCAGGTGCGCGGCAATCAGGCCATTGCCCACTTCCGCCTTGTCCTTGCCATAGGTCTTGTCCAGCTTGCCGCGTGCGTAGCAGTGCAGCTGCTCGTACATCGGCTTGACCTGTTCCCACAGGCGGTCGGTCTCCGGGCCGATCTGCTCCGGCGGCATGTCGTAGCCGCTGCGCCACATCTGGCCGGCATCAGTGAAGCCCATGCCCTTGGCACCTTCGTTCACCAGGCCGACAAACTTCTGGTAATCGCCGCGCATGCTCTTCGTGGTGCTGTGCCAGCCCTGCCAGGCATCGAGCTGCTTGTCGTAGTCGCGGCTGCGCGCCAGTACCTGCTCCAGTTCGCCCAGCTGGCGGCAGGAGTTCGGATCGTTGGCATCGGTGCAGTACTTGCCGGCCCCGTAGCTGCCCTCCATGCGGGTGGCGATCTGGGTCAGCTCAGCCAGCTTGGCCGGGTCGCGCGGCGCCGGCATCGAGGACATCAGCTTCAGCAGGTGGATGGCGCGCTTGCTGTCCTCGCTCATCGGCTTGCCGTCGAACTTGGCGGCCTGCTCGATCCAGCTGTTGAGCTGGGTCAGCGAGCGCTCGTTGGCCTTGGCCGCGATGCGTTCGGAATCGCTGTTGATGTAGGTGGAGGACAGCCACTGCGCCGAGGTCATCTCCGGGTAGGCGGCCTTGAATTCGGCATTGATGCGGGCCACGAACTGGTCGGCGGTTTCGCCGGCCGGCGCGCTGGGGCCGGCGGTCTCGGTGCCGGGCGACGGTTCCTTCTTGCAGGCGACCAGGGCCAGCGTGGCGGCGGCGATTGCCGAGGCCAGCAGGAGATGGCGGTGTTTCACGGGCGGTCCTTGGGTGGTGAACGACGGCCGAAGGCTAGTGGGCAGCCGCTGCCACCGCAAGTGGCGGAAGTCGGTTGGGTTCGGCAGGGCGGCGCCCTGCACCCGCAGAAGCAACGGCAAAGACCGAAGCAACAGCAGAAGCGGGCTATCCGTGGGATGGCGGGGCGGTGTGGGCTTGCAGGACACGCCGTAAACCCATCCATGGGGGCTCGATGGCGCCATCCATGGCGCCAACGGTCCTGCAAGCCCACACCGCCCCACCTCTGACAGATCGCGGCGGCCGTTGGTGGGTGTCGACCTTGGTCGACACATCTGTCAGATATCGAAAATCAAATTTGAATCAGATCTACCGTGTCGACCAAGGTCGACACCCACCAGAGCAGACTGCCGTTCCAACAGATCGCGGAAAACTGTCGAAGGCGGGGTGGGTCCGGTGGCGGGGGCGTGAGCCGCATGGATGCGGCGACCGAGCCTACATGGACGTATTTACGGCGTCTCCCGCCACCGGACCCACCCCGCCATCCCACGGAATGCACGCTGTTGCTGTTGCTTCGGCCGTTGCGGTTGCAGTTGCCTCTGCAGGTGCAGGGCTGCAAGCCCTGCCGAACAACCCTCACCCTTCGCAGTTGGCGAACACGTCGCGGTCGCGCTCGTACAGCGAGGTCTTCACCTGCATCAGGCCCAGCACCGACGGGAACAGGTTGTCGTGGTCGGCGTACGCCGCCGAACGCTTGCGCACGCACTGCAGGTCCAGTCCACGGCTGCTGGCGAAGCCCGGCGAGAACCACATCGTCATCGGCACGCGGGTCTGCTCGGCCGGGGCGATGGCGTAGGGCACGCCATGCAGGAACAGGCCCTTCTCGCCCAGCGACTCGCCGTGGTCGGACAGGTAGATCATCGCCGTGTCGTAGTCCTGCAGGCCCTGCAGCGTGCCGATCGTCTTGCTCAGGAAGTGATCGGTGTACAGCACGGCATTGTCGTAGCTGTTGGTGATCTCTTCGCGCGAGCAACGGCCGATGTCACGGGTATCGCAGGTCGGGGTGAAGCGGCGGAATGCCGGCGGATAGCGCTCGAAGTAGGCCGGTCCATGGTTGCCCAGCTGGTGCAGCACCACCACCCGGTCACCGGGTTTGGCGCGCACCTGGGTGGCCAGGTCCTGCAGCAGGATCTCATCCATGCAGCGGCCATCGGCGCACAGCCCCGGCGTGGTCGCGTCGGACAACGACTGGAAGTCCAGGCCTTCGCACACGCCCTTGCAGCCGGACTGGTTGTCACGCCACAGCGGTGCGATACCGGCACGGTTCAGCACATGCAGCAGCGACTGGTGCGCGCGGATCTTCTTCTCGTCGTAGTCGTGGCGGCCCCATGGCGAGAACAGGCACGGCAGCGAGACTTCGGTGCTGGTACCGCACGAGTGCATGTCCGGGAAGTTGATCACCGGCGCCTGCGCCAGTTCCGGCGTGGTGTTGCGGCCGCCGTTGAGCCCCCAGTTCTGCGCACGCACGGTCTCGCCCATCACGATCACCAGCAGGCGCGGCTTGCTGGCCGGTGCACGCGGGGTGGCCTTGGCGTCGGTGCCGATCGGCAGCTTCGGCGCGCGCTGCACCGGATTGTCGCCACGCAGTGCACGCGGCATGCCCAGCAGCACGTTGGCCGGGGTGGCGAGATAGCGTACTTCGCGCTGGTTGCGCATCAGCGCCGAGACGTCCTGGAACGAGATCAACGCGCCGCCGACCGCGGTCACTGCGGCCACCACCAGGAAGCCGAGGCGCCACAGCAGGCTGCGGCCCCAGCTGCGGCGGCGCAGCTGCACCCGCCACAGCACCACCATCGGCAGCACCGCCAACAGCAGCACCGGCCACACCAGCGACACCGTCATCAGTTCGCGGCTTTCCTTGGGGTCGGTCGCCAGCACGTTGCGCAGCATGTCCGCATCCAGGTAGATGTGGTAACGGCTCATGTAGTGCGCGGCGAATGCAGTCACCAGCAGCAGCAGGCTGATCACCACCTTGGCGTTCCAGCGCCAGACCAGGATGCTGAGCAGTACGCCGTGCGTACCCAGCAGCAACAGCAGCAGCGAAAGGGCGTAGCGCAGGCTGCCCGGATGGCTGGCCATCGCGCTGTGCCAGAACAGGCCGTTGCCGGCCACCGCGAAGAACAGGCTGGTCAGCGCGATCAGTGCTTCGGTGGACAGCTGCGGCCGCCAGCGCAGGACGCTTGCCAGGGCCGGCAGGCGGGTAGAGCGTTGGACCGATGCGCTCATGCGTTTGCCTCCTGGCGGTGGGGACGGTCCAGCTGACGGCGGATCAGGACATACAGGCCCAACGAAAGCAGCCAGCACGTCAAGGCCGTGGCAACGTCATGCGAAAGGAAGTGCGCACCGCGCAGCTGCTGGCTGATGCCGAACACCAGGCCGCTGCCCAGGCCGATCCACAACCCCGCCCAGCGCCACGACGGCCGCCACAGCAGGGCGAAGAAGTACAGGCAAAGCCAGGCGTAGCCCGCGCTGGCGTGCCCGGCCGGGAAACACGCCTGCGGCGCCATGCCGGCCGGGCGCAGGGTGAACAATCCGATGAAGGGCTGGTGGCCGCCATAGCGCAGCAGATCCCATGGGCATTCCATCGGTATCAGCGACTTCAGCAGGGAGATCACTCCGGTGCTCAACGCCATGGCAACAACGACATAAAGCAGCGCCCAGCGCAGGGTCCGGTCACGGCCCTTGCGCCAATGATGGAAGCACAACAGGATCGCCACCAGCGCGGCTGCCGTGCTCATCCATTTGCCGACCTTGTGGACGAGCGTGCGGGTGACCCAGGCGTCCTGTAACGCCCAGTGGCCACCCTCAAGGCGGAACAGGTGGTCGGCGAGCCACTGGTCGCCACCGAAGCCCATCAGCAGCGCGAACACGGGCAGGCCGATGGCGACAGGCAGCCAGAGGTGAGTTACGGCAAATCTTGACGCCAGCGGCGATGTCGCAAGCGGCGCTACCGAATCAATGGGACGGACGGGCATGCTGGGAAAGGGCGGTTCGGGAATCCGCGGCCATGCTCGTCACCTGGATGTCGGAGAAGGGTCGGACGCTCGTTCGTGCCGGGTTAATGTTTGCCCGGCACGCGCCAAGGTTCAGTCTTCTTCGGCGGTCGACCCGGCCCGCTCGGCATGGCATTGCGGGTCCCACGCGGTACCCGGAAGCAGCTGCCAGCGATTGCGGTTTGCCACGCCGATGTCGATCACCTTGGCCGGGTCCACGCAGGGGCTCATCGCATCGTCCAGTACCAGCAGCCAGCGCTTGTCCGGCGCTTCGGCCAGCCACGGGCCCGCATCGTGCCATTGCTCGGGCCAGGGGCGCTTGAAGCCGAACTCGCGCACCGGGCGGTCGGCCTGCAGCAGGTTCTGTTCGCGCCAGGCCACCAGCGCCAGTTCGGCATCGGGGCCGATTCGTGTGCCAACCCGGCGCATCAGCGCCGAGGCCGAGGCATAGGGATCCAGCGCCGGAATCAGCACCAGTCCGTACAGCATCCACAGCATGCCGTGGGTCAGCAGCACCAGTGTCGCAGCGCGCCGTACCCGCAGCCATACGATCAACGTGGCCAGGGCGATGGCGAAGGTCAGCAGACCGTCGCCGAGCACCGGCAGCAGGGTGTCAGGCATGGCCCGGCGCTCCAGCTGCGCCACCGCCCACGGGTGTTCGGTCATCAGCATCACGCCGAGCACGCCAGTGGCCAGCATCAGCACCACGCTGTAGCCGAACAGGTAGCGGCGCACGCACAGCCGGCGCAGCAGGCCCGGCAGCAGCGGTGCGACGGCCAGCGCCATGGCCGGCAGCATCGGCAGCAGATAGACCTCGCGCTTGCCCGGGCTGGCACTGAAGAACACCAGCACCAGCAGCGCCCAGCCCAGCAGCAGCCACTGCCGGCGGTCGCCACGGCGCAGGCGGCGCCACCATGGCTTGAACAGCAGCGGCAGCAGCAGGCTGCCCGGCAGCCACAGGGTGAGGATCACCTGCAGGTAGTACCAGACCGGCTGGCGGTGATGCCAGGCGTTGGCGTAGCGGGTGCCGGTCTGCTTGAACAACAGCTCATGCGCGTAGGCCTGCAGCTCGGCGCTGGGCGCATGCAGCAGGGCCCAGCCCAGCGGTGCCAGCCACACCCCCACGCCCAGCAGGAAGGCCGGGATCAGCCAGAGCAGGCTGGCCGGATGCGGGCCGTCCACCACATGGCCGCGGCGACGCTGGTACAGCCACCAGCCGAACCAGGGCAGGACCATCAGCAGCGGCAGGAAACCCACGCCCTTGGTCACCGTGCCGACACCGGCGGCGAAACCGGCCAGCCACAGGGCGGGCAGGTTGCGTCGCTCGCACAGGTGGCGCATCAGGCCCCACAGGGCCACCGTGGTCATGCCCACCAGCACCATGTCGATCTGCGCGCGCTTGGCCATCAGGCCGAACTGCAAGGTGCAGAACAGCGCAGCCACGGCATAGAGCGAATGCCGGGGTGACCACAGGCGCCGCGCCAGGTCCGAGACCAGCCACAGGCTGAGCAGGGCGCCCAGCAGCGAGGGCAGCAGGAATGACCATTGCCAGCTGCCGACCACCTCGTAGGCCGCCGCCTGCAGCCACATGAACACCGGAGGCTTTTCCGCATACAGCTCGACGCCACGGTGGGGCAGCAGCCATTGCCCGCTCTCGACCATGGTGCGGGCAGCCAGCACGAAGCGGGGCTCGTCCGGCGGTTGCGGCTGGCGCATGCCGATACCGGCCGCCAACGCGGCAATGATCAGCAGCCACAGCAGGGGCAGGCGCCAACGACGGGGCAGGGCTACGGGCACGGCGGGCTCCGGGAGCAAAACAGCCATTCTGAGGCGGCGGGGGTGGGAAAAGCGTCGGAGGTGGCCAAGGCGACCGCATTCCGACATGGGCAGCGCTACCATGTTACGAACTTCCGTGGATGTTTCGTGCATGCGTCTGTTGGTGATCGAGGACAACCGCCAGCTGGTGGCCAACCTGTTCGACTATTTCGAGTCGCGCGGGCATGTGCTGGACGTGGCCCCGGATGGCATCACTGGCCTGCACCTGGCCGGCAGCCACCCCTACGATGCGGTGATCCTGGACTGGATGCTGCCGCGCATGGAGGGGCCGGAGGTGCTGCGCCGCCTGCGCGCCGAGCACGCCTCGGAAGTGCCGGTGATCATGCTGACCGCACGTGACGAGCTGCCGGACAAGATCGCCGGCTTCCGCGCCGGTGCCGACGACTACCTGACCAAGCCGTTTGCTCTTCCCGAGCTGGAGGTGCGGCTGGAGGCGCTGCTGCTGCGTGCGCAGGGCCGCAATCCGCGCAAGCGGCTGCAGGTGGGCGACCTGGTGCTGGACCTGGCCACCCTGGAGGCGCAGCGCGGCAGCCAGGTACTGCATCTGTACCCGGCCTGCCGCAAGCTGCTGGAAGTGCTGATGCGCGCCAGCCCCGGAGCGGTCACCCGCCAGCAGCTGGAGTTCGCGCTGTGGGGCGACGAGCCACCGGATGGAGACCTGTTGCGTTCGCATGTCTACGAACTGCGCCGCAGCGTCGATGGCCCGTTTGCCGACAAGCTGATCCACACGCTGCCGCGGGTCGGTTATCGCCTGGCCGTGACTTCGGCCAGCGATCCGGCCAGGGAAGACGATGAAGGCGCGTAAGCCGGGCCCGCTGTACCGGCGCGTGGTGTGGTGGTTGCTGGGCTACCTGGCGCTGTTGTCGATCGCGGTGTTCAGCGTCGGCAACTACGTTCACGAGCATGCCGAGCATGCGGCCTGGCGCGCGCTGCTCAACTCCGAACTGGACAGCATCGTCGACCATACCGAGCACGAGCCGCATTACCGTTGGCAGGACTCGGACACGCTCAGCCTGTTCCGTTTCGATGAAGGCAACATGCCCGAGAGCGTTCGCACGCTGCACCCGGGGCTGCACGATGGGGTACCGATCAAGGGGCGGCAGACCGCCGTGATGGTGCGCGACACCGGCTCGATGGGGCGGGTGGCGCTGGCGCTGGACATCTCCGACTTCCATGACCTGGAGCAGTTCGCGACGCGCTGGGTGATGCTGGCCGGGGTGATCATGATCTTCGTCACCGTGCTGATGGCTTCGTTTGGCATGGAGCGGATGGTGCGTCCGCTGAGCCTGCTGGCCCAGCATATCGGTGCGCTGCGGCCGGGGGTGCAGGGGCAGCGCATCAACGTGGACCCGCGCGGCAGTTCCGAGCTGCATACCATCGCCGATGCGCTGAATGACTACCTGGACCGCAACGAGCAGTTCGTCGAGCGCGAGCGGGTGTTCATCAGTACCGCCAGCCATGAGCTGCGCACGCCGATCGCGGTGATGACCGGCGCCGCGGAACTGGCACTGGAACAGCCGGGCCTGCCGGATCGGGCGCGCCAGCAGATGCAGCGCGTGCTGCGTACGGCGCAGAGCGTTGAGCAGCTGATCGAGCTGCTGCTGGTGCTGGCACGCGATCCGGCGCGGTTGGCCGCTCGCGCCGAGCGCATCGCGCTGGACCAGCTGCTGCCCGAGATTGTCGATGACCATCGCCACCTGCTTGGCGACAAGGACCTCAGCATCGGCATCCAGGCCGCGCCGGTGGACATCGTCGCGCCGTTGGCGGTGGTACAGGCGGCGATCGGCAACCTGCTGCGCAATGCCATCGAGAACAGCGGGCGTGGCCATATCGAACTGCAACTAAGTTCGTCGGCAGTGCTCACCCTGCAGGACCCGGGGCACGGCATGAGCCCGGAGGAGATCGCCGCGATTCACGCGCGCATGGCCCGGGGCGACCGCGCGGACCGCGGTGGGGGCATCGGCCTGGACCTGATCGCGCGCCTGTGCGAACACCTGGGATGGACCCTGCGGCTGCAGCCCTGCGAAGCGCGAGGTACGCGCGCCACCCTGGATTTCAGCGCATCGCGCCCGGCCTGATCGGGCCGCGCCGGTAGATGCCAACCTTGGTTGGCATACTGCCCGTCGACCAAGGTCGACGCCTACCCAGGCAATGGGCGGCCTGTGTCGTGGTAGATGCCAACCTTGGTTGGCATGCTGTCCGTCGACCAAGGTCGACGCCTACCCAGCAGTGGTCACCGTCCGTCCGGGCGCGCCACGTGCTGGTCGATCAGGATCACATTCCCATCAGGATCGGCCAGCTGCAGGTAGCCGGTACCCTGGCCCTCGGGGTCGGTACGTACTGCCAGCTCGATGCCCTTGGAGTCCAGCTCGGCCTGGAGTTCACGTACGTCCTGGAAGTGGGGCAGTTCCTGCTTGTGCTGGTCCCAGCCGGGATTGAAAGTCAGCAGGTTGCCCTCGAACATGCCCTGGAACAGTCCGATCACCGTGCCGTTGCTGCGCAACACCAGCCAGTTCTGTGCCGGGTCACCACCGGTGACCGAGAAGCCCAGCGCTTCATAGAACGCACGGGAGGCGGCCAGGTCCTTCACCGAGAGGCTGACCGAGAAAGCGCCGAGCTGCATGAGGAGGCTCCCGGAGAGGATGGGGTCGTGGCCGGCACTGCAGCATGACCCGGCGTGAAGACAATGTTAATCTCAACCTGCGCCGCTTCATGCGGCGCTTTTTTTTCCCGCTCTTTCGATCGACAGAGGATCCCATGCCGACCGAACCCGCTACTGCCCTGATCAGCAACGACATCGTTGGACTGGGCCTGATTGCCGCCACCCTCGCCCTGATCTTCTGGGCTGCCAGCGGTCCGACCCCCTTGCTGAAGAAGATCTTCGCCTGGGTGCCGGCACTGCTGCTGTGCTACTTCATCCCCGCCATCTACAACACCGCCGGTGTCATCGACGGCCACAACACCTCACTGTACAACCCGGTCGCACGTGATGTGCTGCTGCCTGCGGCGCTGGTCCTGCTGACCCTGTCGATCGACCTGAAGGGCGTCATCAAGCTCGGCCCGAAGTTGCTGCTGGTGTTCTGTGCCGGTACGGCCGGCATCATGCTCGGCGCCATCGTCTCGTTCCAGCTGATGAAGCTGATCCACCCGGAAACCGTGGCCGGCGACACCTGGGCCGGCATGGCCGCACTGGCTGGCAGCTGGATTGGCGGCGGCGCCAACATGGTCGCGATGCGCGAAGTGTTCGGTACCGATGCCACCACCTTCGGGCAGTTCGCGGTGGTCGACGTGGCCTGCGCCAGCCTGTGGATGGCGATCCTGCTGTTCCTCGCCAACCGTGCGCAGCAGATCGACACCCGCAACGGTGCCGATACCCGCGCCATCGACGAGATGAAGGCCCGCATCAGTGCCTACGAGGCGCAGAATGCGCGCATTCCCAGCATGACCGACCTGATGGTGATCGTCGGCGTGGCGCTGGGCGGTGTCGGCCTGGCCCATGCGATCGCGGCGCCGCTGTCGGGCTGGTTCAAGGCCAACGTCAGCTGGGCCAGCCAGTTCAGCCTGGACAGCCAGTTCGTGTGGGTGATCCTGCTGTCCACCGCAATGGGCCTGGGCCTGAGCTTCACCCGTGCACGCCGGCTGGAAGCGGCGGGTGCCTCGCGGCTGGGCACGGTGTTCCTGTACTTCCTGATCGCCTGCATCGGCATGCAGATGAACCTGCTGTCGCTGCTGGATCGTCCGTGGCTGTTCCTGCTGGGTGCGATCTGGATGGCCACGCACGTGCTGGTGCTCTGGATCGTTGCCAAGCTGCTGCGCGCGCCGTTGTTCTTCTTCGCGATCGGTTCGCAGGGCAACATCGGTGCGGCGGCATCGGCCCCCGTGGTGGCGGCGGCTTTCCACCCCACGCTGGCTCCGGTGGGCGTGCTGCTGGGCACGGTGGGCTATGCCACCGGTACGGGCCTGGCGTATGTCACCGGCTTGATCCTGAAGTGGATGGCCACCGGCTGAGCCGGGCCACGCCTGGCATCGCGATCCCGTGTAGAGCCGAGCCGATGCTCGGCTCTTTTTTTGCAGGCCGCAGGCGGAACTGTGCGGTACATACCGGATCGTATGGTGATCGCGACGTAGCGTAGACAGCACCTGTCGCTCATCCGCAGCGACGTTGCCTGGGGGCTGGAATGACGCATCGACGGATGATTGGGGGGGGCACGCTGCTGGCACTGCTGTTGGCCAGCGCCGGGGCAGCTGCGCAAGGCGATGCTGCCGCGCGTGGTGCCCAGATACAGGCCGTAACCGAGGCCAGTGCGCGTGAGGTGGCGGGATTGATTGCCCAACCCGGCTTCGCCGAGGCCGTGCGCACCACGCTGGCGGCCTCACCGGAACGGGGCGTGGCACTGGACGCCGTGATGGAGCGCTTCGACCCGGGCGTCCGCACCCAGGCCAGCGTCTCGCTGGCCAGCAACGATCAGCAGCTGCGCCAGGCCAAGGGCTTGCCAGCGCAGGGCGAGGGGCTGCTGCAGCTGCGCGCCTATGTGCCGGAGGGCCAGTCGCTGGCTGACATCGCGCCACGCCAGTTGTGGGTGGCCAGCCTGCCACGGGGCAATGATCGTGACTGGACCACGCTGACGGCCTACGACGCGCGGGGCCGCGCGCATGTGCTGGACGCACGGCAGGCACCGGCATTCCCGGTCTTGATCGTCGATGTCGATACCCGCCGCTCGGTGCAGGAGGGCATGGCGCTGGTCAACGCCGGCCTGCGCGCACGGGGCCTGCAATCGCCCGAGCGCCTCCAGCTGTCGGCCGATGGTGCGCGTGCATCACTGGACATCACCCGGCTGGACCGCATCCGCCTGGCCGACGACCAGGAGCCGTGGGCACTGGGCGCGGCGGAGGTGTTCGCGGTGGTGTCCGGGCTGCAGATCGGCAAGGCGGAGCCGGAGATGGCCACGGTCGACATGCCCTACCTGGACCATGACAAGACCGACTATACGCCGCAGCAGGCGCTGGTCCTGTGGGGCAACTATCGGTTCAACGCCGCCAACGTGCAGTTGTTCGAGGATGACGGTGACACCAACTACCAGGACCTGCTGGTGGCGTTGAGCAACGGTGTGAAGGCAGCGCTGGGTGCGTTCGCACCGGAGTATGCGGTCATTGCCGATATTGCCGGCGCGATCCTCAAGGCGATGCCGTCGTCGTGGTTCTCCAACGACATCGATTACCTGGACAGCTTCTACCTGCTGCAGCGCGGGCAGGCCTATACCGATCGCCTGGGGGCAGCCAACAACGCCAAGGTCACGCTCACCCCCATCACCCTGGTGGAGTAGGTCGGCAGGGCTTGCAGCCCTGCACCCGCTTCAATCAACGGCAACGTCAAAAGCCGAAGCGGCATTCCGTGGGTTGGCGGGGCACTGTGGGTGTGCGGGGACGCCGTAAACCCATCCATGGGGGCTTGGTCGCCGCATCCATGCGGCTCACACCCCGCACACCCACAGTGCCCCGCCTTCGACAGGTTCACGCGGCTGTTGATGGGTGCCGACCGTTGGTCGGCACATCTGTCAGATATCGATAAACAAAATGGGGTCAGATCCGTTTCCTTCGGGAAACGGATCTGACCCCGCATGTGTCTCGCCGTCACCGGCAATCTGTCAGAGGTGGGGCGGTGTGGGCTTGCAGGACCGTTGGCGCCATGGATGGCGCCATCGAGCCCCCATGGAAGGGTTTACGGCGTGTCCTGCAAGCCCACACCGCCCCGCCAACCAAACAGAAACCCAGAGCCGACGCTCTTGCAGTTGCAGTTGAAGTTGAATCGGCGGGCGGCGGGCTGCAAGCCCGCCACCCACACACAACTTCAACAGCAGCGCCCGCCATTGCGGCCGCCATATCGCGCTTCCTGCCGCTCGCGGAAGAACGTCTTGTAGTCCATCGGCTCCTGGTCCGGATGCTTTTCCAGCATGTGCCGGACGTAGTTGTCGTAATCAGGAATCCCACAGCACAGCCGAGCGGTCTGCACCAGGCGCCGCCAGATGCGGCGGTGCGCCTGGTACTGGCCGGCGGGAACCAGTTGCGTGCTCATCACAGATCCACCATTTCATGCGGCTTCAGCGCCACGTACGGGGTCTCGCGGTCGCTGCGCTGCGGGTTGCGGCGGGCGGCCAGGATGGTCTTGATCGAATACACCAGCACCGCGCCCACCACCAGCAGGAACAGCGCGGTCAGCCCGGTATTGACGTAGGCGTTGACCACGATCTGCTTCATCTGCGCCACCGACTTGGCCGGCGCGGTGATGGTGTCGCTGGCAAGCGCCGCCTGGAACTTGTGCGCCTGTGCCAGGAAGCCCTGCGCCGGATTGCTGTCGAAGATCTTGATGAAGCCGGCGTAGGTGGTGCAGATCAGCAGCCACACCGCCGGAACCGCAGTGACCCATGCGTAGCGGTCACGCTTCATCTTGAACAGCACCACCGTGCCCAGCATCAGCGCGATGCCGGCCAGCATCTGGTTGGAAATGCCGAACAGCGGCCACAGCGTCTGGATGCCCCCGAACGGATCGACCACGCCGGTGTACAGCAGATATCCCCACAGCGCCACGCAGCCGGCGGTGCCGATGATGTTGGCGGTCCACGACTCGGTCTTCTTCAACGCTGGCACGAAGTTGCCCAGCAGGTCCTGCAGCATGAAGCGCCCGGCACGGGTGCCGGCGTCCACCGCGGTCAGGATGAACAACGCTTCGAACAGGATCGCGAAGTGGTACCAGAACGCCATCATAGCGTCGCTGCTGCTTGGTATCGCCTGGTGCAGGATCTGTGCGATGCCCACCGCCAGCGTGGGTGCGCCACCGGCGCGGTGCAGGATGGTCGGCTCGCCGATCGCTGCTGCCGTGGCGGTCAGCTGTTCCGGGGTGATGGTGAAGCCCCAGGTATTGGTGATGTAGTGCGCGGCCGACGCCACATCCGGGCCGATCACCGCCGCCGGGCTGTTCATCGCGAAGTAGATGCCCGGATCGATGATCGAAGCCGCCACCAGCGCCATCACCGCCACGAACGATTCCATCAGCATGCCGCCGTAGCCGATGTAGCGCATGTGCGCTTCATTGGCCAGCAGTTTCGGCGTGGTGCCGGAGGAAATCAGGGCATGGAAGCCGGAGACCGCACCGCAGGCGATGGTGATGAACAGGAACGGGAACATGCCGCCCTTCCACACCGGGCCATCGCCGCTGGCGGCGAACTGGGTCAGCGCCGGCATCTTCAGTTCCGGCATCACCACCAGAATGCCGATGGCCAGCGCGATGATCGTACCGATCTTGAGGAAGGTCGACAGGTAGTCACGCGGTGCCAGCAGCAGCCACACTGGCAGTACCGAAGCGACGAAACCATAGCCGATCAGCATCCAGGTGATCTGGGTGCCGGTGAAGGTGAACGCCGGGCCCCAGGTCGGGTCGGCCGCGACCTTGCCGCCGAACCAGATCGCGGCCAGCAGCAGGATCAGGCCAACGATCGAGATCTCGCCGATCTTGCCGGGGCGGATGTAGCGCATGTACACGCCCATCAGGATCGCGATGGGCATCGTTGCGATCACCGTGAACATGCCCCAGGGGCTCTCGGCCAGTGCCTTGACCACCACCATCGCCAGCACGGCCAGGATGATGATCATGATCAGGAAGGCACCGAACAGGGCGATGGTGCCGGGCACCTGGCCCATCTCCTCGCGCACCAGGTCACCCAGCGAGCGTCCGTTGCGGCGGCTGGACAGGAACAGGACCATGAAGTCCTGCACCGCGCCGGCCAGCACGACGCCCACCACCAGCCACAGCAGGCCGGGCAGGTAGCCCATCTGCGCGGCCAGCACCGGGCCGACCAGCGGGCCGGCGCCGGCGATGGCGGCGAAGTGGTGGCCGAACAGCACGTGCTTGTTGGTCGGCACGTAGTCCAGGCCATCGTTGTTGATCACCGCCGGAGTGGCCCGGGTTGGATCGAGCTGCATCACCTTGTTGGCGATGAACAGGCTGTAGAAGCGATAGGCGACGAGGTACAGCGACACCGCCGCGACGACGATCCACAGGGCATTGATGTGTTCGCCGCGACGCAGCGCCACGGTGCCCAGACAGAACGCGCCGAGCAGGGCGAGTACCGCCCAGCCCAGTTTGGAAAACCCTTTCATGAGGTGCTCTCTCCCGGAAAGACAGACAAAGAGTCCTGCTTGCCCTCGACACGGTCAATTGGCACAGGACGAATCTGCGGTAGTACTTTGGTCGTACGAAGGGAATGCTGACGTGCAGCGAACATCAGCGATGGAACAATCGGTTGCGGAGCCGTCCATTGGCGTACGGCCGTGTGGCGTCCATCTTCAGGGGCATCCATCCAACAGGAGTCGCCATGAGCTTTCCCGAACCGGTCCGCGTACTGCGCACCATCCGTGGCATGCCCACCTCCGATGGTGCCGGCGTGCGCCTGACCCGCGTCATCGGCGGCCCGACGCTGCCCGACCTGGATCCGTTCCTGCTGCTCGATGAATTCGGCACCGACCGCGCCGAGGACTACATCGCAGGTTTCCCGGAGCATCCGCACCGTGGTTTCGAGACGGTGACCTACATGCTCGACGGGCGCATGCGGCACCGCGACAACCACGGCAACGAAGGCCTGCTGACCCCGGGCAGCGTGCAGTGGATGACGGCGGGGCGCGGCCTGGTGCATTCGGAGATGCCTGAACAGGAAAGCGGGCAGATGCGCGGTTTCCAGCTGTGGGTGAATCTGCCGGCGAAGGACAAGATGACCGACCCGAAGTACCAGGAGTTCGCGCCCGAGCGCATTCCGCGGGTGCAGCCGGCCGCCGGCGTGGAGGTGAAGGTGATTGCCGGCAGCGTCGACGGTACCCGCGGGCCGATCGTGCAGCCGGCCACCGATCCGCTCTACCTGGACATCACGCTGGCGCCCGACCGCGCCTGGACCTACGCACTGCCGGAAGGGCACAACGCGTTTGCCTATGTATTCGAAGGTGCGATGACGGTGGGCGAGCAGGACGCCGCGCGTGACGTGGCGCGCCAGGAACTGGCGGTGCTGGGCGGTGGCGAGCAGCTGCACATCTCGGCCGGCCGCGATGGCGCGCGGTTGATCCTGGTGGCCGGTCGTCCGCTGCGCGAGCCGGTGATGCGGCACGGCCCGTTCGTGATGAACACGCGGCAGGAGCTGATGCAGGCCTTCGTCGATTTCCAGGAAGGCAGGTTCTGAGGTAGTGCCGGCCGCTGGCCGGCAGCCGCCTCGGACGAAGGCGGATCGGGGGGCCGGCCAGCGGCCGGCATTACCCGGTGATCGGGCCGCATTGCGGGGATGCTGCCAGGCAGTCATCCCCATCACGGTCAGCGCCCGGCGGCCACGGCCGACGGCGTCAGGCTCATGCCCTGCGCCAGCTGCTGCAGCGAGCCCAGTTCCTGCGGGCTGTCCGGATACAGCGAAATCTGCGCGTAACGCCCTTTGTCGAGCTTGACCACGCTGATCCGCCGCTCGGCATAGCCGGGCGGCTGCTGGCCGCCGAGGTCGGGCTGGTACCAGTAGAGTGATTCACCGCCGAAGCTGCCCTTTTCCTGGCGCAGCGAACGGTTCAGTGGAATGGACGGATCACGTGCACTGAGCATCAGGCTCAGCACTTCGCGGCCGTCGCCGGTGCTGGCGCGGCAGACCAGGAAATCGGCCTGCGCCTGCTGCTGCCATTGCAGGCCGCTGCTGGCGGGCAGCGAAGGACATTCGGTGGGAGCCTGCGCGGCGGCCTGGGCCACGGCGAACAGCAGGCTCGACAACACTACAGGCGCGAACTTCATGCATCCCCCAAGGTGGTGTGTCGTTTGGCGCCGCCCGATGGATGGGGGCGTTGGCATCCCATCCCCGGATGCCACCCCGCCCGGCATGTGCACGGACGGTCAACTCAACCTTAACGGAACGTGAGCGATCGCACAAATTGCGGTTACAAGCGTAACCATTGCGGCCGATGGTCGGCCGCAATGGTCCGCACAGGCCTCAGCGGTCGTTGCCGATCCACTTGTAGATGATGCCGCCGATCGCGCCGCCCAGCAGCGGGGCGACCCAGAACAGCCACAGCTGGCTGACCGCACCGCTGCCGGCGAAGAACGCCACGGCAGTGGAGCGGGCCGGGTTCACCGAGGTGTTGGTGACCGGGATGCTGATCAGGTGGATCAGGGTCAGCGAGAGGCCGATCGCCAGCGGCGCGAAGCCGGCCGGTGCCTTGCCATGGGTGGACCCCATGATCACGATCAGGAACACCGCAGTGAGCACCACTTCGCACAGGAAAGCGGCTGCCACGCTGTAGCCCCCGGGCGACAGCGCGCCGTAGCCGTTGCTGGCAAATGCACCGGCCTGGCTGCCATCAATGGCGAAGCCACTGGCACCGGAGGCGATCTGCAGCAGGATGAAGCCCGCCAGCAGGCCGCCGGCGACCTGGGCGATGATGTAGGGCACCAGGTCCTTGGCCGGGAAGCGGCCACCGGCCCACAGACCGACGCTGACCGCCGGATTGAAATGCGCGCCGGAGATGTGGCCGAACGCATAGGCGCCGGTCACCACAGTCAGGCCGAAGGCCAGCGCCACGCCGAGGAATCCGATACCCAGCGGATTGCCGTCACCGCCGAACTTGGCGGCCAGCACCGCGCTGCCGCAGCCACCCAGAACCAGCCAGAACGTGCCGAGGAACTCGGCGGACAAGCGTTTACCCATGCTCATGTGTTGCACTCCTTTGACGGTGAAAGTGTGATTTATGTCACATTTCAGTGATCAGCGGGTGACTGTAGCGTCAACGCCGGGTGCAGGGATACACCTTCGGATGTGTGCAACACGCGATGTTCAGTACTGCGGCAGCGGGATGAACTCCTTGTCGTCGCCGGGGATGGTGCCGAAGTGGCCGGCTTCCCAGTCGTGCTTGGCCTGCTCGATGCGCTCCTTCGAACTGGACACGAAGTTCCACCACAGGTGGCGCGGGCCATCCAGCGGTTCGCCGCCGAACAGCATCGCCTTCACCGGGGTCTTCGCGCGCAGGCGGCCGACGGCGCCTGCCTCGGGAATGATCAGGTGCTGGGCGGGCACGTCCACGCCATCCAGCTGCGCGTCGCCCTCGAGGATGTACAGCGCGCGCTCGCGGTGGCCATTGTCGATATCGATCTCCGCATCCGGGTCGAGGTCGATCGCCACGTTGAGCGTGTCGGCGAACACCTTCACTGGCGATTCCTCGCCGTAGGCGCGGCCGGCGATGACCCGCAGCCAGGCACCCTTGCGGCGCTGCTCGGGCAGGGTGGCAGCGGCATGGTGGTAGAACGCCGGCTCAATCTCTTCATGCGACTTCGGCAATGCGACCCAGGTCTGCATGCCGTGGATCGGGTTGTCGTGATCGCGGTCGGGCTGCGGTGTACGTTCGGAATGGGCAATGCCGCGGCCGGCAGTCATCCAGTTCACGTCGCCCGGGCGGATCACCTGGTCCGAGCCCAGCGTGTCGCGGTGGCCGATGGCGCCGGACCACAGATAGGTGACGGTGGCCAGGCCGATATGCGGGTGCGGGCGCACGTCGATGGCCGTACCGGGATGCATGAGTGCCGGGCCCATCTGGTCGACGAACACGAACGAGCCGATGCTGCGTGCCTGCAGGGTCGGGACGGCGCGACGGACTTCGAGTCCGCCGATGTCGTGCACGCGCGGGGCGATGATGGTGGTCATGCGGGCGTTCTCGCTGGCAGGGATCAGGTGGTCAGCATCGCATGCAGCTGTGACGGGGGCATGCCCCGTATGGGTAACAGGTTGTTCCGTAGAGTCGAGCTTGCTCGACTGGGGTTCCACCCAACGGCGCAGCCCCTCGTGGCTGGACGCGCAATGCGTATCTCGTGTTTGGCCGGGCGGGTGGGTTGCGCAGGACACGCCGTAAACCCCCCTCCGGGGTCCGGCCCAGCCGCTGGCGGCTGGGCGTTCGGGCGCTTGCGAAGCAGTGCTTCGCAAGCAAAGCGCCCTCACCCATGGGGGCTCGATGGCGCCATCCATGGCGCCAACGGTCCTGCGCAACCCACCCGCCCGGCCTCTGACAGTGTCCGTGGGCGTCCAGCCACGGAGAAGAAAAAAGAAAATCAAAATCAGAATCAAACGCCGGTCGCTTCGCTCAGGTGTCGACCAAGGTCGACACCCACCGGGTTCGTAGTTCACCAACCGTCACCGGGAAACTGTCAGGGGTAGGGCGGTGTGGGCAGGCAGGACCGTTGGCGCCATGGATGGCGCCATCGAGCCCCATGGATGGGTTTACGGCGTGTCCTGCCTGCCCACACCGCACTACCCACCTAACAGAAAAGCCAGAGCCGGCTGTTGCTCCGGCTCCGGCTCTGGCTCTGGCTCTGGCTCTGGCTCTGGCGTTGGGTTTTGATCCAGCGGGTGCCGGGCCGCAGGCCCGGCAGATCAACTCACACCACCGGTTCGCGCAGGGCCGGGTTGTCCCAGCCCGGGCGCGGGGCGAAACGATCGCCATGGCGCTGCTGCAACGCCTTCAGCCGCTCGACGATCGCATCAGCACCCACCGCACGGATGTGCTGGATCGGACCACCGCGGAACGGCGCGAACCCGGTGCCGAAGATCACGCCGGCATCCAGCAGGTCCGCGTCGGCCACCACGCCTTCGTGCAGGCAGGCCACTGCTTCGTTCAGCAGCGGCAGGATCAGGCGGTCCTCCAGATCGGCAGGTGCCTGGTAGTCGCTGGCTACGTCCGGCTTCTTCGGCTTGCCGTTCTCCCAGGTGTAGATGCCCTGGCCATCCTTCTTGCCGCGCTTGTCCGGTTCCACCGTCTGCAGCGCCGCCGGAATCTGCAGGCCCAGGAACGGCGCCAGCTCGCGGCCGACACCGGCGGCCACGTCCAGGCCGACGGTGTCGATCAGTTCGATCGGGCCCATCGGCATGCCGAACTTCACCGCGGCCTTGTCGATCACCGGGCCCGGAATGCCTTCGGCATACGCGGTGGCCGCTTCCAGCATGTACGGGAACAGCACGCGGTTGACCAGGAAGCCCGGGCTGCCGGCCACCGGCACCGGGAACTTGCCCAGCGCCTTGCAGAACGCGGCCAGGCGGCGTTCGGTCTCCGGCGCCATGCCGTCGTGATGGATGATTTCCACCAGCGGCATCTGCGCCACCGGGTTGAAGTAGTGCAGGCCGGCGAACTGCGCCGGGCGCTGGATGTGGTCACGCAGTTCCACCAGCGGAATCGACGAGGTGTTGGTGGTCAGCAGCGCGTCGTGCTTCATCTTCGGCTCCAGCGTCTGGTACAGCGCACGCTTGGCCTCCGGGTTCTCGATGATGGCCTCGATCACCAGATCGGCCTCGGCCACGCCGTTGCCTTCCAGGTCGGCACGCAGGCGCGCGGCCACCGCCGGGCGCTTGCTGTCGTCGCGCACCTTCTTGGCGAACAGCGCCTGTGCCCGCTCCATGGCCGGGTCGATGAAGCGCTGCTCGCGGTCCTGCAGGGTCACTTCGAAGCCCTTGTAGGCGGCCCACGCAGCGATGTCGCCGCCCATCACGCCGGCACCGACCACGTGCACATGGCGGATGCCGGAATCACCACCGCCCAGGCCCTTCAGGCGCTCGGTCAGGAAGAAGATGCGGATCAGGTTGCGCGCGGTCGGCGTGCTGGCCAGTTTCACCACGGCGCGGCGTTCGGCATCCAGGCGCGCCTGGATCGGCTTGCCGCCGCTGCGCTGCCAGGTGCTGATCAGCGCGTACGGCGCCGGGTACTGGTCCTTCTTGGCCTTGCGTGCGACCTGCTTGACCATCTGCGGCGCCAGCAGCGTGCGCGCCAGCCAGGTGTTGGTTGCCCACGCCGTCGCGCGCTGCTTGAACGGGCGGGTGGTGCCGGACAGGGCCAGCGCGACGGCGGTGTCGAGCACCACCGCCGGGGCCACCACCTTGTCGACCAGGCCGATCCCGCGCGCGGCCGAGGCTGACAGGGTACGGCCGGTCAGCATCATGTCCATCGCCGCCGGGGCGCCCACCAGCTGCGGCAGGCGCGCGCTGCCGCCCCAGCCCGGGAAGATGCCCAGCTGGGTTTCCGGCAGGCCGATGCGGGTGCTGCTGTCATTGGAGGCCACGCGGTAGCGGCAGGCCAGGGCCAGCTCGGTACCGCCGCCGAGGCAGTGGCCGTGGATGGCCGCCACGGTCGGGCAGGGCAGCTCGGCCAGCTTCTGGTAGGTGGCCTGGCCGCGGCGGATCGCATCGTTGACGGTGCCGCGGCGGTCGAATTCCTGGAATTCCTTCAGGTCCGCGCCGGCAATGAAGCCGGCCTTCTTCAGCGACTGGATCACCACGCCCTTCGGCGGGTCCAGCGCGATGCGCTCAAGCAGGTCGCCCAGTTCCAGCAGCACGTCCTGCGACATCGCGTTGACGCTGCTGTCCTGACGATCCAGGGAGAGAACCACCACGCCGTCGTCGCGGATCTCGGGGTGCCAGTGGCTGAAGCGGAGACCATCGAAGCCTGAGAGCATGGACGTTCCATCCGGTTGTGTATGGAGAAGCGGCTATGATCCAGAGGTTGTTTCCCCCGCGTCAAATCCCAATAGCAGGGGAGTGGCGACCCCGGATCCATGGCCGTGGACCGGGACGCTAACGGAACGGTGGTTAAAAGCTGGTGCGGCGCCAGGTGATCGGCGACTGAACTTTTCCCGGGATTGGCAGTCTCATTGCCCGACGTCGGTTGGGCTGACAGGAGTGCGGCCCCTCATGGCCGAGGTTGATACACCACAGGAGCTGGATCTGGAACTGGTCCGGCGTGTGCAGCGCGGTGAGAGCGCGGCGTTCGATGTCCTGGTACGCAAGTACCAGCATCGGGTCGTGGCCCTCGTCGGTCGCTACATCGCCGACTGGAGCGAATGTCAGGACGTCGCCCAGGACACTTTCATCCGTGCGTACCGCGCGATCGGAAGTTTCCGTGGTGATGCCCAGTTCTCAACCTGGTTGCATCGAATCGCCGTGAATACCGCCAAAAACTACCTGGCTTCACACAATCGGCGGCCGCCGACCGATGACATCGACATCGGCGACGCCGAACAGTTCGACAGCGGTACGCGCCTGCGCGATACCGACACGCCCGAACGCGAGTTGATGCGCCAGGAGCTGGAACAGACGGTGATGAAAGCCGTCAACGCGCTGCCGGAGGAACTCCGGTTGGCGATCACCCTGCGCGAGGTGGAAGGCCTGAGCTACGAGGATATCGCGCAGAAGATGGGGTGCCCGATCGGCACCGTGCGTTCACGGATCTTCCGGGCGCGCGAGGCGATCGACACCGAACTCCGGCCGCTGTTGGACATCGGCAGCGCCACCCGTGAGAAGAGCCGCGTATGACCAGCAATCTGACCAGCAATCCGTTCAACGAATCGCAGAACCATCAATCCCCTGCCGGGCAGCGCCTGGACCAGCGCCACCGCGAACAGCTGTCGGCCCTGGTCGACGGCGAGCTGGGCGCCGATGAAGCGCGCTTCCTGTTGCGCCGCATGGAGCATGATCCGGAGCTGGCGGGTTGCCAGGAACGCTGGCAACTGCTGGGCGACGTGATGCGCGGGCAGGCCCCGGCACTGGCCCCGGCCGGCTTCAGTGCCGCCGTGGCGGCTGCCATCGCGGCCGAACCGGCACCGCAGGCCGAGCCGCGCCGCCAGGCGCGTCGCAGCGGCTGGCGGGCCTGGGGCGGTGGTGCCGCACTGGCCGCCTCGGTCGCTGCCGTGGCCCTGTTCATGGGCGGCGAGAAGCTTCAGGAGACCGCCCCCGGCGAGCCGCTGGCACCGCAGGTGATCGCCAGCCAGGCTGAACTGGCGCCGGCGCCGAGCGGCCCGGCTGCGGTCACCGAGGCGTCGGTGGATACCGCTGCGATGGCTGTGGCGGCTGCACCGGCGGTGGCAATGGCCGCCGCCAGCCGCCGCCAGGACAGCCGTCGCGCCAGCGCGACCCGCAGCCAGCAGGCCGCGCGTGTCGCGCAGCGTGATGACAGCCCGCAGCGTGCGGTGGCCGCCGCGCAGGCGCCGCTGACCCCGACCGTGCCGGCCAACGCCAGCCGCAACCTGCCGTTTGGCGAGGTGGGAGCACTGCAGGCGCGACCGTGGCCCCGCTCCAGCCTGGCCCCCGCTGCCGGTGGCGCGCTCAATGCCAGCTTCCCGGTCCACGCCGGTGGTGCTGCGTTCTACCCGTTCGAGCCGCGCCTGCAGGATGACCTGCCGGTGCCGCCGCGCCCGCGCGACTGAGCCGGGCGCTTTCACGCCCCGCCGTCGGCGGGGCCCGTATTCCTCTTTCCACCCGATCCGGAGGTTGCCGTCCGATGACTCCCCGACTCCGCACGCAGGCCATCGGCCTGCTGGCCCTGACCCTTCCCTTGATGGCCTGCGCCCAGGCGCCGGCGCCTGCGGCGCAGACCCAGCCCGCGCCGGCTGCGGCGCCGCGGGCGCCCGCGCAGCCGCTGGTCACCGGCCTACCTGACTTCACCCACCTGGTCGAACAGGTCGGGCCGGGCGTGGTCAACGTCGACACCACCATCGTGCGCAACAACCGCCAGGCCTCGCGGGGCCCGATGGGCGGCGACGATGACATGCCCGAGTTCTTCCGCCGCTTCTTCGGTCCGGACTTCCCGATGCCGGGGCAGGGCCCGGGTGGCCAGGATGGCGGCCCCAGCATCAAGGGCCGCGGCATGGGCTCGGGTTTCATCATCTCGCCCGACGGTTATGTGCTGACCAACTACCACGTGGTGGCCGATGCCAGCGAGGTGAAGGTGAAGCTGGGTGACAGCCGCGAGTTCAACGCCAAGGTGGTGGGCAGCGACCAGCAGTACGACGTGGCCCTGCTGAAGATCGACGGCAAGAACCTGCCGACCGTGCGCGTGGGGGATTCCAACACCCTGAAGCCGGGCCAGTGGGTTGTCGCGATCGGCTCGCCGTTCGGTCTCGATCACTCGGTCACCGCGGGCATCGTCAGTGCGCTGGGCCGCAGCACCGGTGGCGCCGACCAGCGCTACGTGCCGTTCATCCAGACCGACGTGGCGATCAACCAGGGCAACTCCGGCGGCCCGCTGCTGAACACCCGCGGTGAAGTGGTCGGCATCAACTCGCAGATCTTCTCCGCCTCGGGCGGCTACATGGGCATCAGCTTCGCGATCCCGATCGACCTGGCGATGAGCGCGGTCGAGCAGATCAAGAAGAGTGGCAAGGTCACCCGTGGCCAGCTGGGTGCGGTGGTCGAACCGATCGATTCGCTGAAGGCCCAGGGCCTGGGCCTGCCGGACAGCCGCGGTGCGCTGGTCAACCAGATCGTGGCCGGCAGTGCAGCCGAAAAGGCCGGCGTGCAGATCGGCGACGTGGTGCGCTCGGTCAACGGCAGCCCGGTCAACAGCTGGTCGGACCTGCCACCGCTGATCGGTGCGATGGCACCGGGCAGCCGGGTCACCCTGGGCGTGATCCGCGATGGCAAGCCGCGCGACCTCAGCGCAACGCTGACCGCACTCAGTGAAGATGGCCAGGGCAATGCCCGCGCGGCGGCCACGGCCAAGCCCGATGCGGCGCCGCAGGCCGGGGCCAATGCCCTGCTGGGCCTGGACGTCAGCGACCTGACCGCGCCGCAGCGCAAGCAGTTCGGCCTGGACGGCAACGAGGGCGTGCGCATCACCGGGGTCAAGGGCCAGGCGGCGCGTGATGCCGGCCTGTCTCCGGGCATGGTGATCCTGCAGGTCGGGCGCACCCCGGTTGGCAGCGTGGATGGCCTCAACCGCGCGCTGTCCAACTACAAGAAGGACGATGTGGTGATGCTGCTGGTGCGTACCGGCAACGGCAACAGCGCGTTCGTGGCGGTGAAGGCCGGCCAGTAAGGCCTGCCCGGGCCGCTGCGGCGGCGGCCATCTGCCCCGAAGCCCCGCCCCGGCGGGGCTTCGGCCGTTCCAGGCCGGCCCGACGAGGCGGTTTTCGCGGCGAGGCGCCGGGCATGCGATAATCGACCGTTACCCTGACGACGCCGCGCGCCGCCGCCACCTATGTCTTCTGATTCGATGCGGAACATCCGCAACTTCTCCATCATTGCCCATGTCGACCACGGCAAGTCCACGCTGGCCGACCGCATCATCCAGCTCTGCGGTGGCCTGCAGGCCCGTGAGATGGAAGCGCAGGTGCTCGACTCCAACCCGATCGAGCGCGAGCGTGGCATCACGATCAAGGCGCAGTCGGTGTCGCTGCCGTACCTGGCCAAGGACGGGCAGACCTACCACCTGAACTTCATCGATACCCCGGGCCACGTCGACTTCTCCTATGAAGTCAGCCGCTCGCTGGCCGCCTGCGAGGGCGCGCTGCTGGTCGTCGATGCCGCCCAGGGCGTGGAAGCGCAGTCGGTGGCCAACTGCTACACCGCGGTCGAGCAGGGTCTGGAAGTGGTGCCGGTGATCAACAAGATCGACCTGCCCACCGCCGACATCGAGCGCGCCAAGGCCGAAATCGAGGCCGTGATCGGCATCGACGCCTCTGACGCCGTGCCGGTCAGCGCCAAGACCGGCCTGAACGTGCAGGACGTGCTGGAAGCGATCGTGCACCGCATCCCGCCGCCGGCGCCGCGCGACACCGAGAAGCTGCAGGCGCTGATCATCGACTCGTGGTTCGACAACTACCTGGGCGTGGTCTCGCTGGTGCGCGTGATGCAGGGCGAGATCAAGCCCGGTGACAAGCTGCAGGTGATGTCCACCGGCCGCAACCACCAGGTCGACAACGTCGGCGTGTTCACGCCGAAGCGCAAGGTGCTGCCGGCGCTGCGTGCCGGTGAAGTGGGCTGGGTCACCGCCAGCATCAAGGACGTGCACGGCGCGCCGGTCGGCGACACCCTGACCCTGGCCGGCGACCCGGCACCGAAGCCGCTGCCGGGCTTCCAGGAAATGCAGCCGCGCGTGTTCGCCGGTCTGTTCCCGGTGGACGCCGAGGATTACCCGGACCTGCGCGAAGCGCTGGACAAGCTGCGCCTGAACGATGCCGCGCTGCGTTTCGAGCCGGAAAGCTCCGAGGCGATGGGCTTCGGTTTCCGCTGCGGCTTCCTCGGCATGCTGCACATGGAGATCGTGCAGGAGCGCCTGGAGCGCGAATACAACCTGGACCTGATCAGCACCGCGCCGACGGTGGTGTATGAGGTGCTGAAGACCGATGGCTCGATCATCAACATGGACAACCCGGCCAAGCTGCCGCCGGTGAACCAGGTCGAGGAGATCCGCGAGCCGATCATCCGTGCCAACGTGCTCACCCCCGAGGAGTACATCGGCAACATCATCAAGCTGTGCGAAGAAAAGCGCGGCAGCCAGATCGGCATCAACTACCTGGGCAGCCAGGTGCAGATCAGCTACGAGCTGCCGATGGCCGAAGTGGTGCTGGACTTCTTCGACAAGCTGAAGTCGGTCAGCCGTGGCTATGCCTCGCTGGACTACCACTTCGTGCGTTTCGACGCCGGCCCGTTCGTGCGTGTGGATGTGCTGATCAACGGCGACAAGGTCGATGCATTGTCGCTGATCGTGCACCGCAGCCATGCCGATCGCCGTGGCCGCGAGCTGTGCGAGAAGATGAAGGACCTGATCCCGCGCCAGATGTTCGACGTGGCCATCCAGGCCGCGGTCGGCTCGCAGATCATCGCCCGTACCACGGTCAAGGCCATGCGCAAGAACGTGCTGGCCAAGTGCTATGGTGGCGACGTTTCGCGCAAGAAGAAGCTTCTGGAAAAGCAGAAGGAAGGCAAGAAGCGCATGAAGCAGGTCGGCCGCGTGGAAATCCCGCAGGAAGCGTTCCTGGCCGTGCTGCAGATGGACAACAAGTAAGCCCGCACCGGCCCCTGCGGGCCGGTCGTCTGGTGACGTTGCAAAGGACCCTGAATGAAACTGTTTGAGATCCTCCTGGTCGTGCTGACCCTGGCCTCGGGCCTGATCCTGCTCGCGGACAAGCTGTACCTCGCCAAGCGCCGCGCCCAGCGCGCGGGCCTGCTCGATTCCGAGCCGGTGCTGGTGGACTACTCGCGTGCGTTCTTCCCGGTGCTGGCGATCGTGCTGATCGTGCGCAGCTTCATCGCCGAGCCGTACAAGATCCCGTCCAGCTCGATGATGCCGAACCTGCTGATCGGCGACTTCATCCTGGTCAACAAGTTCTCCTACGGCCTGCGCCTGCCGATCAGCAACACCAAGATCGTGCCGTTCGGCGAGCCGTCGCGTGGCGACGTGGTGGTGTTCCACTTCCCCGGCCACAGCGACAACGACCCGGCCAAGGGCGAGAACTTCATCAAGCGCGTGATCGGCGTGCCGGGTGACACCATCGTCTTCGAGGGCGACGGCGTGATCCTCAACGGCGAGCCGCTGAAGTACGACAACAAGGGCATCTATGCCGGCCACAAGGGCCAGGGCGAGGGCGCCAACCTGCTGGTCGAGCACCTGCCGGGCCGCACCCACACCGTGCTGGAGACCGACTATCCGCGTGGCCAGGGCCAGTGGACCGTGCCGGCCGGCAAGTACCTGGTGATGGGCGACAACCGTGACAACAGCGATGACGGCCGTTTCTGGGGCCTGCTGCCGGAGGAAAACCTGCGCGGCAAGGCATTCCTGATCTGGCTGAACTGCCAGGGTTGGTTCTGCAAGGATGGCTTCGAGCCGTCGCGGATCGGCTCGAGCATCAACTGATCGGGCATCACCTGAGTATTTTCACATCCAACGCGTATCTGGGGAGAACGCAATGAAGACGATGAACACGCAGCGCGGCATGACCCTGACCTCGTTCCTGACGGTCCTGATCGTGGTTGGCTTCTTCCTCTACATCGGCATGAAGCTGTTCCCGATGTACCAGGAGTACTACGCGGTGCGCTCGGCGATGAAGAGCCTGGCCAACGAGCCGGGCGTGGGCAACATGGAACCGGCCCGCATCCAGGACCTGTTCTTCAAGCGCCTGTACATCAACTACTCGGACAACGTGAAGCCGGCCAATGTGAAGTTCGATCGTCGCGACAACGGCTGGACCCTCAAGGTCAACTACGAAGTGCGTCGTCCGCTGATCGGCAACCTCGATGTGGTTGGCAATTTTGATTCTTCCCAGGACCTGACACGAAGCGGTGCCCAGTAAATTCATCCAACGTAGCGACCTGATCGGTCATCCCTTCCGCGATGCGGCCCTGCTCAAGCAGGCGCTGACCCATCGCAGTGCGGGTGCGCCGCACAACGAGCGCCTGGAGTTCCTCGGCGACAGCATCGTCAACATGATGGCGGCCGAGGCGTTGTACCGGCGCTGGCCGAAGGCCGACGAAGGCGCGATGACCCGTGCCCGCGCCGAGCTGGTGCGTGAAGGCGCGCTGGCGGTGATCGGGCGCAGCCTGGAACTGGGCGAGCGGCTGACGCTGGGCCCTGGCGAAATGAAGTCCGGCGGTCATCGCCGCGACTCGATCCTGGCCGACGCGGTGGAAGCCGTGGTGGCCGCGATCTACCTGGATGCCGGTTTCGAGGCCTGCCGGGCGGTGGTACTGCCCTGGTTCAGCGCGTCGATCGAGGCACTGCCGGCCTCCGGCCGGCCCGAGAAGGACCCCAAGACCCGCCTGCAGGAATGGCTGCAGGCCCGACAGAAGGCGTTGCCGCAGTACGAGCTGGTGTCAGAATCCGGTGACGATCACGCCAAACACTTCCGGGTACGCTGCAACGTAGCTGACCCGGCCGCCAGCACCGAGGGCGAAGGCGCCTCGCGGCGGCTTGCCGAACAACAGGCGGCTGCGGCCGTCCTAGAACAACTGGATTCCAAGTGAGCGAACAAACTCCCCATCATTGCGGCAGCGTGGCCGTCATCGGCCGCCCGAACGTGGGCAAGTCGACCCTGACCAATGCCCTGGTCGGCGCCAAGGTCAGCATCGTCTCCAACCGCCCGCAGACCACGCGTCATCGCCTGCTGGGCATCGCCACGTATCCGGAAGGCCAGCTGGTGCTGGTCGACACCCCCGGCCTGCACAAGGTGCAGAAGCGGGCGATGAACCGGGTGATGAACCGCGCCGCGCGTGGCTCGCTGGAAGGCGTCGACGCCGGCCTGCTGGTGATCGAAGCCGGCCGCTGGGACGAAGAAGACAGCCTGGCCTTCAACGTGCTGCGCGATGCCGGCATCCCGGTGGTGCTGGTGGTCAACAAGATCGATCGCCTGAAGGAAAAGGGCGCGCTGCTGCCGTTCCTGCAGCAGGTGACCGAAGGCCGCGATTTTGCCGCCGTGCACCCGATTTCCGCGCAGAAGCGCAATGGCCTGGAAGCGCTGGTGCGCGACGTGCTGAAGCTGCTGCCGGAAGCCCCGCCGATGTTCGGCGAGGACGAGATCACCGACCGCAGCCAGCGTTTCCTGGCCGGCGAACTGGTGCGCGAGCAGTTGATGCGCCAGCTCGGCGAAGAACTGCCGTACGCCACCACGGTGGAGATCGAGCGCTTCACCGAAGACGGCAACCTGCTGCGCATCGGTGCGGTGATCTGGGTCGAGCGCGAAGGCCAGAAGGCCATCGTGATCGGCAAGGGTGGTGCGCGCCTGAAGGAGATCGGTGCCAAGTCCCGCCTGCAGATGGAGCGCCTGTTCGGGGCCAAGGTGTTCCTGGAAACCTGGGTGCGCGTGCGTGAAGGCTGGTCCGATGACGAGGCCGCGCTGAAGGCCTTCGGCTACGAGTAAGCCGACCCGGTCGCTTCGATGATGATCGAGGACGACACCGGCTTCGTGCTGCATGCACGGGCCTATCGCGAGACCAGCCTGCTGGTCGAGGTGTTGAGCGCGCAGCATGGCCGCATCGGCCTGCTCGCGCGTGGTGTTTCAACGGCGAAGGGGCAGGTGCTGCGCGCCGCCCTGCAGCCGTTGCAGTGGATCCGTTTCAGCGCCCAGCAGCGCGGCGAGCTGGCGCAACTGCGCGCTGCCGAGGCGCTGGATGCTGCGCCGCGATTGGTCGGCCAGGCAATGCTGGCCGGTTTCTACCTGAGTGAACTGACCCTGCGCCTGGCCCCTCGCCAGGACCCGTTGCCGGAGCTGTACCTCGCCTACGGTGAGGCGCGCGCGCGGCTGGCGGTCGGTGCCGGCCTGGCCTGGACCCTGCGTCGTTTCGAACGCGAACTGCTGTCCGCGCTGGGCCTGGGTTTCGAACTGGACAGCGCCAGCGACGGCCAGCCGGTCGACCCGGCTGCGCGCTATGCGTTGGACCCGCAGGAAGGGCCGCAACGGCTGCTGAGCGAGCGTAGTGGCGAGCGCCAGGCGGCAGCCACGGGCTCGGCGCTGCTGGCACTCGCGGCCGATGAAGAGCCTGACGCGGCCGACCTGGCCAGCCTGCGGCTGCCGATGCGGCGGGTGCTGGCCCATCATCTGGGGCCGCGAGGCCTGAAGTCCTGGGAACTGCTCGAGCAGCTCGCCCCCAGGCGTTGAGGGGTGTCCGGCAGGGCTTGCAGCCCTGCACCCGCCGAATCAACGTCAACGTCAACTGCAAAAGCTGGCTATCCGTGGGTAGGCGGGGTGGGT